>NZ_JAYFSI010000005.1:0-601142 GCF_034929455.1 Amycolatopsis heterodermiae
GGGGCGCGGGGGGGCCGCCCTCCCCACCCCGCCGCCCCCCCCCCCCCCCCACGCCCCCGCCATCGACCACGCACTGGAGCATCGCCCCCGCGTCCGGAGTGGACAGTGGGACGACGTGCTCGTTCGGCAACGCGGCCGCACTGTCCACCACGGTCACGTGTGACGACGACGGCGTCTTCACGCTCACCCTGAGCGCGAACGACGGCCTGCACCCGGACGTCGTCAAGACCACGACGCTCACGCTGGCCAACGTCGCACCGGTCGTCACGATCACCGCGCCGGCCGCCGGGGCGAACGTCACCCGCGGGACCCCGGTGACCTTCACGGCGCCGTTCACCGACGCCGGGAAGCACGACACGCACACCTGCACGATCGACTTCGGTGACGGCAGCCCCGCCGCCACCGGGACGGTCGCCCAGGGTGCGGGTTCGGGCACCTGCACCGCGTCGCACGCCTACACCGGCGTCGGCGCGCACACCGCCACGGTGAAGGTGACCGACGACGACGGCGGGATCGGGACGGCCACGGTCAAGGTCGTCACGTTCGTCAACGCGGAGGCGTGGGCGCTCAGCGCGTCCGGGCCGGTCACCGTCGCGAAGACGCCGCTGGCGGGCTGCCCGCCGAGCTCGGACAAGACCACGGCGTCGGTGAACGTGCTGGGTCTCGCGTCCGTGAACGCCCTGCACGCGCAGTGCGCGCTCGACGTGGACACGGGACGCACGAACGCCTCGGCGACGGTGTCCGGGGCCAGCCTGCTCGGCGGGCTGATCAGCGTCACGGACATCGAGACGAGCTGCGTCGCGAACGAGCAGGGCATGTCCGGCTCGTCCCGGGTCGGCAAGATCAACGGCCAGGTCATCGGCACGGCGCCGGTCACCATCGGGATCCCGGGCGTGGCGACGGTCTACGCCAACCAGACGGTCGCGGGCCCGAACGGCCAGCTCGCGCAGTACGCGGTCCGGGTGGTGACGCTGCTGGGCCAGGAGATCGTCCTGTCGGGCTGCCGCATGGGCTTCTGACCCGGCCCTGATCCGCGCACCCCGCCGGCCGCCCGCCGGCGGGGTGCGCGGTGACCCGTTCACCCGTTTGCCCCCGCGTTGTACGTTGTCCACCAGCCGTCAGCGCCGATGGGAACCCCGTCGGCCGCGTGGCTAGGAGGCACTGTGCTGGAAGCGCTGGGCATGACCCCCGAGGAAGAGCGGGTCTACCGCGTGATCGTCGGCGGCTACCGGACCGCGCCCGGCGAGATCGCGGGCCGGCTCGGCGTGAGCCGCGGCGAGGTGGACCCGATCCTGGAGGTCCTCCTGGCGAAGGGGCTCGTCAACCGGATCGACGAGCACTACGCGTCCGCGCCCCCGGACGTCTCGCTCGGCCCGCTGCTGGTGCACGGCCAGGAGAAGCTGGAGGCCGCCAGGGCCGCGGTGACCCAGCTCGCCGAGGAGTACCGCGGCAGCGCGCGGCGGCGGGACTCCGCGCAGCTGGTCGAGGTCGTCACCGGGGTGGACGCGATCCGGCGGCAGGCGCTGGCCATCCAGCGCGGCGCCCGCGAAGAGTCCCTGTGGTTCTGCCTGGAGGGCAACGTCGCGATGGCGGCGTCGGAGAACGTCGAGGAGGCGCTGGCGCAGGCCCGCGGCGTGCAGTACCGCGTGATCTACGAGACCGGCCTGCTCGAGGAACCCGGCCGGATCGTCAACGTCCTGGAGGGCATCGAGGGCGGCGAGATCGCCCGCTCGATCTCGAAACTGCCGGTGCGCCTGGCCATCTCCGACCGCCGGGTGGCGCTGTGCCCGCTGGTCAGCCACGACAGCACGGGCGAGCCCACCGCCGCGCTCGTCCGGGAGAGCAGCCTGCTGTCGGCGCTGGTCGCGTTGTTCGAGGTCTACTGGGAACGCGCGTCGCCGCTGCGGATCGGCGACACCGCGCCCGCGAGCCACCTCGACCCCGACGAGCGGCGGCTGCTGTCGCTGCTCATCGGCGGCGTCAGCGACAAGTCGATCGCGACCCAGCTCGACGTCAGCTACCGGACCGTCCAGCGGCGCCTGCAGGACCTGATGCGCCGGGTCAACGCCCGCACCCGGATGCAGCTGGCCTGGCAGGCCAGCAAGCTCGGCTGGCTGGACGAGCCGAGCCCCGGGCACCTCCTGCCGCGTGACGGCGAGAGGCGCCCGGAGCCCGTGCGTGACGCTAGTTGAGCCCGTACGCCCGGAGCACCGTCTGGTCGACGCTGTCACCCGCGCCGTCGGTGGCCTGCACCCGCAGCGCGACGTACTTGTTCGTGGCCCCGAGCGACGGGTGGTCGATCGTGGCCGTGTAGGACTTCCCGGTGCGCTTGACGTCGACCGCGCGCCAGGTCTTGCCGTCGTCGTAGGACGCCCAGGCCTTCACCGCCCGCACGTCCGGCGCGGCCATCCCGTCCTGGAACCGCGCGGTCAGGCCGATCGTGGCCCGGCGGCCGGCCGGGAGCCGGTTGCCCGCGTCGGCGTCCACCTCGTAGTCCAGCTGCAGCAACGGAAGCAGCGCCGGCGCCGCCGACCGGGCCGAGCGGAACGTCCACGACGTCTGCGTACCGGTACCGAACAGCCACTCCGGTGAGTCGCGCCGCACCGACAGGTCGAGCCGGTAGGTTGCCGGGTCCGCACCGGCCGGGAAGGTGCCGAACGCGTACGGCTGCTCCGACACGAGCTTGCCGTCACGGAACAGCTTCGCCGACGTGGTGGCCGGGGCGGCCTGGTCGTCACCCTCGTTGAACCCGTAGTGCCCGGTCTGGCTGTCGACGAACTCCGGGATCCGGATCCGGAGGTTGTCGCCTTCCCGGGCCGAGTCCATGCCGGGCACACCCCGCGGAATGGCCGGACGGACGACCGGCGCGAACCAGTCCTCGGTGAGGTTTTCCTTGCCCGTGTAGGTGCGCGGCGCCGAGGTCATGCCGCCATCCAGCGGCGACATCTCGTCCCAGACCAGGCCGTGCTTGACCCGGTGCTGCCACAGGACGTCCCCCGAACTCACGTACTCCTCCCGGGTCGAGGGCGTCGTCACGTACCGCTGGTACTCGTTGACGGCGAAGTCCTGCCACGGCTTCCACGCGAACCGCTGTTCCTTGGCCTCACCGCCACTGCCGGTCTGGCGGTAGTGCGTGGTGACGGTCGCGGTGTTCGCCGCGGTGACCCGGTGGACGGGCTTCTCCGGGATCCGGTCGCGCTCGGTCTGCACCACGTCGTAGAGGTACGGGCTGACCGCGATCCCCTGCAGGGTCAGGAAAGTCGGGAAGCGCTTGATCTTGGCGAGGAGCGCCACGCCGTCGTCCCGGTCGAGCTGGACGGTCGGGATCGTCAGGTACGGTGCCGCGCTGACCGACGGCACCGAGGCGGTGCCCCAGCCGTCCGGCACGGTGATGAAGACCATCGCCGCCCCGGCGTCCGCGGCGGCACGGGAGACCTCGTCGCGGTTGTAGTCCGCCGGGTCCGGGTCGACGATCGCGACCTTCCCCCGCACGTTCGCCTTCTTGAAGTCCGCCGGTTTGCCGGCACCCGCGGAGACGGCCTGCAGCAGCCGCCAGCCGTCCAGCTTGGGCGACCCGGCGAGGTAGCGGGTCGTGAGCGGATCACGGCCGCCCAGGACGTTCGCCGTCAACGGCGGCGCGATCCTCGACCAGCGGGAGCCGAACTCGAAGGCCCCGGTCGTCACCTTCGGGGTCGGGGTGACCCAGAGTTCGCGGGTGTAGTCGAACTGCATGGCGTAGTTCGCGATCTTGCGCGGGCCGAGCTCCCGGTAGGTGTAGTAGCTCCAGATCCCGGCCTGTTCCGACGGTTTCGGCGTCTCGATCTGCACCTTCACCGCCTTGCGGGCGTCCAGCACGACGGTCGTGTCGCCGGTGACCCGGATCTCCGGCTGGACGACCTGGTAGACCGCCAGACCGTTGTCGGTGCCGTTGACCTGCGCGGTCAGGTAGTACACGCCCGCGCCGACCTCGGCGGTCATGCTGCCCGCCATCGCGGTGTTCACGTCGAAGCGGTAGTCCTCGCCGTACATCAGCAGCCACGGCACGAGGGCCGGCTTGCCCTGCAGGTCGAGGGCGGTGATGGTGACCTTGCGCTTCGGCGCGGTCTTGTCCGCGCCGAGCGCGGTGTGCACGACCACCCCGTCCGCGGTCGCGGTGAGCCGCCCGCTGTAGGTGCCTGCCGCGAGTTTCGCCGGGTCGCCGGTGATCGTGACGCTCGCCTGGCCACCGGCCGGAACGTCCACAGTGGATTTGCCGAGCTTGATCCCGTCGGCGGCGGGGACACCGCCGAGGGATTTCGCGTCGAGGGCGAGCTTCAGCGAGACCGGCGTGGTTCCGGCGTTGGTGTAGGTGACCACTTTGGACACCAGTGCCTTGCCGTCCTCGACCGCGCCGAGGTTGAGCGTGCCGGTGGCGAACACCTTCTGCTTCACCGCGCGGGCCACGTCGACCCGGCCGCCACCCTGCTCGAACACCGAAAGCCCGGTGGCGGTCAGGGACGTGCTGGCCAGCGCGTCCTTGAGCCGGGCGCCCGGCCAGTCGGGGTGCTGCTGGGCGAGGATCGCCACCGCGCCCGCGACGTGCGGCGTCGCCATCGACGTGCCGGAAGCGGCGGTGTAGTGGTCGTCGACGGGGTCGCCCATGGCGGTCCCCGCGGCGCGCGCGGCGACGATGCCGACGCCGGGCGCGGTGATGTCGGGCTTGACGGCGTTGTCGCCCAGGCGCGGGCCGCGGCTGGAGAACGGCGCCAGGCTCTCGTCCCGGCCGACGGCGCCGACGGTCAGCGCGGCTTCGGCGGTGCCCGGCGAGCCGATCGTGTAGGCGCCCAGTTCGCCGTCGTTGCCGCCGGCCACCACGAAGAGCGTGCCGGTCTGCGCGCTGAGCGCTTCGAGACCGAGGCTGAGCTCGTCGGTGCCGTCGGTCGGACCGCCGCCGAGGCTCATGTTGACCGCCTTGGCGCCGGAGTGCGCCGCCCACTCCATCCCGGCGAGGACCCAGGACTCGTAGCCGAAGCCGTCGTCGTCGAGCACCTTGCCGACGAGCAGTTTCGCGCCGGGCGCGACACCCTTGAGCCGCCCGCCCGAGGCGGCGCCGGAGCCCGCGATCGTCGAGGCGACGTGCGTGCCGTGGCCGAAGTGGTCGGTGGTGTCGGGGCTGGTCGTGAAGTTGACCGCCTCGCTCACGCGGCCGGCCAGGTCGGGGTGGGTGGGGTCGTAGCCGGTGTCGAGCACGGCGACCGTGGTGCCGGTGCCGTCGTAGCCCGCGGCCCACGCCTCGGGGGCGCCGATCTGCGGGACGCTCCGGTCGAGGGAGGCGCGGACCTTGCGGTCCAGGGAGATCCGCTCGATCGCGCTGCTCGCCGACGACGTCCAGAACGCCGTGGCGTTGGCCTTGCTGGCCCGCGCGGAACGGCCGTTGACGCTGGTCAGGGTCGCGCCCAGCTCGGCCGCCTTCGGGGCCGCCTCGGCGGCGCGGAGGTCGGCGCCCTTGCGGTAGGTGAGGATCAGCGGGAGGGTCTTCGACTGCTCGTCGGCGTACCCCTCGGCGATCAGCTCGGTGACGTCGAACAGGGTCCGGTCGACCTGCTTCGAGCCCAGCCGCGGGGCGACGTCCTCGGGGAAGACGCTCAGGTGGCCGTCGACCTCCTGCTGGTGGAACCGGATGTTCTCCCGGCCGGGCGCGGGCTGGACGGTGGCGGCCTGCTTGCCGCCGGGCTGCCGTTCGACCTGGACGACGTCCCCGGTGAGCAGGGTGACCGAATGACGTTCGACAGCCGCGGACGAGGGTGCCGCTTGCGGGCCGGGGGCCGCGTCCGCGACTCCGGCCGTGCCCGCGGCCAGGGTGCCGGCGCAGGCCAGGACCAGAACACGTGATCTCCAGTGCATCGCACCAGGCTCGCGCCGGTGCCGTGATCCGTCACTAGGGCGGGGGCGTCCGAAACACGACACGTCGCATCTTCGTCAGCGGCCGGCCTTTGTGGACTCGGGCCCGAGTGCTCAGGAGCGTCGCAGTCCGGCCAGCAGGAGGTCGAGGTAACGGCGGCCGGTGGCGCCGCGCTCGGCGGCGCCGAGCCCGGGCTGGACGTTCACGGCGTAGGCGAGCCCGCACATGAGGGACATCAGGTCCCGCTCGGACACCCCGGGGTCGATCAAGCCCGCCGCGTGCGCGCGGTCCAGCAACCGGCCGAACCGGCCGGTGAGCCGCTGCTTGAGTTCGGTGGTGCTCGTGAGCGCGTCGGCCGGGGCGGCGAACACCGGCGGCAGGGACGCGTCGGTCAGCTGCGCCTCGATCCCCGCGGCCAGGAACCCGCGCAACGCCGGCCACGCGTCGGGATCGGCCAGCGCCCGCTCGGCGTGCTCCGCCAGCGCCTCCAACGCGGGCGCGGCGACCGTTTCCAGCAGCGCCTCCGGCGTGGGGAAGTGCCGGTAGACCGTGGCGACCCCGATCGACGCCGCCCGGGCCACGTCGTTGAGCTGCAGCGGCCGGCCCTCCTCGACGTAGCGGCGGCCGGTCTCGACGATGCGCTCCCAGTTGCGAGCGGCGTCCTTGCGCAGCGGGGTGGTGGTCACGCCTGCAGTATAAACGGATGAGTCATCCACTTGTGCTACGGTGAAACGGATAGCTCATCCGGATCGGGCCGAAAGGACCCTCATGCCCACCACCACGCGCGACAGCATCGACGTAGCCGGCACGACCCGCACCTTCACCACCGTCGAGCCCGCGGGAGACGCCGCGTCCCGCGCGCTCGTCCTCGTTTTCCACGGATCGGGCCAGACCGGCGACAAGCACCGGGCGTTCACCGGCGGGGCCTTCGACCGGCTCGCCGCCGACGGCACCGCGGTCGTCGTCTACCCGGACGGCTACCGGGGGAACTGGAACGACGCCCGCCGGGAAAGCCGGTTTCCCGCCCGGCTCGAGGAAATGGACGACCTCGCGTTCACCCGGGCGATGATCACCAAACTCGCCGCCGGCAACCGGATCGACCCACGGCGGGTGTTCGCGATCGGCTATTCCAACGGCGGCCAGTTCGTCATGCGGCTCGCCCACGAGGCACCGGGGCTCCTCGCCGGCGGGGCCGTGATCGGCGCGACCATGCCCGCACCGGAGAACTTCTTCGCCACGGACACGCCGCCGGCCCCGCTGCCGATGCTGTTCATCCACGGGACGAAGGACCCGATCGTCTCCTACGACGGCGGCACGATGAGCTGGTGGAAGCGGCAGCTGTTCAAGGTCGGCGGCACGAGCTGGTCCGCACCCCGGACCGCCCGCCACTTCGCCGAGCGCAACGGCATCACCGCCGCCCCGGTCACCACGCGCCACCAGCCGGGCGGCACGGTCGAGCGCTCGGAGTACCACGAGGACGGCAAACCACCGGTGACGCTGTACACCATCCTCGGCGGCGGCCACACCGTTCCCGGCCCGGCCCGCAACCTCCGGATCCTCGGCAAGACCAGCCACGAGGTCGACACCGCCGACCTCGCCGGCTCGTTCTTCGGCCTTCGCCGGCCCCGGCCGGGTTCAGTCGGCGCGAACCAGAAAACCCTGTAGGGACAACGAAGAGCAGTTCATCCACATCCGGGCCCCGACGCACGCCGAGTTCAGTGCGACCCTGGTCGCGTACGCCGCGCTGATCAAGGCGGCGCCTGCACGAGGTCATCGCCACGGCAACGCAGAAAGCGGAGTTCCCGGGAGGTCTCAACGCGTTGCCGAACTGAGCGGAGCGCCACCACGACGGCCACCACACCTCGCGCTCGAGCTGTGCCGCGAGATGCATAACACCGAGGCAGAAGCCGACATCCTCCACGGCCTGGGCCATCCGCTCGCCGCGCCCGGTGAGGTCGAACAGACCAGGGCGGTGTGGGAAGAAACGCCGCGGCTGTACCGAAAGCAGGACACAGCACCGGCGCTGTCTGGGCGCGGCGGCTGCTCGGCGAGCAACGGGATCAGGCCGAGACCAGCGACTTGCGCAGCATGCTCTCGCCCGCGGCCACCACCGCTTCCGCCGACTTTCGCGGCGTCCAGCCCAGCACCGACCGGGCCTTCTCGTGCGAGATCTCCTTGACGAAGCCCAGTTCGGCCGCGATGGTCCGGAACTCCGGCGAGAACACGGCGCCCGCCCGCACGACGAAGTTCGGAATCGTGCGGGTCGGCACCTTCTTCGCGCTCGCGCCGAGGTTCTCCTTCAGCAGCGCGCCGATCTCCTTCATCGCCATCGACGGGCTGCTGGCGAGCAGGAACCGCTGGCCCGCGGCGCCGTCGGCGGTCATCGCCAGGACGTGCGCGCTCGCCACGTCGCGGACGTCGACGATCGGGACGTACATGTCCGGGTAGCCGGGGATCTTCCCGTCGAGGAGGCGCTGCACGATGTGGTTCGCGCCGGACACCTCCCGGCCCATCACGGGGCCCATCACGGCGACGGGCAGGACCGTCGTCAGCTCCAGGGCTCCGCCCTCCTCACGGACGAAGTCCCACGCGGCGCGCTCGGCGAGGATCTTGCTCTTGCCGTAGGCGTCCACGCCGGGCCCGTCGAGCACGGACCAGTCGTCCTCGGTGAACGCGCGGCCGAGGTGCGGGTGGCCGAACCCGACGGCGTGGAACGCCGAGGTGAGCACCACGCGCCCGACCCCGCCGTCGCGGGCGGCGCGCAGGACGCGGAGGGTGCCGTTGCGCGCGGGGACGATGACGTCGTCGTCGTTGGCGACCTTGCCGGGCTGGACCGGCGACGCCACGTGGAGGACGAAGTCGCAGCCGTCGGCCGCCTCGGCCCAGCCGCGGTCGGCGGTGAGGTCGGCGGCCACGAAGCTCAGCGCGTCGCCGTGCACCATGCCGGCGTCGGTGAGCACCGCGCGGACGGCCTGCTCCTTCCGCAGCGAGCGCACCGTGGTGCGAACCCGGTACCCCTGCTCCAGGAGCCGGAGGATGCAGTGCCCGGCGATGAAGCCCGAGCCGCCGGTCACGAGAACGCGCTGCGTGGTCATGGGTGCTTTCCCCTCGAAGTGTGCCGTGCGCCGAGACGCATCTTGATCTCGATCCCGACGATCCGCCGGGTGGAGCGGTGGTGCCAGAGCTCCCGTCAGCCGGGGGGATGACAGGACCCCCCACATCGGGTGACCTCGGCTTATCGTGGGCTCATGGCCGAAGACCGCAACCAGCTGGGCGCGTTCCTGCGGGCGCGCCGCGAACTCGTCACCCCCGAAGAGGCGGGGGTTCCCGTGGTGGGGCTGCGGCGGGTGCCCGGCCTGCGGCGCGAGGAGGTCGCGATGCTGGCCGGGATCAGCGCCGACTACTACCTGCGGCTGGAACGCGGCCGCGACCGCAGCCCGTCCGCGCAGGTCCTGGGCTCCCTCGCCCGGGTGCTCCGCCTGGACGACGACGCGACGGCCTACCTGCTCGGCCTCGCCGGGAACGCGCCTCGCCGGCCGCGACGGCGGCGCCGGGAAACCGTGCCGCCCAGCACGGCCGCGTTCCTGGCGATGCTGCCGGTGCCTGCCTTCATCGAAGGGCGCTACCTGGACGTCCTGGCCGCCAATCCCCTGGCCACCGCCCTGTCCCCCTGCCTGGTCCCCGGGGCCAACCGGCTCCGGGACGTCCTGCTCGACCCCGGCGAGCAGGCGCTGTTCGCCGGCTGGGAGCGCGCGGCCGAGGTGCTGGTCGCGCACCTGCGCGAGGCGGCGGGCACCGACACCGACGACGCCCGGTTCGTCGAGCTCGTCGGCGAGCTTGCGCTGAGCAGCCCGCTCTTCCGCCGCCTGTGGGCCCGCCACGACGTCCGCGCACGCGGAGCCGCCGCGATCACCTTCCACCACCCCCAGGTCGGCGAGATCACCCTGAACCGCGAGAAGCTCCTGGTCAGCGGGACCGAAGGGATCATGCTGGTCGCCTACCACGCCACCCCGGGGACCGAGGCGGACAAGCTGGCGCTGCTGGCCACGACGGTCCCGGACACCGTCCGGCGGTGATCTTCGCTACCCCTTGCGGCCGGCTCGCGGTGCCGCGCGGAGCAGCTCGGCCGCGCGCAGGCGGTGCCCCCGTTGGCGATCCCGGTTGGTCTGCCAGATCTCGACCATGCGCTCCAGCGTCACCAGATCCGAGTCGAGCACCAGCTCGCCGCTCTCGTAGGCCCGCTGCCGCCGGGCCTGGTAGCGGATCAGCGGGTCGGGATCGGTCAGCGCTTCCTGCAGCGTCACCGGCGGACGCGTCGTCACGGCAGGACTCTGCGCCTTGGTCCGGGCGGGCGGGGCAAGGGCATCAGCGAAAGTCGACACGCACGGCATCTTCGCCGCCCGGTCCGGACACGATCGAGAAACCCGGGCAAGTCCCCCGCCGTCCTGGTCCCGGCAGTCCTACGAAAACCGGACGGCTGGCTGTGGCCCCGCCGTCCTCGCAGGCTGGAGCCATGACCGACCCCGGAACCGTCCTCATCACCGGCCCGACCCGCAACCTGGGCCGCCACGCCGTGCTGGCCATGGCCGCCCGTCCGGAGGGGCGGCGACCCGACCTGCTGCTCCTCGGCCGGGCCGGCCACGACCTGACCGCCGTCGCCGGCGACGCCCGCGCCCTCGGCGCCCGCGTCCAGGAGCTCGGCTGCGATCTGTCCAGCTTGGCCGACGTCCGCGCCGCCGCGGCCGCCGCACGCAAGCTGGTCGCCGACGGGGCCGTCCGTCCGCTGCGCGCGCTCGTCGCCAACGCCGGCACCATGTCGGCCGACACCCGGCAGGCCTCGGCCGACGGCTACGAACTGACCTTCGCCGTCAACCACCTCGCCCACGCCCGGCTCATCGGCGACCTGCTCGGCTCGTTCACCGCCCCGGCGCGGGTCGTGCTGGTCGGCTCGAACACCTACCACGCCAACGTCTGGCGCAAGCTGCTCCACGTGCCCGAGGCCGAGTGGGCCGACCCCGTCGAGCTGGCCCGCCCGGCCACCGGCCCGCAGGCACCCGGCATGACCGCTTCCGGTGTCGCCTACTCCAACGCCAAGCTGGCGATCCTCTACTACGCCCACGAGTTGCAGCGCCGGGCCGGCCCGGGCGTCGGCGTGTCGGTGTTCGAGCCGGGCTGGATGCCCGGCACCGCGCTGGGCCGCGGCGCCCCCGCGGCGTTGCAGGCGATGAGCCGCGCCCTGGGCCGCATCCCGGGCGTCTCCACACCGCAGCGCTCGGGCCCGCTACTGGCGGAGCTGGCCCTCGACGACCGCTGGGCCCACCTCCGCGACGGCGCGTTCGTGGTGAAGACCAAGCAGACCGAGGTCCAGCCAATCGCGAACGACCGCGACCGAGAGCGGCGCCTGTGGGACGCGACGGCCGAGCTGCTGGAACGCGCGGGCACAGAGGCATGAGCGGAGCGGTCTGCTTGGATGCCAAGGGTGACCGTGTACGACCTCGCCCGGCGCCTGCCCGCGATCCCGGACTTGCGCGCGCTGTGCCGTGCGCTGGCCGCGTTGGACGTCCTGCTGAGCCCGGACAGCGACGATCGGTACCACCTCTACGACACCGCCTGGGCGCCCGGTGAGGAGCTGGCGTCCATGCGGGACGGCGCGGGCAACGAATACTCCGTCGTGTTCACGGCCGCGGGAGCGTACATCCGCGGTTTCGACCACGAGTCGCCGATGAGTCCCTACGCCACCAACGACGAGGAACCGTGGCCCGGCGTTCTCGACGACGTGCCCGACGTGTTCCGGAAGTGCGTGGCGGAACCGGCGTTCTCCGACGAGTACGGCACGCCGTACGTCACGGTGTGCCTGTGGCGTGAGCACAGCGACACCGCCTGGCGGCACGGAACCATCGCTTTCCCCGGCAAGGGCGACGACGGGGCCGACTGGCTGTTCGCCCTGCTGACCGAACGCACACCCGAGGCATTCCGGGAGTGGGCGCAGGACTACTACGAAACGCCGGTCGACCTCGACGCGGTGCGGCACCTCTACGCCGGGCAACCGCTGACCGCCGACGTCGTGACCGCGCTCAACCCCGCCACCACCCTGGCGGCCGTCGCGGACGGCGTCGCCGCAACCGGTTACCCGACCCGCTGACCGGCCCGGCGTTTCGCGTTGGCTTCCTCGTGGATTCGGGTCACGCGCGGGCCGACACGCTAGGCGGCGGCCACCTCGAGCGGTTCCTCACGGGCCGGCTGCCCGCCGGGGTCGGCGCGGACCACCAGGGTCCGGGCCACCAGGTCGCCGATCCGCTGACGTCGCTTGGTCGCCACGATGCTCACCACCGCGACCAGTCCCAGCAGCAACCCGTCGACCGTGAGCAGCACCCAGCGGATCAGGTAGGCGCGGCCCTTCGGCCGGCCGCCGCGCAGGGTCTCGATGCGCAGGCCCATCACCAGCATTCCCGGGGTGACGCCGCCGCGGCGCAACGGGACCCAGATCTGGATCAGGACGTCGCCGGCGTACGCGACCACGAGGAACGTGATCGCGGGTGCCCAGAGGATCGCCTTCGGTGGCACCCAACCCCACTGCAGCAACGGAATGACGACGAGGCCGGCCGCGAGCGCGCAGAGGAATCCCGCCCCGACGGCGAGCGCCCAGTCGAGCGCGGCCTGGACGACCCGGCGCCCCGCCATCCCCAGCCGATCCGTCAGCATTTGGTGAGTTTTCCACACCGGTCAAGGGAGTCCATTCAGCTGACCAGTCCCTGCCGCCACGCCCAGACGGCGATCTCCGTGCGGTTCCGCAGCTCCAGCTTGCGCTGCACGCTCGCCAGGTGGGTCTTCACGGTCGACAGGGAGACGCGGAGGTCGTCGCCGATCTCGGCGTTGGTGCGGCCACGGGCGACCGCGAGGACCACATCGGACTCGCGGTCGGTCAGCACCGTGGCGACGGGCTGCGCCCGCCGTCGGGCCCGCTCGGTGAACCGGGCGAGCAGGCGCACGGTCACCGACGGCGAAACCATCGCCTCGCCGTTCGCGGCCGCGCGCACCGCGTCCACCAGCTGCCGCGGGCCGGCGCCCTTCAGCAGGAACCCGCAGGCGCCGCCGACCAAAGCGGCGTAGACGTTCTCGTCGGCGTCGTAGGTCGTCACCACCACGACCCGCAGCGGGTCCGCGACCGACGGCCCGGCCAGCAGCTCCGTCGCGCGCAGACCGTCCACTTTGGGCATCCGGATGTCCATCAGCGTGACGTCCGGCCGCAACCGCCGCGCCAGCCGCACCGCGGCCTCCCCGTCCGCGGCCTCGGCGATGACCTCGATGTCCGGCGCGGCGTCCAGGACGAGCCGGAAGCCGGTGCGCACGAGCACCTGGTCGTCGGCGACGAGCACCCGGATGGTCATCAGATGCCCCGCGGCAACGTGCTGAAGGGGGCGTCTTCGGTACCGAGCGGAAGGCGCGCGGTGACCCGCCAGGACGAGCCTCGCTCGCGAGCCGCGGTCAGGCTGCCGCCGAGCATGGCGATCCGTTCCGTCATCCCGATGATCCCGAACCCGCCCGGCGACGAGAGGGGGGTCGCCGGGACGCCGTCGTTGCGCACTTCGAGCACGAGGTCGTCGGCTTCGGTGCGCGCGGACACCGAGACCTCCGTCGCCGACGGCGCGTGCCTGCGGACGTTGGTCAGCGCCTCGGTCACGACGCGGTTGACGGTGGCGGCCAGCTGCGGGGGAACCGGCAGCTGATCCAGTTCTTCGGCGATTTCGACGCGGGCCGCGGAACCGGTGGCCGCACGCACGGCATCGCCGAAAACGGCCCCCGAAAGCGGCGGCACGTCCTCGGTGTCCCGCAGCATGCCGACGAGGCTGCGGGCGGCGTCCAGCGCCGCCCCGCCCGCCTCCTCGATCTCCCGGTAGACGGCGGCGTGGTTGCCCTCGTCGGCGCCCGCCTCGGTGATCGCGCGGGCGGCCTGCACCCGGACGACGATCCCGCTGACGTGGTGGGACACCAGGTCGTGCAGTTCCCGGGCCAGCTGCAGGCGTTCCTGGGCGCGGACCCGGTCCAGCGCGTCCCGCTGCCGCTTGTCGGCCGCCCGCAGGATGAGGCCGACGCCGACGCAGGCCCCCCAGTACGCCGCGGCGGCCACCGCGAGCAGCGTCCCCGGCGCCCCGACGTCGTACCGGAGCAGCGGCGCGGCGATCATCACCACGCCCAGTGCCGGGGCGAGCGCGGCCGCCTGCCGCGGCGGCAGCCGCCGGCCGGCCGACGCGGTGAGCAGTCCGGCGGCCACGACCTCGGCGATCGGCGGCTGCGCCCGGACGGTTCCGGCGACCGCCACGACCGTGGTGACCACCGACAACGCGGCGACGACGCTCCCCAGCACACCGATGTGACGGGGGAAGCGCCGCCGCAGCACGGCCAGCACCGGGATCGCCGTACCGCTCGAGACGAGGATCCCGGTCAGCGGCGCGGCCCAGCCGCCGTTCGCACCCGGCACCCGCAGCGCCAGCACGAAATCGGCGACGACCGCCGCGCCCAGCGCGGCGAGCTCGGCACCGAGCATGCCCCGCCGGGCCCGGGTTCCCGCTCTGCGCATGACCGTCATGATCCGCCGGTCGAGGTCAGGCCGCGCGCCGGACCCCGGCGACGTACCGGTTGGACGGCGGCAGGTAGCTGAACACCGTCGCCACGACGGCCACACCACAGCTGAGGTAGCCCGCCCAGGACGGCGCCGTCGTCAGCAGCGAAGCCGCCTGCAGCAGGGTGAACACGGTGAGCGTCACCCGGGCCCAGTTGCGGCCCGCCTTGAGCTTGAAGGACAGCCACAGGTAGACGATCGCGATGACCAGGGCGATGGCGACCGGGACGGCCTGCGCCACCAGGGTGAGCCGGTCGAGCCGGTCCTGGGCCGCCCCGGGATCGGACTTGCGCAGCGTCGCCTCGATCTCCGCGCGCGAAGTCAGGACGAGCAGCCCACTGGCGACGGCGGAGACCGTGGAAGCCAGGAAGCCGAAGAACGCGGCGATGATCGTGCTGGGCGGGTTCTCCCGCACCGTCTCGGTAGTCATACCGGGAAATTAAGGCGCCGCGCGCCCGGGCACCGGCTGAAAGACGGCCTTCTCGTACTTTCGGCCGAGGCGCCCTTGCCCCGGTTCAGTCCGTGACCAATGTGGACAGATAGCGCTCGCCGCTGTCCGGGAACACCGTGACGACGGTCTTGCCCGCGTGCTCGGGGCGGGTGGCCAGGGCGCGGCAGGCGTGGGCCGCCGCGCCGGAGGAGATGCCGACCAGCAGGCCCGCGGTGCGGGCGAGGAGCCGGGCCGCGGCGCGGGCTTCGTCGTCGGAGACGGTGAGGACCTCGTCCACGCACTTCACGTCGGTGGTGGACGTCAGGAAGCCGCCGTTGAGGCCCGGGATGTCGTGGAGGCCGCCGAAACCCCTGCTCAGCAACGGGGACCGGTCGGGTTCGACCGCCACCACCCGGACGGCGGGGTTCCGTTCCCTGAGGTAGTGGGCGGTGCCGGTGAGCGTGCCGCCGGTGCCGTAGCCGCACACCCACAGGTCGACCTTCCCGTCCAGGTCGGCCCAGATCTCCGGGCCGGTGGTCGTGTAGTGGGCCCGCACGTTGTCGGGGTTCTCGTGCTGGCACACGTACCACGAACCGGGCCGCTCGCGGTGGATCTTCGCGGCCAGCGCGACGGCGGCCGCGTAGCCGTCCTGGTACGGGGACAGCACGACCTCCGCGCCGAACGACCGCAGCAGCTGGATCCGCTCGGCGCTCACGTCGTCCGGCAGCACGATGACGCACGCGTAGCCGCGTGCCGCGCAGAGGGCGGCCAGCGCGATCCCCGTGTTGCCGGAGGACGCCTCCACGACGGTGCCGGTGCCGCGGCGCAGCTCACCGCGCTGTTCGGCGCCCTCGATCATGAACAGCGCGGTGCGGTCCTTCACGCTCGCCAGCGGGTTGGCCGATTCGAGCTTGGCGTACACCGTCGCCACGGCCTCCGGGCCGAAGTCCAGCCGCAGGAGCGGGGTGCCGCCGATCAGGTCGGCGAACGAGCCGGCCGGGGTTCGGGTTGTCACAACTGCCTCCGTGTCACCAGGTGGGAAAATGGACAACGATCTTCGTGGCGCGGCGAGGTGCCGCGGCGGGCGCCAGGACCCGGGCCCCGTCGGGCACGTCGTGGACGACCAGGGCCTGCGCGCCGATGACGCTGTCGTGGCCGACGGTGATCGGGCCCAGCACGGTCGCGTTCGCGCCGAGCACCACGCGGTCGCCGATCCGCGGGTGCCGCCGCGCACCCGCGGGCCGTGCGCGGTCGTGCCACCAGCCGGTCGAGCCGAGCGTGACCTGGTGGAAGAGCGTCACGTCGTCGCCGATCACCGCGGTCTCCCCGATCACGACCCCGGCGCCGTGGTCGATGAAGAAGCCGCGGCCGATCCGCGCGCCGGGGTGGATCTCGACGCCCCCGGACAGGACCCGGGCGGCGTTCGACACCGCCCGGGCCGTCCGGCGCAGGCCACACCGGTACAGCCGGTGCGCCACCCGGTAGGTCCAGATCGCGGGCAGCGCGGGGTGGAGCAGCGCTTCGGTGCGCGAGGCGATCGACGGGTCGCGCTCGCGGATCACGCGCAGGTCGTCGGCCGCCGCCCGCCACCAGCGCGCCGCCCTCACCGGGGCTCCCCGGGGACGCGGATCCGGCCCTCCGCGTACGCCACCCCCGCGAGCAGCACCAGGCCGCCGGCGAGCATGGTCCACGTGATCGCTTCGCCGAACAGGACCGTGCTGATCACGGCGGCGAACACCGGCTCGAGGTAGTTGCACGCCGACGCGGTGGTCGCCCCCACCTCCCCGATGAGCCGGAACAACTGCACGTACCCCAGTCCGGTGCAGAGCAGCCCGAGGCACACCACGCCGATCGCGACCCTGCCGGTGAGGCTCGGCGCCGCCCCGCCCAGGACCAGGGCCACGGGCGCCTGGAGCACCGCGGCCACGCACAGCTGCCCGGCGATCAGGGCCACCGGTGCGAGTCCCAGGGGCCACAGGTACCGGCGGACGTAGGAGAAGTACGCCGCGTAGCACAGGGCCGCGCCGAGGCACGCGAGCTGTCCGGCGACGGAGCCGAAGACCGTGTCCCACGGGTTGATCACCACCGTGAGCCCGAGGAAGCCGATCACCAGCCCGATCGCCTTGCGCCGGGTGGCGGGTTCGACGCGCGCGAGCGTGACCAGCGCCAGGGTGAGCAGCGGCGTGCTGCCCACCAGGACCCCCGCGAGCCCGGCGTCGGTGGTGCGTTCGCCGTAGGACAACAGCATGAACGGCAGTACGTTGCCCAGCGCCGCGGCCACCACCAGGTGCCCCCACACCCGGCCGGAGCGCGGCAGCGCGGTGCGGCGCAGCCCGGCGAGCGCCAGCAGGACCACCGCACCGAGCAGCAGCCTGCCGAACACGAGCTGAGCGGGGCTCAGGCCTTCCAGCGCCAGCTTGACCATGGGGAAGCTCAGTCCCCCCAGCGCGGCCACCAGCAGGAACCGCGTTCCGGACACCCGGTCCACGGGTTCAGAGCTCGAAACCGGCCGGGAACGGGTCCGCCGGATCGCGGAAGAACTGCGCCGTCCCGGTCAGCCAGGCCCGGCCGGTGATCCGGGGCAGGACCGCGCGGTACTTGCCGATCGTCCGTTCGGCGACCAGGCGGCCGAGGAAATGCGTGCCCAGGAACGACTCGTTGCGGAACTCCTGCCCGAGCGCCAGTTCCCCGCGGGCGTGCAGCTGGGCCATCCGGGCTCCCGTCCCGGTCCCGCACGGGGACCGGTCGAGGAAGCCGGGGCTGATGACCATGGCGTGGCGGGACGCGCCCGGCGCGGCGAGGTAGACGTGGTCGCAGCCCGCGATACCGGGATCTTCGGGGTGCACCGGCGCGCCCGTGGCGTTGATTTCGTCCATGATGGACACTCCCGCGTCGATGATCCGTTGCCGCGCACCACGTTCGAACGGGATACCGAGGTCGGCAAGATCCGCGATGGCGAAGAAGTTGCCGCCGTACACGATGTCGCAGCGCACGGCGCCGAGCCCGGCGACCTTCACCTCCCGCCCGGCTTCCAGCACGAACGACGGCACGCTGTCGATCGTCACCGAGCGGGCGACACCCCCGGTGACGGCGACCTCGGCGGCCACGAGGCCGGCCGGGGTGTCCAGCCGCACCGTCGTCACCGGCTCGGTCACCTCGACCATGCCGGTCTCGACGAGCACGGTGGCGACCCCGATCGAGCCGTGGCCGCACAGGGGCAGGCAGCCGGACCGTTCGAGGTAGAGCACGCCGGCGTCGGCGTCCGGCACCGTCGGCGGCTGCAGGATCGCCGCGACCATCGCGGCGTGGCCGCGGGGTTCGCGCACCAGCAGGTTCCGCAGGTCGCCGAGGTGCTCGGTGACGTACCGGCGGCGCTCGGCCATGGTCGCGCCGGGGAGCGTCCCGACGCCGCCGACCACCACCCGCGTGGGCATGCCCTCGGTGTGGGACTCGACGGTGTGCACGATCTTGCCGGTTCGCATGGTCTTCCTCCGGGTGCCGGTTCAGACGCTGGTGGTGCCGCCGTCGAGGTGGAGCGCGGTGCCGGTGGCATAGGTGGTCGGGGCGACGAGGTACAGGACCGCCGCCGCGACCTCGTCGGCGGTCCCCAGCCGTCTCAAGGGGACTCGCGCGAGGGTCTCCTCGTACGCCGCGCGGGGATCACCGCCGGCCGCGAACTCCGCGGCGAGCATCGGGGTGTCCACCGGACCCGGGCAGACCGCGTTCACGCGGACGTCCGGCGCGAGCTCGGCCGCCAAGGCCCGGGTGAGGCCCAGGACACCGGCTTTCGAGGCGCAGTAGGCGGTGTAGCCGGCCATGCCGATCACCGACAGCTCGGACCCGATCGTGACGATGTCCCCGGGGACGCCCGCCCGCCGCATGCGCAGGGCGGCTTCGCGCGCGACGTAGAACGTTCCGGACAGGTTGACGTCGAGCGTGTGCCGCCACGAGCCGGGCGTGAGTTCGGCCAGGGTCGCCGGGTCGCAGACGCCCGCCGACGTGACGACGAGGTCCGGCACGCCCCAGGTCGCCTCGACCCGATCGACGGCGGCGGCCACCTGTGCGTCGTCGGAGACGTCGGCCGGCAGGCACAACGACTCGCCTGGCAGGGTCGCCGCGGTCTCGTCCAGTGCGGCCGGGCTGCGGGCCACCAACGCGACACGGGCGCCCGCCGCCGACAACGCCCGGGCGACGGCCGCGCCGATGCCGGAGGACGCGCCCGTCACCACGGCGGTGCGGTTCGCGAGTGGGGTCGGCATCACGCCTCGAGCGGGGTGAAGTCACGCGCCGCCAGCCATTCCGGCCGGGTGCTGCGCGCGAGGTCGATCTTGTTGCGGACGCCGTTGTAGGTGATCAGCACCAGGCCGCGGTCGGACGGCGAGATGTTCGGCACGGACGCGTGCGGGATGTTGGCGTCGAACCAGAGCACCGAACCACGCGGGCCCTTCGGGGCGGCCAGGCCGTTGCGGTCGATCAGCTTCCGCATGGTGCCGATGTCGATCGAGTACTTGAGGCTCGCGGTCAGCGTGTTCGCCCACCCCTCCCCCTCGACCTCGGCGTCGATCTCGCCGCTGCCGTGCCCACCGGGCACGAAGGTCAGCGGCCCGTTGAACTCGGTCACCTCGTCGAGGAAGATCGCGGCGGTCAGCGCACGCGGCTCGGGCATGCCGTCCTCGTGGTGCCAGAACGTGTAGTCCTGGTGCCATTCCCAGACTTCGCCCTTGAAGGCGCGCTTGGCGTTGATCTTGAACTGGTGGACGTACACCTGGTCCCCCAACAGCTGTTCGGCGACCGGGAGCAGGCGGGGTGACCGGACGAGCCGGCCGAACGCTTCGGTGTGCAGGTGACAGCCGTGGACGCCGCGGGGGACGTCGGTGTCCGCCTCGACCGTGACGCGCTCGCCGCCCGTGGCGAACTCCTGCGCGGCCTCGTCCTTCAGCTGCCGGATCTCTACTTCGTCGAAGACCCGTTCCTGGACGAGGAATCCCTGCGTCCGGTATTCGTCGAGCTGAGCGGGAGAAAGCATCGGTTCATTCCTTTCCGGTGGGGGCGTCGCCCGTGAGCAGGCGAAGAAGGTTGCCGCCCATGACTTTTCCGATGAAGGACGGCGAGAGTCCACTGTGGAGCATCTTCTCGGTGATCAGCGGCAGGCCGGCGGGACCGGCCAGGCCCGGCACCAGCCGTTCGCCGTCGGTGCCCTCGATCACGAGCGGGCGTTCCCAGGCCGGGATCGTCTCCGCGAACAGGTCCGCGACGAAGTCCGAGCCGATGCCGACGTGGTCTTCGCCCGTGACGTGGGCAATGTGGACAAGATGGTCGACGACGTCGTCGACCGTGGCGTCACCCTCGGCCAGGTAGCCGGCGTAGAGGTTCAGGCAGATCACCCCGCCGGTGGCGGCGATCGCCTGGAGCTGCTCGTCGGTCAGGTTGCGGTGGTGCGGGCGCAACGCGAACGCCGCCGAGTGGCTCGCGATGACCGGCCGGTCCGTGAGCTCCAGGACGTGCGCGACGCCCGCGGGGTTGAGGTGGGAGACATCGACGAGCACGCCGAGCTCGTCGAGCACCGCGATCGCGGCCACCCCGGCCCGGGTCAGCCTGCTGCCGGTGTCCTGTTCGGACGATCCGTCCGCCAGCGCGGTGCGGCCGAAGTGGGTCAGCGACACCATTTGCACACCGAGCCTGCTCATGGTCCGCAGGAGGGCGACGTCCTCGTCGATCTGCGCGCAGCCCTCCAGCGCGAGCACGAGCGCGATGCGGCCGGCGGCGAGCGCCGCGTCGATGTCGGAGCCCGATCGGCACAACGCGACGACATCGGCGTTCTCCTCGGCGATCCGGTGCGCGGCCTCGATCATCCGGAGCGTGCGCCGCAGCACGCCTTCCGGCCGGAAGCCGTGGTCGATCATGATCGGCAGCACCTGGACGTTCACCCCGCCCGCGGCCAGCTGCGGGTACCAGTGCTCTCGGAAGTAGGCCGCCCAGCGGTCCGGGACACGCAGGGCGACCAGGGCCAGCAGGTCGTTGTGCGCGTCGCCCACCACCAGCTGCTCGTGCAGTTCGTTCACCGGATTCCTCCAAGCCTCAAGGTGCGACGAGGGAACTCACCAGCCGGCCGGTCACCGGGCCGAGCGTCATGCCCAAGGTGCCGTGGCCGGTGGCCGCGACGACGTTCTCGCCGATCCGGCCGACGCACGGGATCCCCGACGGCGTCATCGGGCGGGCACCCCGCCACGGGGCCGCGGCGGTGTCGCGCGCCGGCAGCGCCGGCACCGCGGACCGGACGGCCGCGTCGAGCCGCCGGACGGCGTCGGCCGCCGGCTCGTCGTGCGCGGTGCCGCCGAACTCCATCCCGGTGGTCAGCCGCACCGAGTGTTCCCGGGAGCCGATCACGACGTGGTCTTCCTCCAGCATCACCGAATGCCGCAGCAGCGGGCCTTCGGTGGGGTAGGTGAGGCTCAGCCCGTAGCCGGGCCGCACCGGGAGCCGGGCCCCGAACCACCGTCCGACCCGCGCACTCGCGGCGCCGGCCGCGACGACGAACCAGCGTGCCGAGACCGTGCCGAGGTCGGTGCTCACCGCGTCGACCCGGCCGTTCCTCCGCCGGGCGCCGACCACGGTCTCGGCCCGGAACCTCGCGCCGTGCGCGCGGGCCGCGTCGGCGATGGCCAGCGTCGTCCGCGCGGGATCGAGGCTGCGGTCGTCCGGAAAGGCGACTGCACCCGCGAAGGCTTGGTGCAGGCCGGGTTCGGCGTCGCGCAGGGCCCGCGGTCCCAGCACTTCGTACTCGGCACCGAGGTCGCGCAGGGTGCGCAACACCCGGTACTGCCGCCGGAGTGCGGACGTGCTGCGGTAGACGCGCAGCGAACCGGCCGACCGCAGGTGCAGCTCGATCCCGTCCGTCTCGGCCAGTTCGCGGTAGAGGCGCAGGCTTTTCGCGGCCAGGAGGTACAGCAGCCGGGTGGTGCGCGACGTCCGCCCGGGACGCGCCTCGGCCATCAGGTGCGCGAACCACGGCACCAGGTCCAGCGGCAGTGGCCGGCGGAGGCTGACGGCGCCGTCCCGCCGCGCCAGCGCACCGAGCCACGCACCGACCGTGTCCGGGTTCGCGAACGGCACGGATTGGCTGGGCACCAGCATTCCCGCGTTGCCCGCGGAGGCACCCGCCCCGGGAGCCGGGTCGAGCACGACGACGTCCACACCCTTTTTCGCGAGGGAGAAGGCAATGCAGCTGCCGATGATTCCCCCGCCCACGACGGCCACTTCCGCATGCGTCGCACCCACGGCTCCCCCTCCGGTCGTTCCCCGCCGCGACTGTAAGCGCCAGGGAGTGGTTACCCGCAAGACCCCTTGCTACCTGTTTCACAGCGGATGAACCGCCGACCCGGCCGGCTGAGTCCACAGTGGTCACTCTCTCTTGGAGAGTCGTGACCCTTGCGGGTAACTACGCCCTTCGCCGTACCTTGGGGCGACACCGAGGAGAGCTGATGACCAGTGTTTGCGAGACGGGGCGGCACCGGACCCACGACGTCTACGAAGCCCAGTGCCCGTGCCGGGCCATGCTGGACCTCCTGGCGAACAAGTGGTCCGCGCTGGCCATCGGCGCGCTCGAAGACGGGCCCCTGCGCTTCGGTGAGCTGCGGCGGCGGCTGCAGGGCGTGAGCCCCAAGGTGCTCACGCAAACCCTGCGCCGGCTGGAAGAACACGGGATCCTGGACCGCGTGGTCTATCCGGCCGTCCCGTTGCACGTCGAGTACTCGCTGAGCGAGCTGGGGATGAGCGCCGCCGTTCCCCTCGCCGCGGTTCGCGACTGGGTGGAGCAGAACATCGACAAGACGTCCGGCCCGCCGAAGCCGTGATCACCGAGGACATCGCCGTCATCGGTCCGAGGCGCGCAGCATCTCGTCCATGTTCTCGTCGACCCAGTTCCGCAGGTCTCGCAACAGTCCCGAGGCACCGCGTCCGATCTCGGTCAGCGAGTATTCGACCCGGAGGGGGATGTCCGGGTAGACGACCCGGTTCACGAGCCCGAACTCCTCGAGTCTGCGCAGGGTGTGGGTGAGCACTTTCGGGCTCACGCCCCGCAGCCGACGCTGCAGCGCGCCGAACCGGAGAGGACCGTCCTCCAGCTCCCCGATCGCCAGCGCCGACCACTTGTTCGTGAACAAGCTGACCAGGGTGCGCTGACGCGCCTCCCCTTCCGCCGTGCCGACGGACGTCGCGCAGGTGCTGTTCATGAAATCCTCCCCGGTTTCGTGGACAACCGCGACAATAAGAAACTTCTCGCGGCCGGGCGTCCTCCGAAGTGGGTATCCGGCCCTACCCCCCTGGTGGTAGTCGGCCGCCGCCGCGGGGAAGACGGCTACCGTGACAGGGTGCGCGCCCAGCTTCCCGCTCCCCTGCTCGACGGCCTGATGACGGTGGCCCTCGTGGCCCTCACCGTCGCCAACGTCGCCGCCCGCCCGGGCGCGGGATGGGTCGTCTACGCGCTCGGGATCCTGACGGTCGCCCCATTGGTCCTGCGTCAGGTCGCCCCGGTCGTCGTCATGGTGCTGATCGCGGGCGCGGTGACCGCGTACTCCGTCCTGGAATCCGCGGAGCTGCCCAACGCGGGCCTCGGCCTGCTGCTCGCGCTGTTCACCGTCGGCGCCATGCGCTCCACAGTGCTCGCCGGGGCGATGTGGCTGCTGTCCGCTTTCTGCTTCGTCCCTTCGTTCCTGATCCCGTCCGGCGACCTGACGCTGGCCAAGCTGATCGAAACCACCGTGGTGCTGCTCGGCGCCTGGGTGCTCGGGGAAAGCACCAAGCGCTGGGTGCGACGAGTTCAGTACGAGGCGGAAAACGCGCGCCGCGCCGCGGCCGACGAACGCGTCCGGATCGCGCGGGAGCTGCACGACGTCGTCGCGCACCACATGTCGGTGATCTCGCTGCAGGCCGGACTGGCGAGCTACGTGTTCGACAGCGACCGGCCGACGGCCCGGGCGGCCGTCACCACCGTCGAGGAGACCAGCCGGGAAGCGCTGCTGGAGATGCGGCGGCTGCTGGACGTCCTGCGGCTCGACGACGAAGACGACCAGGTCGGCCTCTCACCGCAACCGGGCCTCGAGGAGGTCCAGGGGCTCGTCGAGCGTGTGCGGGCGGCGGGCCTTTCCGTCGACCTGGTGGTGACCGGCCGGCCGAGACCCGTGCCTCCCGGAGTCGCGATCTCCGCCTACCGGATCGTGCAGGAGTCGCTGACCAACGTCATCAAGCACGCGGGCCGGGCGTCGGCACGCGTGGAGATCGCCTACCGCGGCCGCTTCCTCGACGTCAGGATCGCGGACGACGGCGCGGGTTCCCGAGTCGAAAGTGGACCGTCGTCGTACGGCATCCACGGGATGCGCGAGCGCACCGACCTCTACGGCGGTACGTTCGAAGCGGGACCACTGCCCGGCGGTGGCTTCGCTGTCGTGGCGTGCTTGCCGATCGAGGAGAGGGCATGACGATCCGGGTCCTGGTCGCCGACGACCAGCCGCTGGTCCGGGCGGGACTCATCTCGCTGCTCAACGCCGCACCGGGGATCGACGTCGTGGCCGACGCGGCGAACGGCGTCGACGCGGTGTCCCTGACCACCACCAGCCGGCCGGACGTCATCCTCATGGACGTCCGGATGCCCGGCCTGGACGGGATCTCCGCGACCCGGCAGATCCTGGGCCGGGACGACGAGCGGCCACCGCGGATCATCATCCTCACCACCTTCGACGTCTCGGAGTACGTCTACACGTCGCTGCGCGAGGGAGCCGCCGGCTTCCTGCTCAAGGACACGCCCGCGGACCGGATCATCGCCGCCGTCTACTCCGTCGCGGCCGGCGACGTCCTGCTCTCGCCCCGGATCACGCGCCGCCTGATCGAAACCTTCGCCCGGCACCACCAGCCGTCGAAGTACCGGGGCGACCACCTGGCCGCGTTGACGAGCCGGGAGACGGAGGTGCTGCACCTCGTGGGCCACGGGCTCAGCAACACCGAAATCGCGGAACGGCTCACCCTCAGCGCGGAGACGGTGAAGACACACGTCAAGAGGATCATGGGAAAGCTGGAGCTGAGCAGCCGGGCCCAGGCCGTGGTGGCGGCTTACGAGTCCGGCCTGGTCGTGCCTTCGACGGACTGATGGGCATGGGCCGCCCCTCGGACCGTCCACAGTGCACTTGAACGCCAGGGCCGGGTCCGGCCTCAGCGTTCCGGGTCCTGCGCCGCCAGTCGTGCGCGGACCTTGTCGCCGATGGCGGTCAGCGCTTCGAGTTCGGCCTTCGTGAGGTGGTCGACAACCACCTCACGGATGTCCGTGACGTGCTGGGGTGCCGCCGCCTCGATCAGCTCGGTGCCTTCGGCGGTGATGGCGATGCTCCAGCCGCGCTGGTCCGTTTCGCACCGTTCGCGGCGCACCAGGCCGCGTTTCTCCATCCGGGTCAGGTGCTGGGACAGGCGGCTCTTCTCCCAGCGCAGCAGCCGGCCCAGTTCGAACGCCCGCAGCGGCTCCGCGGCCTCCGACAGGTGGGCCAGCACCTGGTAGTCCGCATGGGACAGACCACACCGGTGGCGGAGCTGCCGGTCGATGAACTCCGCCAGCCCCTCCTGCATCGCCATCAGGCTGCGCCAGGCCTGCTCTTCCCGGTCGTCCAGCCACCGCACCTCGGTCATGACCGCCACTCTACCCATCTGGTTGACACGTTAACAACTTGCGGCGTAGGTTCTGGTTAACACGTTAACCAGATGGACAGGGAGGCAGCATGAACATCGCGAACGTCTCGGGACGGCTCCATCTCGTCCGTGACGGGCGGGTGCTCGACGTCGGCAAGGCGAGCGACGGCCGGTTCTCACCGGAGCCGGGTGAGGCCTACGCCCGGTGGCCGGAGCTGACCGCGTGGGCCGCGGAACAACGGGACGACGCGTTCACCGACGCGCTCGACGTCGCCGACCTGGGCGCCCCCGTCCCCGCGCCGCGGCAGGTGTTCGCGCTCGGCACCAACTACCGCACGCACGCGGCGGAGGTCGGCTGGCCCGTCCCGGAGACCCCCATGGTGTTCACCAAGTTCCCGAGCTCCGTCACCGGCCCTGTCGCGCAGGTCGGGATCACCGGGCCCCGGGTGGACTGGGAGGTGGAGCTGGTCGTGGTGATCGGCACCGGCGGCCACCGGATCGCCGAAGCCGACGCGTGGCAGGCGATCGCCGGCTTCACCGTGGGACAGGACATCTCCGACCGCGACGTCCAGCTGCGGCCGGAGTCGACCCCGCAGCTCGGGCTGGGCAAGTCGTTCCCGGGCTTCTCCCCCATCGGGCCGGTCGTCGCCGACCTCGACGAGGTGGGCGATCCGCACGATCTCGGCCTGCGGTGCCGGGTGAACGGCGAACTGGTGCAGGACGGCCGCACCGACGACCTCGTCTTCACCATCCCGCAGCTGGTCGCTTACCTCTCCGACGTCGTCACGCTGCTGCCCGGCGACCTCGTCTTCACCGGCACCCCGTCCGGTGTCGGGATCGCCCGCCGCCCGCCCCGGTTCCTCGCCCCGGGCGACGTGGTGCACAGCGAGATAGACCGGATCGGCGAGCTGACGACGACCTTCGTCGAGCGAGAGGTGCGTGCCTGATGCCGAACCCCCGCAAGCGCCGCCCCATCATCGCGCCGAAGCTGCACCACGCCACCTTCCTCACCCTCAAGCTCGACAAAATGGTGTCCTGGTACGAGCTGGTCTGCGGCCTGACCCCGGTGCACTACAGCGACGGCGCCGCCTGGCTGACCAACGACGAGGCCAACCACCGGATCGCGCTGATCGCGCACCCGAAGACGAAGAAGCCGGTCGGCAAACCGACCAGCGCCGGGCTGCACCACACCGCGTTCGAGTACGCCGGATTCGACGAGTGGCTCGACAACTACGTGCGCCTCAAGGACGAGGGCGTCCTCCCGTTCATGGGCCTCGACCACGGCATGACCATGTCGATGTACTACGCGGATCCCGAAGGCAACGGCGTGGAGATCCAGGTCGACGTGTTCGGCGACTGGCACGCCTCCACGGAGTGGATGTGGGCCTCGCGCGAGTTCGCCGAGAACTACACGGGCATCTTCTTCGACCCGGACAAGCTGGTCGAGGCGCGTGAGCAAGGCGTTGCGAAAGACGAGATCCACGCGGGTGCCCGCGCGGGCAAGTACGTCCCGGAGAACCCGCCCGCCGACATCCTCCTGCCGGAGGTGTACTGACGTGAAGTTCGGGATGATCGGAGCCGGGACGCTGTCCCAGGCCATCGCCAGTCACCCGCTCAAGGCCGGCCACGACGTGATCTTCAGCAACAGCCGGGGGCCAGACACTCTCGCCGAACTGGTCGAACGGCTCGGCCGCGGCGCCTCGGCCGGCACCATCGCCGACGCGGGCGAAGCCGATTTCGTCGTCCTGGCCGTGACGTGGAGCCGGGTCCGCGAGGCGCTGGACCTGCTGCCGTCGCGGCCGGGCCGGATCCTGATCGACGCGACCAACCAGTGGGCGGCCCCGCCGCCCGCCGCCGTCCCCGACGTCCTGGACGTCGGCGGCAGCGAACTGGTCGCGTCCCTGGTGCCGGACACCCGCGTGATCAAGGCGTTCAACAACCTCTTCGGCCCGGTCATCGCGGCCGACCCGGTCACTCCGGCGGGCCACCGGGTGCTCTTCCACGCCGGTGACGACGCGGACGCGAAGTCCGCTTTCCGCGCGGTGGCCGAGGACTTCGGCTTCGCGCCGGTGGACCTCGGCCCGCTGAGGATGGGCCGGCTCATGCAGGTCGACGGCCCGCTGACCGGGCTGCACGCGGTCCGCGAGGACGTACCGCACCCGGTCGGCCTGTCCTGAAACCCTTCGCAC
Source organism: Amycolatopsis heterodermiae (assembly GCF_034929455.1). Lineage (NCBI taxonomy): Bacteria > Bacillati > Actinomycetota > Actinomycetes > Pseudonocardiales > Pseudonocardiaceae > Amycolatopsis > Amycolatopsis heterodermiae. The sequence continues at coordinate 27,792 of NZ_JAYFSI010000005.1, forward strand.
GAAAGGAATCCACGATGAACGCCGCCCTCAAGCCGCTGGACCCGGAAGGCCGGCACGCGCTGTTCACCGGCGCCCGGACCGCGAACACCTTCGCGGACACGCCCGTGAGCGACGCGGAGCTGTCGGAGATCTGGGAACTCGCCAAGTGGGCCCCGACGTCCGCCAACACCCAGCCCCTGCGCGTCCTGTTCGTCCGCCCCGGTGAGGGCCGGGACCGGCTCGTCAACCACATGAACGACGGGAACCGGGCGAAGACCGAGTCCGCGCCCGCGGTGGCCGTGCTCGCGATGGACACGCGGTTCCACGAGCACATCCCGGCGCTGCTGCCCTACAAGCCGGAGCTGAAGGACGTGTTCGCGGCGGACGAGACCAAGCGCGACGAGACCGGGACGTTCAACGCGATCCTGCAAGCCGGGTACTTCATCCTCGCGATCCGCGCGGTCGGGCTCGCGGCCGGGCCGATGGCCGGGTTCGACGCGGCCGGTCTGGACGCCGAGTTCTTCCCGGACGGGCGGTTCCGCTCGATCCTGGTCGTCAACATCGGGCACCCCGGCGAGAACCCGTGGTTCGCCCGGCTGCCGCGGCTACACCACGACGACGCGCTGCACTGGGTCTGACACGACGGACCGCACACTACCTGCTCGACCTCGGCGAAGGGAACGACGATGACGGATGACCTGACGTTCGATCCGGACGGCGACGGCCGGACCCTCGAGGATCTGCTCCCGGACCTGCGGCACGTCCAGCTGTACCTGATCCGGATGGCGTTCCCCGAGCCGGTCGCGTCGCCGATCGACCACCTGCGGCCGCACCTGCGGGACCACGCCCTGTGGCTGCGGGACCAGGAGCGGACCGGCACGCTCTTCCTGTCCGGCCCCAACCGGTGCGACGAGGAGTGGGACGGCAGCGGCACGGCGATCATCCGCGCCGGCTCCCTGGACCACGCCCGCGAGATCGCCGCCACCGAACCGTTCCACCGCAAGGGCGTGCGCGTGAACACGGTCCACGGATGGCAGCTCAGCGAAGGGGCGCTGCGGCTGAGCGTGAACCTGTTCGACAACCGGTTCGACCTCAGCTGATCCAGTCGGGCTTGCCCCCCGCCGCGTTCGACGTGACACCCGCGGACTCCGGATATTCAGGGGAGTTCGCCCGTCCCATCTCGACGAAACTCAGGTGGCGGACCGACACGGCGGCCGGAGCCGGCTGGCTCTGGCCGCCGGGCACCGCGCCGGTGTGCGAGCCAGGGAACCCGTCAGGCGCTCGCCAAGGAGCCCGCCTTCCAGGCGTGCGGCGCCACCGCGTCCTCCAGCGGGGGCCAGGCGAGGTTGGCCGTGTAGTTCGTCATCGCCGAGATCGCCACCGCGGTGATCACCTCGAACACCTGCTCTTCGGTGAAACCCGCCGCCTTGAACGCGATCACCGCCGCGTCTTCGACGTGGCCCCCCTTCTCGATCAGGGACTGGGTGAACGTGGACAGTGCCGCCATCCGCGGGTTCTCCGGCACCTTGCCCTGGCGGATCGCTTCCACCACGGCCGGTTCGACACCGTCCTGAAGGGACTCGAGCGTGTGGAACGCGACGGCCCACTCGCTGCGGTTGGCGACGGCGTTGGACAGCAGCAGGACCTGGCGCTCGTCCGGCCCGAAGGTGCCGCCGCCCCGGAAGTGGCCGAAGGCGGAGAAGAAGGTGTTGATCAGCGCGGGTGAATTCGCCATGAGACCGGCCCCGGCGGGCACGAACCCGAATGCGCCCTCGAGAACCTCGAGCGGCTCCTTCGCGGCGTCGGCGGCGGTGTCTGCGGTGTGGATCTGGTAACTGGTCATGCTTCGAGTCTGCGGCAGCCGCCGCGCCGAACCAATTCCCCCGGAGGTAAACATCGCCGATTTCCTTGCCTCCGTTCAGATGACTCCCGAGCGCACCAGGGAAGCCACCAGCTGGTACCGGTTGCGCAGTCCCAGCCTGGTCGTCATGTTCTGGATCTGGTGCTTGACCGTGCGCTCCGAGTACCGCAGCTCGGCGGAGATCGAGCCGGTGGTCTTGCCCTCGGCGAGCAACCGCGCGATCTCGATCTCCCGCGAATCGAAGCTCAGGGAGGTGCTGGACCCGGCGAGTACGTCGTACGGGTCCAGGGAAACCGCACGGCCGGTCCGGGCCGCCAGAACCACGTCGCCGAGCGAGCCGACGGCCTCGTGCGGCAGGACGGTGACCACACCACACGCGGTGAGGTCCTTGAGGTTCTTGCCGAAGTACGTCCCGGCGACCAGCACCACCGGCGCGCTCAGCCGATCCGGGCGAGCGCGCAACGAATCGAGCGTCCGGTGGTCCGCCCGCCCGGTGGCGTAGACGAATACCTCGGCGTGGTCGTGGCGTTCCGCCGGCAGGACGGCCACTTTCGGCTCCGCCGCCAGGAGAACGGACAGTCCGGCGAGCCGGATCGGATCGGACGCCAGGGGCGCGACGCGGGCAGGGATCATCGCCGGTCACCTGGTCCGCTCGGCCGGCGTCGCGTCGAGGCTGTGGACACCCGAGTAGCCATTGTCCGTCACCCCTCGTCATTGCTGCCCGTTCGATCCCGGGCGCCATCGAGGGGCAAGGTAGCGGCAAGGAGGTGGTTACCCGCAAGGACCGGTGGTTCCCGAAAGGAAGCATCGAGGCCAGACCCGCCCCCTAGGCGGTGAAGACCTGCTTGCTCAGCAGGACGTCGACCTTCTGGACGTGCGCCGGCGCCGCGAGGATGTCGTTCATCCGCTCGAGGTCGCGGAAGATGTCGCCCCCGCCGCCGTCGACGTGCGCCTGCCGGCCGGCGATGTCCGGGAACACCTCGAAGATCGCGAAGGTGGTCGGCGAGTGCTGCACCCCGTACCAGGGGCCGGTCGCCGGCTCACCCTCGACGTGCCCGAGGATGTCGGCGAGCATCTGCCGCACTTCGGCGACCTTGTCCGGCTTGGCCTCGATCAGGATGTAGAACGCCTTCACGCCGTCCGGCCCGTCTTCGCCGGTCATCACGACACCCTTGTGCTGCGTCACAGGAAATCTCCTTTCCCTCCGGGTCAACGATACTTCCTCAACCCGCGCTCAGCGTAAGTCCCGGAAGAAGGCCCGCATGTCTTCCGCCACCAGGCGGGGCTCTTCCCATTCCAAGAAGTGCCCGCCCCGCTCGACCGCGGTCCAGCGATCGACCCGTGAGAACCGTTCGACCCACTCGCGCGGCGTCGGGAACATGTCCTTCGAGGACATGAGGTGGGCGGTGGGCACGCTCCACCCGGCGTCCTGCCGGTAGTCGGACTCGCCGTAGAGCCGCACCGACGAACCAATCGTCTGCGTGAACCAGTAGACACTGATGTTCGTCAGCAGCTGGTCCTTGGTGAACCGGCGTTCGACGTCACCGTCGCAGTCGCTCCACCGGCGGAACTTCTCCACGATCCAGGCCGCGAGCCCCGCGGGAGAGTCGTTGAGCGACGCGGCCAGCGTCTGCGGCTTCGTGGCCTGGATCGCGCCGTAGCCCACCTCGGCGGCCCGCCACCGCTCGACGTCGTCGATGTACCGGCTGATCGCGGGACCGGGGTCGGCCGGCGGGTTGTCGGCACGGGGCGTCGTCCCGCTGAGGTGGATGCCGGCGACGGCCCGCGGGTACCGGATCGCCAGCGCTTCCGCGACGCTCGCGCCGAAGTCACTGCCCCGGACCGCGTACCGCTCGTAGCCGAGCACCCGGGTCATCAGGTCGTGGAAGACCTGCGCCATGCGCGTTTCGGTCATCCCGGGTTGCGCGGACGCCTCCGAGAACGCAAAGCCGGGCAGTGATCCGACAACAACGTCGAAAGCGTCGGTGAGCAGCGGCAGCAGATCGAGCATCTGCACGAACGAGCCGGGCCACCCGTGCAGGACCAGCACCGGCAAGGCGCCGTCGGCGGCAGCCCGCTGGTGTACATAGTGGACACGCAGCCCGTCGGCCACGCTCCGGAACTGCGGGTACGCGTTCAGCCACCGCTCTTCCCGCCGCCAGTCGAACTCCTCGGCCCAGTACTCGACGAGCTCGCGCAGGTACGCGGGATCGGTGCCGTACCGCCACCCGGCCCCCTCGATCGGATCGGGCCAGCGGGTGCGGCGCAACCGGTGGCGCAGATCCGCCAGCTCCTCGTCGGGGATCGCGATGCGGAACGACTCTTCACGCACTGGGTTCACCGAACCGACGGTAGATCGGCATCCCGGCCTCCGCAAACGTGAGCGAGATCGGCTCTTGGTTCCCGACGGGAAGCAAGAGCCGATCAGCGGCTGTCAGTTCGTGGCGCTGAGGATGGCGTCGGCCACCACACCGGGGTGCACCAGCGGGACGGCGTGGGTGGAGTCGACCTCCACGACCGTGGACCCGGCCCGCTCGGCCATCCACCGCTGGGCCTCGGTGGGGATGGAACTGTCCTGAGTGGACACCACCGCCCACGAGGGCAGCGTGTGCCAGCTGGCGGCCTTCGCGAAGCTGCCTTCCAGGGTGACCGGGTTGAACGGCTTCTGCGCGGCGGCGAGGATCTTCTGGTCACGCTCACCGGCGTCACCGGCGTAGACCTCGCCGAACTTGTCCGGGCGGAGGTAGATCTCCGCGCCGCCGGGGTACTCCCGCACGACCAGGTTGTCCGGGATGAGCAGGCTGCCCGGGAACTTCCCGTTCAGCGCGCCCGCCGTCTCCCCCGCGTCCTGCTGGAACGCGGTGACGAACACCAGCGACCGGACGTCGGCGGTCAGCGCGTCCGGAGCCGAGATCACCGACCCGGCGTAGGAGTGCGCGGCAACCACGAGCGGGCCGTCGAGGGTGCTCAGGAACTGCTTGAGGTAGGCGACGTCCCCGTCGAAGTCACGCATGGGCAGGGACGGCGCGATGACGGGATGACCCGCGTCCTGCAGGCGCACGGAAACCCGGCGCCACACGGAGGCATCGGTCAGGGCGCCGTGGACGAGGACGACGGTCGGCTGGTTCATGGGTTCGCTCTCCTGAAGTCGGATCGGTACCGCACCGAGTCTCGCCTCCGGGGGCCTCCGCAGACAGTGGCAGTCCTGCCGACTATCGCAACGTTCCCGCCAACCCGGCGTCCGTCAGACGCGGTCGAAGGTGAACGACTTCCGGTGCTCGCGGGGCGAGACGTTCGTCGCGCGCCGGAACTGCACCCTCAGGTTGGTCGCCGTGCCGAAGCCGACCCGGCGCGCGATGTCCTCGACGGAGAACTCCGAGCTCTCCAGGAGCTCCTTGGCCCGGGCGATGCGCTGGTCGCGCAGCCAGGTCAACGGCGGAAGGCCGATCTTCTCCCGGAACCGCCGGTGGAACGTCCGTTCCGACATGGCGAACCGGCCGGCGACGTCCTTCACCGTCAGGTTCTGCTCCAGCGACACGAGCATCCACTGCTGAGCACGGGCGATCACGTCGTCACCCGGCGGGACGACCGTCTTCTCCACGAACTGCTGCTGCCCGTCCGCCGGGCGCGGTGCCATCACAATCCGCCGCGCGACGTGCCGCGCGGCCGCCGCCCCCAGGTCGAGGTTCAGCAGGTGCAGGCACAGATCCACCCCGGCGGTGACCCCACCCGAGGTGAGGACCGACCCGGTGCCGGCCACGAGCACCGACTGGTCGACCGTGACCGCGGGAAACCGCTCGGCGAGCTCCGCGCACAACGACCAGTGGGTCGTCACGGTCAGCCCGTCGAGCACCCCGGCGCGCGCCAGTGCGAACGCGCCGGAGCAGATGGACACCATCCGGACACCCCGCCGGTGCGCGCTCGCCAGCGCCCGCACGAGCGAACCGGGCAGCTCCCGATCCACCGCGTCGGCGTAACCCGGCACGACGATCGTGTCCGCCCGGCGCAGCAGCTCCAGCCCGCCGTCCGGAACCACCTGGGTCCCGCCGGCCACCGGCACCGCACCCCCGCCGACCGTCACGGTCACCAGGTTGTAGGCCTCCGACGCCTCCCGGCCGAAGACGTGGACCGGGATCGCGTAATCGAGCGGCAGAACGTCCTCGAGCAGGACGACCACCATCCGGTGTCGAGTCATGGCAGCATCCTACCGGTGTGCGGCACTACTGCCAGGACCAGTTGGCGGTGGCGCGGCCCGGGGGCGTCGCGAGGTCTGGTGAGCATCGACGAGTCCCGGGACGACGTACCGCCCGGTCGTCACGTCGACGAGCGTCACGCCTGATAAGCCGCCAAACAGGTCACAAACTACCGCGGCCCGTGTCCGCGGCAAGCCGAGGCCGCGCCGTTTCGGTCGTGACCGGCGGCGACAGGCGCAGGCCGGCGCGAAGCACTCCGGCGTCGTGGACCAGCGCCGACAGGGCGTCGGGATCGAAGCCCGCGCGGTTGACGTAGCCGTGCAGCTGCCCGCCGTGGCACCGGAAGACCACCGCCACCCCGGCGTCCTCGAGTTTCTGCGCGTAGGCCTCGCCTTCGTCACGGAGGAGGTCGAACCCGCAGGTCGCGATGTACGTCGGCGGCAGGCCGCCCACGCTGTCGTCGTGGAGCACCGACGCCCGGGGATCGGTGTAGTCCGCGGGGTCGGTGAGGTACCTGGTGCGGTACCACTGCCACTCGTCCCGGTCGAGCCGGAAGCCCGAGGCGAACTTCCGGTGCGACGCCGACCCGCCGAGCGCGTCGGTGGCCGGCGCGATCAGCAGTGTGAAGGCGGGGAGCGGACCTTCACCCCGGGTCGCGGCGTGGCTGACCACGGCCGCGAGGTTGGCACCGCTGCTGTCACCTCCGACCGCGAGCCGGGCCCGGTCCACGCCGAACTCGTCGGCGTGCTCGGCGATGTGCCGGAAGGCCGCGACGGCATCCTGCGGCGCGGCGGGGAACGGGTGCTCGGGAGCCAGCCGGTAGTTCACGGAGATGACCTGAACCCCGGACTCCTTGGCCAGGACGCGGCAGGCTCCGTCGTGGGTGTCGACGCTCCCGAGCACGAAACCCCCGCCGTGGAAGTACACCAGCGACGGCGCCGGGGCCGTGCACCCACCGGGCTCGTAGATCCTGGCCCGGAGCGGACCGCCGGGCCCGGGAACGACCACGTCACGGGTTGCGACGTCCGCTCCGGCCGTCGCCCCGGCGAGCACCCCCGCTCGGTCCAGCTCCCGGCGCACCTTGCCGATGCTGCCGCCGCGATGGGGTTCGTCGAACGGGGCCCACCTCGCCACCCGCGTGAGCACCTGCGCGGAGAGCGCGAGCCTGCGCCCGTCGACTTCGACCGGCCGGCCGGCGATCGCCCGCTGCACCGGCCGCGGCAACCCGAGCAGCAGCCGCACGCCGGTCATGACCGCCCAGACGGACGCAGACTCTCGCTTCACCTGGTCATCACGCTTCCTCCGCGACGGCGTTCAGCACCGGCAGGTACCCCTGCGAGTATCCGTCCGCCAGCGGGTGGAACGAGTTCGACAGGGGGTTCACGACGCCCTGAATCCACGGCGTGCCGGTCGTGCAGATCCCGTGCCCGGCGAACTCGTCCCGCACGTCGGCGAAGGTGAAGCCGGCGCGGCTCGCCGCTTCGGCCGTCACTGCGTCGAGCGCGTCGGCTCCGCGGTTCAACGCCACCCGCGAATCACGATCCGGTGCACCGGCGCACGGATCGGCCGTCTCGAACAACCGGGGGTATCCCAGCACCACGACCTTCGCCGCCGGGGCCGCCGCCCGGATCGCGGCGTAGAGGTCGGCCAGCCGTGACGGCAGGCTCTCGGAGATGAAGGTCACCGCCTGGTCGACGGCCGCCTGGCAGGCCGCCGTTCCCTGCAGCACGCAGACCGTCATGACGGTGGTGAAGCCCGCGTCGTCACCTCCCACGGTCACGGTGACCAGGGTGGTCGCGGACGTCACCGCGCCGATCTGGTTGTCGAGCACGTCGGCGGTCGTGGCCCCGGTGCACGCGACCGAGGTGAATCCCGTCGCGGAATGCGCCAGCTCCCACAAAGCCGGGTACGACTCCGGGCTTCGCTGACAAGCGTCGCCATTGTCCGCTTGGGTCCCGACCCCCGCCGCGTACGAATCGCCCAGCGCGACGTAGACACCGGGATCCGGCGGGCTGGCGCACGCCATCCCGGTCACCGCGGCGATCGCCACGGCTGCGGCAAGCAACTTCGGTCTCATGGTCTTCTTTCTGTCGGATTTCCTGGTTCCGGCTACACCTGGGGATGTCCGTTGGCGCTGGTTTCGGCCACCGCCTGCTTGACGTCCCAGTGCTCGACGACCTGGCCGGCGTCGTCGAAGCGGAGGGTGTCTTCTTCGACGGTCCCGCGGTCGCCGGGGCTCAGCTTGAAGAGTCCCTGGGTGACCACGAGGTCGCCTTGCGCGACGATCCTGGTGATGTCGAGCGAGGCGTCCGGGAACTGCCGCACCACCGGCTCGAGCGTGGTGACGACGGCGTCACGGCCGTCGGGACCGTCCGGGTTGTGCTGGACGAACGACCGCGCGTCGAGGTAGCGCTCGACGGTCGCGCGGACCGTGTGCTGGTTGAGCAGGCCGTCGAACACGGCGATCGCCGCGTCGGCGTTGGCCCGTTCCCGGGACGAAAGACCCGTGCCGATCGCATAGGTGCCTCCGGTACCGGGGACGAGCCGGCCGAGCAGGATGTTCGGGCCCTTGCTGGTGAAGAACGCGGCGCTGGTCACGTGGACGTTCTTGCCCTGCAACGCGATGGCCGTGGGGTTCTGCAGCCCGTCGACGGACGTGAGCACCGCCGTGTGGAACCCGTCCTCGCGGACCAGGTCCACCTGGTTGGCCGGGTTGAGCGTGGCCAGCAGCTCGTCGCCGACGCCGGTGAACGCGAAGTCGTCGACACCGGGCAGGTCGCGCGCCCGGACCGCCGGAGCACCCGCGGTACCGCGCGAGGTGACCGGGACGCGCAGGATCAGGCCCTGGTCGAAGTTCGACACCCACAGCGCTCCATTGTGGAGCTTCAGGCCGTTGGCCCCGAAGGTCGACACCGGCGCGAGGAGCGGGTCCGTCACCCACTTCTGTGCCGTCCCGCCCGCCAGCGGCGCGCGCCACACGGTTTCGAGCTTCGAGTCGCTGATGTAGACCTGTCCACTTCGGTCATCGACGACGAGTCCGTTGGGCAGGCTGTCGGCCGCCAGCGCGACGATGCGTTCCGCCGGGCGGCCCGGACGCAGCCGCCACAGTCCGGTGAGCCCCGCGTCACCGGCGTTGTAGGCGACGTACAGCGTGCCGTCCGCGGTCCGCGCGATGCCGGTGGTGGCCGGGAACCCCGTGCCCGGGGCGTGGTCACCGCCGGCGGGCCGGGGCAGGGTGGCCAGCACCCGCACCGAACCGTCCTTCGCGACGTGCGCGACCTGGCGGCTCTTGGCGAAACTGACGTCGGTGCCGCCGTCCGGTTCCACCACGAGGTTTTCCGGTGTCTGCCCCGCGTTCAGGTCCAGCCGGGCCTGGATCCGCGTGTCGGCGACGCGGTAGTTCCCCTGGGTCAGGGAACCGCCCGACGCCGCGGAACCGGCCGAAAGCACGGCCGTCGCGACCAGGGCAAGCACTGGTACCAGAAAGAGACGCGAGGGAATTCTTGTCATGGTCTTCTTCACGAATTCACGCTAAATGCGACCCGATGGTTACTGTCAAGGCGGACTACTGACCTCCGGGTAACCGAGATTCGTCGTCGGCAAAGAATAAAGCGGGAATTCGGCTACCGGCGCGGCGACCCGATCTCCCGAAGAGGCCGGCGAAGCACGTCCACGAGCGCATTGTGCGGTCCGGCGGGCGGGCGACGCCCGCGTCTCGGCTCGATCCGGCCCCTTAGGGCAAGTCCGGTGCGCTAAAGGCAAGCGCCTTACGCGGGTTCGAGCACGACCACCGGAATCCGCCGTGCGGTGCGTTCCGCGTAGGTCGCGTACGGCCGGTACACCCGGACCAGACGCGACCACAGCGCCTCTCGTTCCGTCCCGTCCGCGACCCGCGGGCGGACCCGGCGGCGCACGCCGCCCGGCAGTTCGACCTCGGTGCTGTCCATCGCCATGAGGTTGTGGAACCAGTGCGGGTGCGCGTCGGTGCCGCCCTTGGACGCGACGACGACGAGGTTCGGCGCGTCGTCGAGGTAGATCAGCGGGTTGGTCCGCGCCTGTCCCGTTCTCCGGCCGACGTGGTCCAGCAGCAGGACCGGGGCGCCGAAGTACGTGGCGCCGACCCGGCCGCGGGTGGCCGAGAACAGGGCCTTGTCCAGGCGGACCCACTGGCGGTGGATCGTCCACCACGGCGATGACGACGAAGGGGCTTTGACCATGTCCCCATGGTGGCATGGCACGACATTTGTCACAAGCTGCCATTTGGCACCATCTGCCTAGTGGCAGTGGCCGACGCGGCCCGTATGCTGGCCGGATGACCGGTCCGGGCCTGCGTGAGCGGAAGAAGCAGCAGACCAGGGACGCTCTGGTCGACACGGCGTACGAGCTGTTCCGCGAGCGGGGCTACGACTCGACGACCGTCGACGAGATCGCGGCCGCCGTGAACATCTCGCCCAGGACGTTCTTCCGGTACTTCACGTCCAAGGAGGACGTCGCCCTCGCGCCGCTCGACCAGCAGCTCACGGAGGTCATGACGGCCCTGGCCGCGCGCCCGGCCGCGGAACCCCTCGTCACGGCCATCCGGAACGCCTCGGCCGAAGTCCTGCGGGCCTACGAAACCGGCGAAGAACCGAGCAAGAGGAACCGGCACCGGAGCATGGAGGACCTGCTCGCCGCCACCCCCGCGCTCATGGCCGCTTGCCTCGGACGCAGCACCAGCCGCCTGGACGAACTGGCCGGGCTCCTCGCGCGGCGGCTGGGGGTGGATCCCCGCCTCGACCCGCGTCCCCACCTCGTCGCGTCGATCTCGCTGTGCGCGGTCCGGACCACCGTCGGCGCCTGGCGGGAGATCCATCCGGAAACACCGGCGTCGGACCTCGTCCGCCAGGCGTTCGACCTGCTCGCCACGGGCCTGAACCACCCGGCCAACTAGCCTTGCGGTCTCACAGGTCGTTCTGCGTGATGAAGTCCATTTCGAGCTTCGCGCCTTCCGGGGCGAGGGTGGCGGTGTGGCCGGCGTCCTTCACCTCGACGAACTTCGCCCGGGGGAACTGGGCGGCCGTCTCGCGGCCGGACACGCTGCTGGTGTTGGCGTCGAGGTCACCCGCGAGCACCAGGACCGGCACGTCGGCGAGCCGCGTGCCCGGGGCGACGGGGGCGCCCGCCGTCGGGTCGGCGGGCCAGTCGAGGCACAGGCCGGCGTCGTAGTCGTCCCGGGTCAGCCAGGCCTGCGGCGAGAAGGGCGCGAACGCGGCCTTGTCGGCGCCCGCCACCGCCTTGCCGAAGTCGGCCTTCCTGATCGCGACGTCGTCCGTGAGCTTGAAGTCGTGCTGGTAGTCGTGGCAGGTGGTGGCCCAGCTCATGGCTTCGGAGACCATGCTCTCGCCGAGGGCGTACGTGTCGGCCTTCGAGACCAGGTGCGCGCGCACCAGGTCCTGCACCGGGTTGAGGTCGCCGGCGTGCGCGGCGGCGACGGCTTTCGCCAGGGCCACCTTGGTTTCGACGTCGGCGGCGCCGGAGTAGATCTTGCCCACCGTGCCGGCGAGCTGCCATTCGTCGAGGACGACGTCGTGGGTCTTGCCCTGGTAGTCGACGTCCATGCTGACGGCCTTCTTACGGAGTTGGGTCGCCAGCTCACCCAGGTCGCGCAGCACGACGTCACCCGAGCACGAGCCCGTGCGCTCGCACACGAGTCCCACCCCGCGCCGCACCGCGTCGATCGCGACCGCGCCGGACGGGTCGTTGGAGGTGTTGACCGGGAACGCGCCGGACAGCACTACGGAGTCGACGTGCTCCGGGTGGCGGGCGACGAACGTCGTCATCAGGTACGTGCCGTACGAGTCGCCCAGCAGGTCGAGGCGATCGATCCCGAGCGCGGCGCGGACGTCCTCGAAGTCGTCGGCCGCGGCGGCCGTGCCGTAGTAGGCGGCCTTCGCGCCGAGCTGCCGGCCACATTCGCCGATGGCCGCGCGCTGGTGGTCGACGTCCTGGAAGATCCGGGTGAGGTCCTCGAGCGCCGGGCACCGGATGGCCCCGGACCGGCCGACACCCCGCGGGTCGACGAGCAGGAGATCCCGCTTCGCCAGGATCGGCTTCAGCCCGTCGGCGTAGTAGTGGCCGGTCAGGTCGATGGCGCCGGTACCCGGGCCACCGGGATTGGTGACGACCGTGCCCACGGCCGGGCCCGACTGGTCCGTGTGCGGCACGAGAGCGAAGCCGATCGGCGTCGTGCCGGCGTCGGGGTGCGCGCGGTCGAGGGGGACCTCTATCGTGCCGCAGCGCGCCGTCGGCATTTCCGGGACGTGGCACGGGCTCAGGTCGGCGGTCTTGACGACCGAAGGCTGCGTCTTCGACGAGACCGCAACCTCGCCGCACGCGGTCAGTGCGGTCAGGGACAGCAGCGCGGCCGAAGTCACGGCCACAACACGGTTCTTCACGATTCTCTCCTCGGGCTGGTCGGGCTTTGCTGTGACCAAGCTAGGAATTCGGCGAAGCGCGGCAGTCACCCGGCGGTGCGACGCTCTTTGGCTCTCGCGGGGGATGCCGGTTCCGGCTGCTTCCCGAAGGGCACCTTGTGCGCCGATGGATACCGACCCCGGACCGGATCGCGGATGCGTGCGTACCGTAGCTTCGTGCCGCGGCCGTTCCCTCTCGCGAGGGACTTCGGCTCTCCCGCACGTCTTTAGGATCGACTGCATGACTTTGACCGACCGACGCGCCGACCGGGATTTCCTGGGACGGCACCTGCGTCAGCTTTTCCTGGACTCCCGGTATCTGCTGCTGGGCGCACCGCTTTCGCTGGTCGCTTTCACCGTTGCGGTGACCGGGATTTCGCTCGGTGCGGTCGTCGTGCCGATCCTCGCGGCGACGCTGTACGCGTGCCGCCGTCTCGCCGCGTTCGAACGCAAGCGCGTCGAGCCGGTGCTGGGCCGGAGCCTTCCGGGACCCGGCTACCGGCCGGCACCCGCGGACGCCGGGACACTGCGGCGATGGTCGGCTCCTCTCGCCGATCCCCAGTGCTGGCTGGACTTCGCCTACGCCGTGGTGCGGTCCATCCCCGCCCTGCTGGCCTTTGGCGTCGCCCTCACCTGGTGGACGGGCGCGCTGGTCGGACTGGCTTCTCCGGTGCACCTCCGGTCGCTGTCGATCGAGGGGTCCTCCGTCGGCGACCTGCTGCTCGGCCGAGGCTCCTTCGCCAGTCCCTGGTTCGACTTCGCCGTCGGCGCCGTGATGCTGCTGACCCTCGTCCCGGTCGTCCGCGCGGTGGCGTGGCTGGATGCGTCGATCGCCCGCGTGTTGCTCCGCGCCGTCCCGGACGTGGCATGACTCCGTTCCTGCGGGCGGCCGTGGCTCGGTACCGCGCGCTCCCGACCACGGTCAAGGACGGCGGGATCGCCGCGGTCGTCACGATCCTGTCCTTCCTCCCCGGCGTCGCCGACAAGGGCACGGCCCTGGGGTGGCCGGTGGAACAGCGTCCGTTCGACGTGCTGGCGGCCGGCCTGGTCCTCGCGCAGGCGCTCCCGCTGGCGGTGCGCAGCCGCGCTCCCGGCTGGTGCCTGGCCCTCACCTCGTCGGCGTTCTTCGTCTACCAGGCCTCCGGGTACCGGCCGACCCTCGCGTCGGTCGGCCTGTACATCGCGCTCTACAGCGCCGGAACGCTCCAGGCCACGTTCCGCGTGGTCTCGGTGCCGCTGTGGGTCGCCGGCTACGTCGGCACGTGCGCCTGGCTGATCCACGCCGGATCACCGTTCCCGGCGAAGGACTTCGTGTTGTTCTTCGTGCTGCCCGCCGGTTTCTGGCTGCTCGGCGCGTGGTCACGCAGCCGCATGCGCGAGCAGGACCGGCGCAACGACGAACGCGTCGAAGGTGAGTTGCGCGCCGAACGCGAACGCCTCGCCCGGGAACTGCACGACGTCGTCACCCACCACGTGACCGCGATGGTGATGCAGTCGGACGCCGCCCAGTACCTGCCGGCCGACGACCGCGAGCGGCTCCTCACCGGACTGCGTGCGATCGGCACCACCGGCCGCCGCGCCATCACGGACCTGCGCGGGCTCCTCGACGTGCTCACGCCCGAGAACGACTTCCGGCCCGGCTCCAAGGAACCCGCGATCGGCAGGCTCGGTGACCTCGTGGACCAGACCAGGGCGACCGGGCAGCCGGTGGAGTTCATCGAAGAGTACCCGGCGAGCGACATTTCCGGCCTGGCCCAGCTGGCCGCCTACCGGGTCGTCCAAGAAGGACTCACCAACGCGCTGAAGCACGCGCCAGGGCGGCAAACCGTCGTCCGGGTGCGCGGTGACGCGGGCGATGGGCTCGTCGTCGAGGTCACCACGGGCGGGGACGGCGAGCGGCAACTGTGGCACGGCGCACCACCCGCGCCGTCGGGCCGCGGCCTCGCGGGGCTGAGCCGGCGCGTCTCCCTCGCGGGCGGCACGCTGGCCGCGGACCACGCCGCCGACGGCGGGTTCGTGGTGCGCGCCCGCCTCCCCCTCCGGGCGGTGGGCCGATGACCGCCCCGATCCGGATCCTGGTGTGCGAGGACCACGAACTCGTCCGCGCGGGGTACGTCACGATTCTGTCGGCGCAGCCGGACTTCGAGGTCGTCGGCGAGGCCGGCAACGGGATCGAGGCGGTGGCCCTGGCCGAGCGCCTCACGCCGGACCTCGTCATCATGGACATCCGGATGCCGCTCCTCGACGGCATCGAAGCCACCCGCCGTCTCGCGGGTCCCGAATCCGCCGCCGGGTTGAAGGTCCTGGTCGTCACGACCTTCAACCTCGACCAGTACGTCTTCGAGGCATTACGCGCGGGGGCCAGCGGGTTCCTCGTCAAGGACGCACCACCGACCGACCTCATCGCGGCGGTGCGCACGATAGCGTCCGGAAACGCCTTGCTCGCACCGGAAGTGACGCGCCGGCTGATCGGCCGCTTCGGCGAGCGGATCCGGCAGAGCAGCACGGGCGCGGGCAAGATGCGGGAGGTCGTGGAACTCCTGACCGACCGCGAACGCGAAGTGCTGAAGCTGCTCGCCGCGGGCATGTCCAACGCGGAGATCGCCGCGGCGCTGTTCATCGGGATCGAGACGGTGAAGACCTACGTGTCCCGGATCCTGTCCAAGCTCCAGCTGCGTGACCGGGTCCAGGCCGTCGTCTACGCGTACCGGATCGGCCTGGTCAGCGCGGACGATCACCCGTAGCCGAGTTCCCGCAGCTGCGCCCGCGAGGTGACGCCGAGCTTCGGGAACACCCGGTACAGGTGGGAGCCGACCGTGCGCGCGGACAGGAACAGCCGCTCGCCGATCTCCTTGTTGCTCAGCCCTTTCGCCGCGAGCCGGACGATCACCTGCTGCTGCGGCGTCAGCTCCAGGAGGGCGGCCGGCCCGGCGGGCTCCGCCCGGACGCCGGACGCGCGCAGCTCGGCGACCGCGCGTTCGGCCCACGGCCGGGCGCCGAGCCGGCGGAACGTCTCCAGCGCCGACCGCAGCGGCAGCCGGGCGTCGGCCCGCCGATTGTGCCTGCGCAGCCATTCGCCGTAGTCCAGCTGGGTCGCGGCCTGTTCGAACGGCCACGGCCCCGCATCCTCGAGCGCGACGCGAAACAGCTTCTCCGCCTCGTCCGGCGCGGCCAGCAGCGCGCGGGCGCGCGCCACGAGGTTGTGCTGCCGCCGGGTGGCCGGGACCAGCCGGTCGACCAGGTGCCCCACCTCGCGCCCGGTGCGGGCCGCGGCGGCGGCCAGATCGGCGATGGCCAGCGGTGTCACGTGGTAGTGCACCGGCTCGCCGCCGGTGTCGAACAGCAGGCGGAGCTGGTCGTAGGCCGTCTCGAAGTCGCCGTCGGCGGTGGCGGCGAGGCCCAGCGCCCACCGGCCGCGCGCGATCACCGACGCACTCGCGTCCGGGCTGACGGCAGCCAGCGCGGCGGTGGCGAGTTCCCGGGCCTGGACGACGTCGCCCTGCAGCGCCAGAACCGTGGCGTCGAGGGTCTGGGCGGCCGCGGCGGTGTGCGGCAGGTCGCCGTCGGCCGCGGCGCGCGCCGAGGCCGCCGCGACCAGCCGGGCCGGCGCCCACCGCCCGGACTCCAGGTACGCCCAGCCCGCCGCGCAGCGCAGGACGTCCGGCAGCTCGGCCAGGTCGGCGGCCCGCTCGAACCCCTCCACGGCAAGCGAAGTCTCGTCGAGCAGCCAGGCCGTCGTGGCGTGGGCGATCAGCTGGTCCGGCCGCGATGGCGCGTCCGGGAGTTCGATGGCCACCGGGTCGGTCAGCGCCCGCGCCCACAGCGAGCGTGCCTGGACGCCCTCGCGACGGCCGGTGTAGTAGGCGACGACGGCGGCGCTGTCCATCGCTTCCCCGGCCAGCGGCTCGGGGAGGTGCGCGGCCGCGTCGAGCAGGTGCCGCAGCGCGGCGTCGCGGCGCGGGGTGAGGGCCAGCGCCTGGCCTCGCCGGAGGGCGGCCTCGGCGTTCAGCGCGGGATCCTCGACGCGGTCGAGCAGCTCCAGACCCTGGCCCGGGTGGCCGCCGAGGATCGCCAGCTCGGCCGCGCGCAGGAACCGCCGGTCGCCGCCGGCCCGTTCCAGCAGCCGGGCCGCGGTCCCGTACGCGCCACGCCGGACGGCCTCCCCGGCCCGGTCGTCCAGCTCCGCCGCCGTCAGCTCGGGCGCCGCGACGGCCACGTCCGCCGGCGGCCCGACTTCGGTGTGCGGCAAGCCGAAGTGCGCCTGGTGGCTCGCGCCGAGCAGGGCGACGGGCTCGCCGTCCAGGCGCCGCGCCACGAACGTGAGCACCCGCAGCGAATCCGGGTCGAGCCACTGCAGGTCGTCGACGACCAGCAGCACCGGCCCGAGCTCGGAAAGCAGGGTCAGCACGGCGATGCCCAGCAGCAGCCGGTCGGGGCCGGCGTCGCCGGTGAGCACGCCGAGCGCGGCCCGCTGCCGCGCGGGGAGGACGTCCACGCGGTCCAGCACGGGCCGCAGCAGCTGGTGCAGGCCGGCGAACGGGACGTCGGTCTCGAGCGGATGACCGGACGCCCGCAGGACCAGGCCGCCGGCCTCGGCCGCGGCGGCGTCCAGGCGCGCGGTCTTGCCGGTTCCCGGGCCACCGACCAGGATCAGCGCCTGCCCTCCGGTGACGAGGCTCACCCCGTGAACGTACCCGATGCAGTCAGGTGACGGACGCGGCGAACGCCGTGCCCGGGCCACGATCGGGTTCATGCCCGAGATCACCCGAGTGCCGGAGATGCAGTGGCCGACCCGGCCGCCCACGGCGATGTTCGCCGACCTGCCGCCGTCCTTCTGGGACGCCCGCCCGCACCTGTGGGACCCGGACGACGGCCGGCTCGTCAGCCGCACCCACACCTGGGTCGTCCGCGTGAACGGCCTGGTCGTGCTGGTCGACACCGGCATCGGCGACGGCAAGGACCGGCCGGGGATGCCCGCGTTCCACCGGCTCGACACGGGCTTCCCGGCCCGGCTGGCCGAGGCGGGCGTCGAGCCCGGCGACGTCGACGTCGTGGTCAACACGCACCTGCACGCCGACCACGTCGGCTGGAACACCACCCTGGACGGCGGCGAGTGGGTCCCGGCGTTCCCGCGCGCGACCTACCTCTTCCCCGCCGCCGACTACGAGCACTTCCGCGGCGACCCGGTGCTCGCCGACAGCGTGCAACCGGTGCTCGACGCGGGTCAGGGCGTGCTCTGGCGGGACGGCCACCGCATCGCCGACGACCTGGTGCTCGAACCCGCACCCGGGCACACCCCCGGCTCCAGCGTGCTCAAGCTGCGCGAGGACGCCGTGTTCGTCGGCGACCTGCTGCACAACCCGGCGCAGGCGCTGGAACCGGACGCGAACAGCATGTTCTGCCTCGACGCCGCCGAGGCCAGGGCCGCGCGCCGGCGCGTCCTCGGCTGGGCGGCCGACCACGGCGCGCTGGTGCTGCCCGCGCACTTCGAGGGCGGCCCCGTCGTCCGGGAAGGAGCGGGCTTTGCGTTCGCCTGAGCTGCTGGGCCGGCGCGAGAACGGCGTGTGGATCTACCAGGGCATCCCGTACGCGACGCTCGAGGACCGCTTCGGCCCGCCGCAGCCGCCGCCGGCGGGGTTCCGGGACGCCACCGCGCCCGGGCCGACCGCGCCGCAGGAGACGCGGTCGTTCCCCGGCACGAACCTCGCGGCGGTCCTCGGCCCCGGCTGGGAGCCGGGGCCGGACTACCTGACCGTGAACGTGTGGACCCCCGACTCCCCCGCCCGGGACCTCCCGGTCCTGGTGTTCGTGCACGGCGGCGGCTTCCTCAGCGGCTCCGGCCACGCCCCGATGTACGACGGCACGACCTTCGCCCGCGACGGCGTCGTGCTCGTGACGCTCAACTACCGTCTCGGCGCGCCCGGCTGGCTCGACCTGCCCGGCGCGCCCCGCAACCGCGGCGTCCTCGACGTCCTCGCGGCGCTGCGCTGGGTCCGGGCCCACGTCGCCGGGTTCGGCGGCGACCCGGGCAACGTCACGCTGTTCGGCCAGTCCGCGGGCGCGATGCTGATCGCCGCGCTCCTGGCCACGCCCGAGGCGGACGGCCTGGTGCACCGCGCGATCTCGCAAAGCGGCGGCGCGCACGTGTTCACCCCCGAGCAGGCCGCCCGCGTGACCACGGCACTGGCGGCGAACCTGGGCGTGGCCCCGACGGCCCGCGCGTTCACCGGGATCGGTGACGCCGACCTGGTCCGGGCCGTCGCGGACCTGCGCGTCGACACACGGTACGACCGCTCGCTCGGGGTCAGCCCGTTCAAGCCGGTGGTGGACGGCGCCCTGGACCTCGCGCCGGTCGACCTCGTCGTCGGCACCAACGACGACGAGGCCGACCTGTACGTCTCCGAGCCGGTCACCGACGCCGACGTGCTCGCCGCCGCGACCCGGCGGCACCCGGACCCGGAACGGCTGGCCGCGAGCTACCGGGCCCGCTTCGCACGCCCGGTCGACCAGCTCTCCGCGCTGGTCACCGAGCAGTTCGAGACCGGCTCCGCGCACCTCGCGGAGGCCCATCGGGGCCGGGCGTGGACGTACCGGTTCGGGCGCGAAGGCGGGGCGCCGCACTGCGCCGAGCTGCCGTTCGTGTTCGGCCCCGGGCCCCTGCACGACGCCTGGGTCGCCTTCGCCAAGACCGGTGATCCCGGCTGGACGCCCCATCCGGAGACGAAGCGGTTCTTCATCGCCGAGCACCTGACGTGACGGCCGACCAGCGCTGCCCGCTCTCGGCGGCCCGGCCGACCGCCGCGACCAGTTCGGAGTTGTGCACGGCGTGGTCGAAACCGGGCGTCGTGCGAGTCCCCTCATCGAGATCGGCGACCAGGCTCGCGTACACCTCCGCCACGTTGAGCGCCGGACCGGGCAGCGGCTCCCGACCTGCCGGGGTGTCCTCGAACCGCGCGCTCGACGTCAGGGTCAGATCCGCGCCCTGCACGCCGTAGATCGAGCCGCCGGTGAGCGTCAGCCACCCGTCGGAACCACGCAGTTCGAAGGTGAACCGCGCGTCCTCGGGTGCGACCCCGCCCAGGATGCCGACGGTAACCACGGCTCCCGAAGCCGTGCGGGCGAGGACGTCGACGTGGTCGGGAACCTCCCGGCGAGCACTCCCGCCGACGTCGGCCAGGACGGGGTGCGGCCAGAGGGTTTCCGCGCGGGCGTCGACCTCGACGACGTCACCCAGCAGCGCCTCCACGACGTCCAAGGTGTGCCCGCCGGTGATGGTCAGGAGG
Source organism: Amycolatopsis heterodermiae (assembly GCF_034929455.1). NCBI lineage: Bacteria > Bacillati > Actinomycetota > Actinomycetes > Pseudonocardiales > Pseudonocardiaceae > Amycolatopsis > Amycolatopsis heterodermiae. The sequence goes on from NZ_JAYFSI010000005.1 coordinate 47,560, forward strand.
TGGGCGCCGGAGCCGGCTTCCTCGAAGTACCGGTACGCCGAGTACGTGCTGGGGCCGAACGCCGCCGAGGTGGACACCACCCGGGCGTTGAGCGGCCGGCCGATCGCGCCTTCGCCGATCAGCCGCGCCGCTCGCCGCACAGCGGGGTTGAGCCGCCCCTGCAACCCGATGGCGCTGGGCCGGGAGCGCGCGGCAGCGGCCAGTTCCGCGGCCTCGGCCGGGGAAACACCCAGCGGCGATTCGCAGTACACGACCTTGCCCGCCGCCGCGGCGGCGAGGACGAGGTCCCGGTGCGCGGGAACCTTGACCGCGATGGTGACGATGTCGACGGAATCGTCGGTGATCATGCGGTACGGGTCGGCGAACCAGTGCGAGGCGCCGAAGGCCGCCGCGGCCTCGCGGGCGCTGTCTTCGTGGCGGGTGGCGACCGCGGACAACGTCACGGACGCCAGCCCGTGGATGGCGGGGATGTGGGACACCTGGGCCCAGCTCGCCCGGGTGTCGGCCCCGATGACCCCGACTCGGTGCACGCGTTCCGGCATGAAGCACTCCCCTGTGGATGGACTGTTCTCGTGCCCACCACTCAACACACGGGCCGGTGCGGCAACCAGGTCACGCCATGACCAGGTAGGACCCGGCACCCGCTCCTACACTGGACCCGTGCCGGCCGGGACCAGATCCAACGAAGCGCTCGGGGAGTTCCTGCGGTCCCGGCGGGACCGGCTCACCCCCGCACAAGCCGGGATCACCCCCTTTCCCGGACCGCGGCGGGTGCCCGGCCTGCGCAAGGAAGAGCTGGCCGTCCTCGCCGGGATCAGCCCCGACCACTACAGCCGTCTCGAACAAGGCCGCCAGACCACGCTCGGCGAGGACGTCTGCGCCGCGCTGGCCCGGGCGCTGCAGCTGGACGAGCGGGAGAGCGAGCACCTGCGGGCCCTGGCGGGACCCGCACCGCACCGGGACGCCTGGGAATCCCCGCAACGCCCGGAACCCGGGCTGCTGCGGGTGATGACCGCAATCGGTGACCTTCCCGCCGTCCTGCTCGGTCGGCGCTCGGAGGTGCTCGCGAGCAACGCCGCGCTGGGCGCCGTTCTCGGTACCGCCTTCGCGCCGGGGACGCAGTTCCTGCGCTGGCTCCTGCTCGAGCCGCCCGCCCGCGACCGGATCGCCAACTGGGACGACTTCGCCCGGGCCGCGGTGGGCAGCCTCCGGTACGAGCTGGGCCGCCACCCCGGCGACCACAAGCTGTCCGGCCTCATCGACGAGCTGCGCGCACGCTCCCCCGATGTCGCTCGCTGGTGGGACGAGCAGGGCGTCGTCGACCGCACGTCGTTGACCAAACGCATAGTCCACCCCGGAATCGGCACGCTGGAGTTCGGCATCGAGGCCGTCACCACGCCCCATCAGCCGGACCAGCGGCTGGTGATCTACACCGTCGAACCCGGCTCGCCGACGGCGCGCGATCTGGCCCTGCTGCTCAGCTGGGGGCCCGCGGCCGAACTCATGCCCCGCTCAAGCTGACCGCGCGTGACCGTCCCGGACGACGCCGTCGATCCGCACCGGGTGGCCGTCCCTGGCCTGAAGCGGCGATGTTCCCGCGGCCCACAGGAGAAGGACCACTTCAGCGATCACTTTCCGGGCTGTCCACAGGACATGTCCAGCGCCCGAAAGCAGCAAGGCCGATTTCTTCCGGGAACCAAGGGGAGAACGACGTCACAAACGCTTATTCGATACCGTCGAGCCGCGGCTCGTGGGCCCGGGCCACGAGCTGCGCGATCGTGGTCCGCTCCAGTTCGTCCTCGATCGCCTGCCGGGCGCGGCGGTCGACGTCGATCACCCAGGACTGGATGTTCCGGCCCACCGCGCAGTCCGGGTCGCCCGGATAGGAGCCGAGGACGTGGTTTTCCCCCTGCACGACGCGCCAGACCTCGCCGAGCGTGATCGTGGCGGGGTCCTTCAGCAGGTGTGAGCCACCGCCGACGCCCGGCTTGGAGGCGATCAGGCCGGCTTGGCGGAAGCGCCCCAGGGCGCGGCGGATCTGGACCGGGTTGGCCATGGCCGACTCGGCCATGGCCTCCGACGACAGGCTCTCCGGCGCCAGGGTGGCCAGCAGGGTGAGCAGGTGGACCCCGAGGGCGAACTGGGTGTTGGTCGACATCGCGGCCGAGTCTACCGGAACCGTAGCAGTCTCTGTTACGGTTCAATTCGTAACAGTGATTGCTACGAATGGAGCTGTGTTGAGCATCGTCATCACCGGGGCGTCCGGACACCTCGGACGCCGGACCGCGGAGCTGCTCTTGACGACCAATGGCGTCGACGCCGCCGACGTCGTCCTTCTCACGCGATCTCCGGACAAGCTCACCGATCTGGCCGCACGCGGAGCACAGGTCCGCCACGGCGACTTCGCGGATCCCCGCACGCTGCCTGCCGCTTTTGCCGGGGCGACACGCGTCCTGCTGATCAGCATCGACGCGGGCGCCGAGCGAGTCGATCACCACAGAGCGGCCATCGAAGCCGCGAAGGCGGCCGGCGTGGGGCTGATCGCCTACACCTCGTACCCGAACCCGGACCCCCGCCGCAACTCCGCGTCGGTGGTGCCCGACCACGCCGCGACCGAGGCGGCGATCCTCGGCAGCGGCGTCCCGCACACCTTCCTGCGCAACAACGTGTACAGCGAGTACGTCGCGTTGTTTTCGGCCCGGAACCCGCTGACCGCGGGCGCCTTCGTCCACAACTTCGGCGACGGCGCCAGCGCGTACGTGAGCCGGGAGGACTGCGCGGCCGCGGCGGCCGCCGTCCTCGCCGGCGGCGGCGAGCACGCCGGCAAGACCTACGACGTCGCCGGTCCCGAGCCGCTCACCGGCACCGAGCTGGCCGGCCTGTACGCCTCGGCCGGCGGCACCGAGGTCGAGGCCGTCTCCGTCGACGACGGGACATGGATCGCCGACGCCGTCGCGAACGGGCTGCCCGAGCCGGCCGCCCGAAACGTGGCTTCGTTCGGCAGGGCGATCCGCGAGGGCGCACTCAGCCAGCGAGGCGGAGACGTCGAGCAGCTGACCGGCCGCCGGCCGGTCAGCGTGGGTGACGTCCTCAAGGGAATGGTGGACTGAACCACGAAGCAACCGATCCTCCCCTTCGGGCGTGTACCTCCCGCATGCACGCAACAGGGGAGGCCAGCATGACCTTACGAAGATCACTGACGTTGCTCGCCGTCGCGCTCGCCATCGCGCTCACCGGTACCGAAGGCGCGATGGCGGCCACGAAAACCACTGGTCAACAGCGTTCCGAAGTGACGCTGTCCGCGACGTCGTGGGGTTACGTCGACTCGGCGGCACCGACCACCGCCCACTTCAAACCGTCCGGCAACCTGCCGATCGGCACCTGGGACACCACACCGCACCGCCAGCGCTCGTACGTGAACTTCGACCTGAGCTCGTTGCGGGGCAAGCCGTTCACGACGGTGCTGCTGTCGGCCGGCGAAACGCACTACGTCGACTGCGACAGCCGCGCCACCGAGGTGTGGCGGACCTCCGACTACACCCAGCAGTCGACCTGGCAGAACCGCCCGGTGGAGCGGACCCGGGTGGCGTCCCGGGGCGCCGACGGCTCCTGCATCGACAACGACGCCACGTTCGACGTCACCACCGCGGTGCGGGACGCGGTCGCGCACAAGGCCCGCACCCTTACGCTGGGCTTCCGCGTCGCCGAAGCTCACGAGGCGGACCCGGCGTTCTACCGGGTGATCGAGGCCCCGCCCACGCTGCGGGTGGTCGACAACGCGCCGCCCGCGACACCGGCCGACCTCCGCGCCAACGACGCACCCTGCGCCAAGGACGGCACCGGCGCACTGGCGAGCCGCCAGCTGGTGCTGAGCGCACAGGTGTCCGACCCGAACGGCGACTTCACGTCCGGGCAGTTCGCGTGGTGGCCGGTGGCGAACCCGGCGCAACGGCACACGGGCGCCGGGTCGGGCAACCCCGCCGCGGCCTACCCCGACACCTCGGACCTCGCCGACGGCACCTACGCGTGGGAGGTGTACGCCCAGGACAGCTGGGGGGCGAAGTCGGCCACGGCAGGCCCCTGCCGGTTCACCGTCGACCGCACGGATCCGAAGGCCCCCGCCGTCGTCTCCGCGACGTACCCGGCGGACGCCGAGGGCGGCGGCGTCGGGGTGGCGGGCCAGTTCACCTTCTCCCCCAACGGTTCCACCGACGTCGCGCGGTACGACTACGACTTCGGCGAGGGCACGCGCGAGATCGCCGCGGGCCCCGACGGCAAGGCCACCGTCGGCTTCACACCGACGTCCAACGGCTGGCATTCGGTGGTCGTGCGGGCGTGGGACCGGGCGGGCAACCTCTCGCTCAGCACCTACTACTCCTTCATCGTCAAGGAGACGCGGCCGACGGTCACGTCCGACCGCTACCCGCCGCAGGGCGGCCCGGACGGCGGCATCGGCGTGCCGGGCGTGTTCCGGTTCGCGCCGGGGATGGCGAACGTCGTGGCGTACGACTACCGGCTGGACGACGCCGCGTCCGCCACGGTCGCGGCCGGCCAGGACGGCGTCGCCGAGGTGACGATCACGCCGGCCACCGGTGGTGACCACGAGCTGTTCGTGCGCAGCACCGACTCCTCGGGCGTGAAGTCGCCGGAACGGGAGTACCGGTTCCTCGTCGACGCGTCACCGGTGGTGACCGGGCCCGAGAACGTCGACCTGGGCACCTCGGCCACGTACACGGCGGCCCCGAGAATGCCGGGCGTCGTCGAGTACGACTACTGGTTCGCGAGTGCCGAGGGTACGAAGTGGACGGTCAAGGCGAACGCCGGCGGCACCGCCACGCTGCCGGTCGCGTTCACCTCGGCCGACCAGAACCTGCTGCGGGTCCAGGCCCGCGACGCGTCCGGCGGGCTGTCCCCGGTGACGGAGAAACGGTTGTCGCTCAACACCTGGCGACCGGAGATCGGGTACCAGGGCGACATCGGGACGGAGGGCCGGGCCACCACGTTCACGTTCACCACCCCGATGCCGGGCGCCGTGGAGTTCGAGTACTGGCTGACGGCGGACCCGGCGACCAGGTGGACCGTGCCGGCCGTCGGCAACACCGCGACGGCGAGCTACACCCCGCCGAGGATCGGCGACTACGAGATGCTGGTGCGCGCGAAGAACACGGCGGGCGTGTGGTCGTCGACGGACAACATCACGTGGACGGTGACGAACGACCCGAGGGTGACCTCGAAGGAGTTCCAGGCGAACGGGCGGGTGTTCCCCGGCAGCTTCACCTTCGACGCCCGCCAGCCGGGCGCGGTGACGTTCGAGTACTCGTTCGACTGGGGTCCGTTCCAGCAGATCGCCGCCGAGAACGGGCGGTCCGTGCTGCCGTGGACTCCCCCGCTGCCGCCGGACGGCTGGGCCGACCACAACCTGCGGGTGCACACGGTGACGGCCGGCAACGTCTCCTCCCAGGAGTACACGTACTACTTCAACGTCTTGAGCGCGCCGTACGTGTCGTCCAAGGAATACCCGGAAGGCGTGTGGTCGGGCGGTGCCGGTGTGCCGGGGACGTTCACCTTCACACCGGGGATGCCGGGCATCGTCTCCTACACCTACCACGTCCAGGACGACCGGGGTGCCGGGACCGGGGAGGTCACCGTGCCGGCGGACGGTTCGGGTGCGGGGACGATGACGTGGACCCCACCGGACCGGGGCAGCTACACGGTGTTCGTGCGGGGCAACACCGCCGACGGCACCAGATCGGGGGGCATCGGCTACTCGGTGTACGTCAACTGACCGCGTGACCGGCGGCCCCGTTCCCACCCGGGAGCGGGGCCGCCTGGCCGGAGCACGGCCCACGTCGGGCGTGCGCCCCGGTCGCGACGAGGCCGAACGTCGTCGGCGGCCCGAACCGCTCCCCCAGCCACTGCAGCGGACCCGCCTGCGTCGACCAGTACCGGTCCACCCGGACGTCGGGAAACCGTTCCCGCAGCAGCTTTTCCAGCGCCTCTTCGTCGACCCCGAGCCGGACGACGTGGTATTCGACCGCGTCACCGGGGAGATCGTCGTCGTAGGCACCGCGCAGGCGGCGGGACAGCGACGCCAGCCCGCGGGCGCGGCCGGGACGGCCGAGCCGCCACGTCAGGTAGGCGCCCCGGTCGACCAGGCGCGACACCCGGCCGCGCCGCGGGTACCACAGCGGGTCCTGGTAGCTGACGAAGGCGCCACCCGGCGCGATCTGGCCGACGTACTGGCCCACGGCCGCCAGGTAGTCCGGGATGTGGTGCAGCACCGACAGGCACAGCACGACGTCGAACGTGCCGAGCGACGCGGCCGCCGTGCCGTCGGGATCGTGCCGCACGTGCACGGCCGGGTTGTGCCGGAACCGGTCCGCGAGCCGGGTCGCGCTGTCCTGGCTCAGTTCCGTGACCCAGACCTCGGCGCCGAGCGCCGCGACGTGGTCGGTGAACGTGCCGTGCCCGGCGCCGACCTCCAGCACCCGGCAGTGGCCCCAGCGGGCGAGCACGTCCCGCACCACGTCCCGGCAGGTTCCCACGACCCGCTGGTGCAGGGCGCGGTGGCGCAGGTGCGGCGAGCCCGCGGTGTAGTCGAACCCGGCGTGGTGGACCACACTTTGGTGGCGGGCCACGGGTTCCGGGATGCTGGTCACGGCGCTGCTCCTTATTCTCGGGGGCGATGCGGAGGAGGTCCGGTGGGCGCTTTCCGGATGGCTTGGGCCGCCGACCTGGCCGCGGCCGCGGGCAGGCCGGTGCGGTCGCCGGTGCGCGCGGTGTGGCTGCTGCTGGCCAAGCCCGGCGTGCTCGCCGTCTTCCTGTTGCGGGTGCAGGAAGTCCTTTACGCGCACCGGATCCTGCGCCCTGCCGCGCACCTCGTGCGCTCGCTCGCCCACGTGCTGACCGGCGCCGACTTCGTGCCCGGCTGCCGGATCGGCCCCGGGCTGCGGCTCGAGCACCCCGGCGGGGTGGTGTTCGGCGCGGGTGCGGTGCTCGGGCCGGACGGGTTCGTGTGCCAGCGCGTGACGCTCGGGGAACGCCTCGGCGAGCGCGGCGGGCACGCCTACCCCGTGGTCGGCGCCGGCGTCTTCCTCGGCGCGGGCGTGACGGTGCTGGGCGGGGTGCGCATCGGCGACGGCGCGCGCGTCGGGGCCGGCGCCGTGGTGCTCGACGACGTCCCGGCCGGCGCGCTCGCCGTCGGCGTCCCGGCTCATCCGGTTCCCGCGAAGCGGAACAGCGAGTTGTAGGGCAGCAGGCCGGCGCGCTCCCGGCGCCGGTAACCCTGCGGCGTCAAGACGGCTTCGACGGCGGCCACCGCCGCCGCGTCCGGGGTTTCGACCAGCAGCACCGGGTGGTCCCGGTGCAGCACGTGCTCCGCGCCGCGCAGGACGTCCGGCTCCGCGCCTTCGACGTCGACCTTCACCGCGTCCACCCGGGGCTGCCCGGCCCGGTCCCACTCGGCGTCCACTGTGGTCACCGCGCAGACGACGGACGGGCCGTCTCCGCTCGCCCGGTGGGCGAACGCATCGTCCATTGTGGACGTGAACGATGCTTCGCCGCCGACGTGACCGGCCGCGGCCCGCACGACGCGGACGTTGCCCCGGCCGGCGCGGCGGACGTTGGCGGCCAGCCGGTCCGCCGTCGCGGGCAGGGGTTCGAACGCCCACACCTCCCCCGCCGGCCGGTGCGTCGCCACCATCAGCGTGAACCAGCCGATGTTCGCGCCGACGTCGAGGAACAGCCCGCCCGGCCGGACGGCGTCGGCGACCGCCTCGACCTCGCCGTGTTCGTAGCCGGCGGCGATCACCGACGCCCGGGCGAGCGCGCCCGCCGGGTCCAGCTCGACGTCGACCCCGGGCGCGAGGTGCGCCCGCACCCGCGGCAACGGGCCGGCCGGCAGCAGCCGGTCGAGCGCCTTGAGCACCGGCACCCGCACCCGGCCGCCGGTGAGCCGCGCGTGGCAGCTCGCGAGGCCGAGCGCGGCCCGGGTCCGGAGCGACCCGGCGCCCGGCCCCACTTCCAGCCGCGGCCGCGGGACGGTCACCCCGGTACCAGGTCTCGCCGGACGAAGATGCCGTCGCACTGGAGCATCCGGCCGGTGCGCGCGTCGCGGAAGCCGGGTTCGAGCGACCAGACGGCGAACCCGCGGTCGTCGAGGTGGCGCACGATCTCGTCCATCAGGGGCTGCGCGCCGTACAGCGGCACCAGCGAAAGCTCGGCCTGCACTATCGAGAGCGACGGCAGCGTCTTTTCCGCGCCCGCCAGCACTTCGGCTTCGTAGCCCTGGACGTCCATCTTCAGTAGCACCGGTTCGGTGACCTCGCCGCCGAGCAGGTCGTCCACCGTGGTCATCGGGACGTCCTCGTGGCCGACGCACCGGGAGTCCGGCGCGGCGTCGACGTGCGCGGGCAGCATGTCCAGCACCGAAGAGGAGTAGGAGTTCCCGGCCACGTGCACGGTCACCCGGCCGGTTTCGCGGCCGAGCGCGGTCCGGACGGTGTCCCAGGCGGCGTCTCCGGTCGCGGCCGCGTGCAGCATGCCGAACGGCACGGCCAGCGGCTCGCACGAGAGGATCCGGCCGTCGTACCCGGCGCTGCGCAGCAACCGCGCGTACTGGCCGCTGTTGGCGCCTACGTCCACGACGGACCGCACGCCGAGCGCGTCGCACAACCGCACCAGGCGGCGGGCGAACGGGTCGCGCGACACCTCGAGGCCGAAGCGGTTGACGGTGCGCTTGAGCAGTGCGCGCATCGGCGGCGGCACCAGCCGGGCGAGGTCCTGCGGCATCCTGTTTCCCGTCCTTCGATCCGGCGAATGTCGTTGTCCCGTCTCGAAACCTCCTTCGATTCTGGGCAGAATCGCAGGCGTGGCGCAGCGCCGGACGGCCAGGACAACCCTTTCGGGTCACGGCTTCCGGGCCGTGCTCTCCGCCGCGCTGCGCGTGGGCGGCGGGCAGCTGGTGGCCCAGGCGCTGACCGGGATCCAGCTGCTGGTGGTGGCGCGCCACACCGGCACGGCCGCGTTCGGCGAGGCGGCGGCCTGGTACGGCGTGGCTTCGGCGCTGGTGCCGTTGTGCGACTTCGGCGCGTCGGCCCGGCTGCTGCGCGACGGCGGCCGTCTCGGCGGGCCACCCCCGGGAGCCGGGCGCCTGCTGGTCGTGCGCAAGAGCGCGGTGCTGGCCGGGCCCACCGCGGTCGTGCTGCTGGTTTCCGCCGTGCTAGGCCTGCCGGTGATGCTCGTCGGGCTCGCCGTGGCCTACGGCGTCGCGCGGGCGGCCCTGCTGGTGGTGCAGGCGGACTGGCAGCTGCGGGGACGCGCCGGGGTCGCGGCCGGCGTGGCCGCCGGAGAACGGCTGGTCGCGCTGGTGGCCGGCCTGTCCCTGACGGCGGCGGGCGTCCCCGCGGCGGCCGCGCTGCTCGGCGGGCTCCTGGCCGGGACCGCGGTGATGCTCACCCGTCGGGCCCCGTTCGAGCCAGGCCCGGCGACCGGCCCGATCCGCTACGGCCTGCGGTTCGCGGGCGCCGGGGTCGCGGGGAACCTGGCCTTGCTCGACACAGTGGTCGTGACGGCGGTGGCCGGACCGGTCCAGGCCGGCTACTACGCGCTGGGGGCGCGGCTGCTGGGGCCGCTGCTGGTCCTGGTGACGGCGGCAGGGACGGCGGTGCTGCCGTCGCTGGCCACCGGCGCCCCGGCGGCTGTGCGGGTGGTGCGGCTGATCGGGGTGACGTCGGCGGTGGCATCGGCGGCGGTGTTCCTCACCGCGGGCCGGCTGGTGCCACTGGTGGCCGGCCCGGCCTTCGCGGCGGCGGTCCCGGCGGTGCGCTGGTACCTGGCGGCCCTGGTGTGCGTGGTGGCCGCGCAACTGCTGGTGCTGCTGCGTCAGGCCCGCGGCGACGAGGTGGCGATGAGCATCCTGCTGCCGGCGGGCGTGGCAACAGGACTGGCCGCGATAGCGGTGGGAGCGCACACGGGCGGCGCGGCGGGAGCAGCGGCGGGTTACGCGGCGGCTTGTGTGGTGGTGCTGGGGGTGCTGACCTGGCGCCACTTCAGCCGCCGCGACGATACGGCGCGCCAGTGATGCTGCGCGGCCGAGCAGGCTTTTGCCACAACGAACCGCACCGCGCCTGCTGAACGCGCGCAGTGTAGGGCGCGTTCGCCATCACAATGCCCGGGATCATCTGCACGACGATCAGCACGAACACCAGCACCGGCCCGTCGCGCGGCAGCGCGCCGGACAGCAAATCAGCCGCGGCACACCAGTGACGCTGCACGACCGAGCAGACCTTTTGCCACAACGAACCGCACCACGCCCGCTGACCACCCACAGCCGCGCGGCAGCGCGCCGGACAGCAAATCAGCCGCGGCACACCACTGATGCGGCACGACCGAGCAGACCTTTTGCCACAACGAACCGCACCACGCCCGCTGACCACCCACAGCCGCGCGGCAGCGCGCCGGACAGCAAATCAGCCGCGGCACGCCACTGATGCGGCACGACCGAGCAGACCTTTTGCCACAACGAACCGCGCCACGCCCGCTGACCGCCCGCCGCCGCGCGGGGCAGCCCGGCGGCCCGGCGAGCCGGGCAGCACAACAGCCGCGGCGCGCCCAATGATCAACCCGGCCGCTCCCGCCGCATCAAGCCCCGCCGGCTGATCGCGCGTCGAGCCGAAGGCACCCCTCGCCGCGCGTGTCGCGGGAGAGTCCTCAGCGCGTTGAAGTCTCGGGCACTCTCTCCACCTGCTGAGCGGCCGTCGGTTCCTCCCGCGACTCCCGCCGAGACAGCGAGGTCAGCGCCAAGGCCAACGCCAAAGCCAGATGGCCCCGAGTCGTGTCCCCCAGAGGGGAAAACCACACGTGCCAGAACGCCACCAGCAGGACGTACACCTCCGCCACCCCGCCGCGGCGCAGGGCGCGCGTGATGCCCCGGGCCAGCAGCACCACTGCCAGCAACCAAAACGGGAGCGCTCCGAGGCCCGCCGTTGCCCATGCTCCCAGCAGGATCGAGTGCAGGTACAGCTCCGGCGGCTGCACCAGCGTCAGCCGGTCGTAGCCGTGGACCGGGTAGTGGTGGGACTCCAGCCAGTCCAGCGCCGTCGCCTTGACCTCCGGGGGCACCACCGCGCCCGGGCCCCAGCCGAGCAGCGGGCTCGCCGCGATGCCACCGAGCAGGAACACCGCGTCCTTGCGCCCGCCCACCAGCAGACCGAAATCCCCCTGCTGGAACTGGACCTTCTGCTGCTGCGCCGCCCCCAGCTCGCCCTCGTTCGCCAGCGTCACGTACACCTGCTGCAGCACCAGCGCCCCGATCGCGACGGCCACGGCGAGCGCGACCACCCGGGCGCGGCCTCGGCGGCTGCCCAGCGGGGCGAGCACCGCCGCCAGTCCGGCCGCCACCGTCAGCACGGCCAGGCTGCGCGACCCCGTGACCAGGTGCCCGGCCGCCAGCAGGAACAGCAGGACCGGGACCACGTAACGACGAGTCCGGGGCCGGAGCCGTTCCGCGGCCAGCAGCACCAGCAGCGTCACGGCCTGGCCCGCGCCGAACTTCCACGGGTCGAGGGCCGCCACCGTCGGCGGCGTGACCAGCAGCCCGGCCAGCTGGCCCCACGCGAACCCCAGCAGCACGCGACGCCGCAGCGCCGCCGGGTCGGCGTCCGGAGACCGCAACACCAGGCACAGCAAGCCGATCGTGACGACCAGCGTCCCCAGCGACGCGAACGCCCGCGCCACCTCCCCGCCCGGTGCGGGCCGCAGGAGCGTGCTCACGGTCAGCCCCGCCAGCCACAGCAGGCCCGTCACCAGCACCGCCGGCCCGCGCCGCACCTTGAGCAGCGCGAACAGGCACGGCGGGGTCAGCACCAGCGCGGCCAGCTCGGTCAGCGAGAGCCGCCCGCCCAGCGGCAGGTACAACCACAGCCCCAGGCCGGCGACCAGCGGCGGCAGCAGCCCGGCCCGGGTCAGCGGCCGATCCACGCGCGCGTCCGGTGGAAGTAGGCCCCGTCGATCTCGCGGATCGCCTTGGCCGGCACCCCGCCGAACAGGGTGTTCGGCTCGTACTCGCGGTTCAGCGCCGTGACGCTGCCCGCCGCCAGGACCGCCCGCCGGGTGAGCCGCGTCCCCGCCATGACCACGCAGTTGGTGCTGACGAAGGCGTCTTCGGCGAGACGGACCGCGACGGTCGTCTGCCGGCCCGTCCCGAGGTCGACGCTGTGCGAGAGCACCGTACTGCGGACGCCGCCGATCGTCGCGAACGGCGCGAGCACGACCCCGCCCGAGACGTCGACGTAGTGGCGGTTGGTCAGCACGGCGTGGTCGCCCAGCCGCAGCGCGCCGTGGTCGCCGTCGCGGACGTCGCGCAGCGTCGGCGCGGTGGAGACCCAGTTGAACTGGCCGATGATGACGCCCTCGCCGACGTCGAGCACGCGCAGCCCGCGGAAGGTGTTGCCGGAGCCGATCACGGTCCCGGCCCCGATCCGCACCGCCGTCGCGCCGCGGAACAGGCAGATCCCGATCCGGGCCGACGGGGCGACGTCGTGGCCGAGCAGCCGCAGCACCCGGTTCTTGCCGCGGCCGGGCGGCAGCAGCCACGCGGCCGTGCGGGCCAGGCTCTTCAGCTGGTCGAACACCGGGAAACCACCTTCTGTCGCAGGGATGTGTAGCGGGCGCCGAACCGCAGCTTCGCGGTCGCGACGCCCGCGGCGTGCCAGGCCGTGCCGGCCAGCGCGCGGACGGCGTCGGGCGCCGTGCGGCAGCCCCGCCACCGCACCCGGGCCCCCTCGGTGAAGAAGCGGCGGCCGAGCCCGCCGGACTTGCTCGCGTCGTGGTAGCGCAACGCGGCCAGCGGCTGCGGCACGACCGCCTGGTCGGCGCCGGCCAGGCGCAGCATCAGGTCGAAGTCCATGACGTAGTGCAGGTCGGGCGCGAAACCGCCGCGGGCGCACAGGAACTCGCGGTCCACGGCCAGCGCGCCGGAGAACGCGTAGCAGCCGCGCAGCAGCAGCTGCCCGCGGTCGAGCCGCTCGGCCGGGCTTTCCCGCAGGAGACCACCTTCGCCGTCGACGAGCTGCCAGCCGCCGACGACCACCTGCGTCCGCGTGGTGACGGCCCCGCGCACCGCGGTCAGGGCGCCGGGCAGCAGCAGGTCGTCCGCGTTGGCCCACAGGACGAAGTCGCCGCGGGCCCGGCGCAGCGCGCGGTTGAGCGCGTCGGACTGGCCGCCGTCGCGCTCGTGGACCACGCGCAGCCGCGGGTCTTCGGCCGCCAGCTCGTCGAGGACCTCGGCCGAGCCGTCGGCGGACCGGGCGTCCTGCACGACCAGCTCGTCGTCGGGGCCGAGCTGCCCGAGCACCGAGGCCAGGGCCGGGCGGAGGTGGCGCCCCGCGTCGAGGCAGGGCATCAGCACGCTCAAGCGGACCACCGGGTGAGCACCTCCTTCACCAGCTGCCGGTAGCGGTCGCCGACCCGGCCGTCGTCCAGCTCGCGGCACGCCCACGCCCGCCCGGCCGCGCCGACCGCCCGGCGGCGGCGGTCGTCGCCGAGCAGGTCGCGCAACGCCCTCCCGGCCGCGGCCGGGTCGCGCGGGGTCACCACGGCGGCCCCTTCCGGCGCCAGCTCGTCGCCGAGGTAGACCTCGTCGCTGACCAGCACCGCGACGCCGGCCACGAGGGCCTCGGCGACGGCGACCCCGAAGTTCTCGTTGTCGCTCAGCAGCGCGAAGACGTCCGCGGCGGCGAGCAGGTCGCGCCGGCGCACCGGGTCGGCCCAGCCGGTGAACACGACCCGACCGGCTCCGGGCCGGGCGGCCGCCGTCGTCCGCAGCTCCCGGTCGAGACGGTCGTCACCGGCGCCCGCCACGACCAGGACGTCCCCCGGGCGCGCCGCCCGGTCGAAGGCGGCGAGCAGCAGCGGCAGGCCCTTCTTCTCGTCGATCCGGCCGAGGAACAGCACGATCCGGCCGTCTTCGGGCAGCCCGCACGCGCGACGCGCCACCGCGCGCGGATCGGGCGCCGCCGTGGGCACCGGCAGCGGCAGCACCGTCCGGCGGGAACCGGCGCCGAAGTCGACCAGCCGCTCGGCCTCCCGGGCGGTGGTGCAGACGACCGCCGCCGCGCCGGCCAGGGTCTCCCGCCACAGCGGCGCGAGCCGCCGCTTCGCCCAGGCGTGCTTGTGCAGGTCGTAGGGATCCAGGCTGCCGTGCGGCCACACCAGGTAGGGCACGGCGTACTGCCGGGCGGTCCGGCCGCACAGGTGGGCGGTGAAGTCGAAGACGCCGTGCACGACGACGAGGTCGTGCTGCGGCACCAGCCGGGCCAGGGTGGACTTGAGCCGCGCCGAGCCGTGGAAGCGGCCCGCGAGCCGCCCCGGCGGGACGAGCTCGACGTCGAACCACAGCGGCAGGTCCCGCAGGATCCGCCCGCCCTCCTCCGGCCGGTGCACGGTGACGAGGGTGGCGTCGTGCCGCAGCCGGGCTTCGACCCCGCCGAGCGCGGCGACGGCCGCGGCGACCCCGCCGTAGCTGTCCCCGACGCTGGCCACCGCGTGCAGCACGCGCAGCGTCATCGAGTGGCCCCCCGCGCGCTGTCGTGCGGCGCGCTCCGCGGGCGCGGGGCGTGGACGCCGGTGATCTCCCCGAGGTCGGCCTCGACCATCAGCCGGGCCAGCTCGGGCGCGTGCACCCGGGCCCGCCAGCCGAGCTCGCGTTCGGCCTTGCCCGCGTCGCCGATCAGCGACTTCACCTCGACGGGCCGGACGTACCGGTCGTCGAAGCGCACGTGGTCGCGCCAGTCGAGCCCGGCGTGCCCGAAGGCGTGGCCGAGGAACTCCCGTACCGTGCAGGGAGTTCCGGTCGCGATGACGTAGTCGTCCGGCGAGTCCTGTTGCAGCATCAGCCACATCGCCTCGGCGTACTCGGGGGCGTACCCCCAGTCCCGGGTGGCGTCGAGGTTTCCCAAGTGCAGCACATCCTGCTTGCCGGCGCTGATCATCGCCGCCGCGCGGGAGATCTTGCGGGTCACGAAGGTCTCGCCGCGGCGCGGGCTTTCGTGGTTGAAGAGAATCCCGTTCACGGCGTACATGCCATAACCCTCGCGATAGTTGCGGGTCACCCAATAGGCGTAGGTTTTGGCCGCGGCATAGGGGGACTGCGGCCGCAACGGCGAATTCTCGTTCTGCGGTGGCGGCGTTTCCCCGAACATTTCCGAACTGGAAGCTTGGTAGAACCGGCACGGAAGATCCACCATTCGGATGGTTTCGAGCAGCCGCGCCGTGCCCAGGCCGGTCGTGTCGCCGGTGAACACCGGTTCGTCGAAGCTCACCCGCACGTGGCTCTGCGCGGCGAGGTGGTAGACCTCGTCCGGAGCAATGCTGGCCACCAGGTTCGCCAGCCGGCAACCGTCCGTGAGATCGCCGTAGTGCAAGGTCAACCGGCCGGGTTCCCGCACCGGGTCCCGGTAGAGGTGGTCGATACGCGTGGTCGTGAATGTGCTCGCGCGGCGGATCATCCCGTGGACTTCGTACCCTTTGGCGAGCAGCAGCTCGGTGAGGTAACTTCCGTCCTGTCCGGTTATCCCGGTGATCAAAGCGGTTTTCATCGCGGTTCTCCCGGAAAGTGCGATCCGTCGGCGTCCGGCTGGGCTCGTCCCATCATTGGCCCGCACGAGGACAGCGGCGAGTCGCGTGCGGACACGTTCACACAAAAGCGTTGTTCTGCCGGAACGAGGAGTGAAGCCGATGCGTCGTGCGCTGACCCTGACCACGCCGATCTACGTGGCGGGGCACACCGGCCTCGTCGGGTCCGCCTGCCTGCGGCTGCTGGCGCGGCGGGGGGTTTCGCGGCTGATCACCGCCACTTCCGCCGAGCTCGACCTCAGAGACCGTGACGCGACAAGGGAATTCCTCCGGCGGCACAACCCGCAGGTCGTGCTCGCCGCCGCCGCGCGGGTCGGCGGGATCGCCGCGAACGCGGCCGCGCCCGCCGAGTTCCTCAGCGACAACCTGAGGATCCAGCTGTCCCTCTTGGACGCCGCGCGCGAACTCCGCGTGCCCCGGCTGCTGTTCCTCGGCTCGTCGTGCGTCTACCCGCGGGACTGCCCGCAGCCGATCCGGGAGTCCGCCCTGCTGACCGGGCCGCTGGAGCCGACCAACGAGGCCTACGCCGTGGCGAAGATCGCCGGGCTGGTGCACGTGCGTTCGGTCCGCCGCGAAGACGGGCTGCCGTGGATCTCGGCCATGCCCACCAACCTCTACGGCCCGCACGACCGCTTCGACGCCGAACGCGCGCACGTGCTGCCCGCCCTGCTGCGCAAGTTCCACGAAGCGATCCGCTCCGGCGCGGGCACCGTCGAGGTCTGGGGCACCGGCCGGCCGCGGCGGGAGTTCCTCCACGTCGACGACCTCGCCGCGGCGTGCCTGACGCTGCTGGAGCGTTACGACGACGACGAACCGGTGAACGTCGGCACCGGCGAGGACCTCCCCGTCGCGGACCTGGCGAAGCTGATCGCCGCCACCACCGGGTTCACCGGGGAGATCCGCTTCGACCCCTCCCGGCCGGACGGGACCCCGCGCAAGCTGCTCGACGTCGGCCGGATCCGGGCGCTGGGCTGGCGGCCGGAGATCGGGCTCGAAGCCGGCCTGGCCGGCACCTACGACTGGTACCTGCGCCACCAGGAGGTCGCGGTCTGATGCGGATTCTCGTCGTCGGCCTCAACTACGCCCCCGAACACGCCGGGATCGCGCCCTACACCACCGGCACCGCGCGGGCGCTCGCCGCCGCCGGGCACGACGTCCAGGTCGTCGCCGGCTTCCCGTACTACCCGCAGTGGCGCACCGCCGCCGGGTACCGGGGGCTCGTCCGCCGCGAGACCGACGGCCCGGTCCGGCTGACCCGGCTGCGGCACTTCGTCCCCCGGGACTCGGCCGGGCTCGGGCGGATCCTGCACGAAGGCTCGTTCGCCGCCCACGCGTGGCTGCGCGCCCGCGGCCTTCGCGACGTCGACGTCGTGCTCGGGATCAGCCCGTCCCTGCTGTCCCTGGTCGCCGCGCGGCAGCTGGCGGCGACGGCGGGAGCCGCGTTCGGCGTCGTCGTCCAGGACCTGTACGCCTCGGCCGCGGCCGAGCTGGGCACGCCCGGCGGCTCGCACGTCGGCCGGCTCGAAGGCCGGCTCCTGCGCGCGGCCGACGGTGTCGTCGCGGTGCACGCATGCTTCGCCGAGGCGCTGCGGCAGCGGCACGGCGTCGAGCCCGGCCGGATCACGGTGATCCGCAACTGGACGCACACCGGCCCGCCGGCCGACGAGCCGTGGCCGGAGGAGCACCCGTGGCCCGCCGGGTGCGGCCCGGTCGTGCTGCACGCCGGGAACATGGGGGCCAAGCAGGGCCTGGAAAACGTCGTCGCGGCCGCCCGGCTCGCCGAAGAACGCGACGAGGACGTGCGGTTCATGCTCGTCGGGGACGGCTCCCGCCGGGCCGAGCTGTGCCGGCTCGCGACCGGGATCCGGCGGGCGTCCGTGCTGCCGCCGGTCCCCGACCGGCACTTCCCCGGCATGCTCGCCGCCGCCGACGTCCTGGTGGTCAACGAACGCCCGGGCCTGCGTTCGGTCTGCGTGCCGAGCAAGCTGACGTCCTACTTCGCCGCCGGGCGGCCGGTGCTGGCCGCGACCGAGCCGGACAGCCCCGCCGGGATCGAGCTGGCCGCGGCCGGCGCCGGCGTCCGCGTCACCCCCGGCGATCCCGAAGCGCTGCTGACGGCCGCGCTGCAGCTCGGCCGGGACCGCGAACGAGCCGACCGCTTCGGCGAAAGCGGCCGCAGGTACGCGAAGACGGTGCTGGGTGCGGACGAAGCCGCCCGGCGCTACCGCGACTGGGTCACGGCGCTCGGCGAGCGGAGCCCGGGGTGACCGCCGTGCTGGTCGTCTGCACCGCGAACGTCTTCCGCTCGCCGCTGGCGGCCGGCCTGCTCACCGCCCGCGTGGATGGGACGTTCTCCAGCGCCGGGGTCCGCGCACGCCCGGGCGAGCCCATGGCCGAGGCGGCCCGGTCCGCCTTGGCCGCACACGGCCTGGCGGACGACGGGTTCCGGTCCCGCCAGCTCACCGCCGAACTGGTGGCCGACGCCGCCGCGGTGGTCACGATGACCTGGGCCGAACTGTCGGAAACCGTGCGGCTTTCCCCGCGCGCGCTGCGAAAGGTCGTGACACTGGGCGAAGTCGCCCGCGCCGCATCGGACGGCGGGGCGCGCGGGTTCGAGGACCTGGTCGCCCACGCCGTGCGCGACCGCGGCACCGTGACCGTCCAGGACGTCCCGGATCCGCGGGACGCGCGCCTGTACGCGGCCACGACGGCCCGGATCACCGAGCTGGTCGACATCGTCGCCGGGGCGCTCACTGCCGACGTGGCAGGTGCGCGGTGAAAGCCGTCGCGTTCACGGTCCTGCTCACCACGGGCCTGGTCTGGCTCGGCCTCGGCGGAGCCGCCCTGCTGGCCGACGCCGTGACCGAAGCGCTCACCACCGGCATGGCGGGTGCACGGTGAAAGCCCCCGCCATCGCGTTCACCATCCTGCTCACCACCGGCCTGCTCTGGCTCCTCACCGCACCACTACACGGCGGGGTCCGGCACGGACCCGAGATCTGGCTGGGCCTCGGCGGGGCCGGCCTGCTGGCCGGCGTCTGCGCGGTCGTGCGGGCCCGGCGGCGCGCGGCCGAGCGGCGGAAGGGCGTCATCGCCGTGATCCCCGTGCCGCGCGCCTACGGCGGGTCCCTGTCGCCCACCGACGAACTCAGGAAGGGCTGACCGTGGCGGGCAACGGCAGCGGACGGCCCGCCCGCAGCGCCTCGGCCGCCGCCGCCAGCCGCGGCCGGTCCAGGGTCAGGTACGCCTGCCCGTCCGGCGAACGCCCGGATCCCGCGACCGGGGCGGTGTGGAACGTGACCGCGTCCGGGCGCAGGGTGGCGACGTCGAGGAACAGCTCGCGGAAGCGGTCCGGGGTCAGGCCGGCGTCGGCGGCGACGGTGTCGTGCACGACACCCAGCACCCGCTCCAGCAGCCCCGGGTCGGTCAGGGCCTTCGTCGCGACGTCGCGGCCCAGCGCCGAAAGCAGCAGGTGCTGGCGGCCGATGCGGTCCAGGTCGCCGTTCGGCAGCCCGTACCGCTGCCGCACGAAGGTGAGCGCCCGGTCGCCTTCCAGCACGATCGGCCCGGCGTCGAAGTGGATCCGCGTCTGCGGGTCGGTCGAGGCCACCGGGTTGTCCACCGGCACCCCGCCGAGCTCGGTGGTCAGCCGCCGGACCCCGGCGAAGTCGGCGACGACGACGTGGTCGATCCGGATCCCCGTCAGGTCCTCCAGGGTGCGGATCACCAGCCCGACGCCGCCCAGCGAAAGCGACGCGTTGATCTTCGCGGTGCCGTGCCCGGGGATGGGCACCCAGGAATCCCGTGGCACGGAAAGGACTTCCAGCCGCTTGTGCCCGGCGGCGAAGTGCGCGAGCAGGATGCTGTCGGCCCGCTCCCCCGTCACACCGCCGCCGACGTCGGGACCTTCGCGCCGGTCGCTTCCCACCAGCAGGACCGTCACCGGTGGCTTGGCCTCCTCCGGGACGGGCGCCGCCGGGGCCGGCCGGGACGGCAGGCCGGCGAACACGTCACCCGGCAGCTGTCCCAGGCCGCTGGTCACCACGCGCTGCAGGTGCCACCCGTACGCCGTGACGCCGATGGTCAGCAGCGCCAGCACGACGAGCGCGATCCGGCCGGCCACGGTGTAC
Source organism: Amycolatopsis heterodermiae (assembly GCF_034929455.1). NCBI lineage: Bacteria > Bacillati > Actinomycetota > Actinomycetes > Pseudonocardiales > Pseudonocardiaceae > Amycolatopsis > Amycolatopsis heterodermiae. Next base: position 67,322 of record NZ_JAYFSI010000005.1, read on the forward strand.
CACCGGCGTGGCGCGTTCGGGCTCATGCTCCGACAGTGGTTCCCGGCCGGGGCGCTGTCAACGCGGGCGCAACGATCAGGTGACCCGGCCGCGCACCCGGAAAGTCCACTGTAGATGGCCGGAAAACCTTGGTGGAGAAGGTATCGGACGTTCCTCGCCGCGTCCGACACGCTCGTCGTCGGCTGGGCGGTGACCCTCGTCCCGGTGATCGCGCCCGGCCACCCACCGTGGCGCGACGTCACCGTGCCGCTGGGGTTCGCGCTGCTCTGGTCGCTCGCCCTGGTGGTGTCGGGCACGCGGGACGCGAACGTCCTCGGGATCGGGCACGAGGAGTACAAACGGGTGCTGTCGGCGTCGGTGACGCTGTTCGGCCTGGCGGCGATCGCGGCGTACCTGCTGCGCGACCCGACGGTCCGCAGCTACCTCCTCGCGGCGTTCCCGGCCGGCGTCGGCGGGCTGGTGCTCTCCCGCTGGCTGTGGCGGCAGTGGCTGCACGCGCGCCGGTGCGCCGGCGCCTGGTCGGCGCGGGTGTTCCTGGTCGGGGACACCGCGCGGGTGTCGGGGCTGGCCGACGCGCTGTCGTCGGTCCCCTACACCGGCTACGCCGTGATCGGCAGCTGGCACGGACCGGCGGGCGGCTGCCCGGACGACACGGCGCGCGCGATCGTCCGCGCCGCGCGGCGGCTGGAGGCGGACACCATCGCCGTCACCGGCGGCCCCGACGCCGGCCCGGACCTGCTGCGCCGGCTGGGCTGGCTGCTCGAGCAGACGCCCACCCAGCTCGTCGTGGTGCCGGGCGTGATGGCGGTCGCGGGGCCGCGGGTGCACACGCGGCCGGTGGCCGGGCTGCCGCTGCTGTGCATCGAGGCGCCCCGGTTCACCGGCTCCACCCGGCTGGTGAAACGCTTGTTCGACGTCGTGGTCTCGGCGCTGTCCCTGCTCCTGCTGAGCCCGGTGCTGGTGGCGATCGCGGTGGCGGTCAAGGTGGACAGCCGCGGGCCGGTCTTCTACCGGCAGGCCCGCTGCGGGCGCCACGGCAAGGTGTTCCGGGTGTGGAAGTTCCGCACGATGCACCCGGACGCCGACCGCCGGCGCGCGGAGCTGGTCGCGGCCAACGAAGCGGACGGCCCGCTGTTCAAGATCCGCCGCGACCCGCGCGTCACGCGGCTCGGGCGTTCCCTGCGCCGGTTGTCGGCGGACGAGCTGCCCCAGCTGATCAACGTGCTGACCGGCCGGATGAGCCTGGTCGGGCCCCGCCCACCGCTGCCGGAGGAACTGCGCCACTACGAACGCGACGTCCGACGGCGGCTGCTCGTCACCCCGGGGATGACCGGGCTGTGGCAGATCAGCGGCCGCTCCGACCTCGGCTGGGCGGAGGGGATCGAGCTGGACCTGTACTACGTCGAGAACTGGTCGTTCACGCTCGACCTGACGGTGCTCTGGAAGACGGCACGAGCGGTGGCCGGCGGCCGCGGCGCCTACTAGCCGACGGGCCCGGTGCGCGGTGGCGGCCGGGGATCCTCCGCCGCGGCCGCGGCGCCCATCAGCCGACGGGCCGCGGCGTTGACCGAGGCCGGTCGGTGATCTGCACGCCGGATCTCACACGCCAACGAGACCGCGGACCACATCGCCGCGGCCGCGGCGCCCACTAGCCGACGGGCTCGGTGCGCCTGTGGCGGCCGGGGTCCTCCGCCGCGGCCGCGGCGCCTATCAGCCGACGGGCTCGTGGCGCCGTGGCAGGTCGCGGCGTTTCTCCGGCAGCCAGCGGGTGAACCGGCTCCGCTTCGGCGGGGTCAGGTAGCGGTAGTACCGCCCGGCCGCGCCCGCCGAGCCGGCCGGGACGCGGTTCAGCATGATGCCGATCAGCCGCGCGCCGATCGTGCTCAGGGCCCGCGCCGCCCGGTCGACCTGGTCGCGGCGGGTGCGGCCGACCGCCGTCACCAGCAGCGCGCCCGTCGCCCGCTTCGCCAGCAGCGCCGCGTCCGTCACCGGCAGCAGCGGCGGGGAGTCGATCACGACGAGGTCGAACCGGGTCTCGAGGTCCTTGAGCACCTTGTCCATCGCCGGCGAGCCGAGCAGCTCGCTCGGGTTGGGCGGCAGCTCGCCCGCGGTCAGCACGTGCAGGTCGCCGCCCCAGCGCTGCAGCGCTTCGTCGATGCCGATGCGGTCCAGCAGCACCGTCGTCAGCCCGACCGCGTCGACCAGCCCCAGGTAGTGGGCGATCCGGGACTGCCGGAGGTCGGCGTCCACGACGACGACCCGCAGCCCGCTGTCGACCAGGGTGAGCGCGAGGTTGACCGCGGTGGTGCTCTTGCCCTCGGCGGGCACGGCCGAGGTCACCACGACCGAGCGCAGCTCGCCGACGGCGGAGACGAACTGCAGGTTCGTGCGCAGCTTGCGGAACGCCTCCGCGCGGGCGCTCTGCTGGCTGCGCAGCAGGGTCGGCAGCTGCTCGGCCTGGCGGTCGAACGGGATTTCGCCGAGGACGGCGTCGCTCTTCGGCAGGTCCGCCTCGCCGCGGACGCGGGTGTCCACCGCCTGGCGGACGAGCGCGCCCGCGACCCCGGCGATGATCCCGGCCAGAAGGCCCACTCCCAGACTCAACGGCACCGACGGGAACACCGCGTCCACCGGGACGCTCGCGCGGCGCACGAAGCTCACGGTGACCGGGGAGCGCTGCCCGGTGGTGCTCTCGAGCTGCGTCACGACCCGGATCAGCGAGTCGCCGATCGCGTCGGCGGTGGCCGCGGCGCGGGCGGGGTCGGCGTCGCGCACGGCGATGTCGACGAGCACGGTGTCCAGTGGCGCGGCGACGGTGACCCGCGCGGCGAGCTCGTCGGCGGTGCCGGGCAGGCGCAGCTGCTGGACCACGGGGTCGAGCACCCGCGGGGTGGTGACGACCTGCGCGTAGGACTTGACCCGCTGCTGGCCGAAACTGCCACCCGAGTACAGCTCGGTGCCGTCGTCGCCCTGACGGGTGGAGACGAACAGCTGGCTGTTGGCCGAGTACTGCGGGGTGGTGCAGAGCAGGAACACCACGGCCGCCAACACCCCGAGCAGGATTCCGGCCACCACGGCGCGCCACCGCGCTCGCAAGGCGCGCAGGTATTCGGCGAGCTCCACGTTTCTCCTCCCGGCCGGACCTCGGACTGTGTGTTCGGGGTCAGGCCGGGCCGGCCCGGCGTTCCGCCGCCCCACCGCGGCGGGTCACCCGGCGGGCGGGCTTCGGGACGGCCGGCTCGCCGTGCTCCTCGGCGTCGCCGGTGCTCGCTTCCGGCTCGCTCGCCTCGGCCGGGCGCCGGAGCGCGGCGACGGCGTCGGCGATCCGGTCGAGGTCGGCGGAGAGCTCCCGGTGCAGCGCCCGGACTTCGGCCGCCTCTTCTTCCGCGCGGGTGACGATCAGCCGGGCCTCGCGCTGGACCTCGGCTTCCGCGGTCCGCCGGACGTCTTCGGCGTCCGCGGCGGCACCGCGGGCGTCCGCGCGGATCTTCTCGGCGTCCTCCTCGGCGGCGGCCCGGATCGCCGCGGCTTCGGCTTCGGCGAGGCCGAGGATCTTCTCGATGCGCGCGCCGACCCCGGAGGCCGCCGGTTCCGCCGGCGGCCGCGGTTGCGGCACACCGCCTTCCGCGAACCGCGCCACGCGCTCCTGCAGCGCCTGGACGTACTCGTCGACCTGGTGGCGGTCGTACCCGCGCAGGACGACGGCGAACCGGACGGAGCTGTCCGCGGCCGGTTCGGACACCGTGATCGAGTCTTCCGCCATGCTTGGAGTGTCGTGAACCCGGCGCCCGCCAGCAAACCGGGACGCGCCAATGGCACCTTCGGATGAATTTCTCAGGCACCGCCGGCGGAACCGAAGTCCTGGGTCCAGTAGGTGCGCGCGCCGCCGAGGGTGTACCAGATGCCGATCTCGCGGAACGCGCAGTTGAGGATGTTCGCCCGGTGCGGCGGGCTGTTCATCCACCAGGTGACGACCTGCTGCGGAGTCCGTTGCCCGGCCGCGATGTTCTCGCCCCAGCGCTTCCACGGGTAGCCGGCGCCGGCGATCCGGTCGTCGGGGTTGTCCCCGGCGACGCCGGTGTGGCTCATGTACCGGTACTTCGCCATTTCGTCGGTGTGCACCTGCGCGGCCACCGTCAGCTGCCCGTTGCCGACGAGCGCGGGGCACCCGGCCTGCGCGCGGTACTTGTTCGTCTCCTGCAGGACCTGGACCGGATAGGAGGTGGCGGCGTCCGCTTCCCCCGGTGCGACGACCGTTCCGGCGGCGGCCACGGTCAGGGCGACGGCGATCGTTCCGATGCGCATGGATTTCTCCCGGGTCGGATCTTGAACCTTCCGTCCATGATGGACAGATCACCGGGGTGACCCGCAGCCACCGGATCCGGGAGTCCGGGTTGACCGGATGTGGCCCGCCGCACGGGATTTCACGAGATCGGGACGCCGTCCTTCGCCACACCGGTGAACCGCGCCGGGATCACCCGGACGTCGTGTCATCTCGAGCTTGTCCTGGGCTTCGCTGCCCGGGTGCGGGGTGTTCCACGATCTTGTGCCCGCTGGTGCTCCGCCAACGCCCGGGTCTCCCACAGCTCCCGGAACCGCCTTCGGGTAGCGGCTCGTCGTGGCGCGCAGGTCGGCCACGATCGGCGGCGGATGGGGCTCTGAGCCCGGCGCCGAACTACCATGCCGGTCATGCGTGACGAGGACGGTGCCGGAGACCAGCCCGGGCGAGCACGGTCCTATCGCAAAGCCGAGGAACGGCGGGAGCAGGTCCTGGCGAAGGCGATCGAGCTGTTCGCCCGCGACGGCGTCGAGACCTCGCTGCGCTCGATCGGGGAGTCGATCGGGGTTTCCCACGCCGCGCTGCGGTACTACTTCCCATCGCGGGACGACCTGCTGATCGCCGTCTACCAGGCCCACGAGGCCGCCGAGGACGAGGAAGACGCCGACTCGGCGACCGCGGTGCTGAAACGCAGCGCGGTGCGCAACCGCGAGGTCCCGGGCCTGGTCGAGCTGTACGCGACGTTGACGACCGACGCCCTGCAACCCGACCGGCACCCGGCGGTACGGGACTTCGTGTGGCAGCGGTTCCGGCGCGTACGGGCACAACTGGCCGAGATGGTGCGCGAGGGACAGAGCACCGACGTGGACGCCGACGATGCGGCGGCCCTGCTGGTCGCCGCGTCCGACGGGCTGCAGGTGCAGTGGCTGCTCGACCCCGAAGCGGTGGACGTGCACCGCGTGCTGAGCCTGCTGGAACGGCTGGTGCTGGGGTCAGCGCGCCCGCGCGAGGGCGGCGAGACCGAGGACGGCGGCCAGCGCGAACCCGGCGGGGACCAGGAACACCAGCGGTAGCCCGATCCAGGCCGCGCCGAGGCCGCCGGCCAGCCCGCCCAGTGCGGAGCTGAGCGCGGTGGAACTCAGGAAGATCGCCGAGGCGGTCGCCACCGCCTGGGGCAGCAGCCGCTGCGCGACGATGATCCCCAAGGTCGCGAACACGCCCCAGACCCCGCCCATCAGGACCTGCCCGGCGAACAACCCGGCCGCGGTGCCGGTCAGCGCGAAGCAGAGGTTCGCCCCCACCCCGAACCCGGCGGCCAGCACCATCAGGCGCACCTCACCCGTCCGGCGGGCGACGACCACCGCGACGGGCATGAGGACCAGCTCCACCAACGGCTGGATGCCGATGACCGCACCGCTGAGCGCCGGGCTGAACCCCAGCCGGTCGTTCATGTAGATCGGCAGGAACGCGTACTTGACCGACTCGCCCGCGTAGACACAGATGTAGAGCCCCGTGAACCCGAGCAGCGGCAGCATCACGCGCACGCCGGGCCGGACCGGGCGCGGCTCGTGCTCTGCCGCAGCGGGGTGGGGTACGCCCGGATCGCGCAGCGCGCCCAACGGCACCAGCTGCGCCAGGGTCGCGACCGCCGTCGCGAACAGCATCACGCGGGAGCCGGCGACGGCCGCCAGGAACGACCCCGCGACCGGCCCGACCACCCAGCCCGCGGTGAGCGCCATCCGCACGATCGCCACGACCCCGTCGTTCGCCGGCCGCGGGCGCAGCGCCGCCTGGTCGTGAATGGCCGCGAACAGCTGCGACGTCGCGGCGCCGGCGAACCCGAGCACGACCGCACTCACCACGAACGGCACCCACAACCGCGGCGCGAGGGCGATCGCCGTCCACCCGGCGAACCCGACGACCGCGCACACCCGGAACAGGCCCAGCCGCGCACCGGTGCGGTCGGAGCGGGCCCCCACCAGGTAACCCGCCACCGGCGCGGTGAGGTTGGTCAGGTAGTAGAGACCCGCCACCGTGAGCGAGGCGTGCAGCTCGCCGACCAGGAACGACGCGATCTGCGGTGCCGCGGCGGAGAACCCCAGTCCGGACAGGAACAACGCGACCGTCGACCGGAGGTACAGCGGGGTGGACCACACCAGCCGCAACGCCGTGTTCTCCGCCCTCTCGGGTTCGCCCGCCTCGACGCGGGGGCCGGGAAGGTGCTCACTCATCTCCATCGCCCTCTCACGCACGACACCGAACCCGATCGGCCGGGGTGGCGAGAACCTACACCCGAGATTCTTCCAATGGAAGAATCTCGGCCTGCACGAAGGGTCCGGGCGGAGTGCGTTTCAGCGGATTCGGCGGCCGGTCTCCGCGCAGGAGTAGCCGCCTAGTTTCTCCACCTCGGCCTGGAAGTCCGGCTGCTCCAGCAGTGTCCACAGTGGGCGGAGCTGGGCGCTGTCGAGGTCCCGCGTGCGGAGCACGAGGTCGTACGGCTCCTGGGCGACCGGGACGAAGTCCAGGCCGAACGCCCTCGCCGCGGCCAGGATGCCCAGGCCGGTGTCCGCGCGACCCGCCGCGATCGCCGCGGCGACGGCGAGGTGGGTGTGTTCCTCGCGGGCGTACCCGGGCACCTCGGCCGGGTCGATGCCGCGCCGGGTCAGCTCGTGGTCGAGCAGGACGCGGGTGCCCGCGCCGCGCTGGCGGTTCACGTAGCGCAGCCCCGGGCGGGTGAGGTCGCCGATGCCGGTGAGCCCGAGCGGGTTACCCGAAGCCACGAGGAGGCCCTGGTCGCGGTGGACGAGCCGGACCACCGCGACGTCGACGTCCGGACCGAACAGCTTGTCCACATAGGACAGCGTGTACTCGCCCGTCGCCGGGTCGAGGAGGTGGGAGCCGGCGATGTGACACAAGCCGTCGCGGAGCGCGACGAGCCCGCCGAGCGAGCCGACGTTCGACGAGGCCAGCGTGATCAGCGGGTCCGTCGCACGCAGCGCGGACGCCGCGAGGTCGAGGACCAGGTCGTGCGAGCCGATCGCGACGATCGTGCGGCCGATGTCGGCGAGCCCGCGCAGCAGCTCGACGCGGACCTCCTCGCCGGCGTGGTGACCTTCGAGCCCGGCCGGGACGACGAGCAGCCCGTCGGCGCGGACCAGCGAGGTCAGCACGCCTGCGCCGCGCGGCAGCGGGGTGGCGACGACCTGGTCGTGCACGCGGCCGAGCCGGACGCGGACCCAGTCGTCCGTGCCGAGCGCGGACGGCAGCTTGCGCGCGAGCCGCGCGGCCGCCGACGGCCGTTCGTGAGGGGCGGCGCCTTCGAGCTCGGCCAGCAGCGGCGCGGCGAAGATGTCGAAGGTCAGCGCGGCCGACACGGGATAGCCCGGGACGCCGACGATCGGGGTTTCGCCGACGGTGCCCAGCACGACAGGATGTCCTGGGCGTACGGCGACGCCGTGGACGGCGAGCGAGCCCGTCTCGGCGACGACCCGCGCGGTGTAGTCGTCGCGGCCCGCGCTGGAGCCCGCGATGAGCAGGACGAGATCGGCGTCGGCAGCCGCGGTCCGCACCATGGCGGCGATCGCGGCCGGATCGTCGGGGACGATCTCGGTGACACGGGCCTCGCAGCCGGCTTCACGGGCCTGCGCGGCGAGCATGAGCGAGTTCGTGTCGAGGATGTCCCCCGGCGCCAGCTCGGCACCGATCGGGCGGATCTCGTCGCCCGTCGGCACGATCGCCACCACCGGCGCCCGGCGGACCGCCAGGGTGGTCGCGCCGGCCGCGGCGCACGCGGCGACGTCGACCGGCCGCAGCCGGTGCCCCTGCGGCAGCAGCAGCTCGGCGGCGCTGATGTCCTCGCCGATCGAGCGGACGTGCTGGTACGGCGGCACCCCCGCGCGCAGCTCGGCCGACCCGTCGGCGGTGTGGTGCACGTGCTCGCGCATGACGACGGCGTCGTAGCCGGGCGGGAGCGGGTCGCCGGTGTCGACGACCTCGAAGCCGCCGGGAGCCAACAGGACCGGCGTGGTCTCGGCCGCCCCGACGGTGTCGGCCGCCCGCACCGCGATGCCGTCCATGCCGGCGGAGTCGAACGCCGGCGACGACCGCGTCGCCCAGACCGGCTCGGCCGTCACCCGCCCGACCGCGTCACCGACCGGCACCCGCACCGCCTCGACCCGCGCCGGACAGCCCGCAACAGCCCGCGCCTCCCGCCACGCGGCGAGAGCCTGCACAGCGGGGACATCGGAAACGAACGGACTCTCGGCCGTCATCGGGACAACACCACCACAACCCACGCCGGACACCCGGCCAAAGCCCGGGCCTCCCGCCACGCGGCGAGAGCCTGCGCAGCGGGGACAACGGAAACGAACGGGCTCTCGGCCGTCATCGGTACAACACCACCTCGACCTCCATGCCCGCGTCCAGGCCGGTCGCGGGCTCCGGGATCACGACGTAACCGTCGGCTCGGACCAGCACCGACAGCAGCGCCGACGGGCCGAACAGTGGCTCGGCGACGCCGTCGCGGACCGTGACCTGCACGATGTCCAGACGTCCCGTGGCGGACGCCAAGTTGCGCGACAGCCGGGCCCGCGTCGTGGGCGGCGGGGGTGGCGACTCGCACCCCGCCAGGCGCCACAGCAGCGGGACGCCCAGCTGACCGAACACCACCAGCGCGGACAGCGGGTTGCCGGGCAGGCCGACCAGCGGGATGCCGCCGCAGTCGGCGAGCAGCGTGGGCTTGCCGGGCTTGATGGCGAGCCCGTGGCACCAGACGTCACCGATCGCGGCGACCGCGCCTGCCGTCTCGTCGCGGGCGCCGACCGACGAACCGGCCGACACGACGACGAGGTCGGCGTCCGGCAGGACTTCCGACAGCCGGTTCTTCAGCGCGCCGGGTTCGTCGCTCACGATGCCCGCGAAGACCGGCTCGCCCCCGGCGTCGGCGACCAGCCCGGCGAGCGCGGACGCCGTGGCGTCGCGGACCTGACCAGGCCGCAGCTCGACGGTGTCGGGCGGGACGACCTCGTCGCCGGTGGAGACGATCGCGACGCGCGGCCGGGCGTGCACCGCGACGGTGGTGACCCCGGCGGCGGCGAGCAGGCCGAGGTCCGGGGCCCGCAGCGGCCGTCCGGCCGGGACCAGGGCGGCGCCGGCCGCGACGTCCTCGTCGGCGCGCACCATGCCGCCGCCGGGGGCGACCGGGCGGGTGATCTCGACGGTGCCGGGCATCGTCTCCGCGGTGTACTCGACCATCACGACCGCGTCCGCGCCATCGGGCAGCACCCCGCCCGTGGGCATCGCAACGCAGCCGCCGGCCCGGACGGCGACCGTGGGTGCCGCGCCCATCGTCACCGCGCCGAGCAGGTCGAGGTAGCTCGGCAACCCCTCCGACGCGCCGTAGGTGTCGGCGGCTCGCACGGCGTATCCGTCCACAGTAGAGCGAGGAAACCCCGGAAGTAGAGACGGAGCAACCACTTCACTGGCCGGCACCCGGTGCAGCGCGGCATCCAGGGGGACGTCCTCGACCGGCGTGCGGTGGGCCGGGCGGAACCCGGCGAGGGCCTCGGCGACGGTGCGCGCGGTGAAGAACTCCCGCCCGCTCACCGATCCGGCTGCCGCGGCTGCTCGCGGGCCGCGGCGCCGCCCTTGTCCAGGCCCAGCACCGACACCACCGGCCCCAGCGCGACCTGCCCGAGCCCGCAGATGGACGTCTTGCGCATCGCCTCCTCCAGCTGCAGGATCCGCGCTCGCTGCGTTTCGTCCAATGTGGACGTTCCAGTGTCGAGTACGCCGCGGAGCAGCGTGTGCGCCTTGGTGGAGCCGACGCGACACGGCACGCACTTGCCGCAGGACTCGTTGCGGAAGAACCGCAGCACGTTCGTCGACGCGGCCAGCAGGTCGGTGCCCTCCGCCAGCACCACCAGGGCGCCGGAGCCGAGCATCGTGCCGGCCTCGGCCAGCGTGCCGAAGTCCAGGGCGAGGTCCAACTGGTCCGGGCCGATGAAGTTGGACGACGCCCCGCCCGGCTGCACCGCCTCGACGGCCGCGCCCCCGAGCACTCCCCCGGCCTGGTCGATCAGCTCCCGAACCGTGGTCCCCATCGGCACGCAGTAGACCCCGGGGTGCTCGACGTGGCCCGAGACGGCGAAGAACTTCCAGCCGACCGAGTCGCCCTTGCCCTGCTCGCCCCACCAGTCGGCGCCGCGCTGCAGGATCACCGGGACGTCGGCGAACGTCTCGACCGAGTTGATCAGCGTCGGCCGCCCGTGCAAGCCGTAGCCGCCGGGGAACGGCGGCTTGTTGCGCGGCTCCCCGCGGTGGCCCTCCATGCATTCCAGCAGCGCGGTCTCTTCCCCGAGGATGTAGCCGCCGGGTGAGACGAACACGTCCAGCTCGAGGCGGCGGCCGCTCCCGCAGGCGTCGGGCCCGATGACGCCGGCCTCGCGCAGCGCGTCGATCTCCGCGCACAGGACCCGTTCTTCCGGGCCGTATTCGTGCCGGATGAACACCCAGCCCAGCTCGGCGCCGATCACCGCCATGCCCAGCAGCAGCCCTTCGAGCACCAGGTGCGGCTGGTCGGCGAGGATCTGCCGGTCCTTGAACGTGCCGGGCTCGGACTCGTCGGCGTTGCAGATCGCGTACTTGAGGTCGCCTTCGGCGCCGGCGACCAGGCCCCACTTGCGCCCGGTCGGGAACCCGGCGCCGCCCATGCCGCGCAGCCCGGACGCCTCCAGCGTCGCGACGACGTCGTCCGCGGCCAGGTCGCCGGCCAGCAGCGCACGCAGGCTCGCGTAGCGCTCCGCTCCCACCGGGTACGGGTCGTTCGGCCACGGCTCGTTGCGACTCGCGGCTTCCGCTTCCCCGGCACCGGTGTCCCGGGCGGCCGTCACGAGCGCGTCGACGTCGGTGACCGGGGCCGGACGCTCGTTGACGGCGGCTGCGGGGGCGACGTCGCAGCGGCCCAGGCAGGAGACCTCGACCAGCTCGACGTCGGTGTCCTCGCCGTAGCGCTCGCGCAGCTCGGCGATGCGGTCGTCGGCCGAGCGCAGCCAGCACGACAGGTCGTGGCAAACGTGCAGAGACACCTTCGCCGGCGGAGTGGTGCGGAAGTGCGGGTAGAACGAGATGAGGCCCTCGATCTCGTACCGCGGCCGCCGCGTTTCGCGGGCCAGCTGCTCCAGTTCCTCCCGCGGCAGCCAGCCGAGGCGGGCCTGGATGGCGTTCAGCTCCGGGATCAGCGACGGCCCGGGGAACTTCCCGGCCCGCGCTTCGACACCGGGGACGCGGTTCGCGCTCAGGGTCATTCCGTGACCCCCAGCGCTTCCACCTGGATCGCGCAGAACTTGAACTCCGGGATCTTGCCGTACGGGTCGATCGCGTCGATCGTCAGCAGGTTCGCCGCCGCCTCCCGGAAGTGGAACGGGATGAAGCAGTTGCCCTGCTGCTCGCGGTGGGAGATGCGCACCTGCAGCTCGATCTCGCCGCGGCGGGAGCGGACGCGGACCCGTTCGCCGTGGGCGAGCCCGCGGTCGGCGGCGTCCTTGGGGTGCATGTACACCTCGGCGATCGGCGAGATCGTGTCGAGCGCGAACGACCGGCGCGTCATCGATCCGGTGTGCCAGTGCTCCAGCAGCCGGCCGGTGTTGAGGACCAGCGGGTACTCGGCGTCCGGGAGTTCCTTCGCCGGGAGCCACTGCGCCGGGACGAGGTGCGCGAGGCCGTCGTCGGTGTTGAACCGCTCGTCGAACAGCACCACCGTGCCGTCCGAATGCTCGGGATCGGCGTTGGGGTACAGCTTTCCGGAGAGGCCGAGGTTGTCGTGGCGCAGGTTCGCGTACGACGGCATGAGCGCGACCATCTCGTCGAAGACCTCGCTGGGGTGGGTGTAGGACCAATCGAGGCCGATGCGCCGGGCGAGGTCCTGGATGATCTCCCAGTCCACCCGCGCCTGGCCGGGCGGGTCCATCACCTTGCGGCCGAGCTGCACCCGGCGGTCGGTGTTGGTGTAGCTGCCGTTCTTCTCCAGGTACGACGACGCGGGCAGGATCACGTCCGCGAACTCGGCGGTCTCGGTGAGGAAGATGTCCTGCACCACCAGGAAATCGAGCGCCGACAAGGCTTTTCTGACCTTGTTGATGTTCGGGTCGGACAGGAACGGGTTCTCCCCGAGCATGTACATCCCGCGGACCCCGCCGGGCTTGAGGACCGAGCCGATGATCTCGGTGACCGTGAGGCCGCGGTTCGGGTCGAGGCTGGTGCCCCACGCCTTTTCGAACCGCTCCCGGGCCTTTTCCACGCCTTGGTAGTCCGGGTAGAACATCGGGATCAGCCCGGCGTCGGAGGCGCCCTGGACGTTGTTCTGCCCGCGCAACGGATGCAGGCCGGTGCCGGGGCGGCCGACGTTGCCGGTGATCGAGCACAGCGCGATCAGGCAGCGCGCGTTGTCGGTACCGGTGGTGTGCTGGGAGATGCCCATCCCCCAGTAGATGACCGCCGAACCCGCTTCGCCCCAGACGCGGGCGACTTCGCGGATGAGGTCGGCGTCCACGCCGGTGATCTGGGCCGCCCGCTCCGGCGGGTAGTCCGCGACGGTGCGGGCCAGCTCGTCGTAGTTGGAGACGCGGGCGGCGATGAACTCGCGGTCGATCTTGCCGAGGCGGATCACCTCGTGCATGAGCGCGTTGTAGAACGCGACGTCCGTGCCCGGTTTGACCTGGCAGTGGTAGTCGGCGTGCTCGGACACGGTGCTGGCGCGCGGGTCGACGTAGACGATCTTCGTACCCCGGCGGCGGGCCTGCTTGAAGAACGAGCTGGCGACCGGGTGGTTCGCCGTCGGGTTCGAGCCGGTGATGATCACGACGTCGGCGTTGACGACGTCGCTGTAGGTGGTCGACACGGCGCCGGAGCCGACGCCCTCGAACAGCGCCGCGACGGAGGAGGCGTGGCACAGCCGGGTGCAGTGGTCGACGTTGTTGGTGCCGAAGCCGGCGCGGATCAGCTTCTGGAAGAGGTAGGCCTCCTCGTTGGAGCACTTCGCCGAGCCGAACCCGGCGATCGCGCCCGGCCCGCCGGTCGCGTGGATCTCCTTCAGGCGGCGGGCGACGAGGTCCATGGCCTCTTCCCAGGTCGCCTCGCGGAAGTGCGGCAGGACCTCGTCGTAGTCGACGAGCCCGCCGGGCTTGCGCCGGCCGTCGCGGCCGCGCTTGCCCCCGCTGCGGTTCCCGCCGCCTCCCCCGCGTCCGCGGTCGTGGTCGTTGTCACCGCGCACGTCCGCCGACAGCGGCCCCTTCGGGTACGACGAGTCGACGCGGATGAGCGGCACGGTGAGCCGCTGCGGCGAAGCGGCGTAATCCCAGCCGTAGCGGCCTTTCACGCACAGCCGGCTCTTCGAACCCGGCTGGTCGCGGCCTTCGGCGAACGCGATCGCGTCCCGTTCGCGGTCCACGTAGTAGGTCAGCGCGCAGCCGACACCGCAGTACGGGCAGACGCTGTCGACCGCGTTGAGCTGCTCGCGCGGCCGGATCGGGATGTTGTTGATCGCCTTGTTGGTCAGCGCGCCGGTCGGGCAGGCCTGGACGCATTCGCCGCAGGTGACGCACGAGCTGGCGCCCATCGGGTCGTTCAGGTCGAAGGCGATCGTGGTCGAGTAGCCCTTGCCGGAGCGGCCGATCACGTCGTTGCCCTGGATGTCGTCGCAGGCCCGGACGCAGCGGTCGCAGAGGATGCAGGCGTCGTGGTTGACCTCGATGACCGGGTTCGACGCGTCGTGGCCGCGGCCGGACCCGCACGGCAGATCCGTGGTCTCGCGGGCGACGTCGAACCGGTCGGCGAGGTCCAGGAGCAGGTTGTCGCCGGTGGTGGTCTGTTTCGGGTCTTCGGCCCGGGGCGGCTGGTCGGAGAGCAGCAGCTCGGTCAGCGTCGCGCGGTTGCGCTCCAGCTCCGGCGTCGCCGTCTTGACCTCCATGCCGTCTTCGCACGGGCGCACGCAGGCCGCGGCGAACACGCGCCCGCCGGTGTCGACCACGCACATCCGGCAGACGCCGACCGGGTCGTAGCGCTCGTCGTGGCACAGCACCGGGATGTCGACGCCTGCCTGTTTCGCCGCGTTGTAGATGGTCGTGCCCTCGGGCACGGTCACCGACCGGCCGTCGATCGAGGCCGTGACGGTCAGGACGGACGTGCGGGACTCCTCGACAGCTGTCATCGTCGACCTCCGTCAGCAACGGTATACCGTCTACAATACATCGATCAGCAGATCCGCCAGGTCTTTCTGGACCACCCTCCCGGACGGATCGAGGCCGCGGGCGGCGTAGTAGCCCGAGACCATCGTGTTCAGCCGCTCGGCGGTCAGCGTCGCCTGACGTCCCGAAGTCAGCTCCAGCGGCGTCTCGAGCATCCGCGGCGGCAGGGTGTCGTCGGCGGCCGTCGCGCCTTCGCGCAGGTTGAACGCGCGCTTGGCCCGCACGATCCGGCGGGCGGCGGTGTGCAGCTCCTCGGCGTCGATGTCCCAGCCCGTGACGGAGGCCAGGAGCGCGGCCCAGTCGGTGAACGGGTCGGTGAAGACGCCGCGCAGGAACTTGCACAGGATCATCGAGTCCATCACCGCGGCGCGGTCTTCGGTACCGATGGCGGCGGCCACGTGCGCGGCCCCGCCGTCCAGCCGGTCCAGCTCGCCGGACAGATCGGCTTCGTAGGCGCCGGAGCGGTTGTGGTCGGCGCCGCGGGCGTTGACCGCGAGGCCGAGCGCCATCGACTGCAGCGTGCGCGGCTCGTAGCCGGGCAGCTCCAGGCCCTTGACCTGCGGCGCGAAGTCGATCGATCCCTGCCCGACGACCGCGGCCGCCCGGCGTGAGCCCTGCGCGAGCAGCTCTCCGAGTCCCGGGGTGCGGGCGCCGATGGCGTCCAGGGCACGCAGGAGCGCCGCGCCGTCGCCGAACCGCAGCCAGGGCGCGTCGATGAGGCCGCGCTCGGCGCACTCCATCGCCCAGGCGATGGTGCCGCCGGCGGAGATGGTGTCCAGCCCGAGTTCGTCGCACTTGGCGCTGGCCGCGAACACGTCGTCCGGCTCCGAGACCCCGCACAGCGGGCCGAGCGCGAAGACGTTCTCGTACTCCATCCGCTGGCTGCCGCCGCCCTTGCGGGAGTAGATGTGCTCGCAGCCGATGGTGCACGACGCGCAGCTGTTGCGCGCCACGGTCCGCATCTCGTGCAGCTCCTCCGCGGCGAGCCGGGGCGCGGCTTCGAACGTCGCGGCGGTGAAGTTGCGCGTCGGCAAGGTGTTGACGGCGTTGAACGCCAGCAGGTTCGCCAGGGTGCCGAGTTCGCGGTACTTCGCCGTGGCCGGACCGAAACTGCGCTGGCGCAGATCGCGAGCGGCGGCGAGCACCGCGGCCTGGTCGGCGACGGCCACCTTGGTCGCCGCGCGCACGAGCACGGCCTTGACGTTCTTGGCGCCGAGCACCGCGCCGAGCCCGCCGCGTCCGGCGTGGCGGCCGTCGTGACTGACCGTCGCGTACCGGACGCCGCGCTCCCCCGCCGGCCCGATCGCCGCGGTGCGCCAGCCCCGGCCGTACCGGGCTCGCGCGGCTTTCTCAGCCTGATCTGCGGACAAGCCGGCCAGCTCCGGCGCGGGTTCGAGCCGCGCGCCGTCACCGTCGATCAGCAGCACGGACAGCTCGTCGGCGCGCCCGCGCAGCACGAGCGCGTCGTGCCCGGTGAGCTTGCCGGCGATGGCGAACTGGCTGGACGCGAGCGCGTCGGTGAGCAGGCCGGTCAACGGCGACTTCGCCACGACGGCGAACTTCGCACTCGTCGTCAGCGGGGTGCCCACGAGCGAGGAGAACACGAAGGCCAGCGGCGCTTCCGGCGCGAGCGGGTCGACACCGGGCGGGGCGAGGCGGTGCATCAGCCAGGTGCCGAGCCCGACCCCGCCGAGGTAGGCGCGCAGCACGCGGTCGTCCAGCTCGAGCGGGCTCGAGGTCGTGCCCCGTCCGCTGATCTCCACGATCAGCGCCCGCCCGAAGAAGCCACCTGGCGCCATACCGCCGACTGTAGGCGCCTTGTCCGGCTGGGTCAGCCCCCAGCGTCGGCCGACAGGAACGCCACGGCGTCGCCGGCGACCAGCGGGAGCAGCGGATCCCGGGTCACCTGGTCGCCGTTCAGCGCGGCCACGATGTGCCGGTCCAGGGTCAGCCCGGCCGCCTCGGCGGCCGCGCCGAGCGTCGCCGCGGGGACCTGCCGGGGTCGATGGCCGTCGCCGCGGGCCAGGGAACCGAAGCACTCGACCGTGACCTCGGCCGGAGGTCTGGCCCGCGCGGCCGCGTAGTCCTCCGGGGTGTTGACGTTCACCACGGATTCGAGCGTGGGGTCGTCGCGCTTCAGGGCGCTGTCGTCGAGGAGCTGCTCGTCTTCGAGCCGGACGACGGTGCAGTGCTTGGCCAGCATGCCGGGCCGCAGATCGCCCTCGCCGATCAGTTTCGTGATCAGCCCGGCCAGCTCGGTCCGGTAGGCCGCCGCCAGCGGTTGCCGGAACCCGCGGGCCACGGGCAGGAGCATGTCGGCGCCGGTGTCGGCCAGCCCGCGCAGCACGCGGCGGACGAACGCCGGGTGCAGGAACGGCATGTCCACCGAGCACGCGAACGCCACCGGCGCCTCGTGCGCAACCGCAGCGAACCCCGCGGCGAGGCCCTGCATCGGCCCGAGGCCCTCCACCGGATCGGTCACGACGCGGACGCCGCGCGGCAGGTCGGGCAGCTCCTGCCCAGGCGCGGCCACGACGACCACGGGACCGTCGAGCGTCCGGGACAGCAGGGCCGTGGTGCGGTAGAGCAGCGTCGAGCCGTGCCACTCCAGGTCGGCCTTCGCCTGTCCCATGCGAGTGGAGCGCCCACCCGCGAGAACAACACCGGCCGCGGTCTGCATGCCGCTGATGCTATCCGCGCGCCGGCTCAATGTGTCCGGGCTTGGCTCGTTGTCTCGACATCGGTCTTCAGTTCGCCGGCAGCAGACGTTCGCCACCCTTCCGGGTGAGTCTCCCGGCACGGGCGGATGATCGTCCCCGTTCACGCCTCCGGAACGAAGCGCCACACGCATGATGATCTCGCCGAAGGAACCACTGGCCGGCGGATCTCCCGGCTGAAAGGGGCGTGGAATGCGCGCGACCATCGCACAGCGAGCCGGGCTCGCCGGTGCGCTCCTGGTGACCGCACTCGCGGCGACGACGGCACCGGCACGAGCCGACCAGCAAGCCGGTCTCGCGGACATAGGCTCGGCCGATTTCACGACGGCGGGATCGACGTCCACGATTCCGGCTCAGGGCCGCTGCTCGATCGACGGCCCGACCAGCGCCACCGCCGAGCCGGTATCGCAGGAAGGCATCACCTTCGGCGGCGGCACGTCGTCCTGCACGACGACGGTCACCGACCCCGAAACCGGCGCCACGACCACGACGTCGACCGCGACGGGCAAGAAGTTCGAGCTTTCGGCACTGATGAGCGTGGGCGGCCCGCGCGTCAAGCTCTCGACGTTCACGGTGACGTGCACGGCGAGCCGGGCGCAGACGAGCACGAACTGGAGTTACGGCGGCATGGCCGGCATCCCGGCCCCGCCCAGCCCGGTGCCGGCCGGCTACGTGGCGCCGATCAAGAAGCGTGACGGAACGGTCCTGGCGAACGCGGTGTTCAACACCCAGACCCTCCCGGGTGACGGCAGCATCGGCCTGACGATGCTGGAGATCACGTTCCTCCCGGCATCGGGCATCACCGGCCGGGTCGTGCTGGGCGAAACGGCCTGCGCACCGACACAGTGAGCGGCAGCAAGCAGCGATTTCCCCTGCGGTCCCTCGCGCACCGGCTACCGCGAAGGACCGCATCGACGACCGTCGCCTGCTGCTGATCCGGCGACGCCGGATCACGCCGCCCGGCGTGGCCTGCGGGAATTCCTCGCAGGCCGCGCCGGGCTCACAGGTGCCGCGCGGTCCTCGCCGCCGATCGGTTGTCGACCTCGGCTCAGCTGCGGATCCTGATCAATTCGATCTGTTCCGCGCTTCGTGCAGCTCAGGACCTCGGCTCCCTTGCCGGGTGTCCGGCGAAATCCGGAAACCGCGCACACCCAGCGCCACCTGGACACCGGTGGCGTCTCCGTGCCGGCGGCGCGGTGGCTCCGTGCTCCGGTTTGACCCGGCGGCCCGGGGGAACCCGGCCACGGCGATCGCGTTCCCGCCCCGGACCTCCGGCGGGTGTCTTCGCCGTGCGCGTCCCGGCACCAGCTCACACGGAGGCCCGATGACCCCGCAGACCGACCCGCTCGCCGCCCTCACCGCCGCAGGGTGTCGGTTTGGCGACGACCTGTCCCGCGAACTGCTCGCCGGCGGGGAACTGGGCGAACTGATCGCGGGCAAGCCCAGCTGCACGAAGCCCGGCGCCTCAACACCGAACTCCGTGCCACGGACTGAACCGTCCGCAGCCGGCCGGCCCGGCACGCGGCCGGCACCGCGTGCCGATCCACGACTTCCGCTCCGGTACCGCCTGCGGCAACGAGCCCGCCACGGTTCTGCCGGACCGCTCGGCGGCGCTTAGGGTTACGCCCGATCACCCGCGACGGCGAGCGCATCGACACCGAGGGAGCACCCCATGGACGAGAACCTGCTCGAGGAGCGGGACGCCGCGCGGCGCGTGGACGACGTCACCACCGCCCTCGATCGCCTGGCCGGCACCTTCGAGGCCGAAGAGGAACTGTCCGTGGTCCTGCAACGCGTGTGCCAGCAGGTCGTGCACGCCGTACCGGACGCGGAACTGGCCAGCATCACCCTGCTGCGCGACGGCGCGCCCTATACGGCGACGGCCACCGGGGACAGCGCGCTCCGCATCGACCAGGCCCAGTACACCGCCGGGCAAGGCCCCTGCCTCGAAGCCGCCCGGACCGGCGAGCTCCAGCGGGTCAAGGTCGCCGAGGCAGCCCGGCGGTGGCCCGAGTTCGCCGCGGCCGCGGCCGAGTCCGCCGTGCTCGGCTACCTGTCCGCACCGCTGTTCGTCGACCGCGGGTATCACGGTTCACTCAACCTGTACGACACCGGCGGCAACAGCTTCGGTGCGCTCGACGCGGCGCTACTCGAGCTGTACACGACCGCCGCCGAAGGTGCCCTGCGCAGCTCCCGCCGGAACCAGGCGGCCCGCGAGACCATGACCCAGCTGTCCACGGCCCTGACCTCGCGCGCGGTGATCGACCAGGCGAAGGGCATCTTGATGGCCCTGCACCGCATCACCGCCGACGACGCCTTCGAGCTGCTCGTCAAGGCGTCGCAGGAGCGGAACGTGAAGCTGCGCGAAGTCGCCGAGGACTTCGTCACCTCTGCCTTGGCCGCCCCGGACCGGCCGTGAGCGGCCATCTGCACGGAAGCGACCTGGTGATCATCCACGCCCGAGCCGGCCTGAACCCGACAATGGCGCCGGCTCACTGCTGAACCGACGCCATCGACGAATCCCGCCAAGCACGGAGGGACTCACAGCCGCGATTACCCAGCTGCCCCGATCTTTGAACACGGATCAACGCCGAAAGAGCCGGTGTCAGGGGCCGCAGTCCGCCGCGTCACCCGCCGGGTGCCGGGTGGGCACCCGCAGGGCCGCGCCGGGCCGGACCTGGCGCACGCCGGCGCCGCCGACGCTGACCGGGAGCGGCGGGCCGGAGCGCAGGGTCAGCGTCGTGGTCCGCTGTCCGACCGACAGGTCGAACGTGCGGCCGTGCCACTTGACCCCGGTGACGTCCACCCCCGGCAGCTGCGGCGGCAGGAAGGGGTCGACGGTGACCGAGTCGGTCCCCCACCGCAGCCCGGTGAACCCGTAGAGGAACTCCTGCAGGTAGCCGCCCTGGCCGGTGGTGAAGTCGAACGCTCCCCCGGTGCGCGTCTCGTACCACTGGTCGAACGGAGCGGCCAGGTACGGATCGGCACTGTCGCGCAACGAGGTGTAGACGGCGCAGCCGGGTGACCCGAGCGCGGCGCCGGCGATGGTGGCGATCGCGTCCGTCATGGACGGGCCGTCCGGATCCGTGCGCGCCTTGTAGTAGTCCAGGTCGTTCTGGGCCACGCCGGGTGACATCGGCACCGCCCACGGGTACTGCAGCAGCGTGACGTCGGCCTGTTTGACGGTCTGCCCGGCGTACCCGTCGAACTCGGGGTGGATGTTCGCGCCCGCGTCCACCGGGATCTTCAGGCCGTCGGCGACCTTGCCCCAGGCCGGATCGGCGCGGCGGCCGACGATGCCCGCGGCGCGGATCGCGATGCGCAGGGAGGCTTGCGCGCCGGCATTGGTGCTGGCGCTGTTGTCGACGTTGTCGTGGTATTCGTCCGCGCCCT
This sequence comes from Amycolatopsis heterodermiae, assembly GCF_034929455.1. Taxonomy (NCBI): domain Bacteria; kingdom Bacillati; phylum Actinomycetota; class Actinomycetes; order Pseudonocardiales; family Pseudonocardiaceae; genus Amycolatopsis; species Amycolatopsis heterodermiae. The sequence continues at coordinate 87,952 of NZ_JAYFSI010000005.1, forward strand.
TGACGTCGTTAATGACGTACCCACCGGCCGGGCCGGGCACCGCGCGCGTGGCCCAGTAGTCGGCGATGCCCTGCAGGACCGGCCACGCCTGGTCCCGAAGCCACGTCTTGTCGCCGGTCACTTCGTAGTACTGCCACTGCGCCAGGGCGATGTCGGAGTTGATGTGGATTTCCTGCTTGCCGTCCGGTGACCAGTCCGGGGTCGTCTCCTTGCCGGACAACGCGCTCTGCCACGGGAACTTCGCGCCCGCGATCGGATGGTCCGGAGTGGACAGTGCCGCGGCGGCGGCCCGCGCGGCCGGCAGGCGCTGCTGCCGGTAGGTGTTCGCGTCGGCGGCGATGTCGGGGTACTGCGCGAGCAACGCCGGGTACATCCACGTTTCCATGTCCCAGAACACGTGCCCGCTGTAGCCGTCCGAGGACAGCCCGCCCGGGCTGGCGCTCCAGACGACCCCGGCGCGCACGCTCGCGAGCAGGTAGAACATCGACGCGTGGACCTGCGCGGTCATCGTGGTGTCACCGGGGACCGAGATGCTCGACTGCCACAGCCGCGCCCAGGCATCGCTGTTGCGCACCAGCGCGCGCCGGTAGCCGTCCCCCGCGGCTCGACTCGCGGTCTTCGCCGCGGCCTGGGCCGGGGTCGCGGCCGCGAGCGGCCGGTCGGTGTCCACACTGGACGCCACGCCCACGTACTTGGTGATCCGCACCGGCACGCCGGCGCGGACCGCGAAGTCCGCGCGCTGACCGGCGCCGCCGTCACCGGGGTCGGCGAGCGCCCGGGTGGGCACCGTCTTCTCGTCGACGCGCAGCACGGAGCTCAGCCCGGCGGTGACGAGCTTCCCGTCGCTCACCACGGTTTGCGACAGCGTCGCGGTCCGGTCGTCCACCCGCGGGTCCGTCGTCGAGGCGTGGTCCAGGCCCCGGCCGTCGAACGCGTCGACGGCGGTGGCCGTTCCGCTCCAGTGCGGGACGGCCCGCACGCTCACGGTGCCGAGGTGACCCTCCGCGCGGTTGGCGTTGACCTCGTAGTCGAAGCTGGTCGTGTCGCCCGCGGGCGAGGTCCAGTCGAACGACGTGGTCAGCACGCCGGTGCGCAGGTCGATCGCCTGCCGGTAGTGCGTGGTGGTGCCGACCGTCGCGGGGGCGACCTGCGTCGGCAGCGGCGTGCCGTCCGGGTGGACGGCGAGGTAGTCGACGTTCACCCGCGCCGTGTCCCCCTCGGCGACGGTGACCTCGAGCGTGTTCGCGCCCGCGTTCAGGGTCACCGGGACGCTCACCACCGCCCAGTCGTCCCAGCTCGCCAGGCTGGGCACGGTCAGCTGCCGGAGCGTGCCGTTCACTCCGATGTGGACGGTCTGCGGGCTGCCGCTCCCGTTGCCGTACCGCACGGCCAGCGTCGCCGGGCCGGCCGGCGCGTCGCGGATCGGGACGACGCCGGTGCCGCCGACCGTCGGGGTGTTGTTGGTGTTCAGCCCGGCGAGGTACGCGCCGGCGACGGAGCCGGGGTGGGAGCTCTCGACGAACGCGCCCCCGGAGACCTTCCCGTACGCGGCCGGGCACAGCTGCCCGAACCCGCAGGACCACTGGCCGAGCCCGTAGACGTCGCCGCCGCGGCCGAACCCGAGCGTGGTCCAGGTCGGCAGCCCGGCGCGTTCCTCCTGCCCGGCCGAGGGGGCGCCGTAGAAGCCGGCGAGCTGGGACTGCGTGACGATGGGTTTGCTGCTGAACCCGTGACCTTCCGCGGGCACGCGCGCGCCGAGGTAGCCGTTGCCGACGAACGTCGGCGAGTAGTTCTTCGCCGGGTCGGTCGTGCTCAGCACCCAGCCGTCGCCGCCACCGGCCGGCTGCGACCCCGGCGCGGCCACGGCCGGCACCGCCGTCGCGGCCAGGAGGAGGCAGCCCAGCACCGCGCCGAAGCCGGTCCTGCTCTTGACCAAGCCGCGTTTCGTCATCGAAACGGCACCTCCTCGGGACCGGCGCCAATATGTTGCAGGCAACAACATATACGTCGGAGTCACGGTTGGTAAATACGCCGGACCTCGTGATCAGCTCCGCCGGCCGTCAATAGCGGTCACGTCCTGACCGCTATCACGGGCACAGTCGGGTCAGTTGCTCGCACGAACCGCAGGAGGACCCATGGCAGTTGGCACGCTCACCCACCTCAACTTCACCGGCAACGCCCGGCCGGCGCTGGAGTTCTACCGATCCGTGTTCGGCGGCCACCTCGTGATCATGGAACACGGCGCCCGGCTCGAGGGCCCGGCCGACGGCCGCGACACCGGCCACGTGCCGATGGCCGCGGACGATCCCGACGCCGACCGCGTCGCCTTCGGCATGGTGGTAGCCGAAAACGGGTTCCGCATCGCCGCCTACGACGTCCTCGGCACCACCGGCACCCACCCGGCCGGAGGCATCGCGGCACCGCCGGGCCCGGCCGCACCGCGCGCCCGCGGAGTCACCCACACCGAGCCGTTCTTCGTGCTGCTCAACGGCGACTCCCTCGACGAGCTGACCCCGCTGTGGCACGGCCTGTCCCAGGGCGGCACCGTGGTCGCGGACCTCGGCCCCGCGCCGTTCGCGCCGGCCTACGGGATGGTCACCGACCGGTTCGGCGTCACCTGGGTCTTCGGCCTCACCCAGGGTGGCTGATCCGGGTCCGGCACCGTCTCGCAGCGCTCCCCCGGACTGCCGGGCGGGTCACACCTTCGGGTGACTTACCTCCGGTTGGGTGAAGAAACTCCGGTGGGTGGGCATTCCTTTTCGTCGCGCCTTCGCGGCGAGAGAGGTGCCCATGTTTCCCGACGACGAACGCCGCGCGCTCGAGCGGATCGAAGCCGAGATCTCGGCCACCGATCCCGCCCTCGCCGACCGGTTCCGCAGGCCGCCCGACAGGTGGCGGTGGTTCTTCGTGCTGCTCGCGGTCACCGGAGTGTGCGCACTCGTCGTGGGAGTCCTCGTGGGCAGCGGAAGCCTGACGGTCGTGGGGATCGTGACGATCGGGGTGCTCGCCATCGAGTACTTTTCCCGGCGGCCCCGCGCACCTCACGGGTGACCTCGGTCGGCACGCCGATCGCGGCCGTCACCCTGCCGGCCGCTTCCGCCGGTGATGCCCGGTTCGTCAGGAAGCGCGACGGCCTTGGGCGACACCGGCGAAGAACGTGCGGCCGCCCATGGTCATCGCCGGCTGGAACTCGCTCATCAGCTGCGAGCGGATCGGCGAGTCGGCGAACCGCGGCTCGAGCTGGAACTCCGCGGCGATCGACCACCACGTGACCGGGGCGACGCCGGAGAGCACCATGCGCTGGATCGCCGTGTCGTGGGCCTCCTTGCCGGTGCTGGCGGTCGCGTCGGCCACCACGTACGTCTCGTAGCCGGCGCGCAGCGCACCCAAGGCCGTCTGCAGGACGCACCCGTCGGTGGCGATCCCGCCGATCAGCAACCGCCGGCGGCCGGTGGCCTCGACCGCGGCCCGGAAGGCGGGGTCGAGGAACGAGTCGAACGCGGTCGCGCGCTCGATCACCGGCTGGTCGCCGAGCGCGGCGAGCAGCTCGGGGTAGAGCGGCCCGGACGGCTTCGACGGCTCGCCGTTGGTGACGACCAGGCCGGCACCGTAGAGCTTCGCGGTCTTGGCCAGGCCGACGACGTTGTTCACGTGCTCGCGCAAGTCGTGCGAGCGCAGGAGGTTCGCGAATCCGACGGCGTAATCGACGAGCACGACGGTCGCGTTGTCCGGGGACAGGGGTTCGAGGTTCATGCCGATTCCTTCCGGGTGAGGTCGAGGGCGGCGCGGACGGCGGGGGCGATCTCGCTGCCGAGCCGGTGCACGGATTCGCGCACCCGGTCCGGCGGCAGCCCGCCCCAGTCGGCGAGGAGCTGCACGCGGTCGTAGCCCACGACGTCGTGCAGGCGCACGAGCTTGTCCGTCACGTGCTCGGACGTGCCGATCATCAGCGGGCGGTCCGGGCCGGTGCCGTCGGTGAAGTCCTGCTGCGACACGACATATCCGCCCCCGCCGGGGCGCTTGGGCCGCATGAAGTCGTGGTAGTGGCGGTAGGTCGAGGCCGCCTCTTCCGCGGAAGCCGCGCCGAAGTAGTGCGCGGCGACGCCGACCCGGAGCCGGTCGCCGTGACCGGCTCGCTCCCCCGCGGCCCGGTAGAGGTCGGCGAGGTGCCCCAGGTGGCCGGGATTTCCGCCCAGGTAACCGAGAATCAGGGGCAGCCCGAGCGCCCCGGCTCTCGCCACGCTCGAGGGCGAGCCGCCCGCGCCGATCCAGATCGGGAGGGACGCGCTGCGGGGCACCACGGCCGCCCGGTCCAGCGGTGGCCGGTGCCGGCCGCGCCAGGACAGCACGGGTTCGTCGCGCAGCCGCAGCAGCAGTTCCAGCTTCTCGACGAAGACCTCGTCGTATGCGGCGATGTCCACGCCGAACAGCGCGAAGGGTTCCGGGTAGGCGCTGCGCCCGACGGTGATCTCCGCGCGTCCGGCGCCGAGCAGGTCCAGCGTCGCGAAGTCCTGGTACACCCGGACCGGGTCGTGCACGCTGAGCACCGTCACCCCGCTGGTCAACCGGATCCGGGAGGTGCGCGCGGCCACGGCCGAGAGCACCGGCACGGGCGAGGACACGGCGAAATCGCCGCTGTGGTGCTCGCCGACGCCGAAGACGTCGAGGCCTTCCTCGTCGGCCTGCACCCCCAGCTCCACGATCTGCGCCAGCCGGGCGGCTTCCGTCACCTCCCGGCCGTCCACCGTCCGCGGCTGCCGGTCGGCCAGCGTGGCGACGCCGATCTCGACGCTCATCGCCGGCCCGCCCGCGTGACGGTTTCGTCGTCGACCGGGATCCAGCCGTCACCCAGGTCGGTCTCGCCGAGGTGGTGGTAGCCGTCGGGTCCGGTGCGGGTGAAGGAGTCGCGCAGCGGGACGGTGTGCCCGCCCAGGGTGATGGTGCCGAGGAACACCAGCCGGTCGCCGTCCCAGCCGGCGGAGCGCTGGCGGGCCCGGCCGCCGTTGCTGTCGTACCAGTCCGCCACGAACTCGCCCGCGGCCTCGTCGTAGCCCCAGACGTAGCGGGCGGTCAGCGGGTCGGGGTTGTGCTCGGTGGCGGTTTCCTCGGTGCGCAGCACGGTCCAGAAGCCGCGGTCCTCGCTGCTGCCGGTGAGGGTCATCTCGATCGGCTTGGCGGCCCCGAAGGGGGTCTCGTGGAAGCGGCCCTCGGCATGCCAGGTGCCGACGAAGAAGGTGAGCTCGTCCATCCGGACAGGGGTTTGCATGACGTCTCCCGAGGTCGCAAAATCTGGAAGGGGTCTTCCGTTTCACCTACGGTACGCTATCCGGAAGACCCCTTCCAGATCGAGGTGAGTGAGCCATGACACCCGGTGCCCGGCGGCCCCGCGCGGACGCGGCGCGCAACCACCAGCGCCTGCTGGACGCCGCGGCCGAGGTGTTCGGCGAGGCCGGCATCGACGTGCCGATGAGCGAGGTGGCCCGGCGCGCCGGAGTCGGCATCGCGACCCTGGCGCGCAACTTCCCGGCGCGCGAAGACCTGGTCGCGGCCGTCTTCGGCGCGGCGATGACGGCTTACGCGGACACCGCGGCGGCCGCGGCGGCCGACCCGGACCCGTGGCGGGCGTTCTGCGGCTTCATCGAGTACGTCTGCCGCATCCCGCAGCGCGACCGCGGGTTCGGCCAGGTGCTGACGACGATGTTCCCCGGCGTCGAGGCCCTCGAATCGCAGCGCCAGCGGGGCCTGCGCGAGTTCATCCGCCTGGTGAACCGAGCCAAGAAGGCCGGCGGCCTGCGCCCGGACTTCTCCCCGCACGACCTGCCGTTGATCATGCTCGCCACGGGCGGCGTGACCCGCGCCGGCACCCCGGCCCTGGCCACGGCAGCCGACCGCCTCATCGGCTACCTCCTGCAGGCGTGCGCGGCCGGCAACACCGCCCCCCTGCCGGGTCCGCCGCCACCCCGGGAGCTTTACCGCGCGCTGGAAAGCAGCCGGCCCGCCTGAATGACAACATCCGCGGTGAGGGACTACGCCGGGTTCTCCGCGACGGCGAGGTAGTCCGTGTAGATCTGCGGTGAGCCGGAGAACGAAGCCAGCCGCTTCCACTCCTCGTACATCTGCTTGGTGTCACGGTGAGCGGACGCGAACTCCGCAGCCTCACCAGTGGCGATGTCGGGCTCGGGGTAGAAGACGTCCAGCGCGTCCAGGCTCGCGATCTCCATCATCATCACGTACTGGTCGAGGCGGTTGCCCCGCTCACCCTTGAGCACGTGGAACCGCCAGTCAGGGTAGTCGTCGATCCGGTGGTGGTTCTCGGCGATGAAGCGGTCGAACATCTCCTCGGTCACCCCGGCGCGCAACGCCAGGTTGTGGATCCCGACGACCCGCGCGACCGGCTCCTCCCCCGGGCGGTCGCGGTAACGGGGGCCGGGCGTGACCGTGCTCCGCGGATTGTCGGCCAGCAGCCGGTAGTCGGTGAACAACGTCGGCAGCTCACCGAACGTGCCCAGCCGCCGCCACCGCGCCAGCACTGCCTCCGCTTCCGGGTGCTGCGCCCAGAACAGCCTGGCCGGCTCGGTCTGCTCACCCCGGGCCGTGACGTAGCGATCGCGCTGCTCGGCGCTCTCGATCTCGTACAACATCAGGTACTGCCCGGTCCGCTCCCCGCGCAACCCACGCAGCAGAGTCCACCGCCACCCCGGGTACAAGGGCAGGTGAACGCCTTCACCACGCACGAAGGTCTCGAACTCTTCCGGCGTAACCCCAGCCTCCGTGTCGATGGCGATGTACTGGAAGGTGAACACCGACGAGCGTCCCATTGCGCGTCCAATCCTCGGGCCGGGAAAGGGATCGCGCGTCCGGCGAGCACGACTCCCCGCAACACATCCTGCCCGCTTCAGAGCAACGGGGCGCGTTCGGTCCGATGGTCGCTCACGACGACGCAGCCTTCAGCGCCGCCTCGACCGCCCGCGTCAGCGTTTCCAGGTACCCGTCGTCGATCGGGCTCTTGAGCACGAGCATGCGGAAGGCGAGCGGGGCGATCAGCAGGTCGATACCCAGCTCGAATTCCAGGCCGGACGGGAGTTCGCCGCGGTCGACCGCGGCCCGCAGGATCGCGCACGCCGCCGCCCGGCGCGGCTCGGCCACGCCCGTCTGCAGCACCTCGGCGAGCGTCGCGTCGTGCTCGGCTTCGGCGAGCAGCCCGGCGCCGATCCGGGTGATCAGCGGGTTGTCCAGCTGAGCGCGGAAAGTGGCGAACAGCTCACGCAGGTCCGTGCGCAGCGCACCGGTGTCCGGCGTGGGCGGCAGCGCGTCGGCGACCTTGTCCCGGATCAGCTCGGCGAGCATCGCCTGCTTCGACCGCCACCGCCGGTACAGCGCGGCCTTGCCGACGCCGGCGCGCCGGGCCACCGCGTCCATCGACGTCCGCGCGTACCCCGTCTCGGCCAGCTCCGCGAAAGCCGCCTCGGTGATCGCGTCCGTCACTCGCGGCCGCAGTACCGCACCGCCGCTCACCGCCCGGGCGCCCTCGTCACTGGTGGACATGCCACCCACTCTAGCGAACGGAACGGTGGCGTTCCATTTGCCATCGTGCTAGAACGGAACGAGACCGTTCCGTTCGCATCAATCCGGGAGGCACCCGATGAAGTTCCTCTTCGACGACGAGTCCTTCTCCTTCGAAGCCCTGCGCGCCGCCGGCTACACCGCCTACGCCGGCGCCGACCTCGGCGAAGTCCTCGTCACCTGCCGCCAGATCCCCGAGACCGACGAAGCCGCCTGGTCGGCCCAGTGGGCCGCCACCGCCGCCCGCATCGAAGGCATCGGCCGGGACGCCCTGACCGCCGGGCACCGGGTCAGCGCGCGGGAAGCGCTGCTGCGGGCGTCCAACTACTACCGCGCCGCCGACTTCTACCGCCGCGACGACCCCGACCACGACGCCGAGTCCGCGCGGCTGTCGAAGGCGTCCCAGCAGACCTTCGCCGACGCCGCGCCGCTGCTGGACACCCCGGTCCGCGCGCTGAGCATCCCGTACGAGGACAGCACCCTGCCCGCCTACCTGTTCCTCGTCGACGACTCCGGCGCCCCGCGCCCGACCGTCCTGTTCCACGGCGGGTTCGACTCCACCCTCGAGGAGAGCTACTTCGCCATCGCCGTGGGCGCGTTGCGGCGCGGCTACAACGTGCTGGCCTTCGACGGCCCCGGCCAGGGCGCCCCGCTCCGCCACGGCCTGCGGTTCCGGCCCGACTGGGAAGCCGTGGTCACCCCCGCCGTCGACGTGGCCCTCAGCCAGCCCGAAGTCGACAACGACAAGCTCACGCTGATGGGGATGAGCATGGGCGGCTACCTCGCCGCCCGAGCCGCCGCCTACGAGCAGCGCTTCGCCGCATGTGTGCTCTACGACGGAATCTACGACCTGCACGAGCCTTTCACCGCCATCGCCGCGCAGGCCGCGTCGGCTCCGGGCGGGCTCGACGATGTGACCGCGGCGAACACCGGAGCGAGCTGGGTCGTCCGCAACGGCAAGTGGACCTTCGGGTTGCCGACCTTCGACGACGTGGTCGAGGCGACCAAGGCCTACACCATGGCCGGCATCACCGACCGCATCACCTGCCCCACCCTGGTCCTCGACGCCGAAAACGACCAGTTCTTCCGCGGCCAGCCCCAGCGCGTGTTCGACGAACTGACCTGCGAGAAGGAACTGATCTTCTTCCGCGAAGACGAAGGCGCCGGCGAACACTGCCACGAAGGCGCACTGTTCCTGTTCCACCAGCGCACCTTCGACTGGCTCGACCGTCCTCGGCCGCTGAACGCCTTGCGCACCACAGCATCCCGGCCGCGGGTCGCGCCGGTCACCGGACGCGCCGTCGTCGCACGGCTCGCCCGCGAGGGTTACCGGCTCGGCGTGCACCACTCGGCCGGCAAAGCCGCCGCCGACGAGATCGTCGAGCGCATCGCGGAGGCGGGCGGCTAAGCGATCGCCGTCGGCGGCGACGTGGTGGCCATGGCCGCCGCCTTCGACGCGGTCGAGGAAACCGTCTGCGACATCGCCGAAGTTCACCGCTCGGCTCTCGTCAGCCGAGTGCGGCGCGGGTTGCGTGCAACGACGCCAGAAGCCGCAGCCGGTCCGCGTCGGCGCTGCCCGGCTCGGCGGTGAACACCAGCATGACCGGGCCCGGGTTGCCCGGCAGCGGGTAGGTGTCCCAGTCCAGGACGATGTCGCCCACCGCCGGCACCCGGAAGGTCTTGGAACCGCTGACCGACTCGCGCACGTCGTGCCGGGCCCACAACCGCCGGAACTCGGCGCTGCGGATGCTCAGCTCCCCGACGACCGCGGTGGCGCGGGGGTGGGTGGGGTCGGTGGCGACGGCGGCGCGCAGCATGCCGATGTAGTTCAGAGCCTGCCGCTCCCAGTCCGGGCAGGTCCGCTGGTCGGTCCGCGTGTCGTCGAACAGCAGCAGGAGCAGGTTGAGCCGGTCCGGCGGGTAGTCGTCCGGATGGCCGAGCAGCGCCTCGGCCATCGGGTTCCAGTCGAGCAGGTCGAGGTGCCTGCCGAGGACGACCGCCGGGGTGTCGGTCACCCGCAGCAGCCGCCGGGTGCTCTCCGGCACCCGCTCCGGCTCGCGGGGCACGCGGTCGGGCGCCGGGCGGCGGGCGGCGTGGCCCAGGGCGAACAGGTGCCGGCGTTCCCCGTCGCCGAGGCCGAGCGCGCCGGCGAGCGCGGCCAGGACGTCGTCGGACGGGCGGACTTCGCGGCCCTGCTCGATGCGCTGATAGTAGTCGGTGCTCAGCCCGGCCAGCAGCGCGAGTTCCTCGCGCCGCAGCCCGCTGACCTTGCGCCGGCCGCCCGGCTCCAGGCCGACGTCGCGCGGGTGCACCCGGGCGCGCCGGGCACGCAGGAACTCGCCGAGCTCGCGGGCGTAGGGGTGGGCACTGCTCATGCCACCGAGTGTGACACCGCCGCGGCCGCCGAAGGTGGGTCTCGCAAACCCGGGCAACCGAGACCGACCGAGGCGGCCGGGACCGCTCCTAACGTCGTCGGCACCGCACACCGACCCTTTCCAGGAGCAGCAGATGACCGGATGGACCGCCGACCGCATGCCCGGCCAGCAGGGGCGCGTCGCCGTCGTGACCGGCGCGAACTCGGGCCTCGGGCTGGTCACCGCCACCGAACTGGCCCGCCGTGGCGCCCACGTCGTGCTCGCCGTCCGCGACACCGCCGCCGGCGAGCGAGCCGCCCGCCGGATCGACGGCAGCACCGAGGTGCGCGAGCTGGACCTGGCCCGGCTCGGCTCCGTGCGCGCGTTCGCCGCGAAGCTGGCCGTCGACCACCCGGTGATCGACCTGCTGGTCAACAACGCCGGGGTGGTCCTGCTCGGCCCGCGCCGCACCTCGGCCGACGGCTTCGAGCTGCAGTTCGCCACCAACGTGCTGGGCCACTTCGCCCTGACCGGCCTGCTGCTCGGCACCCTCGCCGCGGCACCGGAAGCCCGCGTGGTCAGCCTCAGCTCGATCACCCACAAGAACGCGCACCTCGACTTCGCCGACCTGATGTCCGAACGCGGCTACCGGGCGAGCGCCGCCTACGGCCGGTCCAAGCTCGCCACGACGGTCTTCGGCCTCGAACTGGACCGCCGCCTGCGTGCTGCCGGATCACCGATCATCAGCGTGCTGGCCCATCCCGGTCTCACCCGCACCAACCTGACCCCGCGCGCCTTCGAACACCGCGGCCGGCCCGGGCGGCTGCTCGCGCGGCTCGGCCTCCTGCTCACCCAGCCGGTGGAGCGGGGCACGCTGCCGCAGCTGTACGCCGCGACCGCGCCGGGTGTGCGCGGAGGTCAGTTCTTCGGGCCGGCCGGGCTCGGCGAGACACGCGGCCGCGTCACCGAAGCGCGGCTCAGCCGGGAAGCCGCCGACCCGGCGACCGGCGAGCGTCTCTGGGCGGCGGCAGAGGAACTGACCGGCACCAGCTACCTCTGAACCCGGCCTACAGCTGGGCGGCGCCACCGTCAACGGGGATCTCGGCGCCGGTGGTGAACGTCGCGTCGAACGCGAGGTAGGCGACCGTCGCCGCGACTTCGGCCGGCTCGCCGAACCGGCGCATCGGGTTCTGCGTGGCCATCTCGGCCTTGGTCCGCTCGGCGACGTCCGGCGGCAGGACCGACTCGAGGATGCCCGTCGCGATCGGCCCGGGGCTGACGGCGTTGACGCGAACCTTGCGGGGCAGCAGTTCCCGCGCCAGGGACCGGGTCATCGACCGCAGCGCGGCCTTGGTCGCGGCGTAGGCGCTGATCATGTCGAGGCCTTTGACGTTCGCCACCGACGTGGTGAGCACGACACCCGCGCCCTCGCGCAGCAGCGGCGCCAGTTTCTGCACGGTGAAGTACGGACCCTTGGTGTTCACGGCGAACAGTTCGTCGTACTGCGCTTCCGACATCGACTCGAACGGCGCGAACGCGGTCACGCCCGCGTTGACGAACACCGCGTCCACCGCGTCGAACTCCGCACCCACCACCCGCGCCAGCTCCTCGACGTCGGTCATGGACGCCGAGTCGCTGCGCACGGCCGTCGCCCGCTCGCCGAGCCGCCGGCGCGCGGACTCGAGCTTTTCCTTGTCCCGCCCGGTGATCAGCACGTGCGCGCCGCGGGCCACCAGCAGTTCGGCGGTCGCGAACCCGAGTCCGCTGCTGCCGCCGGTGATCACGACGTTCTTTCCCTGGTATTCGTTCATACCCCGAGTCAACCGCCGGCCCCGCCGCCCCGTCCAAGTCCCGTTCCGCATGCCGCCATACCTCCGGTGCATGGCGGCGTAGGCTCGAAGGGTGGATCTCGACCTGCGGCTGGTCCGGTACTTCACGGTCGTGGCGGAACACGGCAACTTCGGCCGGGCCGCCGCCGCGCTGCACCTCGCCCAGCCGTCGCTGAGCCGCCAGATCCAGCGGCTGGAGCACCAGCTCGGCGTGCGGCTGTTCGCGCGCACGCCGCAGGGCACCACCCTCACCTCGGCCGGTGCGGCGTTCCTGCCGCGCGCCCACGCCGTCCTCGAAGCCGCCGGTGACGCCGTGACCGTCGCCCGGGCCGCCGACCCGCCGCGGGAAATCACCATCGGCTACGTCGAGGGCCTGGTCATCACCCCCGCGGTGCAGGCCCTGCGCCACCGCCACCCGGACGCCCGCGTCCGGACGCGGCTGCTGCGCTGGCACGACACCCACGCACTGGCCGAAGGCCGGGTCGACGCCCTGGTCGCCCGTGCCCCGCTGCCGTTCCCCGCGACAGTGACGCCGCTGTACGAGGAGTCGCGGGTACTGCTGGTTCCCACGACACACCGCTTGGCGGGCAAGGAAGTCGTCTCCGTGGACGACCTGGACGACGAGGACCTGGTGGCGTGCGCGGTGACGCCGACCCTCTGGAGCACCCCGAAGGACGGCTCGCCGCCACCCGCGCCGGACGACAGCTTCGAGGACAAACTGGAGCTCGTGGCGTCGGGAAGCGCAGTGGCGGTGCTGCCCGCCGGTGACCACCGCCTCCGGCTGCGCGAGGACGTGACGGCGATCCCGGTCGAGGGCTTCGAGCCCTGCCGGGTCGTGGTGGCGTCGCGCACCCGGGACCCGAACCCGCTCGTGGCACCGTTCCGCGAGGCCGCGCGACTGCTGGTGCCCGCCTGATTCCTCACCGTCGAGGACCACCACGACCGGCCCACCAGGCCGTCCATAGTGGACATTACGACCTCCGCTTTGGCTCGCAACTTGTGGCCCGGAGGACCTCAGGTCGCTGCGGCGGCGAGAAGCCGGCCGTTGCGCGCGGCGGCAGCCATGGCCCAGCGACTTGTGGAAAGGACACCGAGCACGAGCACGAGGACTCCGCAACCGCCGATGAGTGCCCAGGCGGTGTGGCTCGAGCCGATGAAGCCGGTGCCGGTGCCGGTCACGATGGAGCCGGTCACGGCCACGCCGGTGGAAGCGCCGAACTGGCGGGCGCTGGCGGCGAGCGCCCCGGCCACCCCGACCTGGTCGGGCGGGAGCCCGGAGACCGCGGTGCTCGTGATCGGCGGACTGATCATGCCTGCGCCGAGGCCGAAGACCGCGTAGACGACCAGCAGGTACCCGCTGCCGGTGGACGCGGTCAGCGGGACGAACAGGAGTGCGCCGACCGCGAGGAGCGTGCCGCCCACGGCAAGAGGAAGCCGAGTGCCTCGCGAAGCCACCCACCGGCCGGCGAGGTTGGCGGAGACGGCCTGGCCCAGCGCCAGCGGAATGACCATCAGCCCGGCGTGCAGGGGGCTGAGGCCGCGGATGTCCTGCAGGTAGAGGGTGTTGAGGAACAGGAAGCCGCTGAGACCGGCCGTCATCACGACCGAGATCGCGTTCGCGCCGGAGAACGGTGGGCTGCGGAAGAACCGCAGATCGATCAGCGGCTCGGACCGCCGGGGTTCGACCACGAGCAGCCCGGCGAGGGCCAGCACGGCGACGGCGAACAGCCCGAGCGTCCACGGGGCCGTCCAGCCGAAGCGCGGCCCCTCGATGGTCCCGGCGACGATCGACGCGAACAGGACGATGATCAGCACCTGGCCCGGCGGGTCGAACGCGCGGGCCCGGGCGGCCCTGGACTCCGGGATGAACCTCTTGGCGAGCAGGAGGGCGACGATCCCGATCGGCAGGTTGACCCAGAACACGGCCCGCCAGGTGGTGGCACCGACCAGCAGGCCGCCGAGCACCGGTCCGGTCGCGATGGTGACGCCGATGACCGATGCCCAGACGCCGAGCGCCCGTGCTCGTTCCTGACGGTCGGTGAACACGGTGACGATGATCGACATGGCGACCGGGTTGAGCATCGACCCGCCGACGGCCTGCACGGCGCGGAAGCCGATCAGCCACCCGATGTCGGGCGCCATGGCGCACACGAGCGAGCCGAGGGTGAAGAGCGTCAACCCGAGCAGGAACACCCGCTTGCGGCCGAAGCGGTCCGCCATCGAACCGGAGACCAGGAGCAGGCAGGCCATGACGAGGGAGTAGGCGTCGACGGCCCACTGCAGGCTGCCGACCGAGGCGTGCAGGTCCCGGCTGATCGACGGGAGCGCCACGTTGACGATGGAGAGGTCGATCCCGGTCACGCCCACGCTGAGACAGCAGATCACCAGCGTCAGCCGGCGGTTGACCGGACGTGGTGCGACGCTCGCCTCCGTGGAGCCGGGGCTCACGTCCGGCCCCATTGCGAGCCGAAGGTGAAGCGTCGTGCGGACGACCCGTCCAGGGCGAGAGCCTCGAGGTTGGCCACGCCGTCCGACCAGCGGGGTACCGAGCCGTCCTCGACGCTCCAGAGGACGTGCCCCGGCCAGGACCCCTTCAGGAACCAGTCGTACCTGAGCTGCAGAGCCTCACGGTGCAGTCCACTGTAGACGAACAGGCGCGCGCTCCCGACGTCCCGCCACAGGCTCAAGGTCGCGATGTGGGCGTGCGGATCGTGACCCGCCAAGTCCGTAAGGCCGAGGGGCAGCACGTAGGACCCCCAGGGGCCGAAGTCTTCTCCGGGCTGGTGGACCGCGTCCCCGTCATAGCCTTCCTCGGCTCGGCCGAGGAAGCCGGGGGCGTGGTCGCCGGCACTGTAGATCTCGTCGCCCCGGCCGGCGAGGTCGGCCAGCGCGGCCGGCTCCATGGCGGGGTCGAGCAAGCCGAACGTGTACAGTGCGATAGTGCTCACGAGCATTGCCTTCTGCTTGGTGGGCGGACATTTCGATCCGTGGCCGAAGACATGACGGTCGGCGCGCGGGCCCCCAGCAGGCACGTAGCCGCGAGACGCAGACCAAGCTGCTCGCCGCCACCGAGGACCTGCTCATCGAGGTCGGCGCGGACGCAATCACCATGGGCTCGGTCGCCGCCCGCGCCGACGTCTCCGTCGGCACGGTGTACCGCCGCTTCGAGAACCGGGAACTGCTCCTGCGCGCGGTCAAGGACCGCATGCTCGCCCGGCTCGGGGACCGGCTCGACGCCCGGCTCAACGGCCCGCTGGCCGACCTGGAGTCGGTGATCGACGCCTACACCGTCGCGGTCGTCGACTGGATGGCCGAGAGCGGGCGCCTCCTGCCGGAGATCTTCGGGGTACGCCTGCGGCCCGTCCCGGAGGAGCGCGCCGAAGGCCTGGCCGCCCTGCGGCGGCGGCTGGTCGAGGCAGCCGCACCACACCGAGAGGAAGTCCGGCTCCAGGATGCGGATGCGGAACTCGCGTTCATCGGTCGCACCATCACCGCCTCGGCAATGCACCGCGCACTCAGCATCGAGGCGGCTCCGGACGGAATGACCTGGGAGCAGTGGCGCGCCCGGACCGCCCTCATGGCGGTGGCCTACCTGACCACCGACCGATCCCCGGCTCCTCACCTGACGTGACGTGTTTGGCGGTGGAGATGCGGAGCCACCACCGCGCTCGCAACTGCCGCTGTCCGGCTCCGCGCCCTACGTCAGTGGCCTCGTATGGGTGTGGGCGCGGCGGTGCTGGGGCCGCGACGTGCACGCCATCCCGCAGCTTCCCGATCGGGCTTGCGAGCTGAACCGCGTCACGTACCCGGGCATAGGTGCGAGGGCTGCCGGCGGGCGTGGAGCCTCACCGGACTCCCTGCAGCCCGGTGACCCGGAGCAGGTCGAGTTTCGACGCGTCCTCGGTACCGGGCGCGGCCGTGTAGACGACGATGCGCAGGTCGCTTCCGGGCACCGTCAGCACGTCGCAGTCGACGGTGATGGGTCCGACCGGGGTACCGGTGGCGGTCTTGCGGCTCGACAGGTGTCGCGCGACCCGCGCCTGATCCCACCGCCGCGCGAACTCCGGCGCATCGCGGCGCAGCCGCGCGACGAGCGTCGCCAGATCACGATCGGCCGGGTACCGGCCCAGCGCCTCACGCAGGTCGGCGGCCAGGTCGGCGGCGAAGTTCTCCGCGTGCTGCTCGTCGAACTCGATCGTGCCGGGGCCGTGCACGAAGTGCCGCCACGCGACGTTGCGCTCGATCCCGCTGAACCGCTCCGGATCACCGGTGACCGCCGCCCACAGCGGGTTCCAGTGGATCGGGTCCCACGCCGCCGACACCACGGCCAGCGGCATGTCGGCGAGACGGTCGATCACCCGCTGCACGCCGGGCGTGATGTGCCGGGGCACGACCGGGTGTGACGGCACCGGCGCTCCCCCGACGCGGAACAGGTGGTCGCGCTCGGCGTCGGTCAACCGCAGGGCGCGCGCGAGCGCACCCAGCGTCTGCGCGGACGGGTGGGTGGCGCGGCCCTGCTCCAGCCGGACCAGGTACTCCACGCTGACCCCGGCGAGCGCGGCGAGCTCGGCGCGGCGCAGACCGGGCGCCCGGCGGCGCGTCCCGGCCGGCAACCCGGCCTCTTCCGGGCGCATCCTGTCACGCCAGGCCCGCAGCACCTCCGCGAACTCCGTCATGCCACCCATTCTGCCCCGGCCGTCCGACCCGCACAGTGGTACCGGCAGGGCATACCGTCCGCTCCGGACCAGCGACCACGATCGGTGCATGACCACGACACTGATCACCGGGGCGAACAAGGGCCTCGGCCTCGAGACGGCCCGTCGCCTCATCGAAGCAGGCCACACCGTCTACGCAGGAATGCGCGATCCGGACAACGGCGACGCGGCCCGCGCCCTCGGCGCCCGTGTAGTCGCGCTGGACGTGACCGACCAGGCCTCCGTCGAGGCCGCGATCGCCCAGGTGCCGGAACTCGACGTCCTCGTCAACAACGCCGGCGTCCAGGGACCGCTGCTCGACGTCGACGACGTCACCGCCGACGACATGGACACCGTGTTGCAGACCAACGTCGTCGCCGTGGTGCGAGTCACCAAGGCCGCGCTTCCGCTGCTGCGGCGCTCGGCGAACCCGGTGATCGTCAACGTGGCTTCCGGCGCCGGCTGGCCGCGCTACCTGCACGACCCGGACGCCGACGAGTTCCCGTTCGCCAGCATCCAGTACCCCGCGTCGAAAGCCGCGGTCATCACCCTCACCGTCCAGTACGCCAAGAACCTGCCCGGCATGCGGGTCAACGCATCCGACCCCGGCTACACCGCCACCGACATGACCGGGCACACCGGCCACCAAACGGTGACCGAGGGCACCGACGCGACCGTCACGCTCGCGCTGCTCGACCAGCACGGCCCGACCGGCGAGTTCCACGACCGGCGCGGCCGCATCGACTACTGACCGCACGGACCAGCCGCGTGGTCACCCGGCCGGCGTGTGGGAGCCCTCGGGCAAGGTGACGCGGAACCGCCCTCCGCCGGCTCGACCGCGCCGACACACTGATCCGCGTCCGCGACCATTCGCCGACGTCGGCCGGTCCGTCGTCGAGCAGCGCGGCGACTTCGGCGAGCTGCTCCTGAACGGTGTGGGTCATGACGGTCACGTCCCGGCCGGGTTGCCCTGGGCGAGACGGGAAACGTGGTCCCACTCCTGCAGTCCGGCGAGGCGGCCGGCGAACTCGGTGCGCAGCGCGTCCAGGCCGCCGGTGCCGAACAGCACCCGCAGCGGCGGGTTCGGGGCGTCGGCCACCGCCAGCAGCGCCGCCGAGGTCGCGGCCAGGTCACCCGGGACGAAACCGCTCGCACCGGCGTACAGGGCCTCCCGGGCGTGGGCGTAAGCCGGGTTCGGCTCCGCCTGCGGGGAAGCCGCGGCCAGGCCGGTGGGGAACATGATCGGCTCGATCAGGGTGACGTGGATGCCGTACGCCGCGACCTCGGCGGCCAGGGACTGGCTCATCGCCTCCAGCGCCCACTTGGAAGCCTGGTAGATGCCCAGCGCCGGGTAGGCGACGAGCCCGCCGATCGAGGAAACCTGCAGGATCCGGCCAGAGCGGCGCGCACGCATCCCGGGCAGCGCGGCCCGGGTGGTCCACAGCGCACCGAAGTAGTTGACGTCCATCTGCGCCCGGGCCTGCTCGGCGCCGACCTCTTCGACCGCCCCGGTGAGCATGTGCCCGGCGTTGTTGACCAGGACGTCGACGCCGCCGAACCGCTGCTCGGCGGCTCGCACCGCGGCGTCGACGGCGGCCTCGTCGGTGACGTCGAGGTCCAGCGGCAGCAGCCGGCCGCCGAAGCGGTCGACGAGCGGCTTGAGCGCCGACGTGTCGCGGGCGGTGGCGACGACCTGGTCGCCGTGCTCGAGGACGGCCTCGGTCCAGAGCGCGCCGAGCCCTCGGGAGGCGCCGGTGATGAACCATGTGCGAACAGAAGACATGTGGTTTCTCCGTACGTGAGTCGGTACGACCCAGCGTCGGCGAGGGCGCGCGCGGTAGGCAGAGTGAAGTTCTCCCTGCCTACCGCGCGCCGACGGCGCAGACTGTTCGTTGTGGACACCCAGCAGCTCGCCCGGTTCCTCCGCGTCCGGCGGGAGGCACTCGGCCCCTCCGACGTCGGCCTGGCCACCGCCGGGCGCCGGCGTACCCCGGGGCTGCGCCGCGAGGAGGTGGCCGCCCTCGCCGGCATCTCGACCGACTACTACACCCGCCTCGAACAGGAACGGGCCACGGCGACGCCGTCGGAGTCGGTGCTGCGCGCGCTGACCCGCGCGCTGCGGCTGAGCCTGGACGAACGCGACCACCTCTACCGGCTGTCCGGGCTGAACGCGCCGGACCGCCGCCGCGGCGACCGGCACGTCGCCCCGGCGCTGCTGGCGGTCCTCGACCGGCTCCACGACGTGCCCGCCCAGGTGATGACCGACCTCGGCGACACGCTGGCCCAGAACCACCTCGCCCGCGCCGTGTTCGGTGACCTCACCGGCCGCAGCGGCCCCGAGGCGAGCGTCATCCACCGGTGGTTCACCGACCCGGGCGCACGCTGCGGGTTCCCGGTCGAGGACCACACCAGCGAATCGCAGGCGCTGGTAGCCGACCTGCGGGCCGCCGTCGTCCGCCGTGACGACGAGCCCGCCCGTGTCCTGGTCGGCCGGCTGCGCCGTGACAGCCCCGAGTTCGCCGCGTTGTGGGAGCTGCACGACGTCGCCGTGATGCGCAGCCGCCGCAAGCGGATCCTGCACCCCGAGGTCGGCCTGCTCGAGCTGGACTGCCAGTCGATGGTCGACGAGGACCGCGGCCAGATCCTCGCCCTGTTCTCGCCGGTCGCCGGTACCGCGACCGCCGAACGGCTTACCCTGCTCGGCCTCGCCGGCAGCTCCCGCCCCTGAATCCGCATCCCGGAAGCCGCGGCATGACACCACCACCGGCCATCTCGGCCTGCCTGCCCTGACCACCGCCGTGACCGAAGACGACCTACTGCCGGGTGCCCGATCGCAGGGCCAGATGGCAAAACACGATGGAGTGTGGCCTGGGATACTTGCGGAATAACGGGACGCGGTGGTGAACCCGGGCCGTTGCGGGCTCGACTCGGCAGCAGAAGTGGCGAAGGAGTTGTGCGATGCCCATCTGGTTGTTCGCGGTGTCAGGGTTGGTGGCAGTGGGCCTGATCTACGTGACCGTGATGAAGCGTTTCGGACGACGTCGGCGCGTCGGTCGTCAGCGAAGTGTTCCCGCACGCATGCCGGGCTGGCAAGCTCCTGGTCCCACCGCCGGCACCGACATCCCGATGGGCTTCAGCACGACATCCACCAATGTCCCCACGACAAGCACACCCCCGACCATTCCTCCGGTCAGTGGCAATTTCTGAGTGTTTTCGACGGCGGACTTCGCCGACTGGACATGGAGATCGCGCTCCCGGCGGTCCTGCTGGCGGGCACCAGCGTGAGCGCCAAGCTCGCCGCGGCGCTGGCCTCGGTTCACGAGAGGATGGCCGCCTCCTGCCACTGCCTCCCGGCGATCGGAGCGGCCGGCGCGAGGTGTTCGACACCGCCCAGCAGCTTCACACCTCTCCCCGAGCCCGTGTCAGGGCACTGCCGGATGCGCGCAACCTCGGGTACTCGGGCAGCCGCGGCTCGTGCTTCTGGGTCGTGATCACCGCCTTCTCCACCACCGGACGCAGCACCCCGGAGGTGACGACGCGATGAAGCGCCCGGGTGACGACCAACCCGGCCGAGGTCATCGGGTGCATCAGCCGGGGCATGCCGGACGCGAGACCTTGCGCGCTGTCGACGTAACGTCGCAGGAGCCGCTCGTAGCGGGCGAAGGCGCCGGTGTGAGTGCCGCCCGGCTCGCGCAGGCCGCGGCCCAGCTCGCCGGCGAGCACGTGCGCGCCGACCAGCGCCAGCGTGGTACCCATTCCGGTCGGCCCGGATCCCCACGCGGCGTCGCCGAGCACCCCGATCCGGCCTTCGCTCCACCGTGACATCACCACCTGCCCCCACCGGTCGGTGTAGAACTCCTCGGGCCGGGACGCGAACCCGTCGAGGATGCGCTCGGTCTGCCAGCCGGCCCCGCGGAAGCGCTCACGCAGGTCGTCGATCTGGGCTTCGGCGGGCAACGCCTCGAACTCCGCGGACCGGGCGGGGAAGCTCAGGCTGGCGCGGATCGTGCCGACGTTGTCGGGACGGGCGTTGACCACCCGGCCCTGCGTGGTGGTCATGAAGTACCACCAGTCGTCGTCTTCCGGGCGGCGGTCGATCGTGCCGAAGGCGACGTTCAACCCCTTGTCCCGGTAGGTGGTCTGCTCGGGCAGGAGCAGCCGCCTGGTGCGGGAGCTGCGCCCTTCGGCGACGAGCAGCAGCTCGAACCGCTCGCGGCGACCGGAGTCGAACCGCACGTCGACACCGGTGGCGTCCTGGTCGGCGCCGACGACGAAATCGCCGTAGCGGACCTCGACGTCGTCGGCGATGCTGCCGAGCAGGATGCCGGCGAGCTCGCCGCGCAGGATCTCCAGCTCGGCCGTGGGGCCGTCGCGGCCCTCCTGGCGCGCGACCTCGGCGTAGACGTGGCCCGTCTCGGTGATGAACCGGGTGCCGGTCTCCCCGGTGAGCCTGCCGAGCACGGCGTCGCGGATCCCCATGCGGTCCACGATTTCGTGGCCGAGGCCGCGGATGTCGATGTTCTGCCCGGCGCTGCGGCGGCGCGGGGACCGTTCGAGGACGACGGGCTGGAAACCCTCGCGCACCAGCCCCCAGGCGAGGGCGGGACCGGCGATGCTGCCGCCGGTGACGAGGACGCGGGGACGGACCTGATCGGACACGAAGACTCCTTCACGGTGAACTAGTTACATCATCAAGCTACTTCACTGGATGATATGTTGCCACGTGAACAAGGAGGTTTCATGGCCGACGACGAGCGAGCGCCGGACCAGCGCGTCGTGCCCCAGCTACGGGAGTTCGCCGCCGCCGGCGACGAACTGGGCAGACTGTTCGCCCGCACCAAGCGGATGCACACCACCGACGCCGCCGCCATGGTCGCGATCCTCACCGCCGAGGACCAGGGCACTCCCCTGACACCGGCCCGCCTCGCCGAGCACGTCGTGCTGACGACCGGAGCCACGTCCTCGCTGCTCAACCGGCTCGAAGAGGCGGGGCACATCATCCGCACCCGCGGTCACAGCGATCGCCGGATCGTCACGTTGCACTCGACGCCCGCCATCCACGCCGCGGCCGACGCGTTCTTCGCCCGGCTCGCGCTGCGTCAGAACGCCGTGCTGGCCGACTACACCGAGGCGGAACTGACCCTTGTCGAGACGGTCGTCGACCGGCTGACCGCGATCGTGAAGGACTTCGTCGATCACCCGCCGGGTCCTGCCTAGCCTCTTCGAGACGGCCTTCCACACCGGGCTGACCCGCACTGGACACCCGGCCCCACGTTCCCACCGCATTCGATCGGTCATGCGTGGTAAAGCTCGGTAAGAAGCTCGCGCACGGTGCGAGTGGCCGGGTGGGGGTCGTCGCGCCACCAGGCCAGGCGTACGTCGACCGGTTCGGCGTCGCGCACCGGGCGGTAGACGATGCCAGGCCTCGGATAGTGGTCGACGACGGACTGCGCCGTGACCCCCACACAGCGGCCGGTGCCGATGATCGTGAGCCAGTCCTCGATGTCGCGGCTCTGCTGCGTCACGGGGCGCGCGTCGGCGGGCCACAGATCCGCGGTTGTCGTTCCGGTGCGCTGGTCGACGAGCAGCACACGGCTGCTGAGATCGGCCAGGTACACCGAGCGACGCCGCGCCAAGGGGTCGGAGGAAGCCAGCGCGCACCAGCGTGGTTCCTGTCCGACGACGGCGCTTTCGAAACGGCGGTCCTCCAGCGGCCTGCGGATGACCGCGAGCTCCGCGGTGCCCTCGGCCAGGCCGGCGCTCGGAGTATTGAGGCGAAGCAGGTGCAGAAGCGTTTCCGGATGCGCTTCCCGCCACCGGTCCTGAAAGGCGAGGGTGAGCCGGCCGAGTGCCGACCAGGCGTGGCCGATGCGCAGTTCGGCGTGGTCCGACGTCGCTTCCCGCACCAGATTTTCGACCTCGGTCAGCACGCGCCGGGCGTGCGCCACGACGCGGAGTCCGATCGCCGTCGGCGACGTTTCGCGGGACGTCCGTCGCAGCAGCCGGACACCGAGGCGCTTCTCGAGCGCCGCGAGCGTGCGGGAGACCGCCGCCTGTGAGACGCCAAGTGCGATCGCGGCGTCGGTGAACGTGCCCTCGTCGACGATCGCGACGAGGCAGCGCAGCTGGCGCACCTCGACATCCATAACCAAATCGTATAGCCGGCGCGTTGCATGCATTTTGCACACGGTTCTGCGCGGCGCAGGATCGATGCGTGCAAGCAGAATCCGACCGCCCGGCAGACCGCGCCGTCTTGCCCGCGAAGCCTCGCGCCGTGCCCACAGCCGGGGTCTACATGATGCTCACCAGCGGTCTTTCGACCCAGCTCGGCGCCGCGATCGGGTCGCTGGCCTTCCCGGTGCTCGGCCCGGTCGGCGTCGTCGCGGTCCGCCAATGCGTCGCGGCGGCGGTGCTGCTCATCCTCGGCCGGCCCCGCCTGCGGTCCTTCACGCGGCGCCAGTGGGGGCCGGTGCTGCTGCTCGCGGTGGTCTTCGGCGTGGTGAACCTGTCGCTCTACACCGCGATCGATCGGATCGGTCTCGGCCTGGCGGTGACCTTGGAGTTCCTCGGTCCCCTCACGATTGCGCTGGCCGGCTCCCGCCGGCGGGTGGACCTGGGCTGCGCCGTACTCGCCGTGGCGGGAGTGGCCGTACTGATGCGTCCTCGCCCGACCAATGACTACCTCGGCATGGGGCTCGCGCTGCTCGCCGCGGCCTGCTGGGCCGCTTACATCCTTCTCAACCGTTCCATCGGGCAGCGCATCCCCGGGGCACAGGGCACGGCCGCCGCGGTGGGACTGTCCGCAGTGGTCTACCTGCCCATCGGCGCCGGCGTTGTGGTGCACCACGTGCCTTCCGCCGGCGTGCTCGGTGCGGCTGTCGCGGCCGGAATCCTGTCCTCCGCAGTGCCGTTCCTCGCGGATCTGTTCACGCTGCGCCGCGTTCCCGCCGAGGCGTTCGGGTTGTTCATGAGCGTCAACCCGGTGTTCGCCGCCGCACTTGGTGCGCTCGTTCTGAGACAGCATCTCGACGTGGCCGCCTGGTTGAGCATCGTGGCGGTCGTTGCCGCCAACGCCATCAGCGTCCTCGCCAAGCCGAGATCACTCCATTCCCACAAAGGAGATTCCCATGCCCGGTGTCACGCTGACCGACCATTTTTTCTCCGTTCCCCTCGACCATGACCGGCCGGCGGGCGAGCACATCGAGGTGTACGCGCGCGAGGTGGTGGCGGCCGGGCGCGAGCGCGAGCGGCTGCCCTGGCTGCTGTTCCTGCAAGGCGGACCCGGCATGCTGCCACCGCGCCCGGTCGGCCGGGACTCCTGGCTGGACCGCGCACTCGACGACTACCGCGTCCTGCTGCTCGACCAGCGCGGCACGGGCCGCTCGAGCCCGATCACCCGCCAAACGCTCCCGGATCGTGGCGAGCCCGCCGCGCAGGCCGACTACCTCACCCACTTCCGCGCCGACGCCATCGTCCGCGACGCCGAACTGATCAGGCGCGAACTGACCGGCGAACCGTGGTCGGTGCTCGGCCAGAGCTTCGGCGGCATGTGCACCGTCACCTACCTCTCGTTCGCGCCCGAGGGCCTGCGCGAGGCGATCATCACCGGCGGCCTTCCCGGTTTGCGCGTCACCCCCGACGAGGTCTACCGCGCCGCCTATCCGCGCGTGCACCGCAAGAACGCCGCGTTCTACCGCCGGTACCCGCAGAACGCCGCCTCGGTCCGCCGCATAGCCGCGCACCTGATCGAGCGTCCGGCCTCGATGCCGGACGGATCCCTGCTCACCGTCGAGGCCTTCCAGTCGCTCGGCATGGTGCTCGGCACGAGCGACGGCGCGGACGTGCTGCACTACCTGCTCGAAGACACCTGGGCCGGAACGGAGCTGTCCGACGGCTTCCTCGCCCGCACCGCGGCTTTCCTCAGCTACGCCCAGATGCCGTTGAAATCGCTCATGCTCGAACTCACCTACGCCCAGGGCAGCACCGGCGCGCCCAACTGGGCGGCACAGCGGGTGCGCGGCGAGTTTCCCCAGTTCGACGCGCGCAGGGCGGTGGCCGGGGACGACCCGGTGCTGTTCACCGGCGAGACGACCTACCCGTCCCTGTTCGACCAACCCTGTCTCACGCCCCTGCGCGAGACCGCCGAGGTGCTGTTCGCTCGCGTGGACTGGCCCGACCTCTACGACCCCCAGCGATTGGCCGCGAACGAGGTCCCCGTGGCCGCCGCCGTCTACCTCGACGACATGTACGTCGATGCCACCTACTCGCTGCAGACCGCCGAGACCATCAGGGGCCTGCGGCTGTGGGCGACCAACGAGCACGAGCACGACGGGCTTCGCGTCAGTGGCGGACGCGTCCTCGACCACCTGCTGCGAATGCTGCACGGCCAGATCTGAAGCGGAGCGCCAACCGGCTGAGAACCACCACCGGCCGGGATCCGCTGACGACATGTGGGGCAGCCTCCGCTCGTCGCTCACGATGACGCAGTCGGTCACGCTGGGGTAGCCGCTATCCGCGACTCGGGTGAGACCGAAAGATCTTGGCTGCATCCGAATCGCCGAGGCTGTTGAGAGCCAAGGCTTGGCGGTAGGCCGCGAGGCGGCCCAGCGCCTCGGACAGGTCCGGTTCCCCCAATGCACGGGAATGCCGTCGGGGGTGAACCAGGTCCGTTGCCGCAGTACCGTTCCTCGGCGGTGTTGTCCAGCTGGGCGGCCATCGCGCCCACCGCTGCCCGGGTTCTTCGGCAGCGCCTACCGGGTTCTGCGGGTGACGAGGCGTTGCAGGACGATGAAGACGAACAGGAGGGCTCCGGTGATGATCGAGGTCCACCACGAGTTGAGGGTGCCGTCGAAGGTGATCAGGGTCTGGATGATGCCCAGGACCATGATGCCGAGCACGGTGCCCAGCACGTAGCCGGAGCCGCCGGTCAGGATGGTGCCGCCGATGACCACCGCGGCGATGGCCGTCAGCTCCAGGCCGACCCCGTTGAGCGGGTCGCCGGACGACTTGTACAGCACCAGCAGCAGCCCGCCGAGCGCCGAGCAGAAACCGCTGATCGTGTACACCGCGATCTTCGTGCGGCCGGTCTTGAGACCCATCAGCATCGCGGACTGCGCGTTGCCGCCGATCGCGTAGACCGTGCGCCCGAACCGCGTGAACGCCAGCACGTACGCGGCGACGGCGACCACGACCAGGGCGGCGACGACGCTGATCGAGATGTGCAGTTCGCCGCCGAGGGGGATCTGTGTCTGGGCGAGCGTCGCGATCGTCGGGTTGTCGATCGAATACGCCTCCGTGCTGATCGTGTAACAGAGCCCCCGGGCGAAGAACATCCCGATCAGCGTCGCGATGAACGGCTGGATCTCGAAGAAGTGGACGAGCGTGCCCATCCCGGCGCCGAGCAGCGCGCCGAGCACCAGCACCACCGCGATCGCCGCGTACGCGGGCCAGCCGTGCCTCTGCATCAGGTCGCCGGAGACCACTGTGGACAGTGCGACCACGGACCCGACGGACAGGTCGATGCCGCCGGTGAGGATCACGAACGTCATCCCGACCGCGACCACGAGCAGGAAGGCGTTGTTGATGAACAGGTCGAGCACGACCTGCCCCGACCCGAACGCCTCGTAGCTCGACGCGCCGAAGACGTAGGCCCCGACGAGCAGCGCCATCGTGGCGAGGATCGGCAGGTGCCGTTGCTTCGGCCGGTAAGCGCGGACGCGGTCCAGGGTGGTCATGCCGTGACCTCCACCTTCTCCGGAGCGGACGCGGGGGCCGGGTGCCCGGCCGCGGGCGTCCGGCGCCGCCGCAGCTTGCGGCGGAACGCGGGTGACTGCAGCAGGCACACCGCGAGCACGACCACGGCCTTGAACAGCATGATCGCTTCAGGCGGGATGCCGAGGGCGTAGACGGTGGTGGTGAGCGTCTGGATGAGCAGCGCGCCGATCACCGCGCCACCCACGGAGAACCGGCCACCGGTCAGCTGCGTGCCGCCGACGACGACGGCGAGGATCGCGTCGAGCTCGATGAACAGCCCGGCGTGGTTGGCGTCGGCACTGTGCACGTTCGCGCTGATCATCAGCCCGGCGATGCCCGCGCACAGCGCGCAGAAGACGTAGACGAGCCAGATCAGCCGGGCCGAGCGGAGGCCGGCCAGGCGGCTGGCCTCCGGGTTGCCGCCGACGGCCTCGACGAGCAGGCCGAGCGCGGAGCGGCGGACCAGCAGCGACGCGAGCACGAACACGGCCAGCGCGACGAGGATCGCGCTCGGCAGGGTCAGCACGAAGCCGCTGCCGATCCATTCGTAGGGGCCGGAGTTGATCGTGATGATCTGCCCGCCGGAGATCAGCTGCGCGATCCCGCGCCCGGCGACCATCAGGATGAGCGTGGCGATGATCGGCTGGATGCCCAGCGCGGCGACGAGCCAGCCGTTCCACACCCCGAGCACCAGCGACAGGCCCAGCGCCAGCCCGACCGCCACGAGCGTCGCGCCCACACCGCCGGGGTGGCCGGCGATCCACAGGCAGGCCAGCGATCCGCTGATCGCGACGACCGCACCCACCGAGAGGTCGATGCCGCGGGTGGCGATGACGAGCGTCATGCCGATCGCGATGAGGATCAGCGGGGCGCCGTTCTTCAGGATGTCGACGAGGTTCCCGTAGAGGTGACCGTCGCGCAGTTCGATCGAGAAGAACGCCGGGCTCGCGACGAGGTCGCCCGCCAGCAGCGCCAGCAACGCCACCACGGGCCAGAAGAGCCGGTGTTTCGCCAAGCCGGTCATGCCTGCACCCCTTCGGCCATCGTGGCCATGACGTCGTCGGCGGTGAGCCCTCGGTTTTCCCGCTGTGCCACCACTTTCCGGTCGCGCAGCACCACGACGCGGTGGCTCAGCCGGAGCACCTCCTCCAATTCGGCGGAGATGTACACGACGGCCATCCCCTCGGCCGAGAGCTGGGTGACCAGCCGCTGGATCTCCGTCTTGGCGCCGATGTCGATGCCGCGGGTCGGCTCGTCGAGGACGAGCAACCGCGGCTCGAGGATGAGCCAGCGGGCCAGGAGCACCTTCTGCTGGTTGCCGCCGGAGAGGTTGCCGGCCAGGGCCTCGGGATCGGCGGGGCGGATGTCGAGCGTTTCGATGTACTTGCGCGCGATCTCGTCCTGGCGGCGGCGGGACAGCGGCCGCGCCCAGCCGCGCGAGGCCTGGAGCGCGAGGACGATGTTCTCCCGGACGGTCAGTTCCTCGACCAGGCCTTCGGTCTTGCGGTTCTCCGAGAGGAACGCGATCCGGTGGTCGAGCCCGGCTCGCGGGGTGCGCAGCGACGTGCCGTCACCGTCGATCTTCACGGCGCCGCTGTCGGCGTGGTCGGCGCCGAAGAGCAGCCGGGCGAGCTCGGTGCGCCCGGAGCCGAGCAGGCCGGCCAGCCCGACGACCTCCCCCACGTGGATGTCGAGCGTGAACGGCTCGATGCCGCCCTTGCGGCCGAGGCCTTCGGCGGACAGGAGCACCGGCGCGTCCGCGACCTCGGCCCGGGTGGGACCGGCCTCCTCCAGCGTTTCGAGGACGCGCAGCTCCTTGCCGATCATCTTGGTGACCAGTTCGACGGGCGTGATGTCCGTCGTGCGGTACTCACCGATCAGCTTTCCGTTGCGCAGCACGGTCATCCGGTCGGCGACGGCGAAGACCTGGTCGATGAAGTGGGACACGAACAGGATCGCCAGCCCCTGCGCGCGCAGGGACCGGACCACCGCCATCAGCTGCTCGACCTCGCCGGTGTCCAAACTGGACGTCGGCTCGTCGAGCACCAGGACCCGCGCCTCGACGTCGAGGGCGCGGGCGATCGCCACCAGCTGCTGGACGGCGATCGAACACGTGCTCAGCTCGGCCGAGACGTCCACGTGGACGTCCAGCCGCGCGAGGAGCTCCTCGGCACGCCGCCGCATCGGGCCCCACTGGATGCGGCCGAAGCGGCGGGGTTCCCGGCCGAGGCAGACGTTCTCCGCCACGGACAGGTTCGGGCAGAGGTTGACCTCCTGGTAGACCGTGCTGACGCCGGCCCGCTGGGCCTCGCCGGGGCCGCCGAACGCGACGGCGGCCCCGG
The DNA here is from genome assembly GCF_034929455.1 of Amycolatopsis heterodermiae. Classification (NCBI taxonomy): domain Bacteria; kingdom Bacillati; phylum Actinomycetota; class Actinomycetes; order Pseudonocardiales; family Pseudonocardiaceae; genus Amycolatopsis; species Amycolatopsis heterodermiae. The sequence continues at coordinate 116,487 of NZ_JAYFSI010000005.1, forward strand.
CCAGGGTGATCGTGCCCGCGTCCACCCCGTACACCCCGGTCAGCACCTTGATCAGGGTGGACTTGCCGGCGCCGTTCTCGCCCATCAGCGCGTGGACTTCACCCGGGAAGAGCCGGAAGCCGACGTCGTCGAGCGCGGTGACACCGGGGAACACCTTGCGGATCCCGGTCATGGTGAGGATTTCGGCGGACATGCGGGACCCCTCAGTACTGGCGCTGCGGCAAAGCGGCCTTGGCCGACGCCTGGTCGAACTCGGTCTCCTGGGTCTCGATCCGCTCGGGCACCTGCTCCCCCGCGTTGACCTTCTTGACCAGGTCCATCAGCTGCGGGCCGAGCAGCGGGTTGCACTCGACGACGTGGTTGATCCTGCCGTCGGCCAGCGCCTGGAGGGCGTCCCGCACGCCGTCGACCGAGACGATCTTGATGTCCTTGCCCGGCACCTTGCCCGCCGCTTGGATCGCCTCGATGGCACCGAGGGCCATGTCGTCGTTGTGCGCGTAGAGCACGTCGATCTTCGGCTGGGACTTGAGGAACGCCTCCATGACCTCCTTGCCCTTCGCGCGGGTGAACTCTCCGGTCTGCGAGGCGACGATCTTGTACTTCGGGTCGGCGGCGATGACGTCCCCGAACCCCTTCTTGCGATCGTTGGCCGGGGCCGAGCCGGTGGTGCCCTGCAGCTCGACGATGTTCACCTGGCCGGTGGCGCTGCCGAACTCCTTGGTCAGCCACTCCCCCGCCTTCTTGCCCTCGGCGATGAAGTCCGAGCCGAGGAAGGTCTTGTAGAGCGTCTTGTCCGGTGAGTCGATCGCCCGGTCGGTGAGAATGACCGGGATCTTCGCCGTCTTCGCCTCCTTGAGCACGGTTTCCCAGCCCGACTCGACCACCGGCGAGAAGGCGATGACCTTGACCTTCTGCTGGATGTACGAGCGGATCGCGGCGATCTGGTTCTCCTGCTTCTGCTGCGCGTCGGAGAACTTGAGCTCGATTCCGGCGGTCTTGGCCGACTCCTGGATGGACTTGGTGTTCGCGGTCCGCCAGCCGCTCTCGGCGCCCACCTGGGCGAAGCCCAGCGTGATGGCCCCGCCGGTGGTTCCCGTGCCGCTGCCACCACCGCAGGCGGTGAGCAGGACCAGTCCGGCCGCCGCGGCCGCCGCGGCGGCCCATCGCTTCTTCAGCACGTTCACTCCTCGATCGACGGTGATCAACACTGTTAGCGCTAACTGTCCGGTCCTGGTTTCGGCCGGGTTCGCCGGTGGCGGTGCTACCGCGGCCCGGTGCTCTCGCGGACGATCAGTTCGGGCACGACCAAGGCGCGCGCACGCCGGTCGCCCCCCTCCATGTGCCCGGCCAGCAGGCCGAACGTGCGCCGGCCGACCTCGATGAAGTCTTGGCGCACCGTGGTGAGCGGCGGTGTGAAGTACGCGGACTCGGGCACGTCGTCGAAGCCCGCGACCCGGACGTCGCGCGGCACCGCGATGCCGGCTTCGGCGAACGCGCGCAGTACGCCGAGGGCCATCTGGTCGTTGCCGGCGAAGACCGCGTCCAGGTCTCGTTCCCCGGCGAGGGATCGCCCCGCTTCGTACCCGGAGCGCGAACTCCAGTCGCCGCGGACCACCCGCGGCACCGGAGCGCCGTGGCGTTCCAGGGTTTCCCGCCAGCCGAGCTCGCGGTCGCGGGCCTCCAACCAGTCCTCCGGCCCTGCGACGTGCCAGACGGTGCGGCGTCCCAGCGCCAGGAGGTGTTCGGTGGCGCGCCGGGCGCCGTCGCGCTGGTCGACGGCGATCACCGGGACGGTCGCGGCCTCCCCGCCGCCGACGGCGACGACCGGGAAATCCGCGGGCACGGCGTCCAGGGCCCGGGCCGCGGACACGTGCGGCGCGATGACGATGATGCCCTCGACGGCTTGGCGGCGGAGGCTCTCCACCGCGTCGGCGACCGACGACCGGCCGGGACGGCTGACGCTCGAGATCGTGATCACGTAACCGGCTTCACGGGCGGCGTTCTCGATGCCGAAAAGCGTGCTCGCCGGACCGTAGAGGTTGGATTCGAGCGCGACGACGCCGAGGGTGCCGGTCCGTCCGGTGACCAGCGCGCGGGCGGCGGAGTTCGGGCGGTAGCCCAGTTCCCCGATGGCGGCGAGGACGCGGGCGCGGGTCTCGGGGCGAACCGGGCCGGTCTCGTTGATCACCCGGGAAACGGTCATGTGGGAAACGCCTGCGACCTCGGCGACATCGGTCAGGCTGGGCTGCCGCGCGTCGGCGGCAGACGTCCGGACCGGGCCACCGGAGCGGGATCGTTCGGCCACCGGCGTCCCCTTCCTCGCGGGCCGATGTGGTCTCCGTCACTTTTCGGCGACGACGAGCAGCAAGTGTTAGCGGTAACACTTGCGTGGTCAAGCCCGGCTGGCATAACGGTCTCGTCACGCACCTCGCACCAGCTCTCCATCGATGAATTCGACGTCAACGGGCCCGGACTCCGGCGCGAATGCCGCGACAGCAGCCGACTGCACCCTGTTCCGTCCCCGAAAATGTAACTTTCACAAACCAGCTCTCCTCCGCGGACCGACGGCGGTGGCCTTGAGGTGGCACGACCACTCCAGCGGGCGTCCGGATCACCGGGGCGCCCGGACGCGTTGATTGACAACGCTTCTCTCGGAAGTTCACGCTGTCGCGGCGCGTGTTAGCGATAACAGTCTTGTCGCTCAGGAAACGCCGATCCGGACGCGCAACGGCGGGCGCATCCGGAACGGCCCGGGACCGGCTGGGAGAAAGGTCGTCATGAACAGAGGGAACATCAGTCGCAGGAGCAGATCCCGGATCGCCGCGCTCGCCGCCGTGGCGACGGTCGCGGCCACGGTCGTGGTCGCGGTGACCCTGGGAGCCGACGCGGCCTTGGCCGACGTCACCGGCGCCCTGCAGGGTGCCGGCTCGGGCCGGTGCCTGGACGTCTCGAACGCCAGCCAGGCCGACGGTGCCGCCCTGCAGATCTACGACTGCTCGGGCGGCGCGAACCAGCAGTGGACGTCGACGTCCGGCGGCCAGTTGACGGTGTACGGCAGCAAGTGCCTGGACGTGCCCGGCAGCGCGACCACCGCCGGTACCCGGGTGCAGACCTGGACCTGTCACGGCGGGGCCAACCAGCAGTGGCGGGTGAACTCCGACGGCACGATCGTCGCGGTGCAGTCCGGACTCTGCCTGGACGTCACCGGTGCCGGCACGGCCAACGCCACCGCCGTGCAGCTCTGGACGTGCACCGGCGGCGGCAACCAGAAGTGGACGGGCCTGTCGACCACGCCGACCACCACGACCACGACCGGCGGCGGCAGCAGCTGCTCCCTGCCCTCGACGTACCGCTGGACGTCCACGGGTGTCCTGGCGACGCCGCGGAACGGATGGGTCTCGCTCAAGGACTTCACCAACGTCGTCTACAACGGCAAGCACCTCGTCTACGCGTCGAACGTCTCGGGATCGACCTACGGCTCGATGGCCTTCAGTCCCTTCACGAACTGGTCCGACATGGCCTCGGCCGGCCAGAACGGGATGAACCAGGCCGCGGTGGCGCCCACGCTGTTCTACTTCGCGCCGAAGAACATCTGGGTGCTGGCGTACCAGTGGGGCGCTTGGCCCTTCATCTACCGCACGTCGAGCGACCCCACCAACCCCAACGGCTGGTCTTCGCCGCAACCGCTGTTCACCGGCAGCATCTCCGGCTCCGGCACCGGCCCGATCGACCAGACGCTGATCGCCGACGGGGCGAACATGTACCTGTTCTTCGCCGGTGACAACGGAAAGATCTACCGGGCGAGCATGCCGATCGGGAACTTCCCGGGCAGCTTCGGCTCGTCGTACACGACGGTCCTGAGCGACTCGACGAACAACCTGTTCGAGGCGGTCCAGGTCTACAAGGTCCAGGGCCAGAACCAGTACCTCATGATCGTCGAGGCGATCGGCGCGAACGGCCGCTACTTCCGCTCGTTCACGGCAAGCAGCCTGAGCGGCTCGTGGACCCCGCAAGCCACCAGCGAAAGCACCCCCTTCGCGGGCAAGGCCAACAGCGGCGCCGGCTGGACCAACGACATCAGCCACGGTGACCTGGTGCGCACCAACCCGGACCAGACCATGACCGTCGACCCCTGCAACCTGCAGCTCCTCTACCAGGGCAAGTCCCCCGGTGCCGGCGGCCCCTACGACCAGCTGCCGTGGCGGCCGGGTGTCCTGACGCTGCAGCGCTAGGCGATTCCTCCTGTCCGGCACCGTCTCCAGGAGGGTTTCGCCTTTGCTTGCGAAAGACTCCGAAGCACCATGCTCTCCTGGGCGGGAGCCCGGAAGGAGACCACGAATGACCTACGCGGCGCTGACCCAGGCGTGCGTGAACGTCGCGCGCTGCGTCGGCATCACCGTGTGGGGCAGCGGCAGTTGCGCCGCAATGCTTTCGGTTCGTGGACGGTCACCATGACCGTGCCGAGCCCTGCGAAGATCAGCGCCACCTGGCCCAGCAGCCAGGTCCTCGTGGCGAAACCCAACGGCAGCGGCTACAACTGGGGCGTCACCATCCAGCACAACGGAAACCGGAACTGGCCCGCCGTCAGCTGCAGCGCCTCCCGAGGCGCGGCCCCGGGGTGACTCGTTCGCGAAGCGCAGGTTCGCGAACGAGTCACCCCGGCGCGATGCTTTGGCACGATCAGGTCGCCGGTCCGGTCCCCTGCTGAGGCACAGCGTGCACCGGCCTGACTCCAGTCGTCACGAATCCTCCTTCGCGCACTACGGATCGCTCCGCAATGGACTGTTAGCGCTAACACACAAGTCACGCCGTCGCGCGCAGGACGAGCTTGGTGTCCAGCACGGCGCAGCGGGGTGCGGCCGAGCCGCCGAGCATGGCGAGCAGCTCGCCCGTCATCCGGGCACCCATTTCTTCGATCGGCTGGCGCACGGTGGTGAGCGGCGGATCGGTCCGGCGGCCGATCGGCAGGTCGTCGAACCCGATGACGGCCACGTCATCGGGCACCCGCCGGCCCGCACGGTGCAAGGCTCGCAGCGCGCCGACCGCCATCATGTCGGAGGCGGCGAAGATGGCGTCGACCTTCGGCCTGCGGTCCAGCAGGCGGGTGGTGGCGTGCTCGCCGGAGGCCTGGCCGAAGTCGCCGAACACCACCAGTCCGCGGTCACCGCGGCCCGCGCCCGTCACCGCCTGCCGGTAGCCGAGCAGCCGGTCCACGCCGGCGGTCATGTCCTGGGGTCCGGCGATGGTCGCCACGGTGCGCCGGCCCGCGTCGACGAGGCGCTGGGTGGCCCGCTGCGCACCACCCCGGTTGTCCACGTCGACGTACGACGAGCAGTCCCCTTCACGGACCGGGCGTCCGCCGAACACCACGGGGATGCCGAGCCAGTCCAGGTCGAGCGGGCGACGGCCGTGCATACCGACGACGAGGGCGCCGTCGACGTGGCCGCCGTCGAGGTACCGCACCACCGGGGCCTGGTAGTTCTCGGTCGCGGGCACGGTGAGCAGGACGAGTTGCAGGCCCGCCTCGGTCAGCTCCTTCCCGGCGCCGGCGGAAACGCGGGCGAAGTAGGGATCGGCGAACAGCCGCATCACCTCCTCGCACACGACCAGTGCGACCGAACCGGTGCGCCCCGCCGTCGCCCGGGCGGCTCTCTGCCGGGCGTAGCCCAGGGCCGACATCGCCGACTCCACCTGCTTGCGCGTTTTCGGCCGGACCCGGGGAAAGCCGTTGAGCACGCGGGACGCGGTGGCGGTGGACACCCCGGCCGCCCGGGCGACGTCGGCCAGGGTCGGACGGAGCTGGGGCAACTCGACGGACGGCACGTTCGCTCTCCCAAGACGTCGTTGTCTCTGCGGGGCTCGCTCGAGTCACCGACCGAACGGACAACTGCCAAGATAGGAGGCGATGGCGGCAAAGGCAATGCGCGGTGAAAATTACGCACCGGCAACGGATCCCTTTCACCACCGAAGCACGAGAATCCACAAAGGACCGCACCCGGCCGATCGCCAAGAGGATCTTGGACGCTGCACCGAAGGACTCCGGGGAACGAAAGGCTCTATCCCGCAGCCCGTCCGCCGGTTACAGTGCGTCTATGGGAGCGCTCCCAGTCGCCATCGCCGACGACGTTGTGAGGATTCATGAGAGCGACGAAACAGGTACGCGTTCCCCACGGACGCACCGCCCATCCGGCCACGCGAGACGACCGGCCGGCCGTGATGCCCGGCGGCCCCGGGAAGAGAAGCACGAGGTTCGCCGTCGCGGCCCTCGGCGCGACGCTCGTCGCCGGCGCCACCGCTCTCACGGTGGGTGGCAGCGCGCAGGCCGCGTCCTCGCCGTTCTACGTCGACCCGGGCACGAACGCGGCCCAGTGGGTCGCCGCCAACCCCGGCGACGCACGGACACCGATGATCCGGGACCGCATCGCCGCCACCCCGCAGGGAAGGTGGTTCACCACCACCAACACCTCGACCGTGCGCGCCGAGGTCGACGCCTACGTCGGCACCGCCGCGGCGGCGGGCAAGGTCCCGATCATGGTCGTCTACGACATCCCGAACCGTGACTGCGGTGGCGCCAGCGGTGGCGGCGCACCGTCCCACGACGCCTACCGGGCGTGGATCGACCAGGTGGCCGCCGGCATCGCGGGCCGGCCCGCGGCGATCGTGCTGGAGCCCGACGTGCTCGCGCTGATGTCGAACTGCCAGTCGGCCGACCAGCAGAACCAGACCACCGCCTCGGTGGCCTACGCGGGCAAGAAGCTCAAGTCCGGTTCGGCGCAGACGAAGGTTTACTTCGACATCGGCCACTCCGCGTGGCTGTCGCCCGCCGACGCCGCGTCGCGGGTGCGGGCCGCGGACATCTCGAACAGTGCCGACGGCGTCGCCACCAACGTCTCCAACTACCGGTCGACCGGTGACGAGGCGGGCTTCGCCAAAGCGGTGCTGAACGCGGTGGGCGACGCGCGGCTGCGCGCGGTGATCGACACGAGCCGCAACGGCAACGGGCCGCTGGGCAGCGAGTGGTGCGACCCCGCGGGACGGGCCATCGGCACGCCCAGCACCGACGCCACGGGTGACGCGCAGATCGCCGCGTACCTCTGGGTCAAGCCGCCGGGCGAAGCCGACGGCTGCCTGGCCGCGGCCGGGCAGTTCGTCCCGCAGCGGGCGTACGACCTGGCGGCCGCCGGTGCGCCGCCGGCCAGCACCACGACGGCGACCTCGACCACCCCGACGACTCCGACGACCCCGCCGGGCAACGGCTCTTGCCGGGTGACGCACCGGGTCGTCAGCTCGTGGCAGAACGGTTACACCGGCGAGGTGGTGATCGAGAACCGGGGGACGGCGGTCGACGGCTGGACGCTCACCTTCTCCGCGCCGGGAGTGACCGTCGGCCAGGGATGGAACGGGACCTGGACCGACACCGGTGACACCGTGCGAGTCGTGAACGCCTCGTGGAACGGCAAGCTCGGCACCGGTGGCACCGCGACCGTCGGCTACAACGCGGACTACAGCGGCGGCACCCCGCCCTTCCTGTCCCCCGCCCTGAACGGAGTGTCCTGCTCCTGAGCCCACTTTTGCCGGACGACCACGGCCCAGGCCAGGCCGTGGTCGTCCGGCGGCGAGCGGGATCGACCCGGCGCCGGGGACGGCGGTGCTCACCCGAAAACGCGCCGCTGGATCTCGCGGCGGTGGTCCTCCAGGGTGTTGTCCGGGTGGACCGCGGCGGCTTGCGCGCGGCGGCCAGGAGGAACTGGTTGTGGGACGCGGCCGCCTCGATGGCCGGATCAACGGCCGGCGGGGTACCGCCGGTTGAAGTACGGAGGCACATAGCTCAGGTAGCGCCCCGGGGTACCGTCCGCGGCGGCCGACAACTGGTTCATCGTCCGGGGTGTGGTGTCCGGCCAGTGCCCGGTCCGCAGCCGGGTGAGCATCCGGTCGACGGCCACTTGCTGTTCGCCGACGGTGTAGGTGCAGTGCCCGGCGGTCCGTACGTAGGTCTGCCGGAGCAGGGATTCGTTGCCCTCGCGGCGAACCAGAGCGCCGTACGACTGCTGCTGGGCCACGGTCGAGATCTGGTCGCCGGTGCCGTTGACCGTGAGCACCGGGATCCGCAGGTCGCCGGTGAACACGATGCCCCGCTCCAGGTAGCGGACGGCGGCGGGGTCGGCGGACACCCGGGGTGCGGCGGCGAGCCGGCCCAGGTCGGCGCGCAGGTCGAGCCCCGCGCGCTCGTACAGCCGCCGGACCGCGTTCTGCTGGCTCGGTTCGGCCGTCGTGAGCTGGCGTGCGTAGTCGACTCCCGTGTTCCACGACGGGTTCCCGCCCGCCAGCTGCTCGATCGCCCGGCGGCTGCTGACCGCCTGCCCGAGGTACGGCAGCGGCCCACCGGCGAGGGCCAGGAACATCCCTTGCTCGACGCCGTCGGCGTCGTGGCCGTCCGGGACCGGGGTCGTCGTGCCGTCGGCGGCCAGGCCCCAGCCCGGCAGCTGGCCGATCGCCGCCGCCAGGGCGATCCGCGCCCGGCCCGCCGCGGTCGCCTGAGCCGACGTCATCGCCGAAACCCACTGCTGCTGGAGGCCGGGGACGTCGGCGGGGATGCCGGTCACCGGGAGCGCGGTATCGCGGAACAGCAGGGTCTTCAGCGTGAAGACGGTGTCGAGCTTCTGGTTCCACTGCCCCACCGCGCCGCCGAGCCCGCCGCACATCGGGATCGCCGCGTCGAAGCGGCCGGGGTGCACCTGGGCCACGCCGGCGGCGACCATCCCGCCCATCGAACGGCCTTCGGCGATCGCGTACCGGGCGCGGCCGAACGCGGCTTCGAAGCGGCCGAGCGCGGCCGCCTGGTTGTCGATCGCCTGCGCGATGTTCCAGCCGGTGACCGTGCGCGTGGTGCCGCCCACCGCATAGCCGCGTCGCAGGAGGCTCGCGGTGAGCGCGCTCGAGAGCCCGCCCGCGGCGAAGTCGAGGTCCACCAGCACGGCGCCGTTCCACCGGTCCGGCTTGGCGAAGGCGTACGGCGTGCCGTCGGTCAGCTGCCCGTCGACGCACCTCGCCGCGTCCAGGCAGGGTGATCCGGGCTCCGCCGCCTGGGCGGTGGCGGGGAAGGCGGCGCCCACGACCACAGCCGCGGCCACCAAGGCGATTCTGGTACCCATGAACCACTCCTGTCGGTAGTTCGGTTTACTGCGGCGTGGCCGCGTTGAAGACCGGCTTCGCGACCGAGACCTGGTTGAGCCCCCAGCGGGACATGATCCCGACGTACGTGCCGTCCTCGAAAAGCTCTTCGAAGACCTTCTGCATGACCGGGCCCAGTTTCGAGGACTTCGGGACGTACAACGCCAGGTCGTCCTTGGACGCCCCCTGCGCTTCGGTCTGGGTGACGTACCTGGTCCCGCCCTGCTTCTGCGTCACGTCGATCGCCGCGGCTTCGGTCATGCCCGCGGCATCGGCGCGGCCCGAGCGGGTGGCCAGCAGCGTGGCGTCGGTGTCGTCGAGGCCGACGGTCTGGGTGGCCTGGTGCCTGCTCTGCGTGCAGAAGCGGGACAGCTTGTCCAGCTGCTCCTCCACGACGCTGGCGGTCACCACCGCGATGCGCTTGCCGCAGAGGTCTTCGACCCGCGAGATCCCCGCCGTCGAGTCGGTGGGGAACACGTAGGCCGTGCGAGTGGTCATCCAGGTGATCGTGTCGAACTGCTTCTCACGCTCGGCGGTGGCCTTGACCGGGCCGTTGAACGCGTCGTACCGGTTGCCCAGCATGCCCTGCAGCGCGGCCGGCAGCCCGGCGACGATCACGGTCTGCGTCCGGACGCCGAGCACCTGCCCGATCGCGGCCTGGAAGTCGGCGTCGATCCCGGTGACCGTCCCGTCCGGCGCGACCGTGCGGTAGGGCGGATGGGAGTCGCCGGCGAACCGGATCACCCCGGCGTCCTTGATCGCCTGCGGCAGCGCGTCGTGCAGGGACTGCACCACCGCGAGGTTCGTCGCGGTCGCCAGGCTCGGGGAACTGCTCCCCACCGTGCACCCGGTGGTGGCCAGCCCGAGGGCGGCGATCGCGAGGACCGTTCTTCGGCTTCTTCGGCTTCGTCGGCGAAGGGGTGATCGCATAGGGCGGCGTCCTCGGCGGTGATCGACTGTCGACTCGCATCCGGGGGCGAGACCCCGGACACAATAGGTTGCTGATGCGGCGGCGATCGTTGCATAATCTGTCGCCTTGTTCAACCCGCCGTCTCTCTGGCAAGGACATCAGCGAGAGCAATCCGGGCTCCGCTCTTCGCTTCGAGCGTGGAATGACTGCTGCTTTGGCAGCGATCGTGCACGGAACTGGACCAGACGAGGCCGTCGACATCGAAATGGCCGCCGGAACTCGTCGGCCTGGTCCTGCTCGACGGCATCGCCGAGCCCCGCGACCCCCTCCGGCACATCGCCACCGCGGAACGGATCGCCGGTGAACTCGACGTCCTCAGTGACGGCCTGGTCGGGTTCTTCGTGGAGATGGCACGCGCCGAGGGATGTTCGTGGGCCGACATCGGCGAGCCTCGCGGCCTCAGCCGCCAGGGTGCCCAACAGCGCTACGCGCCCCTCCTCGCGCGGCTGACCCTCGACGACCTCATCCGCACCGGCGTCCTGCAGCACTTCGACGACGCGGCCCTCGGCTGCCTCCGCCACGCCCAGACGCGCGCCGCGCAGCTCGGCCACGACACACTCGACAGCGGCGACCTCCTCCTCGCGGTCCTCGACGACCCGGCCGGGCTCGCCGGTACCGTCATCCGCGCGCTCGGCGCCGACCCGTCGGCCGTGCGTGCCGCCCTCGACCAGGAACCCGACGACGACCAGCCGACCGGCCGCAGCCGACCGGGGATCAGCCCGGACGCCCGCCGGGCGATCGACGGCGCGATCGCCGAGGCACACGGACAGGGCGTCGCGGTGGCCCACCTGTTCCTCGCGCTCCTGCGCGCGCCCGGCAGCCCCGGCGGCCAGGCCCTCACCGCGCACGGCGTCACCCGCCCAGCCGCGCTCGCCCACATCCTCGGCCTCGCCGGCCGCCCGGCACAGGACCCGGCATGATCGCCCTCCACCAGGTCGTCGACGCGCTCGAAGCCCTGCCGACCACGGCCTTCCTCGTGCTCGACCAGGGCCGCACCGTACTCGACCACGGCACGACGACCACGCCCGGTTTCCTGGCCTCGGCCCGCAAAAGCGTCCTGTCCGTCCTCTATGGACCCGCGGTCGCCGACGGCACCATCCGGCTCGACGCCACCCTCGACGAGCTCGGCATCGACGACATCGGCGGTCTCCTGCCGCAAGAACGCCGCGCCACCGTACGCGACCTGCTGACCTCGAGCTCCGGCGTCTACCACCCGGCGACGGCCGCCGCCGGGCCCGAGGACGACGCGCCGGCCCGGGGCACGCAACCGCCGGGCGCGCTGTTCCTCTACAACAACTGGGACTTCAACACCCTCGGCACGATCTTCGAGCGCTGCACCGGGAGGCCCGTCTTCGCCGCGCTGGCCGAAGACCTGGCGGCACCGCTCGGTTTCGAGGACTTCGACCCGGCTCGCCAACGGCTGCTAGGCCGCCCCGACGTCTCCGAGCACCTCGCGCACCACCTCTTCCTCTCCGCCCGCGACCTCGGCCGGCTCGGCACGATGCTGCTGCAGAACGGCCGGTGGAACGACCGGCAGGTCGTCCCCGCATCCTGGGTGGCCGAGAGCACCTCGGTCCAGGTCGACCGCGGCCCCGGCGTCCAGCTCGACTACGGCTACCTCTGGTGGCTCCCGCGAATCCTGGGCCGCGGCTCGTTCCTGGCGATCGGCAACTTCGGCCAGTACCTGCTCTGCGTCCCGCCCGGGCTGGTCATCGTGCACCAGCGGGCCGTCCCCGACGACACCGTCCTCGCCCGCACCCAGGGCACACCGGCACCGAACCCGATCGACTCCGTCAGCCCCGTGCAGTTCATGAAGCTGGTCCGGGCGGTGCAGGCAGCGCTGCGGTCCTGACCGCCCCCCTTACGACGTCCGCAACTGACGGATCGCGGGCACTGTCCGGCTGTTGTTCGTCTGAACGCATGGCACGCTGAGCAGTGTGAAAAGAGTCGATGAACTGGCCGCCTTGGTGGGGTGGACCGGAACGGCGTCAGCCGAGCTGAGCTGGCAACACGTCGCGGAACACCTGGGACTGCAGTTCCCAGCGGCCTATCGCGAATTGCTCGAAGTGTTCCCGGCCGGCGAACTCGTCGATGGCATCCGCGTGATCTCCCCGGTACAAGTCACTTCACCTCCGCCCGGAACATCGCCCCTCCAGCACGACGCCTTGTACTCGGATTGGGAAGAGGCTCCGAAAACCTTCCACCCAACCAGGTTCATGAGTGCCTAGCCGGCATAAGTCGACGTGGCGTCAACGTCGCGGGAAAGGGCTTTCACGGGCCCAGGACAGAATTCGCAGGATCGCGGACATCCGGTCACCGCCGGAGCCGTGACCGCGCGAAGGTTCCAGGTACGGCACTCAGCCACCGACCACGAGGAGTTCCCGTGAACCTGTCCTTCCGCGCCCTGCCCGCCGTCCTCGCCGCGGTGTTCCTGGCCGGCGTCTCCCAAGTCCCCGCGTCGGCCGCTCAGGCGACCTGCACGCCGTGCAACGGTTACCGCTACCAGGAACCCGGTACGACGGCCGTCTACCTGGTGATCGACGGTGTCCGGCACCACGTCCCCGACGAGGCGACCTACTTCCACCTGTGGCGGACCTGGGACGAAATCCTGCCCGGTGGCGCGAACATCACCCTCGGGGAGCCCCTGCTGTCCAACTCCTACCTCGGCCAGGACGGCTTTGCGCCCTACCGGGTGTACCTCGTCGGCCGCAGCAAGCGCTGGATCCCGGACCAGAAGACCTTCGACCAGTACTCCTTCGACGCGAACAAGATCCAGCGCCCGGCGAACATGCCCGGGCCGGGCCCGGACATCCCCGGACGGTGAACCACCACCCCTTCACCGCCGCACCGCGTAGTCTGGTCATGCGGCAGCGGCGGTGAGGGGGTCTCCGACGTGATCGAGGCACGGCGGGTGCTGGTGGTCGCCTACGACAACGCACAGATCCTGGACGTCGCCAATCCTTGTGCGGCCTTCGAGATCGCGAACCGGCACGGCGCGGGCCCGCCGTACCGGCTCGAACTCGCCACGCCGAAGGGCGATCAGGTGCGCAGCTCGGCCGGGATCGCGCTGTCGGGTGCCCGCCGGCTCGCCTCGCTCACCGGCCGCATCGACACCATGGTGGTCGTGGGCGGCTACGGGACCCGGGCCGCCATGACCGACGAGGGACTGCTGACGCAGCTGCAGCGGCTGGCTCCGCGCAGCAGGCGGATCGCCTCGGTGTGCACCGGCGCGTTCGTGCTCGCCGCGGCGGGGCTGCTCGACGGCCGCCGGGCCACCACGCACTGGAACTGGGGACAGCTGATGGCTTCGGTGTTCCCGGCCGTCACGGTGGACGTCGCGCCGCTCTACGTCCGCGACGGCAACGTCTACACATCCGCGGGCGTCACCAGCGCCCTGGACCTCTCCCTGGCGCTGATCGAGGAGGACCACGGGCCCACCCTGGCCCGCGACGTCGCCCGGGAGATGGTTGCCTACCTGCACCGGCCCGCCGACCAGGCGCAGATCAGCACGTTCCTGGCGCCACCGCCGGGCGACCGCGTCGTGCGCGACCTGACCGCCTACATCACCGCCCACCTCGCCGAGGATCTCAGCCCGCCGGCGCTCGCAGCCCGCGCCGGGATCACCACCCGGCACCTCACCCGGCTGTTCACCGGCCAACTGGGCGCCACCCCGGCTCGTGCCGTGCGGGCGACGCGAGCGGAGGCCGCCGCCCACCTGGTGCGCGGGAGCGAGCTGTCACTCGCGGCAGTGGCGCGGCGCTGCGGATTCCGCTCGGCCGAAACACTTCGCCAGGCGTTCCTCGGCCATTACGGCATGACCGGCGACCAGATTCGCCGGAGCACGGAGCTGCCCGAGGCGCTGGACCGGTAATCACGCCGAACCCCGCGCCGCGAAGGGCACGGCCGGTGCCCGATGCTCCGCGCCGAGTTCCGCTGCAGCCCGGAAGCTTGCCTGAAACCACCGGGGCCGTTGACCTCCGGTGGTCGCCTCACCACCATGCGCCCTTGGTCGAGGCATCGTGGCTGGCGCCGGTCGTGTTGGTGTACGAGTCGTGCTTGGCGCCGGTCAGGTCCACGCCGGTGAGCGTCACATCGCGCAGGTCGGCGCCGGTGAGGTCGGCATCGACCAGTTTCACCCTGGTGAGCTCGTTAGGACTGATCTTCGCGTCGGCCAGTCGCGCGCCGGTCAGGTCCGCGTCGACGAACCCGGCGAGGTATCCGGACAGGTCGGCTCCGTACAGGTTTGCGTTGGTCAGTACGACCTTGCTGAGCCCGATCAGGTTGCCATGGGCCTTCGGCAGGTCGGCATCGTGCATGTCCGATCCGAGGAAGGAGATGCCGCTCAGGTCCGCGCCGGCGGCTCGGATACCCGAGAGGCAGGTGTCACGCAGGTCGATCACGACCCGATCGGCCGAGTCCCTGATTTCACGCCTGGTGACCACGACGAAGGCGGCTTCAACGTCTGCTGGCGCCTTGGGGCACGGTGTCCCGGGATCGAGTCGAGGGCTGGTCGTGTGCATGAACGCGCTCAACACTTCGACGATGGAGCGTTGATCACGCGGTGAGTCGAGTGCGATGCGTTCGAGTGCGAAGATGCCTCCGACACGCACCCACAGGTGGTCCGGTCCAGGTGTGCCGAGCTGGTCGATGGCCTTGGTGTAGCGATCCGCGACCTGGCCTTGTTCGGTGACGTCGATTTGGTCGCGGGTGGCCCGCAGCGACTGCGCGGTGAACACCAGGGCCGCCAGAGCGGTGAACGCAGTGACCAGGGCGGTGACTCGCGTCCAGCGACCTTCGCCGTGTTGCGCCGGCTCGGCAGAGATCCGTTGTCGCCCACGCCGCAGGAGTACCAGGACGGCCACGAGAAGAGCCGCGCTCACGGCCGCGGGCCACCACCGGCCCAGCCAGCTCCAGGTGTCGGACCACGGAGGCAGCACCCCCGTCCGGGCAAGCGCCCAGAACAGCAAGGCCGCTGCTGCGACGGAAAGACCACTGGTCAGCGGACTCCACTTCGCCGCGCTCAACCATCGCCGACCTGGCCGATCGCCATCGGTGTCCGCCATGGTCGATACGTCGCGATTCGACCTCGGAACGCTACGGAGGTTGCATGCTCACGTTGCAGAGCGGGCTCCAGCCTCTGCACCGACGCCGACAGCGGCAGATCCCCCGGCAATGCCGACGCGGACAGGGCATCCGCGCTCACCACGCGAGTGGGTGTGACGTAGGCCACCGGGTGGGTTCGACCAGGCGGGAGGCCGGAAACCTGCGTACCTTGGCAGCGAAATAGCGGCCGCTGTCCGTAGCCGCCGTGACCGACCGCTTAGTAGGCTCGCGGGCGGTAAGCAACCCGCTTCTCAACGACGAGGAGGTCCCCCGTGACCGATTCCCCTTCCCGTGTTGCCGTGGTCACCGGTGCCGGCCGTGGCATCGGGGCCGCTGTCGCCGCCCGGCTGGCCGATGACGGCTTCGCCGTCGGGCTGCTCGACCTCGACGAGGCCGGGGTCAAGCAGGGCGCCGACGCCATCGTCGCCAAGGGTGGCAAGGCCGTCGGCGTGACGCTGGACGTCAGTGACGCCGACCAGGTCGACGCCGCCGTCGCGCGGGTGGCCGAGGAGCTCGGGGCGCCGACCGTGCTGATCAACAACGCCGGCATCACCCGCGACAACCTCATCTTCAAGATGACCGAGCAGGACTGGGACTCCGTGCTCGGCGTCCACCTCAAGGGCTCGTTCCTGATGACCCGCGCGGTGCAGAAGCACATGACCGCCGAGAAGTGGGGCCGGATCGTCAACCTGTCCAGCACCTCGGCGCTCGGCAACCGCGGCCAGGTCAACTACTCCGCGGCCAAGGCCGGCATGCAGGGCTTCACCAAGACCCTCGCGATCGAGCTGGGCAAGTTCAACGTCACGGCGAACGCCATCGCCCCCGGCTTCATCGCCACCGACATGACCGCGGCCACCGCCGAGCGGATCGGCATGTCGTTCGACGACTTCAAGGCGGCCGCCGCGTCGCAGATCCCGGTGCAGCGCGTCGGCACCCCGGACGACATCGCCAACCTGGCGTCGTTCCTGGTGAGCGACGGTGCCGGGTTCATCTCGGGCCAGGTCATCTACGTCGCCGGCGGACCGAAGGACTGACATGCGCGAATTCGAGAACCTCGACGCCTTCGCCGCCGCGGTCGGCGAGCACCTCGGGTACAGCGACTGGCACACGATCACCCAGGACCGGGTGAACAAGTTCGCCGACGCCACCGACGACCACCAGTGGATCCACGTCGACGAGGCGATGGCGGCCGCGGGCCCGTTCGGCACCACCATCGCCCACGGCTTCCTGACGCTCTCGCTGCTCTCGGCGTTCGGGCCGAAGATCTACAAGGTCAACGGCATCACGATGGGCATCAACTACGGCCTCAACAAGGTCCGCTTCCCGCAGCCGGTGAAGGTCGGCTCGAAGGTGCGCGCCGGGGCCGAGCTGGTGGAGATCACCGACATCGAGGGCGGCAAGCAGGCGGTGTCGCGGTGGACGGTCGAGATCGAGGGGGCGGCGAAGCCCGCGTGCGTCGCCGAATGGGTGACGCGCTTCCTCGCGTGACGCGCCCGGCCGAGCACCACTCGGCCGGGGCCGCTGTACCACATACCGACTGGTCGGTACCATCGCTGGAACCTGCTTGAGGAGGTTGCATGAGCACCGACCCACCGGGTCTCGACCTGGGCAAACTGCGCGCCCACCTGGACACGCGGCTCCCCGGGCTGGTCGCCGGGGAGCTGACCGCGGACGTCGTCGAGGGCGGCCGGTCGAACCTCACCTACGTGGTGGGCGACGGCCGGTCGCGCTGGGTGGTGCGCCGCCCGCCGCTCGGGCACGTGCTGCCCACCGCGCACGACATGACCCGCGAGTTCCGGGTGATCTCCGGCCTGCGCGACACCGCCGTGCCGGTGCCGGAGGCGCTGCTCCTCTGTGAAGACCCCGACGTCGTCGGCGCGAACTTCTACGTCATGAGCTTCGTCGAGGGCACCCCCTACCGGACCGCGGACGAGCTGGCCGCCCTCGGCGAGACCCGCACCCGGGCCATCGCCGACGCGCTGGTCGACACGCTCGTCGACCTGCACGCGGTCGACCCGGCCGCGGCCGGGCTGGGCGACTTCGGGCGCCCCGAAGGCTTCCTCGAGCGGCAGCTGCGGCGGTGGAAGAAGCAGCTCGACGCGTCCCTCAGCCGCGACCTGCCGGGCATCGAGGAATTGCACGACAGGCTGGCCGAAGCGGTGCCGACGTCCGGGAAGCCGTCGATCATCCACGGCGACTACCGGCTGGACAACGTCCTCGTGGACGGCGACGACAAGATCTCGGCGGTGCTCGACTGGGAGATGTCGACGCTGGGCGACCCGCTGACCGACCTCGCGCTGCTGGTGGCCTACGCCGAGCGGGACAAGGTGTCGCTGCAGTTCGTGTCGAACGCCAGCTCGGCACCGGGCTACCCGAGTACGGACGAGGTCGTCGCCCGCTACGCCGAACGCTCGGGCCGGGACGTCTCGCAGCTCAACTGGTACGTCAGCTTCGCCTTCTTCAAGCTGGCCGTGATCCTGGAAGGCATCTACTACCGCTACCAAAAGGGCCAGACGGTCGGGGCGGGCTTCGAAGGCGTCGGAGCCGGCGTCCCGCTGCTCATCTCGCACGGCAACGAGATTCTCAACGAGGAGAAGTAATGGACTTCGCGTTCGACGCCAAGACCGAGGAGCTGCGCGCGAAGCTCCTCGAGTTCATGGATTCCCACGTCTACCCGGCCGAGGCCGTGTTCGAGCAGCAACTGGCCGAGCGCGACGACCCGTGGGCGATGCCGCCGGTCGTCGAGGAGCTCAAGGCCGAGGCGCGCAAGCGCGGCCTGTGGAACTTCTTCCTCCCCGGTGACCACGGCGCGGGCCTGACGAACCTGCAGTACGCGCCGCTCGCCGAGATCACCGGCCGCAGCATCCGGCTGGCGCCGACCGCGGTCAACTGCGCGGCGCCCGACACCGGGAACATGGAAGTCCTGGCCATGTTCGGCAACGACGACCAGAAGAAGCAGTGGCTGGAACCGTTGCTGAACGGCGAGATCCGCTCCGCGTTCGCGATGACCGAGCCGGACGTCGCCTCCTCCGACGCCCGCAACATCGAGACGAGCATCCGCCGCGACGGCGACGAGTACGTGATCAACGGCCGCAAGTGGTACATCTCCGGCGCGATGAACCCCGCCTGCAGGATCTTCATCGTGATGGGCAAGACCGACACCGAAGCCGCGCCGCACAAGCAGCAGAGCATGATCCTGGTCCCCCGCGACGCGCCGGGCCTGACGGTCAAGCGCGGCATGCACGTCTTCGGCTACGACGACAGCGACCACGGCGGCCACGCCGAGGTGCTGTTCGAGGACGTCCGCGTGCCGGCCGAGAACCTCATCGCCGGTGAAGGCGACGGGTTCGCCATCGCCCAGGCGCGGCTCGGGCCGGGCCGGATCCACCACTGCATGCGCGCCATCGGGATGGCCGAGCGCGCGCTGGAGCTCATGTGCCGCCGCGCGATCTCGCGCGAGGCGTTCGGCAAGCCGATCGCCCAGCAGGGCGTGGTGCAGGACTGGATCGCCGAGTCCCGCGTGCGCATCGAGCAGCAGCGGCTGCTGGTGCTCAAGACGGCGTGGCTGATGGACACCGTCGGCAACCAGGGCGCGCACACCGAGATCCAGGCGATCAAGATCTCGACGCCGTCCGCGGTCGAGTGGATCCTGGACAAGGCCGTGCAGGTGCACGGCGCCGGGGGCGTCAGCCAGGACTTCCCGCTGGCCGCGATGTGGGCGGGCAACCGCACGCTGCGCCTGGCCGACGGGCCGGACGAGGTCCACAAGCGGTCCCTGGCCCGCCGTGAGCTGAAGAAGTACCTGTCGGAGGGCGCGAAGTGACTGTCACCGCCGAAGAACTGAAGGGCCAGGTCGCCGAGTTCCTGGCCGCGCACGACCCCAAGACCACCGACCGCATGGAGTTCCTGCGGGCCCGGTACGACGCCGGTCTCGCCTGGATCCACTTCCCCGCCGGGCTCGGCGGGCAGGACGCGCCGCGCGCGCTGCAGTCCGTTGTGGACGGTCTCTTCGCCGACGCGGGCGCACCGGACAACAACCCGCGCCGGATCGGCATCGGCCTCGGCATGGCCGCGCCGACGATCCTCGCGTTCGGCACGCCGGAGCAGCGCGAGCGCTTCCTGCGTCCACTGTGGACCGGTGACGAGGTGTGGTGCCAGCTGTTCAGCGAGCCGGGCGCCGGCTCCGACCTGGCCGCGCTGGGCACGCGCGCGGTGCGCGACGGCGACGACTGGATCGTCACCGGCCAGAAGGTGTGGACGTCGGGCGCGCACGAGTCGCAGTGGGCGATCCTGGTCACCCGCACCGACCCGGACGTGCCGAAGCACCAGGGCATGACGTACTTCATGTGCGACATGACCGCGCCGGGCGTCGAGGTCCGGCCGCTGCGGCAGATCACCGGCGAGGCCGAGTTCAACGAGGTGTTCCTGACCGAGGTCCGGATCCCGGACACGCAGCGCCTCGGCGCCGTCGGCGAGGGCTGGAAGGTCGCGCAGACGACGCTGATGAACGAGCGCGTCGCGATCGGCGGGCATGTCCAGCCGCGCGAGGGCGGGCTGGTCGGGATCGTCGCCAAGACCTGGCGTGAACGTCCTGAGCTGCGCACGCCGGAGCTGCGTGACCGCCTCGTGCAGCGCTGGGTAGAGGCGGAGTCGCTGCGGCTGGCCGGCACGCGGCTGCGTCAGCAGCTGACCGCGGGCGCACCCGGCCCGGAGGGCTCGGCCATGAAGGTCGCGTTCTCGGAGCTCAACCAGGCGCTCACCGGCCTGGAGGTCGAGCTGCTCGGCGAAGAGGGCCTGGCCTACGACGACTGGTCGTTCCGGCGACCGGCGATCGTCGACTTCACCGGCCGCGAGGCGGGGTACCGCTACCTGCGCGCCAAGGGGAACTCCATCGAGGGCGGCACCTCGGAGGTCCTGCGCAACATCATCGCCGAGCGCGTGCTGGGGCTCCCGTCGGAGCCGCGCGTCGACAAGGACGTCGCCTGGAAGGACCTCCCCCGATGACCGACCTGCTGTATTCCGACGTCGAGGAGGACCTGCGGGCTTCCGTCCGGGACCTGCTCAAGGACAAGGCCGACGCGGCTTCCCTGCTCGCGCGGATCGAGACGGCCGAGGGCTACGACCTGAAGCTGTGGCGCACCCTGGCCGCCGACCTCGGCGTCGCCGGGCTGGCGGTGCCGGAGGAGCGCGGCGGGCACGGCGCGTCGGCCCGGGAGGTCGCCGTCGTGGCCGAGGAGCTGGGCCGCAGCGTCGCGCCGGTGCCGTTCCTCGGCAGTGTGGTGCTGGCGACGACGGCGTTGCTGAACACCGACGACCGCGAGTACGTGGGCCGGCTGGCCGCGGGTTCGTCGATCGGGGCGCTGGCGGTTCCGCTGTCGACGACGCCGGGAGCGGGTTTCCCGTCGTCGGTGACCGCTTCCGGTGGGACGTTGACCGGGCGCGTGGGCACCGTCGCCGACGCGTCGGTGGCCGACCTGCTGGTCGTCCCGGCCGCCGGACCGGACGGGCCCGCGCTGTACGTCGTCGAGGCGTCGGCGGCGACGGTCACGGAACTGGTCTCCTTCGACCTGACGCGGCGCGTGGCCGACGTCGTGCTGGACGGCGCGGCGGCGGTGCTGGTGGCCTCGGGTGAGCAGGCCGCGGCCGCGCTGGAGCAGGCGCTGCTCACCGGGGCGGGAATCCTGGCCTCGGAGCAGACCGGGATCGCCGAGTGGGCGCTCACCGAGACCGTGCGCTACCTCAAGGGCCGGTACCAGTTCGGCCGGCCGGTCGGCGGGTTCCAGTCGCTCAAGCACCGGCTGGCGAACCTCTACACCGACCTCGTGCTGGCCCGCGCGACCGCGCGCAACGCGGCCGACGCGCTGGCGTCCGGCCTCGACGTGCCGATCGCGGTGTCGGTCGCCCAGGCCCGCAACGCGCCGATCGCGGTCAAGGCCACCGAGGAGGCCATCCAGCTGCACGGCGGCATCGGGATGACCTGGGAACACCCGGCGCACCTCTACCTGAAGCGCGCCAAGGCGGACGAGCTCGCCCTCGGCACCCCGGGACGGCACCGCGCCCGCCTGGCCGACCTGGTCGACCTGCCCGCCTGAGCACGCCCTTGGTCCGTGAAGGCCACCTTGAGGGACTCAGAGTCCCTCAAGGTGGCCTTCACGGACCTGCGGATTTCGTGAATAGGATTCATAATCCTTTCGTGTTTTCGCTCAGATGAGCGAAGATTTTGTGAGCCAGGCCACTACACGGGTAAAAGGGTGGCAAATGTGCCCTTCTTCCCATGGTTGTAACCCCTTTCACGTTCTAGCCTGGGCGCCATGGAATTCGCCGTCGCGCCGACGGAAGCCGGGATGCCCGGCACGCTGGAGGAAGTGACCGTCGCCGTCGGCGGCCACCACCACAGTGCGCTCGCGGCCGGGCCCGTGACCGGCGAATTCGTCCTGTTGCTGCACGGCTGGCCCGAGTTCGCCGACGCCTGGACCGAGCAGCTGCACGCCCTCGGCGAGGCCGGTTACCGCGCGCTGGCCGTCGACCAGCGCGGCTACGCCCGGGGGGCGCGCCCCGAGCGGGTCGAGGACTACGCCATCGACCTGCTGGTCGAGGACGCGCTCGCCTTCGCCGACAGCCAGGGCGCCGACCGGTTCCACCTGGTCGCGCGCGACTGGGGCAGCATGGTCGCCTGGACCCTGGCCACGACGCACCCGCACCGGCTGCGCTCGCTGACCGTGCTCGGCACGCCCCACCCGGCGGCGCTGCAGCAGGCCATCGCGATCGACGACGGGCAGGCCCACGACCTCGGTTACGTCCGTTTCTTCCGCCACGACGCCGGAAAAGCGGAGAAATTCCTGCTACGCGACGAGGCCGCACAACTACGCGCGGTTTACGACCGCCGAATACCGGTCGAAATCCTCGAACGCACCGTGGCACGCCTTTCGGAGCCGGGCGCGCTGACCGCCACGTTGAATTGGTACCGCGGCGCGACGAACGACGTTTACGACATCCCGGCCGGCCGCATTACGGTGCCGACGCTGTACCTCTGGGGCCGCGAGGACCCGTACCTCGGGCAGAGCGCCGCCGAGCTGACCGTCCACCACATCGACGCGGAGTACCGCTTCCAGATCATCGAGGGCGCGAGCCAGTGGATGGCGATGGAGACCCCGGACGAGGTCATCGCCCTGCTGCTGGACCACGTCCGCCGCCACTAGCCGGTCCGCGGACCAGCTCCGGAGCACGAGCGCGCGGGCAACCGACCTTCGCGGTGCGTTCGGCGCGATGAACACCTGGTCCGAGGTGGTTCCGGTGGTGAGGTCACCCCGCCCGCCCTCCCTCGGGTGACAGCGGGCACCCTCGATCCAGCCCACGCCGACGAGCCACGGGTGTGCCGGCGTGCCGACCTTCGTGGTGAGGCGCGCCGTGCGCTCGGCGGCGCGGTGGCCGTTGCCGCGCGCTCGGCTTCCACCGGATCGCCGGCGATAGGCCCCGGTCGGCAGCCAGGCGAGCTAGGCGGGCGGGCGCAGGGCGTCCAGCAGCAGGTCCGCGTAGTGGTCGCCGATCTGGCGGGCCGAGAGCGAGCCGCTGCGGTGGTACCAGGAGCCCAGGTGGTGCACCGAGCCGAAGTAGAAGTCGACGACGACGTCGGCCGGTTTGTCCATGCGGAACTCCCCCGATGCCTGGCCCTCCTCGACCAGGCCGCGGAAGCGCTCGTGGTACTTGCGGCGCTCGGCGCGGACCGCCTTCTGCTTGTCCGGGGACAGCTGGTGCATCGACTGCAGGAAGATCGTGTTGTCGTCCAGGTTGTCGATGCTGGAGACGACGACGTCCGACGCGGCCGCGGCCAGGCGTTCGCGCAGCGGCGCGCCCGAGGAGGCGACGCTCTCCAGCTGCCGGGTCTGCTCGCGCAGCACGCGGGCGTAGATCTCGTAGAGCAGGTCGTCCTTCGAGCCGAAGTAGTGGTACATCGCGCCCTTGGTGACGCCCGCGGCCTCGACGATCTCCTGGACGGACGTGCGGTCGAAGCCCTTCTTGGCGAAGAGCTTCGTGGCCTGCTCCAGCAGGCGCCGCGGCACGGCGGCCTGCTCGTCGCCGGCCGCCTCGCCCGGCTTGCGGGTGCTTGCGCGCGTCATGGCAAGGTCCCCCATCGTCGAGTTCGGACGCACAGGATATCGCTCACCCGAGGAACCGCCTCGGCACGTCGACCAGCATGGTCGTGATGTCCGTTTCGCTGACGCCCCGCTCGCGCAGGGCGGGCAGCACGTCCCGGGTGATGTGCAGGTAGTGCCAGTTCGGCGTGAGCACCGGCAGCTGGTCCGCGGGCAGCCAGTCGATGTAGCAGGACGCGTCGTGCGAGAGCACCATGCTGCCCGCGTAGCCGCGTTCGCACAGCGCCGCGACCGTGTTCACGCGCTCCTCGAACGGCAGCAGCAGGTCGAGCCCGAAGCGGTCCATGCCGAGGATCGAGCCGCGGTCGGCCAGCTCGGTGAGGTACCCGAGGTCGGTGGAGTCGCCGGAGTGCCCGATCAGCACGCGGCTCAGGTCGACGCCCTCCTCCGCGAAGATCGCCTGCTGCTCCAGCCCGCGCCGGCTGACGGCGTGGGTGTGCGTCATGATCGGCGTCCCGGTCGCGAGGTGCGCCTTCGCCACCGCGCGCAGCACGCGTTCGACCCCGGGGGTCACGCCCGGCTCGTCGGTGGCGCACTTGAGCAGCCCGGCCTTGACGCCGGTGCCGGCGATGCCGTCGCGGATGTCCCCGACGAACATCCCGACCAGCGGGTCCTCGCCCTGCAGCAGCGTGCCGGGGCCGCGGAAGTGCAGGTAGTGCGGCACGTCGTTGTAGGTGTAGAGCCCGGTGGCGACGACGACGTTGACGTCGACCTCGGCGGCGACGCGCTGCACCCGCGGGATGTAGCGGCCCAGCCCGATCACCGTCGGGTCGACGATCGTGTCGATCCCGGCGTCCTTCAGCTCCTTGAGCCGCCGGATCGCCTCGGGGACGTGCTCCTCCTCCCGGAACCCTTCGTGCTCCGGATAGTTCTCGGCGAACTCGGGGCTCAGCACGAAGAGGTGCTCGTGCATCAGCACCCGGCCCAGCGCTTCCGGCGCGATCGCGCCGCGGACCGTCTCGACCATCAGCCCCTCGCCCGCAGCTCGCGGCGCAGGATCTTGCCGCTGGTGGTCTTCGGCAGCTCGTCGAGCACCTCGATGGTGCGCGGGTACTTGTAGGCGGCCAGCCGTTCCTTGCACCAGGCCACCAGCTCCGCCGGATCGGCGGTCACGCCGGGCGCCGGGCTGACGTACGCCTTGACCGTCTCGCCGCGGTAGTCGTCGGCGATGCCGACCACGGCGGCCTCGCGGACCGCCGGGTGCGTGTAGAGGACGTCTTCGACCTCGCGCGGCCAGACCTTGAAGCCGGAGGCGTTGATCATGTCCTTCTTGCGGTCGACGACGTAGACCCAGCCGCGGTCGTCCATGAACCCGATGTCGCCGGTGAGCAGCCGCCCGCCGGGAATCGACTCGGCCGTCGCGTCCGGGCGGTTCCAGTAGCCGGACACGACCATCGGGCCTTCGACGGCGATCTCGCCCGCCTGGCCGAAGGGCAGCTCCTCGCCGTTCTCGCCGAGGATGCGGACGATCGTGTCGGGCACCGGCAGGCCGATCGAGATGGTGCCGGACTCCGGGTCGATCGGCGCTTCGAGGTCACCGGGGACGACCACGCAGCCGGCCGTGGTCTCGGTGAGGCCGTAGCCGTTGTGGATGTAGTGCCCGGTCTTCGCGCGGAAGGCCTCGACGACGGCGGGCGGCAGCGCGGCCCCGCCGGAGTAGAGCAGCGCGAACGACGCGAAGTGCTCGCGGCTGAAGGACGGGTGGGCCATCAGCGCCATGTAGGCCGTCGACGGCCCGACCGTGTACGACGGCTCGTGTTCGAGGAAGGCGTCGAGCACGACACCGGCCTCGAAGCGGTAGGCCAGCGCGAGCGTGCCCCCGATGTCGATCGCGGAGCCGACTTCGCAGACCATGCCGGTGATGTGGAACAGCGGCGCGAGCCCGAACAGCGTCGAGCCGGCGGGGAGACCGCTGAACGAGCCGAGCCCGGCGGCGTTGGTGCCGACGTTGCCGTGGGTGTTGGTGGCGCCCTTCGGGGTCCCGCTGGTGCCGGAGGTGTAACTGATGAGGGCGACGTCGTCGAGCGCGAACGCGGGCTCCGGCGGCTTCGGCCCGGGCGTCTCGGCGGCTTCGAGGAGTTCGGTGGCGCCCGGGGTGTCTTCCCGCGTGACCTTGCCGAGGACGCGCTCGTCGTTGCGGGTCTGGAACTCGAGTTCGCTGGTGGTGAGGGCGATGGGCAGTTCTTTGGCGGTCTCGCCGATGTAGGCGTTCCAGCCGCGCTGCGAGCAGACGATCGCCTTGACACCGGCGTCGGTGAGCACGTGGGTCAGCTCGCGCTCGCGGTACATCGGGTTGACCGGCACGACGATCCCGCCGGCCTTCCACGCGCCCAGCAGCGCGATGACGAACTGCGGGATGTTCTGCAGCACCAGGGCGAGCCGGTCGCCGCGCTCGAAGCCGTTCTGCGTGAGGTAACGGGCGACGCCGTCGGAGAGCTCGTCGAGCCGCCGGTAGGTGAGCCGGCCGTCGAAGTAGGCGATGGCGTCCCGGTCGGGCGCGTCGCCGACGGCCCGGCGGAACGTCTCGGGCAGCGTCGTCGCCTCGACCGGTGCCACGGGCCGTTCGCCGTAGCTCGCCAGCCACGGTTTCTCGTCGTACCAGCTCATCCAGTGACCTCCCTTGGACACCGACCGGTCGGTATGGCGACGCTAGGAGGCGGTGCCGGTCCCCGTCAAGACCCGGCTCGGCGCCGACGATTCCGGAATACGCAGAACTGCTGCGTCACCGAAGAACACGGACCACGGTTCGGCGTGGTTCAGATTTTCTTTTCCCCTCACTCCGCACTGGACAATCCCCTGGTCCAGAGGCCAAGATAGCGCCTGGCCGCGCATATGTTCACGCTAACGAATACGGAACATGGGAGCCATTCATGCCTGACAACGGTGGACGACACCGCATTTCCCGGCGCACGAAACTCGCGACGGCCGCACTGGGCCTCGCGCTCGCCGCCGGCGCCCTGGTGATCGCGACGACGGCCGGCCAGACCGGCCAGGCCAGCGCGGCGACCGCCCAGCAGATCAGCTGCCCCGACGTCGCCGGGCAGCTGCCCGCGATCCCCGCCCGGGCCCAGGCCGAGGTCCAGCGCAACCTCGCCCTGCTCGACACGCAGATCGCCGAGGCGAACAACCGGCTCGTCACCAGCGCCGGCCAGGGCGGCGCCAACTTCGTCCAGAACGCCATCCTCGGCCCGCTGAAGGACAAGCGGGCCAGCACGATCGACCGCATCGCGATCGCCATCGGCCGCGTCGCCGAGAAGCCCCAGGGCCTCGACGGGCTCGCGGCCTGCACCCTCGGCGGCCAGCCCGCCGCCACGACGACCGCGGCCGCACCGGCCTCCACGGAACCGAGCGCCGCGGAACCGGCGTCGGGCCGGATCACCTGCCCGGACGTCGAGAGTCGGCTCCCGGCGATCCCCGCCCAGGCCCAGGCCGAGGTCCAGCGCAACCTCGCCCTGCTGGACACCCAGATCGCCGAAGCCGACAACCGCCTGGTGACCAGCGCGGGCGAGGGTGGCGCGAACTTCGTCCAGAACGCCATCCTCGGGCCGCTGGAGGACAAGCGGATCGCCACGATCAACCGGATCGCGACGGCGATCGGCCGCAACGCCGACAAGCCCCAGGGCCTCGACGCGCTCGCACCCTGCAGCCTCTGACGCACCTCGTGAGTGGGAAACAGTGTTCTAACACTGTTTCCCACTCACGAGGCCTCGAGCGCGCTGATCCGCAGGAACCCCTGCGCCGTACCGGGTGTGTGGCTGGTCATCGTGAGCCGGACCTCGCCGGTGACGACGGCCGCGAACGTGACCGTCGCCTGGTCACCCGCCCACGTGAGCCGCGGGTCCCGCACCGGCTCGAGGCCCCGTGACGTCCGGCAGGCGACCTCGATGGTCGCCGGCCGCGCCAGGACGTCGGACACCACGAACCGCGCCGTGACCGTGCCGATCCGCCGGGGCGCGGGCCAGGTGAGCGACACCCAGTCCCCGGCCCGCGACCGGCTCACCGCGTTCAACGTCGCCGTCGCCTGCTTCAGGTAGTGGTTCGACCAGCCGGTGGCCGGGTCGCCGTCGAGCATCGCCGTGGGCAGCGTGTCCGGCGCGCCCGCGTAACTCGCGTCGGCCGATGGCCCAGCGGCGAGGCCATCGGCCGACTCCCGGGCCCGCGCACCCGGACCGTTGCGCTGCCCGGAACTCGTCCCCGGCAGCGCGATCTTCGCGGTCTTCAACCCCGGTGCGGACGCGGTGACGGTGACCGTCCCGCGCCCGGTCGCCGCGATCACGGCGACGGCCTGGCCGTGGAACGCCGGGATCGACGGACGCTGGTAGCTCTGGGCCAGCTCTTGCCGGCCGTTGTCCACCCCGGCGACGCGGCCCGGCCCGCGGACGGCGAACCGGAGCACCGGTTCGGCGCCGGGCACGACGGTTCCGCGTGCGTCCACGACGCTCGCCGTCACGAACGACATAGCGCCTTCGCCCCTGGGTTCGGCGGTCAGCGTGAGCGCGTGCGGCGGTCCGGCCGTGACGAGCTGGTCGCGGGCCACCTCCTGTCCGCCCGCGGTGGCGATCGCGGTCAGGGTGCCCGGCGCGAAGGGCACGGTCCAGGTCAGGTGCAGCTTGCCGGTGCTCCCGTTCGGGCTGGTGTAGCTGCCGGACGGGTCGTGCTTGTCGTCACCGGAGGGCTCGCTCGTCTCGAGGTACGGCCGTCCGTCCACAGTGGCCTTGTGGTCGAACTTCTTGACGCCCAGCGACTTCCCGTTGAGCACCAGCTCGACGGTGTCCACAGTGGAGTAGACCCAGACGGTGACCGGCTCGCCCGGGCGGTGGTTCGTCCAGTCCATCGGGAGCAGGTGGACCATCGGCCCGGTGGTCCACTGGCTGCGGAAGAGGTGGAAGGCGTCCTTCGGCAGGCCCGCGCTGTCGACCGCGCCGAAGAAGGACGTCTTGACCGGGAAGACGTCGTACGGCGTCGGCTCGCCGAGGTAGTCCTGCCCGGCCCAGAGGAACTGGCCCTGGCAGAACTTCCGGTCGCGGTCCTTCTTCAGCGAGTACTCCCCGCTGAAGGTCCACGAGGCCAGGTTGTTGTCGTAGGACGACGTCGACCGCTTGCCCGGTGTGTGGTTCTCCCCCGTGTTCAGGAGATCCGGGTCCTGGTACGCCCCGCGCGCCGAGGTCTCCGACGACGATTCGGACTCGAAGAAGAACTTGTCCGGATAGGTCGTGTGCAGGCCGTCGATCGACTGGGCGGTGTTGTAGTTGACGCCGAGGCCGTCGAGCTGCCGCAGGATGAGGTCCTGGGGCGAGCCGGGCGCGGGCACGCTGCGGTAGCGGTCGGAGCCCATGACGACCGGCCGGGTGGGGTCGATCGCCCGGACCGCGGCGATCAGCCCGGCGGCGATCTCCGGGCCGCCGGCCATCGAGGCGTCCGGGACCTCGTTGCCGATCGACCACAGCACGACCGCGGGCGAGTTCTTGGCCGCGTGAACCATCTCGGCGATGTCGCGCGCGCTCCACTCGTCGAAGTCGAGGTGGTAGTCGTAGGCGACCTTCCCGGTGCGCCAGCAGTCGAACGCCTCGACCATCAGGAGGATCCCGAGCCGTTCGCAGACGGTGACCAGCCCCGGCGCGGGCGGGTTGTGCGCGGTCCGCAGCGCGTTGACGCCCATCGCCCGCATCAGCCGCATCTGGCGCTCCAGCGCGGCGGGGTCGATCACCGCGCCGAGCGCACCCTGGCTCGCGTGGAGGTTGACGCCGCGCAGCTTCGTCGGGACGCCGTTGAGCGAGAACCCGTGGTCCGGGTGGAAGGCGAAGGAGCGGATGCCGAAGTCCGTCGTGGTCGTGTCGAGCACGCGCCCGGCCACGACGACGTCCGTGCGCAGGTGGTACAACGACGGCCGCTCGGTCGACCACAGCTGCGGGTCGCGGACCGGCAGCTCGGTGACGGCCCGGTGCGTCTGCCCGGCGGGCAGCGGGATGGTCGCCGAGCCGCGCGCGACCACGTGGCCCGCCGGGTCGGTGACCGTCGTGCGCACCTCCGCGGCCACCGCCCCGGCGGAGTCGTTGGCGACGTCGGTGGTGACCTGCACCGTGGAGACGTCCGGGGTCGTGACGAAGGTGCCGTGCCGGGCGACGTGCACCGGGTCGGTGACGACCAGGCGGACGTTGCGGTAGATGCCGCTGCCCGAGTACCAGCGGCTGCTCGGCAGGCGGTTGGTCGCGCGCACCGCGAGCACGTTCGGGGTGCGGCCGTCGGTGTGCAGCCGGCCGGTGAGGTCGAAGCTCCAGCCGGTGTAGGCGTACGGGTGCCGGCCGAGCAGCTCGCCGTTGAGGCGGACGTGCGCGTCCGAGTAGACGCCGTCGAACTCGACCGAGACGCGCCGGCCGGCGAGCGCGGGCGGCAGCGTGAACGTCTTCCGGTACCAGCCGAGGCCGCCGCGGAAGAAGCCGGACGCGCTGCTGGTGCCGCCGTGGTCGACGGGCGGAAGCTCGATGCTCCAGTCGTGCGGGACGTCGACGGCCTGCCAGGCCGAGTCGTCGAAGGCCGGGTCCGCGAAGTGGTCTTCGGGGCCGGTGACGTCGTCGGCGTTCACGAGGACGAACCGCCAGCCGGTGCCCAGGTCCGTGGCGCGGCCGGTGAGCGTCAGGCCCGGCCGGGAGAGCGCCTCGGCGGCCTGCGCGACGGGCGCGAGCGCCGTCGTCAGCGCGGCCACGCCGACCCCGCCGAGCACCTGCCGCCTGCTGGGACCCGGATCGTTCGGCATGGGCGTTCCTTCCCGGCGACGGTGCTCGGAGGCGCGGAAGCACTATGGCACAGGATTTTCCCGCCAGACAAAGGCTTCGATCATTTCGAACCGTGACAGCGGGCCAAGCGACCGCTTAGTATGGGTCCCGACCCCGAGGAGGCGGTTATGACCGAGTCCATTGTGGACGGCGTACGGTACGGACGGGACGGCGCGGTCGCCACCGTGACGTTCGACAAGCCCGAGCGCAGCAACGCGATGGACGTCCCGATGCAGGCCCGCTACGGCGCGGCGCTGCGGGAGGCGGACGCGGACCCCGAGGTGCGCGCGGTGGTCGTCACCGGCGCCGGACGGGCGTTCTGCCCCGGCGCCGACCTGGGGTTGCTCGACGGCATCGCCGCCGCCCCGCCCGCGGCGGGCGGCGGCCACGAGAACTTCCGCGACGTCCTGGCGGCGGCAACGGTGGGCGTCCCGGTGGTGGCGGCGATCAACGGCGGCTGCGCCGGCCTGGGTTTCGTGATCGCGTGCGCGGCGGACGTCCGCTTCGCGGCGGCGGGCGCCAAGTTCACCACGGCGTTCGCCCGGCGCGGCCTGATCGCCGAGTACGGCATCGCGAAGCTTCTGCCGGAGCTGGTCGGGCAGGGCCGGGCCCGCGACCTGCTGCTGTCCGGCCGCACGTTCACGGCGGAGCAGGCGCTGGACTACGGCCTGGTCCAGGAGATCGTCCCGCCTGGTGAGCTGTCGTTGCGGGCCCAGGCGTACGCGACGGAGCTGGCGACGTACAGCGCGCCGCGTTCGATGGCGGTGATGAAGCAGCAGTTCGCCCGGGAAGCGGCGCTGTCCTTGCAGGACTCGGCCCGCGAGGCAACGGCGCTGATGATCGACTCCTTCGGCCGCCCCGAGCTGGCCGAGGGGCTGGCCAGCTGGAACGAACGCCGTATCCCGAAGTTCCCGCCCCACCCGGCGGACTGAACGGTCCGTGAAGGCCACCTTGAGGGACTCTATGTCCCTCAAGGTGGCCTTCACGGACTTGGGCTACCGCGTCAGCCGCGGGTCCAGCTCTGGGCCGCGCTCTGGTTGCAGTCGTAGATCTGCAGCTGGGTCCCGTCCACCGTGGTGCTGTTCGGGTCGTCCAGGCACTTGCCCGACTGCGGGTTCACCAGCGCTCCCGCCGTGCCCGCCTGCCACTTCTGGGCGCCTGAACTGTTGCACTGCCACAGCTGGACCTTCGTGCCGTTGGCCGTGCCGCTGTTGCTGACGTCCAGGCAGCCGCCCTGGGCCTGCAGGGAACCGTCGGCTGCGGAGAACCACTTCTGCGCGCCGCTCGAGTTGCACGTGTACAGCTGGGCGTGCGTCCCGTTCGCCGTGCCGCTCGTGGCGACGTCCAGGCACTTGCCCGCGACGCCCGAAGACACCGGGCCGAGGTGCGGAAGCGTGCCGTCGTACGACGGCGGCGGGCTCGACGCCGCCCACCCGGTGTTCGCCGACGTCCCGAGCGTGAACGCGAGCGTGCCGCCCGCGGTGATGGCCGACGTCGGGGCGTATGCGTTGTTCCACGCCCCGCCGTTCCAGGTCGCGCTCTGGACGTACGGCGCGTTGTCCGCCGCCGCCGGGGCGTTGACCGTCAGGGTGTTGCCGCTCGGCAGGCTGACCACCGCCTGGGTGAACAGCGGGCTGCCCAGCGCGAGGTCGGCCGTCCCCGGGGTCATCGGGTAGAAGCCCAGCGCGGAGAAGACGTACCACGCGCTCATCGCGCCCAGGTCGTCGTTGCCGGCCAGGCCGCCGGGGGCGTCCGTCCAGATCTGGTCCTGCACCTGGCGCACGACCTTCTGCGTCTTGTACGGCTGCCCGACGTAGTCGTACTCCCACGGCAGCTCGAGGCTCGGCTCGTTGCCGAGGTCGGCCTGGCTGCCGCCGCTGCCGTGGAACCCGGCCAGCACGCTGTCGAGGTAGCTGATCAGCGACGCGTTGCCACCCCGCGCCGACGCGAGCCCGGCGACGTTGAACGGCACCATGCCGGTGTACTGCCACGACGTGCCCTCGACGAAGTTCGACCCGCTCGCCGGGTTGAACCCGCCGGTCCAGCCGCCGCCCGCGTCGCGCGGCTGCATGAACCCGCTGGCGGTGTTGAAGGTGTTCTTCCAGTTCTGCGCGCGGCCGGCGTAGAACTGCTGGTTCGCGGTGTCCCCCAGCGCCCCGGCGAACGCCGAGAGCGCGAAGTCCGCCGTGTCGTACTCCAGCTGCGTCGAGACCGGGCCGTAGAAGTTGCAGCACTGGTAGGTGCCGTTGGCCGGCAGGTAGCCCGGCGCGTTCGTGGCGTTGAGCCCCGGCCGGATGTTGTTGGCCGCGCTCGCCTCGTGCAGCATCGCCTGCAACGCCGCCGAGGTGTCGAAGTTCTTGGCACCGAAGGCGTAGTAGCTCGCGAGGATCGCCGTGCCGGGATCACCGACCATCACGTACGTCTCGCCGTTGTTCTGCGCCCACTTGGGCAGCCCGCCGCCCTGGGCGTAGTCGGCGATCATCGACTGCGCGATGTCACTGGTCTGCGTTGGCGCCACCAAGGCCGTCAACTGCGCTTGGGTTCGGTAGATGTCCCAGCCGGAGAAGTTGGCGTACTGCGCCGAGTGTCCACTCGCGACGGTGTGCACCTGGTTGTCGAACCCGATGTACTGGCCGTTGCTGTCGGAGAAGACGTTGGGGTGCAACAGGGAGTGGTACAGCGCGGTGTAGAAGACGCGCTGCTGCGCCGTCGTTCCGCCGGCCACCTGGATCTTGCCGAGCATCGCGTTCCACGCGTTGTGCGCGGCGGTGTGGGTGGCGTTGAAGTCGAACCCGGGGATGTCCGCGGCCCGGTTCGCGACGGCGTTGGCCACCGAGACGTACGAGACGCCGACCTTGGCCTGCACGGTCCGGTTGGTCGTCGTGTCGAAGCGGACGTACGAGCTGCCCGGGCCCGCGGCCGGGGCCGCCGGAGCCGCGGCGGCCTTCGAGGTGCCGTGCAGCTTGTCCGGCGAGGCCTTGGGCGTCACGGCCGGGGCCGCCGCCGTGCCGCTGGTGCTGAACGGCCGGTCGAAGACCAGGTCGAAGTAGAGCGTGTAGGTGAACCCGGCGCCGCAGAAGTGCCCGGACGTGACCGAACCGGACACCTCGGTCGGGCTGACCACGGTCCACGTCTGGTTCGACGTGCCGTTCTGGCTGCCGTTGAGCTTGAAGAGCAGGTTCGCCTGGGACGTCGACGGGAACGTGAACCGGCTGATCCCGGACCGCAGCGCGGTGGTCAGCTCGGTCTTGACACCGTTGTCGAGGCCCACGGAGTAGTAGCCCGCGTCGGCGGTTTCGTTCGCGTGGGAAAAGGAGTCCGTCGCGCCGGTGTTGACCGTGCCGACCGTCGGCAGAATGGGGACGTCACCGTCGGCACCACAGCCCGGACCGGACAAATGCGTCAAACTGAAACCGGTGATCGAGGAGTCCTTGTATTCGTACCCGCCGCCGTCCGGGCGGCTGGGCGTGTCGGGACTCCACTGCACCATGCCGAAGGGCACGTCGGCGCCGGGGAAGTCATCGGCGGCGTTGGACGTGCCGATGAAGGGGTTCACCACGGACGCGGGATCGGCGACCAGCGTCGCCGCGGAAGCGGAAAGGGGAATCAAGCCGGCCATGGCCAGCACGGAAGCGGCGGATAACCGCATGAGGGAACGCAAGACCATGTCACTTGTCCTTCGCCGTTGAGCACAAGTACTTGAGCTATGCGATTCGAAACGGTCCTCGCGGGCTGACACCGTTGTCAACGGTCCGTGGTGATCCTGTCGCGTTCCGGACACGACCGGGTGAAGCCGATGACTTTTCCGGCCGCCGCCGTCAGTACTGAAGTCCGCGAAACACCGCAAGGAGACACCCCATGGCGAAACTGCTCTACGGCTTCAGCATGTCCCTCGACGGCTTCCTCGCCGGCCCCGGCGGCGACATGTCGTGGCTGACCCCGTACCTGCGCCCCGACCCGGCCGTTGACGACCTGATCCCGCGGATCGGCGCGCTGCTGGTCGGGCGCCGCACGTTCGGCGGCGACGACCCCCACCGCGGCGACCCCGAGCGCGAGGGCAAGGCCTTCGGCGGCGGCTGGGAGGGCCCGCAGTTCGTGCTGACCCACCGCCCGGCGGCGCCGGTCCCGGACGTCACCTTCGTCGGCGACCTGCGAGAAGCCGTCGACGCGGCGAAGGCGGCCGCGGGTGACAAGTATGTCAACGTCCTCGGCGCCGACGTCGCCCGCCAGTGCCTCGAAGCCGGCCTGCTCGACGAGATCCTGGCGATGCCGGTCCCGGTCCTGCTCGGCGACGGGATCCGCATCTTCGACCACCCCGGCGGCAAGACCGTCCCGCTGGAACCCCTGGCGCCGAACTGGTTCCGGGTGGTCCGCTAGGGCCGCATGCCGAAGGAGGGGCGGCCCACCAGCTTCGGCAGCACGGCGTAGGCGTCGCCGACCCAGTCGCAGAGCCGGGCGCGGGTCTCGCGGGGGTCGATGACGTCCTCCACCGCGAAGCGCTCGGCCGTGCGGAACGGTGAGCGGACGGCGTCGAGGCGGGTGCGGATCTCCTCGATCCGCGCCTCGCGGTCGTCGGCCGCGTCGAGTTCGGCTCGGTAGGCCGCTTCGATGCCGCCTTCGACCGGCAGGGAACCCCAGTCGCCCGAAGGCCAGGCCCAGCGGCGGACCAGGCGGTGGCGGTTGGTCTGGCCCGCGCCGCCGACGCCGAACACGCGCCGGACGATCACCTCGGCCATCGGCACCCGCGCCTGGTAGACCGCGGTCACCGCGCGGGCGCCGTGGCGGATCGCGCCCGCGCGCTCGGCCGCCGCGCCGATCACCATGCCGGCCTGGTCCGTCAGCGACACCAGCGGCAGGTGGAACGTCTCGCAGAGGTCGACGAGCCGGGTCATGACGTCGGCGCCCTCGGGCGTCAGCGTCGCGCCGCGGTACGGGTCGGTGGCGAGCACGCCCACCGGATGTCCGTTGAGCCGTGCCAATCCCGCGTACGCCGAGCCGCCCGACACGGCGTAGTCGAACACCGAGCCCTCGTCGAAGACGCCCTCCAGCAGCGGCCGCAGCCGGTAGGGGTGCCGCCGGTTGCGCGGGACGAGCGAAAGCAGCGCCTCCTCACGCCGGTCCACCGGGTCCGAAGTGGACCCGACCGGCGGCAGTGAGTCCACAGAGGACGGCAGGTACGACAGGAACTGCTTCAGCACGGCGAAAGCTTCGGCCTCGGACGCCACGATCCGGTCCACCGCGCCGCTGCGCCGGTGCACCTCGGCACCGCCCAGTTCCTCCTTGGTGAGGTCCTCCCCCGTCGCGTGCTTCACGACCGGCGGCCCGGCGACGAACAGCTGCGCGACGTCCTCGACGAGCACGCACAGGTGCGACATGACCGCCCGCGCGGCACCCAGCCCGGCGACCGGGCCGAGGCACGCCGCGACGACCGGCACCGTGGACAGGTTGTCCACCACCAGGTCCCAGCCGGGGTTCACCGGGACGTAGGTGAACCCGTGCTGCTCCAGCATCTTGACGCTGCCGCCACCGCCGGTGCCCTCGATCAGCCGCACCATCGGCAGGCCCAGCTCGTTGGCCAGCCGCTCGGCGTAGACCTGCTTCTCCATGATCGCCGCGTCGGCCGCGCCGCCGCGCACGGTGAAGTCGTCGCCGCCGATCGCGACGCGGCGGCCGTCGAGCCGGGCGGTGCCGATGACGAAGTTGGCCGGGGTGAACGACTCCAGCTCGCCGTCCACATAGGACGCCGTCCCGGCCAGCGCGCCGATCTCGTCGAAGGTGCCGGGGTCGGCGAGCGCCGCGATGCGTTCGCGGACCGTCGAGCGCCCGGCCGCGTGCTGGCGGGCCACCTTCTCCGGCCCGCCCATCCGCTCGGCCAGCTCGCGCCGCCGCGCGATCTCGCCGACCTCCGGCTCCCAGCTCATGCGTCCCCGAGGGCCTGCTCGACCTTGCGCTGCAGCTTGTTCATGCCGCCGAGCCACCGGTCGGTGTCGGTGGCGCGCGCGGCGTAGTACCCGGCGACCTCTTCGTGCGGCAGCACCAGGAACCGCTTCTCCTCGATCGCCTTGAACAGCGCGTCCGCGACCTGCTCCGGCTCGATCGCCGACGCGCCCATCAGCAGCTGCCCGGCGGTGCCGGTGCTCTCCAGCATCGCCGTGCGCACGCCCTGCGGGCAGATCGCCTGGACGGTGAGGCCGCGGTGGCGATAGGTCGCCGACAGGTACTCGGCGAAGGCCAGCGCGCCGTGCTTGGTCACCGAGTACGGCGCCGAGCCGAGGCTGGTGAGCAGCCCGGCGGCGGAGACCGTCGCGATGAAGTGACCCTTGCCGCGTTCGAGCCACGCGGGCAGCAGCAGGTTGGCCGCGCGGACGTGCGCCATGACGTTGACGTCCCAGGTGCGCGCCCAGACCTCCTCGGGGCTTTCCGGGCCGCCGAAGGGCGCGATCCCGGCGTTGGCGCAGAAGACGTCGATCTCGCCGAGGGTCTCGCGGGCGCTCTCGACCAGCTTCGCGACGCCGTCGACGCTCGCGACGTCGCCGACGAACGCCGTCGCGCCGATCTCGGCCGCGACCTCGCCGACCTTGTCGCCGTCGAGGTCCGCCACGACGATCCGGGCGCCGTCCGCGGCGAAGCGGCGGGCCAGCGCGGCACCGATGCCGCCGCCCCCGCCGGTGATGACGACGCCGGTCACAGGCCACCGCCCAGGGTCACGCCGCCGTCGAGGACCATCGTCTGACCGGTGATCCAGCTCGCGTCGTCGGACAGCAGGAAGGCGACCGCGCCGGCGATGTCGGACGGCAGACCGAGGCGCTTCATCGGGTACGCCGAGGCGACCTCCTCCTCGCGGCCTTCGTACAGGGCGGTCGCGAACTTCGTCTTGACCACAGCCGGGGCGACGGCGTTGACCCGGATCTTCGGGCCCAGCTCGGCGCCGAGCTCGACGGTCAGCCGGATCAGCGCGGCCTTGCTCACGCCGTACATCCCGATGCCGGGCGAGGCACCGAGGCCGGCGACGGAGGCGACGTTGACGACGGCGCCGCCGTGCTCGCCCATCCACGCGTCGCGGGCGCGCTTGGTCCAGCCGAGCGGTGCGAGCACGTTGACCCCGAGGATCTTGGCCGCGGCACCCGGGTCGATGTCGAGCGTCGAGCCGTAGACGGGGTTGATGCCGGTGTTGTTGACCAGGTAGTCGAGCCGGCCGAAGGTCTCGATCGTCTTCGCGACGGCCTCGTCCTGGTGGTCGGTGTCGTCGGACTTGCCGGGGACGAACATCGCGACGTCCGGGCCGCCGAGGGAGTTGACGGCCTCTTCCAGGGCTTCGGGCTTGCGCGCGGTGATGCACACCTTGGCGCCGCGTTCGACGAGCGTCTTCGCGATGCCGAGGCCGATGCCCCGGCTGGCCCCGGTGACGATCGCGACGCGATCCTTGAACGAGTTCACGGCAGTGTGTCTCCTTCGGCGGTTGCCCGGAACATACTAAGCGGTCGGTTGTCGGTGCCATTATGCGCGATCCGCCCGCGTCCTCAAGACCGCGCGCGTCACACGCGGCGTCAGCTCAGCTCGTAGTGCACCAGCTGCGCGCCGCCGGTCGCGTAGTTGGCCACGTCCGCGGAGACCGCCTTGCCCTCCTCCGACCCCAGCGCGGCGGCCATGGCCTCGGCCGACTCGAAGTCGCCGTGGAAGACCGCGAAGTACGGGCTGGCGTCGCGCAGGCCCTCGACGTCGAAGGCGTGCTGCATCCGCACGAGGCCGGGGAGCTTCGCCGCCAGCGGCAGGTGGACGCGGGTGTAGTGGTCCTTGAAGTGCTCGGGGTCGGCGGGCGGCGGGTAGAGGACGGTGAGCCGGTGCACGGGCGGTCCTTTCGTCGAGGGAAGGCGGTCGCGACCGCCTCCAGGACAGTAGCGAGGGGCCCGGCCGCCGCGCTCAGTCAGCGGGCCCGGTACCCGCCTTCGGTTCGTCCGGCACGACGACGAGGCTGACGACCCGCCGGATGCGGCCCTCCCGGGCGTGGCCCATCCGCGAGACGACCGCCCGCTCGATCTCCTCGACCATCACGTCGAACTCGTCTTCGGTCAGCCACACCGCCGCCTGGCGGTAGACCACGCCGTCGGCGACCGGATCGGCGTCGTCGTGGGCGAGGTAGCGGTCGAAGTCCCCCATCAGCGACGCCGCGAACGTCGTGTACGCCCGCAGGTGCTGCTCCTTCGACATCGCCGCGCGCGCCGCGGGGTCGACCACGGCCTCCTCCTTGCGCACCCGGTAGCTGCGCTCGATCGTGCCGCGCACGCGCCGCTCCTCCGCCACCTCCAGCACGCCCGCCTCGGCCAGCACCGCGATCTGCCGGTACATCGTGGCCGGCGCGATGTCGGGGATGCGCTCCCGCAGCTGCGCGGTGGTCAGCGGGTCGGCGTCGAACAGCGCTTGCAGGATGCGCATCCGGACGGGGTGCAGGAGAAGTTCCGCGGTGGCCATGGACGAATGTTCTCACATGCGATACCTTTCTCGCCGTTGAGAATGTTTTCACGATCGAGAATGTTGGGGGAAGCCCGTGCGGGAAGTCGACATGACGGTGACCGGGGACGACGGCCTGCGGCTGGCCGGCACCCTGGCCCTGCCCGGCGGCCCCGGACCGCACCCGGCCGCCGTACTGCTGCACGGGTCCGGGCGGCTGGACCGCGACGGCAACACCGCCCGGCTCCGCGTGGACACCGGACCGGCACTGGCCGCCGCGCTCGCGGACGCCGGGATCGCCACGCTGCGCTACGACCGGCGCGGTGTCGGCGCCACCCCCGGCGACTGGCGCGCGACCGGGTTCACCGACAACCGCCGCGACGGCGCCGCCGCCGTGCGCGCCCTGGCCGGGCGTCCCGAGATCCGCGCGGACGCCGTCGCCGTGGTCGGGCACAGCGAAGGCGCCGTCCACGCCATGACTCTGGGCGCACGGCCGGACGTCGCCGCGGTGGTGTTGCTGGCCGGGTTCGCCCGTCCCGGCGAAGACGCCTTGCGCTGGCAGGCCGGGAACATCGTGCGCGAGCTACCGGGATTCGCACGGCCGGTCGTGCGGGCCGTCGCGAGGCGGCAGCTGGCCCGGATCAAGGCCGGGAGCACGCGCGTGGCCGGGCGGCGGCTGAACGCCCGATGGATGCGGGAGCTGCTCGCCCACGACCCGCGCGCGGACCTGGCGGCCGTCCGGGTCCCCGTCCTCGCCATCACCGGCGGCAAGGACCTCCAGACCGACGCCGCGGACCTGGCCGAGATCCGCCGGCTCGTGCCCGGCCAGGCCGAGATCCACCGGATCGACGACCTCACCCACCTGCTGCGCCGCGACCCCGGCGCCGCGTCGGTGCGCTCCTACCCGAAGCTGCTGCGCCGGCCGGTCGACCCCGGCCTGCTCACCCAGGTGTCCGGCTGGCTGGCTCACCAGCTGAAAGCCGCCGAACTGTCCTGACAAATTTCGCCTTGCCTCCACCCAATCTTCGAAAGAGAAGGAACCCAGTGACCACCACCTCCCCCGTCCGGCGGAAAACCGGCCTGCCGCTCTTCTGGGCCGTCACGTTCACGACGAGCTGGGCCTGCTGGCTCGTCGCGATCCTGCTCGGCGGATCGCCGCTGAGCTCGCCCACGGCGATCCCCTACCTGATCGGCGGGTTCGGCCCGGTCGTCGGCGCGATCGTGCTCCGCGTGCGCCGGGCCCGCCGCCACGAAGACGCCCCCGCGCACGCGGTGAGCTCCCGGCCGGGCGTGCGGTGGCTCTGGGTGGTGCCCCTGCTGGCGCTGGCCTCGGCCACCGTGGTGGCCGCCGCGTACCTCGCGGGCGCCCTCGGCGGGCCCGCGCCGAGCCTGACCGCGGGAAAGGACCTGATCGCGACCCTCGGCGGACCCGTGCCGTTCGTCGTCAGCATGCTGATCGGCGGCCCGCTGGCCGAGGAGCCCGGCTGGCGCGGCACGGCGTACCCGCGCCTGCGCGCGTCGATGGGCCGCCTCCAGGCCGGGCTGCTGCTGGGTGTCGTGTGGGCCGTCTGGCACCTGCCGCTGTTCTTCATCACCGGCACCGTCCAGTCGTCGTTCGGGCTGGTCAGCTGGAGCGGGCTGCTGTTCTGCCTCAGCGTCGTCCCGATGGCCCTGCTGACCTGCTACGCCTACGAACGAGCGGGCGTCGTGGCGTCGATCGCGGTCCACTTCGGCGTCAACACGACCGTCGCCCTGCTGACCGCCACCGCACCCATGACGCAGGCGCTCGTGCTGGCGGTGCAACTGGTCGTCGTGCTCGCGCTGCTCGGCCGCAGCCCGCGACCGGCCGCGGCGGTCACCCGGCCGGCCAGAGCATGACGACCATCGCCGCGGCCATGACCACGTGCGCCAGGTGGGAAACCCGTTCGGCGGCACGGGTTCCGGGGCGCAGGCCGCGGATCGCGAACCACGCCCCGGCGGCCGCCAGCGCGAGAACGAACACCCAGCCCAGCGAGGTCGACGCGATCATGCCGGCTCGCAGTGGCAGGAACTGCTCGTTTCCCGGCCGTAGGTGTCGTGGTACGGCCATTCGTTGACGTAACGCGGGCGGGGCATCGGGGTCAGGTCGAGGAGCTGGTAGGTGCTCATCAGGAACTCGGTGCCGCGCCCGTAGGTCGTGTACGTGTGGAAGACGGTGTCGCCGTCGCGGACGAAGACGCTGATCGCCTGTCCGTCCCCCTTGGTCACGAACGCGGTCTTCGGGCTGCGCGCCAACGTCTCCTCGTTCTTGTAGTTGAACTCGACGGGCGCGACGGATTCGTCGTTGGTGACGTGGAAGTCGAAGTTGAAGTCGCTGCCCGCCGAGGAGTACCACGGGATCGTCCAGCCCATCCGGGCCCGGAACGGCTCGATCTCGGCCAGGGGCGCGCGGGAGACGAGGGCGAACGTCGTGCCGGTGGCGTGCAGGTGGTCCAGCCGGCCGACGCTGTCGATGGTGAACGAACAGCTCGCGCACCCCTCGTCCGAGGCCTGGGCACCGCGGGCTCTGGCCGCCGCGTTGTTCCACATGAAGTGGTAGACGATCAGCTGGCTGCGGCCCTCGAAGAGGTCGACGAGCCGCACGGCGCCGGCCGGGCCGTCGAAGGTGTACTCCTCGTCGATCCGGACCATCGGCAGCGCGCGGCGCGACTCGGTCACCGCGTCCTGCGTGCGCATGGCCGCCTTCTCCCGCTCGAGCAGCTCCAGCCGGGCGGCCAGCCACTCGTCGCGGGAGACGATTTCGGGAAGGGTCATGGTCTTTCTCGCTTTCAGCGCAGTTCCTCGACGGCGGACTTCAGGCCGGCCAGCGCCGCGCGGTAGAACCGGGGCCCGTAGGACACCCGGGCCACGCCCAGCTCCCGGAGCGCGGCCAGGTCGAGCCGGTCGCCGGTGTTGCCGTTGACCGGGCCGGGCAGTTCCGCGACGAGGGTGGCGAGGTCGCGGCGCTCGCGGACACCGATCGGGTAGACGCAGTCGGCGCCGGCCTCCAGGTACAGGCGGCCCCGGCGGACCGTCTCCGCGACGCGGTCCGGCTCGGGGATCCCGCTGGCAGGCAGGAAAGCGTCGACGCGGGCGTTGACGACGAGCGGGACGCCGCGTTCCGTCGCGGCGGCGCGGACCTCCGCGAGCCACTCGGCGTGCGCGTCGGCGTCGGCGAGGCCGCTGGCGCGATGGTCGGTGTCCTCCAGGTTGCAGCCGGCCGCGCCGATCTCCAGCAACCGGTCCACCAGCTCCCCCGGCGCCAGGCCGTAACCGGCCTCGGCGTCCACCGTGACCGGGACCGGGACGGCCCGGGCGATCCGCCCGGCCGCCGCGAACATCTCCTGCCAGGGCGCGCCTTCGCCGTCGGGGTGGCCGAGCATCGCCGAGATGGCGGCGCTGGCCGTGGCGACCACGGGGAACCCCGCTTCGGCGACGATCACCGCGCTGGCGGCGTCCCACGCGTTGGGCAGCACCAGCATCGGGCCGCTGTGCAGCCCGCGGAGCTTTTCGGCGTGGGCCTTCAGGTCCGTCTCACTCATCGTTGGTCCTTTCGTCGGATGTTCAAGCGCGCAACGACCGTGGCAGGCCGAACGCGGGCAGCAGCGAGTTGTCGTGGAACCGGGTCAGCGCGGTGATCCGGGCCCCGGTCAGGGTCAGCACGAGCAGGCCGTGCGCGTGCAGGATCGGCGACGCCGGATCGCGGACGTAGTAGCCGAACGCCGGCTGGCCGTTGGCCCGGGTCGGGACCAGCACCCGCCGGCCGCCCTCGCGCAGCGCGACGGTCGCCAGGAAGTGCCCGACGGCCTCGGCGCCCCGGTACTCCAGCGGCAGCGGCGGCATGGTCAGCCACGCGTCGCCGGTCAGCATGGCCACGATCGCCGCGACGTCACCGGCTTCGAACGCGCGGGTGAACTCGGCCACGACCCGGCGCTCCTCCGGCGAGTCCGGCAGCGGGGTGCCCGCCCAGCCGGGATCCGGGGCCAGCGCGGCGCGGGCTCGTTTCAGCGCGCTGGTCACCGCGTTCTCCGTCGCGGCGAGGATGTCCGCGACCTCGGCGGCCCGGAAGCCCAGCACGTCCCGCAGGACGAGGACGGCCCGCTGCCGCGGCGGCAGGCGCTGCAGCGCGGCCAGGAACGCCAGGGACACCGACTCCCGGGCCTCGTACCGCGCCTCCGGCCCGGGTGCGTGGTCGGCGAGCCCGTCGAGCAGCACGTCGGGGTAGGGCTCCAGCCAGCTCGGCTCCGCCCGGCGGTGGGTCGGTTCGGGCAACGGGACCTCCGATCGGCGGGCCGCGTCGCCGTGCGGCCGGCGCTCGGCGTCGCGCAGCGCGTTGAGACAGCGATTGGTCGCGATCCGGTAGAGCCACGTCCGCACCGACGCGCCTTCCCGGTAGCCGCCGATCCCGCGCCACGCGGCGAGCAGCGTCTCCTGCAGCAGGTCCTCGGCGTCCTGCACCGAGCCGAGGATGCGATAGCAGTGCACCTGCAGCTCGCGGCGGTACGGCTCGACGAGCTCGCGGAACGCCTCCCCGTCCCCCGCCCGCGCCGACGCCAGCAGCTCCCCGGCCCCTCGCATGGTGTCCCCTTCCGTCGCTCTCGGAGATCTCTCGGAGATACAGACACCGCCCACGCCGGAAAGTGGTCGGCGGTCAGCCCGGAAGGACGCGGGGCAGCCCGAACGACGGGAGGACGTCGTTGTCGAAGCGGGTCAGGGCGCTGATCCGGTCGCCGGCGAGGGTGAGCACGAGCAGGCCCGCGCCGTGCCGTCGGCCGCTGTCCGGATCGCGCAGGTAGGTCCCGAACGCCGGCTGGCCGTTCGCCCGCGCCGGCACCAGGTCGTAGGCCCGGTGCCGGAGGATCCCGGCGTAGAAGCGGGCCACGTCGTCGCGGCCGTGGTACTCGAGCGGGATCGGCGGCATGGAGACGCGGACGTCGGCGGTGAGCAGCGCGACCAGCGCGTCGACGTCCCCGGCGGAGTAGGCCCGGACGAACTTCGCCACGAGGGCCTGCTCGGCCGGTGTGCCGGGCGCGGGTGGCGGTTCCTGCGGGCGGCGCCGCACGCCCGCCCGAGCGCGTCTGAGGGCGCTGGTGACCGATTCGACCGTCGAGCCGAGCATCTCGGCCACCTCGTCCGCGTGGTAGCCGAGCACCTCACGCAGGATGAGCACGGCGCGCTGCCGCGCGGGCAGGACCTGCAACGCCGTCACGAACGCCAGCGAGACGGCTTCGGCCTGCTCGTAGTGGGCCTCGGGGCCGACTTCGAGGCCGGCTTCGAGGAGGTGCTGGGGGTAGGGCTCCAGCCAGACGACCTCGCCGAGCCGGGATGGCGCGGGCGGCTCGAACCGCGGGACGTCCCACTCCTTGGCCGGGCGCCGGCTGGTCGAGCGGAGCACGTTGAGGCACCGGTTCGTGGCGATCCGGTAGAGCCAGGTGCGGACCGACGCGCGGCCCTCGAACCCGGCGAGGCCCTGCCACGCGGCCAGCAGCGTGTCCTGCACCGCGTCCTCGGCGTCCTGGAAGGACCCGAGCATGCGGTAGCAGTGCACGTGCAGCTCCCGCCGGTAGGGCTCGGTCAGCTCGCGGAACGCGCCGCCGTCCCCCGCCCGCGCCCTGGTGATCAGTTCGGTCGACACCCCTGCACCCTTCCACCCGACTCGTGTTCCGACGCCCGTACGGACACCGGCCGGGCCGGGAACTGGGCGCCGGGGCGTGGTTCAGGCTGCGAGTTGAGTGCACGCCTGTACACTCAACTGCCATGGCGGAAGTAGGGATGCGTCCTCCCGCGTCGCCGTTGCGGCGGCGGGCGTTGCGTGCGGTGCGGTGGCTGTTCACGCCGCTGCGGCCGGACGACTACCTCGAACTGATCAACCCCCTGTGGTCGACGCGGGAGCTGCGCGGCCGGGTCGAGCGCGTCGAGCCCGAACGGGGTGAGGCGGCCACCGTGCTGATCCGGCCGGGGTTCGACTGGGTCGGGCACCGGCCCGGCCAGTACGTGCGGCTCGGGGT
The DNA here is from genome assembly GCF_034929455.1 of Amycolatopsis heterodermiae. Taxonomy (NCBI): domain Bacteria; kingdom Bacillati; phylum Actinomycetota; class Actinomycetes; order Pseudonocardiales; family Pseudonocardiaceae; genus Amycolatopsis; species Amycolatopsis heterodermiae. Next base: position 161,131 of record NZ_JAYFSI010000005.1, read on the forward strand.
GGTCATCAACGGCGTCCACCACTGGCGCGCGTACTCGCTGACCTCGAGCCCCGACCGCGCGGACGGGCTCATCTCGGTCACCCCCAAGAAGGTCGACGGCGGTGTCGTCTCGCCGTACCTGGTCGAGCGGGCGCGGCCCGGTGAGGTCGTGCGGCTCGGCGAGGTCGAAGGGGCCTTCACCCTGCCGGACCGGCTCGAGCGCGGCCTGCTGTTCGTCACCGCGGGCAGCGGGATCACGCCGGTGATGAGCATGCTGCGCCACCTGGATCCCGGGCCTGGCCTGCGTGACGTCGTCCACGTGCACTCGGCGCGGGAGGAGGACGGCGTCACCTTCGGCGACGAACTGGCCGCGCTCGAGAAGCGGCACGAGGGTTTCCGCCTCGAGCTGCGCATCACCGGCCGCGACGGCCGGCTCACCCCGGCCGACCTGGACACCCTGTGCCCGGACTGGCGCGACCGGGACACCTACGCCTGCGGCCCCGGCGAGCTGCTCGACGCGCTGCAGGCGCACTGGAAGCGCCACGGCGACGTCGATCGGCTGCACCACGAGCGGTTCCAGCCGATCGTCGGCGGGGACGCCGCCGAAGGGTCCGGGGGCACCGTGCGGTTCGCGCACCGCAACGTCGAGGCGGACTGCCCGCCCGGCACGCCGATCCTGGCCGCCGGCGAAAAGGCGGGGGTCGACATGCCCTTCGGATGCCGGGTCGGGGTCTGCCACACGTGCGTGCTGCCGATCCGGGACGGCCGGATCCGCGACCTGCGCACCAACGTCGTCACACAGATGAACAACGAGATCGTGCGCACATGTGTGCACGGGGCCGAAGGCCCGGTCACGGTCGAACTCTGAGCGAGGAAAGGAACTCATGCCCACGCAGAACACCCTGTCCCCGGAAGCCGCCCACCCGTTCGCGCACCTGAGCGCGGACCAGCTCGACGAGCTCGCCCGCGAGTTCGACGCCATCCACGACCAGGTCCGCGCCGACCTGGGCGAGCGCGACCGCAGCTACATCAAGGGCGTCATCAAGCTGCACCGCCAGATCGCGGTGGCCGGCCGCGCGCTGCTGCTCGGCTCCCGGTCCAAGCCGGCGTGGCTGGCGGGCACCGGCTGCCTGGCGTTCGCGAAGATCCTGGAGAACATGGAGATCGGGCACAACGTGCTGCACGGTCAGTGGGACTGGATGAACGACCCGTACATCCATTCGTCCACATGGGACTGGGACACCGCTTCGACGGCGGCCGCGTGGAAGCACTCCCACAACTTCATCCACCACACGTACACGAACATCCGGGGCAAGGACAAGGACCTCGGGTACGAGATCATGCGCATCGACCCGCACCAGAAGTGGCACCCGGCGTACCTCGCGCAGCCGTTGTACAACCTGCTGCTGATGGCCTTCTTCGAATGGGGCGTCGCCGTCCACGACCTCGACGTCGAGGCCATCCGCGCGGGCGAGAAGCCGATGAAGGACGTGTGGCACGACATCAAGGGGATCTCGGGCAAGGCGCGCGACCAGATCCTGAAGGACTACGTCGGCTGGCCGCTCGTGAGCGCGCTCGCCGCCACGGCCGTGGGGCGGCTCGTGAAGCCCGAACCCCGGTCGCGGCTGCGGGTCCTGGCGGACCGGGCCGGCGGCCGGCGCCGGAAGGGCGCGGTGCGCGCCCAGCTCGAGGCGATCCGCGAGGAGGGCGGCGGCACGTTCGCCGCGACGTTCTGGGCGAACTTCACCGCGAACATCATCCGCAACCTCTGGGCGCACTCGATCATCTTCTGCGGCCACTTCCCCGACCAGACCTACACGTTCGGCCAGGAGGAGGTGCGGGACGAGACCCGCGGCGGCTGGTACGTCCGGCAGCTCGTCGGCGCGGCGAACATCACCGGCTCCCCGTTCTTCCACCTGATGAGCGGGAACCTCGGTTACCAGGTCGAGCACCACCTCTTCCCGGACATGCCCAGCAGCCGCTACGCCGAGATCGCGCCGCAGGTCCGGGAGATCTGCCGCCGCTACGGCCTGCCGTACAACACCGGGCCGCTGTCCCGGCAGCTCGGCACCGTGCACCGCACGATCCTGCGGCTCGCCTTCCCCGGCGGGAAGGCCCGCCCGAAGCCCGGCCCGTACCAGGGCGACGCGGTGGAGCGCGCCGCCTGAGGACGGCGCCGATCGGCGCAAACCGTTGCGCCCGAGGACAAGACCGATAACCGGACAGCTTCGCCGGCGTTCCTTGACTTCCCGCCCGTTCGGGACTTCGCTGGAACGAAGGCGATCGACAACGTTGTCACCTTGTCCGAAGGAGCACCCCCATGTTCCGCCGGTTCCTCCTCTTGGCCCTGTCCGCCTTGCTGACCACGACGACCCTGGTGGTGACCGCGACGCCCGCCGGCGCGGCCACCACCATCGCCGTCAACGGCGGCAGCACCGGGCGCACCTTCGACGGTGTCGGCGCGATCAGCGGCGGTGGCGGCAACTCCCGCCTGCTGATCGACTACCCGCCCACCCAGCGGGCGCAGATCCTCGACTACCTGTTCAAGCCCGGTTACGGCGCCGCCGTGCAGCTGCTGAAGCTGGAGATCGGCGGCGACGCGAACTCCACCGACGGCGCCGAACCGAGCCACCAGCACGTGCGCGGCGAGATCAACTGCAACGCCGGGTACGAGTTCTGGCTCGGTGAACAGGCCGTCGCCCGCAACCCGGGGATCAAGCTCGTCGCGCTGCCCTGGGCCGCGCCCGGCTGGATCGGCGGCGGGAACTTCTGGTCCCAGGACATGATCGACTACGACATCTCCTGGCTGGACTGCGCGAAGCAGCACGGCCTGACGATCTCCTACCTCGGCGGCTGGAACGAACGCGGCCACGACAAGACCTGGTACAAGAACCTGCGCGCGGCGCTGAACTCCCGCGGCTACGGCGCCATCCAGATCGTCGGCGACGACAGCAGCTGGAACACCGCCGACGACATGCTGTCCGACAGCGGGTTCAACGCCGCCGTCGGCGTCGTCGGCTCGCACTACCCGTGCGGCTACCTCTCGGACGCGACGACGTGCGGGTCGTCCGCCAACGCCGTCGCGACCGGGAAACCCTTGTGGGCCAGCGAATTCGGCTCGCAGGACTTCAACACCGGTTCGGCCGCCTACATCCGCACCATCACCCGGGGCTACCTCGACGGGCAGATGACCGGGTTCATGAACTGGCCGCTGGTGGCCGCGCTGTACTCGAACCTGCCCTACAGCACGGTGGCGCTGGCGACCGCGAACACCCCGTGGTCCGGCACGTACGCGCTCGGGAAGAACCTGTGGGCCAACGCGCAGGTCGCCCAGTTCACCCAGCCCGGCTGGAAGTTCCTCACCGGCTCGGCCAGCGGCTACCTGGGCGGCAACCGCGCGAACGGCAGCTACATCTCCCTGAAACCCGCCACCGGCACCGACTACTCGACGATCTACGAGACCACCGGCGCGACGGCCGCCCAGACCGTGAACGTCACGGCGTCCGGCGGGCTGAACACCGGCACCGTGCATGTCTGGTCCACCGACCTGGGCTCGTCGAACCCCGCCGACTACTTCGTGAAGCAGGCCGACGTCACCCCGGCGTCCGGGACGTATTCCCTGACCCTGCAACCGAACCGGATCTACACGGTCACCACGACCACCGGCCAGGGCAAGGGCACCGCGACCAGTCCCCCGGCCGGGAACCTGGGCCTGCCCTACTCCGACAACTTCGACGGCTACAGCACGCACAGCGCGGCGAAGTACTTCTCCGACATGCAGGGCTCGTTCGAGGTACGACCGTGCACCGCCGGCCGCGGCGGGCAGTGCCTGCAGCAGGTCGCGCCCGTCCGGCCGATCAACTGGCAGGACGACAGCGACGCCTTCACCCTCGCCGGCGATCCACAGTGGAGCAACTACACCGTCGGCACCGACGTCGACATGCAGCAGGCCGGTACCGTGACCCTGCTCGGCCGGGCCAACACCCAGAACCGCCCGCAGAGCCACCAGGCCGCCTACCAGCTGCGGATCGCCGACACCGGTGCGTGGTCCATAGCGAAGAACAGCAGCGGCGGCGTGCTCACCACCCTCGCGTCCGGCTCCCACACGGCGCTGGGCCTGAACACCTGGCACAACGTCAAGCTCGGCTTCAGCGGCAACCAGATCACCGCGACCCTCGACGGCGCCACGCTCGGCAGCGTCACCGACACATCGTTCACCACCGGCCTCGCCGGCGTCGGTGTCGTGGGGTACCAGACGAACCTCTTCGACAACTTCTCCGTCACCCCGAACGCGGACGGCAACTACGGCGGCATCCTCAAGGGCCAGGAGTCCGGGCTGTGCGCCGACGTCCCGGCCGCGAGCCAGGCGAACAGCACCGCCGTCGCGCTGTGGGACTGCACCGGCGGCGCCAACCAGAGCTGGACCGCGACCCCGGCGCACCAGCTGACGGTCTACGGCACCAAGTGCCTGGACGCCCGCAACAGCGGCACGGCCGACGGAACCGTCGTCCAGATCTACGACTGCAACGGCAGCGGCGCCCAGCAGTGGACCGTCAACGCCGACGGCTCGGTCGTCAACACCGGGTCGGGCAAGTGCCTCGACGCGACCGGGCACGGCACGGCCCCCGGCACCGCGCTGGTGCTGTGGGGCTGCAACGGCGGTGCGAACCAGAAGTGGGCGCGCGCCGAGACCGCCGGCATCCTGAAGGCCCAGGAGTCGGGCAAGTGCGCCGACGTCCCGGCGGCGAACCAGGCCAACGGCACCGTCCCGGCGCTGTGGGACTGCAACAACGGCACCAACCAGACCTGGACGTCCACCACGAGCAACCAGCTCAAGGTCTTCGACACCAAGTGCCTCGAGACCGCCGGCGGCGGCACGGCCGACGGCACCGCGGTCCAGATCTACGACTGCACCGGCGCCCCCACCCAGCAGTGGCGGGTGCAGAGCGGCGGCGCGGTCGTCAACGCGGGGTCCGGCAAGTGCCTCGACGTGACCGGCCACGGCACCACCAACGGCACCCCGTTCGTCATCTGGACCTGCACCGGAGCCGCGAACCAGCGGTGGTCGCGGGGCTGAGGGCGGTCGCCGGGGCAACGCGGCTGCACGACTGACTCTCATATACGTCTAGACCATTGACCCACTGAGCGGCACAGGCTTACCGTCGGCTTCTGCTCCCTCGACGATCTTCGGCCCGTGAAACCCCGTTCGGCCCGCTCCAGAGTTCCGAGGTGTCCGCGCCCCTCGTGATGGTTGCGCGCTGACGACGTTGTCACGTCCAGCCTTCGGGATTCGAACCGGAGCCACCCACCCTGGACAAAGGAGTCGCCGGTGCGCACTCGAAGAAAACTGACCGCGATCATCGCCGCCCTCGCGGCGGTCGCGGCGCTGGCCGTGTCCGGCGGGGCCTCGCCCGCCGCCGCGTCCGGCCCCGCGCTGCTGCCCCTGTCCGTCACCAACAACACGGGCCGCGCGGACGCCGTCTACCTGTACGTGCTCGGGGTCAACCTGAACACCGGCCGGCTCGGCTACGTCAACGCCGGCGGCACCTTCACCCCGTGGAGCGGCGGCGGCAACCCCCCGACCCCGGCGCCCGACGTCTCCATCGCCGGCCCCGGCAACGGCGGCAGCACGACGATCCAGATCCCCCGCTACATCTCCGGGCGCGTCTACTTCTCCCTCGGGCAGCGCCTGAACTTCTACCTCACGCCGGACGGCCTCGTCCAGCCCGCGCCGTGGGCCGGGGGTGACTCGAACCGCGACATCCTCTTCGACTGGAGCGAGTTCACCTACAACGACGCCGGCCTGTGGCTGAACAGCTCGCAGGTGGACATGTTCGCCGTCCCGCACACGGTGAGCGTCACGACGAGCTCCGGTGCCGTGAACTCGACCGGCACCCTGGTGGCCAACGGGCGTGACAACGTCATCAACGGCATCAAGGGCCAGTCCGGCTGGGGCGGTTCCGTCTACACCCGCTCGGACGGCACCGTGCTGCGCGTGCTGGCGCCGGGCAAGGCGGCCGACGCAGGCCAGCTCAGCACCACCTACCTCGACCCGTACATCAACTCCGCCTGGAACGCCTACACCGGCAAGACGCTGACCGTCGTCCCGTTCGGCGACCAGCCGAACACCAAGTACTTCGGCCGGACGTCGGGCAACGTCATGAACTTCACCAACACCGCCGGCCAGCAGGTAGCTTCCTTCACCAAGCCGTCCTCGGCCAACGTCTGGGGCTGTGACGGCGCGCTGGCCGCCCCGAACGACCAGGTCGTCGGCCCGATCTCCCGCACGCTGTGCGCCGCGCTCAACCGCGGCACGCTGGGCACGATCGACACCCAGCCGAGCACCAACGCCGGCGACTTCTACAAGAGCAACCCCACCAACCAGTACGCGCGGCTGATCCACGCGAACATGGCCGACGGCAAGGCCTACGCGTTCGCCTTCGACGACGTCGGCAACTTCGAGTCGCTGGTGAACGACGGCAGCCCCCGCTCCGCGGGCATCACGCTGAACAGCTTCACCGGCGGTGGCGGCACGACCCCGCCGCCGACGTCGGGCAACCGCGTCATCAGCGACTGGAACGGCAAGTGCATCGACGTGCCGTCCCAGAACTTCGCCGACGGCGTGCCCCTGCAGACCTACGGCTGCAACAACACCATCGCCCAGGACTGGACGTTCACCGGCGGCACGCTGCGCACGCAGAACAACATGTGCATGGACGTCGCCTGGGGCTCCACGGCGAACGGGGCGGTCATCCAGATCGCCACGTGCAGCGGCAACGCGGCCCAGCAGTTCGTCCTGTCCGGAGCGGGCGACCTGGTCAACCCGCAGGCGAACAAGTGCGTCGACATCTCGGGCTGGAACGGCAACGACAAGGCACCCCTGGTCCTGTGGGACTGCACCGGCGGCGCGAACCAGAAGTGGCACCGCGGCTGATCCACCGGGCTTGGTGAAGAGGGGACCGCGAGTGCGGTCCCCTCTTCGCTGTCTTCCGCTGTGACAGAGTCGTGTTGTGCGCACACACGATGAGAACGAGCACCCCGAACGGCTGGACAGGGTCCTCACCACCCGCGCGATCGTGATCGCCGGGCTGGTCGTGGTGGTCCTCTCGATCAGCACGCTCTGGCTGCTGCTGGTGCTGTTCGGCACCGGCACCCCGGCCGACCAGGCGCGGCTGGACGTGTTCCGGGCGACCGGCAACGTGGTGCTCGGTGCCGGCGGGGCCGTGGCGCTGCTCCTGGCCGCCCGCCGGCAACGGCTGGGCGAGCTGGACCTCCGCCGCAAGGAAGCCGAACTGGCGCAGCGGGACCACGCGCAGGACCACGTCGAGCAGGTGGCCGCGGACAACCGGGCACACCAGCTGCGCCTCGCGGACGACGCGGCCGTCGACGCGGTGGAACGCCGGATCACCGAGCTGTACACCAAGGCGGCCGACCAGTTGGGGTCGGAGAAGGCGCCGATCCGGCTCGCCGGTCTCTACGCGCTCGAACGGCTCGCGCAGAACACCCCCGGCCAGCGGCAGACGATCGTCAATCTCCTGTGCGCGTACTTGCGTCTGCCGTACACCCTCCCGGACGGCGCTCACCGGCCACCGTGGTCATCGCTTCGGTCGCCCGAACCAGGTCAAAGCACTGCAAGCGAGGCCGGGGATCCCGCGAACGAACAAGAACTCGAAGTCCGCCAAACCGCGCAACGCGTCTTGGCCGACCACCTCTTCCCCGGCGACGATCCCCGGGTCGAGCGCGCCGAGTACTGGCCGGGCATCACCCTCAACCTCACCGGCGCGCTGCTGTGCCACTTCGACTTCCGGGGCTGCCGGATGGGCAACGCCCGGTTCGGCGGGGCGAGGTTCGCCGGCTGGACCCGCTTCCAGGACGTCCGGTTCGACGGCTACGCCGTCTTCGGCGGCGCGATCTTCGACAGGACCGCGAACTTCACCAGGACGCGGTTCCACGGCTCGGCCCTGTTCCGTGGCGCGCGGTTCCGCAACGGCGCGATGTTCGACGGTGCCGAGTTCAGCGGCGACGCGCTGTTCGGCGGGGTTCGCACCGTCGACGGCGCGGCCAGTCCTGATGGCGCCGTCTTCGGCGGCCTCGTGTCCTTCGCTGGAGCGACCTTCGGACAGGGTGTCGTGCTCGAGCACGCCCAGGTGACGAGTGACACCGACGGGCACGTGTGGCCGCCGGGCCGGAAATTGTCCGCCGAGGGGTCACCGCGGACCGTTGTCGCCGATTCGTAGGTCTTTCGCCATGGCAACTATCCCCGATAGCCTGTCTGCTCGACCGCCGAGCAAAGGAGTCTCGTGACTTCAGCAGGGCACGCACCGGACATTCTGTCTCCGGAGTTCGCCGCCGATCCGTACACCGCTTACGACGTCATGCTCGAGCATTCTCCGGTGATCTGGCACGAAGGAATGCAGAGCTACATCATCTCGCGTTACGACGATGTCTCCCGCGCCTTCAAGGAAAGCGCCTTCACCACCGAAAACTACGGCTGGCAACTGGAACCGGTGCACGGCCGGACCATCCTGCAGATGAGCGGCCGCGAGCACTCGATCCGCCGCGCGCTGGTGGCGCCCGCGTTCCGGGGCAACGAGCTGGAGCAGAAGTTCCGCCCGGTGATCGAACGGAACTCACGACAGCTCATCGACGTCTTCCGCGGGCGCGGGTCGGCGGATCTCGTCACGGACTACGCGCGGCATTTCCCGATCAACGTCATCGTCGACATGCTGGGCCTGGACCAGAGCGACCACGCCCGGTTCCAGCGCTGGTACAGCGCGATCATCGCCTTCCTCGGCAACCTCAGCCAGGACGAAGCCGTCACCGCGGCCGGCTTGCAGACTCACGACGAGCTTGCCGCGTACATGATCCCGGTCATCCGCGAACGCCGCGAAAACCCGGGCGACGACCTGCTTTCCGCGCTCTGCGCCACCGAGGTCGACGGCACCACGATGAGCGACGAGGACATCAAGGCCTTCGTCAGCCTGCTGCTGGCCGCCGGCGGCGAGACCACCGACAAGGCGATCGCCAGCCTGTTCCGGAACCTCCTGGAGAACCCCGAGCAGCTCGACGCCGTGCGCGCGGACCGCAGCCTGATCCCGAAGGCGTTCGCGGAAACCCTGCGTCACACCCCGCCGGTGCACATGATCATGCGCCAGCCCTCGGAAGCCGTCGAAATCGCCGGCGAGACGATTCCCGCCGGCAGCACGGTCACCTGCCTGATCGGGGCCGCGAACCGCGATCCGCGCCGTTTCGCGAACCCGGGTGCGTTCGACATCTTCCGCACGGATCTCCCTACGGAGACGGCGTTTTCGGCGGCGGCGAGCCACCTTTCCTTCGCGCTGGGCCGCCACTTCTGCGTCGGCGCGCTGCTGGCGAAGACGGAGATCGAGGTCGGCGTCAACCAGCTGCTCGACGCCATGCCGGACCTGCGCCTGGCCGAGGGCGCGGTCCCGGGCGAACAAGGGGTGTTCACCCGGGGACCGGCGTCCCTGCCGGTGACGTTCACCCCGGCGTAGCCACCCGAGCGGTCACCACGGCCCCGGTCCCGCGACGTGGACCGGGGTGAAGACCACCGGCAGGCTCTCCAGCCCGCGCATCCACACCGACGGCCGCCACACCAGGTTTTCCGCCGGGACGGCCAGTTCCAGGTCCGGGAGCCGGTCCAGCAGCACCTCGACGGTGGTGCGGGCGATGACCTCGGCCACCTCCGGCGCCGGGTACGGGCAGCCGTGCTCGCCGTGGCCGAACGACATGTGCGCGTGGTTGCCCAGGGCACCGGCCGCCGCGTCGGGACGGGCGTGCGGGTCGGCGTTCCCGGCCGCCAGGCCGAGCACCACCAGGTCACCCTGCCGCACGCGGACGCCGCTGAGCACGGTGTCGCGGGTCGCGAAGCGGCCGATGAAGTTCTGGGTGGGCGTGTCGTGCCACAGCACCTCGTTGAGGGCCTGGCCGACACTCCCCCGGCCGCCCGACAGCGTCATCGCGAACCGGCTGTCGGTCAGCATCAGCCGGATGGTGTTGCCGATCCAGCTCGCCGTCGGCTGCTGGGCCGCGGCCGTCACCACGAGCAGGTCCTGGACGACCTCGTCGTCGGTCAGGTTCGCCGGGTGCTGCATCATCGCGGTGGGCACGTCCGCGCCCGGCTGTTCGCGCTTGGCCGCCACCAGCCGCGCCATGGCCTCCTGCACCCGGACGTAGGCCGGCAGCGCCTCGGGGCCGACGTCCAGGGACAGCGCGACGTCCCGCACCAGCGCGGGCGCCTCCGAGTCGGGCATGCCGTACATCTTCGCGAGCGCGAGCAGCGGCGCCTGCTGGGAGAACTGCGCGATCAAGTCGGCTTCGCCGCTGCCCGCGAACTCGTCGACCAGCCGGTCCGCGATGCGCTCGCAGTGCGCGCTGAGGTCGAACTGGTCGACCGCCGACAGCGCGTCCCCGATCGCGCCGGCCCGCCGCCGGTGCTCCGCGGCCTCGGTGAACATCACCGACGGGTTGTGCATGACGTACGGCAGCAGGGGCCAGTCCTCCGGGACGTTGCCCCACTGGTTCCAGCGGCGGGTGTCGCGGGCGAACAGCTGCGAGTCCTGGCACACCTGGTGGATCTCGCGGTAGCCGGTCAGCAGCCAGGCGGGGATGTCGCCGTCGAGCAGGACGGGGACCACGCCGCCGTACTGCCGCCGGATCCGGGCGTAGAGCGCGGCGGGATCCTTCTGGAACTCGGGTCCGTACAACCGGACCCGGTCCGCGGCGGGGATCGTCTCCGCCGGGGTGCTGGTCTGGAAACCGGTCACGATGATGCGCCCTCCCGGACTGTGGACAGGGTGTAGAGGTGGTCGACGAGCGAGATCAGCACCTGCTTGGACGAGTCCCGGTCGCGGGCGTCGCAGTCGACGAGCGGCACCTCGTCGGACAGGTCGAGCGCGGCGCGGACGTCGTCGAGGCTGTGCTTCGGCGGGCCGAAGTTGTTGCGGGCCACGATGAACGGCGTCCCGTGGTGCTCGAGCCGGTCGATCGCGTACCAGGACTCGGCCAGCCGCCGGGCGTCCACCAGGACGACGGCGCCGAGGGTGCCGGCGAAGAGGCTGTCCCAGAGGAACCAGAACCGCTCCTGGCCGGGGGCGCCGAACAGGTAGAGCACCAGCTGCTCGTCGAGGCTGATCCGGCCGAAGTCGAACGCCACCGTGGTGGTCGTCTTGCCCTGCACGCCCCGGGTGCTGTCGACGCCGACCCCGGCCTGGGTCATCGTCTCTTCGGTGCTCAGGGGCCGGATTTCGCTGACCGACCGGACCATCGTCGTCTTCCCGACGCCGAAGCCGCCGACGATGACGATTTTCAGGCCGTCGGTCGCCGTCTCGGCGAGAGGGAGCCGTTCGTCGTGTTCAGAGATTGCGGAGTCCAACGAGCACCTTCTTGAGGAATTCCGAGTCGGAGGTCCGTCCCGCGGCCTGCGCCGAAGACGGGTGTCGGGCGGACACCTTGCCCGTGGCCAGCAGGTCCGCGAGCAGGATCTTGATCACGCTCACCGGCAGGGCCAGGTACGACGACAGCTCTACGACGGACGTCGGCCGCGCGGCGATTTCGAGGATCCGGACGTGCTCGGACTGCATGCCCGCCGACGGCAGCGACTCCCGGACGATCAGCGTCACGAGATCGAGGTCGATGTCGTCGGCACTGCTGCGCCCGCCCGTGACCGTGTAGAGCCGGTCCGGGTCCTCCCCGTCGAGCGCCGAGCGGGTCACGAAGCCGGGTTGTCGGCCGCCATGAAGCGCGGCGGGGCGGTGAAGACCGAGCCGATCTGCTCCACCAGCTCGTCCATGTTGTGCCCGATCAGGCCGACGTCGGCGTCCTCGGTGGCGATGACCGCCAAGTGCGAACCGACCCCGGCTTCCACGATGAAGAGGATCCCGCCGTGGAACTCGGTCATCGAGTTGCGCACGCCGCCGGTGCCATCACCGAACTCGACCGACGCGCCGTGCGCCAGCGCCTGGACGCCGGCGGCGATCGCGGCCAGCTGGTCGGCGCGGTCGACGGTGAGCCCCTGGGTGTGGCAGAGCTTCAGGCCGTCGCGGGACAGCACGAGGGCGTGACAGGCGCCGGCCGTGTTGGCCACGAGGTTTTCGAGGAGCCATTCGAGGCTCTTGTCCGAATCAGTCATCGAATCCGGGGACCGGGCTGGCGGGTCCCCTCGCTCCAATCTGGCGGGGTGCGGGTGTACGGGCGGGGCGGCGGGTCACGCGTCTTCGCCGGTCTCCGCCGGCGAAGCGGCGTGACGGGACGGCGTGGCACCGCCGCTGCGCCGTTGCTGGAAGGCGCCGAACCGGGAACCGGAGTCACGCTCGGCCCGCGCGGGGCTCGGCGTGGGCGACGGCGGCCGGCGCGACGCGGCGGTCAGCGTCTGCCCGCGCGAGCGTTTCGGCAGTTCGGACGGCTCGGTCAGGTCGCCGGCGATCTCGTGGCTCGTGTCGGGTCCGGGCCACGCGACGGCCGCACTCGCGGCCGGCTGCGGCTCCGCGTCCGGCAGCGCTTCCGGCCGGGGCTGGGTGATCAGCTGCGTCGGGATGCGCATGACGACCCCGATCCCGCCGCGCGAGGACGGCCGGAAGAAGACGTGCAGCTGGTGCTTGCGCGCCAGGCTGCCCACGACCGCGAGCCCGAGCCGGGTCCCCGACATCGAGGTCAGGTCGAGCGGCCGGTCGAGCGCCACCGCCCGCTCGGCGCGGACGAGGGCCTGCGCCTTCATCCCGAGGCCGCCGTCCTCGATCGTGATGACTGCCCCATTGTGCAGATCCTCGACATAAACGTGCACTTCTTCCGACGGTGCCGAGAACTTCGTGGCATTGTCCATCAGTTCGGCGAGTGCGTGCATGACGTCTTCCGCGGCATAACCGACAACGGCCACCCCGCTCGCGGAATGCACCCTGACCCGCTGATAGGCGCCGATCCGGCCGAGCGCACCGCGCAGAATGCTCTCCATCCGGATCGGTTTCGTCCAGCGGCGGCCCGATCGCGCGCCGGTGAGCACCGCGATGCTGTCGGCCAGCCGGCCCGCCTGCGCGGTGCTGTGGTCCACCTTCAGCAGATCCCCGAGCATCGCGTCGGACGACCGGTTCTCCATTTCGCGCAGGTCGCCGAGGGTGCTGGTCGCCAGCGCCTGCAGCCGGCCCGCGGCGTTCGCGCAGGCGGCCGTCGCGGCGGCGCGGCGGCGTTCCCCGACGGCGATTTCGTCCACCAGGAGCCGCAAAACGCGCTGGTGGAGCTCGTCCGCGGGGCGCGGGACCTCGGCCAGCACGCTGTCCGCGGGCGCGCCACCGCGCAGCCGCCGGACCGCGTCGGGCACCGTCTGGTCGAGCAGCCGGGCCAGTTCACCGTCGCTGAACCGGACGAATTCCCGTGCCTGCCTGGCTTCGTCGAGCGCGGCCTGCGTCTGCCCGGCCGCCTGCGCGACCTGGTCGGTGCGGCGCAGCGCGAAGAACACGGCGACGCACGCGACGATCCCGGTGAACCCGCCCGCGATCGCGACGACAACCCCCTGACCACCGGAAACCGACAAGGACACCCAAGTCCAGATCGCGGCGGCGACGACAGCGGTGACCAGTACCCCGATAACGGCCCGGCCGACTGACTGGCGTTCTTCCCGATGCTGTGCGGGCGGTCGTTCCGACATCCGCTCCACTTCCTCGAGTCCGATTGGTGCCCGAACACTACTCGGTTTGCCGACGGAGATCACGAACAGGTTTCACTTCGTTCCCGGGCGCGTTCGGCCGTGATCCACATCGACGTCTTCGACGGCGTGGCGGATTTGCCCTTGCGCGGATTCGAATACCCGGGTTACCGCATTCCGCGTCCGGTTCAGTGCTCCGGCAGCTGACGGCGTTCGCGGAGACGGGCCAGATCCTCGCGCATGTCCGTGGGCAGCAGTTCGGCCATCTGCTCGGGCCGCAGCGGCAGATCGAGCAGGCTGAGCTTGACCCGGCTGCGCCGGGCGTGCCGGCCGGGATCCAGGCGGACGACCTGGGCCGCGTCCGGGCGCAGGGTCGCCGTCAGCGGGGTGGCGGGATCCAGCGGCCGCCACGCGTTCCCGTCGACGCGCAGCACCGGCGGGGCGCTGCGGGCCGCGCCACGCAACGTGACGACGTCGCGGGCGGGCAGCACGATCGAGCGGCTGACGCCCGACATCGACGCGACCGGCGTCACCGCGAGCACCTCCGCCGCCGGCGAGATCACCGGCCCGCCGGCCGCGTAGTTGTAGGCGGTGGAGCCGGTCGGGGTGCTCAGGATCAGCGCGTCACAGCGGTAGTAGCCGAACTGCGCGCCGTCGACCAGCAGGTCGACCTCGACCGTCGCCCCGGGCTCGGCCCCGCCGACGACGACGTCGTTGAACGCGACCGCGCTCGCGTCGCCCTCCTCCAGCGCAATTTCCAGAGCGACGCAGCTGTGCGGCTCGATTTCGAAGTCCCCGGCGTGCACCCGTTCGAGCGCGGCGGCGAGCTCGGGCGGCGCGATCTCGACCAGGAACCCGACGTTGCCGTAGTTCACCCCGAGCACCGGCACCGGCCGGTCGACGGCCAGCCGCATCGCGCCCAGCATCGTCCCGTCCCCGCCGAGGCTGGGCGCGGTGTCATCGGGCCGCGAACTCGGCGTCGGACACCACCGCCACCCCGGCCCCGACCTGCGCGGCATCGGTCTCGCGCACCACCAGCTCGACCCCGCGCCGCTCGGCGAACGAGACCAGCACGTCCACCGAGTCGCGCACCGGCTTCCGCGGGTGCGCCACTACGCCGACACGGGTGATCTCGGAAGCCGTCATGCCGATCATTCTGGCCGTCCGGCGGCGGAGCCGCTTCCCGGTCTGCGCGTCAAAGGTCCAGACATCGGTTCTTTACGTGGTGTCACGAGTCTGCTACAACTGCTTAACAGGGCTCTAGCAGGGATCCACGCCAGCCATCTCGCAGCCTTCACTCAAGATCTGATCTATTCATCAGATCTATGGTGGGCTAGTGAGGTGTCGTCCATCCGCCATCGAGGTCGGGGAGTGCCGCCCGTGCTGACGACGACCGTTCGACGCCTGTCCACCACCTTCGCCGTCGCCGCGCTGGCCGGGGCCGTGCTCACCGCGCCCGTGGCCGTCGCCGCGCCGGGCGACGCCGCGTTCTCCTCCTCGGCCGGCCGCCTCGACGTGGACTACGCCGGTTACCTGGCCAAACACGACATCGTCTACAACCGGCCGAACACCAACCCGGCCTACGGCCTGACCGTCGGCAACGGCCGCACCGGGGCAATGGCGTGGCAGCAGAACGGCCTGACCATGCAGGTGTCGAACGTCGACGCCTCGCAGCAGACCGCCTTCGGCGCCGGCCTGGTCAACCTGGCCACCACCCCGGCGATGGACTCCGGCTACAGCACCTACCAGCAGCGGCTGTCCCTCTACGACGGGACGCTGACCACGAAGTACGACAGCAACCGCACGGTGACCGTCATGGGCCAGCCCGGCTCCGAGGTCATGGGCATCCACGTCGACGACACCCGCGGCGGCGTGAGCGCCGTGACGCTGGAGCTGTCACTGTGGGACGTCGCGAATCTCGGCAACAGCGGCGACGTGCCGGACATCACCACCTGGCGCCAGGTGTCCAGCTACGCCGACGCGTCCGGCGCCGGGTTCAGCCGTGGCCAGACCGACGCGCAGAAGTTCGGCTACACCCTCGCGGCCACCGTCGAGGGCGCGAACTACAGCGCGTCAGTCGTCAACAACAGCCGCGTGCGCCTCACCATCACGCCCACCTCGAGCTACACCGTGTGGTTCACCGCCAGCACCCGGCTCAACGCACCCGGCAACAACTCCGTCACCCAGGCGAAGAACGCGCTCAGCGCGGTCAAGTCCGCCGGTTACCAGAGCACGTACACGGCGTACCGCAACTGGTGGCACAACTTCTGGAGCAAGTCCTTCGTCCAGTACGGCGGGCTCGGCGGCGACGCCGACTACCTCGAGAACGTCTACTACCTCTCGACGTACCTGATCGCCGCCGGCGGCTACGGCAACTACCCGTACCACTTCATCAACGGCGTCTTCCGCGCGACCGGCGACCAGACGAAGTGGAGCAACGCCTACTGGTACTGGAACCAGCGCGACGTCTACAACTCGTTCCTCGCCTCGAACCACGTCGACCTGATGAACACCTTCAACAACCTCTACAGCCGCAATTACGCCGCGCTGAAGTCGTATACGCAGACACGGTATGGCGTCGACGGGTTGTGGGTGCCGGAAACCATGGGCTGGGACGGCAACGCGCGCGGCACGGTGAACAGCGACTACACCAAGAACATCCTTTCCACCGGGTACGAAGCCGCGTACAACATGTACCTGCAGTACCGTTACACCAACGACGACAGCTATCTGCGCAACGTCGCCTACCCGTTCATCCGGGAGACGGCCAAGTTCTATTCGCGCATGCTTTCGGTCGACAGCAACGGCAAGTACTACATGGCCAACTCCAACGCGCACGAAACCTATTGGAACGTCCCGAACGCGATCACCGATCTCGCCGCCGTGCGCAGCATCTTCCCCATCGCGATCCAGGTTTCGCAACAGCTCGGCGCCGACGCGAGCCTGCGCCCCGAATGGCAGCGCGTCCTCGACAACCTCGTCGCCTACCCGCAGCAGAACGGCGCGTACCAGCCGCACCAGCTGCCGCTGTCCCAGACGCGCAACGGCGAGAACGTCGCGTCGGAGCTGATCTGGCCCTACAACGTGACCGGCATCGGGGCCGGCGACTACCAGACCGCGCTGAACACGTGGAACAGCCGGCCGTTCCCCTACGGCAACGTCTGGGCCAACGACGCCGTGCAGGCCGCGCGGCTCGGCCTCGGCGACCAGGCCTTCACCGGCATGAAGCGGATGCTGCAGCAGTACCAGAACTACCCGAACGGTTTCACCAGCAACACCAACGGTGTCTTCGAATACCACGGCGTCAACCTCTCCGCGATGAACGAGGCGCTGCTGCAGTCGTACAACGACAAGATCCGCGTCTTCCCGGCCGCGCCCGCGAACTCGTCGTTCGTCGGCAAGTTCACGCTGCTGGCGAAGAACGGCTTCCTCGTCAGCTCCGAGCGCGAGGCGAACGAGACGAAGTACGTCGGCCTGCGCAGCCAGTGGGGCGCCACCGCCCGCGTCGTCAACCCGTGGAGCGGGCAGCAGGTCCGGGTGCGGCGCACGTCGGACAACACGACCGTCCTGACCACCACGGCCGCGGAGTTCGAGTTCCCGACCGCCTCGGGCGCCACCTACGTCGTCGAACGCACCGCGAAGCCGCTGACGTCGTACGCGACGACGCGGCTGACCGGCAGCCCGAACCAGGGCGCGAAGGCGTTGAGCGGCACGGCGTCCACCCTCGGCCTCAACGCGAGCGGCGGTGGCCTCGTCAACGACACGGACGTCAGCTACGACGGCAACTGGTTCCCCACCACCAACCGCGGTTACGGCGACTACAACGACGACACCCACCACTCGACCGTCGTGGGCGCGACGGCGACCTACTCCTTCACCGGAACGGGTATCCAGTACCTCTCCGAACGCAACGGCGACATGGGCACGGTCGACGTCTACCTGGACAACGCGCTGCAGGCGACGGTCGACCTGCACGCCGACGGCGCCCGGCAGGTGCAGCAGGTGGTCTGGCAGAAGAGCGGCCTCGCCTCGGGGCAGCACACCTTCCGGATCGTCAACCGCAGCACGTCCGTCGGGATGATCGACGCCCTGCGCGTGACGTAGCGGGTGAATCCTGTTGCCGGGCAACGGTCCGGGCCTGAGGTAGGGTCCGGCCGTGACCCGAGCCCCGGATGCCGAGCGGCCGGCGGGCGGCCGGCGTGGACCGGCGCCCACCGGGCGGCCCACCATGCGCGACGTCGCGTCGGCCGCGTCGGTGAGCGTCAAGACGGTGTCGCGGGTGGTGCACAACTACCCGTTCATCAGCGACGACGTGCGTGGCCGCGTCCAGGCCGAGATCCGCAGGCTCGGGTTCCGGCCCAACAGCAACGCCGTCGGGCTGCGGCGGACCGACCGGCCCGCCGGCGGCATCGGCGTGCTCGCCGCGGACCTGGCCGACCCGTTCTACGCCGGGATGCTCAGCGCGATCGAACAGGTCGCCACGGCGCGGTCGTTCACCACCCTCGTCGCCAGCTCCGACGAGGATCCCGCGCGCGAACGCGGGCTGCTCGGTACGTTCGTCGAGCGCCGCCTCGACGGGCTGATCGTGGTGTCGGCCGACCGCCGTCACGACCACCTGCGCCCGGAACTGGACGTCGGCACGCGGATGGTGTTCGCCGACCGCCCGCCGCAGCGGCTGCCGGTGGACTGCGTGCTGGCCGCGCACGCCGAGGGCGCCGGGCAGGCCGTGACGCACCTGCTCGGGCAGGGCCACCGGGCGATCGCTTACGTGGGCCACTCCCCCGTGATCCACACGGCCCGCGAGCGACTGCGCGGCTTCCAGGCCGCGCTGGCCGAGGCGGGCCTGGAACCGCACGCGGTCCGCACGGACGCCGTCGACGCGGCGGCGGCCCACCGAGCCGCCGCCGAACTGCTGGCCACACCCGACGCCCCGACGGCGCTGTTCGCCGACAACCCCCGCCTGGTCGGCGGCGTGGCCCGGGCGATCGCCGAGTCCGCAGCGCCACGGACGGCACTGGTCGTGTTCGACGACTCGGAGCTGGCCCAGGTGCTGGGCGTGACGGTGGTGGCACAGGACCCCCGCGAGCTGGGAAGAAGGGCGGCGGAGCTGCTGTTCACCCGCCTCGACGGCGACCGGTCCCGCCCGCGGCGGGTGGTGCTGCCGACCACCCTGGTACCGCGCGGCTCCGGCGAGGGTTTCGGGGTCGCACTGCGCTCAGCCGGGCGCTGAGCCTGCCGCACTCATCCCGCGAGCCGCTCGGCGCCGCGCCCCGAGCTGCTGTTCGCCCGCCTCGACGGCGACCGCGCAGGTCCGGCGAAGGCCTCGGGGTCGCGCTTCGCTCGGCCGGGTGCTGAGCCCGCCCACCACACCCATCCCGCGAGCAGCTCGGCGCCGCGCCCCGAGCTGCTGTTCGCCCACCTCGACGGCGACCGCGCGGGGTCCGGCGAGGGCCTCGGGGTCGCGCTGCGCTCGGCCGGGTGCTGAGCCGCCCCGCCCACCACACTCATCACGCGCGGATCCGGCAAAGCCAAAGAGCTGCGCAACGCCCCACCTGGCACTGAGCTGCGGTTTGATACCCGCCACGATCACGGCAACCGCACTCGTCCCGCCGGATCCAGGCGAGGGCAGAGGAGCCGCATGGCGACCGCGCCCGAGCTGCCGCCGGCCCATGACCGCGGCGGTCGCCTGCGGGGCGCCTTCGACCCGTGGCCCCGCGCCGAACCGCGTCGCAACTGGTCACCAAGGCGCTGAGCCGCAGCTCGGCACCCGCCCCGCCCACCACACTCATCCTGCGAATCCCCAGAGCCACGCGGCGCCGCGCCTCGAGATGCCGCCCGCCCATGATCGCTGCGGGGCGCCTCCGGCCCGTGAACCCGCGCCGCAACTTGTCACCAAGGCGCTGAGCCGCGGCTCGGAATCCGCCCCCCACCACACTCATCCCGCGAACCCCCAGAGCCACGCGGCGCCGCACCCCGAGCTGCCGACGGCCCACGACCGCGGCGGTGCGGTGCCGGCGGGGGCGCCTCCCGCACCGAACCGCGTCATAACTGGTCACCCAGGCGCTCAGCCGGGCGGCAAAAGCCGCACCGGACCTTGGTTCTGTCCAGTTCTGGCCATTGACAACGCTGACAATGCCGTCCGAGACTGGGCCGCGTTGCCAACGTTGTCAATCTGCACGTCGGCCCGATCTCGAGGGAGCCCTCCGTGGCCGTCTTTCGTCGCCGTCTGGTTCCGTTCGCCGCCGTTCTCGCGATGGGCGCCGCGATGACGGCCGCGATGCCCGCCGGAGCGGCGCCGTCGTCTTTTCGGACCTCCTTCGAGGCCAACGACCCGGCGCCCACCTGGCAGAACACGGCCGAGACCGCGACCGGGGTGGTCCCGGGTGACGCGCTGCCGGGGGCCGTCACCCCCACCAACGTCACGGGGACCGGGAGCGCCGACCACGACCCCGCCAAGGCCGTCGACCACAACCCCGCCACCACCTGGCAGGTCCCCGCGAACCACGGCACCCTCACCGCGGACCTGACGGGCACCATCACCACCTACACCCTCACCGCGGCCGGCGACAGCCCCGCCCGTGACCCGCGCGCCTGGACCCTGCAGGGCTCCACCGACGGGACGCGCTGGCAGACCGTCGACGACCGGCGCGACCAGGACTTCACCCAGCGCGGCCAGACCCGTGTCTTCGCCGTCACCCACCCCGGCGCGTACCTGCATTACCGCCTCGACATCACCGCCAACCACGGCGACGGCACCCTCCAGCTCGCCGAGATCGCACTCGGAACGAAAACCGCGCCGGGCATGACGGCCGAGGTGGGTGACGGCCCCGCCGCCGGGCCGACCGTCAAGCCCCACCTCGGTTTCACCGGCACCCACTCGCTGCACTACGAGGGCTGGCAGCCCGGCGCCCGCGGCACCGCGACCGACAAGCTCTACGACGTCGACGTGCCCGTCCGCCGGAACACGCAACTGTCCTATGTGGTCTTCCCCGAGTTCACCGGCAACGACACCGCCTATCCGAGCACCTACGTCGCTCTCGACCTCGCGTTCACCGACGGGTCGCGGCTGAGCGGGCTGCCCGTCACCGACCAGAACGGCGTCCGCCTCACCGCCGGCGAACAGGGCACGGCGAAGACGCTCCACACCGGACAGTGGAACCAGGTCACCGCCGACCTCGGCGCGGTCGCGGCCGGCAAGACCGTCGACCGCGTGCTCTTGACCTGGGCCGGACCGGGCGTGCCCGCGCACTTCGCCGGCTGGGTCGACGACGTCGCGATCGCCGACGCTCCCGCCGGCTCGTGCGCCGACCGGCACCTGACCGACTGCGCCGTGACCACCCGCGGCACCAACTCCTCCGGCGACTACTCGCGCGGCGCCACCATCCCCGCCACCGCGCTGCCGCACGGCTTCAACTTCTGGTCGCCGGTCACCGACGCCTCCTCCACCGGCACGATCTACCAGTACCTGCGCGACAACACCCCCGCCGGGCGCCCCGCGATCCAGGCGTTCTCGGTCAGCCACGAGCCGAGCCCGTGGGTCGGCGACCACCAGACGTTCCAGGTCATGCCGTCCACTTCGGACAATCCCGCCACCGCGGACCGGGCCCAGCGCGCCCTGACCTTCAGTCACGACAAGGAATCCGCGCGGCCGGACCGCTACGGCGTCACCTTCGACAACGGCCTGAGCACCGAAATGACACCCACCGACCACGCCGCCGTCCTCCGGTTCACGTTCCCCGCGGGCGGCGACAGCCTGATCTTCGACAACGTCGACAACCGCGCGGCCGTCACCGTCGATCCCAATACAGGGATCGTCACCGGCTACTCCGACGTCAGCGGCTTCTGGGGCGCACCGCGGATGTTCGTCTACGCCACCTTCGACCGCCCGATGACGGCGTCCGGCCCCCTCACCGGCGGCAGCGGCACCGGCGCGTTCGCGGGCTTCTCCCTCGGCCACGACCGGACGCTGACCATGCGCGTGGCGACGTCGTTCCTGAGCGTCGACCAGGCGAAACACAACCTGGAGCTGGAGGTCGGCCACCGCGGCTTCGACCAGGTCCGCGCCGACGCGCAGCGGACGTGGGACCGGCAGCTCGGTGTGATCACCGTGGACGGCGCCACGCAGGACCAGCTCACGTCGCTGTACTCAAGCCTCTACCGGCTCAATCTCTACCCGAACGAGCTGGCCGAGAACACCGGCAGCGCCGCCAAGCCGGACTACCGCTACGCCAGTCCCTACTCCCCCAGCGCCGGGCCGAACACGCCGACGACCACCGGTTCCACGATCAAGGCCGGCCAGCCGTACGCCAACGAGGGCTTCTGGGACACCTACCGCAGCGCGTGGTCACTCAATTCGCTGCTCTACCCGAGCCAGACCGGCAAGATGATCGACGGCTTCGTCCAGCAGTACCGCGACGGCGGCTGGCTCGGCCAGTGGACCGCGCCGGGTTACCTCGGTTTCAGCGGCACCAGTTCGGACGTCGCGATCGCCGACGCCTACCTGCGCGGCGTCACGAACTTCGACGTCGCCTCGGCCTACGAGGCCGCGGTGAAGGACGCGATGGTGCCCTCGTCCGGGCTGACCGGACGCCCCGACGTGCCGCACACGACGTTCCTCGGTTACACGCCGTCCGACACGGGGTCGAGCGCGTCAGCGTCCTTAGAGGACTGGATCGCCGACTACGGCATCGCGCAGATGTCGCAGAAGCTTTACCAGACCAGTAAGCCGAGCGACCCGAAGCGCGACGAATACCTGACCAACTACCACTACTTCGCCGACCGTTCCGGCAACTACGAGAAGCTGTTCGAGCCGCAGACCGGGTTCTTCCAGCCGAAGACCGCCACCGGCGACTGGGCGCACGCGGCCGGGACGTACAACCCGCTGGACTGGAACGCGGGCGACTACACCGAAGGCAACGGCTGGACGTACGCGTTCTCCGTGCCGCAGGACGGCGCCGGCCTCGCCGCGCTCTACGGCGGCCGCGCGGGGCTCGCGACCAAGCTCGACCAGTTCTTCGCGACGCCGGAAACCGCGCAGTACGGCGGTGGCTGGGGCGGGCCGTACCACGAGATGTTCGAGGGCCGCGACGACCAGTTCGGCCAGTGGGCGTTCAACGACCAGCCCGCGATGCACGTGCCCTACATGTACGACTACATCGGGCAGCCGTCGAAGACCGCGGCACTCACCCGGGCGGCGCTCGCGCGCTCGTTCACCGGCAGCGCCATCGGCCAGGGTTACCCCGGCGACGAGGACAACGGCTCGATGTCGGCCTTCTACGTGATGAACGCCCTCGGCTTTTACCCGCTGCAGAGCGGATCGCCGACGTTCGCGGTCGGCTCGCCGCTCTACGACCGCGCGACGCTCCACCTGGAGAACGGCCGCACGCTGGTGATCGACGCCCACGGCAACTCCGCGCGCAACGTCTACGTCCAGGCGATGAGCGTCAACGGGCGCCCGACCAGCCACACCTGGCTGAGCCACGACGACCTCGCGCGCGGCGGCCGGATCGACTTCGTGATGGGGCCGCGGCCGTCGGCCTGGGGCACCGGGCCGCAGGATGCGCCGCCGTCCTCCACCGGCGACCCGCAACAGGACTTCACCGGGCCAGGTACGTCCACAGTGGACGACCTGGTGGACAACACGTCCGCCACCGTCGCCGATCTGCCCGCCACCGGCAGCGTCACCTTCACCCTGCCCGCCGCGCACCGGGTCGAGCAGTACACGGTGACTGCGGGAACGGCGGCCGGGAACAACCCGGCGGCGTGGACGCTGTCCGGTTCGGCCGACGGCACCCACTGGACCACGCTCGACCGGCGGCAGGCCCAGACCTTCCAATGGCGCCAAGAAACCCGGGTCTTCACGCCCACCCAGACCGGAACCTACAAGTACTTCAAGCTCGACCTCGCCGCCGCGCCCGGCGCGGCCAAGACGTCCGTCGCCGAAGTCGAACTGCTCGGTCACCGCTGACCACTTAAGGAGCGACCATGAAGTTCCGCCGCACTCTGGCCTTCTCCGCCGCCGTCACCGCGTCCCTGGCCCTCGCCGGGCCCGCCGCCGCGACAAACCGTCCCCTGAGGATTCTCGGCGCCACCGCCGATACAGCGCTCACCCAGCGGTGGCAGGACTTCGGCCGCCGCCCCGGCGTCGGCTGGGCCGCGGCCGACGGCACCTACTCGACGCGGCTGCCGTCCGGTTTGGACGTCTGGCTGTACAACGACACGTTCTTCGGGCCCGTGCGCGCCGACGACAGCCTGCCGGAGTCGTCGCCGTTCACGCACAACTCGGCCGTACTGTCCACACCGGACGCGAAGCACATCCTCACCACGATCGCGCCCGGCCCGCCGGGACACCCGAAGTCACTCGTCGGCCCGACGCCGAACAGCCCGGGCGAGCCGAACGACTACTGGTACTGGAACGGCGACGGCATCGTCGACGGCGGGAAGCTGCGGGTCATCGAGTTCGAGCAGGCGCCGACCGACGACCCGCCGCCGTTCAACTTCGCCTGGACCAAGACGAAACTCGCGACGCTCGACCCGTACACGTTCCGGCTGGAGAAGCTCACCGACGTCGCCTCGGTCGGCAATGTCCAGTGGGGCACCGAGCTGACGCGCGACGGCGCGTGGACCTACATCTACGGCGTCGAGGGCGAAGGCTTCACGAAGTACCTGCACGTCGCGCGCGCCCCGATCGGCCGGCTCGACGGGCCGTGGCAGTTCCGCACGGCGAACGGCTGGACGGCCGACCCGGCGGCGTCGGCGCGGCTGCTCGGCAACGTCGGCAGCTCCTTCGGCGTCACGCCGGTGGGCGGCGAGTACCTGCTCACGACGTTCGGCTCAGGCCTGGAGAGCACCATCCACGCCTACCACGCGAGCAGCCCCGTCGGGCCGTTCACCGGCGGCGAGACGATCTACACCGCGCCGGAAGCCGGAAACGGGCGCTACACCTACAACGTCGCGGCGCACCCCGAGATCAGCAAGCCCGGGGAGCTCGTCATCTCCTACAACACCAACAGCGAGAAGCTGGCCGACCTGTACGCGAACATCGACAACAACCGCCCGCGGTTCGTCGATCTCAAGCTCTCCCGATAGGAGCCCCGACCGTGAGCGGTCTGTCCCGTCGTACGTTCCTGCAGTCCAACGCCGTCCTGCTCGCCGCACTCGGGGTGCCGGCCGCGCTCCCCGCCGCGGCCGAGGCCCAGCCGGCGACCGATCTGGCCCGCTACCGGCCGGTGACGGTGTCCTCCACGGCGTACGCGCCGACGCCGGCCTGGTTCGCCGTCGACGGCCTGGCCGAAACCGGCGTGAAGGGCTCGGGCTGGCGCGCGGGGGCGGGTGATCCCCAGTGGATCGCCGTGGACCTGCAGGCCGCGTGCCGGATCGAGTCGGTGGTGCTGGTGTTCGAGGCGACCGCCGCGGACCCGGTGTTCACCCCGGCGTCCGGGATCAACCCGTTCCTGAACACCACCGGCTGGGAGGTGCTGTCCAGCTCCGCGGTCGCGTTCACCCTCGACGTCTCGGCGGACGGCCGCACCTGGCAGACGGTCCACACCGCCACGGACTCCCCCGGCGGCCGCGTCGAGATCGCCCTGCAGAAACCCGTCACGGCCCGCTGGGTGCGGCTCACCGCGAAGCAGCAGGCGAACGCGAACCCGTTGGGTGTCAACGCCTTCGAGGTGTACGGCCGGTCCGACCGCCCGCGGCCGGACGCCACCGGCTGGACCGACTGGGGACGGCACACCGGCCGCCCGCCCGCACTGGCTACGGCTGCGGATGGGACCGTAGCTTTGGAAACGGGCTGGACGCTGACCATGGACTCGCGGCTGCCCTCCGCCGACGGCGCCGCGCTCGCCCGCGCCGGTGTCGACACGTCGACTTGGCTGCCGGCGACCGTGCCCGGCACCGTGCACACGTCGCTGGTGGAGCAGGGCAAGTTGCCGGAGCCGACGTCCGGGTTCGGCAACATGCGCGCCCCGGAAGCGCTTTCGCGGCACAGCTGGTGGTACCGCCGCGAGTTCGCGCTGCCGCACGGGTTCGACGCCGGCCGCCGCGTCTGGCTGGAGTTCGACGGGATCGACCACCACGCCGAGGTCTGGGTCGACGGGACCACCGTCGGCTCCCTCACCCACCCGGTCGCGCGGGCCGCCTTCGACGTCACGAGCGCGTTGCGCGGGAAGGACGCGCACGCGCTGGCCGTGCGGATCGACCCGATGCCGCACCCGGGCAACCCCGGCGACAAGGGCCCCGACGGCGTCTCGACGTTGAACTCCAACGCCGAGCAGCAGGACCTGCCGGGCTACATCTCGATCAGCGGCTGGGACTGGATGCCCGGCGTCCGCGACCGCGGCGCGGGCATCTGGAACCACGTCCGGCTGCGTTCGACCGGCGACGCCGTGCTCGGCGAACCGCGCGTCGACACCCGGCTGCCGAACCTGCCGGACACCTCGGTCGCCGAGGTGACGCTGGTCGTGCCCGTGCGCAACGCCTCCTCGGTGGCCCGGACCGTGACGGTCGGCGCCGAGCTGGCGGGCGCCCGGGTGAGCCGTCGGGTGAACCTCGCGGCGGGCGCGTCTCTCGACGTCACGTTCGGCCCGGCCACCGATCCGGCGTTGCGGCTGCGGCGGCCGGAACTGTGGTGGCCCAACGGGTACGGCGACCCGAAACTGCACCCGCTGACCACCACGGTGAGCGTCGGCAACCAGGTCAGCGACCGCCGGACCGTCCAAGTGGGACTGCGGCAGTTCGGCTACACCGCGACCCAGCCGATCGTGATCGACCCGGCCACGAACCACTCCGCGCCCCAGACGGTGGAGTTCGACCGGACGACCGCGCGGTACCTGCGGATCCAGGGCGGGAAGCGCGCTACCGGCTACGGGATTTCCCTGTGGACACTGTCCGTTGTGGATGGTTCCGGGCCGGACCTGGCCCAGGGCAAGACCGCGACGGCGTCCTCTGAGGACAACGCGAACGACCAGGCCGGCAACGCCGTGGACGGCCGCGACGACACGCGCTGGTCGTCGGGTTACTCCGACAACCAGTGGATCCAGGTGGACCTGGGCGCGGCGGCTGCGTTCGACCACGTGGTGCTCACCTGGGAGACCGCGTACGCGCTGACGTTCACCGTGCAGGTCTCCGACGACGGCGCGACCTGGACCGACGTCAAGAAGGTCAGCAATTCCGGCACGCCGCTCCAGATCAGCGTCAACGGCGTGCGGGTGCTGGCCAAGGGCGGCAACTGGGGTTTCGACGAGCTGCTGCGCCGGGTGCTGCCCCACCGGATGGCCGACGCCGTCGCGCTGCACCGCGACATGAACTTCACGATGATCCGCAACTGGGTCGGGTCCAGCAACCGCGAGGAGTTCTTCGCCGCGTGTGACGAGAACGGCATCCTGGTGTGGAACGACTTCTGGGCCGGGGACGCGATCTTCCCGCCGGACAACGACGTCTTCCTCATCATCGCGACCGACACCGTCGTGCGGTACCGGCACCATCCGTCCATTGTGGTCTGGTGCGCCACGAACGAGAGCGACCCGCCCGCCGCGATGGACGCCGGGCTGCGGAAGATGCTCGCGGTGCAGCAACCGGAGCTGTGGTACCAGGGCAACTCGGCGGGTGGCGTCGTCACCGGGCACGGGCCGTACTCGTGGATCGACCCCGCGCGTTACTTCGACGGTGACACGTATTCCATCGGCAGCTACGGCTTCCACAGCGAGATCGGCCTGCCGACCGTGCCGGTCGCGGAGAGCATGCGGCGCCTCGCCGCCGACCAGCCGTCGTGGCCGATCGGCGACGTCTGGTTCCACCACGACTGGTGCACCCGCGGCGGCCAGAACCCGGACACCTACCGCGGCGCGATCGAGGACCGCTTCGGGCCGGGGACCTCGCTCGACGACTTCTGCGCGAAGGCCCAGCTCGTCAACTACGAGAGCATGCGGGCGATCTTCGAGGCCTACAACGCGGCGTTGTGGGACGACGCGTCGGGGGTGCTGCTGTGGATGTCGCACCCGGCGCACCACAGCACGGTCTGGCAGACCTACGACTACGACCTCGACACGAACGGCAGCTTCCACGGCGCGCGCAAGGGCTGTGAGCCGCTGCACGTGCAGGCGCGGCTGTCGGACTGGCAGGTGCACGCGGTCAACCAGACCGCGCGGAACCTCGACGGCGCCACGGTGCACGCCGAGCTGCTCGACCTGCGCGGACGCTCCCTCGGTACGCCGGTTTCCGCGCCGGTGTCGGTACCCGCGTCGTCGGTCAAGGCGGCTTTCGCCGTGCCGTTCACCGACGCGCTGCCCGCCCTGCACCTGCTGCGCCTGCGCTTGGTCGGGCGGGACGGCGCCGAGCTGTCCCGCAACGTCTACTGGCGCTACCGCACCCCCGCGGACGCCCGCGAGCTGACTCGCACTCCGGCCGACGTCTCCCTGCGGGTCGGCCCGATCCGGCGCGACGGCGACCGCAGCGAAGCCGTGGTGACGCTGCGCAACACCGGCCGCGTCGTCACCGCGGGCTCCCGCGTCTCGGCCCGAGACGCCCGCACCGACGAGCGGATACTTCCGTTGCGCTGCAGCGAGAACTACCTCTGGCTGCTCCCCGGCGAGACGGCCACGGTGACGGTTTCGTGGCCGTCCCACGCCCTCCCGTCGGGCCGCCCGCGATTCGTGGTGGAGGGGCTGAACGTGCCGCGCCGCACCAGCTGACCGCGGTACGGTGCCGTGTGCGCAGAAACCCGGTGGTGTTCGCGTTGTCGGTTTCGGTGCTGGTGAGCGGCTGCGGGGGCGAAACCCCGGCGCCGTCACCACCACCTGTGGCGACCACGACCGCGGTCACGTCGGCGGCACCGGCCACCACGAGCACCCCGAGCATGCCGGGCAAGTGCGGCTTCACGCTCAACCTGGGCACCGGCGCGGCCACCACCACCGGCGACCAGCCGCAGATCACCCACACCCAGGGCGGGCTGTTCGTCGCCTGCGCCGGCGGGCCGCTGCTGCAGCTGCGGGGCGACCGGGACACACCGGCGCTGGCCGTCGGCTTCGACGGCAAGCAGACCCGGCTGACCCAGGGCAACGCGGCGGTCGTCGGGCCCTACCGGTTCACCCTGCTGGAGCAGTCCGGCAACGGCGGCCGGCAGCTCGGATTCGAGCTGGCGAAGAGCTGATCAACCCCGCAGGACACGATCAAGTGCCGCGGGTCTTCAGTGCGGCTTGCCACCGGAAAACCCCGGTCCCCGTTCCGCCCCATCAGCACCAGGAACAAGCCCTTCAACACGGCCAAGCCGATCAGCCCCGCAAGACACGATCAAGAGCCACCCGGCCCACGAGTCCCCAAAGCGGCACCGCGAAGACCCCGATCCCCGTTCTCCCCCATCAGCATCAAGAACAAGCCCTTCAACACGGCCAAGCCGATCAGCCCCGCAAGACACGATCAAGAGCCACCCGGCCCACGAGTCCCCAAAGCGGCACCGCGAAGACCCCGATCCCCGTTCTCCCCCATGAACATCAGGAACAAGCCCTTCAACACGGCCAAGCCGATCAGCCCCGCAAGACACGATCAAGAACCACCCGGCCCACAGGTCCCCAATGCGGCTTACCACCAGGAAAACCCCGATCCCCGTTCTGCCCCATCAGCATCAAGAACAAGCTCTTCAACGCGGCCAGCCCGCGGGCGCGCCGGATCGTCGCCTCCTCCGCACGCGCGTACCTCGCGAAGAACCGCGCGGCCATGCCTTCGGGGAGCAGCACCCAGGCGGCGGCGAGGTCCCACGCCGGATCGCCGGCGAACAGGTCGCCGAAGTCGACGATGCCCGAGAGCGTTCCGTCCGAGACGACGACGTTCGCGGGGTGGAGGTCGCCGTGCACCCACACCGGCGGGCCCTCCCATGCCGGGGCCGCGACGGCGTCGTCCCAGACGGCCTGGACGTCGGCGGCGTCGCCGGGGGCGACGGCCTGGAGGAAGTTCTCGAAGCCGCCCGTGCAGTCCCGGGGATGGGCGCCGCGGTCCGTGGCGGCCGGCGCGTCGGCGGGCGCCGGCACGTGGAGCGCCCGGAGGAAGTCCGCCAGGGTGTCGGCCGCGTGGGTGCCGCGGCTGATCGAGCCGTGGTCGAGCGGCTCGCCGGGCACCCACGTCATCACGGTCCACAGCTTGGGGAACCGCTCGGACGGCGCGCCGGACCGCACCGGGGTCGGCACCGGGAGCGGCAGGAGCGGGGCCAGCACCGGCAGCCATCGCCGCTCCTTGAGCTGGAGCACCGGAGTGGGGTCCATGCGCTGCATCCGCACGGACAGCTCGTCGCCGAGCCGCCACATCTGGTTGCCCCAGCCGCCCGCCACCTCGCGGATGGCCAGCCCCGCGAGGTCCGGGTGCTGGTCCCGCAGCAGGTCGCGGACCAGATCCGCGGTGATCTCGAGCTCGGTGCCGGTCATGCCGAGACACAGTACCGAGGGCGGCTCCCACTCCCGGAATCGTCGGAAACTTTCCCTCCGTCACTCGAAAGAGTTACCGTGAGGGCCTCTGGAGGGAGCTTCACCCCATGACCCGTGTGACGCGCAGGAGTACTTTGCTGGCCCTGGTCGCCGTGACGGCGCTGGCGGGGTCCGCGGCCGCCGCCCCCGAGGCCGGCCTGACGCCCCGGCAGCTCGCCGGGCAGCGGGTGATCTACTCCTACCCCGGCCTCACCCCACCGGCCGCGCTCCTGCAGCGCATCCGCGCCGGTGAAGCGGCCGGCGTCATCTTCTTCGGCGAGAACATCCAGAGCAGCCAGCAGATCGCCGGGGTCGTGCAGCAGCTGCGCGCCGCGTCGGCGCAGAGCCCGGTGCCCTACCCGCTGCTCCTGATGACCGACCAGGAGGGCGGCCAGGTGCGCCGGCTGCCGGGTGAGCCCGCCCTGTCGGAGAAGCAGGTCGGGCAGGCGGCCGATCCGGTGGCCGCCGCGACCACCGCCGGCCGCGGCGCGGGCTACACGCTCGCCGCGGCCGGGATGAACGTCAACCTGGCGCCGGTGCTCGACGTCTACCGCCAGCCGGGCGACTTCATCGACCAGTACGGCCGGTCCTACAGCAACGACCCGGCCGTCGCCGGCCGCCTGGGCGCCGCGGACGTCACCGCGCAGCAGGCCACCGGCGTCGCGGCGACCGCCAAGCACTTCCCCGGCCTGGGCTCGGCCCCGGCGGGCGCGAACACCGACACGGCGCCGGTGACGCTGAACGTGCCCCTGGCCGAGCTGCGCGCGACGGACGAAGGACCGTACTCGTCGGCGATCCGGGCGCGGGTGAACCTCGTGATGCTGTCCTGGGCCGTCTACCCGGCGCTCGACGCCGCTCGCCCGGCCGGGCTCTCCCCCACCGTCATCCAGCAGGAACTGCGGCAGCGCAACGGTTTCGGCGGCATCACCATCACCGACGCGCTCGAGGCCCGCGCGCTGGCCTCCTACGGGAGCACCGGCAACCGCGCGGTGCTGGCGGCCGGCGCGGGATCGGACCTCGTCCTGGCCTCGGCCCGCGACGTCACCCAAGGCGACAACGCCGCCGACGCCCTCGCCACCGCACTGGGCAACGGCACCCTGTCCGCCGCGGACTTCACCGCCGCGGTCGACCGGGTCTCCGACCTGCGGAGCCAGCTGCACTGACCACCGACGTACAGGGCGTTATTCCGCGCTCCGGGCGCGCCAGGCCGCCTGCATCGACGCTTCGCGCCGGGCGAACTGGGCGTCGCGCCGCGCCTGCCACACCGACTGGGACACCATCCGGGTCACCAGGAGCTGGTCGGGCGCGTAGTCGGTCGCGGCGTCGGCCACCTCAAGCCCCGCCGCCGTCAGGATCTTCCGCATCGCCGCGGCCATCGCCTCGCCGATCGCGGACGTCAGCTGCCCGAACGCCGCACACTCCGCACCCTCCTGGTGCGGGTCTTCGGACCAGGCCTCCTCCAGCGCGTCGAGCAGGACCACGTGCTCGCACCAGCCGACCACGACACCCCGCAGATCCGGCACGTCGACCTTCACGACCGCGCCGGCGGCACCGATCGGCTCTTCCCCGGGCAACACGGGCAACCCCGCGGCGGCCAGCTCGGCCTGGACGACGTCGCGCAGGACCTCCAGCTGGAGCCGCAGATCCGGCTCCGGCCCGGCAGGTGTCTCCGTCATACCCGCCATCCTCACAGACATCCGGGGGTGACGGGCTCCGCGAGCACGTCCGGGGCGACCGCAGCCGGCCGACCAGCGCCGATGCCGATCAGCGGCAGGGCCCGGCAACGGTCTTCACGCGCCGAGGTCGATCCGGTACCGCAGCACGGTGCCCCGCTCGGTGAGGACTCCGCCGTGGTGCTCGATCGTCTTCCTCGACGCGGTGTTGCCGGGCGCGCAGACCAGCACCACCCGGTCCAGGCCGAGCGACCGCGCCTCGTCGAGCATCCGGCCCAGCGCCCACGTGCCGAGCCCGCGGCCGCGCGCGGCCGGCCTCAGGCCGTAGCCGATGTGGCCGGCCAGCCGC
Organism: Amycolatopsis heterodermiae; assembly: GCF_034929455.1. Taxonomy (NCBI): domain Bacteria; kingdom Bacillati; phylum Actinomycetota; class Actinomycetes; order Pseudonocardiales; family Pseudonocardiaceae; genus Amycolatopsis; species Amycolatopsis heterodermiae. The sequence goes on from NZ_JAYFSI010000005.1 coordinate 193,243, forward strand.
ACGAGCTCGCCGGACCCGTGCCGGAGCGCGATTCCGCCGAGCACCACGTCGTCCTCGACGATCCACCGGTACCGCGTCCCGCCGTCGCCGGCCAGGCGCGCGACCCAGGCCGCGAAGCCGGCCGGCGAGCCGACGTCGTCCTCGGGCCGCAGCCCGAAGCCGTCCTCGTGGACGCCCGGCCCCCACTCCGCGTGCGCCTCGAGCCAGGCGTCACGCAGCCGCTCGGTGGGCGCAACCAGTTTCGGCATCCCCGGCCTCCTGCCGCTATTCTGCGCCGATGCGCGAAAGCTTTCACGGAGATCTGGCCCGGCTCGGCGAACAGCTGGGCGCGATGTGCGGTCTGGCCGCCGAGGCCATGAGGCGGGCGAACCGGGCGCTGCTGACCGCCGACCTGCAGCTGGCCGAGGAGGTCCTGACCGGCGACGACCAGCTCGACCGGGCCCGCGAGGCCTGTGAGGAGCAGGCCCAGTCGCTGCTCGCGCTGCAGGCGCCCGTCGCCGGGGACCTGCGCACCATCCTCGCCGCGGTCTACTGCGCGGAGAAGATCGAGCGCATGGGCGACCTCGCCGCGCACGTCGCCGACGCCGCCCGCTTCACCCACCCCGACCACGCCGTGCCCGCCGAGCTCGAAGGGGTGTTCACCGAACTGGGTGAGATCGGGGCGGGCATGGCCGACCGGGTGGGCGAGCTGATCCTCGGTGACGCCGAGGGCGGCCACGCCGAGCTCGACGAGACCGACCACGCCGTCGACGCCCTGCACGCCCGCGCGCTGGCCGCGATCACGAAGGACGACTGGGCGCACGGCGTCCAGGCGGCCAGCAACCTCGCCCTGCTCGCCCGCTTCCACGAGCGGTTCGCCGACCAGGCCGTCTCGGTGGCCAAACGGCTCGAATTCGCCGAAACCGGCCGGACGTCCACCACCTAGGAGTGGGGCGCGGGGCGAGGAACCACCGCCGCTCCTGGGCCGGCGGCAGGCGCTCCGGCCGAGAGGCCACGCGGTGACGGCCGCGCCGAACACCCGCGTCGCCGGGCTTTCCGCTCCACCCGCGCCGCTCAGCCCAGGATCGAGCGGCCCAGCCCGGTCAGCACCGCGTCGTCCTGCGGGGTGTGCACGCGGCTGCACAGCACGTCGCGGTAGTGCCGCTGCAGCGGGTTGCCGTGCGTCAGGCCGGGATTGCCCGCCAGCGCCACGGCCTGCTCGACCGCCTCGATGAGCAGCCGCGTGGCCAGCACCTTGGCCACCCCCGCGTGGGCGATCGCGTCCGCGTCGCCGTCGTCCACCCGGGCGGCGAGGCCGAAGAGGATCTCCTGGGCGCCGGTGATCCGCGCGGCGATCTCCCCCGCGCCGGTCTGGAACCGCGGCAGCGTCGACAGCGGCTTGCCCAGCCCGCTGGGGACGCGTTCGCGCAGGAACCCGGTCAGCCAGTCGAGGGCGTTGCGCGCGACGCCGAGGTACAACGCCGGGAGCGCCAAGGGAAACGTCAGCACCGGCGGTCGCTGGGTGTCCGGTGTGGACAGTCCGGCCGTGGCACCGGAAGGCACCGGGACGTCGGTGAAGATCACATCGTGGCTCGCGCTCGCCCGCAGGCCGAGGTGGTCCCACGTCGGCTCGATCGTGATGCCCGGGGCGTCCGCGCGGACCAGGAACCCGCCGACGCGCGGGTCGGGCTCGTCGGTGCGGGCCCAGACGACCATCCAGCGCAGGCCCACCGAGCCGGTCGAGTAGATCTTGCGGCCGGTCAGGCGCCAGCCGTCCGCGGTCCGGCGGGCGATCGTCGCGGGCAGGCCACCGCGGGTCGGTGAGCCGAGTTCGGGCTCCACGCGCAGCGCGTTGATCAGCACGGGCCGCTCGGCCGACTCCGCCAGCACCTCGCGGTAGACGTCGTCGGGCCACGACGGCGTGCTCGCCTGGCCGGCGTGGACGAACAGCGTCATCGCCGTGACCAGCGCGACCGACGGGTCGCCGCGGCCGAGTTCGGCGAGCAGGCGGGCCGTGTCGAGCACGCCCGCGCCCGGCCCGCCGTAACGCGGGTGCACGGTCGTCGTCAGCAAACCCGCCGCGTGCACCGATTCGACGCCTTCGTGCGGGAACGTCCCCGCACGATCGTGCTCGCCGGCGCGCGCGGCCAGCCCGGCGACGATCGACGGCAACGCGGCCGGGACGGGCGCGGGCACGGTGGCGACGCTCGTGGTCACGGGGTCCTCCGGAGGGGTCGGCTGCGGCGAGACGATAAGCCGACCGGCGCGGCGGGGACCAGAGGCGTCCAGCAAATGGACACCCGGAGGTGCCCAATTGACAGCGCGGGTGCTCGTGCCGTTCCCTGGCGCCTGCGTTTGTCTTGCGGCGAAAGGAAAGCAGATGCCCGTCGAGTTCGTCGGCATGATCGGCACCCGGGACGCGAGCGAGACCCGGCCGGCCCGGGGCCCGGTCATCGACCCCGGTTACGTCCGGCGGTTCGCCCGCGCCCACGAGGACGGCGGCTTCGACCGCGTGCTGATCGGGTACGGCGCGGGCTGGCCGGAGGGCCAGCAGGTGGCGGCCTACGCGGCCGCCCACACCGAGCGCCTCGGCCTGCTCATCGCCCACCGCCCGGGGTTCGTCGCGCCGACGCTGGCGGCGCGCGCGTTCGCCACCCTCGACCACTTCAGCGGCGGCCGCGTCGCCGTGCACACCATCACCGGCGGCAGCGACGTCGAGCAGGCCCGCGACGGCGACTACCTCGGCAAGGACGAGCGCTACGAGCGCACCGACGAGTACCTGGAGATCCTCAAGCGCTCCTGGACGTCGGGCGACGCGTTTTCCCACCACGGCAAGCACTACCGGCTCGACGACTACACCCCGCAGGTGCGGCCGCTGCAGAACCCGCGGATCCCGGTGTACTTCGGCGGTTCCTCGGAGGCCGCCTACCGGGTCGGCGGCAAGCACGCCGACGTCTTCGCGCTCTGGGGCGAACCGCTGGCCGAAACGGCCGAGCAGATCGCCGCCGTCCGCGCCGCGGCCAAGGCCGCCGGACGGCTCACGCTCCCCGGGATCAGCGTGTCGTTCCGCCCGATCCTCGGCCCCACCGAGGACCTCGCCTGGGAACGCGCGCAGCGGATCCTCGACACCATCACCGCGTCCGGCGCGGCGAAGGCGGCCCGCGAGTGGCGCGACGGCGGCCAGCCGACCAACGTCGGCAGCGTCCGGCTGCTGGCCGCGGCCGCGAAGGCCGACCGCCACGACCGTGCACTGTGGACACCCACGGCCACCGCGACCGGTGCCGCGGGCAACTCGACCGCGCTCGTGGGCACCCCCGAGACGGTGGCGCAGGCCCTGCTGGACTACGTCGACATCGGCGTCACCACGCTGCTCATCCGCGGCTACGACCCCCTCGACGACGCGATCGACTACGGCAGGCACCTGCTGCCGCTGGTCCGTTCGGAGCTCGCCCGCCGCGGGCGGAAGCCGGCCGCGGCGGCCGCCGTATGACCCTGGCCGAAGCGATCCGCTGGGCACCGGCCGAGGGCGTCCCGGTCCGCGGCACGGTCGTGCTGCTGCCCGGCCGCGGCGAGCACCCCGCCCTCTACGCCCGGCTCGGCACGCGGCTCGCGTTCGACGGCTACCGCGTCACCGTGCCGGAGGCCGATCTGCCGGTGAAGGTCTCGGCGGGCCCGGGTCCCGTGGTGCTGCTCGGCCACGACACGGGCGCCGTCCGGGCCCTGGCCCTCGCCGCGCACCTGCCGGTCGACGCGGTGATCGCCAGCGGGCTCCCGCTCGGCGGTTCCACCGGCTGGGACGACGAGCTGGACGCGCGGACCGCCTGCCCGGTCCACCGCGCCCTGCTCGACGCCGACGACCGGTTCGCCCGCGGCGAGCTGCACACACCCGTCACCGGTCCGCTCGCCGAGCCCGAGGTGCCCGTCCTGGTCCTGCACGGTGAGGCGGACAAGGTCGCCGGCCCGGACGCCGCCCGGGCGTACGCGGCGAAGCTGCCGAAAAGCCGGTTCGTGCTCGTCGGCGGCGGCCGGCACGACGTGCTCAACGACGTCGACCACCGCAGCGTCGCGGCCGAGATCGTCCAGTTCCTGGAATGGCGCCGCGCCGGAACGGGCACCCCGGCGCTGGTCCGGGGATGATGGCGGGCATGCGCATCTCGGCCAGGGCGGACTACGCGATCAGGGTCCTGCTGGAGCTCGCCGCGGACACCACGCGGCCGATCACCTGCGAGGCCGTCGCGTCCACCCAGGACATCCCGGCGCGGTTCATCAAGGCCGTGCTGCGCGACCTGCGCCAGGCCGGGCTGGTCCGCAGCCAGCGCGGCTGCGAGGGCGGCTACTGGCTGGCCAGGGACGCGGCGGAGATCACCGTGCGGGACGCCGTCGCCGCGGTCGACGGCGAGTTCCTGAGCGTCCGCGGCGAGCCCCGCCCGGCCCTGGCCTACCACGGCACGGCCGCCGGGCTCACGCCGTTCTGGTCCGGGCTCGAGTCCGGCCTAGCCGCCATCCTGCGCGCGACGACCATCGCCGACCTGCTCACCGACGCGGCCGCCGACCGCGTAGCCACCTGAAAGGACAGCCATGACCGACCTCTGGCACCAGCCGCTGCGCCACATCCGCGGCGCGGACCTCACCGGCGACACCAACCAGACCACCGGGATGACCCGCCTGGAAGCGGTCTCCGGCAAGACCGTCGGGTCACAGAAGGTCTGGATGGGCGAAACGCACGTCGCGCCGGAGACCAACTCCGGCGACCACCACCACGGCGAGGCCGAGACCGCCATCTACGTCAAGTCCGGCCACCCGGTGTTCGTCTTCGCCGACGGTGACGAGGAAATCCGGCTGGAGACCAGCCCCGGCGACTACATCTTCGTGCCGCCGTACGTGCCGCACCGCGAGGAGAACCCGACCGGCGAAGAGGCCGTCGTGATCATCGCGCGCAGCAGCCAGGAAGGCATCGTGGTCAACCTGCCGAGTCTCTGGTCCCCGGTCGACGTCCCCGCGGAGTGACCCGTGGTGCTCGAAGTCGTCGAGTACACCGACCCCGCCTGCCCGTGGGCGTGGGGTTCGGAGCCGAAGTTCCGCTGGCTGCGCGGAAAACTGCCCGGTGCCGAATGGCGCCGGGTGTTCGGCATCCTCTTCGACGACGACGAGGACCCGGCACCGGACCCGGCCGCCGAGGCGGCCTGGTACGCGAAGTTCATCGACGGCGTCACCGAGCACACCGGCGCCCCGAAGCCACCCCGTCTCGAGTGGGTCGCGCGGACGAGCTGGCCGGCTTCTCTGGCCGCGAAAGCCGCTGAGGCGCAAGGGGAAACCGTCGCCGACCTCGTCCTGAGCCGGCTGCGCGAGACGACGTTCGTGCACGGCACCCCGGCCGACGACACCGGCCGGGTGCTCGCCGCCGTCGAGGACGTCCCCGGCCTCGACCTCGCGGCGTTGCACACGGCCATGCTGAGCGACGAAGTCCGCCAGGCCGTCCGCGAAGACTGGCGGGAAACCCGGAACCCGTGCCCGGAGGTCCTCGACATCACCGCGCCCGGGCCGCACAGCGGCCGCGCGAAGCACCTCGAGCACCACGTCCGCTACGCCCTGCCGACGCTGACCTTCACCGGCCCCGGCGGCCGGTTCGTCGTGCCCGGCTGGCGTCCGCTGCGGGAGTACGCCGACGCCGTGCGCGCGGCCACCGGCGTCACACTCGACTGTCCACAGTAGATCCTTCCCGGTTCGTGGGAACCCGCCGGGGAGCGTTGACTCTCCCGGGCCGCTGGGCAGAATAGACACATACCGGTGACCATTTGGTCCGCGTCACCGGGTCTTCCTCCGGCGACACCGTTTTGGGGAGTTCCCGCATGCCTTCGAAACCCCGGCTCGCGCTGCTACTGCTGGCCGCCCTGCTCGGCCTCACCACGCTCACCGCGTGCGGATCGTCCACTTCGGACGCTTCGGGTGAGGTCGTGCTGCGCGTCGGCGACCAGACCGGCGCCACGCAGTCCCGGCTGAAGGCCGCCGGGCTGCTCGACAACCTGCCGTACAAGATCGAGTGGTCGCAGTTCGCCGCGGCCGTCAACCTGCACGAGGCCCTGCGCGCCGACGCGATCGACATCGGCGGCGCCAACGACTCCCCCACGGTCACCGCGATCGCCGGCGGCTCGAAGATCAAGGTGGCCGCGGCCTGGAGCAACGGCGGCAAGGGCACCTACATCCTGGTGCCCAAGGACAGCCCGATCCGCACACTCGCCGACCTCAAGGGCAAGCGGGTCTCGCCGACCACCCGCGGCAGCGTCGCGCACTACCTCGTCATCGGCGCGCTGAAGCAGGCCGGGCTGAGCGACAAGGACGTCACGCTCAACTTCCTCGCCCCGACCGAGGCGAACTCCGCCTTCGCGACCGGCAGCATCGACGCCTGGGCCACCTGGAGCGTCTACGCCGCCCGCGCCCGCGGCGAACTCGGCGCGCGCGTGCTGTCCGACGGCGCGGGCATCAACAGCGGGCTGAACGTCCTGTCCGCCACCGACACCGCGCTGGCCGATCCCCGCAAGCGGACCGCGATCCAGGACTTCGCGAGCCGCGTCGACAAGGGGTACGCCTGGTCGAAGGACAACCCCGGCGCGTTCGACAAGTGGTACGCGGGCTTCGCGCACCAGCCGATCGAGGTCGCCACCCAGGTCCGGCCGGACGAGACGACCTACCAGCGCATCCCGGTCGACGCCGCGCTCGCCGGCCAGCTGCAGAAGACGTACGACACCTGGGTCCAGCAGGGGCTTTTTCCCGGCGGCAAGGACTTGAGCAAGTACATCGACTCCGGGATCGATCCGCGGTGACGCGCGCCGTGGTCGTCCCGTCGACGTCGCTCCCGGCGAGCGCGCGGGCCCGGAGCCGGGGGTTCCCGTACCGCGCGGTGTCGTGGCTGACACCGGTTGCCGTGCTCGCGCTCTGGGAACTGCTGGCCCGCCTGGGGATTCTGCCCAAGCAGGTGCTCCCGGCGCCGAGCGGCGTCCTGGCCAAGGCCGGCGACCTGCTCGCCGACGGCGAACTGGTGACGAACCTGCTGGCCAGCCTGCAGCGCTCGGCCACCGGGTTCGCCATCGGGGCGAGCCTCGGCGTCGCGCTCGGGCTGCTCGTCGGACTGTCCAAAGTGGCCGAAGCGCTGCTCGACCGCAGCATCCAGATGGTGCGTGCGGTCCCGTTCCTGGCGATCCTGCCGCTGGTGATCGTCTGGTTCGGGATCGGCGAGGCCGGGAAGATCTTCCTGATCTCCCTGGGTTCCGCCGTGCCGTTGTACTTGACGACGGTGCTCGGCATCCGCCAGATCGACCCGAAGCTGCTGGAGATGACCGACGTCGTCGGCCTCGGCCGCGCGGCGCAGATCCGGTGGGTGGTCCTGCCGGGCGCGCTGCCCTCGATCCTGGGCGGGCTGCGGCTTTCGCTCACCGCGGCCTGGCTCGCGCTGGTCATCGCGGAGACCCTCGGCGCCGACGCCGGGCTCGGGTTCATGGCCACCAACGCCCGGGAGTTCCTGCAGACCGACGTGATCGTGCTCGTCGTGATCATCTACGCCGTGATCGGGATCCTCTGCGACCTCGTGACCCGGCTGCTCGAACGCCGCCTGCTGCGCTGGCACCCCACCTACGCCCGCCTGACCGCCTGAGGAACCGCCATGACACTCTCGCGACGCACCTTCCTGACCGCTGCCGGACTGGCCGCCGTGGCCGCTCCGCTCGCCGCGTGCGCCACCGGCTCGGCCGGCGGCGCCACCCAGGGCAAGGTCCGGCTGACCTACAGCACGATTTCGCTGCCCAAGGCCCGGGGCGTGCTGGAGAAGACGCTCAAGGACCAGGGCCTCACGGTCGAGTGGGTCGGGCCGTTCCCCAACCACGCGCCGACGCTGCAGGCCGTCGTCGGCGGCACCGCGGACTTCAGCTTCGGCGGCAGCACCACCCCGGCCGACCAGGCGATCCTCTCCGGCGCCGACCTCGTGTACGTCGCCTGGGCCGCGTCCACCCCGCGCACCACCGCGATCGTCGCCGGGGCCAACACCGGGATCCAGAAGGTGACGGACCTGGTCGGCAAGACCGTCGCGGTCAACAAGGCGGGCCTCGGCGAGTTCCTTCTCGTAGCGGCGCTGGAGAAGTACAAGGTGCCGCGCGAGTCCGTCAAGGTCACCTACCTCAACCCGCCCGAGGCGTCCGCCGCGTTCGGTGCCGGCAAGATCGACGCCTGGGCCATCTGGCAGGGCTTCCGCGAGATCGCCGAGGTGCAGTACGGCGCCAAGCCGATCTTCGTCGACGGCGACGAGCTGGACTTCCAGATCGACTTCACCAGCTACCTCGTCCGCCGCGAGTACGCCGAGCAGAACGCCGACACGATCCGCAAGGTGATCACGGCGTTCCAGGCCGACCAGGACTGGCAGAACCAGCACTACAAGGAGTCCCTCGACATCGGCAACGCCGTCTCGCACTACCCGCAGGCGGTGCTGGACAAGATGGCCGCGAAGAACGTCCAGACGAAACTGGCGCTCATCAACGACGACGGGATCGCGCAGCTGCAGCGCGGCGCCGACTGGCTGAGCCGGCGGAAGATCCTGAGCGGGCCGATCACCGTCGCCGACCACGCCGTCAAGCTGTGAGTACCGCCGTGCGCGTCCGCGCACTGACCAAGAGCTTCGGCGACCGGACCGTCCTCAAGGGACTCGATCTGGACATCGCGCCCGGTGAGTTCGTCGCGCTGATCGGCGAAAGCGGTTGCGGCAAGACGACGCTGCTGCGCTTGCTGGCCGGGCTCGACGAGCCCGACGGCGGCGACCTGGCCGCGCCGCCCGAGCGGATGGTGGTGTTCCAGGAGCACCGGCTGCTGCCGTGGCGGCCGGTGTGGCAGAACGTCGCGGTCGGCCTCCCCCGCGCCGGGGCGCGCGAGGCCGCGACCCGGGCGCTGGCCGAGGTCGGCCTGACCGGGCACGCCGACGCCTGGCCCGCGACGCTGTCCGGCGGCGAGGCCCAGCGCGTCGCGCTCGCCCGGGCGCTGGTCCGCGAGCCGCGCCTGCTGCTGCTCGACGAGCCGTTCGCCGCCCTCGACGCGCTCACCCGGATCAAGATGCACGCCCTGGTCCGGCGGCTGGTCGGCGTGCACCGCCCGGCCGTCCTGCTGGTCACCCACGACGTCGACGAGGCGATCCTGCTCGCCGACCGGGTCGTCGCGCTGCGCGAAGGCCGGCTCGCGGCCGAGCACCGGGTCGACTTCGACGGCGAACGCAACCGCCGCAACCCCGAGTTCGAGGAGCTGCGCTACCGGCTGCTCGCCGAACTCGGGGTCGCGGCCGACGCCGAGCTGGCGGAGTCGCGATGACCGCCGACCTCGAACTCGCCGCCGACGTGCTCGTCGTCGGCGGGGGTCTCGCCGCGACCTGGACCGCCTTGGCCGCGGCCCAGGCCGGCGGGACCGTCGTCCTGGCCGACAAGGGCTACTGCGGCACCAGCGGCGTCACCGCCACGGCCGGGGTGACGCACTGGTTCGTGCCCCCGGAGCGGCACGAAGAGGCGATCGCCGAACGGCATGCGCACGCCGGCGGGCTCGCGGATCCCGAACAGGCGCTGCGCGTCCTGCGCACCACGTGGGAGCGACTGCCCACATTGGACAGGTACTACCCGTTCCCGGTCCGCGACGGGCAGCCCGACCGGACCAACAACGTCCGCGGCCCGGAGTACCTGCGCGCGATGCGCGGGCTGATCCACCGGGCGGGCGTCCGGATCCTCGACCACCACCCGGCGCTGGAACTGCTGCTGCGCCCGGACGGCTCAGCGGGCGGCGCGGCCGGGGTGCGCCGTCAAGCCGGGGGCTCCTGGCGCGTCCGGGCGGGCGCGGTGGTGCTGGCGACGGGCGGGACGGCGTTCCGCTCGAACCTGCTCGGCTCACGCGGCAACACCGGCGACGGGCACCTGATGGCCGTCGAGGCCGGCGCGCGCCTGTCGGGCATGGAGTTCTCGAACTACTACACGCTCGCCCCGGCGTACTCGACGATGGCGCGCTCGATGTCGTACCTCTTCGGGACGTACACCGACGCCGACGGTGTCGAGATCGAGCTGCCGCCGGGCCCGGACCGCAACCGCGTCCTCGGCGCAGCGATGCTGCGCGGGCCCGTCTTCACCACGCTGGACCGGACGCCGTCCTGGGTGCGGGAGCGGATCCACCTGGTGCAGCCCAACTTCCTGCTGCCGTTCGCCCGGCGCGGCATCGACCCGTTCACCGAGCGGTTCGAGGTCACGCTGCTCGGCGAGGGCACGATCCGCGGCGTCGGCGGACTGGTCGTCACCGGCCCGGACTGCACCACCGACGTCCCCGGCCTGTTCGCCGCGGGCGACGTCGCGAGCCGGGTGCCGGTGGTCGGCGCGATCTCCGGCGGCGGCTCGCCGAACTCCGCGTGGGCGGTGTCCTCGGGCACCTGGGCCGGGCGCGCCGCGGTCCGGCACGCCCGTGCGGCGGGTCCGGCACCGCTGCGCGCGGCAGGCCGCGCGGGGATCCGCCCGAGCGGCCGGGCGTCCACCGTGGACACCGCCGGTGTCGTCGACGTCGTGCGCGAGGAGCTGAACGCGTACGGCAAGAACATGTTCCGCGACGAGCCCGGTCTCCAAGCCTCTTTGTCTACATTGGATTCCCTGTGGACGGTCGTCGACGGCGGCCTGACCGGGACCGGCCGCGATGCCGTCACGGCCCGCGAAACCGCGTCGCTGGTGGCCATGGGCCGCTGGGTCAAGGCGGCGGCCCTGCGCCGGCACGAGACCCGGGGCATGCACTGGCGCACCGACGACCCCGCCTGGAAGGAGGCCGTCGCGTGATCGAACTCGTGCTCGCCGACCGCTGCATCGCGTGTGACAAGTGCGTGCGGGTCTGCCCGACCGACGTCTTCGACGCCGTCCCGGACGCCCCGCCCGTCATCGCCCGCCAGGCCGACTGCCAGACGTGCTTCCTGTGCGAGCTGTACTGCCCGGTCGACGCGCTGTTCGTCGACCCCGACTGCCGCACCCCGGTGGCGGCCGACGAATCCGCGATCCGCGGCACCGACTGGCCCGCCCAGTACCGGCGTGACTCCGGCTGGGGCCGGGCGCGCCGCACCCACCCGAACGAGAGCTGGCGGATGGGCGACATCTTCGCCCTCGCCCGCACCCTGCTGACCGAGGACACCCCCGTGAGCGGGCCCACCGCCCAGCCCATGCGCCCCAATGTGGCGTTGGGTGCGTCCAACGCACCGAACGCCACATTGGGTGCGTCCAGCGCACCCAACGCCACATTGGGTGCGTCCACCACTCCGCCCAGCAAGGAGACCCCGTGAGCGTCGAATTCATCGGCTACGCCGCCGCCCGCCAGGCCAGTGAGATCGTCGCGCCGGAGGGGCCGGTCATCCAGCCCGGCTACCTGCGCGAGGTCGCCCGCGCCCACGAGGAAGCCGGGTTCGACCGCGTGCTGATCGCCCAGTCGGCGAGCAGCCCGGACGGCTTCGTGCTCGCCGACCAGGTGCTGGCCGCCACCGAGCGGCTCGGCGTGCTGCTCGCCCACCGGCCCGGGTTCGTCGCGCCCACCCAGGCGGCGCGCAAGTTCGCCACGCTCGACGCGTTCCACCCCGGCCGGGTCGCGCTGCACGTGATCACCGGCGGCGACGACGCCGATCAGGCCCGCGACGGCGACCTCACCGACAAGGCCACCCGCTACCGGCGCACGGACGACTTCCTGAGCGTCGTGCGCAAGACGTGGGACGCGGCCGAGCCGTTCGACCACGACGGCGAGTTCTACCAGGTCCGCGGCGCCCGCTCGGACGTCCGGCCGGACCGGATCCCGGTCTACTTCGGCGGCGCGTCGGCCGACGCCATCCGGGTCGGCGCGAAGCACGCCGACGTCTACGCCTTCTGGGGCGAGCCGCTCGCCGGGATCGCCCAGCGCATCGAGGAGGTCCGGGCCGCCGCCGCGCCGCACGGGCGCACCCCGGCCTTCAGCGTCAGCCTCCGCCCGATCCCGGCGGCGACCGAAGCCGAGGCCTGGGACCGGGCGCGCGACATCCTGCGGCTCACCCAGGACCGCGTGGGCGAGTTCAAGGGCGTCCGCGACTCCAGCGCCGCCGTCGGCTCGCAGCGGCTGCTGGAAGCCGCGGCGACCGGCGAGGTCCACGACGAGCGGCTGTGGACAGCAGTGGCGAAGACGACCGGCGCGGCCGGGAACTCCACCGCGCTGGTCGGCAGCTACGAGCAGGTCGCGGACTCGCTGCTGGACTACCTCCGGCTCGGCGTCGGCACGCTGCTGATCCGCGGGTTCTCGCCGCTGGCCGACGCCCGGGACTACGGCGCGCTCGTCCGGCTGGTCCGCGAGCGCGCCGGCGCGGCTACCGTCGGAGCATGAGGCCGAGCACGTCGCACTGGGGTGCGTTCTCCGCCGACGTCACCGGCGGCCGGCTGCGGGTGGTCCCGCACCCGGCCGACCCGGCGCCGTCGCCGCTGCTCGGGAACCTGGCCGCGGCGCTGGACCACCCGAGCCGCGTCGCCCGGCCAGCCGTCCGCCGCGGCTGGCTCGAGGACGGTCCCGGACCCGACGAACGGCGCGGCCGGGACGAGTTCGTCGAGGTGCCGTGGGACGAGGTCCTCGACCGGGTCGCCGCCGAGCTCGGGCGCGTCCGGGAGGAGCACGGCAACCAGGCGATCTTCGGCGGCTCGTACGGCTGGGCCAGCGCCGGGCGGTTCCACCACGCGCAGAGCCAGCTGCACCGGTTCCTCAACACGATCGGCGGCTACACCGGCTCCCGCAACAGCTACAGCAACGGGACGTCGTCGGTGCTGCTGCCGCACGTCGTGGGCGACGCGCACGCGGTGCTGCGGCAGGCGTCGACCTGGCCGACGATCGCCGAGCACACCGAGCTGATCGTGGCCTTCGGCGGCGTGCCGGAGAAGAACGTGTTCGTCACGCCCGGCGGCGTCACCGAGCACGGCACCCCCGGGCACCTCGCCCGGCTGCGGGCCCGGGTCGCGCTGGTGAGCCCGCTGCGCGACGACCTGCCGTCCACAGTGGACGCCCGGTGGTACCCGATCAGGCCCGCCACCGACACGGCGCTGATGATGGGGCTCGCGCACACGCTCGTCGCCGAAGGGCTGCACGATCGCGACTTCCTGGCCCGGTACTGCGCCGGGTACGCCGAGTTCGAGCGGTACCTGCTCGGCACCGGCAAGGACGCGCACTGGGCGAGCGGGATCACCGGCATCCCCGCCGCCGACATCGTCGCGCTGGCCCGGGAAATGGCCGCCCACCGAACCCTGGTCACGGTGACCTGGTCGTTACAGCGCACCGAACACGGCGAGCAGCCGGTGTGGGCGGGCATCACGCTGGCCGCGATGCTGGGCCAGATCGGCCTGCCCGGCGGCGGGTTCGGGCACGGTTACGGCTCGATGGGCGACGTCGGCGACACCGGCCCGGAGGTCCGGACGCCGTACCTGCCCCAGGGCGTCAACCCGGTCCGCGAGTTCATCCCGGTCGCCCGGATCGCCGACCTGCTGCTGCACCCCGGCGCGTCCTACGACTACGACGGCGAAGTCCGGCGGTACCCGGACATCCGGCTCGTCCACTGGGCGGGCGGCAACCCGTTCCACCACCACCAGGACCTCAACCGGCTGCGCCGCGCGTTCACCCGGCCGGACACGGTGGTGGTGCACGAGCCGTTCTGGACCGCGACGGCCCGGCACGCCGACGTCGTCCTGCCGGTCACGACGACGCTCGAACGCGAGGACCTCGGCTCCGGCCGCCGCGACACCCACCTGATCGCGATGCACCGGATCACCGAGCCGCGCGGCGAGAGCCGCGACGACCACACGATCTTCGCGGCTCTCGCCGAGCGGCTCGGCGTCGAAAAGGCGTTCACGGAAGGACGTTCGCCGCGGGAATGGCTGGAGCACCTCTACGAAGAGTGGCGCGTTTCCTCCGGTGCCCCGCCGTTCGCCGAGTTCTGGGCGGCGGGTGAGCTACGACTCCCACCGGGACCGACGCACCACACGCTGCTGGCGGACTTCCGCGCCGACCCGGACGTCCACCCGCTGAAGACCCCCAGCGGGCGGATCGAGATCACGTCGGCGGTCGTCGCCGGGTTCGGGTACGACGACTGTCCGGGCCACCCGGTCTGGTTGCCACCCAAGGAAACCGGCCCGTTGCGGCTGATCGCGAACCAGCCGCGCACCCGGCTGCACAGCCAGCTCGACGGCGGCGCCGTCAGCCGCGCGGGCAAGGTGGCGGGCCGCGAGGCGATCCGCCTCAACCCGGCCGACGCGGCGGCCCGGGGCATCGGCCCCGGCGACGTCGTCCGGGTGTTCAACGCGCGCGGCGCGTGCCTGGCGGGCGCGGTCCTCGACGACGCCGTGCGCCCCGGCGTCGCCCAGCTCCCGACCGGCGCCTGGTTCGATCCGGTCGACGACCACCCGGCGAGCCCGTTGTGCGCCCACGGCAACCCGAACGTGCTGACCGCGGACGTGCCGTCGTCGCGGCTGTCCCAGGGCTGCGCAGGCCAGCACGCAGCCGTGGACGTCGAGCGCTTCGACGGCCCGCTCCCCGAGGTCACCGCGCTGCGGCCGCCCCCGCTCTGACCCGGCGGAGGTTCAAGCGCCATCCCGGGTGCTCGGCGGCGACGACGCGTTCGCCGGGACCGCGGCCTCCTGGTCACCGCGTCAGGTCGTCGAGCCACGCGCTCATCCGCGTGGTCAGGTCGTCGCCGGTGCGGGCGTCGACGTTGTCCGCGTGCAGTTCCAGCACCGGGATGCCCGCGGCGCGCAGGGCACGGGTGGTGAAGTAGCTGCCGCGGGCGTCGTCGGAGACGAGGTGCACGACGCCGTCGACGCCGTGGTGCCGCGCTTCCTTGACGTACCACTCCGCCGACCACGGCGGGGTGTAGAGCTGGTCGCTGAACGCGGCGAAGCGGGCGGCGAGCGCGCGCAGCGGGTCGTCGCCGTAGCGCAGGTAGCCGTCGGCGGCGATGGCGAGGTACATCGACCAGACGAAGACCGCGCCGTGCGAGCGCTGGAACCGCTGGTAGAACTCGAGGTCGAACCACAGCCCGCGGCCGACCCACATCAGCCGCAGCCGCTCGTCCGGGCACACCGCGACGCCGGCGTCGACCCGGTCGCGGACCTCGTCGTGGAACGCCCGCGCCGCGTCGCGCGCCCACTCGGTGCCGCGGTGCCACTGGGGCACCATGACGCTCGGGATGCCGTCGGTGACGGCGATCGGGCACGGCCGGGCGGCGGCGATCAGGTCGCGGGTGCGGCGGTTCCACTCCTGCTGCTCGTTGACCAGGTCCAGCACCTCGCGGAACCGGGTCTCGGAGAACACCCGGCCGGTGGTCTGCTCCAGGAACCGGATCAGCCCGGTCAGCTCGCCGGTCAGCAGGTCCAGGCGATCGCTGCCGATCGCCTCCTCCCAGCGGTGCGGCATCAGCTCCCACCACCGCTCGGGCACGGCGTTCTCCGCCGCGCTCTCCAGCGGGTAGTACGTGACACCGGGCCGGGCGTCCCAGACGTCGAAGATCTTGCGGGAGGCGTCTCCGGTGGTCTCGCCGAGCACGATCGACGGCGTCGGCAGCCCGCCCCACGGCGCCTGAGCGGGGTCGTCCTCGAACGCGGACGCCAGCGAAGTGGCGCTGTACTGCTCGATGTAGTCGGGGTACCCGCGTTCGCGCAGCAGGCCGAGGTAGCGCTGGGTCTGGCGTTTCGCCGCGACGATCGAGGCCCACCACTGGTTGACGACGTAAGGGATCCCCATCGTGCGGAAGATCTCCTGCGGCGCGTCCGCGTTGACCAGCGCCAACGGCCCCTCCACCTCCCGCACCCGCGCGAACCACTCGCGCTGGTACGCCGTCGCGGTCGTCGCCGACGCCAGCCGGGCGGTCACGCCACCGCTCCCGCCGGGGCCAGGGCCGCCAGCGCTTCCGGCGTCAGCTCGCCGTACGGCTGGCGGTCCGCCAGCACCGCCCGCAGCCCGGTCGCGGCCCGCTGCTCCGGGAAGTCCCACGGCGGCGCGTCGTCGTGGACGCGGGCGTAGGACAACAGGACCTCCGCGTCACACGCCCGGGCGGCCGCGGCGGTGTGCGCCGCGCGCTGCCGGATGGACGCGCGCGGCGCGGCCGGGCCGTTGTGCTGGTACCGCTCGGCCAGCGCGAGTTCCGTCGGCGCCGCGCAGGTGCGGGCGAAGAGCAGCTCACCCCAGTCGTGGTCCTCTCCTACGACCAGGAAACCATTGCGCTCCAACGTTTCGTAGACCGACGGGTCGTCGTGGGAGCTGCCGGTGAGGAACAGCCTCGTCCCCTGGACCTCGGGTGAGTCGGCCGGCACCCGGTCGACGAGGGCGATGGCCTCGGTGACCGGCAGCCTGGTGGTCGCGGCGACCAGGCCGAGGAACTCGGTGCCGCTCAGCCGGTTCGCCCGGCGCAAAACAGCGCAGCGGCCGAGCGACCGCCGCAGCGTGTCGTGCGCGGTGATGGCCGCGGCGAGGTCGTCGTCGCCGATGGGCCGCCAGCGTCCGAGCCACTCGCGCAGCTGGGCGATCTTCGCGTGGACGTACCGGGTGGTCGTGTGGTGCGGCAGGTGCAGGACGTCCACCAGGCGCACCGGCGGCAGCCGCAGCTCCGGCTCGACCCGGTGCAGCTCCCGCAGCGCGTAGAACAGGCGCAGGGACGCTTCGCAGTCGCGGGAGACGACGATCGCTTCGAGCGGCCCGTAGTCCGCGGTGAGGATCCGCGTCAGGATCGACCGGGCGACCGGGTCGACGCCGCGGCCGAGGTAGCGGTCGCCCAGGGTGCTGTCCTCGCCCGGCTTCCCGGTCAGCCGCAGCGGCAGCAGGCCCGCCGCGGTGATCAGCTCGACCGGGACGTCGGCGCCGACGTACCCCACGGCCGCGCTCAAATCACGGCCTCGGCGACCAGCTCCGCCAGCTGCTGTTCGGTGTAGCCGAGCAGCTCGCGGTAGACGTGCTCGTTGTGCTCCCCCAGTCCCGGCGCAGGCCGGTCGAGGGAGACGCGGGCGCCGGAGAACCGGATCGGCACGCCGGTCCCGGCCAGGTCGGCCACCGCGCCGTGGCGCGGGTGCGTCAGCGGCACGACCTCCTCGCGGGCCAGGACCAACGGGTCGCGCACGGCGTCGCGCGGCTCGCGGACCTCGGCCGCGGGGACGCCCTCGGCGGTGAACGCCGCGAGGACGTCGGCCAGCGGCCGCACCCGGCACCACTCGCGGATGAGGTCGTGCAGCTCGTCGGCGGCCCGGACCCGCTGGTCGCGCGTCCGGTAGCGGTCGTCCTCGGCCAGGTCCGGGCGGCCGATCGCGCGGAGCACCCCGTGGGCGAACGCGTCGGTCGGCGCGCAGAGCGCGAGGTACCCATCCAAAGCCGGCAGGATCCCGAACGGCGCCAGCCGCGGCACCATCGACCCGGTGCGCTGCGGCAGGCCGACCGCGTCGAAGGCGTCGAACGGTTCGCACGCGACGAGCGAGGTCAGCGCACCGAGCATCGACACGTCCACCCGCTGCCCCTCGCCGGTGTGCTCGGCCTGCAGCAACGCCGAGACCGTGCCGACCACGGCGAACAGCGGCGCGAGCAGGTCGCCGATCGGCAGGCCGAACCGGACCGGGCCCTCGTCGGGCTCGCCGGCGGTCATCATCACGCCGCTCAGCGCCTGGATGATCGAGTCCATCGCCTTGCCCGACCCCGGACCGCCCTGGGCGCCGAACCCGCTGATGGAGGTGTAGACGAGCCGGGGGTTGATCTCCCGGACGCGCTCGTAGGAGATGCCGAGCCGCTCGGTGACGCCCGGGCTGTAGTTCTCCACCAGCACGTCGGCGTCGCGGACGAGGTCGGTGAACACCGCGCGGGAGCGCGGGTTCTTCAGATCGAGGGTGACGCTGAGCTTGTTGCGGCCGCGCAGCAGCATCGACACCGACAGGTCGTCGTCGTGGCGGCGGGCGAGGTTCAGCCCGTCGCGGCCGACGTAGGGCGCGTTGTTGCGCGACGAATCCCCGCCCGTGGCCGGGTTTTCGACCTTGATCACGGTCGCCCCGAGCCCGGCGAGCAGCAGCGTCGCGTACGGCCCGGCGAGCGCGGTCGTCAGGTCGACGACGGTGCGGCCGGCCAGCGGCTGGTCGGTCATGCGGAACCCCCTTCGGAAAGATCGACGAGCACTTCGCCGCCGCGGCTGGTGAACCGGCCGTTGAGACGCGCCCCGTGGGTGATGTCCTCGACGTACTTCGCCACGGCCTCGCCCTCCGGGGTGCCGCCGACCGGCACCGGACGGCCGTGGTCGTCGATCCGGCAAGGCACGAAGCCGGCTTCGTGCAGGCCCGTCTCGTCGAAGCGGCAGAAGGCGATGGCGGTGTTGCGGCTTTCCGGGTGGAACGGGAAGAACGGCATGTCCGGGTCGGGGGTGAAGCCGTAGAGCCGGGTCCGCCGTTCGGCCCACGCGCGGAGTTCGTCGGCCCCCGTGTCCGCGCCCGGGGTCAGCGCGTGGGTGACGGTGACGAAGTTGCCCAGCCCGTGGAAGATCGGCCGTCCTTTGTAGACCTCGATGCCGCGCATGATGTGCGGGTGGTGGGAGAACACGGCGTCGGCCCCGGCGTCGACGGCGGCCCGGGCGACCGGACTCTCGTACATCGCGACGACGACCGGGGTGTGCCCGACGCCCTTGTGCAGCGAGACGAGCACGACGTCGGCCTCCGCCCGCAGCCGGCGCACGTCGGCGGCCATCGCCTCCAGGCTGTCGGGATCGGCGAAGGTGTAGACCTTCGGCGGGCCGCCCGGGCTCGCGTGGTCGAGTTCGTAGTGGGTGAGCACGTGCACGTACGCGCACCCGGGCTTGCGGGACGTCGCCCAGGAGTCGCGCGGGCCGACGCAGTTGTAGGACAGGACACCGATCCGCAGGCCGCCCCGCTGCACGATCGCCGGGCGCCGGGCGCGCGCGAGGTCCGGCCCGGCACCGGCCGTCCGCAGGCCCGCCGCGCGGGAGTAGGCGATCGTGTCGGCCAGTCCCCCGTCACCGGCGTCGCAGATGTGGTTGCCCGCCAGGGTGACCACCGCGAAGCCCGCCTCGGCCACGGCCTTCAGCGCCGCGGGGTCCGCGGGCGGCGCGGGGACGTCGGTGCTGTGCTGGACCGCCGTGGTCGAATGCGGCACCTCGACGTGCCCGATCGCCAGGTCCATCCCCCGCAGCACCGGCGCGGCCGGGGCGAGGAAGAACTCCGGGTCCGGCTCGTCCAGGATGAGGTCGCCGACGGCGCCGACAGTGATCACGAAACACCCTCCCTTTCGGACAGATGGCGGGACAGGAAGGCCCGCAGCCGCTCGGTCCGCGGCCGGGTGAACAGCTCACCCGGCGGGCCCTCCTCGACGATCCGGCCCGCCTCCATGAACACGCACCGGTCGGCTGCCTCGCGGGCGAAGGCCATCTCGTGGGTGACCACCACCATCGTGGTGCCCGCCGCGGCGAGGGTCCGCAGCACGGCCAGGACCTCGTCGACCAGCTCCGGGTCGAGGGCGCTGGTCGGCTCGTCGAACAGCATGATCCGCGGCCGGACCAGCACGGCCCTGGCGATCGCGACCCGCTGCTGCTGCCCGCCCGAGAGCTGCCGCGGGTAGTGGTCCTCGCGGCCGGCCAGGCCGATGCGCTCCAGCAGTTCGCGCGCCTCACGCTCCACAGTGGACCGATCGCGCCCGTGCACGCGGATCGCCGCGTCGGTCACGTTGCGCAGCACGGTGAACTGCGGGAACAGGTTGAACTGCTGGAAGACCATGCTCATCCGGCGCCGCTGGGCGGCGATCCGCCGCTCGGTCAGCGGGCGCAGGCCGGCCGGCGAGCGCCGGTGACCCAGCAGCTCGCCGTCGAGGTACATCGCGCCGCCGTCGATCGGCTCCAGCTGGTGGGCGCAGCGGACGAGCGTCGACTTGCCCGAGCCCGACGGCCCGATGACCACGACGGTCTCGCCTTCGTGCACGTCGAGGCTGACCCCCGCCAGCGCGGTCACCGGCCCGAACCGCTTGCGGACGTCAGCGAGGTGCAGCACCGGCGCGGTCACCGGACGCTCCGGTGGCCGCGGGAGAACCGGCGCTCCAGCCGGCGTTGCCCGGCCGTCAGGACGGTGACCACGACCAGGTACCAGAAGCAGGCGACCAGCAGCATCGGCACGATCTCGTAGGTGCGGTTGTAGATCACCTGCACCGAGTGCAGCAGGTCCGACATCGCGATGACCGACACCAGCGCGGTGCCCTTGAGCACGTTGATGAACTGGCTGCCCGCGGGCGGGATGATGACGCGCATCGCCTGCGGCAGCACGATCCTCAGCAACGTCTGCGCCGGGGTGTAGCCCATCGCGCGGGCCGCGTCGCGCTGGCCGGAGTCGACCGAGTTCACACCGGCGCGGAAGATCTCCGCCAGGTAGGCCGACTCCACGAGCGACAGGCCGATGACCGCGGCGGTCAGCGGGGTGATGACGGAGTTGGCGTCCCACGTCCCGAAGACCGGCCCGAACGGGATGCCGAGCGACAGCTTCGGCAGCAGGTAGGCGAGGTTGAACCAGAAGATCAGCTGCACCAGCGGCGGGATGCCGCGGAACAGGCCCACCCACAGCGTCGCCACCCAGCGGGCGGGCCCGAACCCGCTCAGCTGCATGGCCGCGACCACGCCGCCCGCCAGCGAGCCGAGCACCATCGCCGCGACCGCGAGCAGCACGGTGGTGCCCAGGCCCGCCATGACGCTCTTCTCGAAGAGGTACTTCGCCACGACGTCCCACTGGAACCGGTCGTTGCGGACCAGGAAGACGACCAGCTGCGCGAGCAGCACCACCAGCACGAGCACGAACAGCCAGCGCAGCGGGCGGAAGCGGCCGCGCGCCGACGCGACGTCGTCGCGCGAAGCCGTCGTCTCCTCCACAGTGGACATCGCGGTCATTTCGCGGACGCCACGTCGAACAGCGGCTGCGGGACCGTGACGTCCTCGAGGCCCCACTGCTTCATGATCCGGGCGTAGGTGCCGTTGCGGAACAGCTCCTCGAAGGCCTTCTGCAGCACCGGGCCGAGCTTGCCGGCCTTCGGGGTGTAGAGCGCGAGGTTGTCCTTGGTGGCGCCCTGTTCCTCGGTCTGCGTGACGTACTCGTACTGCCCCTTCTGCTGGCTGGTGACGTCGATCGCGGCGGCCTGGGTCATCCCGGCGGCGTCGGCTCGGCCGGACTTGGCGGCCAGCAGGGTGGCGTTCGTGTCGTCGAGCCCCACGACCTGCACGACCGGGCGCTGCTTGCCCTGGCAGAAGGCGGACAGCTTGGCGAGCTGGTCCTCCACGACGCTGGCGGTGACCACCGCGACGCGCTTGCCGCACAGGTCGGCGGCCTGCTTGATCCCGGCGGCGGAGCCCTCGGGCACCACGTAGGCGGTGCGGGTGGTCATCCAGGTGACGGTGTCGAACTGCTTCTCACGCTCGGCCGTGGCCTTGACCGGCCCGTTGAAGGCCTCGTACCGGCCGCTGAGCATGCCCTGCAAGGCCGCCGGGAGGCCGCTGACGATGGTGGTTTCCGTGCGCACGCCCAGGAGCTGGCCGAGCGCCTGCTGGAAGTCGTGGTCGATGCCGGTGACGGTCTTGCCGTCCGGTCCGACCGTGCGGTACGGCGGGTGGGAGTCCCCGGCGAACCGGAGGACGCCGGAGTCCTTGACCGCCTGCGGCAGCTGGTCGTGCAGCGCCTGGTCGGCCGTCAGGGCGGCGGCCGTGGGCGCCGTGGCCGCGCCGTCGTCGACGGTGCACCCGGCCAGGACGAGTCCGGCGGCGGCCACGGCGAGCGAGCTTCGGCGCCATTGACGAAGTGAGGAACCCATGTCGTTGTCTTCCTGCGGAAGGGCCGTCCGGGGTGGGCGGCGCGGGAACCTGGAGCAAGATTGGTTGCTATTCGAGCGCCGATCGTCGCATGATGTGTCGCGTGATTCAACCCCTCGGCGCGCCCACCCGATCGGCACTGCCACCATGGACAGCGGCGGCGGACACCGGACGGCCGCCCGAACCGACCCCGGAAGAGGCAGGCGCGCGATGACAGCGACGTCCTCAGGGCCGCTGCCCCGCTCACAGCAGGGTGCCGAACCGCAGCTCCTGCTGACCTCCCTGCTCGGCGACTTCTGGTACTGGCGCGACGAGCACATCCCCTCGGCCGCGCTGGTGGAGCTGCTCGGCGAGTTCGACATCAGCCCGGCCAGCGCGCGGGCCGCGATCCGCCGCCTCGCCGCGCGCGGGCTGCTCACCGTGTCGCGCAGCGGGCGGACGACGGCGTACGGCATCCCCGCCCGTACGTCCGAGGTGATCATCGAGCGCACGCACCGGATGCTCACCTTCGGCACGACGGCGCCCGACTGGGACGGGCAGTGGACCGTCGTGACCTTCTCCGTGCCCGAACAGGACCGCGGCGTGCGCACGGCGCTGCGGTCACGGCTGCGGGTCCTGCGGTTCGCCGCCCTCTACGACGGCGTCTGGGTCAGCCCGCACGACCTGACCGGCCCCGCGCTCACCGCGCTGAGCGAACTCGACCTCCGCAGCGCGACGGTGTTCCGCGCCACCGAGGTCCCCGGCGACACGGGCAGCCCCGTCGCGGCCTTCGACCTCGAGCCGCTCGCGCGGGAGTACGAGGAGTTCGCCGACCGCTACGAACAGGTGCTCACCGGCCTCGACGCCGGCCTGATCAGCCCGGCGCAGGCGCTGCGCACCCGCACCGAGCTGCGCGTCGACTGGCGCCGGTTCCCGGAGACCGACCCCGACCTGCCCGCCGAGCTCCTCCCGGCCGGCTGGGCCCGCGACCGGGCCCAGAAGGTGTTCCTGCAGATCTACGACCGGCTCGGCCCGCTCGCCGAACTCCGGTTCCGGCAGGTGCTGGCCGCCACGGATCCCGCGCTGGCCGAGTTCGCCGCCCACCACGACTCGGCGAAGGTGGCGGCCTTGTTCGCCACCATGGGCGACCACCACCCGGCGGGCGACACCCCGTTCGAGCAGGCCGCCGAGGCCCGCAGGCTGGACGAGGCAAGACGTCAGTGATCCCCGTTGCGCGGGGGGGGTGTGAGCGCTCCGCCTGGAGCCGGCGGTAGGTCGTGCGGGTGCTATACCCGTTCGCGTGCGCGATGCCACCGTCCGAAGTGGCCGGTGCGGCCGCGACCCGGCGCTGCCCGCCCTCTACGTCCTGGCCGCCGTCGTGCTCCGGACCGGGTTCCCGCGAGAGCGGCCGACGACCGTGCTTGCCCGGGCGCGTTAGCCTGTGTCACTTGGGTTCGAGTCGGTGCTCACCGGGGGAAAGCGCGGGATGTGATGGCGATGTCCGAGCTGTCCGACGAGGTCCTGCGCTGGGTGGTCGGCGCGGTCGGAGGCGGCGTCCGGGTGGCCGCCGTCACCGGTTTGCGGGAGGGCGCGAACCCGTGGCTGGTGCGGTTCGACCCGGCCGGCCGGGTCGAGGCGGCCGTGCTGCGGCTCGGTGACCCGGCCGACCCCGACCACCGTCAGCGGTTCGCCACCGAGGTGGCGGCACTGCAGGTGGCCGGTGCGCACCGGCTGCCCGCCGCACGGCTGATCGCCACCGATCTCGACGGTGCCGCGACAGGCACCCTGGCCGTGCTGACCACGGTCCTGCCCGGGAACAGCCGGATCCCGCCGGTCGCCTCCGCCGGGCGGCTGCGCGGTCTGGGGGCTCTGGCCGCGGCTTTGCAAGCGGTGCCGTTGACACCGCGGGACGCGCTGCCGCTGCGGACCCGGTCGATAGCGGACATCGACTTCGCGGCCCAGCGTCGCGCGAAGGGCACCACCGCGCTGCTGGCGGCCGCCGACGACCACCTCGACCGGCTTCCCGTGCCCGCCGGCCGGAGCGTGTTCGTGCACGGCGACCTGTGGCACGGGAACACCCTCTGGTCGGGCGATCGCTGCACGGGCCTGGTCGACTGGGACTGCGCCGGTGCCGGAGCACCGGGCATCGACCTGAGCGGGGCACGCTTCGACGCGGCCCTGATGTTCGGGCTCCCCGCCGCCGACGAGGTGCTGCGGGGCTGGCAGCAGGCGACCGGGCACCGGCCGGACCAGCTCGCCTACTGGGACGTCGTGGCGACGTCCTGCACCCTGGCCGACATGGCGTTCTGCGTCCCGGTCATGCACGACCAGGGCCGGCCGGACCTCGACGCCGACGTTCTCGGGGAACGCCGGGACGCGTTCCTCCACGACGCGCTGGCCCGGCTCGACGACCACAAGCAACAGCCCGCCCGTCACCGGACAACGGCCTACCTCGAAGCGATCCCGTCCAGCTCGGCCAGGTCGTCACCGGACAGCCGGATTCCCGCGCCCGCGACGTTCTCGGCCAGGTGCGCCACCGACGAGGTGCCGGGGATGAGCAGGATGTTCGGCGATCGCTGCAGCAGCCAGGCCAACGCGACCGACATCGATGTCGTGCCCAGCCGCGACGCGACCGCCGACAGCGCCGAGGACTGCAGCGGGCTGAACCCGCCGAGCGGGAAGAACGGGACGTAGGCGACGCCCTGGCCGGCGAGTTCGTCGATCAGCTCGTCGTCGTGGCGGTGGGCGAGGTTGTACATGTTCTGCACGCACACGATCGGCGCGATCGCCCAGGCTTCTGCCACCTGCTCGGCCGTGGCGTTGGAGACGCCGAGGTGCCGGATCAGGCCCTGCTCCTGCAGCGCGACCAGCGTCTCGAACGCTTCGGCGAGCGACCCGGGCTGGGGACCCAGGGCGTTGCCGAGCCGGAGGTTGACCAGGTCGAGCCGGTCGAGGCCGAGGGTTTCCAGGTTCTCGTGGACGGCGCCGCGCAGGTCCTCGGGCCGCCGGGCCGGGGGCCAGCCACCCTGCTCGTCGCGGCGCGCGCCGACCTTGGTCACGACGTGCAGCGCCTCGGGGTAGGGGTGCAGCGCCTCGCGGATCAGCTCGTTGGTGACGCGCGGGCCGTAGGCGCCGGAGGTGTCGATGTGGGTGATGCCGAGGCCGGCGGCTTCGCGCAGGACGGCGAGCGCGCCGTCGCGGTCGGCGGGCGGGCCCATGACCCCGGGGCCGGCCAGCTGCATGGCGCCGTAGCCGAACCGGGTGACGGTCAGCTCGCCCAGGGACCAGGTGCCGCCGGGCAGTGCGGTCGAGGATGCGTTCATGCCGTGATGATCACCCGTGGCCCGAGGAGTCCGCCAACACCGATCCGGTGCTCTGTGATACTTGAGCGGTATCACCGGGAGCTACACTGGCGGCATGGACACCGTGGAGACCCGCGAGCTGCGGTACTTCGTCGCGGTCGCCGACGAGCTGCACTTCGGCCGGGCCGCCGAGCGCCTCGGCATCGCCCAGCCCCCGCTGTCCCGGGCGATCCAGCAGCTCGAGCGCCGCCTCGGCGTCACCCTGCTGGAACGCAACCGCCGCGGTGTCGCCCTGACCGGCGCGGGCGAGGTCCTGCTGCAGGAGGGCCGCGCGGCCCTCGACGCGACCGCCGCCGCCGTCCGCCGCACCCGCCGGGCCGGCGGTCGCGACGGGCCGCGCGACCGGGTGGTGCTGGCGGTGAAGGCCGGCGCGTTCCACGAGCTGCTCAACAAGCTCCTCGACGCCTACGCCGCCGAACCGGGCGCCGCCGCGATCGAAGTCCTGCCGAGCGGCATGTGCGAACAGGAGGGGATGTTGCGTGACGGCCGCGCCGACGTGGCGCTCATGCACACGCCGTTCAACTCCCTCGCCGGGTTCGACAGCGTCGAGATGATGACGGAGGGGCAGGTGGCGATCCTGCCCGCGAGCCACCCCCTGGCCCGGCGCAAAACGTTGTCCCTGGCCGACATCGCCGACGTCCCCGACCTTCCGCTCGCCCGCTGGCCCCGTGACGACGCCTACCCGCCGGCCCGGGTCCCGAGGTCAGCGACCAGACCCAGCTGGCCCAGCTGATCGCCCTCGGCCGCACCCTGGCGGTCTTCCCCGAGTCCGCCCGCACCTGGCTGTGGGACGAGCACGCCGCCGTCCCCGTGCGCGACGCTCCCCCGGTGACCACCCACATCGTCTGGCCGGCGCACAGCCGCTCCCGCGCCCTGGCCGGGCTGGTCCGGACGGCCTCGCGGCTCTGACCGTCGCTGGGGGGACTCATGCGGCGGGGCTGGCCACCATCGCGAGCACGTGCGGTGCAAGGGCGTCGGCGATCACGGCGTACCCGGCGGACGACGGGTGGAACCGATCAGGCGAGAACAGGGCGGGATCGGCGGCGAACCGGGCGGCGATCTCCGGGCCGGCGGCGGCCACGGAACCGCCGGCGCGGACGGCGGCTTCGGTCTGGGCGCGGGCGTACTGCCCGCTCGCCGCCGACACCAGCGCGCGGTACGGCGCGGGCACGCGCGAGACGATGCCGAGGTCCGGCGCCGGCACGACGAGGACCCGCACCCCGGCGCGGACCAGCCGGGCCACCGCGTCGTGCAGCTGCCGGGCGCCGATCGCGGGCGGTACGAACGAGGCCAGGTCGTTCGCGCCGATCACGATCAGCGCCAGCTCCGCCCCTTCGCGCAGCACGGCCCCGACCTGGCGTTCCAGGTCCGTCGAGCGGGCGCCGGGCACCGCGAAGCCGCGCAGGTGCACGACGTGGCCCGCGGTGAGCAGGTGCCGGGCGAGCCGCTCGCCGAGGCCGTCGGCCGGCCGGGACGCACCGACGCCGGCGGCCAGGGAGTCGCCGAGGAGGCAGAACCGGAGGGCGGGAGAAGAGCGTGGCGCGGTCATCACCCCGTACAACGCAGCTCCGGCGTCGTTGTTTCCGCCACCCGACAACCGCCCCGTTTCGGCCGTTTCGGGTTCAGGCTGCCCCGCGAAGGGTAGCCCGCGGCAGCACAGGCTCCCCGCACCCGACGTGGAGTTGTCGACCCAGGAGGCGTTCCATGTCGGCCGAACCCCGAACGGCACCGGACGACGGCCAGGTGCGCGTGGTCGCCCTGGAGGTCGCCGACGACCTCGACGAGCTGGCCTCGGTGCGGGCCTGGGCCTCCGGGGTGCTCCGGGACCTGCCCGGCGACCAGCGGCTCGACGTGCTCATGGTGGTCGAGGAACTGACGTCGAACGCCCTCCGGCACGGCGAACCGCCCCGGCAGATCCGGTTGCTGCGCAAACGCGGCTGGCTGTGCGTCGAGGTCGACGACACCTGCCTCGACCCCGCCTGCCCGCGTCCCCCGTCGGCCACCGGCGGGCACGGCCTCAAGCTGGTCACCGCGGTCACCACCGCGTGGGGACAACGGCAGCGCACCACCGGCAAGACGGTGTGGGCCGAAATCGACCTCACCCGGGCGCCCGGGACGAGCCCTCCCCCGATGCGGTGAACCATCCCGTCACGCCGCCGTTCCCGGGTACCCCACCCGAAACGAGGAGGCGATCATGACCGGCAACGAACTCACCGGGTTCCTGATCATCGGACTGATCATCGTGGTGGCGGACGGCCAGGTCCTCTACCGCAGCGGCCGCCGCTACCTGCGCGGCCCGGACGGCGACGAGGGCTCCGGGTCGATGGCGCGGATGGTGGTGACGGTCTTCCACCTCGTCGCCTTGGGCCTGCTGGCCCTGCTCTCGGTCATCGGTCCCGGCTGGTCGGGCTCGGCAGCCGCGCTCGTCGGCCGGATCGGCGTGTTCCTGCTCCTGCTGGCCGTGGCGCACGCCGCCACCCTTTCGGTGCTGGCCCGCCGCCGGCAGGACACCGTCGTGGAAACGCACCTCCACGACCGCGACCAGGCCGAGCTCCCCGCTCCGCGGCGGGCGGCGGCCGACGCCTCGTGGCAGCCGGCCGTCACCCCCGTCCCCGGACAGGGCGGACCGCACCCGCAGGTCAGCCCGGACCTCGGCGACCACGGCCCGTACCGGGCCTGACCGGCTCCGGCCGGATCGTCAGGGCTTCTCGAAGTGCTGGTAGTCGATCGGGGTGTCCCAGGAACCGCCCCAGGTCCAGCCGCGCGTGGTGAACGCCCGCTCGGTGGCGTCACCAGCGTGGATCATGCCCGGCACGGTCTGCGTGCGGTCCACGTACGGCGCGCCGTTGGGCGGATACACCGCGCCGCTACCGGAGATGTAGGGGTTCTGCACCGTGTTGATGTCGATGGCTCGCCCGTAGGAGTGGTTCGACCACGCGGTACCGCCGGTGATCGCCCGGCAGTTGAACGCCGAGCTGTTGTTCGCCGCCATCGACGCGTCGTCGTCGGAGTTGTACTTCTCCACGGTTTCCATCCGCTCGATGGGGAACCGTCCGAAGTAGAGGTCGGCGAAGGTCCGGGCGACCTCGACGGCGCGATCGGCGTTGACGACCAGCTCGCCCCGGTGCACCGCCCCGTCGAAGCCGAAGAAGTTCAGGCTCACCAAGCGCAACTGGTCGGGCCCGACCGGGCAGCCCTCGTGCCAGCTGGACCCGAGCCGCTCCGCGGTGACCGGTTTGATGACGGCGAGATAGGGCGGGAGGCCGTTGGCCGCGGGTGCGGAGATCTCCACGGGCGGGGCCGTGGTGGCCGACGCCGGCAGGGCACCGGCGAAGACCACGGACAACACCAAGGTGATGACGGCAAGGACTTTGGTTCTCGGATTCATGGTTTCTCCCATAGGTTGGGCTGGACGTCCGAAATGGACAGTCCGGCGCCCGCGTTCCCCAGTAAGCGGGCCCCTGCACCGAGAGCCGGGTAAACGCTCTCTCGATGAGCGAAAGGTGCCAGCGGCGGGAGAACGCCGTCAACGGCGCCGGCAAGGTTTCGCACCCGGCCGAAACGTCGGGATCACGGCAACCTTTTCGGCGCAGGGCTCAGGCCAGCGCATACCGGCGCGCGGATCGGAATCACCGAACGACTTCGACGACTCGAGCTACGTCAACGGTATGGAGCTGGTCGCCGACGGCGGCGCCACCAGTGACGTCACGTCACGCGTGCCGGTGATGCGGTCGCACTGTCCGGGACGCGCCGTCCGCGATGGGATCGGTGGACCACCTGGCGCCGAGGGGGCGCCACGGGGAAGGGGACACCGATGAAGAAGTTGTTGCTGGCCGCGGCGATCGCCGCGGTCGCCGCGACGGCCCTGGCGCCGAGCGCGTCCGCCGCGCCGTCGCCGCCGGACCCGCTGAAGTGGGGGTCCTGTCCGGCCGCCGCGTACCCCACACCGGACCTGCAGTGCACGACGCTGAAGGTGCCGCTGGACTACCGGGACCCGGACGGCCGCAAGATCGACATCCTCGTCTCGAGGATGCCGAGCAAGCACCCGGAAAAGCGGCGCGGCGTGCTGCTCACGAACCCGGGCGGGCCGGGGGTCGCGGGCTGGGACTTCCCCCAGTACCTGACGCTCCCGGGGCTGCCCGCTCCCCTGCCGCAGAGCGTGCGCGACGCGTACGACGTGATCGGGTTCGACCCGCGCGGGGTCGGACACAGCACGCCGGTGACCTGCGACCTGACCCCGGAGCAGCAGGCGATCGGCAACCTGCCGTATCCGAAGGACGCGGCGGACGTCGTGAAGCAGGCGAAAGTCGCGAAGGCGGAAGCCGAGCAGTGCGCGAATGCGAAGACCGGGTGGATGCTGCCCCACGTGACCACGGCGAACACCGCACGGGACATGGACAGGATCCGCGAAGCGCTGGGTGAGTCCAAGCTGTCCTACTCGGGCGCGTCCTACGGCACGTACCTGGGCGCGGTGTACACGACGCTGTTCCCGCGGCGCAGCGACCGGATCGTGCTCGACAGCAACCTCGGACCGGACGGCTACGACGTCGAAGCCATGCGCGGGTTCGGCCGGGGCCTGGAAGACCGGTTCCCGGACTTCGCGAAGTTCGCCGCGGCCCACCAGGAGTACGGGCTGGGCACCACGCCGGCCCAGGTGACCGCGAAGTTCTTCGAGCTGGCCGCCCGCTTGGACAGGACGCCGGTCGGCGCGTTCGACGGCGGGACGTTCCGCGGGTTGAACTTCGGCTACTCCTACGGGGACAGCTCGTTCGAAGCCCTGGCGGCCGCGTGGCAGTCGCTGGACAAGGGCGAGGTGCCGAAGCTGTACGACGAGCACGTCGCGGAGAACGGCTTCGCCGCCCGGTTCGCCGTCGTCTGCGGCGACTCGGTCTGGCCGAAGTCGGTGGCGACCTACCAGCGGAACGTGGCGGTCGACCGGATCCGGCACCCGATGGTCGGCGCGGGCGCGGCGAACATCTCGGCGTGCGCGTACTGGCAGGCCCCGGCGGCGGAGCCGAAGGTGCGGATCACCGGGAACGGGCCGTCGAACGTCCTGATGGTGCAGAACCAGCGCGACCCGGGCACCCCGCTGGTGAACGCCCGCAAGCTGCGTGCGGCGTTCGGTGACCGGGCCCGGATGGTCACCGTCGACCAGGGCGGCCACGGCTCTTTCGTGGTCGCGCCGAACCAGTGCGGCAACAACGCGGTGACCGCCTTCCTGGTCTCGGGTGAGCGTCCGGCGCACGATGCGTTCTGCGCCGCGGAAACCCCCTGATCGACAGGTTGTGGGCCCAGCCGGCGGCAAAGGCCGGCTGGGCCCTCATCCCTTCCCGAAGACCCCTTCGGGGAACGCGCCCGCGGCCCGGAGCGCGCCGGTGAACCCGCCGGCGAGGGCGGTCAGCCGCGCCGTGCCGGCCGGGCCGAGGTGGTCGTACGGCGCGGCGTCGAGCCGGTCGGTGAGCGCCTCGGCCTCCCCGCGCAGGGTCGTGCCCGCCTCCGTGATCTCCCCCGCTTCGTCCAGCAGGCCGCGCTCGCGCAACCGGTCGCGGGCGGCGGCCCACTGCGCGTCGGACCAGCCGCGGGTCCGCTTGAGCAGGGCCGACTTCGCCGCCGTGCCGGTGGCGTTGTGCAGGACGACGGCCTCGATCCCGGACAGGCCCGCGACGGCCAGCGCGGCGACGTGCCCGTCACCCCGGTGCTCCCGCAGCAGCGTCGCGGCGTGCCACAACGCCAGGTGCGGCTCGCCGGGCACGGGCAGGTCGGCGTTGGCGGCGTACAGCGGCCGCGCCTCACGATGACCACCCTCGGCGGCGCGCACCGCCAGCTCGGCCGCTTCGGCCATCTCCTTCGACCGCAAGGCTTCCGGCCCGAGCAGCCGGTGCAGCATCCCGTCCACCCCGCGGAGCCGGGCGTCGAGCACCGCTTCCGGCGTCGTGACACCCCAGGCGGCGGGCAAGGATCGCGCCACGTGCTCGTGGTTGAAGTTGGAGAACGTCGCCGTGACGGCGCCCGCGCCGACCGCCCCGAGCGGGGCCGCGCGGCCCGCGAAGTACGCCGTGGACCCGTGGCCCAGCCCGAGCTTCGCGAGTTCGGCCGCCCACTCCGGCGCGAAGTACACGGCCTGGTGCACCGGGCTGACGGCGGCGTGACAGTGGCTCATTCCCCGGCCCACGGCACGAGGAGCGCCCGCGCGAGGGTGTGCCCGAGGGTGAGGAAGCTCAGCGCGGCCGGCGTCGACTCCGGCGTGACGCCGAGCGCGGCCACGGACGGCACGTCGAGCGCGGTGACGGCGATGTAGTAGCGGTGCTTGCCGGTTCCCGGCGGCGGCGCGGCACCGGTGTAGCCCGGTTCGCGCAGGTCGTTGGCGATGGCGAAGGCGCCGCCCGGGAGTTCGCCGGCGGCGAGGGACGTCACGCCGGCCGCGATGTCGGCCACCGCCCAGTGCCAGAACCCGGACGGCGTCGGGGCGTCCGGGTCGTACATCGTGACGACGAAGCTGCACGTGGCGGCCGGGAAGCCGCTCCACGACAGCTGCGGGGAACGGTCTTCGGCGCCGGCGACGCCGCTCATGGCGGCGAAGTGCGCGACGGGCAGCGGTTCCCCGTCGGTGACGTCCGCGCTCATGACGGCGAACTCGGGAACGGCGGGCAGGGAGTCGTACGGGCTGGTCATCAGGTTTCTCCTTCTCGGCCTACTTTCAACAGTAAAGCACACTTTTAAAAGTTTGCCCATCTGTCGAATGTTGTAAGCTTCGCCTCATGGCACGAGGAGCCGGACAGCAAACCCGCAGCGAGGCGGTGCACGACCGCATCCGGGCCGACATCCTGGGCGGCCGGCTGCGGCCCGGCGAGCGGCTGAAGTTCCCCGAGCTCAGCGAGCGTTACGGGGTGAGCACTGGTGCTGTGCGCGAAGCCCTGCTCAGACTGGCCGCCAAGAACCTGGTCAGTTCCGAGCCCCACCACGGCTTCCAGGTCACCGACCTGACCCCACGCGGGCTGGCCGAGCTGACCGACGCCCGCTCCGAGATCGAGTCACTGGCCCTGACCCGCGCGATCAGCGACGGCGACCTGGCATGGGAAGGCCAGGTCCTGGCCGCCCACCACACATTCGAACAGACCCCCCTCGCCGACGACAACGGCGACGAGCCCGGCGAGGCGTGGCTCGTCGCCCACGCCGACTTCCACACCGCACTGCTGGCCGGCTGCGCCAACCGCCGGCTGCGCGACCTGGCGGCGTCCCTGCGGGAGGAGGCCGAGCTCTACCGGCGCTGGCTCCGGCCCGCGGCCCCGGACGCGCACGCCTTTGCCGATCCGGCGGGCCACGAAGAACACCGCGCCCTGCTCGACGCGGTCATGGCCCGTGACAGCGAGCAGGCCGCCGCCGTGCTGCGCGGACTGATCGCCCTCACCGCGGAACTGGTCCTGGACACCGAACCTCCCGCCTGACCCGGCCCCGGGTCTCGCGGCCTCAGTCGGATTCGAGGATCTCGGCCAGCCGCAGGGTGTCTTCGAGGTAGCGCTCATAAGGGAACCCGGCGGCGACGAGCCCCGCGCGGAACTCGTCGTAGAGGGGTTTCCCGTTGACATGGAAGGCTTTCCGCCCGGTTTCGGTGAGCGTGACCAGGCGCCGCCGCGCGTGGGCGGGGTCGACGACGACCTGCACCAGGCCGTCCGCCTCGAGGGACCGCAGCGCCCGGCTGATCGCCGGGTCCGACACCGACAACGCCTGCGCCAGCCGGTGCTGCGTCGCCGGTTCGATGTCCTCCAGCGTGCCGAGCAGCCGGATCTGGCTGTAGGTCAGGCCGTCCTGGCCGTCGGTGCGCCGCCGGGCCGCGTCGCCCAGCAGCATGACCACGCGGTGCAGCAAGTCTGCGAGTCCTTCGTCCACGACGTCAGCCTAGCAGAGTGTTGACTAGTTAATGTTAACCATGCAAGACTCAGGCCATGGACAACTTCGGTTACATCGCCCAGTCAGCCTTTCCCCTGGTCTGGATCGTGGTCCCGGCCATCGGCGCCTACGTGCGAGGCCGCCACGCCACCTCGGCCCGGGAGCGGCTGGAGATCTGGCAGCGCTGGTGGGCCATCGGCGCCTTCGGCATCGGCAGCCTGTGGATGACGGTGGCGTTCCTCGCCTTCCCGGACGTGATGGCCACCGCGATCGGCTTTCCCCGCACGCCGTTCCTGTTCGAGATCGCCTTCGCCAACCTCGGGCTGGCCGTCATGGGCTTCCGCGCCGCTTCGGCGTCGGCACGCGAGCGCATCACCATCGGCCTCGGCGGCGGCATGTTCCTGTGGGGCGCGCTGGTCGGCCACGTCTACCAGTGGTTCGCCGGCGGCGACCACGCCCCCGGCAACACCGGCGGCGTCCTGGTCAACGACCTGCTGATCCCGGCGGTCATGATCGTCCTGGCCGTACGGTCCCGGCGCCTGGCCACCGCGCCGGCCGTCGCCGTCTGACCCCGACCATCGTGGAAACCCGACCCGAAGCGGGCACGGCCGCGGCCGACCGGCTCACCACGTTCGCCGACGCGGTGATCGCGATCGCCCTCACCCTGCTCGCCCTGGAACTCCCCGTCCCGGCCGGCGACACCACCGACGCCGTGCTGAGCTCGGCTTTGGCCCACGGCAAGGAGTATTCGGCCTTCGCGCTCAGCTTCACGGTGATCGCCGCCCACTGGCGCGCCCACCACGAGATCTTCCGCTACGTCGACGCGCTGAGCGGCCGCCTGACCAGCCTCACCCTGGCGTGGCTGTTCATGCAGGTCCTGATGCCGTTCGCCACCCGAGTCCTCACCACCGACGGCGCCTTCCCGCCCCGCTTCAGCTTCTACGCACTAGTCCAGGTCCTGGCGTCGGCAACATTCGCCCTGATCATCCGCGAGATCCGGCGCGAGCACCTGTACCGCACGGACGTCACGCCCCCGGAATTGGCCCAGAGCCTCGTACGCAGCATCTGCCTGGCCACCGTCTTCGGGGCGTCGATTCCCCTTTCGTTCGTGATCACCGGAACGGGCGCGTACGCGTGCTGGCTCGCGGCGCCGATCGTGCTGGCGGCCGCCCGCCGCATCCAGAGTCGCGCCGTCGGGTGACCACTCGCAACAACGCGGGTCCTACCTCGATGACCCTGCAGACCATCCGCCCCGGCACGATGACCGAGGTCCGACGAGCCCTCGCCGGGCGAATCAGGCCGCTGGCTTCGACCATCGGTTCGTCAGCATCACGTCGAGACGCGCTCATGCCGATGAGCGCGGTGACGCGGGAACCCTGACACCTCCCGTCGAGGCGTGAGTTCCCCGGACCCGGCCCGGCTCGAACGGGCAGCCACCCCCACCGTGCGACGGGCAGGACGCACCCTTACCGGGTAGATGCGCCTTGGGCGGGCTCGTCGCGATGGTAGGTCGGGGGCACGTGCCGCAGCGACCGGATTTCGCCACTGGTAGTCCACGACGCCAACCGCGATGCCGGACCGTTCCCCCGGCAGCTTGCAGACCGGGATCGAACCGGAGTACTTTCGATACGAAACGGTAGCGTAGCGGAAGTGAGGTGCGAGGTGAGCGCGTCGGAGTCCAGCGGCACGACTCGGCCCTCGGTGATGGGACGGCCCCGGGATTCCCACCGTGACCTGGTCATTCTCGACGCGACACTGGCCCTGCTGACCGAGGTCGGATACGAGCAGCTCTCGATCGAGGCGGTGGCCGGGCGTTCCGGGGCGGCCAAGACGACGATCTACCGCCGGTACCCCGACAAGGCCGCGCTGGTCGCCGCCGCGGTCGAGCACCGGGCGCCCGCGGAGCCCCCACAGCTCGCGGGAGAGGACCTCCGGGAGGACATCCGTTCCCTGGCGGCATGGCTCGCGCGGAGCATCTCCGAACAGGACGTGGGCCTGCTCGGGGCCGTGTTCACCGGCATGCGCAACGACGCGCGGCTCGCCCAGGCGATGCGGCGGATCCTGCAGCGGGACCAGACCGCGATGACGGACCGACTCGAGCGACTGGCACCCGGGCTGGCAACGCTCTTCGCCGAGGTCGCTCCGGCGCTGATCGTGCACCGCGTCGTGGTCGTGGGCGAGCCGTGCGACGCCACGTTCGTCGAGCATCTCGTCGACGACATCCTCCTACCGCTGCTGCGCCGCACCTGAGCGTCCTCTCCGAACCACTCGCAAAACCGGGAGACACGATGAAAGCCGTACGCTACGACCGTTTTTCGGGCATCGACGGGATCTACCTCGCGGACGTCCCCGAGCCCGTGGCCGGCCCGGGCGAAGTCGTGGTGCGCGTCGAGGCCGGCGCGCTCAACCCCGGGGCACTACCGGCGCTGCACGGCAGCTCGTACACGCCGGGCCGCGACCTCGCCGGGGACGTCGTAGCGGTCGGCGCCGACGTGCCCGGTTTCACCGTCGGCGACGCGGTGCTGGGCAGGCTCCAAAGCTGGGACGCCCACGCCCAGTTCGTCGCCATCCCCGCAGACCAGCTGGTCGGCAAGCCGCAAGCCCTCCCCTGGGACGTCGCGGGCTCGCTCTACACCACACCGATGGCCGGCCTCGGCGCCATCCGGGCGGTCGAACCCCGGCCGGGCGAGACCATCGTGATCTCGGGCGCATCGGGCGGCGTCGGATTCACCGCCGCCCAGCTCGCACTCCGCGCCGGAGCGAAGGTGATCGGCCTGACCAGCGGCGCCCATTTCGACCTGCTCCGGCACCACGGCATCGAGCCGGTCCAGTACGGCGACGGCGAACAGGAACGGATCCTCGCTGCCACCGACCGAGCCGATGCCTTCATCGACACCGTCGGCGGGGGCTACCTCGACCTCGCTCTCGGCCTCGGCGTTGCGGCAGACCGCATCAACACCGTCGTCGATTACCGCGGGGCGAAAGAGAAGGGCGTCAAGTCCCTCGGGACGACCGATGCCGGCGGCCTCCCAGCGCTGGCCGAGCTGGCCGCCCTCGCCGCGACCGGCGACCTGCACATCCCCATCGCCGCAACGTTTCCACTCACCGCCGTGCGCGACGCCTATCAAGCCTTGGCCGACCGCAAAACCCACGGGCGCATCGTGCTGCACCCCCAAGATCTCGCCTGAATCGCCCTCATGCCCAGGCCGCGCTGCCGGCGCGGTCAGGTCGTGTTGCTCATCGAGTTGGCGGCACGACCTCCACAACGTCGGCACGACCGACGATTCGGGCTCCCTCGTACATCGACAACCGCAAACCCGAAGTGACCGGCGGCCAGAGATCGGGCACGAGCGGGTGAAGCCGCACCATCGCCTGTTCACCGGGCGAGAGCGTCTTGACCACCTCCAGCGTCAAAGGTGCGTCGTGGCTGTCCGGATGGAGGTCCGGCGGGAAACCCCAGTGCGACCGATATCCGGAGCGGATCGGGTTCTGGCGACCACCTTGCCCCGCGGTCAGGAGCCGCAATCGTGCGCGGATGTACCCGCGCTCGGGTTCAGCCGCTGTCCACCGACTGTGCTCACTCTCAGCACTCATGCCAAGACCATGTCATCCGTACCAGTGGAACTTCGAGTCCCTGGAACAATTCTCCACTGATCAGGGCTGCGGCTCGACCTCGAAAACGAGTACGGCGTACCTCGATTTCGTTCTGGTCGTAGAAACTGATCTTAGCTGTCTCGCCGGTCAGCCCGGGTACCGACGCCGGTCATGCCGAAGAGCGGATGACCTCACTTCGTGGCGCCGGGCCTCGTGCGTTCGTCCGGCAAACTCGCTACCCCGCGGCCGGAGCGCCGTGATACACCACCGACGTGCACAACACTGTGGAGTTCCCCGAGGTTCTGCGGCTGATCGAGGATCGCTCGGCCGCGTTCCGCGCCGCGATCGCGTCTGCCGCCGACCTCGGCCTCCGGGTCCCGGCCTGCCCGGACTGGACGCTGCGCGAACTGGCACAGCACCTCGGCGACGGCCGCCGGCGCCAAGCCGCCATCGTCGCGGCAGGACCGGGCGCCGAGCCCCCGGCGAAGACGGACCCGAAGGGCGCCCCGAGCGCGCCCCGCGACCCCGAAGCCCTGGACGCCTGGCTCACCGAGTCGACCGAACTCATGCTGGACGCGCTGCGCGCCGCCGGCCCGGACCGCGGCTGCTGGACCTGGTGGGCCCGCTCGCAAGCGCCGCAGACCAGTGGAGCCGTGGCCCGGCACCAGCTCCAGGAGATCGCCGTCCACACCTACGACGCCCAGCTCACCCAACGGGCCGCGCAGCCGCTGCCGGCCGGCGTCGCGGTCGAGGGCGTCGACGAGTTCCTGACCACCGTCTCGGCGACGACCGTCCCCTGGCCGTTCACGCCGGCGACCATCGACCTGCACGCCACCGAGGGCCGTTCCTGGCGCCTGACCCTCGATACCGACGGCGTCCGCTGCGACGACCTCGCCGCCGACGCGGAACCGGGCGACGCGGCGATGCGAGGGCCGGCCAGCGAACTGGTCCTCTGCTTCTACGATCGCGTCTCGCTCGACGGCCTGGAGATCACCGGCGACATCGAGCCGGTGGAGCGGCTCGCAGCCTGGGACCCGGACGCGTAACCAGCCCCGGGATTGCGGACATCGCGGCTGTTGGGCAGGCGCCACGGCGCGATCATGCCCCGCCCGGTCGACGCTCGTCGTCCTGCCACTGGCCGATATGCCCGCTCATGCCGACGAGCGGATGTTCGGCGCCACTGTCGGCCGGCTCCGTAACGACCTTACGGTGACGGCTTCAAGCCCCCTGCGCCCCGCCGAGATTCGAGCGAATGATCCTAGTTGTGGGGTGGTCGGGTCCCAGCACCCGCACACTGACGGCGAGGGTGGCCTCGTACAGCGGGATCGCCCGCCCCAGATCACCTACCGACTCGTAGGCGCCTGCCAGGTTGTTCCGCGACATCAGCGTGTCAGGATGGTCGGGTCCCAGCACCCGCTCCCGATCGGCAAGAGCGGACTCAAACAGCGAGATCGCCCGCCCCAGGTCACCCGCTGCCTGACAGGCGCAAGCCACGTTGTTCCGCGAGGTCAGCGTGCTCGGGTGGTCGGGTCCCAGCACCCGCTCACTGACGGCGAGGGTGGCCTCGTATAGCGGGATCGTCCGCCCCAGGTCACCCGCTGCCTGGTAGGCGTAAGCCAGGTTGTTCCGCGAGATCAGCGTGTCGGGATGGTCGGGTCCCAGCACCCGCTCACTGACGGCAAGAGTGTCCTCGAACAGCGGGATCGCCCGTCCCAAATCACCTACCGACTCGTAGACGCCTGCCAGGTTGTTCCGCGACATCAGCGTGTCAGGATGGTCGGGTCCCAGCACCCGCTCCCGATCGGCAAGAGCGGACTCAAACAGCGGAAGCGCCCGCCCCAAATCACCCACCAACTCGTAGGCGCGGGCCAGGTTGTTCCGCGAGATCAGCGTGTCAGGATGATCCGGTCCCAGCACCCGCTCCCGATCGGCGAGAGTGGCCTCGTACAGCGAGATCGCCCGCTTCAAATCACCCACTGCTCGGTAGGCGTAGGCCAGGTTGTTTCGCGACAGCAGCGTGCTCGGGTGGTCAGGGCCGCTGAGGCGTCTATAGCTGTCGCAGGCGCGGGCGAGGTAGCCAATGGCGGTGCTGACGTCACCCCTGCCCTTCGAGGTAGAGGCTCAGATCGTTGAGCAGTCGACTGGTCTGCGTGGTGTCGGTGTCCGGCCTGGCGTGTTCCAGCAGAGCCCGCGCATGGGGCAAGACCATCCGATAGGCAGGCCAGTCCGCGGGAGTGTGAGGAACCAGATCGGAAAGGGTGGCAGCCAGAACGGTCGCGGTGCTGTCGCGGGCGG
Source organism: Amycolatopsis heterodermiae (assembly GCF_034929455.1). Lineage (NCBI taxonomy): Bacteria > Bacillati > Actinomycetota > Actinomycetes > Pseudonocardiales > Pseudonocardiaceae > Amycolatopsis > Amycolatopsis heterodermiae. The sequence continues at coordinate 232,189 of NZ_JAYFSI010000005.1, forward strand.
CGGCGATGTCGGCGGGCTGACGGTGCGGGTCGGTCGGGTCGGGAGTGCGAGTGACCGCCTGCACAAGACGATGCACGGACACAGTGTTCCCGGTCAGGGTGACCATACTGTAGGCCGCCAGGCGGCCCAGCGCTTCGGACAGCTCCGGCTCCTCCACCTCTCCGGCCAGCAGATCCCGGGGGATGCCGTCCGGGGCGAACCAGGCCAGCTGCCGCAGCACCCGTCCCGCAGCTGCGGTGTCGGCCAAGCGGTCGAGGGTGACATGCCAGCCCCTCGCCATTGTCCGCTGCGCGTTACCACCCTCCGCAGTCGCGGTAAACATCCGCGCCGGAAACCGCGCTAGCAAGTCCAGATAGGCGTCAGGGCTGATACGAGTCTGGGCCAGGTAGGCGCCCGCCTGCTCGACCGCCAGCGGCAACCACCCCAGCTCGGCGCACAACCGGTCCGCGCCGGCCAGATCCGCTTCCGGCCACTCCGACCCCACAATCCGGGCCAGCAACTGCAACGCCTCGTCTGCGGCGAGTACGTCCAGCGATACCGTCCCCCCAGCCGCCAGCCAACCCGAGCGCTGACGACTGGTGACCACAATCGTGCCTGTCCGCACCCGGCTCAATAAGGCGGCCACCTCCTGCGGACTAGTGGCGTTGTCCAGCACCAGCAACCAGTCCTCATGGGTGGCCAGCCACCGCACCCCCAGCGCTGTGCGCTGCTCCACCGGCAGATCCGCGGCAGCGGGCAGGATGGCCTCGGCGAGGTCGCCCAGGCCGGTGTCGAGAGCGGCCGGGGAGTCCGCGGTGATCCACCATTGGAACCCGAACCGGCCGGCGTGCCGGTGAGCGAACCGGGCCGCAAGCGTGCTCTTGCCCACCCCACCCAGACCATGCACCGCGACCACCACCGCTCGCCCGGACCCGTCCAGCACCGCATCAAGCTGATCCAGCTCATCGGTACGGCCTACGAACAGCGCCGTGTCGAGCGGGATCCGGGACAGACCCGGCACCGCCGGCACCGACTCGATCGCAGGCAACGGGGTCTGCGTAACGGTGTTGTACTGGGTGTTGTTATTCCCGGCCTGAACACCCCGGCTGCCGCTTACCGCGTACACCGGCGGCGCCGAGCCGACGGGCTCAGGCGAGTCCGGGTGCGGGTGCGGGTGCGGCGGGGTGGTCGGCATCGTGGGCCAGGTCAGTGGAAGGTGTTGCTCTGGGTGTTGTAATCCCCCACCTGCACACCCTTGTTGCCGTGCAACACGACCTGGTACTTGCCCGCCTGGGTCCCGTCGAGGTCGGTCAGCTCCAGCACCTTCAGCGCTGCCGCCACCAGTTCCTCATCGGCACCGGCACCGGCGGCGGTCAGCGCAGCGGTGAGCTCAAGCCGCTCAGTGGCACCACTCTCGTCCGCAGTGACCGCGTCGGCCTCCACCGCCTCCACGACCTCGGCCGGCACCGGCACCGCTCGGCGCAACGTCCGCACAGCCAGCGACTTCACCTCTGCGTAAGCGTCCTTTACCGCCGTGGACGCCGTCTCACGAGCGCCTGCCGCAGCACCGGCCGCCAGAGCGGTCACCACCAGCTCCACCGACTCGATCACACCAAACCCCTCGCCTGGACGCCGGACCCTCAGCTACCAGTATCGGCTGAACCGAGCATGCCGCTACACGCCACACCGAATCACCCGCTTCGACCTCCGCTCATGCCACTAGTCGAGCGTCCGGTCATGCCGACGAACGGACGTTGGGCGCTACCGTCGGCCTTTCGTACCGACCGCACCGCGACAGCTTCAGGTCAATCGCGCCTCGTCGAGGGTGGAGCGGATGGTCTTGGTTGTGAAGTGGTCGGGTCCCAGCACCCTGCCCAAATCACCCGCCGCCCGGTAGGCAGCCGCCGTGGTGTGTTCCAGCAGAGCCCGTGCATGAGGCAGGACCATCCGACAGATATGCCGTCCGCGGGAGTGTGTGCATTCTCTGCCCTGAAGCGGGCTGTGGCGATATCGGCGGGCTGCCGATGAGGGTGGGTGTGTGAGTGACCGCCCGAACCAGACGGTGCAAGGCGACAGTGTCCCGGTCAGAATGATCATGCTGTAGGCGGCCATGTACCCGGCGACCTGCTCAACGTCCTGCGGGCTGGTCTCCTCGTAGCCGCGGCTCGGAGATTCATCAAGGACACCCCCTTGACTGCCTACCAACTAGAAGGTAGAAATTACCGCGTGACCACGACAGCGGATCGGATCCTGGACAGCGCTCAGACGCTGGTACAGGTTCGGGGGTACAACGGCTTCTCCTACGCCGACATCAGTGCCGAGCTGTCCATCACGAAGCCGAGCATCCACCACCACTTCCCCACCAAAGCCGCGCTGGCCGAGGCGCTGATCGCGCGCTATCGGGAACGCTTCGCCGTGGCGCGGAAGGAAGTCGACGACGATGCGGCGGGCGCGCGGCAGCGCCTGGTGGGTTATGCCGGACTGTACGCCGAGACCTTTGCCCAAGGCGGCCGCATCTGCCTCTGCGGTGTCTTCGCCGTGGATGCGGAGAGCCTGCCCGTTCAGGTCCGGCAGGCGACGGACGCGTTCTTCGCCGATCAGCGGCACTGGGTGGCCGGCGTGCTGGCCGAGGCGGGCGTGCCCGCCACCCGGACCGGTCCGGCGGCCGAGGCCTACCTGGCGTCCCTGGAGGGAGCGCTGCTCCTGGCCCGCGCCCACGGGCAGCCGGACGGCGCTGCCGGACCGGATCGGGATGTGGTCCGGTCGGTGGCGGCGACCTTGGTCGACGCTCTGCTCTGAAAACGCCGCCACGCGCGGCATTTTTTCATGACCGTTCAACCTTCCAACTAGTAGGTAGTCAGATGAGGAGAACCACCATGGGACAGGACTTCACCGGCCGCAAGCTCGTCGTCGTCGGCGGCAGCAGTGGCATGGGCCGTCAGATCGCCGACGACGTCGTCAGCCGTGGCGGCAGCGCGGTCGTCATCGGTTCCCGCCCCGAGCGGGTCGAAAAGACCGTGGCCGACCTGACCTCCCGCGGACAGGCGTGGGGCATCACCGCCGACCTGCGCGATCCCGCCGAAGTGACGCGGGTGCGCGAGGAACTGGCCGGCCAGCACGCCGACACGACGTTGCTGGTCAACGCGGCCGGTGTGTTCAAGCCGCTGCCGTTCCTCGAACACACCCCCGCCGACTACGACGCGTACCTGGACCTGAACAAGGCCACTTTCCTGATCACCCAGACCGTGGCACAGAACATGGTGAACAGCGGCCACGGTGGCGCCATCGTCACCATCGGCAGCATGTGGGCGAAGCAGGCCATCGCCGCGACCCCGTCGTCGGCGTACTCGATGGCCAAGGCCGGCCTGCACGCCCTGACCCAGCACCTCGCCCTGGAGCTGGCCACCCACAGGATCCGGGTCAACGCCGTCTCCCCGGCCGTGGTGGCCACCCCCATCTACGAGGGCTTCATCCCGCCGGCCGAGGTCGACACCGTCCTGGCGGGATTCAACGACTTCCACCCGATCGGCCGGATCGGCACCACCGAGGACGTCTCCGCCGTGGCCACCTTCCTCCTCTCCGACCAGGCCGGCTGGGTCACCGGCGCGATCTGGGACGTCGACGGCGGCGTCACGGCGGGCCGGAACCAGTAACCACCGAGGCGATGCCAGGCCTGTACGGGTTCGACGGTTCGGAGCCCGTACAGGCCGGCCCGCGCACGACGAGTGGCGTCAGGCCTGCCCGGCCTGTGCCCACGCGATCAGGTCCCGGACACGGCCGGCCTCCGGCACGGCGACCAGTCCCGTCAACAACAGGGGCCCCGACGAAGGAAGGAACGTCAAAGGGCCGCGCGAGGACGCGCTGAAGAAGATGGTTCCGCTGCCGTCCCGCCGGATCCGGGCGACCGGTGGCGGCAGCGTGCCGAGATACGCCGACGCGCGCGTCCTTCCCGAGAAGCGATCGGCCAGCACGATCCGCCGGTCGGTCACGACGTACTCGACAGCGCGCCGCCCTCGCACCCTCGCGGCGACCGGCACCCAGACGAACGCGACACCACCCACCCCGAAGGCCCATGAGAAGAACGACAGCGGTTCATGCCGGGCCACCGGGATCACCAACGACGTGATCCCCCAGAGCAGGCCGAATGCGAACTGGTACCAGTCGAACCGGGCAAGGACGAGACGCTGTGGCCGCCCTGACCACAGCAGCCGCTCGCCCGGCAGCAGAACATTCGTCGGCACATCCACGGCGACCTCCCGGCGTTCTTTGCCGGACGGACGCCCGGGAGGGCCCTCCGGGTTGCCCGGACGGCCGAACTGCCCGGTTCCGGCTGAGCCGGAGTGCGCCGAGGCGCTGACCGGAACCGAGCCCGGTGCGGACTGACGTCCGTGATCACCATCCTCGGTCGGCCCACCGGAAGGCGGTCCTGGACGCCCATAACGGCGTGGCGTGGCCGAACTTACCCGGTCGGGTGATGCGGCAGACACGATCGGCCGCCGCGTATCCTGGGCGGCGCAAGGTAATCTCATCGCTCGCTGTCCGAGGGCGGGCACCCCGCGCTGTTCGTGACGACCTGCGAAGCCGACAGGACAGGAGTGGCGCGATGCGGCTCTCGGACCGGCTTCGCCGGGTGGTCGTCGTCGGCGCCGGCCTGGGTGGCACCGCCACCGCCGTCCGGCTCCTCCAGTTCGCGCGGGAACCCTTGCAGGTCATGCTGATCGAGCGGCGCCCCGAGTACCGCAGCGCCGGCGTGGCCTACCACCCGGCCGGCAACCACTGGCACCACGTCTTCAACATCCAGGCCGGCCGGATGTCGATGTTCCGCGAGGACGTCGACGATTTCGTGGCCTGGGCGAACGACGAAGCCGACCGCACCGGCTGGCCCCCGGAGTGGAGCGGCTTCACCTTCACCGAGTCCGGGCCCGCGCCGCGCCGGATCTACGCCGCCTACCTCGCGGACCGCCTCGCCCGGGCCGCGCGCGAAGCGGCCGACGGCGTGACCCTCGTCGAAGCCGACGGCGAAGTGGTCGACGTGGCCGTCGGCGCCGGCCACGCCCACGTCGTCGTCGAGCGGTTCTCCTTGTCCCCCAACGAAACAAGCCGCGTCACGCTTCGCGCCGACCACGTCGTCGTCGCGACGGGCCTGGAAGAACGCGACCTCCCCTTCGCCGCCGGCGTCGCCGACCACCCGTCCTTCGTGCGCCATCCCTACTCCGAAGCGGGAATCGCGCGCATTCTCGGCACCGGGAAGGACGCCACCGTCGCGATCATCGGCACGTTGCTCACCGCGTACGACTCGGCCACGCTGCTGCTGCGGCGTGGCCACACCGGGAAGATCGCCATGATCTCCCGGTCCGGCCGGATGCTCCGGACTACCCGCCGGACCACCGGCACCGCGTGCTCGCCCTGCCGGCGCCGCGCCTGCACGGCGAGAGCTACGAAGGCCGGGAAAGCCTGCTTCGCCGCGTCACGGCCGAATGGGAACGGGCGTGCGCGATCGTCGCCCGCGAACATCCGGAAGTGGCGCCGGTGACCGTGCCGGAACGGGTCGCGAAATCGTGGGAGCCCCACCTGCCCGAGGTGCTCGCCCGGATCCCCTCGGCCGACCTGCGGGCCCTGCTCGACCAGTACGGGACGCTGCTGGCCACCCTGCGGGTCGGCGCGGTCGCGTACACGACCGGGATCATCGACGCGGCGATCGACGGCGGCGGCCCGATCACCCTCGTCACCGGAAGGGTCGACCGGATCGCCGGCACCGAGGCCGGGACGCTGAGGGTGTCGGTGGCCGGACCGTCGGCGCAAACCCTCGAAGCGGACCTCGTGATCTCGAACTTCGGGCGGGAGCCGGATTACGGACGGGCCGGCTCGGCGCTCTGGGCGGCGCTCCTGCGGAAGGAGATCGCCGTCCGGCACCGGCGGACCGGGCGCGGTGTGGAGGTCGACGCCGCCGGTGCCCTCCTCGGGCCGTCCGGGGTCGCGTCCGGCCCGATCTCCGTGGTCGGCGGCCCGCGGGAGGGCGACGAGATCGTCCGGTACGGCCGGATCGGCGCGTTCACCTTCAACCTCGCCGCGATCAAGAACCATTCGGTCGGCGTGGGCTGCGACCGTCCTGCGCCGGCTCGAATCCTGTTACGACGAGCCCGGCGCGACGGTGATCGGAGATGCCTTCGGCCACTCTGTCATGCTCGACGTGCGCCGGATGACCGCGCGGCTCGGGCGCGACCGGGAAGCCTTCGCGACCCGGCTCGAGGTGAGCCTCGGGCGGATGCGCGACGCCTCCGGTGGCGAGGTCCGGTGGACCGATCGCGCTCTGCGCGCCGCCGTGAACACGGCCGCCACGAAGAAGCTCAACGACCTTTCCGTCACCCCGCGCGAACTCCGCGGCCTGCTCGGGCTCGACGATCCGTCCACAGTGGAGTGACGGCCCCGCAACGGGGAAGACGCGGCGGTGGCGGGAAGTCGGCCAGCCTGGTGTCATGCCTCGACCGGGCTTGCGTGAGATACCGGGTTCCCTGCTCGTCGGCTCGTCGCGCGCGAGCGTCCGCGGTCTCTGCAACCGCACCGGGAAACCGGTCGAGGGCACGGTTCTGGTGACCGAGACGCTCGGCCCCGACCTCTACGACGCGATCGTCGTCTCGTCCGCGGTGATCTGCGCCCGCGGCGGCCGGACCGGGCACATGCAGTCGCTGTGCCGTTCGCGGGGGATTCCCGTGCTGCGCGTCGACGCGTTCGAGCCGGACGCGTTCGTCGGCGAAGTCACCATCCGGGTCGATCGCGAGTCCGTCGTCCTCGGCGGGGTCGACGCCGAGCCGCAGCGGGCGCGGCCCCCGGGGGTCGGCCTCGACGAGCTCGAGTCGATCTGCGTGGTCGTCTCCGACGCCACCGACATCCGCTCCACCAACGACATCGCGCCGCCGGCCGAGCAGGTGAACTGCTTCTTCGTCCGCGAGGAGTTCGTCTGCTTCGCCGCCGGCCTGAGCCCGGTCGACGCGCTCCGGGCCGGAGACCGCGAGGCCGAGCGTTACGGCGAAGCCGTCGCCTCGGAGCTGTGCACGATGGTGAAGGAGCTCCTCCCCCGCCAGCGCCTGGTCATGCGGCTGCTCGACCTCCGTTCGGACGACGCCGCCCGGATCACGACAGGCGCGGCGGTGCCGGCCGAACCCAACCCGGAACTCGGCCTCCACGGCGCCCGGTGGCTGCTGGCGGAGGGCCGCTACCCGCGCGCGTTCCGGGCGCTGCGCGCGTACCTGCGGGACCGCCTGGGCTGGGACGCGGAGCGAGTCGGCTTCGCCGTGCCGTTCATCAACGACGAGGACGAGTTCCTGCGGCTGCGGCGGCACCTCGGCCTGCCCGGTGACACACCGCTCGGCGTGTTCCTGGAGACCCCGGCCGCCGTGCACTCGACGGCCGGGTTCTCGCGCGCGGGAGCGAGCGAACTGTTCGTCGGGACCAAGGATCTGATCCAGTTCTACCTGGCCGCGGATCGTGGCAACCACCTGGTCGCTTCGTCGTACGAAACCCGGCACCCGGCGGTGCTGGCCGCGCTTCGCCAGGCCGTCGAATCGTGCCGGGAAACCGGGGTGACGCTGCACGTGTTCGTGCTGGGCGCGGACGTGGACCACTACCTCCGGCAGGTACCGACGCGCACGCTGATGATGTGCACCGCCGAACTGGCGCAACTCGCCTCGAGACGAGCCGGACCGGCTGCGGCGGACTCGGCATGAGCGACGTCACCGCCAGCGGGACAGCCACCACCACGACAACGCCCACCACTTCGCGATCCGCGCCCGGCTCTTCTCCAGCCGCACGCCGTGATGCCACAGGAACACCAGGACGGTGGCGCCCGCGCCGAGCAGGGTCAGCAGGGCGCCGACCACGATCGGCCCGGTGTGCTTGTCGCCTTCGTCGAGTTCGGCGCGCCGTTCGTCCGGCCACACCCGGATCTGCACCCGGCGTCCCGGGACCATTCCCCGCCTTTCGTGGTACTCGAAGGTCTCCGTCTTCGTCACGCCCTCGGGGCCGGTGTACTCGACGGCCGCGGTCGGGTGTTCCCAGCTCCCGGTCGTGACGACCCACCCCGGGAAGAGCCCCGCCGACCGGTTCACCTCGGCGGCCAGGGAAGCTCCGGACCACACCACCGCGAGCCCGCCGACCAGCACGACCAGGGGAAGCCACAGCAGGGCCGCCTCGGGCAGCCAGGACCTCGACGACGTCATGCCTCCAGCACGCCGGGAGAACCGTCGCGGTTGCCCGGCGGCGCCGAACGGCATTGCGTCGTCGCCGTGGTCCAGTGAGCGACCCCGGCGGCGATGTCCGCTGTGGAGCACTCCGCGGGCCACCCGCGGGCGAGGTGGCCGTCGGGGCGGACGAGGCCGAAGGCGAGGCCGCACCACTGCCCGGGAGTCGTCGCCGGCTCGACGAGCGTCCGGTCGATGCCCGCCAGGGCGGCGTCGCCGACGTCCCGGCCACCGAACCCGACCAGCAGGAACCGGTGCACGCGCAGCGCGTCGTGCAGCGATCCTCGCGCGAGGGGCAACGGCGGCAGCCGGCGGCCTTCCGGTGGCGGCCCGGCCGGGTAGTGGACGTCGAGGCCGGACAGCCAGCCCGTGAGCTCCGCGGCCGTATCTCCCTGGTGGGCAATGAATTCACCCAGCATGCGCCGCAACTCGGCGTTCGCCGGGGAGAAGGTCATCGCGACGGCGGACTGGGCCAGGGTGTTCGCCGCGAGCCGGCGTGCGACGGGAAGCCGTTCGGCTTCGTAGGAAGCGGTGCCGGAGCGGAGGTGCGCCGGCGCCCACCCGCGGACCTCCGCGGCGAGCTTCCACGCCAAGTTGGCCGCGTCCTGCACCCCGACGTTGAGCCCCTGGCCGCCCGCCGGGAGGTGGATGTGCGCCGCGTCCCCGGCCAGGAACACCCGCCCGGCCCGCACCCGCTCGGCGTGCCGGGTGGTGTCGGTGTTGCGCGAACCCCAGAACACGGTGCCCAGCCCGTAATCGGTGCCGGCGATCCGGGTCATCGACGCGCGCAGCCCGGCGCGGTCCACCGGGACGTCCCGGCGGGCCCGGACCTGGGCCGGGGTCAAGCCGGTGTCGGCGGCTTCGACGCCGAAGACGCGGTAACGCCCGCCCGGCAGCGGCAGCACGTTCAGGGTGCCGCGGGCCGCGTCCCAGAAGTGCGGTTCACCCGGCGGCCGGCGGAGTTCGACGTCCCCGACGAACCCGCACAGCGTCGGCTCGGTACCGGGGAAACCGACGCCGAGCTCACGGCGGACCGTGCTGCGGGCGCCGTCCGCCCCGACCACGAACCGCGACACCACGGTTTCCTCCCGGCCGGCGCTACGGAGGTGCAGCCGGACGCGGTCGGCGTCCTGCTCGAGGCGGCACAGCTCTGCCCCGCGCCGGACGGCGATCCCCTGGGCGGCCAGGTGCCCGGCCAGGATTCCCTCGGTGACGGCCTGCGGGATCATCAGCACGTACGGGAACTCCGTGTCGAGCCCGCGGTAGTCCAGCAGCTGGGGCAGCAGGCCGAAGTGCGTCGCGGGCAGTTTCCTGCCGGCGGCCACCATGAGGTCGGCGACGCTGCCGCCCGGCGCACGCACGGCCTGGAGCACCTCGAGCGTCCGCGGGTGCACCGTCGTGGCCTTCGAATACCGGCTGGGTTCGCTGCCGCGATCGACGATCCGCACGTCGATCCCGGCGGCGTGCAGCAGCGCGGCGGTCGCCAGGCCGATCGGCCCGGCGCCGACCACGACCACCTCGGCGGTCACGAGCCGAGCCGGCGGCGTTCCAGCGCGTACGCGAGCGCGTTGACGACCAGGGCGGTGCCCGCCACGACCGTCTGCGGCCCCCGCCAGCGCGGCGGCACGGCACCTTCGGCGGCACCCGGGCGCGCGCGGTCGAACAGCGCGGTCCCCGGGTACAGGGTGGCCGACAGCTGCGTCACCCAGTACACCGACGCGGCCGCCGTGGTCACCTGCAGACGCTCCTTCGTCCACGCGCCGCGGCGTCCCCACAGCAGGTAGGTCGCCGCCGCGCCCAGCACGGCTCCGGTGCTCATCGTCTGCGCGTTGTGGAACTTGGCGTGCGGCGGCCACTCGGGGTTGTGGATGTGGGTTTCGTTCCAGTCGAAGCGGTAGGACCCGCACGCCGACCACACCGAGCTCAGGGTGAGCAAAACCTTGCCGGTACTGATGTTCATCATTTCTCCTCCGAGGTACGGGGTCAGGCGAACGAGGCGGCGTGATCGGCCGCCCACCGCGCGAACGACAGCGGTTCACGGCCCAGAACCCGGCGCGCGGTGCCGGTGTTCGGGGACTCGCCCCGGGCCGCGGCGGTGATGAAGTCGACGATCGACGTCGCGATCTCCGGCGGCTGAAACCGCTCGAAGTGCTGCTGGGCCTGGGAAGCCGACAGCTCCTCGACCCGGAGGGGCCGTCCGGCGGCTTCGGCGAGGAGCTGGACTTGACGTCGCTGGGAGATCAGCTCGCCGCCGGTCAGCAGCTCGGAGACGCCGCCGGTGCCGGGTTCGAGCAGGGCCGCGACGGCGACGGCCGCGATGTCGAGTTCGTGGACCGGCGCGGTGCGCGCTTCCGGACACAGCAGCCGGACCACGCCTTCCGCGCGGGCGGAGGCCGCCCAGCCGAGTGCGTTGTTCGCCAGCACCAGCGGCCGGATCGGCGTCCACCGCAGCCCGGACTCGCCGAGGGTCCGCTCCACGTCGCGGTGGTGCTCGGCCGTGGCGTTCCCGTGGGCGGAGGGCAGCAGCACGCTGCCCGAGGACAGGAGCACGACGTGCTCCACACCGGCGTCGCAGGCGGCCTTGGTGAACGCGGCGGTGCCGGCCGGCGTGGCGTAGAGGAACACCTGCCGCACGCCGGTCAGCGCGGCCGTCAGGGTTTCCGGTGCGGCGAGGTCGGCGGCGACCACCGGAACGCCCGGCGGCAGCCCGGCGGCCGCCGGGTCGCGCACCGAGGCGCGCACGGGCTCACCCGCCGTCCGCAGCCGGTCGAGGACGTGGCGGCCGACGCTGCCCCGGGCGCCGATCACAAGAGTGGTCACGAGGGTTTCTCCTGTTCAGTGGGTTGCCTACAGCATCTCCGGCCACCCGGGCGTGGAACCACTTGATGACTCGATGACGTGCTTTACCGCCATAGTGGTGCTCGATATGCGACCATTTCCTCATGTTCGACGTCGTGGACACGCAGGTCATCCACGCTCTGCAGTGCTCGCCGCGGGTCACGTTCCGCCGGGTCGCCGAGCTGATCGGGGTGTCCGAGCAGACGGTGGCCCGCCGGTACCAGGCCCTGCGGCGCGAGGGCGTGCTGCGGGTGCTCGGGCGGACCGCGCCGGCCGCCCACCGGCACGACGAGTGGGTGGCCCGGATCCGGTGCCGCCCGGACCGGGTCGACGCCGTCGCCGACGCGCTCGTGCGGCGCCCGGACGTCTCGTTCGCCCACATCACCTCGGGTGGCGCGGAGGTCATGTGCCTGCTCCGCGCCGGCGCCGGGGGCAACGACGTCCTGCTGCAGCAGCTGCCGAGGTCGGTGTCCGTGCTCGGGGTGCGCATCGACCTGCTGCTGCACCGGTTCGGGCCGCCGGGGACGTCGGACTGGACCGGGTACGAGGGCCGGTTGACGCCCGGCCAGGAGCGGGAGCTGCGCGCCGAGCTCCCGCCGGTCGCCGGGCCGCCGATCGAAACCACCGGCGAGGACGCCGCCCTGCTCGCGCTCCTGGCCCAGGACGGGCGGGCCGCGCATGTGCGGCTCGCCCGGGAAACCGGTTCGACGAAGGCCCGGGTGGCCCGCCGGCTGGCCGCCCTGGAGACCTCCGGCGCGCTCTACTACGACGTCGACCTCCTGCCCGAGCGGCTGGGGTACCACTCCCACGCCACCATCTGGATCCGGGTCGCGCCGCGGCACCTCGAAGAAGTCGGGGAGGAACTCGCCCGCCACGACGAGGTCGCGGTGACCCTCGCCGTCGGCGGCCCGGACAACCTCATGGCCGTCGTGATCTGCCGCGACCCCGAGGGGCTGTACCGGTACCTCACGACCCGCATCGCGAAGATCCGGGCCATCGACGGCTACGAGGTCAGCGTCCGCGTCCGGCCCTTGAAACAGGCCGATTCCCTGATCGCCGGCGGCCGGCTGCTCGCCGGCCACGGCAGCTGAGCCCGGCTGGGCAGGCCTGCTGCTGTTCGTCGCCGAGGAAGTCCTCGAGGATTGGTGAACCGCGCCGGCTGCTCCTCGGCCGCATCGTCTCGCCGGAACGCTCGCGCGAGTTCGCGCACTGACGGACCACACGACCGGTTCGTCAGGTTGCCGCGTGTTTCAGCCGGGCGTGGATTTCCGCGGTTTGCGGGGCACCGAGTTCCTCGCAGATCGCGAGGGCCTGGCGCCAGCATTCGACCGCTGTGTCGATGTGGCCGAGGATCTTCGCTATGTCGCCGATGGAGGTGAGGCTCCTCGCTTCGCTCCAGCGGTCGCCGACCTCACGCCACATCTCGAGCGCCTGCCGGTAGTGCTCTTCGGCCTTGTCCAGTTCGTCGAGGTCCCGGTAGGTGTCCCCGAGGCTCTTGAGGATCTGGGATTCACCGCCCGGGTCGCCGCTCCGGCGTCGCAAGTGCAGTGCCTGCTGGAGATAGTCGATCGCCTCGGCGTACCGTCCGAGGCCGCGGCAGGCGTCGCCGAAGCAGTGCAGGGCCACGCTCTCGCCGTAGGGGCTGTCCACCGCGCGAAACAGGGTGAGAGCCTCCTGGGAACAGGCCAAGGCATCGGTGAACCGCTCCAGCTCCCACAAGGTGATGCTCAGGCTTCCCAGGGTCCACGCCTCGGCGTAACGGTCGCCCAGTTCGCGCCAGATGTCGAGTGCGCGCTCAAAGCTGTCGATCGCATCGTCGTACCGGCGGAGGTTGCGGTAGGCGATTCCCAGACCCGCGAGCAGCCAGGCGTATCCACTCCGGTTGGCCTGCTGCTCGGCCGCGGCGAGCCCGATACGGTAGGCGATGATCCAGTCGACCCAGGGAGTCCGCAGGGTGAAGTAGCCCCATAACGCGGTCGGGAGCTGCCAGGCGATGTCCAGGTGCGACTCGGCCGAGGCCTGCCGAGTCGCGGCGACGAGGTTGAGGCGTTCCGCCTCGCACCACTGCCAAGCCCGCCCCTGGGTTTCGAAGGTCAGAGGACGGCAGCCGGCGGGTGGTTCGCCGAGCGGGGCATGCCGTCGACGTGGCGCGAGCTGACGGTCGGCGGCGTCGGCAGAATGCAGGTACCACGTCAGCAGGCGCAGTTTGGCGTCACCGCGGCCGGCTTCGGTTTCGTCCTCGCCGGCGCGTTCCGCGGCGTACAACCGAAGCAGGTCGTGGAGACGGTAGCGGTTGTGGTCGACCTCCTCCACGAGGTGCACGCTGGCGAGAGCGTCGAGGTTGCGCCGGGTGTGCTCGACGGTGAGGTTGGTCAGCGCCGCGGCGGCCGGGATCGAGAGGTCCGGGCCGGAGTGCAGGCCGAGCAAGCGGAACACGTGGGAAACGGCCGGCGGAAGCGCCCGGTAGGACCAGGAGAACACGACGCGCACGGCCGTGCTCTCGTCGTCGTCCGCGGCCAGCAGGTCGAGCCGGTCGCGTTCGCCGGACAGTTGGCGGGCGAGTTCGGCCAGGGTGAGCCTGGGGTGCGCGGCGACGCGTTCGGCGGCGATGCGCAGCGCGAGCGGAAGGTACGCGCATGCGCGCGTGATCTCGGCAGCCGCAGCACCCTCGGCCGCGACCCGGTCTTCACCGACGATCTGCTCGAGGAGGGAGTACGCCTCCGCCGGGTGAAGCGGGTCGAGGGTCAACCGGGCGGCGCCCTCTCGGGCGACCAGACCGGACATCCGGTGGCGACTGGTGATCAGCACCCGGCACGTGGCCGATCCGGGGAGCAACGGGCGGACCTGCTCCGGTGTGGCGGCGTTGTCGAGAACGATCAGGACACGCCGGTCGGCCAGCAGGGAGCGGTAGAGCGCCGTCTGTCCCTCGAGGTCCGCCGGCATGGACCGGGTGGCGACACCCAGCGCTCTGAGCACCCGTTCCAGGATCTGCTCGAGAGGTGTGGGCACGACCGGGTCGTAGCCGTGGAGATCGATGTAGATGTCACCGTCGGTGAACCGGCTTCTCACCGCGTGTGCCCAGTGAACGGCCAGCGCGGTCTTGCCCATCCCGGCAGCGCCGACGATCAGGAATATGGAGGTTTCTCCGGGCCCGCCCGCCCCGGGCTCGACGAGCAACGAGTCGAGCTTGGCGATGTCGGCGAGGCGGCCGGTGTAATGGGCGGTGCTCGCCGGAAGATGCCGGGGTACCGGGAGCACGCGGTGTTCGGCACCTGCGGCGGGACTGGGTTGTCCCACTGGGCCGGCGATATCGCTGTAGGGGTTGTCCGGCAGGGCGATCCACGCCGAAGTGACGGTTTCTTTGACCGAGACAGTCACATTTCGGTAGGTTTCCGGTCTGGCGGTGATGCTGTGCCGCACCACCTCGTCGAAGAACCAGTTCGACGTGATGAGTGCGAGGATGCCCCGCGAGCCTGCCAAAGCGGCCCGCAACTCGGAAGAATTCGCGAGGCGAAACGTCAGGTTCACCGACGCGGCGGTGACGCCGTGGTCGTCGTAGTTGATTTCTCCCGCGTGCACCGCGAGCCGCAACCTGATGCGGGCTTCGGGCCCGTGCAGGTGGTTGTGCTCCGCGAGGGCGTCCACCACCCGGGTGGGAAGTGACTCCACGAAGAGGCTTTTCGGCACTTCCGGCGGTGCGAGGACGAAGACGCCGTCACCGCGGTCTTCCGTTTCACAGGATTCCCAGGGGATGCCGGCTCTGTCGAAGGATGTCTGCAGGCAGCTGTAGAGCCCGCGCCGGACCGCGAGCTGATGGTGATTCGTCCGTTGCCATGCGCCGAACCCCTCGACGTCGACCACGACGATCGTACGGTGCACCGCTGCCGTCGATTTCGCCATCACCATGCCCCCGCCGGTTTCGCCGGTCCCCCGCAGATAGCCGTTCGGACATGATGGACGTGGTTCACACCCCGATGGGCTGTTCTCACTCGAATGGCCGCTTCCCGCTGGACAAGACAAGGACAGGCCCCCGGCGAGCGGCCTGAGACGGCGTCGGCGAGACGTGGATCAGCCAGGCCCGGGCGCGCGGCCTGCGACCGGAGCGAGTCGGCGGGTTCGTTCTCGCGCCCTGCGCCATTCGGTGTAATTCCGGTACGTCTCGCGCACGCCGATTCGAATTCGGTGGTTTCCTCGTACCGACTCGGCAATGGGGGGTGAACAACCGGATGAGTGACCCGATATCGGACAAAGCGGAAGCTCGTGTCGACCAATTGGTTGCGCAGGCGAAACAAAAAGCGCTGCGTTATCGCGCGATGCAGCAGGCCGTTGAGCAGGTGTCGGTTTCGGCGGCCAGCAAGGACGGGACCGCCACAGTCACCGTCGACTCCGCCGGCAACGTCACCGATCTGCGGATCACCGATCGCGTCCGGGAGATGTCCGGCGATCAGGTTGCGAAAGCGGTGCTGTCGGCGCTGCGCACCGCGCAGGCGAAACTGCCGGACCGGCTCGGCGAGGTCATGGCGGAGACCATCGGCGACGATCCGCGGACCCGGGACACCATCGTCGGCAGCTACCGGGCGAAGTTCCCCGAGCCGGAACCCGAACCCGGCGAAACCCCGCCCGTCCGGATCGGGCGGCTCGCCGACGAACCCGAGGCACCGCCGCCACCACCGGCGCGGCGCCCGGCCCCGCCCGACGAGGACGACGAGGGCTTCGGCGGCCCGGTCATGATCCGCGAATAGCGCGACGGGAGGCGACATGGCGAACGGCGACGGCTACGAAGTCCGCCCGGACGAGCTGCTCACGCACGCGAAAGCGGTCGAGCAGGTCGGGCAGACGCTGGGGCAGGCCCTGGCCGCGGCCGAGCAGGTCACCATGGGCGTGCAGGCGTACGGCCTGATCTGCGGCCCGCTCTTCGTGCCGATGGTGCTCGGGGTCAGCGCTCCGGGCCTGCTCACCCTCGGCGCCGCGCAGCAGGCCATGGGCACGCTGTCGCAGTCGATCCGGCAGGCGGCGAAGACCTACCAGGACGCCGAACAGGCGCACGCGCAGCGGATCACCGGCCTCGGCAAGGACCTGGCGTGAGCAACCCGCTGGTCGCCGCCAAGCAGGACTCGACGACCTGGCACACCGGCGTCAACGTCCTCGACGACGCGATCGGCGCCTACGACGGCATCAAGTCCGGCTCGTGGATCGAGGGCGGCATCGCCGCGCTCGGCACCGCGATGGACCTGCTGACCATCGCGATGAACCCGGTCGGCACGCTCATCTCCTACGGCCTCAACTGGCTGATCGAGCACGTCCAGCCGTTGCAGGACGCGCTGAACCAGCTGGCCGGCGACGCCGACCAGATCACCGCCTACTCGCAGACCTGGGGCAACATCGCCAAGGCCGTGGAGAAGGCGGCCAAGGACCTCGGTGACAGCGTGCAGCGGGACACCGCGCACTGGACCGGCAAGGCCGCGGACGCCTACCGCGCGAACGTCGAGAACAAGATCGACCACCTCAACGCGGCCGCGACCTGCGCGGGCGGGATCAGCACCGTGGTGGAGATCGTCGGGGTGCTCACCGCCGCGGTGCGCGCCATGGTCCGCGACATGATCACCCAGGCGGTCGGCGACTTCATCCAGGACGCGCTGGAGGAGGTCTGCTCGCTCGGGCTCGGCACGCCGGTCGTGGTGGCGCAGGTGGTCGAGCAGGTGTCGGCGTGGATCGAGAAGATCGGCGCGCTGGTCAAGAAGCTGATCAACTCGGTCGAGAAGCTGCGGCCGCTGATGTCGAAGCTCGAGGAGATCTTCGCCGCGGTCAAGAAGGTGATGTCCGAGCTGCACGGACGTCCCGGCGAAGGCGGCACGCACGTCTCCTCGGCCGAGCCCGGCCACGCCGCCCCGCACGAACCCGGCGCCCCGCACGAGGGCACCTCGCCGTCGTCCGCGCCGGAGCCGGACGGCGGCGGTGTCCCCGACGGCGCACCGCCCGGGGACCACGGCGCCGACCCGAGCGCGCCCGGCAGCCACGATCCGGAGGCGGCCGGCGGGCAGAAGTCCGAGGGAACCGGCGGCTGCGACGGCAAGGGCGGCGACCCGGTCGACGCGGTGTCCGGCCAGATGATCACCGCGGGCACCGACGTCGAGCTGCCCGGGCTGCTGCCGCTGGTGCTGAACCGCGCGTACGCCTCCGGCTACGCCGACGGCCGGTCCTTCGGCCCCGGCTGGGCGTCCACATTGGACGAACGCCTGGTGCTGACCGACGACTTCGTCCGGTACTACGGCACGGACGCGGAGGTGCTCAGCTACATCCACCCCGCCCGCGACGGCTCCCCGGTGCTGCCGAGCTTCGGCGCCCGCTGGCCGTTGAGCTGGGACGCCGCCGCGGAGACCTACCTGCTCGTCGACCGCGAGTCCGGCTGGACCCGCCGGTTCGCCGCGCACCCGGCCGTGCCGGGCGAGTGGCAGATCGCCTCCCTGTCGGACCGCGGCGGGCACCGCGTCGACTACCGGCGCGACGAAACCGGCCGCCCGCTCGCGGTCACGCATTCCGGCGGCTACCGGGTCGGCGTCGACACCGTCGACGGCGCGGCCGGCCTGCGCATCGCCGGGTACCGCCTGCTCGGCGGCGGTGAACACGGCGAAGACGTGCCGATCGTGGCGTTCCGCTACGACCGGCGCGGCCGGCTCTCCGGCATCGTGAACTCGACCGGCGCGCCGTACCAGTACGACTACGACGACGCGGACCGGATCGTCGCCTGGACCGACCGCACCGGCTACCGCTACGAGTACGCCTACGGCCCGGACGGTCGCGTCGTCCGCGGCGCCGGCCTCGACGGCTACCTCGACGCGACCTTCGACTACGACCTGGCCGGCCGCGTCACCACCGTCACCGACAGCCTCGGCGGGCGCACCGAGTACCACTACGACGAGCACAACCACATCACCGCGGTCGTCGACCCGAACGGCGGGGTCGAACGTCCCGAGTTCGACCGGTACCACCGGCTGCTGTCGTTCACGGACAAGAACGGGGCCGTCACCCGCTACGAACGCGACGAGAACGGCGACCCGACGCGGATCGCCTACCCCGACGGCACCGCGCTCACCATCGAGTACGACCCGCGCTGGCGGCTGCCGGTCACCGTGACCCAGCCGAACGGCGCGGTCTGGCGGCACACCTACGACGACGCCGGCCGCATCGTGTCCACAGTGGACCCGCTGGGCGCGGTCGCGACCAGCGAGCTGGACGAGCGGGGCCACCTGGCCGCCACCGTCGAACCGGACGGCGCCCGCTGGACCTACACCAGCAACGACGCCGGACGGCCGCTGTCGATCACGTCGCCGGAGGGCGAAACCACCACGTTCCGGCTCGACGGCTTCGGCCGGGCGATCGAAGCGACCGACCCGCGCGGCCGCAGCACCCGGTACGGCTGGACCCGCGAAGGCGCGCTGACCTGGCGCGTCGCGGCCAACGGCGACCGCGAGGAACGGTCCTACGACCTCGAAGGCAGCCTGGTCCGGGCCCGCTCGGCCACCGGCGCGACCACGGTCTTCGAACGCGGCCCGTTCGGGCTGCTCGCCGCGCGCACCGGCCAGGACGGCATCCGGCACACCTTCACCCACGACACCGAACTGCGGCTCACCGGCGTCCGCAACCCGGCCGGGCAGACCTGGTCCTACCGCTACGATCCGGCCGGGAACCTGATCGGCGAACGGGACTTCACCGGCCGCGCGCTCGCCTACCGGGTCGACGCGATGGGTGCGCTGATCTCCCGCACCGAAGCGGGCGGCGCGGTGACCGAACTGACCCGCGACGTCCGCGGCCGGGTGTCCCGGCAGACCTCCGGCGAAACGAGCATCGCCTTCGACTACGACGAAGGCGGCCGGTTGCGCCGGGTGGCCGACGACGCCGTCGAAGTGCGCTACGAACGCGACCTGCTCGGCCGCCCGGTCGCCGAGTCCGTCGACGGCCGGGTGCTGCGCAGCGAGTACGACCTGACCGGCCGCCGCGTCCGCCGGGTCACCCCGTCCGGCGTCGAGGCGCGGTGGCGGTACGACCGGCTGCGCCGGGAAACCGCGATGACCGGGACGGCCGGCACGATCGCCTTCGAGTACCGGGAAGGCCGGGAGGTGCTCCGCCGCCTCGGCGAAAACGCGACCCTCGCCCAGACGCACGACGAACTGGGCCGGCTCACCGGTCAAACGCTCTTTTCCGCCGGTGAACCGGATCGCGCACTCCAGGAACGCGGTTTCCGGTACCGCGCCGACGGCCAGGTGCTCGCGATCGACGACCGGGTGCACGGCCCGCGCACCTTCGCGCTCACCCCGGGCGGCCGGGTCACCGGCGTGCAGGCCGCCGGCTGGGCCGAGCACTACGCCTACGACGCGCTGGGAAACCTGGTCTCCGCCCAACCCGGTCCGTCCACTGAGGACACCTCGGACGTGGCCGGCCCCCGCGTGGTGGACGGGATGCTGCTGCGCAGCGCGGGCCGGACGTCCTACTCCTACGACGCTTCCGGCCGGGTCGTCCGGGAAGTGCGCCGCAGCCTGTCCGGCCGGCGCCGGGTCCGGGAGTACACCTGGGACGATCGCGGCCGGCTGACCGGGGTCACCGCGCCGGACGGCACCCGCTGGCGGTACCGCTACGACCCGTTCGGCCGCCGGATCGCCAAGCAGCGCCTCTCCCCCGACGGCGGTGTCGCCGAAGAGACCACGTTCTCCTGGGACGGCACCGTCCTGGCCGAAGCCGCCCGCACCGTCGACGGCCGGACCTCCGTCACGTCCTGGGACTACCGCGGCGGCTCGGCCGAACCCGTCGCGCAGACCACCCGTTCCTGGCTCGCGGACGCTCCCGCCGAGGTCGTCGACACCCGCTTCCACGCCATCGTCGCCGACCTGATCGGCGCCCCGACCGAACTGGTCGACGCGACCGGCCGGGTCGCCTGGTACCGGACGAGCGGCCTGTGGGGCAACACCATCACGATGTCCACTTCGGACGGAACCGGCTGCCCGCTCCGCTTCCCGGGCCAGTACCACGACGACGAGACCGGGCTGCACTACAACGTGCACCGCTACTACGACCCGCACACCGCGCGGTACCTGTCGCCGGACCCGCTCGGGCTGACCCCGTCCACGAACCACTACACCTACGTCCCGAACCCGCTGGCGGTGGCCGACCCGCTGGGCCTGGCCGGCTACCGGGACCCGGCGAGCCAGCAGTGGGCGCACGACCCGGCGCTGCCGCCCGCCGACCACGTCCACAACCGCGGTACCGAGTACCCCGGCGGCTACTGGCAGTCCACCCACGACGAGATGGCGACGAAGTGGACCACGCAGGGCCGGGCCCTCGGCGACGTCCCGCGGGACGCGAGCGGCGCGCGCATCCCGCACGACCAGCTGAGCTGGGTCGACGCGCAGGGCCGCCCGATTCCGTACTACGACGCGAACGGCAAGCGGAACCTGACCTACGAGCACGTCCCGCCGGTCGTCGAGCACTGGAACGCCGAAGGCCACAACATGACCGACGAGGAGCGCAAGGCCTGGTACAACAACACCGACGACATGGAAGCCATGGGCAAGTCGCAGAACTCGTCCGAAGGCGCGCAGCTCACCGAGCGCTACGCGGACACGGAGCCGGGGCCGCGGCATCCGTGTACCTTGCACTGACCAGGGCAAGATCGGGAGGCGACCAGTGGACCCACGCGCAACCTACGCGGCTATGCCCGGCGTCGCCGCGCTCGGCGACCTGCCCGAGGCCTGGCACTGGGCGACGGCGCCCGGCTTCGACTCCGCCGCCGCCCTGTACGCCGACGGCGAGCGCGCGTTCCAGGCGTACGCGCTGGATTCGTACGACGAAGGCCTGGCCGTCGCGCTGCTGTCCTTCGCCCGCGCGCACAGCGCCGAACTGACCACCGACGCCCCGCTGGCGGTGGCCGAAGGGTTCTCCCACCCGGGATACGCCTTCGACGCGGTGGCCGCGGCCGCCCCGCCCCTGCACCGCCTGTACCCGGACGACGCCGCGATGAACGACGCCGTCCGGGCGGTCATCCCGGTCTACCGCTGCGAAGTGGCCGGCGACGAGAGCCTTCAGGACGCCGAACACCGCTACAGCCGCGGCACCGGCATCCGCGGCACCCGCTGGGGCCGCCCGCCGTCCCCGTACCTGAAGTTCCGCTTCCGCGGTGACACCGGCGCGGTACAGCCGAAACGCGGCTTCGCCGGGACGAAGCTCCTGGTCACCAGGCTCTCGAAAGACCAGGACGACCTGTTCGTCGAGTTCGAGAACTACCGGCACGAGGTGTACACGGTCACCCGGGGCGACACCTTGACCCTCACCGGGCCGGACGGGGCCGCCACGCCGGCCGGCCTCGAGGAGCTGCTGGACGCGGTCAAGGCCGCACTGTACGGACCGAACGCCGGGGACGCGGACTTCCCCGGCTGAGGCCGGTGGTGCATGAACTATTTCGGTGTCACCCACCTCGATCTCGTCGAACCGGTGCGGTCGGCGTCGGGGAACTGCCGGCGTTTCAACGGTGGAAGCGGGTCGTCGTCTCCAGTGGCTCGCGGCCGACAGTGACGGAGTTGATCGCCGCCGCCGGGTCGGCGTAGCCGAACGCGATGCCGAACAACAGCTTGCCGCCGGTGACGCCGAGGGTCTCGCGCACCGTGTCGGCGTAGAAGCTCAGCAACGCCTGCGGGCAGCTGGCCACCCCGTGGGCGGCCATGGCCAGCAGCAGCGTCTGCGCGTACATGCCGACGTCGGCGGTCAGCCGCGCGTCGCCGGATTCCGGCGCGTACAGCAGGGCGACGTGGGGTGCGTCGTAGAAGCTGAGGCTCTTCGTGTCGTACGCGGCACGCAGCTCGCGGTCGTCCCGGCCGATGCCGAGCGCATCGTAGACCGCGGCGCCGAACGCCGCGCGCCGCTGTTGGTGCACCGGCGAGTAAATGCCGTCGCTGTACGGGAAATCGACGGTCTGCCGGCCGGCCCGGCCCGCGGCCACGAGTGCTCCGGCGAGGGTGTCCCGTGCGGCTCCGCTGACCACCTCGACCTGCCAGGGCTGCGCGTTGGAGTTCGACGGCGCGGCGCCGGCCAGGCGGAAGACGGCCTCGATCGTCTCGTCCGGGACGGGGTCGGGCAGGAACGCCCTGGTCGCGCGGCGATCCCGGATGAGCCGCTCCGCCACCGTCGTCACCGTCGTCACGCTTCCTCCTGAAGTACACGCTGTCGTTTACTTGGGTGACCGTAGCGGACGTCCCGCGCCGTGTAAACGCTGACGTATACTTGAGGGCATGAGCGACGAACCGGCACGCCGGGCCGGCCGGGGCGGGCGGGAACGCGTGGTGACCGCCGCGATCAGCCTGTTCGCGGCGCGCGGCATCACCGCGACCACGATGGAAGACATCGCCGCCCACGCCCCGGTGTCCAAGCGCACCCTGTACGCCCACTTCCCCACCAAGGAGGACCTCGTCCTGGCCCAGCTGGACCACCTCCTGCGGTCCGGCTACTCGCTGCTCGAAACCCTCCGGCGCGACGACCTGCCTCCACGCGAGCGGCTCCTCGCGATGTTCGCGGTGCAGCCATGGCCGGACGGGACCGTCCACGGCTGCCCGTTCATCCACGCCGCCGTCGAGCACCCCGACCCCGCCGGCCGCGTGCACGCCTTCGCGCGCGAGCAGAAGCTCCTCATGCTCGCGCTGGTGACCGGCCTGCTGGACGACCTCGGCATCGCCGAGCCGGAACCGCTGGCCGAGCAGCTCGTCACCCTCTCCGACGGCGCCGCGAGCCGCGCGATGGTGCTCAACGACCCGGACTACGGCCGCCACGCCCGCAAGGCCGCCGAAACCCTGCTCGACCACGCGCCGCGCCGCCCCGGAAAGTAGACCGCGCTCCGAGGCGGCGGAATTTCTCTTGCGCCACAAGCACTGCCGGGTCCGTTCTGGTGGGATACTTCGCCGATGCCGCGGGAGGGACGTCGAGGATGCGTGACGAGGAGATCGGCCTGCTGGTGTTCCTGGGGCTCGGCGTGATCATGATGATCATCAGGTTCCGGTGGCGGGAGAAGTTCGAAGGTTTCGGCCGGGTTCCGCCGCCGGACCCGGCCTACGCAAGCCAATTCGCTGTGCTGCGGGACGAAGACTACGACCTCGTCCTGCGCGGCGCGGCCACGGTGAACCACCTCAAGGCGAGCGGGCCGGTCTTCCGGCTGCTGGTCAGCCGCGGCCAGGCCGAGCTGCGCGTCTCCGGCGCCGAACCGGTCCGGATCGTCCGCGCCGAGGTGACCGGCCTGGAGTGGGTGGGCCCGTTCGGCCGCGGCTTCCGGTTCCACACCGCGTCGGGCCGGTTGGACAAGGTCACCGTCTGGCCCCAGGGCACAGCCGGGGAACAGCTGGCCGAGCTCGGCTGGCGCTGAAGACCGTACGCCTCAAGGACTCGCCGTGAGGCGGTCTCGCAGCCGGGCGTGGCGGAACTGGTGGACCGCGCCGGTGGGCGTCGGCGAGGAGGCACCAGCGAAGCCGAGTCCGTGCGGTACTTCCTGATCCACAAGGGCTACAGCCCCGGCGGGGTCGCCGGTTCGGACACCCGGGCCGCGTTCGAGTATGTCGCCGATTGCCTTGTGGGCGAGGGTAAAATGGAGTGATGGTGCTGTCCGGGGAACAGTGGCTGGCGCAGGTCTTCCGACCGGCCGTGGCCGGAATGAGCCGTGCCCGACGCTCGGCCGGCCCGGTTTCCGTGGATCCGTTGCGCCTGCTGGGAAGTCGGCTCGCGGCGCAGGTCGAGGCGCTCGGTGACACCGGCGTGCTCACCGACGAGCAGGAGATCGCCGCGCTCGACGCCCTCGAGGAGGCCGGGATCCGGTCGTCGTCGGCGTCGTCCGTGTCGTCCTCGGCGTCCGTGGGTGCCGCTCCCGTGGCGGTACGGACGGGTTCGGCGCCGGTCGTGCCCCGCGAGCCGCTCGGTCCGCCGGTACTGCGCGGTGTGCTGGCGGGGCCCCGGCACCTCGGGCAGCTCCACGGACGGCCGGTGACGCTGATCTCGGCAGAGCTGTGGACCGACCGGTTCCTGGTCGACCTCTGCACCGACCCCGGCCCGGAGCACCGCGACCGGCGGGCGCGGACCGCGCGTGAGCAGTTGGAGTGGATGAAGCGCCTCCGCCGCGGGCAAGCCACCGAGCGCCCGAACCGGGCGATCACCGGCTCTGCACTGGGCGACCTCACCTGGGAACCCCGCGACGAGCAGGGCACCGGATACCGCCGAATCGGCGGCTCGGGCGAGTCCGGGGACCACCTCGACCGGCAGCGGATGCAGTGGTCCCCGGCACCTCCTGCGGATTCCGGGCGCCTGACCTTGCTCGCCAGGGACACCACCGGTGCGATCGTGCTGGACGCCGAAATCCCGCTCCCCCGGCCAACCACGTAAGACACCGTCACGGCGCCCGCCTATGCCGGTGGGCGGCGGTTGCCGAAGGCACCAGCCACAACGACCCGACCGAATCCCGCGACCACCGCGCCGCGGTCGACACCATCACAGCACACGCCCATACCGGTGGGCGGTGCGGTGGTTGCCGAAGGCACCGGCCACAGCAACCCAACCGGACCCCATGCAGCACATCACAAGCATCACGGCGCACGCCTATCCCGGTGAGCGGTGCGGTGATTGCCGAAGGCACTGGCCACAGCGACCCGACCGAATCCCACGCGACACATCACAAGCACTACGCCGCGGTTGACACCGTCACAGCACACGCCCATACCGGTCAGCGGTGCAGCGGTTACCGAAGGAACCGGCGGGATCCCGGGCAGCAAATCGCAAGCACCACGCCGCCGTTGACACCATCACGGCGCACGCCTGTGCCGGTGAGCGGTGCAGTGGTTGCCAGATGCGCCGAAGGCTCCGGGCGGATCCCGCGCGGCACATCACGATCGACCGGGCGCGCGCCCCGGGCGGATCCGAGCGTGTCTTGGGCCAAGTGGATCAGACCACTTCGGTCTCCCGTGCCCGCGGGGTAGGCCGCTCGGCGGTACCCGGTGCGCAATCCTCGTGTCTGCAAAGAGAAACCCTGGCGCGCGCGGCGGAAAGTGGATTTGATCACTCCTGTCGACCTCGACCAGCAGGAGGAACAGATGATCCTCGAGCCGAGACGAGTACTCGCGGTCGCCGTCGTGCTTGCGGCCGGTCTCACCGGGCCCGGGCCTCAGGCGGGCGCCGCGCAGCCGTTTGCCGGTCCCGGTGTGCAGCGGACCGTCACCCTGGTGACCGGTGATCACGTCGTCCTCGACGTGTCCGGGGCCGCGCGCGTCCGGGCCGCGGCCGGCCGGGAGAAAGTCGGGTTCCTCACGCAGAAGGACGTCGACGGCGACGTGCACGTCACGCCGTTCGATGCGCTTGCCGACGTTCGCGCCGGGCGGCTCGACCCGCGCCTGTTCGATGTCACGCGGCTGCTGGCCGGCGGTTACGGCGACGACGCGCGTCCGGACATCCCGCTCATCGTGACCCACCCGGCGGGACTGCGCGCCGTGGCGGCTGCGCAGGTCGTGCGCGAGCTGCCCAGTGTGCGGGCCACCGCCGTGAAAACCGCGAAGGGCCCGGCTTTCTGGGCCGGGCGCGACCCCTCGGCGGGCAAGATCTGGCTGGACGGCCCGGTGCACGCCGCGCTGGACCGCAGCGTCCCGCAGATCGGCGCCCCGGCGGCGTGGCAGGCCGGCTACACCGGGAAGGGCACGACCGTCGCCATCCTCGACACCGGGATCGACGCCACCCACCCGGATCTGGCGGACGCCGTCGCCCAGGCGCGCGACTTCACGGCCAGCGCGTCCGGCACGACCGACCGCTACGGGCACGGCACGCACGTCGCGTCCATCGTGACCGGCAACAACGCCAAGTACACGGGCGTCGCGCCGGACACGAAGCTGATGATCGGCAAGGTGCTCGACGACACCGGCAGCGGTGAGGAGTCCGAGATCCTCGCCGGCATGGAGTGGGCCGCGACCGGCGGCGCGCAGGTGATCAACATGAGCCTGGGCGACTACACCCCCAGCGACGGCACGGATCTGCTCTCGCAGGCGCTCGACTCGCTCACCGAACAGACCGGTGCGCTGTTCGTCGTCGCCGCGGGCAACAACGGCAAGACCCCGGGTTCGCCCGCGGCGGCGCGGGACGCGCTGACCGTCGGCGCGGTCGACCACGACGACCACCTCGCGGACTTCTCCAGCCGCGGCCCGCGCAAGGGCGACAACGGGATCAAGCCGGAGATCACCGCGCCGGGCGTCGACATCGCCGCGGCGATGGCCAAGGACAGCGCGCTGGCCAAGACGTTGCCGCACGCCGACGACACGCACCTGATCATGTCCGGCACGTCGATGGCCACCCCGCACGTCACCGGGGCGGCGGCGATCCTGGCCGGCGAGCACCCGGACTGGAAGGCCCCGCAGCTCAAGGCCGCGCTCGTGGAGTCGGCCAAGCCCGACCCGGCGCGGACGGTGTTCGAGCAGGGTGGCGGCCGCGTGGACGTCGCGAAGGCCGTCACGGACACGCTGATCGCCACCCCGGCCACGCTGAACGACGGTGTCCAGCAGTGGCCGCACGCCGACGACCAGCCGGTGCGCAACGTCGTCACCTACCACAACTACGGCACCACACCGGTGACCGTGAACGTGACCGCTGATCTCAAGGATCCGGCCGGAAAGCCCGCACCCGCCGGGATGTTCACGCTGTCCGCGCCGGCGCTGACCGTCGCCCCGGGCGCCGACGCGCCGATCACGCTCACCGCCGACACGAAGGTCGACGGCCCGGACGGGATCTACACCGGCGTGCTCACCGCGGGCCCGGTCCGCGTCCCGGTCTCGCTCACCCGCGAGCCGGAAAGCTACGACGTCCGGTTCGGTTTCCTCGGCACGGACGGAAAGCCGACGGCGGACTACGCCTACCGACTGGTCGACACGCAGCAGGCCGTCCAGTACGTGCCCTACGACGCGTCCGGTTCGGTGGGCTTCCGGGTGCCGAAGGGGCACTACTACTTCGAATCCCAGGTCGCCACGGGCACCGGGCTCGCGGTGACCATCGAACCCGACCTCGACGTGAGCAAGCCGGTCACGCTCACCGTCGACCCGCGGACGGCCAAGCCGGCGGGGCTCGTCCTGGACAACCCGAAGCTGACGGCGTTCGAGAAGAGCGTGGACTTCGCCCGCACCACCGTGTGGGGCGGCACGGACGCGCTGGCCACCGAGATCCAGCCGGGCGCCTTCGGGGACGTCCTGGTCAACCGCTCGGCGACGACGGCGCCCGGGCAGTTCCGGTACTCCGTCGGCGGCCGGTTCGCCGTCCCGGACGCCCAGGGCCGGTTCGACGCCACGCCGTCGCTCTACAACGTGCGCGCCGACACCGACGGCCGGCTGCCCGCCGACCCCGTGCTGCGGGTGCGCGACCGGGACCTGGTGCACGTCCACAGCGTGCAGGCGGCCGCCGAGCCGGGCACGGTCGGCACCCGGGAGGGCGTCATCACCAAGCCGCTGCCGTACACGCTGGAGGAGTACTACTCGCCGGAGACGCCGTGGCTGAACTTCTTCCAGGTCACCAAGGCCGACGGGACGTACGTCAACCAGCTGTTCTCCAGCGCCCCCAAGGTGTACCCGCGGGTGCGGGAGACGACGGACTCCTACGGCCGCGCGGTGTTCGGCCCGGACTTCCCGGCCAACCCGGGCAACCCGGCGCGGTACGCGAGCCGGCGGGGTGACACGCTCGTCTTCCAGATCCCGCAGCTGAGCGACGCGACCCGGGACATGGAGGGCTTCGGCGTGCACACCGGCACGGCGGTGCTCTACCGCGACGGCGTCCAGGTGGGGACCGGCCCGGACTCCAGCGGCGGGCTGTTCGCGGTGCCGCCGGGCCCGGGCAGGTTCCGGCTGCACACGGAGATGACCCGTCCGTCGCCGCTGTCGAGCAAGGTGGTCGCCGACTACACGTTCGCGTCCGACACGGTCACGGGGACCGCTGCGCAACGGCTGCCGCTGATGGCGATCAAGTTCGCGCCGGCGTTGAACGCGCGCAACGAGGCGTCGGCCTTCCTGCCGACACTGGTCCCGATCGGCTTCTCGCACAACGCGGGCGGCACGGTCACCCCGACGGCGATCCAGGTGTCCCACGACCACGGTGCTTCCTGGACCCCGGCTCCCCTGGCCCAGCTGGGTGGCCGGTGGTACACCGTGCTGCCCCACCCGTGGGGCGCGAAGTCCGTGTCCCTGCGGGGAACCGCGACGGACGGCGCGGGCAACTCGGTGACGGAGACCATTGTGGACGCCTTCGTCCTGCGCTGATCCGGCCGGAGGCGGCTCCGCGAACGCGGGGCCGCCTCCGCCGTCATCCGATGCTGTCGATCACCGGAACGAGCCTCCGCAGCAGGGCGACGAGTTGCCGGCGTTCGGCGGGCGAGAACGCCTCGAACGCTTCCGCCTGACGGGCCCGCCGGCCGGCCAGCAGCCGCGCCAGCCGCTCGTGCCCGTCCGGGGTCAACGCCACGAGGACCTTGCGCTCGTCCTCAGGTGACCGCCGGCGCGCGACCACGCCGGCGCCTTCCAGCTGCTGGAGCATCCGGGTGGCCGTGGGGATGGACACGTCGGCGGCCGCGGCGAGCCGGCCGACCGGGAGCTCCGGCTCGGCCGCCAGCGGCTCGAGCATCGTGACCTGCGGCAGCGACAGGCCGGCGTCCCGGTCCGCGCCCGCCGACCGGGCCTTGCGCATGGCGAAGAACACGGCGTCGGCCGCCTGCACCAGCTCGTCGACCTCGGCGGGGTTCGGTGACTTGTTCCCGGGCGTCATGCGAGCTAGCCTAGCAAAGCAATAGTTAGCAACCTAGCTATTAGGAGGCTAGACATCATGAACGGCCGCATCGACGTGCATCAGCACCTGATCCCGTCGCACTACCAGGAAGCACTGGAGAACAGTGGCCAGACGGCCGGCGGGTGGCCGATGCCCTCGTGGAGCCCCGGCGCCGCGCTCGCGATGATGGACGAAGCCGGGATCGCCACCGGGGTGCTGTCCATCAGCGCGCCGGGCGTGCACTTCGGTGACGACGCCGCGGCCCGCGACCTGGCGCGCGCGACCAACGACTTCCAAGCGGAGCTCGTCAAGGACGCTCCCGGCCGCTTCGGGCACTTCGCCGTGCTTCCGCTGCCGGACTTCGACGGCGCGGTCGCCGAGGCGGTGCGAGCGCTGGACGAGCTGCACGCCGACGGCGTCGTCCTGCTGTCCAACGCCCGCGGCCACTACCTGGGCCACCCGGCGTACGAGCCACTGTGGACGGAACTGGCCGCCCGCGACGCCGTGGTGTTCGTGCACCCGGCCGAACCGCCGATCGCGCGCCTCGACGGCCTGCCCAGCCCGCTGCTGGACTTCCCGTTCGACACCACGCGCACCGCGCTCGACCTGGTGGCCCACGGCGTGTTCGACCGGCACCCGGGCCTGCGGATCATCCTGTCCCACGCCGGCGGCTTCCTGCCCTTCGCCGCGCACCGCTTCACCGGCGCGGCGATGTTCAACCCCGGCACCACCCCGGACGGCATCATGGCCGGGCTGCGAAAGTTCTACTTCGACACGGCGCTGTCCGCCTCGCCGACCGCGCTCCCGTCGCTGTTCGCCTTCGCGGCACCCGGCCACGTCCTCTACGGCAGCGATTTCCCGTTCGCGCCGAAGGAGTGGCGGACGGAGTTCGACCGGTACCTCACCGCCTACGACGGACCCGGTGCCGAGCGCTTCCCCGACGTCGGCCGCGCGGCCGCGGAGGCACTGTTCCCCCGGTTCCGGGAATGAAATCCGGACCCGAAGTGTTGATCATCGGCATGTCCGACGAGACCGCAGAATTCAGTCCCACGGAGTGGGTGCAGGACCAGACCAAGACGATCCTCGAGACCGGGACCACCGAGGGGATCGAGGTGCTCGGGTCGCCGATCGTGCTGCTGACGCTGCGCGGCGCGAAGTCCGGCAAGCTGCGCTACACCCCGGTCATGCGGGTGGAGCACGCCGGGAGCTACGCGGTGGTGGCGTCCAAGGGCGGCGCCCCGGAGCACCCCGTCTGGTACCACAACATCAAGGCGCACCCGGAGTTCGCGCTGCAGGACGGGACCGTGACGAAGACCTACGTGGCACGTGAGGTCGAGGGCGCCGAGCGGGCCGAGTGGTGGGAACGCTCGGTCGCGGCCTACCCGTCGTACGCCGAGTACCAGACGAAGACCGACCGGCAGATCCCGGTGTTCGTGCTCGACCCGAAGTAGCGTTCGCTCACCCCTGACCGGCCGACGGCGCCGGGCCCAGTGCCCGGCGCCAATAGCCGGTGACGCTGCGGCGCACCTGCTCGACGTCGACCCCCCGGGGGTCCAGCAGCCGCTGCAGCGCGATCCCGCGCAGCTGCCCGACGACGGCGATCGCGACGTCGTCCGGCCGGACGCCGGGGTCGATCGCGCCGGCCTCGATGCCGGCTTCGACGTCTTCGCGCAGGTCGGCGCGGAAGGCGGCGTCCCGCTCGCGGAAGATCGGGGCCAGGTCCGGTTGCGTGGCAGCCTCGGCCCACAACACCAGGAAAGCCTGGTTGGAGACGCCGAGCCGGCCGAGCTCGCCGAGGTAGCCGTCGATCAGCCGCAGCAGGCGGTCGCGCCCGGGCGGCAGCTCGGCCAGGCCCGGCACGAACCCGGCCTGGGTGGTCCGCGCCAGCCGCTCGACCAGCGCCTGCTTGGCCCCGAAGTGGTGCGTGACGATGCCGCGGCTGTACCCGGCGCGCTCCCCGACCCGCGCCAGCGTCAGCGAGCGGACGCCCTGTTCGACGACGAGTTCGGCGGCCGCGGCGAGCAACGCGGCTTCCGCCTGGTCCCGGCGTTCCTGCTGAGTGCGGCGGAGGGTGACCATGCAGCTGAGCCTACCAAACTAACTTGCGTGTTGCCCAACAAGTATGTGTAGGGTGAGCGGCGTGGAAAGTACCCGTTCGATCGGCACCGAAGACGCGGCCCAGGGCGGCTACTGGAGCCACTTCGCCCAGGGCGACCGGGTCCTGGTGTTCGGCGCTCCGGACCCGGCGACCGGCCGCCGCCGGGTCCGGCGGGGAACCGTGCTCTCCCCGCCCTCGCCCGGCGTCATCACGATCGACTTCGGGAACGGCGAGCACGGAGAGCTTTCCGCGGCCGACGGGGTCCAGGTCAGCCACGCGGCCGGCGCCTGCCGGTGCGTGGTGGCGCTCTCCTGAGCGTCCGTCACCCGCGACCCGAAGGGACTTCCGGGCAAACTTTTCCCGCCTCTCGTCATCACCCGATGGTGTGGTGTTAACTGTCGAGACTGACAGAGAGCGTTTCCCGACCTCGGCTGCGACGGCACAAAGCAGTACCGGTTCGCCCGCCCCGCCCGGAAAGGCCGTCTTCGATGCGAGTGTCCGCACCCCTGTCGTCCGGTCAACAGCGCCTGTGGACCGTCTCCCAGCTGGACGGGGCCGGCCCGGCCTACAACGAGACCATGGCCTTCACCCTGCAGGGGCCGCTCGACCGCGAAGCACTGCAAAGGGCCTTCGCCGCCCTGGCCGACCGCCACGAAGCCCTGCGCACGCGGATCGTCGTCGAAGACGGCAGGCCCGGACAAGTCGTCGAACCCGCCGGTCACGGATTTCCCTGCCCTGTCACCGATGTCACCGGACGGCCGGGCGAAGCGGCCGAGCTACAACGGATTGAACCGTTCGAGCCGTTCGACTTGACGCGGGCTCCGCTGGCCCGGGCCCGGCTGCTCGCCGTCGGCGACGAGCAGCACGTCCTGCTCGTCACCGTCCACCACGTCGTCTTCGACGGCTGGTCGCGCACCCTGCTGCTGCGCGAGCTGGGCATCCTCTACTCCGCTCAATTGAGCGGGGATCCGGTTTCCCTGCCGGAGACGCGTCCCTACCGCGAGCACGCCCGGGCGCAGCAGGACTGGCTGACCGGGCCGGGCCCGGCACCGCACGAGGCGTACTGGCAGGACCGGCTCGACGGCGTGCCGCCGGTGCTCGAGCTGCCCGCCGACCGGCCGCGCCCCGCCCGGCAGGACTACAGCGGCGCGCGGGTGCCCGTCACCCTCTCCCCGGAGCTCACGACCCGCCTGAAGGCGGTGGCGCGAGAGCACGGCGTCACGCTCTACTCGACCATCCTGACCTGCTGGTTCATCGTGCTTTCGCGGCTTTCCGCCCAGACTGACATCGTTGTCGGCGTGCCGACCGCCAACCGCGGCGGCGGGGGTGAGTACCCCGAGACGATCGGCTTCTTCGTCAACACGCTCGCCGTGCGCGCCGAGCTGGGCGGCTCCCCCACCGGCGCCGCCCTGCTCAAGCAGGTCCGCGCGTCGCTGCGGGGCGCGATCGACCACGTCGGGCTGCCGTTCGAACGGGTCGTCGAGCTGGTCAACCCGCCGCGCAGCCCGGCGCACACCCCGCTGTTCCAGACGATGTTCGCCTGGGTGCCGACCCTGCACGACGTGCTGGAGCTGCCCGGCGTAGCCGTCGAATCCCTCGAGGTCGAATACGCCCCCGCGAAGTTCGACCTCGCGCTCAACCTCGCCGAGGAGAACGGCTACGTGGCCGGTCACCTCGACTACGCGAGCGCCCTCTTCGACCAGGCCACCGCCGAGCGGTACGCGCGGTACCTCGTCCGGTTGCTCGACCAGCTCGCCGCCCGTCCCGAGGCCGACGTCACGAGCTACGAGCTGCTGGACGACGCCGAGCGCGACGAAATCCTCACCACCTGGAGCACCGGTCCGCGCCGCAACCGGCGCCCCGGCGGGCTGGTCGACCGGTTCACCAGCCACGCCGGCACCACCCCGGACGCCCCGGCGCTCGTCTGCGACGACCGGACCCTCACCTACGGCGAGCTGGACCGCCGCAGCACGAGGCTGGCGAACGCCCTGCGCCGGCGCCGGGCCGGGCCGGGACAGGTCGTGGCCATCCGCGGCGGACGGTCGGCGGAGCTGGTGGTCGCGGTGCTGGGCGTGCTGAAGACCGGGGCCGCCTACCTCCCGCTCGACCCGGCCCAGCCGGCGGCCCGGCAGGCCGCGATGATCGAGGACGCGCGCCCGGTGCTGGTGCTGGACGACGACGTCACGACCCTCGAAGCCGACGGCGACGAGACCCGGAGACCGGTCGTGACCGATCCCGGCGAAACGGCCTACATCATCTACACCTCCGGGTCGACCGGGCGACCGAAGGGCGTCGCCGTGACCCACCACAGCGTCCTCGCCCTGTTCGACCAGTGGCTCGACCGCTTCGGCGCGACACCCGGCGAAGCGACGTCAGCGTGGTCGAGCATCGGCTTCGACGCCTCGGTGCACGAACTACTGCTCCCCCTGACGACCGGCGCGGTGCTGCACGTCGTGCCCGAGGACGTCCGGGCCGACCCCGCGGCGCTGATGGCGTGGCTACGGGAACACCGTGTCGTCCAGGCGTTCCTGCCACCCGCGTACGTCCGGTGGATCGACGAAGACCCCGGCCGGGTGGCCGGGCTCGCGCTGCGTCAGGTCCTCACCGGCGTCGAGCCGCTGCCCGACGCCGCGCTCGCCCGGTTCGAAGCGGCCCTGCCCGGCCTGCGGATCTGCTTCGGCTACGGACCGACCGAAGCCACGCTGTACGCCACCGCGCACTTCGACCCCCAGCCCCTGGACCGCCCGGCGCCGATCGGGCGGCCGTTGCCCGGTTCACGGCTGTACCTGCTGGACGAGCGGCTGCGCCCGGTGCCGCCGGGCGTCGCGGGCGAGGTCTTCCTGGCCGGCGACTGCCTGGCCCGCGGCTACCTGCACCGGCCGGGGCTGACCGCCGAACGGTTCGTGCCGGACCCGTTCGTCCCGGGCGAGCGCATGTACCGCACCGGCGACCTGGCCCGCTGGCTGCCCGGCGGCGAAGCCGAGTACGCCGGCCGCCGCGACGACCAGATCAAGCTGCGCGGGTTCCGCATCGAGCCCGGCGAGGTGACGGCCGCGCTGCTGGCCGTCCCCGGGGTCGTGGAGGCCGCCGTGCTGGTCGACCGCGAGGGTGAGCCGCGGCTCGTCGCCGGCATCGCGGGCGGCGGCGGGCGGACCCCGCACGAGTGGCGCGCGGCGCTGGCCGACCGGCTGCCGGACTACATGATCCCGTCCGTGTTCGCCGAGTTCGACCGGCTGCCCCTGAGCCGCAGCGGCAAGCTCGACCGCGACGCCGTCCTGGCGCACGCCCGGGCGAGCGCCCCCGCCGCGGTCAACACCACCACCCCGCGCGACCGCGTCGAGCTCGCGCTGCTCTGGATCTGGCGGACCCTGTTGCTGCACCCCGCGATCGGCATCTCGGACGACTTCTTCGACGTCGGCGGCACGTCGATCTCGGCGATCAAGCTGGCCCACGCGATCGGCGCCGAGTTCGGCACCGAGCCGGCCATCCGCGACGTCATCCTGCACCCGACCGTCGAGGCGCAGGCCGCGCTGCTGCGCGCGGGCAGCCCGCCGGAGCGCGGCAGCCTGATCGAGTTCCGCCGCGGTACCGGCGATGCCCGCGTGGTCTGCGTGCACCCGGCCGGCGGGACGGCGTTCTGCTACCTGCCGCTCAGCGCCGCGCTGCCCGAGGACGCCGGGGTGCTCGGGATCCAGTCCCCCGGGCTGAACCCCGGCGAAGAGCCGCTGCCGAGCGTCGAGGCGATGGCCGAGGAGTACCTGCGGCTCGTCGACCCGCGTCCCGACGAGACGTTGGTCCTTTGTGGACTCTCGTACGGCGGCCTGGTCGCCTACGAGATGGGACGGCGGCTGGCCGAGCACCACCCGCGCGTCAGCGTCGTCCTCCTCGACACCACCGCCACCGACGACCCGGCCGAGAAGGCGGCGATCGGACCGGTGCCGGCGGCCGAGTTCCGCGAGAAGCTGGTGCGGTTCAACGGGATGTACCCGGGCATCGAGGACGCGCAGATCGAGCGCTACCACCGCACGTACAACCACAACCGGCTGACCGCGCGCGAGCACGACCCCGGCGGGACGGCGGCGCGGGTGGTGTTCGTACAGGCCGTCGGCGAGGACACGATCCCGGGCACGGCCGAGTTCTGGCGGCGTCGCGTCCGCGGCGATTTCGACGTCGTCCCCGCCGGCTGCGGGCACTGGGACATGCTCGAAAGCGACGCGCTGCCGCTGGTCGCCAAGGTCATCACGGCCGAGCTGGCGGCCCGATGACCTCGATCGCCCGCCGCGTCCACGACCGGGCGCTGCGGCACCCCGACGCGGTCGCCGTGTCCGACGGCGACCGCCTGCTCACCTACGCCGAGCTGGACGCGGGTGCCGCGGCCGTCGCGGAATCCCTGTCCCGCAAGGGAGTTCGGCCCGGTGACGCGGTCGCCGTCGGCCTGCCGCGCTCCCTCGAGCTGGTGCAGGTCATGCTGGGGGTGCTGCGCCTGGGCGGCCAGGTCGTGCCGCTCGACCGGCAGAGCCCGCCCGCGCGCCGCGACGTCGTCCTCGCCGACGCGGGCGCGGCCGCCGTCGTCCACGACGGGCTCCCGGGCCTGCCGCCACTGACCCCGGCCGACCTCCTGGCCGGAACCGCCGAGGCCGGTGCGCCCGCCGAGCCCGCACCGGCGTCGTTCCTCTTCTACACCTCCGGCACGACCGGCCGGCCCAAGGGCGTCGAGGTGCGCGACGCGGGGGTCCTGCGGCTCGCCGAACCCGGCTGGCTCGACCGCGGCACGCGGTTCGCGTGCCTGGCCAACCCCGCGTTCGACGCGATCAGCTTCGAGGTGTGGGTGCCGCTGCTGACCGGCGGCACGTGCGTCGTCCTCGGCGACGACACCGTCCGGGACCCGCGGGCGTTCGCCGACGCCCTGGTGCGGGAGCGCATCGACACGATGTTCGTGACCGCGACGCTGTTCAACGCGGTCGCCGAGACCGTGCCGGACAGCTTCTCGACCGTGCGCCGGGTCGTCATCGGCGGCGAGCAGCTCAACGCCCCGCTGATCCGCCGCTGGTACCGGGCCAACCCGGACGCGCCGACCCGCCTGCAGAACGGCTACGGCCCGACCGAGACGACGACGTTCGCGCTCAGCTACGCCATCCCGCGCGGCTTCGACGGCGACGTCGTGCCGATCGGCCGCCCGCTGCCGGGCACCGGCGTGGTCGCGGTGACGGCGGACCAGCGCGTGGCCGCCGAAGGAGAGCTGGCGGAGCTGTACGTCTCGGGGGCGGGGGTGGCCCTCGGCTACCGCGGCCTGCCCGTGGAGACCGGGCAGCGGTTCGTCCGGCTGCCGTGGCTCGACGACGGCCGCGCCCGGTTCTACCGCACCGGCGACCTGGTCCGCGTGCTGCCGGGCGGGCGCTTCGCCTACGCCGGGCGCACCGACCGGCAGGTGAAGGTCCGCGGCTACCGGATCGAGCCCGGCGAGCTGGAGCAGCGGCTGCTCGCGCACCCCGGGATCCGGCAGGCCCACGTGGCCGTGCGCCGGGCGGCCACGGCCGAGCTGCTCGCGTTCGTCGTGGCCGGCGAGCTGTCCTTCGACGCCTTCGATGCTCATCTGAGCGCGACCGTGCCGGCCTACATGCGGCCGCACCACGTGTTCCGCGTCGGCGAGCTGCCCCGCAACGCGAACGGGAAGGTCGACGAGACCGCGTTGCTGGCGGGCGGGTTCGCGCCGTGGCGGCCGGACGCCGGCGGCGAAGCGACGGCGTGGGAACGCGAAGTCCTGGACGTCGTGTCGGACGTCCTCGACGTCCCGGACCTCCACCCGGGCGACACGTGGCTGCGGTCCGGCGGCGACTCGCTCAAGGCACTGCGCCTGCGGTTCGCCCTCCGCGAGCGCTGGGGCGCGGACCTGGCGCCTTCGGTGGTGCAGCGCGGAACCTACGCCGATCTCGCGGCCGCCGTCGCCGGTGCCGGGCGCGCGGACTACCCCGACCCGGGTGCCCCGGCCACGGTGACGTCCGCGCCGGCCACCAGCGAGCAGCAGCGGCTTTGGCTGCTGCAGCAACGGAATCCCGCGTCCACGGCGTACCACGTGCCGCTGGCCTTCGAGGTCACCGGCGCTCCCGATGTCGAGGCGCTGCGCCGCGACGTGCGTGGCCTGGTCGAGCGGCACCCGGCGCTGCGAACCGCGTTCGAGGCGACCTCCGACGGCCTGCGCCAGGTGACCAAAGCGCCGTACGACCCGTGGACCGAACCCGGCGACGACTTCTTCACCGCGCCCTTCGACCTCGCGTCGGGCGCGCTCATGCGAGCGGCCTGGCGGCCGGACGGCACGTTCCTGCTGTGCCTGCACCACATCGCGGTCGACGGCTGGTCGCTGAACATCCTGTTCCGCGAGCTGTCCGGCGTTACGCCGAAGCCGGACGCGCACACACCGCTCGACTTCGCCGGGTGGCAGTCCCGGTGGTTCGCTTCCCCGGCCTACCGCGCTCAGCTCGGCGAACGCGTCGACGACGCCGAGCCGCTCGGCGAAGCGTCACTGGCCGGGCGGCTGCACACGACCCGGATCGACCGCGAGCGCGTCGACGCGTGGGCCGGCGAGCTGGGCTTGACCCGGTTCCAGCTCCTGCTCGGCGTGTTCGCCTGGAGCCTCTACGCCGTGACCGGGCGGACCCGGCCGCGGATCGCCGCGCCGGTGGCGAACCGGCCGGTGCGGGCGTTCGAAGACAGCGTCGGGATGTTCGCCAACACCGTCCGGCTGCCGCTGTCGGTGGATCCGGACGAGGAGCTGGACGCCCAGCTGCGCCGGCTCGGCGAAGCGGCCGGTGCGGCCCTCGACGGCCAGGACATCGCCTTCGCCGACCTCGATCCCGGATACGCGGCGTTCGACTACCTGTTCGTCCTGGAGAACACCGACTTCGGCGCGCTGCGGCTGCCGGGGTGCTCGGTCAGTCCACAGTGGATCGAAGCCGCCGAGGCCAAGTGCGCGCTCACACTGTCGGTCGTGGAACGGCCGGACGGCTTCGACTGCCTCTGGGAATACAGCAAAGGCCACTTCACCGAAGCCGAGGCCGCGGCCCTCGGCGACGTCTTCGACCGCGCCCTGCACGGCGACGCCCGGACACCGGACCGCCGTGACCACGGCCGTGGTCCCACTGCGGAGCTGACGTGGGAGACCGTCGCCGAGGGCTTCGCGCGTCAGGTCGCGCTGACGCCCGACGCCCCGGCGTTGACCGGCGACACGACGCTGACCTACGCCGAGCTGGACGCGCACGCGGCCCGGCTCGCCGCGACCCTGCCCGAAGACGCGACCGACATCGCGCTGCACCTGCGGCCGTCGGCCGAGCACGTCGTCGCGCTGCTGGCGCTGGCGCGGCTGAACATCACCGCCGTGCCGCTGGATCCCGCGTACCCGCCCGCGTTGCTGCGGGAGGTGCTCGATCAGGTCAAGCCGCACTGCGTCCTGCTCGCCCCGGGTGAGGAGTTCGAGACCGACGTCGAACGGCGGTTCGTCACGCTCACCGGCGGGCCGGTGCCGGACGTGCCGGCCCGGCACGCCGGACGGCCGCTCTACACGTTGTTCACCTCGGGCTCGACCGGCGTGCCCAAGGGCGTGCGCGTCCCGGACCGCACCTTGGCCAACCTGCTGCAGTGGCAGGACATGCCGCCCGCGACCACGCAGCAGTTCTCGATGCTGTCGTTCGACGTGTCGTTCCAGGAGATCTTCACGACCCTCTGCGGCGGCGGCCGGCTGCACCTGGTCCGGCCGGAGTGGCGCCGCGACGTCCCGGCGCTGCTGGAGCGGCTGGAGACCGCCGGGATCGAGCGCATCTTCCTGCCGTACGTGGCGTTGCAGCTGCTGGCCGAGCACGGGGTGCGGCTGGAGCGGTACCCGTCGCGGCTGCGGGACGTGGTCACCGCCGGCGAGCAGCTGGTGTGCACGCCGGCGATCCGCCGGTGGTTCGCCGGGCTGCCCGGCGCGCGCCTGCACAACCACTACGGCCCGACCGAGACCCACGTCGTGAGCGCACTGACCCTCGACGGCGACCCGGCGGCGTGGCCCGAGCGTCCCGCGATCGGCCGTCCGGTGGCGAACGCGGTGCTGCGGGTCGCCGACGCGTCGGGCGCGCCGCTGCCGCCCGGCCAGGCCGGCGAGCTGCTCATCGGCGGTCTCGCGGCGAACCGGTGCTACCTCGGCGAAACGGCTTCGGAGAAGTTCGCGGAGCTGCCCGAGCTGTACTACCGCAGCGGCGACCTCGCGCACTTCGACCGCGCCGGGCTGCTGCACTTCGACGGCCGGGCCGACCGGCAGGTCAAGCTCAGCGGGTACCGCCTGGAGCTGGGGCAGGTCGAAGCGGCGCTGCTGCGACACCCCGACGTCGTCAACGCCGTGGTCGTGCCCGAGAACGGCCGGCTGACCGCGGTCCTGGAGTGCCGCCGGACGCCGTCCGCGCCGGAGCTGACGGAGCACCTGGTGCCGTTGCTGCCGCCGCACGCGCGGGTCGACCGCTTCCGCGTTGTCGACGCCCTGCCGCGCACGCCCAGCGGGAAGCTCGACCGGGACGCGGCTCCCCTGGTGCCGGGCACGGATCTCCAGCGGACGCCGTCGGCTCCGTCGAGCGAGCTGGCGACGCTGTTCGAGGAGGTGACGGGCTCGCCGATCGGGCCGGACGAGACGTTCTTCGCCGCGGGGGCCACCAGTCTTTCGCTGATGCGGTTCCACCTGCGCTGCGCCGAAGCCGGGTACCGGTTCACCGCGGCCGACCTCTTCGAGCACGTCACGCTCCGGGACCTGACACGGCACCTCGAAAGCGGCCCGGCCCCCGCCCGGGCCGTGGAGTCCGGTGGGGTCGACGAGCCCGTGGCCGTCGTCGGCATGGCGGTGCGGCTGCCGGGCGCGGCGGACCTGGCCGCGTTCTGGGACCTGGTCGTCACCGGCCGCCGGGGCATCGAGGAGTTCCCGGCCGCCGAGGGCCTGGTCGGCGCGCGCAGCCTCCTCGACGGGCCGCTGGCGTTCGACCCGGAGCACTTCGGGATCAGCCACCGCGACGCGGCGCTGATGGACCCGCAGCAGCGGCAGCTGCTGATGGCCTGCGCCGAAGCCCTTGCCCACGCGGGAATCCCCGGTTCGGACCGGGTCGGGCTCATCGCCGGCTGCGGCGAGAACACGTACTTCCAGCAGATGCTGCGCGAGGCCGACCCGGCCGCGCTGCCGGACGGCTTCCAGCTCGCCCTGCACCACGAGAAGGACTTCCTGGCGACGAAGGTGGCCTTTCACCTGGACCTTCGCGGGCCGGCGCTGACGACGCAGACGGCGTGTTCGAGCTCGCTGGTGGCCGTCCACCAGGCCGCGGCGATGCTGCGCGGCGGCGAGGCGGACGTGATGCTGGCGGGCGGGGTGCTCGTCGACGTCACCCTGGCCGAGGGGTACCGGTACCGGCCGCAGCACATCTTCTCGGCGGACGGGCACTGCCGCCCGTTCAGCGACGACGCGGACGGCACGGTGGGCGCGAGCGGCGTCGGTGTGGTGGTGCTGAAGCCGCTTTCGGCCGCCCGCCGCGACGGCGACACGGTGTATTCGGTGCTCACGGGCTCGGCCCTGACCAACGACGGCGCGGTGAAGCAGGGTTACAGCGCACCGTCCCCGGCCGGGCAGCGGGAGGCGATCCGGGCGGCGCTGCGCCGAGCCGGGCGCACGGGTGCCGAGGTCGGGTACGTGGAGACGCACGGAACGGGCACGCGTCTCGGCGACCCGATCGAGGTGGCGGCCCTGCGCGAGGCGATGCCCGATGCGGCGGGTTGCGCGTTGTCCTCGGTGAAGAGCCAACTGGGCCACCTCGGCGCGGCGGCGGGCGTGGTGGGCCTGATCCGCGCGACCCTGGCCATCCACCACGGCGTCCTCCCCCCGACGGTCGACTTCCGCGCGCCCAACCCCGCCCTGGAGCTAGGGCCGTTCCGGGTGCCGACCCGGGCGGAGCCGTGGCCCGCGGGCCCGAGGGTGGCCGGGGTGAGCAGCTTCGGCATCGGCGGGACGAACGCCCACGCGGTCCTGGAGGCGATCCGTCCGGTGCCGGTTTCGCGCCCGGAACCCGTGCGGTGCTTGGTGCTTTCCGCGCGCAGCGCCGCGGCGTTACGCCTCGAGGCGGCTCGGGTGGCTGATTACCTGGCGGCGCACCCAGAGTCCTTTGTGGACGTACTGCGGCACCTGCAGTCGGGCCGGCGCGCGGAGCGCTGGCGCCTGGCCGGACCATGCGACGACGCCACGGCGGCGATCGAACTGCTGCGCACGGCCGAGCCTCAGGAGGTGCCAGCCTTGTCACTTTCACGTGAAAGTGACGGCCCGGCGGCAGTCTCTCGCGAAACCGACACTCGCTCCACGGCCGACCGACCGCTCTCCCAAGAAAGTGGCGGGTCCCCCGAAGCCTCTGCGTCACTTTCACGTGAAAGTGACACTCGCTCCGCCGCCGGGTGGCCGCTTTCCCAAGAAAGTGGCGGGTCGCCCGAAGGCACTGCGTCACTTTCACGTGAAAGTGACGGGTCGGCGGCGGTCACTCGCGAAAGCGCCGCGGCCGCCGAGCTGGCCGCCGAATGGCTGGCTGGGGTGCATCTCGACTGGGGACTCCCCTCCGCCCCCGCGCCGTGGGACTTTCCGCCTCCTGCCTTTGTCTCTCGAGACTTCGACTTTCCGCGGCGGGCCGCGGTTGCCCGGCTGCCCGAAAGCGCGTGGCTGCACCAGCCTGTCTGGGTCCGTCTCCGCCGGGTGGCGCCCGCCACCCGGGCCGATCGGGTCCTTGTCATCTCCGGTGAAGGTCCGTTGGTCGCGCCCGCCCTTGAGGCCGCGTACGCCCGTGTCGTCCGGGTCCATGCCGCCCGGCATTTCGCGCGGCTCGGGCCCGACAGCTTCGAGGCCGATCCCGCCGACTCCGCGGCTCTCCGGCAGATCCTCGATGCCTTGTCCGGCAACGAAATCGACTGGCTGCACACCCTTCCGCTCGGCATCACCGGGCCCCTCGGCGCGACGTCCGTGGACCACGCGGCCTGGGCCTGTCTCGACACCCCCGCCGCGCTCCTGCGTGCTGCCCATGACCGTCCTATCAGGACTTGGTGGGTCTCCGCCGGGGCCGCGCCCGCGAACGGCGCCGTCACCCGGCCCGAAGCCGGGCTGCTTGCCGGGGTGAGTGCCGTCGGGCCGCAGGAAAGCGGTGTTCCGGGCCACTGGGTCGATCTCCCCACCCCGGATCTGGCCCCGCTCGCCGACCTCCTCACCGGGCCGACGCCGCCGGAGCGTGTCGCGCTGCGGGGCGGGTTCTGGTGGGCCCAGGACACCGCGCCCGTCGACGCGGGCCCGCTCGCCGTGGCCGACGGGACCCATCTCGTGCTCGGCGGCACCGGCGGGATCGGCACCGCCGTCGCCGAGGAGCTGCTGACCCGCACCTCCGGCCGCGTCATCCTGCTGGCGCGCAACCCCTTCCTGCCCGAGGCCCTCAAACCGTGGGCGGATCGCGTCGACCTGATCGCCGCCGACCTCACCACCGTCACCGCCGACGAGATCGGCACGCCGCTCGCCGGGATCGTGCACGCGGCCGGCAACCCCGGTGGCGGTCTCATCGCCACCCGCGGCGAAGGCACGCAGTCGGTCAAGCTCGCCGGTGCCCTGCTCACCGAGCAGCTCGTCGAACGCGACCAGCCCGCCTACGTCGTCTACTGCTCGTCCCTGTCCGCGCAGTTCGGCGGCACCGGCCAGCTCGACTACGCCGCCGCCAACGGCTTCCTCGACGCGCTCGCCCACCGCGACGGCCCGACCGCGCGCCTCTCGATCGGCTGGGACGTCTGGCGCGACACCGGCATGGCCGTCACGGCCCTGGAGACCGACACCCGCCACCAGGCCCACCTGGCGGTCGGCCTGAACGTCGAGGAAGGCCGCCGCACCTTCGCCCGCGCGCTGGGATCGGGCCTGCCCCAGCTCCTCGTCGCGACGACCGGCCTGGAGACCGCGCGCGCGTTCCACGAACGCGACCGCACGCCGGCCGGGCCGAAACCGGCCGGCGACGCCGGGGCCGAGCTGACCGAAGAAGTACGCGCTCTCCTGGGTGTCGCCGAGCTGGACCCGGACGTCCCGCTCTACGACCTGGGCGCCGACTCCCTGACCCTGCTGGACGTCGTCGACTCGGCGAAACGCCTCTTCGGCGTCGACCTCGACCTCGCCTGGCTCGGCCCGGAGGTGACGATGGCCGGCTTGCTGGCGAAGCTCACCGCGGCGGGCGACACCGGCGAAGTCACCGTGCAGGTCTGGCGGGAGGGGACGGGCCGCGAAGCCGTGTGCCTGGTGCACCCGGTCGGCGGGGACGTCCACGCGTACCGCCCGCTCGTCGAGGCCCTGGACCCCCGCCTCGGCGTCTGCGTGATCGCCGACCCGGCGCTCAGCCGGCCGGAACCACCGGGTTGGTCCGTTTCGGACCGGGCCCACCGGTATCACCTTGCGCTGCAGGGAAAACTGCCCGGACGCACCTGGCAGCTGGCCGGGTGGTCGTTCGGTGCCTGGGTCGCGGCCGGCATGGCCGCCGAGGCCGAGACGGCCGGGCGGCCGGTGCGGGCGCTGCACCTCGTCGACCCGCCGCCGCCCGGCGCGAGCGCCGCGGACTACAGCGACGCGGAGCTGGAAGCGGTGTTCGCCCGCGAGCTGGGCACCTCCGGGGGCACCGCGGGCGAGCACGCCCGGCGGCTGGCGAGCGCGTGCCGGGCCAACCTCGCCAGCATGACCGGCCACCGGCTGCCCCGGCTGACCACGACGCCCAGCCACGTCTGGCTCGCGGCCGAACCCGAGCCCGGCCTGCCGGTGGCCGACCGCGCCGGCTGGCGCGCCCTGCTGCCCGAACCGAGCCGCTGGCACGAGCTGCCCGCCACCCACTACGGCATCGTGCGCGCCCCGCACGTCACCGCGATCGCCGCGGCCATCGGACTGTGAGACCCACAGGAGGAAAGGAAACCATGGAGCAGTACGAACTCGACGCGGTCAAGCGGATCACGACGCGGCCCGCGCGCGACTACCGGACGCTGGCGGTGCGGGGCCTGACCCCGGTCATCGGGGCCGAGGTCACCGGCCTCGACCTGACCACGGAGCTGTCCGAGCAGCAGCTGACCGAGCTGAAGACGGCGTTCCTGGACCACCACGTGCTGGTGTTCCGCGACCAGGACATCTCGGTGGCCGACCACAAGCGCCTCGCCGCGAGCTTCGGCGAGCTGCGCCCGGTGAACCCGCCGCCCGAGCACGGCGACCCGTACATCCTCGAGGTCGCGACCGCGCCGGAGTCGGCGAACGTGTTCGGCAACGGCTGGCACGCCGACGGCACCGCCGACGCCGAGCCGTCGCTGGGCTCGATGCTCCACATCACGCAGATGCCCGAGGTGGGCAGTGGCGGCGACACGCTCTTCGCGAACATGCACCTCGCCTACGACATGCTGTCGCCGAAGCTGAAGGAGCTGCTGGCCGGGCTCACCGCGATCCACGACGGCGCGCACGCCTTCCGCGGCCACAAGATCCCCGAG
This sequence comes from Amycolatopsis heterodermiae, assembly GCF_034929455.1. Taxonomy (NCBI): domain Bacteria; kingdom Bacillati; phylum Actinomycetota; class Actinomycetes; order Pseudonocardiales; family Pseudonocardiaceae; genus Amycolatopsis; species Amycolatopsis heterodermiae. Next base: position 276,667 of record NZ_JAYFSI010000005.1, read on the forward strand.
GGCTACGAGCCCCCGGCCAGCGAGCACCCCGTCGTCGTCCGGCACCCGGAGACCGACCAGCCGCTGCTGTACGTCAACCCGGCCTACACGTCGCGCATCCCACAGCTGTCGGCCGACGAAAGCCAGGCTGTGCTCGACCTGCTGTTCTCGGTCGTGCCGAACCGGCCGATGCTGGCCTGCCGGGTCCGGTGGGAGCCGAACACGCTGGTGTTCTGGGACAACCGCTGCGTCCAGCACCACGCCGTCTACGACTACTACCCGCACGTCCGATTCGGTCACCGCGTCGCGATCAACGGCGGCCCGCTCAAAGGCTGACAGGAGCACCACCATGTCGTCCGAACCCGTGGTGGACGTCCGCGATCCGGCCGTCCTCGACGACCCGATGCGCGGGTACGACCGCGTCCTCGCCGCGTCGCCGGTCTGCTGGGCCCGGCTGCCCGGCGGGGCCGAGGGCTGGCTCGTCACCGGCAGTGCCGAGGTCCGCGCGGTCCTGTCCGATCCGGCCGTGCGCAACGATCCCACCGGCCTGCCCGGCCAGGGCGCGCAGACGCAGGAGGAGGCGTTCCTCGCGCTGGGCACGCCCCCGGAGCACCTGCCGTACCTGCGGGCGAGCCTGCTGAGCCTCGACGGTGCCGAGCACACGAGGCTGCGCCGCAGCATCAGCCACGCCTTCAGCGCGTCCCGCGTCGAAACGCTGCGCCCGCGGGTGCAGCAGATCGTCGACGAGCTGCTCGACGGCCTCGGTTCCGAGCCCGTGGACCTGCTCGAGGAGTACGCCTACCCCTTGGCCATGGCCGTCGTCTGTGAGCTGGTCGGGGTGCCCGAGCAGGACTGGGAGGACTGGTACCGCTGGGGCAAGGTGCTGGTCGGCGGCGACCCGGCGCGGATCACCCCGACGCTGGGCGAGATGTTCGCCTACTGCCACGCCCTCGTCGACCAGCGCCGGGCCGAGCCGCGCGCGGACCTGCTCAGCGAGGTCGTCGGCCAGGACGGCCTCTCCGACGTCGACGCCGTGGCGCTCGTGGTGTTCCTGGTGCTCGCCGGGCACGAAACCATGGCGCACATGCTGTCCAACGCGGCGCTCGCGCTGATGCGCGACCCTGCCCAGCGGGAGCTGCTGCGCGCCGAGCCGGAGCTGTGGCCGGCCGCGGTGCGCGAGCTGGTCCGCACCGACGGCCCGGTGCAGCTGGCGCGGCTGCGGTACGCCGCGGCCGACCTCGAGGTGGGTGGCGTGCGGATCAAGGCGGGCGACGCGGTGCAGGCGGTGCTGGGTGCCGCCAACCGCGACCCGGCCCAGTTCGCCTGCCCGCGCCACGCCGACGTGCGCCGGCAGGCCGAGCACGGCGGCCGGGAAGGCAGCGTCGGATTCGGCTGGGGGCCGCACTTCTGCCTCGGGGTCGCGCTGGCGAAGGTCGAGGCCGAGGTCGCGCTGCGGAGCCTGTTCGACCGGTTCCCCGCGGTGCACCCGGCGGGTGAGCCGGAGTGGGTGCCGTTGCCCCGCGGCCGCCACCGGGTCGCCCTGGAGGTGCGGCTGCGATGAGCGCACCCACTCCCGACGTCTCGGTCATCCTGCCCTGCGCCGGGCTCGCGACCCGTTTCGGAGCGCCGTACGCGAAGGAACTGCACTGCCTGGCCCCCGGGGTCACGATCCTCGACCGCAGCCTGGAGACCGTCGTCGAGCTGGTGAAGAGCGGGCTCACCGTGCGCGTGGTCGTCGTGTTCGGGCCGCACAAGCTGGACACGGTGAAGTACCTGGCGCGCTACGCCGGGACCTTCCAGCTGGTCTTCGTCTACCAGGACGACGCGGCCGAGCCCGGACTGGACGGCGCGATCCGGTGCGCCCTGCCGATGACGCACGGGCCGGTCGCCCTCGTCCTGCCGGACATCGTCGTCAGCAGCGTGGGCAGCCTGCGCGACGCCCTGCGGCAGACGGACGCGGCGGGCTGGAGCGTGGTGGCCGCGAAAGAGCGGGACCCCGCCGTCCTGCGGCTGATGGGCGCCCTCACCGTGGCCGGCCGGGACGGCGCCGTGGTCGTCGAGGCCGCCGCGGAAAAGCCGGCGGACCCGGCGGGGTTCAACGCGCTCTGGGGCATCGTCGCGGTCGCCGAGGCGCAGGCCCACCGGCTGCCGGAGGTGGCGAGACGGGACGCGGACAGCCCGCTGGCCGGGGCGCGCGCTCTCATGGTCGAGCGGATCGTCAACTACAACACCACCGAAGGATGAGCGTGCTCGACGACGTGATGACGGCGCTCGGCACCGTCCTGCCCCGGCTGGCCGCGGTCACCGGCACCCCCGGGGTCGCCGTCGTGGTGGCGACGAGCGACGAGCTGCGGACGGCCTCGACCGGGTTCGCGGATCTGGCGGCGGGCGTGCCGATGACCGCCGGGACCGTCGCGCCGGCGGGCTCGCTCACCAAACCCGTCACGGGGCTGGCCTTCATGCAGCTGGCCGAGGCGGGCGCGGTCGGCTTGGACACGCCGGTCGACGAGGTGCTGCCGGCGGGACTGCGCGGTCCCGGCGCGGTGTCCGTCACCACGTCCATGCTGGCCGCGCACCAGGGTGGTTACTACAGCGACATCGTCACCGCCACCGCGCCCACGGCGCCGGCCGAGTCGATCCTCGAGCACGTCCGGCGCCGGCACGGGATCGGCCGCGCCGTCGAGTACGGCGGGGTGCTGCCGCTGGTGACGCCGCCGGGGGCCTATTCGTACTCGAGCTTCGGTGTCGGGGTGCTCGGCGGCGTGGTCGAGCACCTGGCCGGCGAGCCGTACGGTGCCCGCGTCCAGCGGGACGTGTTCGCACCGGCCGGGATGGCGGACACGAGCATCGACGACGGGACGCGGAGCCCGTGGGCGCCGGACCGGAGCACCGCCGCGACCGGGTACATGGCCTTCGGCGACTGGTGCCTGCCGAGCCCGCCCCTGCGGACGTCGGCCTACCCGGGGGTCGGGATGTACACCAGCGCCGCGGACTTCGGGCGGCTGCTGCAGTCCCTGCTGCGCACCGCCCGCGGCGACCGCGGCCTGATCGGGCCGGACTCGCTCGCGGCGATGGTGACCCCGCGGGCCGAGCGCCCGAGCCCGCACGGCGTCCGGTCGTTTTCCGGCCTGACGCTCGAGCTCGCCGACCCGGAGCTGGGCGAGGACTGGTGGTGGGGGCACACCGCGGCGTTCCCGTGGGGGTTCTGGTGGGAGGCGCGGGTCTGGCCGCACCGCGACCTGGCCGCGGTCGCGGTCGGCAACCGGTGGGACATGGCCCGGTTCCACAACCCCGCCACCCGCAGCGCGCCGGGCCTGGCCGTGGAGTGGGCCGGCCGCTGGGCGCGCTCCGGCGCCCCGGCGAAGCTCCCGGACATGGACGGGCGGCCCCGGTGGACCGGACCCCGGCCCACCCCGGAAAGCTCGCACTGGATGGGGGTTCTGGTGGGTGAACGCACCCACGGCCTGCTCGGCGTACCCGACCCGCTGCCGCTCCCGGCCCTGACCGCCGGCGCCCGCTCCCTCGGCGACGGCGACACCGGCGGTTGGGACCCGGACGCGTTCGGCCGCGGGGTGGAACAGGCCCGCGCGGTGGCACCGGACCCGGACGCGCTCGGGGTGCTGGGCCGGGAACTCGGCCCGGCGGCGGCGCTGTGGATGCTGGAATGCGGCGCTTCGAGCGCGGACGTCACGATGCCAGTCGGGTTCTACGCCCGCGCACCACGATGAAGAAAGGGACACGCATGCGGGTGCTGCTCACGACCTACGGGACACGGGGCGACGTCGAACCCCTGGTGGCCCTCGCGCTGCAGCTCCGGGCGCTCGGTGCCGAAGTGCGGATGTGCACGCCGCCGGACGAGGAGTTCGCGGAACGGCTGGCCGGCCTTGGGATCCCCGCTGTGCCGGTCGGGCTGCCGATCCGGAAGCTGATGGGCGGCGGCCCGCCGTCGGCGGCGGAGCTGGCCCGGTACCGCTCCGAGCTGCTCGACGCGCAGTTCGACGTCCTCCCCTCGGCGGCCGACGGGTGCGACGCGCTGGTGGCCGCCGGGTTGGCGCAGGTCGCCGCGCGGTCGGTGGCCGAGGCCGCGGGCATCCCCTACGTGTACGTGACGTACTCGGCGGTGAACCTGCCCTCGCCGCACCACGCGCCACCCCCGCGATCGGGCTGGGCGGAGCCGGTGGACGCCGACAACGAGACCCGGTGGGAACACGACGCCCGCTTGGTCGACGCGCAGTTCCGAGAGCCGCTCAACGCCCGTCGCGCCGCGCTCGGCCTGCCGCCGGTGGCGGGCGTGCGCGACCACGTCTACTCGGACCGGCCGTGGCTCGCGGCGGATCCGGCCCTGGGCCCCTGGCCGGACGGAACCGGCCTGCCCGTGGTCCAGACCGGTGTGTGGACCACAGTGGACGAACGTCCGCTGCCGGCCGATCTGGTGGCGTTCCTGGCCGCGGGCCCGCCGCCGGTCTACGTCGGCTTCGGCAGCATCAGCCCGGCACCCGGCATCGCCCGCTGGGCCGTGGAAATCAGCCGCGCCCGGGGATACCGCGTCCTCGTCTCCCGCGGCTGGGCGGACCTGGACCTGATCGACGGCCGGGACGACTGCTTCGGCATCGGCGACGTCAACCACCAGCGCCTGTTCCGCGCACTGGCCGCGGTGATCCACCACGGCGGCGCGGGGACCGCGCAGACCGCGGCCCGGGCTGGCATTCCGCAGGTGGTGGTCCCGAGCCCGGTGGCGGACACCCCGTACTGGGCCGGCCGGGTGGCCGCCAGCCAGGTCGGCGCCGCCCTCGACGGCCCGACGGCGACCCTCGAGTCCCTGACCGCCGCGTTCGAGACGGCTTTGGCCCCCGAGACCCGGGAACGGGCGAAGGCGCTGGGAGCCGAGATCCGCGACGACGGCGCGGCGGTGGCCGCCCGCCTGCTGCTCGACAGCCTCGGCTGTGCCGGACGCCGGGTGAGACCGCCGCCCACCGGCGGCGGCTCACCGACCTCCTCGGCACCACGAACCGGCCGGGACCGAGCCGCCGGGCGTGGTCATTCCGCAGGTTCGACAGCGGGTTCCACGGCGGCCTCCGGCACGCTCCCGGGTACGGCCGCCGGAACCGCGGGCAGCGCAAGGAACGTGACCACCAACGAACCGGCCAGGACCGAGCCGCCGGGCGTGGTCACACAGCCGGTTCGACGGCCGCCTCCGGTACACCCTGAGGTACGGCCGCCGGCACCGCGGGCAGCGCGAGGAACGTGACCACCAACGCCCCGGCCAGGACCGAGCCGCCGGACCCAGTCACTCCGCAGGTTCGACAGCCGGTTCGACCACGGGTTCCACAGCGGCCTCCGGCACACCCTGAGGTACGGCCGCCGGCACCGCGGGCAGCGCGAGGAACGTGACCACCAGCGACCCGGCCAGCAGGACGAGCCCGAGGACGAGATCGCCCGCCGCGGCCACGAAACCTGCCGCGACGCACAGGCGCGCCAGCGCCAGGAGGCCGTAGGCGCGGAGCACCGGACGGCCCGCGAGCGGCCGGGGTGCCCGGAACAGCACCACCAGGGCCGCGATCGCCAGTACGGTCCCCACTGCGGCGAACGGGGTGTAGGCGAGCGCGTCGAACGGGCGGCTCTGGATCGTCGCCGGCTGGAAGGCGGCCGAGCTGAACCAGAACACGAACGTGACGACCAGCAGCACCAGCGCGGCCTTGTGCCCGTAGCGGGAGGGCAGCGTCTGCACCCCTGCGCGCCGGTCCACCTCCGTGTCCTCGACGGCCAGGACCTGGTGGAGCATCGAGTCCTGCTGCCAGAAGATCAGCGCGGCGAAGACGAGGTCCCACAGCGGCGACCCGTTCGCCAGCGAGAGGACGAACCCGAACGCCACCATGGTGGCGATCCCCCGGGTGAAGATGCGGAGCGGCCGCCGCAGCCTGGCGAACCGGCCGTACAGCGCCAGTGCCCCGGCCGACACCACGACGAGCCCGAGCACGACGGCGGGCGAGCCGAGCACCGGCGCGAGCGCGAGACCCGCGACGGTGCAGACGACCATGGCGATCAAGGCCGACCGGGCGCTCACCCTTCCCGACGGCACCGGCTTGCCCGGTTTGGCGACGGCGTCGAGGTTCCGGTCGAAGTAGGCGCCCGCGTAGTAGGCACCCGTCGACAGGAGCGCGGGAACCAGGAAGGCCGCGACCAGGTACCAGGCGGACCGGCCGGAAACGAGCGCGACGCCCGCCAGTCCGACCAGCCCGACATAACAGCCGACGTCGGGCCGGCCGCATTCCATGTGCGCGGCCAGCGCCGTCCTGATTCGATTCCCGCCGTCGGCCGGAATGGTGGCCGCACCAGACAATTTCACAGTTTCCTCCGGGAGACGTCGGAGCAAGGCTGATTCCAGCCGACCTGAAAGAGAGCCGACGATGTCTCGCGGCTTGATCACGGGACACGCTACCGCCGGACCCGGTGACCGCGAGGTGTTCGAGAAGAGCAGCACCCCAGCCAGGCCTGTTCGCCCCGCATTCTTGATCGTCCGGAATCCCTGGGATAGCTTTCCGGCGCGCAGGCTCGTCAACCATGGGGACTGATATGGAAACCGTTGTTTCGCTCCCGTTCGAATCCACGCACCCGTTGCAGATTCCGGCCCTGGTGCGCGAGTTGCAGGCGTCGGGTCCGATCCACCTGATCCACACCTCGGTGGGCGACCCGGGCTGGCTGGTCACCGACTACGCCGAAGTGAAGCGCCTGCTCGCCAGCGACAAGCTGGGCCGCTCCCACCGGGATCCGGAGAACGCCTCCCGCATCGGCGAGTCCGCACTCGTCAGCGGTCCCCTCGGCGACTACGACACCGAGCCGGCCGACAGCGCGCGCACCCGGGCGTTGCTGCAGCCGCACTTCTCCCCCGCCCGGATGCGGGTGCTGCGCGAGCGCGTGGACGAGCTCACCACGGGGCTGATGGACGACCTCGCCGCGAGCGAGCGCCCGGCCGACCTGATCGAGGCGCTGGCCCTGCCGCTGCCGATCCTGGTGGTCTGCGAGCTGCTCGGCGTGCCCTACGAGGACCGTGAGGAGTTCCGCGGCTGGATCCACGCGGTCGCCGACGTGACCGACCGGGCGGGCTCCGAGCAGGCCCTGGGCGCGCTGTTCCAGTACGGCCAGGAGCTCGTGACCCGCAAGCGCCGGGACCCCGGCGAGGACATCACGTCACGGCTGTGCCAGACCGAAGGCGTCGACGACGCCGAAATCGCGTTGCTGTCGATGGCGCTCCTGTTCGCCGGGTTCGAGACCACGTCCGTCCACATCGGACTGGGCGCACTGCTGTTCCTGGTCAACCAGGACCAGTGGCAGGCCGTGGTCGACGACCCGGCGCTGATCCCGGCGGCCATCGACGAGATGATCCGGGCGACGCCGGGCCCGGCGGGCGGCGACATCCCCCGGTACGCCCGGGAGGACATCGAGATCGGTTCCGTCACCATCCGCGCCGGCGACCTCGTGCTGCTGGACAACAGCGCGGCCAACCACGACCCGGCGGTGTTCCCCGACCCCGGCCGGTTCGAGGTGACCCGCAAGGCGAACGCGCACCTGTCCTTCGGCCACGGCCCGCACTACTGCATCGGCGCCCCACTGGCCAAGGTGGAGCTGGCGGCCGTCCTGGGCCAGCTGGCGCGACGGTTCCCGAAGCTCCGCCTCGCCGTGGACGTGTCCGAGCTGCGCGTGCGTGGCAACACGCAGACCGGCGGCCTGATCGCATTGCCCGTCACGTGGTGACGACGGGAGGGCGGCCGGTGGCGTCCGCGTCCGTTCCGCTGGCTCCGGGCGCGCTGCCGGTGGTGGGGCACACCTTCTCCCTGCTGCGCGACTCGCACGCGTTCCTGACCTCGCTGCCCGCCCACGGCGACGTGGTCCGGGTCCGCTTCGGCCGCAGCGACACGGTCGTGGTGTGCACGCCCGAGCTGACCCAGCGGGTGCTGCGCGAGGACAAGGTCTTCGACAAGGGCGGCACGCTGTTCGACCGGATCCGGGACTGGCTCGGCGACGGCCTCGGCACCTGCCCCCACAGCCGGCACCGCCGGCAGCGGCGGCTGATCCAGCCCGCGTTCCACCACAGCCGGATGCCCGCCTACGGCGAGATCATGTCCCGCCAGATCGACGCCGTCACCGGCGGCTGGCACGACGGCGACGTCCTCGACCTCCCGAGCGAGATGGGCACGCTGAGCGCCCGGATCGTGGTGGAGGCCATGTTCCGCGACGCCCTGCCCGAGCACCTGCTGAAGCAGGCCGTCGACGACGTGGGCGTGGTCGTGCGCGGGTTGTACCTGCGGGCGTCGATGCCCGCGTTCCTGACCAGGCTGCCGCTGCCCGGCAACCGGCGGCAGATCGCGGCCCGCGCCCGGCTGCACCGGATCGTCACGGACATCGTGACCGAGCGCCGGGCCTCCGGGGCCGACCAGGGTGATCTGCTGTCGGCCCTGCTGGCCGCCCGCGACACCGGGGAGCAGGGCGACACCACGGGACTGTCGGACGCCGAGATCAGCGACCAGGTGATGACGTTCTTCGCCTCGGGCCTGGAGACGACCGCGCTGGCCCTCGTGTGGGCGTTGCGCCTGCTCGCCTTCCACCCCGAGGTGGAGCAGCGGGTGCTGGCCGAGGCCGGTGCCGTGCTGGGCGGCGGTCCCGCGCGGTTCGACGCGATGCGCGACCTGCCCCTGACCGGCCGGGTCGTCACGGAGGTCCTGCGGCTGTTCCCGCCCGCGGGCGAGATGTTCACCCGGACCGTCACCGGCGACACCACTCTCGGCGGGTACCCGGTCGCGGCGGGCACCACCGTCATGTACAGCTCCTGCCTCATCCACCACCGGAGCGACCTCTACGACGACCCTGCGCGCTTCGACCCCGACAGGTGGGACGGGGAGAGCCGGGCCCAGCCGCCGCGGGAGGCGTTCATCCCCTTCGGCGGTGGGGCCCGCAAGTGCATCGGCGAGCAGTTCGCGGTCGCGGAGGTGGTCCTCGGCCTGGCCACGATCGTGTCCCGCTGGCGGGTGCGCCCGGTGACCGCCCGGCAGACCCCGCCCCGGACCGTCGCCGAGTGGCGGCGGCTGGGCAAGCGGATGCGCGTGACGTCCCGGCAAACCAAGGAGTGACCCGATGCCCCACGGACAGAGTGCCCCGTTCAGCGACGTAGCGGACGTCTACGACCAGCTGAGCGAGTTCTTCACCACCATCCTCGGTGGCAGCATCCACCTCGGCTACTGGGCCGAGGGCGACACGCTCGGCGACAACGCCATGGTCGCCGCGTCCGAGCGGCTGACGGCGATGATGATCGACAAGATCGCCGTCGGCCCCGGGCAGCGCGTGCTGGACGTCGGGTGCGGCACCGGGCAGCCCGCCCTCGAGCTGGTGCGCGCCACGGGCGCCGACGTCCTCGGCATCACGATCAGCGGGGAACAGGTGGCCACGGCGACCGAGCTCGCCCGCGGCAGCGGGCTGGCGGACCGGATGTCGTTCCGGCTCACCGACGTGATGGAGCTGCCCTTCGAGCCCGGCAGCTTCGACGCGGCGTGGCTCTTCGAGTCCCTGCCGCACATCCGCGACCGGCGGCGGGCGCTCGAGCAGGTCGCGAAGGTGGTGCGGAAGGGCGGCTTGATCGCGCTCACCGACTTCGTCCAGATCGCGCCGATGAGCCCCCAGGAAACCGAAGCCGCGACGACGTTGATGGAGTCCTTCCACCTGGGCGGTTTCTGCTCCCTGGAGCGGTACCCGGAGGTGATCCGCGAAGCCGGCCTGGAAGTGGTGGAGGTGAACGACATCTCCGCGAACACGATCCGGTCCGACGACGCGTTCCTCGACTCCTTCCTCACCGACCTCCGCGAGAAGGCCGCGAAGTTCGGGGCGGTGGCGGCCGAGGCGATCGACTCCATCGAGACGGTGAGCCGCAGTCTCAACGACCTGCACCAGATCGGGTACGCGCTGCTCGTGGCGCGGGCCTGAGCCCACTGCCACTGCCACTGCCACTGCCGGTCAGGGCACCAGGCGCGCGGCGCCGCACAGCTCGGCCAGGCCCGTCTCCAGGTCGACCTCGGCGGTGAAGCCCTTGTCCTCGATCTTCCGGTACGAAACGGCGTAGTCACGCTGGTCCGGATCCGTGGCGAACTCGGCGAAGTGGACGTAGCACTCGGTGCGCCGGGCGATCGCGCCGGCGATGGCGGCCTTCGACAGGTTCAGCTCGGCGTTGCCGACGTTGTACACGTCGTCGGCCAGCCCGTGCCAGTTGCCCAGCGCGAAGACGATCGAGCGGGCCATGTCCCGCACGTGCACCAGGGTGCGGCGGAAGCCGGGCTGGTAGACCACCAGGTAGCCCTGGCGCACCGCCTTGTACACGAAGTCGTTCACGAGCAGGTCGGTGCGCAGGCGCTGGCTCACGCCGAACGCCGTCGCGAAGCGGTACACGACGGCGTTGCCCGCGTCCAGGACCATCTGCTCCCCCAGCGCCTTCGCCTTCGCGTACCGGGTGTTCGGGTCGACGCTCGTGGCCTCGGTGCACACCGCGTCGGTGACCTTCCCGTAGACGCTGCCGGTGGAGGCGAACAGCAGCGACTGGCCGGCCTGGCGCAGCTTGACGAGGGTGCTCGTGCCCTCGACGTTCGTCATCCAGGCCTGCGCCGGTTCGCCGGCGCAGGCCGGCTCGCCGACCACGGCGGCGAGGTGGACGATGGCGTCCACGCCGCGCAGCGCCTCGGCGACCGCCCGCTCGTCGCAGACGTCACCGACGACCATCTCGAAACCGGCGTGCCCGCAGCAGCTCAGCAGTCCCTCGCCACCGGCGCGGAGCCGGTCGAGCACGCGCACGTGATGCCCTTCGGCGAGTAACGCGGGCACCAACGTCGAGCCGACGTACCCGGCACCCCCGGTCACCAGAACTCGCATCGCCGTCACCACCAATTTCCGTGTCGAATGGGCAACAATGATCGGCCAATGGCCACGAAGGGACCCTCGGCCCAATTGTGGGGCCACCACGGCTCGGCGGGCAAGTCACGACCGGGCGCGCAATTCCGCGCGTCGCCCGACAATTGACGCGGCCGATCGATATCGCTACGGTCGGGCCATATCTCGGAATGACCTGTCTTTCGCCAGGAATGACAAAGTCCCGACCAGTGCAAATGAGGTGGATGGCGCGGTGGGAAGCAACGTCTTGACGCAATGCCGGGTCTGCGGCCGATCGTCGTTCCGGGACGTTCTCGACCTGGGTGAGCTGGCCGTGTCCGACTTCGGCCGGGACACCGAACCACACTACGCACCCCTGGCCCTGGTCCTGTGCGACCCGGGCACCGGCGGGTGCTCCTTCGTCCAGCTGAAGCACCGGGCCATCGACCGGGACCTGCTGTACCGGCAGTACTGGTACCGGTCCGGGACCAACGAGTCGATGCGGGTGGCCCTCGCGAGCATCGCGGCGTCCGGGCGGGACCTCGTCGGGCTCGGCCGCGGCGACGTCGTGGTGGACATCGGGGCCAACGACGGCACGCTCCTGCGCAGCTACCGCGACGACGGGGTGGTCCGGGTCGGCTTCGAGCCGGCCGCGAACCTGGTGGCCGAGGCGCGGGCCGGCACGGACGTCATCATCCCGGAGTACTTCACCGCCGGCTCCTTCTTCGACCACCTCGGGGCGAGCAGCCGGGCCGAGCTCATCACGTCGATCGCGATGTTCTACGACCTGGAGAACCCGCACGACTTCGTCCGTGACATCGCCCGCATCCTGGCGCCGGACGGCCTGTGGATCATCCAGATGGCCTACCTGCCGACGATGTACGCCAGCAACAACTTCGACAACATCTGCCACGAGCACGTCGGCTACTACTCGCTCGAGGTGATGAAGACGCTGCTGAGCCGGCACGGCCTGAGCGTCCGCGACGTCGAGCTGAACGACGTCAACGGCGGCAGTTTCCGGTTGTACGTCGGCCACCACGACACCCGCCCGCGGTGGGCGGACCGCGCCGGCGCCCGGCGCGTCGAAGAGCTGTCCAGGCAGGAAACCGCGCTGGGGCTGCACCTGCCCGGCACCCACCGGGAATTCCGCCAGCGCATCGCCGCGCTGAAAACCGACATACCGGAATTCGTCCGGCGGGAGATGGCGGCCGGAAAGGTCTTCCACGTCTACGGCGCGTCCACGAAGGGCAACACCATCCTGCAGTACCTCGGGCTGGATCACCGGCATTTCGCCATGGCCGCCGAACGCAGCCCGCACAAATGGGGACTGCGCACCGCGGCCACCGATATCCCCATCGTTTCCGAGGACGAGTCGCGCCAGGCCGGGCCGGACTACTACTTCGTGCTCCCGTGGCATTTCCGGGACAGCTTCGTCACCCGCGAGGCGGCCTTCCTCCGCGACGGCGGCCAGATGATCTTCCCGCTGCCGGAGCCCACCGTGGTCCGGCTGGTGAACGGCGCACCCCACGCGCTGCCGTTGCGCGATGCCCTCGATGCCCTTGATGCCCTCGCCGACCGGCAGGACGACGTGGCGGCCTCGCCGGCCGCGTCGTGAGCCGCGCCCGCGGGATCCCGTACCGACGACCACGCCCACGATCGGGGAAAGCATGACGACGGAAATGGACTCGGCGCGCACGGACCACCGGCGCGCCTGGGTACGGCTCAAGGAGTACTCGATGCTCGCCGCCCTGCTGGTGGTCCCGGAACGGTGGCGGGCGGGGGCGTTCTTCGAGCTGCGCGGCGACCGGAGCCGGCTGACGGAGCAGAGCTCGTACCGCAACATGGGGTACTGGAAGGACGACCCGGGCAGCCTCGACGATGCCAGCGAGGCGCTGGCCGACCTGCTCGGCGAGGCCGCCGGCCTGGGCCCCGAGGGCACCGTGCTGGACGTCGGGTGCGGCTTCGCCGAACAGGACGTGCGGTGGGTCGAACGCTTCGCCCCGCGCAAGATCGTCGGCCTCGACCTGATGCCCAGCCAGGTCGCGGCCGGGCGGCGGCGCATGGCCCGGCTCGGCCTGGCCGACCGGGTAGATCTCCGGGTCGGCTCGGCCACGTCCCTGCCCTTCGAGGCCGGCTCGTTCGACCAGGTCGTCGCGCTCGAGTGCGCCCTGCACTTCGTCACCCGCGAAGACTTCTTCCGCGAGGCCCGCCGGGTGCTCCGTCCACACGGGACACTGGCGCTGGTCGACCCGGTGACCACCGGCGGGAACTCGGGGATCCACGGCTACCTGGAACGCGCGCTCGGCGCCATCCCCCGGGCCAACGCCTACTCCACCGAGGTCTACGCCGACAAACTGCGTCAGTGCGGCTTCGAGAACGTGCAGGTGCGGTCGTTGCGTGACGAGGTGTACGGCGGGTTCGCCAGGTACCTCGCGCGCCGGCTCGACGATCCCGAGGTCACCGGCCGGATGAACGCGGCACTGCTGATGATCTGGCGCCAGTGGGTGCAGGCGTGGCAGGCCACGACGACGGACCAGGCGGCCTACGCGGGCAACCAGGACTACATCCTCGTCGTGGCCACGGCGCCGGGTCAGAACCCGTAGAGGTCCCGCGCGACGGCGATCTTCTGCAGGCGCTTCTCCTCGACCCGGGCCGAGGAGAAGCCGCCGGCAACCGGCCGTTCGGGCACCTCGTCCAGCGCGGCGAAGACCCACCCGGAGCCCTGCTCGATCAGCGACTGGTGCTTCACGTCGTAGTAGTCCGGCCGCACGCTCAGCGCGACGCCCCCGAGGCCCGCCGCCGCGGCCATCAGGTGCGGGTGGAACCGCGTGGAGATCCAGGTCTGTCCCGGGCGCACCGGCAGGCCGTGGTCCAGGACGTCCATGAGCGGGTAGAACCGGACGCCGGGCAGGTCATTCTTGACGATGTCGCAGACCTCGTTGTCGATGCCGGGGAAGCATTCGAGGAACCCGACGTCCTCGCCGGCGACGTCCCAGGAGCGCAGGGTGCGGAGCACGGACGCCGCGACGGTCGCGGCGTCGGTGGCGCCGTTGAACATCGGCGCGATGTCGGACTGGGCGCACACCATCACGTCCGGCGCGTCGTCGGTCCAGCGGTAGTGGGAGGCGTCCAGGCTGAGGAAGGCGTCGTCGGCCGTGACGCGCAGGGCGTCCAGCCCGAGCAGCTGCCGGCTCGGCTCGTCGCGTGCGTCGGCCACGGTCAGCTGTTCGGCCATGCCGCGCAGCCGCGGCACGAACGCCGGATCCTGCGGGCACAGGCCCTGCCCGGTCATGCCGCCGCGGCCGCCGGACTCCCGCGTCGCGGCGACGACCCCCGCCAGCAGGCCGGCCGTCCACGGGTACAGGTAGTTCAGGATTCCCCCGCCGACCAGGTGGACCACGTCGGAGCCGACCAGCTCCGCCACCCCGGCGGGCCGGTCGGCGGCGCCGACCCTGGCGGTGACCGCGTCGGCGATTTCGGCGCTGCTCTTGCCCATGTGCTCGACGCACAGCATCCAGAGCGTGTCGGTGAACCGCAGGCCGGGGTGCAGGCCCTGCAGCGCCGGCCACGCGTAGTCCGGGCGCACGCATTCCACGAGCACCTCGGCGTCGGGAGCGTGCTTGGCCAGGTAGCGCAACCACCCCGCCGTGATCAGTTCGTCGCCGTAACTGGGCCCGCCGACGCAGGTGACCAGGTAGTAACGGGGCCGGCTGCTCATGACTTCCTCCATCGGACGTCGCGTCCACTCGTCAGGACGCGATCAAGGACCTTGACCATGTGATCGACACCGCGTTCGGCGCCGATGCGCGTGCCGAGCTCGGCCGCCGCGCGGACCATCTCCGGCTCGCGGGTCGCGGTGAGCGCGCCGGCCAGCCTCATCGGGGTCAGCTCCTTGCGCCCCAGGGGACGGGGGCCGACGCCCAGCTCCGCGATCCGGTTGCCCCAGTCGAACTGGTCGAACACCGTCGGCACCAGCACCGTGGGCCGGCCCGCCCGCAGCCCCTCCGCGGTGACCATCATGCCGCCGTGGTGCACCACGGCACGGACGTGCGGGAACACCAGGTCCAGCGGCAGTTCCTCGACGCACAGCACCGAATCGGTGTCGGGGGTCGGGCCGATCCCGCCCCACGCGGTGGCGATGATCGCCCGGTCCCCGGTGACGGCCAGCGCCGCGTTGATCACGTGCGTCAGCCGCTCGGGGTGCGAGGTCGCCAGGCTGCCGAAGGTGAAGTAGACCGGCGGCGGCCCCGCCGCGAGGAAGTCCCGCACGTGCGCGGGCAGCGAGGTGCCCAGAGCGCTGTCCAGGAACCAGTACCCCGCGACGTGCCGGTCGCCCCCCACCGCGTCCGGTTCGGGCAGCACCGAAGGGCTGAGCCCGTAGACGATCGGCAGCCGTTCCTCGTGCCACCGGGGGAACGGGCCGAGGAACGGCGCGGTCCGCTGCCCGGTCTGGCGCTGCCACCGCGTGATGGACTCGCGGAAGATCTGCCAGATGATCTGCTGGCCGAGGAAGCGCCGTCCCGGCACGCTGTGGTCGAGCGGGTGGCCGGTCTGCAGGAACGCCGCCACACCGGGAACGCCCAGGGCGCGTGCCGCGTAGTAGCCGTGGTAGGCCAGCGGAGCACCGTAGATCACCGCTTCGGCGCCCTCGCAGGCCGACCACACGTCGTTCATCAGGGCCTCGTCGTACCAGCGGGCGAGCTGGATCACGGCCCGGAGGCCGGTGTTCGACTGCCACTCGACCCGGCGGGCCAGGCTCCGGACGGCCGACACCGCCGCCGCGGCCAGCCGATCCGGCCGCCGCTCGGCTTCGAGCACCCTCAAGAACGACTCGTCGGTGACCACCGCGCGGGGGTCGCCGGCGAGCTCGGCGTAGTCGAGGCCGGTCTGCGTGGCCACGGACCGCCAGTGCCGGTGGGTGGCGAAGCGGACGGTGTGGCCCGCGTCGCGAAGACCGCGGGCCAGCGCCGCCAGGGGGTGGACGTCACCGGCAAGGCCGGCGGCCAGAACTGTGACGAGCATGGCTCAGACGCCGACCGACGCGCCGTGGGGCCGGAACACCGGCAGGTAGTCGCGCAGGCACACGAACATGCCCTGGCAGTACAGCGCGTTCTGCGACAGGCCGAGCTCGTCGACGTACGGGATCTTCCGCAGCACGTTCTGGTCCAGCAGCACCTCGGCCGGCACCGGCCCTTCGTGGTCGTTCATGTCCAGGTCGGCGAGCAGCTCGCCGATGGCCGGTGGCAGCGTCAGCGAGGCGTGGTGGTCGTCGATGATCTCGTACCGGACGTGGGTGAATTCGTAGTCGGGGGCGCGCATCGGCTCGGCGTAGATGTACGGGCGGGCCAGCAGGTCCAGCTCGAACGCGGCCTGGGCCCCCTCGTCCGCCCACCACCCCTGCGTGCGGACGAAGCCGGTCAGCAGCTCGTCGAACTCCGCGCGGCAGGCGTGCAGCACCATGTGCGCGACCATGCCGCTGTCGCGGAAGTCGTAGTTGCCGAGGTTCTTCACCGAGTCCGCGAAGTACTGGGTGACCGCCGCGTCCGGCCGGTTCTTGAAGTACCCGACCGCGTTCGCGTACACCTCGGCGAAGGTGGCCAGGCCGGTGCGGTCGAGGTAGTTCGCCAGGTAGTAGAGGCTCCGGACGTTGTACAGGGCGTGCACGACGTAGGCGAACCACACCCCGTCCTCGTACTCGGAGTTGGTGACCCAGTTGGTGGACGTGACGATGTCCGCCTCGGCGATCTCGCTCGGCACCCGGGCCGTCTGCACGCCGAGGACGTCACGCTGCTTGTGGATCGGCGTGTTGTAGAGCAGCAGCTGCGGGTAGGTGACGATGACGTCGCCGCGCAGGCGGCAGAGCTCGCCGATGCCCCGCTGGTACGAGTCCAGGGTCTCGCCCGGCAGCGGCCAGATCAGCTCGATGTTGGAGTTGATCCCCCGCTCCCGCAGCGTCGACTGGAGGGTGGTGTACGCGGACAGCCGGATGTTGCTGCGCTGCACCATGTCGAGCGTGTGGGGGTCCATGGACTGCAGGGAGATCGTCTGGCTGGTCACCAGGCCGCCCCGCACGAGCGTGTCGGTGATCGTGGTGATCCGGTCGGGCCGGTTCTTGGCCGCCGCCATGTCCACCCGGTACGGGAACCCGTGCTTGTCCTTCTGCTCCACGATGAACTTCGTGAGCTCGACGTCGCGAGGCGCGATCCCCCAGTTCGCGTCCGCGATGAACACCGACGCGAACTGGTGCTCGCTGATCCAGGTGATGTCCTCCCGGACCCGGTCGTCGTCGAACTTGTAGACCTTGTCGTTCGTCGCCGCGCCCCAGGCGCAGAACCCGCAGTTGTAGGGGCAGCCCCGGTTCGTCTCCAGGATCGCCGACGAGTACAGCCCGTCGGCGAACACGCCGGTGGTGAACGGCGACGGGATCTCGTTGAGGTCCTTGATGCGCTCCGACTTCGGGGTGGTGACCAGCTCGCCGTCCCGCCAGAAGCTCAGGCCCGGCACGGCGTGGAAGTCCCGTTCCCCGCTGATGATCTGCTTGAGGTAGGCGAGGAAGGTGCGCTCCCCCTCACCGTTGCAGACGACCATGTTCTCGCGATCGGCGGCGACGTAGTCCTGCATGTGGTTCATCACCTGCGGGCCGCCGAGGATGAACTGGGCGTTCGGCTTCCGCTCGTGCAGGCGGTCGAGCACCCACCGGGTGATGCCCATGTTCCAGAGGTAGCAGCTGACCGCGTAGACGTCACTGTCCTTTGCGGACAGTTCGTCGGCCACGGCCACCCGGTCGCCGGTCGCCTGCTGCGAGAAGATCTCGAACGAGCACTCGGCGACGATGTCCTCGTCCTGCGACGCGTACGCCTGGAGGTACCCGGTGGCGAGCGGCAGAACGCCCTCGTAGGCGGTTAGTTCGACGAACGTGACTTTGGTGCTCATGTCCTTGCCCTCGTCTCCGGCTCTGCTTTTTCAGACTGCTCCGCGATGCGCACAGCCTCTTCGATCAGGGTTTCGACGATCGCGTGCTCCGGCACGGTCTTGACGACCTCGCCCTTCACGAAGATCTGACCCTTGCCATTACCCGACGCCACACCGAGGTCGGCCTCCCGCGCCTCACCCGGGCCGTTCACCACACAACCCATCACCGCGACCCTCAGCGGGATCTCCATGCCCTCGAGCCCGGCGGTGACCTGCTCGGCGAGGGTGTAGACGTCGACCTGCGCGCGCCCGCACGACGGGCACGACACGATCTCCAGCTTCCGCTGCTTCAGGTTCAGCGACTGCAGGATCTGGATGCCGACCTTGACCTCTTCGACCGGCGGCGCGGACAGCGACACGCGGATCGTGTCGCCGATCCCCTGCCGCAGTAGCGCACCGAACGCCACCGCCGACTTGATCGTGCCCTGGAACGCCGGGCCGGCCTCGGTGACACCCAGGTGCAGCGGGTAGTCGCACTGCTCGGCCAGCAGCTCGTAGGCACGGACCATGACGACCGGGTCGTTGTGCTTGACCGAGATCTTGATGTCGTGGAAGTCGTGCTCGGCGAACAGTGACGCCTCCCACAACGCCGATTCGGCCAGCGCTTCCGGGGTCGCCTTGCCGTACTTGTCCATGATCCGCTTGTCCAGCGAACCGGCGTTGACGCCGATCCGGATCGGCGTGCCGTGGTCCTTCGCGGCCTGCGCGATCTCCTTGACCTGGTCGTCGAACTTGCGGATGTTGCCCGGGTTGACCCGGACCGCGGCGCAGCCGGCCTCGATCGCGGCGAAGACGTACTTCGGCTGGAAGTGGATGTCGGCGATCACCGGGATCTGCGACTTGCGCGCGATCGCGGGCAGCGCCTCGGCGTCATCGGCCGACGGGCAGGCGACACGGACGATGTCGCAGCCCGCGGCGGTCAGCTCGGCGATCTGCTGCAGGGTCGCGTTGACGTCGGAGGTGAGCGTCGTCGTCATCGACTGGACGGAGATCGGGAAGTCACTGCCGACACCGACCGGGCCCACCTGCAGCTGGCGGGTCCGCCGCCGCCGGGCGAGGGTGGCGGGGGCCGGGATGCCGAGTCGCACCGTCATCGGACCGCTCCCCTCGGCTCGGCGCCGCCCGGGACGAGTGCCGGCACCGGAGCGTTCAGCCGCGCGGCGAGATCGCCGGCGATCTCGGCGGCGGTCAGCCCGCATCCGGCGAGCACCTCCGAGCGGGTGCCGTGGGCCAGGAACCGTTGCGGGATACCGAAGTCCGCCAGCGGGGTCCCGATGCCGGCCGCGCGCATCTCCTGCGCGAGCAGCGCACCGAACCCGCCGACACGCAGGTTGTCCTCGACCGTGGCGACCAGCCGGAACCGGGGGGCCACGGTCAGCAGCAGGGGGTTGACCGGCCGGATCCACTGGGGATCCATCACGGTCACGCCGATGCCCCGCGCGTGCAGCAGCTCGGCCACCTCGAGGCACATCCCGGCCATCGCGCCGACCGAGACGAGCAGGAGGTCGTCGCGGGGATCGGGCCGCAGCACGTCCAGCCCGCCGTAGGAGAAGGCGGCGGGGAGGTCCGCGCCGGCCCGCCCCTTGGGGAAGCGGATCGCCGCCGGGCCGTCCACGGTGTTCAACGCCGTTCGCAGCGCGCTGCGCAGGGTCGCCGCGTCCCGGGGCGCCGCGATGCGCATCCGGGGCACGATGTTGAGCAGCGAAAGGTCCCACATGCCGTTGTGGGACGCGCCGTCGTCGCCGGTGACCCCGGCGCGGTCGAGCACGAAGACCACCGGGGCCGAGTGCAGCGCCACGTCCATCAGCACCTGGTCGAAGGCCCGGTTGAGGAACGTGGAGTAGATCGCCACCACCGGGCGCAGGCCGGCCATGGCCAGCCCGGCGGCCGCGGTCACCGCGTGCGGTTCGGCGATGCCGACGTCGAGGACCCGGTCCGGGAACCGGTCGGCGAACGCGGTGAGCCCGGTCGGGTCCCGCATCGCCGCCGTGAGCGCGACGACGTCCTCACGCTGCTCGCCGAGCCGGGCGAGTTCCGCCCCGAAGACCGACGTCCACGAACGCCCGCCGGCCGCGAGCGGCACGCCGGTCGCCGGGTCCATCGGCCGGACCGCGTGGAACCGGTCCACCTCGTCGTCCTCCGCGGGCCGGTAGCCGCGCCCCTTGCTGGTCAGGCAGTGGACGACCACCGGGCCGTCCTCGTCTCCGGCGCGGCGCAGCGCCTCCTCTACCGCGGCGACGTCGTGGCCGTCGACCGGTCCGACGTAGCGCAGGCCGAGCGCGGTGAAGAACCCGCCGGGGTCACTCCCCCGCAGGTGCCGGGCGAGCCCGCCCACGGTCGGGGCGTACGACCGGCCGTTGTCGTTCAGGACCACGACGACCCGGCGGCGCTCGCCCGCGATGGAGTTCAGCGCCTCCCAGGCCATGCCGCCGGTCAGCGCGCCGTCGCCGACCACGACGACCACCCGGCGGCCGGTGTCGCCGCGGAGCCGGTTCGCCGTGGCCAGCCCGTAGGCGTAGGACAGCCCGGTGGAGGCGTGCGAGTTCTCGATGACGTCGTGCGGCGACTCGGCCCGCGACGGGTACCCGGACAGCCCGCCGCGCCGGCGCAGCGTGGCGAAGTCGCGCCAGCGCCCGGTCAGCATCTTGTGGACGTAGGCCTGGTGGCCGGTGTCCCACAGGATCCGGTCGCCGGGTGACTCGAACACCCGGTGCAGGGCGAGCGTCAGCTCGACGACGCCCAGGCTCGGCCCGAGGTGACCACCGGTGCGGGACACGAGATCGACCAGCGACCGCCGGATCTCGGCCGCCAGCTCGGCCAGCTCGGGCTCGGCCAGCCGCCGGACGTCCGCGGGCTCCCGGATCGAGGGCAGCAGCCGCATCCCCGGGCCTTCCGGTGCCGCGTGTCCGAGCCCGGCTGGGGTGACGTCCACGGCGACATCGCGGAAACCGAGCTCGGCCAGCCGCTCGAGCACCTGCTCCACCAGGCTCTCCGGGGTGCCCGCGCCGGAGCCCAGGCCCACCGTGCGCACACCGTCGAACCACGTCGCCCGCAGGTGCGCGGCGTCCGGCACCAGGTGGCTCCGCGCCCCCTCCTGCCGCGCGACCTCGACCATCCGGCACGCGGTGCCGGAGTCCGCCGAGCCGGCCACCAGCACCAGCTCGCACCGCCGCGCCAGGGACCGGACACCGAGCTGCCGGGTCCGGTCGGTGAGCACGGTCCGGGCGGGCACGGTCTCCTCGTGCCCGGCGGCGGCACGGACCGCGGGCGGATCGGCGAGCACGACCTTTCCCTGGCGTGCCGCGGAGTTCCGGTCGGGGGCCACCGGCGTCACCGGTCCCGCTTGATCGCCGCTTCGGCGAACCCGCGCAGCCGGTCGAGGCTCGCCGAGGGCGGCAGCACCCGCAGCGCGTCGATCGCCTGCCGCGAGTAGTCCCGCGCCCGCTCGGCCGCCCCGGCGATGGCGCCCGTCTTGTCCAGCAGGCCGAGCAGCGTGTCCCGCCGGGCGACCGGATCGCCCTTGCTGACGAGCACCTCGGTGATCGCCGCGCGGTCCTCCGGCGGCGACGCGTGGTAGGCCAGGAGCACCGGCAGCGTGAGCCGGCCGTTGCGGATGTCGCTCGTCGCCGGCTTGCCCATCACCGCGGTGTCGTTCGTGTAGGACATCACGTCGTCGTGGATCTGGAAGGCACAGCCGAGGTTTTCGGCGTAGACCCCGAGCGCCCGCACCAGGTTCTCGTCACCGCCGGCCAGCAGCGCGCCGCACTCGCAGACCCCGCGGAACAGGGCCGCGGTCTTCAGCCGCACCATCGTGAGGTAGCCGTCGAGGTCGAAGTCCATCCGCTCGCACAGCTCCGCCTCGAGGCTCTGGCCCCGGCACAGGTCGATCCCGCACCGGGCGACCACGTCGAGGGCCGCCACGATCCGGTCGGGCCGCGCCCCGGTGGACCGGCACTCGGCCAGCGCCGCGAAGAGGTCGAAGATCAGCGCGTCACCCGCGATGATCGCGTTGTCGGCGCCGAACTTGTGCTGGACCGACGGCCGGCCCCGGCGCAGCTCGTCGTCGTCGATGATGTCGTCGTGGACCAGGCTGGCGACGTGCCCGCACTCCGCGCCGATCGCCGCGGGCAGCACCACCTTCGCGTCACCGCCGACCGCCAGCGCGGACTCGAGCAGCAGGATCGGCCGGAGCAGCTTCCCGTTCGGCACCAGGGCGTGCGTGCACATGGTGGCGAGCAGGCTCGTCTCCGTCTGCCAGCGTTCCGCGAGCCGGTCGCCGACTTCGTCGATGAGCGCGGTGGACCCGAGGCCCCGGCCGGGTTCCGGCAGCCGACCGCCTGCCACCTGCTCCGTCGTCACCGGACGAGTCATGGTTTCCTCCCGGAGTACCGGCGAACCTTCCGGCCGCGTCACGATCCCGCCACCTGCCGTTCGAGACGACCCATGTAGTAGAGGATCTCCTCGTGGTTCGTGGAGGGAAGGAAGTTGTTGGCGCCGATCTTGTAGTAGATGGAGCTGACCGTTTCGGTGAGCGCTTGCTCGTACGGCTCGTCCCGCCGCAGCGCCAACGTGAGCGCGGGCACGTCGTAGCCCTTCCACACGTCCCGCCAGACGTAGTACCCGGCGCCGTCGATCTCGACCGTCGGCAGGGTTTCGTTGGCGTAGCGGGACGACGGGTCGTGTCCCGGCATGGTGTAGGCGGGCAGGGTCAGCAGGTCGTACTCGAAGGCGGTGTCCACAAGGGACCGCACCTTCGGCGGCACGAGCGGCATCACCGTCTCGTGCCACCAGCGCCGCAGCATGTCCTTGGCCTCGTCGTCGCCGTACAGCCGGGTGAGCACCGGGGCCAGCACGTCCGAGTCGGTGAACGAGTTGATCATGCCGTGGCGGAAGGGTTCGGTGCCCGGGTGCGGATCGTGCTCGAACCAGTCCATCAGGGACCGGATCAGCGCCGACTGGGTGATCCCGGCGAGCGTGCGGAGCGGACCCCAGATGTGGCGGAAGACCGGGTTCTCGGCGACCAGCCGGGACACGAAGATGAACCGGTGCATGTACTGGTTGTCCTGTGAGGACATCGTGTCGTGGGACAGCAGGTACTCGAAGTCGTCCGTGTTGCCCCGGACCGTGATCAGGCCGAAGCGCTCCCGGTCCGTGTGGTAGGTGGTGTTCGGCAGGATCAGCATCGGGTAGACCGCGACCCGGGAGACGTGGTTGGCCAGCCGGTCGTAGCCCTTCATGAACGACTCGGTCGTCTCGCCGGGCGCGCCCCAGATCAGCTCGGCGTAGCAGTCGAGCCCTTCCTTGCCCAGCCACTCCGCCAGGCTCTCCCAGTCGTTGACCTTCATGTTCCGCCGGTTCATCAGGTCCAGCGTGGTGTCGTCCAGGGTCTGCAGCGCGAGGGTGAACGAGCTGTGCAGGCCGGCGTCCTTCATGGACTTGACGATCTTGTAGAAGACCGCGGACTTGTTCTTCGCCCACGAAGTCTCGATGCTCCGGGGATAGCCGTACTTTTCCTTGATCTCGATGACGTCCGCCACGAACTCGAGGTCGATCGGCATCATCCCGAAGTTGGCGTCGCACAGCACGAGCGTGTGCACCTTGTGCTGGGCGAAGAGCTCGAGCTCCTGGCGCAGCCGTTCACGGGAGAACGCCCGGACCCGCTGGCCGACGGCGCCGCCCCAGTAGCAGAACGAGCACTTGTACGGGCACCCGCGGTTGGTCTCCAGG
The DNA here is from genome assembly GCF_034929455.1 of Amycolatopsis heterodermiae. Classification (NCBI taxonomy): domain Bacteria; kingdom Bacillati; phylum Actinomycetota; class Actinomycetes; order Pseudonocardiales; family Pseudonocardiaceae; genus Amycolatopsis; species Amycolatopsis heterodermiae. Next base: position 300,250 of record NZ_JAYFSI010000005.1, read on the forward strand.
AGGGCGACGTCGTAGCGGAACTCGCCGTCCGCCCCGGTCAGCGGGATCGCGCCGGTGAGGAACGGCGAGGGGATCTCGTCGAGGTCCTCGATCCTCGGGCGGTCCTTCGTGGTCACGACCTGACCGCTCTCGTCCCGGTAGGAGATCCCGTCGATGTCGCCGAGCGCCCGCGGCGACACGCCGTCCAGCCGGGCCCGCAGCAGGTCGCGGAAGGTGAACTCACCCTCGCCGTTGACCACGACGTCCACGTAGGGGTGCATGGCGAACACCCGGGAAGCCTGCTGCGACACGTGGTTTCCGCCGAAGATCGCCCAGCCGTCCGGGTTGAGCTGCTTGAACGTCTCGGCCAGCGCGGCGAACTCCTGGTAGTTCCAGCCGAGCACGGAGAACGCCAGCACGTCCGGCGCGCCGTCGCGGCCGTCGCGGAACAGCTGGTTCGCCATCCCGAACAACGTGATGCCGCCGTCGAAGTTGTGGATCTGGACGTCCGTTTCGGCCGCGATGCGCTCGTCCGCGAGCGCGGTCGCCTTCAGATAGCCGGCGGCCAGCGGCATCGACTCGAGCGACATCGCCCAGATGCCCTGCTGCACCAGCCAGGTCTTCAGTGGCCGAGCTACCATCGTGAGTTCCCCTTGCGCCGGATCTGTTGGATGGACCGGGTCAGCCGTCACCAGGTGACGATCACCTCGGCGGGACCCCGGTCCAGCGGCCCGGCCGTCCACGGGATCTCGGCGGCCGGGAGGGTCAGGGCGAGGCCGGGCACCTGGCCGGCCAGCGCGCGGAGCCCGGCCGCCAGCGTCATCCGGGCGACGCTGGCGCCGAGGCACCGGTGCGGGCCGTGCCCGAACCGCAGGTGGCTCCTCGGTGTCCTGGCCGGATCGAACCGGTCGGGGTCCGGGAACGCCCGCGGGTCCCGGTTGGCCCCTTCCAGCCGGACGATCACCATGTCCCCCGCCGCGATGACCTGACCGGCGAGCTCGACGTCCGCACGGGCCCAGCGGGGGAAGGCCTCACCGCTGATCCCGGCCTGGTGCCGCAGGATCTCCTCGACGGCCTGGTCGATCAGCTGCTCGTCGCCGAGCCGGCCCAGCCCGCCACCGAGCTCGAGCAGCTTGACGACCCCGATGGCCAGCGAGTTCACCGTGGTCACCTGGCCGCCCGCGAGCACGGCGGCGGCCGCCTGCACCAGCTCGCGGTCGTTGAACCGGCCGTCGTCCGCGTCGTGCACCGTGATCAGGGCGCTGAGCAGGTCGTCCCCCGGCACCGCCCGTTTGGTCTCGACCAGCTCGGTGAGGAACCCGAACAGCTCGCCCAGCTCCCGCACGACGTCTTCGGCGCCGTCGACGACGACCACCGACATCAGGTCGGCCCACCGGTAGAACCGCTCCCGGTCGTCCACCGGCACCCCGAGCAGCGTCGTGATCACCGCCAGGGTCAGCGGCCGGCACAGCATCGAGACCAGGTCGGCGGGCGGCCCGGCCCGGCGCATCGCGGCGACGAGCTCGCCGGCCAGCGCGTCGACGGCCGGGCGCAGGTTCGCGGTCTCCCGCTGTCCGAGGCCGCGTCCGATGATCCGGCGCAGCCGCGCGTGGTGCTCACCGTCGCACATCAGCGACTCGGTGTTCACCGCCTCGTCCTCCCGGGTGATCGCGAAGCGGCGGTCGGACAGCACCCGCTGGGCCTCCGCCGCGCCGATCACGACCCACGCCGGGGTGCCCGCCGCGGTGGTGGTGCGGAAGACCGGCGACCCGCGGCGCAGGTCCGCGTACGCCGGTGGTGGTGCCAGCTCCGAAACTCGTTCGAACGGCAGCGTGAACGACTGGACATCCATGGTTTCCCCGTCACCCCCGGCCCGACAGGCCGTCGAGAAATGTGCGCACCGTCTCGGTGAACCGGTCCGGTTCCTCCATGTTGACCATGTGCCCGGTCCCGGGGAACACCTCCAGCTTCGCGTTCGGCACGGCGGACACGACCCGCTCGATCATCTGCAGGACGTCGGCGCAGTCGAGCTCGCCGGCGATGCCGAGCAGCGGAGTGTCCACATCGGACAACCGGTTCCAGGTGTCTTCGGCCTTGCCGGGCAGCACCGGGTCCGGCCGTGCGTGGTGGGTGGCGGTGTACTCCGCCATCTCGCGGCACCGCTCCCGAATGGCCGGATCGACCTGGTGCGGCTCCCGCGTGGGGCCGTCCACCCAGAGGCGCAGGAACATCTCGATGTACCCCTCGGTGTCCTGCCGGAACGCGTGATCCATCTGGCGCTTCAGCAGGTCGACCACGAACGGGCTCTGCCAGTACTGCTCCGAGGTGCCGCAGCCGCTGATCACCAGCCCGTCGACCCGGTCCGGGTGGTCCAGGGCGGTGTCGAGCGCGCTCGTGCCGCCCATCGCCTGTCCCACCAGGAAAGCCGACGGCAGGCCGAGGTGGTCGAGCAGCGCGGTGACGTCGTCGCCGCGCCGGTACGGGGTCATCGGGGTGGACGACTCGCCGTGGCCACGCGCGTCGAGGGAGAGCACGCGGTACCCGTCGAACGCGTTCAGCTGGCCTTCCCAGACCCGGCGGTCGAGGGTCCCGTCGTGCAGGAACAGGACCGGCGGGCCGGCACCGACGTCGTCGTAGGCGAGGTACCCGCCGGGGTACGCGGCGCGGTTCACGCCGCCCCTCCCGGTGTGCCCAGCAGCCCGAGCAGGGCCGTGCGCACCTCGGGCCTGCTGGCCACGACCATGGTGAACAGGGACTCCCTGGCGAGCCGCTGCGCGTCGTGCGTGAGCAGGAGGGCCCGCCCGCCCTCGGCGGCCACGAAGGTGGTGCACGCCCGGACCGCCATCGCGGAGCAGGCGGCCCGCATCGCGGGCATGGCGGCCGGATCGCCCAGCGCCGCGTCGAACCGGGCGCGCAGGTCCGCCGCCTCGGCCCGGAACTCCCCGGCCAGGTCCGCCCGGCCGGCCGCGTCCAGCCCCGCCGCGGCGCGGTGGACCAGTCCCAGCGCGAGCGAGCTGTCGACCCGGAGCCCGATCGCCAAGCCGCCCAGGTACTCCTCGCGGTTGGCCCGGGTGGTCACCCTCTCGTCGGCCAGCCACAGGTCCTCGAACACGAGCCGCACGGTGTTGCTCGCCTGTGCGGCAACGAGGTTGAGCGGGTGGACCTCCGTGATGCCGTCACCCGGGCGCGCGTCGATGAGCCCGCTGACGACGTCGCCGCTCTCCTCGTGGAACGCCGAGACGTGCAGCACGTCGACGATGCCCCAGCCGCTGACGAACGCCACGTCGCCGGAGATCCGCCAGCCGTCACCGTCCCGGGTCGCCCGCACCCGCGGCGGGACGGGGATGACGCCGGAGAACGCGCCGCCGCCGCGCACCTGCCCGCGCACCGCGCGGTCCAGGTACTTCTCGCGCAGGGCCGCGTTCTGGGTCATCGCCAGGCCCATCACCACACCGTGGTGCTGGAGCCAGGTGAACGCGGTGGTGAGGCAGGCGCTCGCCAGCGTCTCCACGACCTGGAGGAAGACCGGGAAGTCGACGCCGGCGCCGCCGAACTCGGCCGGTGCGATGAGGCCGTAGAAGCCGTCCTCGGCGAGCCGCGCGAAGTGGCCGTCCGGGATCTTCCCGGTGCGGTCGACCTCGCTCGCGGCGGGCGAGAGCACCTCGTCGGCGATCCTGAGTGCTTTCTGGAGCATGTCGGTCATGCGGAACGGCTCCCTTTCGTCGTGACCGCCAACCTCGGTCACCGCGATCGCAGCGGCGTCAGCTCGAGCAGGTGCAGGTGCCATTCGGCGTCCGGGTCGTCCGCGCCCGCCACCAGGTCACCGGGAAACGCGTCGGCGAGGGCCTCGGGGATCTCGGTCAGCTCGATCCTCTTGAGCACGCGCAGCTCGTACCCGATGTCGTCGGCCAGGTCCCGCACCAGCGTGGGATTCCCCAGCGCCTCGCCGAACCAGAGGTAGACGCGGCCCTCGGGGGTGAGCAGGCCGAGCGCGTCGTGGAAGAAGCGCCGCAGCTTCGCGTACGCCGGGTCGAACATCGTCTCGTGCCAGATCGACGAGTCGACGACGTCCTCGGGTGCGTTGAGGAACGGCGGGTTCCAGTAGATCCCGTCGAACCGCTCGTCCGGGGTCACCGCCGAGTAGAGGTCGCTCACCCGCGCGGTCACCCGGTCCGCCACACCGTGGCGTCCGGCGTTCAGCTCCGTGTTCCGCACCGCGGCGGGGTTGATGTCGAGGCCGACCACCCGCTCCACGCCGGAGAGCGCCGCGAGCACCGACATGATGCCGGTGCCGCACCCCATCTCCAGGAACGACGACATCTCCGTGAACGGGATGAGGTCGGCGAACAGCTCGCCACCGGGAGAATAGGCCGGCGGCCACACGTCGTCCAGCAGATCCCACTCACGCCCGAGCAACTCGAACACGGCCGGCCTGGTCTCGTCCGAATGATATCTGTCGATGATGTTCTGTCCGATGAGCAGCTCGAAATCTCGCGCTTCCATGCCACTCCGTTCCGCACGCCGACACTTTTCACACCGCACCGGAAAGCAATTGACGGGCGGGAAGACATCCGCATTTCGTGAATGCATTCAAACAGCGCTCACAGACCGGCGCAACATCGTCCGCCGAACGCCCGGCCGCGGTGACCGTCACCGGACCTCGGACGCGTGGAACCAGCCGGGCCGGGGTGGTGACCACTCGACCATCGTGTCCATCGAGCGGCGGGAGACCGCCTCCGGCAGGAAGCCGCCGAGCCAGGTACCGCCGTCGCGGGCCGCCACCGCCACCGGTGAGGACGACTCGGCGAAGCGGCCCATCCAGCGCGACAGGACGCTCAACCGGGACGTGCGCGAGCGCCGGCTTGCGTCGTAGGCGGCCAGGCCCGAGCGCAGTGCGGGCCAGGAACGGGCGTCCGCCAGGGCGTGCGCGAGCTCGACGGCGTCCTCCAGCGCCAGGTTGGCGGACCCGACGTTCGGCGTCATCGCGTGGGCCGCGTCCCCCACGAGGACCACCCGGCCCGCGAAGAACCGGTCCAGGGGACGGACGAGCTCCTCGATCCTGTCGAAGTACAGCTCCTGCGCCGACATCCGCCGCATCAGCTGGGGAACCGGGTCGTGCCACCGGCCGAACAGCGGTTCCGGGCCGCCGCCGGTCCCGGTCCGCCGCCGCGGCCCGGTCAGCTTGGCCAGCGCGGAGAAGTGCACCCGGTCACCGGGCAGCGGCAGGATGGACAGGCGCAGCCCGGCACCCCAGGTCTCGGCCGCGGACAGCGCCAGCCCGCCGGCCGGCACCACGCACCGCCAGCTCACCGAGCCGGTGTCGCGCAACCCCGGGTGCCCGGGGTGCATCGCGGAGCGGAAGGCGGACCGGATGCCGTCGGCGGCGACGACCACGTCCGACTCCAGGACCTCGCCGCCCAGCCGGACCAGCGCCGAGGACCGGCCGTCCTGGGCGGCGACCGGCAGGGCGGCCTCGTCGTAATGGACCGTCCCGGCAGGGAGGGCGGCGTTCAGCAGGTCGACGAGGTCGAGCCGCAGCAACGCGCGGATCGGCTCGCCGTACCGCTCCTCGACGAACCGCAGGCCGCTGCGGGCGATCCACCGCCCGCTCGGTGCCCGCACCCCGCCTTCGCGCTGAACCACCGAGCGGGCGCGCACCGCGTCACCGACGCCGATCGCGTCCAGCGCCCGCATGCCGTTCGGGGTGAGGCCGATGCCGCCGCCGGTCGTGCGCAGCCCGGGGCTGCGTTCGAACACCCGCACCGACCAGCCCGCGCCCGCCAGCGCGACGGCCGTCGCCAGACCCGCGATCCCGCCGCCCACGATGTGTGCGGTGCGTGTCATGAGACCCTCCGTTCATTCGCGCGGAATTCCCCGACAATATCCACCATTGCTATCGTCCGGAATCATGCACGGGACCTCCCGAATCAAGGCCACATTCCTGACCCACCTCGAGGCGTGCCGTCCGGACACCGTGTTCTACGCGGGACTGGTCGGCTTGAGCGGCGCGATTCTCACCAGGCCGGACGCCGATTCCGGACGGCTCTTCCTGGCCTGGCTCGTGCCCACGCTCGCCTGGATCGCCTCCCTTTACGGCGGCGACTATTTCGACCGGGAATTGGACGCGCTGGCGAAACCGCACCGGCCGGTCCCCTCCGGGCGGATGAAGGCCGGCACGGCGCGGAACCTGATGGTGCTCCTCATCGGCGCCGGCACGGTGCTCGCCGTCCTGCTCAACCCGCTGACCGTGCTGCTCGCGATCCCCGCGGCGGTGTTCGGCATCGCCTACGCCAGCCGGCTCAAGGGAAAGGGGCTCTGGGGAAACGTCGCCCGGGGCCTGCCGACCGCGATGACCGTCCTCTTCGGCTCGATGGCCGTGCAGACCCTGCCCGCCCTCGAGCTGGTGCCCCTGGCCGCGATGTTCTGGATCCACGACTCCGGCTCGAACCTCCTCGGCGCGCTGTGCGACCGGGACAGCGACCGCCGGGGCGGGTACCTCACCTACCCGGTCGTGCGCGGCGACGACGCCACCGTCCGCGGGCTGGCCGGTTTCTACGCCGGCTGGCTTCTCCTCGCGGCGACGTGGCCGCTGTACGCCGGCCCCGTCGACCGCCTGACCTACTACACCGCGCTGCTCGTGATCGGCACCCTCGGCGGGGTGGCGGTGCTCGACGTCGCGCGCGCACCGCGCCCCATCGCCCGGGAGGTGGGCCTGCGCGCCCACGAGCTGGTGGTCGTGGAACGGATCGTCCTGGGGTGCTTCCTCGTCGCCGCGGCCGGGCGGGTGGAACTCGCCCTGGCCGTCGGCGCTCCCTCGGTGACCCTCACCATCCTGGCCCGCCGCCTGATGCGCCGCCGGTACGAGCCGTCCACGCAGCGGTGAACGGCGCCTAGACGTTCTTCAAGGCGTTGCGCGGGTGGCCGCCCTTGTAGAGGCCGAGGACCAGCTCGTTCGAGTACCCGAGCAGCTCCTGCAGCTCGGGCTGCAGCGCCGCGGCCTGCGCGGGCGGAACGCTGAGGGTGCCGTTCTCCACCTGACGCAGCCACGCGACCTGGAAGCCCATCGAGAAGATCTGCCGGACGTCGGACTCGGTGGTGTTCTCGCCGCCGGCGTGGAACAGGTCCGCGCGGAACAGCAGCGCGTCACCCTTGCTCATCTCGGCCTGCACCGCCTCGCTCCAGTCCGGCGCCGGCGCGGTCGGCGGCCCGCCGTGGCTGTCGAGCACCACCCACGTCGCGCCGTTGGCCGCCGTGAAGTCGCCCATCGCCGCCATCACCGTCAGCGCGACAGGGTTCTCCCCCGCCGGGACGTGCCGCCACGAGAAGGTGTCGCAGTGCAGTTCCTGGCGGAACGCGCCCGGCTCGCGGGCCATGTACTCGGCGATGGTGAGCAGGATCGTGTCCGACAACGGGCTCAGCACCCGGCGCGCGCAGCCCACGAGATCCTTCTGCAGCACCATGTCCGGCGCAGCGGGGATGACCCCGACCAGTCCGTGCAGCGTCGAGGTGGTGTCGCCCTGGAAGCCGCCGAGCACCGAGTTCGCCGCGTACTCCGCCTCCTCCGGGTTCTCCGCCAGGTGGGCCCGGACCTGGGACAGGAACGTGTCGCACTGCTCGGGCGAGTAGGCCGCGGACAGGACCGCGGCGCCGCGGTCGCGGACCGCGGCGTCCAGCGCCGCCTCGTCGTACGGCCGGGTGAAACGGGGAACGGTCTTTTCCATGCTCAGGAACCTTTCCGGGGTTGATCTGTTCTCGTGTCCGCTGGTCACCACTCGACGGGCAGCCGCTCGATGCTGACGTCCATGGCGTCCGCCCGCCACACCACCTCGTGCGGCGGGCCGGCCGGCCGCAGGCCCGGTATCCGGTCCAGCAGGGTGCCGAGGCCGACGGCCAGCTCCATCCGGGCGAGCGCGGCGCCGAGGCAGTGGTGGATGCCGTGCCCGAAGGCCAGGTGCGGACTGCGCGCGCCCGACGCCATCCCGTCGGGGTCCGCGAACTCCGCGGGATCCCGGTTGGCGCCGGCCCGGGACGCGATCACCGTCTCGCCCGTCCGGATCCGCACGCCACAGATGTCCACATCGGACTGCGCGATCCGCTGGATGCCCACCTCTTCGTCCTGCAGGCGCAGCAGTTCCTCCACCACCGCTTCGATCTCCAGCTCACCGGCACGCAGGCCGTCCAGCACCGGCGGGTGCGCGAACAGCCGCAGCAGGCCGTGCGAGAGCGCGGCGGCGGTCGTGATGTAGCCGGCCATCAGCAGGCCCATCGCCATCGACGCGAGCTCCAGCCGGTCCAGCTCGTCCGGCTCGCCGGACCGGCGCGCCAGGTCGCTGAGCAGGTCGTCGCCGTCGGGCTTCGACGCCACGAGCCGGACGACGAACTGCTGCAGGTCGGTGAACGCCGTGGCGACGTCGCCACCCGAAGCCACACCCGCGCCCAGCACGATGTCCGCCCAGCCGCGGAAGCGGTCCCGGTCGACGGCGGGAACGCCCAGCAGTTCCGAGATGATCGCGATCGGCAGCGGGTAGGCGAACACCTCCTGGAGGTCGGCGACCGGCCCGTTCGCCAGCATCGTCTCGACCAGCTCGTCGGAGATCTCCTGCGCGCGCTCCCGCAGCCCGGCGATCCGGCGCGCGGTGAACGCCTTGGCCACGCTGCGGCGCAGCCTGGTGTGGTCCGGCGGGTCCTTCAGGAACATGAAGCCGGCCGCGAGGTTGTTCTCGTCCACCGTCGGCATGACGCCCGGGTACTGGGTGCCGAACGCCGGGTGCCCCAGCAGCGTCCGCACGTCCTGGTACCGGGTCACGAGCCACGCCTCGCCACCCCCGGCCGTGGTCACCTTGTGGATCGGGGCCGCGGCGCGCAGCCGCGCCAGCTCGGGCGAGGGCTCGATGACCGAGTCACGCGCGAACGGGTAGCCGGTCAGCGGCGTCGTCAGTTGGTCCTGCGACACGACGGTTCCCTTCCTGTGGTCGGGCTTTCAGGGACAGGCGGCTTCGACGGCGTCGGCGAACTCCCCGCCGCCGCGGCCGCCCCGCAGCTTCCGCCGGAACTCCGCGAGCCGTTCCGCCATCGCCGTGTCGTGGGCGACCTGCTTGATCAGGTCGGCCACCTCGGCCGCGGTGAACGGCTCACGCAGCCGCACGCCGAGCCCGAGGGCCTCGACCCGGTCCGCGACGGCGTGCTGCTCGCCGATCTGCGGCGCGACGAGCACCGGGACGCCCTGCGCGAGCGCCTCGATCGTGCTCGTCAGGCCGCCGTGGGAGATCGCGACCGACGCGTGGCGCAGGCTGTCGATCATCGGCAGGCTGCGGCGCAGCAGCACCCGGTCCGAGACCGGCCCGACGTCCGCCGGCGTGACCTTGTCCCCCAGCGCCGCCGCGGCGTGCCAGCCGAGCCGGTCGATCCCCTCGAGGCAGGTCCGGAAGAAGCCGATCTTCTCGTTGAAGACCGTGCCGAGCGAAACCACCGCCAAGGGCTGGGAAGCACGCAGCCAGCCGAGCTCCGCCGACTCCTCGGCCGGGCGGATGCACGGGGTGATGAACGTGAACCGGGAGTCGAACGTCTCCCCGCGCGGCTGCATTTCGCGAGGGAACAGCGCGATGTTGCGGTCGGCCTCGTTGTCGAAGAACTGCTCCGGCCGCACGTCCGGTACCCCGGTCTCGGCCAGGAACCCCGCCACCGCACCGAAGAAATCCGCCATCGACTCCTCGGTGTCCGGCCGTGACTCGTAGTCCTGGTGCAGCGAGAACTCGGAGTTCGACGCGAACACCGGCCAGGTGCGGACCAGCGGGATGCCGAAGGCCTGGCCGAGCAGCCAGCCCGACGTGGCCAGCACGTCGGAGACGATGACGTCGGGCCGCTCCTCGCGCACCAGCTTTTCGAGCACCGCGTAGGACGTCCGCGTCTCCTCGAGCATGAGCGACAGCACGTTGCCCATGTCGGCGAGCTCGGCCCGCGCGGAGTCCATCGGGGACTCGTACGGCACGACGTCCACGGACCGGCCGACCTCTTGGGCGAACCCGGTCGCCGCCACGCAGCGCACCCGGTGCCCGCGCGCGGCCAGCTCGGTGAGCCCCGCCATCACGGGGTAGATGTGCCCCCAGGCCGGAATCGACGCGAACAGCACGTACTTCCCCATCACACCCGCCCGTTCCTCGTGGCCACGCCGACCGTCATCCGTTCCGGGAACCGGTCGCCGAGCATGTTCACCTTCCACGGCACGGCCTTCCAGTCCTCCAGCATGCGGAAGTCCCGGTCGCACTCGACCAGTGCGTCGAGGGCGACCTGCAGTTCCAGCCGCGCCAGGTTCGCGCCGACGCAGCGGTGGATCCCGAACCCGAACGCGAGGTGGCGGGCCGGTCCCGGCCGCCGCGGGTCGAACGTGTCGGGACGCTCGAACAGCTCGTCGTCCCGGTTGGCCGCCAACAGCGGCGCGACCACCGTGTCGCCCTTGCGGATCGTGCGGTCGCCGAGCCGGACGTCGGTGGTGGCGAACCGCGGCATCGACTCGCCGTTGTCCCCGGACTGGATCCGCAGGACCTCCTCGACGAAACCCTTGCGCAGCGCCGGATCGCCGGGCGGCTCGGCGCGTAGCCGGCCGAGCCACCCGAACTCCAGCAGGTAGCGCACGGCGACGGCGATCGCGTTGGCCGTGCTGACGTACCCGGCCACGGGCAGGCCGAGCACCATCGTGGCCAGCTCGACGTCGTCGACCGTGCCGTCGTCCTCCTGCGCCCGGATCATGTGCGCGAGCAGGTCGCCGCCGTCCCGGCGGCCCGTGCGGCGCCGCTCGGCGATCAGGTCCCGCACGTAGTCGTTCAGCTGTTTCCAGCCCTCGAGCGCCACCACGCCCTGGGCCTCCGACAGCGGCACGAGCAGCTGGTCGGACAGCCGCTGGAACATTCCGCGGTCCGGCTCGGGCACCCCGACGACCTCGGCGATGACGTTCATCGTCAGCGGTTTCGCGAAGTCCGCCATGACGTCCGCCCGCCCGCTCATGACCTCGAGCAGGGCGTCGGCCTTGCGCCGGATCGCGTCGCGGTACCGCCCGACGTACCCGACCGCGAACGGGCCGGCGACCAGGCCGCGCAGCCGGGTGTGCTCCGGCGGGTCCTGGAAGATCGACTCGTTCGCCTCGGCCGTGCCGCTGCCCCGGCCGGGGTCGATCGGCGACACGCTGAAGTCCAGGCCGCCCAGCACCCGGCGGATGTCGGCGTAACGGCTGACCAGCCAGACGCCGGCGCCGTCCGCCGTCGTGGCCCGCGAGACCGGACAGGTCGCGCGCAGCTCCCGCCAGTCCAGCCCGTCGATGTCCGTCGGCCGGAACCGTTCCACCGGCGGCGGTTCCCGCGAGGTGACCACGGCACCGGGACCTTCTGGTGATGTCACGGCTTCTTCCCTCCCTCTTCGGTCAGCATCAGCCGGGCCGGGCCACGCATGAGCGTGCCGGCCTTCCAGGTGATCGCGGACTCGTCCGGGACGAGCCGCAGCCCGGGCGCGGCGGTGGTCAGGACCTCCAGCGCCACCTGCAGTTCCAGCCGCGCGAGCGGGGCGCCGAGGCAGAAGTGCGCACCGAGCCCGAACCCGAGGTGGGGGTTGGGGGCGCGGCCGAGGTCCACCCGGTCCGGATCGGTGAAGACGCGCGGGTCGCGGTTGGCGATCACGGACGCGGCGACCACGGGCGACCCGGCCTCGACGAGGACGCCGCTCAGCTCGACGTCCTCCAGCGCGTACCGCGGCGTCGTGCCGTTCGCCTCCAGCGGCACGTACCGCATCAGCTCCTCGACCGCCGTCGGGACGAGCGCCGGATCGGCCACCAGGGCACGGAACCGCGAGGGGACCGCCAGCAGCACGTACACGAAGTTCGGCAGCTGGGTGGACGTGGTCTCGTAGCCCGCGACGAGGATGGTCATCACGACGATCACCAGCTCGTCGTCGGTCACCGTGCCGGACTCCCCCTGGACGGCCAGCATGGCCGAGATCAGGTCGTCCCGCGGCCGCCCGCGCCGGTCGGCCACCAGTCCCGCGACGTAGTCCCACATCTGCCCGGTCGCGGCCCAGCGCTCGTCCTCGGAGATGGATGTCGTCGCGAGGCCGGCCTCGGCCCAGTGCCGGAACTGCTCGCGTTCTTCGTAGGGCACGCCCAGCAGGTCGCAGATCACCTTGAGGGTGAACGGCAGCGCGAAGTCCTCGACCCCGTCGAACGCCTCCTCCGCGAGCGCGTCCTTGACCAGCTCCGTGGCGATCGCGGTGGCGCGTTCCCGCAGCCGGGCCACGGTCCGGGCGGTGAACGCGTGCCGGCACACCGAACGGACCCTCGTGTGCTCCGGCGGGTCCATCGCGACGATCCCGCCGCTGAAGTTCTCCTCGGTGACGCGGGGGACGTCCCGCTCGAGCGAGGCGGCGCGGGAGAACCGCGGGTCCGTGAGGACCGTGCGGACGTCGGCGTACCGGGAGACCAGCCACGCCTCTTCGCCGTAGGGGAACCGGACCCGGCTCACCGGTTCCTGCTGCTGCAGAAGGGAATACTCCGGTTCCAGGTCCAGACGGGGCGTCCGCGGGAACGGGAACGACCGGACCGCCATGGTCCACCTCACCTTCGCCCCGGTGACGGGGCCGTCAGCTGGTTGTGCACCACGACCACCTCCGCGCCGCGCCGGGGAACCAGCATCGGTCCCTTCGGGACCACGCGTTCCGGCGCCGCCCGGCGCACGCCCAGCCGGACGTGGCGCAGGATCGTGCTGATGACGGTGCGCATCTCGACGATCGCCAGCGACGCGCCGAGGCACCGGTGGTTCCCGCCACCGAACGGCAGGAAGTGCGCACTCGGCGGTTCGACGGGGTGGAACCGCTCGATCGAGTAGGTCTCCGGGTCCTCGTGCAGGTCCTCGGACAGGTGCAGCAGGCCCAGCGAGACCGCGAACATGGTCCCCGCCGGGAAGACGTAGCCGTCCGACTCCCACGGGCCGAGGGCGATCCGGCCGATGTCCAGGGTCGTCGGCCGGACGCGGATCGACTCGTGGATCGCGGCGTCGAGCACCTTCCAGTCCTCGTCCCGGACGGCGTCCCGCACCTGCGCGAGGGCGCCCGGCGTGCGCAGCACCCGTTCGAAGAACCAGGCCAGCTGCGTGGCCGCCGTCTCCTGCCCGACCGCCAGCAGCGTGACCAGGTGGTCGCGCACCTCCCGGTCGGTGGCCGGGACCCGGTCCTGCCCGGCCAGCAGGTGCGACAGCACGTCGGGACCGCGGCGGCCCGGGTCGGCGGCCAGGGCGGCCCGGCGTTCCCGGATCTCCGCGAAGATGATTTCGTCGACCTCGCGCAGGATCCGCTGGAACGCCGTCCACGGACCGAACCCGCCGAACGACCGGCGCATCACCGGCAGCAGGATGATCAGCGGGTTGAGGTCCAGCAGCCGCGGCACCAGCACCCGCAGCCGGTCCAGCCGGGCGGAGTCGGTGATCCCGAACACCGCTCGGATCATCACCTCGATGGTCACCCGCTGGAAGCAGTCGAGCAGCCGGACCGTCGCGCCTTCCTGCCAGCGCCGGACCTCCTGCTCCACAATGGACACCATCACCTCGACGTAGGCCGCGACGTTCTCACCGTGCAGCGGCCGCATCAGCGCCCGGCGCCGGTCGGTGTGCGCCGGGCCGTCCGACATCAGCAGCGAGTGCTCGCCGACCACGAACCGGATCGACTCGTTGGCGGCCGCCGCGTCGAAGTTGTCCGCGTCGTCCCGCAGGATGCGGCGGATGCCGTCCGGCGTGCTGATGTAGACGACGGTGCCGAAACCCAGGATCCGCGTGGTGAACAGCGGCCCGTACCGCCGCAGGCAGACCTTGCCGAACCGCGCGGGGGCCGCGGCCCACAGCACGGTCTGGAGCAGCGCCGGCAGCCGCGGACCGGGCGGCAGGCCCGTCACCGGTTCTCACCGCTGCCGGCCAGCAGCTTCAGCCACCGGCCGAGGGCACGCAGCGCGAAGGTGTGGGCGATCAGGTCGTCGGTGTAGCACAGGTCGTCGAAGTACAGCCCGACGTTGCTCGGGCGCCACGTACCCCGGTCGTCCTGACGGTCCACCAGCCATTCCACGGCTCGCAGGATGGCCCCGGCGCGGGGGTCTGCACCACCCTTGAGCAACGCGAACAGCGCCCACGCCGTCTCCTCCGCCGTGCTGCCCTCCGGCGGGAGCTCGTGGCGCAGCGGCCAGCCGCCGTCCGCCGCCTGGTTGGCCAGCAACCACTTCCGGGCCGCCCCGGCCTCCGGCGTGCCGCCCCGCCCGCAGTCGGTCAGCACTTCGAGCAGGCGGGAGGTGCCGTGGGTGTTGTCCCGGAACCACACCGACTCGATGGCACCGTCGGCTTCCTGGTGCTCGGTCAGGTAGGCCAGTCCCCTGGCGATCGCGCCCGCCGAGCTCGGCACGCCGAACTGCCGCAACGCCATGATGACGTGAGCCGTCACGCCGGGACACGGCCGGTCGTTCATGATGCTGGTGTTGCGCACCCATTCCGACCACGAACCGTCCTTGTTCTGCATGGTCAGCAGCCAGTGGATGCCGAGCTGGACGGCCGGGTGGGAGCGCGGCAGGCCGAGGTCGGCGAGCACGCCGAGCACCACGGCCGTGTCTTCGGACTCCGGCCAGCCGGACGGGTTGGCCCACCCCCAGCCCCCGGCCGGGATGTCGAACTGGCCGAACGGCTTGTTCCACTGGTTGCGCAGCAGCCATTCCCGGGTGCCCCGCAGCAGCGGTTCGCTCGCCACCTCCTGGAACTCGCCCAGCGCCATGACCGAGTACGCGGTGACGGAGATCTCCAGGTCCCGGTCGATGGCCCACGACCCGTCCGCCCGCTGGGTTTCCAGCAGATAGCGCAGGGACGCGAGCTGCAGGTCCGTCCCGACCCCGGCCTCCCGCAGCCCGAGGTAGACGAACCCGGCGATCATCGGGCACTCCTCGATGCCGCCGTTGGTGCCGGAGATCTCCCGCAGCCAGTCCAGGGCCAGGGGCTCGGCGATCCGGCCGAGGACCCGGCGCGCCAGGCCGCGGTTGATCGTCCGGCTCTGCATGACGCCGAGCGCGAGGATGGCGGGCAGCGCGATCGACACCTTGTTGCGCCACCGCCGCGGCACCAGGATCGCCTCCACGGGCATGTCGGGCTGCTGGTCGAAGTCCCGCAGGCCGGTGAGCGCCCAGATCGTCGGCAGGGCCGCCGGCCACGTCTTCGGTGCCTCGCCGGTCAGGCCGGGGATGACGTTCATCCCGTCGTTCTCGTCGATGAACGTCCGGGCCCGTTCGATGGCGTCGTGGGAGCGCTCGCGATCCGTCTCGTGCAACGCGGCGAGCCCGAACGCGGTCATCCCCGGGCTGCTGGGCCATTCGGCGTCCGCCATGGCCCAGCCCCCGTCGTCGCGCTGGTTCGCCCGCAGCCACCGCACCGCGGACTCGACGCGTTCCCGGTGGGCCTGGGGATCGGCGCGGTTGAGGGAGAGCAGGCCGAGCGCGGTGGCAATCGTCGACGACGAGAGCCGGTCCACCCAGGACCCGTCCTCCCGCTGCCGGTCGTACAGGTGGGTGATCGCGCGTTCGGCGGCCTTCTCCGCCCGCGTCCGAAGCTGGTCGAGGTTCACTGCCCCGCCTTCCCGTGTCGACAGAATGCGCTGCTGCGAAAGGCTTTCGTTCACCCGGCGACGGCGACGATCCGATAGGTGTTGCCGCCGCGTCCGCGCCTGATCACCAGGTGCAGGAGCAGGTCCAGCACGAAGGCGAGACCGAGGAACGGGCCGGCGAGGAGCATCGCGCCCGCCCGGAGCACCCGGCCGGCCGGTCCGCCCCCGCGGCTCAGCCACGGCCACGGTCTCGCCGGTGGCAGGTGGTGGTTGAGCGCGGTCAGCAGCGCGGCCAGGTTGTCGAACGGCTTGTTCGCCGCGCCCAGCTCCACGTGCGACACGGCGAAACCGTGTTCCTCCAGCAGTTCGCGCACGTTGTGCCGGGGCATCAGGTGCAGGTTCTGCGGTGCCATCCAGCAGTACCAGAACCGGCCGTGCAGCCGCGCGTACCGGCTGTGCGGGTTGACCAGCTCGATCAGCACGACCCCGCCGGGGCGCAGCACCTTGCGCACGGCGCTCAGCTCCTCGCGAGGCGAGGTCGTGCGTTCCAGGTAGTGGATCAGGCTGACGACGTCGAACTCGGCGACGTGGTCCTCGGCGAACTCGAGCAGGGGTGTGCACTCCCCGGCGTCCACCCAGCCCCGGTCCTGCGCACGCAGGATCTCCTCGCTGGGATCCAGCGCGTGGAACGTGGTGCCCGGCAGCGAAACGCGGGCCTCACGGCAGAAGTGACCTTGCCGCGCCCCGACGTCGAGCCAGCGTCCGGACCGCGGGTGGTCATCGAGCAGCTGCACGCGCTTGCGGTACGCCGGCCGGCTGCGCTCGGCGATCGAGGCGTAGTGCTCGCGGCCCAGCCCGTCGTAGACGTCGCGGTAGTAGTACGCCAGCCCGGCGTCCGTCAGGCGGGGGTTCTGGAAGACGTGGCCGCACGAACGGCATTCGTCCATGCCGAACGTCCCGGGCTTGCCCTGCCGGGTGTCCGCCAGCCGGATGCGCGGCCCGATCTCCCGGGCCCCGCACCACGGGCACGACTCCGCCCTCGGGTGGAAGAAGTTCCCGCGCTCGCGCTCGTCCGCGTACTCCGCCCGGCGGCGTCGGAGCTCGGCGTCGCCGGATGCCTGTTTCCGGCCAGTCGACACCATTTCCCAACCTTCCGACGGGTGGACCACGGTTTGCTGGACTCGCGCCGGTACCGGTCACGAAGGTAACCGGCCGCCTTCCGGCCGGGCAAATGTTCGCCCGCCGATGCCGCGATCACGCAGGAACGAGCCGATGGTGCGCTGCAGACCGTCCGAAAGGGACACCCGGTTGCGGAACCCGAGGGCGGCCAGCTTGGGGGCGGCACAGTGCTGCCGGCGCAGGACACTGGGCGAGCCGGCGCCGCCGACCACCTCGTAACCGTTGGCCCGGATGGCGTTCGCACGGTCCCAGTCGGACGGTGCGCAGGCTCGCCAGGCCAGGTCGATCATCTCCTCGACCAGCTCCAGCGTCGTCCGGTGCGCGGCGGGCGCCATGTTGAACACCTCACCGCGCGCGGCGGTCTCGAAGGCGATCGTCTCCAGCGCCCGGACGACGTCGGAAACGTAGACGTAGTCCCGGCCGTGCCCCAGCGAGTCCTCGTAGATCACCGGCGGCCGCGCCCCGGCCGGGGCGAACAGCCGGTCCAGTGTCCGCGGCACGATCCGGGAGCCGGTGTTCGGATCGCCGGGCCCGAAGACGTTGCACAGCCGGATGGTCGTCACCGGCAGGCCGAACTCGTAGCCGTACAGCCGCACCAGGTTGTCGGCGGACAGCTTGCCGACGTCGTAGGCCCCGCGGGCCTCCAGCGCCGAGGTCTCGACGTACGCGTCCCCGGTCAGCTCCCCGTAGACCTTGTCCGTGGACGCCAGCACGAACCGCCGCAGGTCCGTGCAGCTCGTCCTGGCGGCCTCGAGCATGTTCATCGTGCCGCCGATGTTGTCGGCCAGTGACCCGCGCGGGTCGCGGAAGGCCGAGTCGATGGTCGAGGACGCGGCCAGGTGGAAGATGATGCCGGGGTCCACCGTGCTGACGACCTTGACGCAGTCGTCGAAGTCGGTCACGTCGATCCGCACGGAGTCGACCAGGTCGTCCGGCCACCGTTCCCGGTCGACGACGGTGACCGGGAACCCCTGCCCCGCCAGGCTCCTGGCCAGGTGCGAGCCGATGAAGCCGCAGCCGCCGGTGATCATCACCGCGGGGCGCGCGCCGTGGTCCATGCGGTTACCCGGCCCCCTCGGTCGGCAGCGGGTCCGCGTCGAGGGTGCCGACGCGCTCGCTGAGCTCGGTCCAGTACTTCGCGTTGTGCTGGGCCAGCGCGGCGATCGTGCTCAGGCAGTGCATCGGGACGTCCCCCAGCGGCGGCAGCGCCTGGCCGGCGACGTTGTGCTTGTCCAGCCAGCGAAGCAGGGCCCGGCCCGCCTCGTTGAACCGCAGCGACGGGTCCTGCCGCAGGGTCCGCATGATGGCGTCGGGCGGCAGGTCGGGCGCGGCGCGGGAGCTGCCCTGACGCCGTGGTGCCCCCGGGTCCCGTCCCGCTCCGCCCGTCTTCGCCGGGTTCTCCCGGCGGGTGGGCACGGCGTCCGCGCCGCGGCTGAGCCGGTTGCGCACGTCCAGCACGGTGGACGGGGCGATGCCCACGGCGCGCGCTATGTCCCGGAGTGACCGGTTCGGGTTGGAGCGCATCAGTTCGCCGGCCAGCCTGCGCCCCTCGGAGCTGTCGAGCGGACGCGTCCGGCCGTCCAGGCCGACCCGCGTGTTCGACTGCGTGTCGCTGACACTCGAACACCTGCGCAGCGCACCCACCGTGGTCGCGGCGAGCCCGGCGACCGAGGCGATCCACCGGTCCGAGCGCGCCGGGTGGGTGACGATGATCCGCGCGGCCGCCGCCTTGCGTTCCTCGACCGACAGCGCCAGGCCGTTGGCCGTGTTCGCCTCGACCGCGAGCACGAAGGCGTCGTCCTCGTCACCGTCGAAGAACCGCACCTCGATGTCCCGCCGGGAACGCAGCTCCGCGGCCCGCAGCCGGTGCGCGCCGTCGATCACGCGCATGGTGGGCCGGTGCACGATGATCGGCGGCAGCTCCTCATCCACTGTGGCCAGTGTGTGGACGTGCTCCCGGCTCATTCCCCCGGTACGCGGGGACGTGCCGGGCCGGAGGAGGTCGATCGGAACAGTTTCCGGTGGTGTTCCAGCCGACTGGTGCGCCCGCAGCAACGACGGTGCGTCACCGTCACCATCCGGCGGGAGGGGCGATGCTTCGCCACGGCCCTGACGGTCCATTGAGCCACCCTTCGGTCCGTCGATGGTGATCATTCTCCGGTGGCCCGTGCACACGGAGCCGCACATTGCGTGCATACAGCCGAAGCCGTACGGTGGGCCTCACTGGGAGGTTCGGGGATGCTGTCGAATCATGGGCTCGATTTCCAGCTGCTGGGGCCGGTCGCCGTCGACCTCCAAGGACAGGCGCTTCCCTTGGGCGGACCGAAGCAGCGAGCCGTTCTGGTGGCACTTCTGTTGCGTGCCAACAACGTCGTGCCGACGAGCCAGCTGCTGCAGCTGGTCTGGTCGGACGTCCCGAACTCGGCCGAGTCCAATTTGCGCACTTACCTGACCCGGTTGCGGCGGCTCCTGCGGGTGCCGGGCGAGGAACAGTCCCGGCTGCTGACCCAGCAGGGCGGGCACCTGGTGGTCGTCCACGACGGCGAACTGGACGTGACCGGTTTCGAAGAGCTGGCCAGGAAGGGCGAGAAGGCCGGCGACGATTCCGTTGCCCGCCAGCACTTCGAGCGCGCGCTGGGCGTGTGGCGGGGAAAGGCGCTGGACAACGTGCCCTTGGGCCCGCCGCTGGCCGCCGAGGCGGCCCGGCTGGAGGCGCGGCGCGAGCACGTCCACGAGCAGTACCTGCAGGCCCGGCTGGCGCTGGGGGAACACGGCGAACTGCTGCCCGAGCTCCGCGCGCTGGTGTTGTGCCACCCGTTGCGGGAGCGGCTGACCTGCATGCTGATGGTGGCCCTGCACCGCTCCGGCCAGCGGGCGGAAGCCCTGAACGTGTTCCGCCAGGCCAGAACCCGCCTCGTCGAGGAGCTCGGCGTGGAGCCCGGCGCCGAGCTGCGCGACCTGCACCAGAGCCTGCTCGCGGACGAAGATCCCGACCAGGGCGTTCCCGCACCGGCCAAAGGACTCGTCGCGCACGCGGAGCCGGGTCAGTCCGATCCGGCACGCTCCGGCGGTGTGCCCGGCCCGGGCGGACACGGCCGGCCACACCGGTTCCGGCTGCCGCGCCCGGCCAGGAAGGCCGTGCTCATCCGGCCGGGCGTGCCCCTCCCCCGGCGCGGCCTCGACCGGCCCGCCCAGGTGCCGGTCGACCTGGCGACGTTCACCGGGCGGACGGCCGAGCTGGCCCAGCTCGTCGGACCGCAGCCGGCTCCCGCACCCCACCAGTACCTGATCACCGCCGTCGACGGCATGGCCGGCGTGGGCAAGACCACGCTGGTGGTCCACGCCGCGCACCAGCTCATGGCGAGCTATCCCGACGGGCACCTCTACCTCGACCTGCACGGCTTCACCAGCGGCGTCGAGCCGCTCACCCCCCACGAAGCCCTCGACCGGATGCTGCGCGCCCTGGACGTCCCGGCCGGCGAGGTCCCGGCCGGCACCGAGGAGCGCGCCAGCCTGTACCGGTCCCTCCTCGCCTCCCGCCGGATGCTCGTGGTCCTCGACAACGCGCACGACGAGGCCCAGGTCGGCCCGCTGCTGCCCGGGGCCGGCGACCACCGGACGCTGATCACCAGCCGGAAGCGGCTGACCGGGCTGCCGCAGGTGCAGTCGCTGTCGCTCGAGGTCCCGCCGCTCACCGAGGCGATCGCCCTGTTCCTGCGGCTCAGCACGGCGAACCGGCTGCCGGGCGAACCGCCGGAGCTGATCGAGGAGATCGTCGAGCTGTGCGGCCGGCTGCCGCTGGCCCTCCGGATCGCCGCGGCACGCCTGTCCCACCGTCCCTCGTGGAACCTCCGCTACCTGCGGGAACGCCTGGCCGACGAGAGGCTGCGGCTGGGGGAGCTGCGCACGGGCGACCACGGCGTGCTCACCGCGTTCGCCCGGTCGATCACCGATCTCGGCCCGGAAGACCAGCGGATGCTCACTGTCCTGGGGCTCCTGCCGGGAAGCGGCATCGAGCTCCACGCCGCCGCGGCGCTGGCCGGGCTGAGCGTCTCGGCCGCGGACCGCCGGCTCGAGGAGCTCGTCGACGCCCACGTGCTCCGGCACACGGCTCCCGGCCGGTACGAGTTCCACCCGCTGATGCACACGCTGGTGGCCGAACGCGCCCGCACCGCGGAGCCGTCCGGAGTACGCGGTGCGCTGCGCCGCGTACTCGACTACTACCTCCACACGGCGGATGCGGCAGGCCGGCTGATCCACTGGGAACGTCCCCACAAGGAGCTCGGCCCGCCGGATCCGCCGGTGACCCCGCTGGCCTTCGGCGACGCCGACGAGGCGCTCGCGTGGTTCGACGGCGCGGAGCCCACCCTGCTGCACCTGATCCGCCTCGCCGAGGAGAACGACCTGCTGACCCACGCGTGGCAGATTTCGGTGCGGCTGCAGGGATTTTTCGACACCAGGCAGCGCTGGGCCGACGGCATCGCCGCCTACGAGGTCGCACTCCGGGCGGTGCGCAGGCTCGGCGACCGCTTCACCGAGTGCGAGCTGCTCCTGGGCGTCGCGTTCGGCTGGACCCAGCTCGGGCAGCACCGGAAGGCCATCGCCCACTACGCGTCGGCCCTGTCGCTCTGCCGGAAGATCGGCCACCACTGCGCCGAGGCGTTCTCGGCGATGGGGCTGGCCGAGGTCTACGGCCGTCAGCACCGGCCCGACGAGGCGATCCGGTACCACCAAAGCGCTCTGGACGTGTACCACCGGGTCGAGGACATCCACGGGTTCCTGGTCGCCCTGGACTACCTGGGCAGCGCCTACCGCGAACACGGGGTGCACGTCACGGCGATCGAGCGCTACCGGCAGGCGGCCGAGGACAGCGAACGGGCCGGCAACGACCCGGACGTCCTGCGTTACCTGATCCACCTCGGCGAGACCCACCGGATCCTCGGCCGGCACGACGAAGCCGTCGAAATCATCATGCGGGCGCTGGATCTGCACACCACGACCGGCGACCGCCGTGTCCTGTCCTACGCCCGGGCCGTGCTGGGCATGCCGAAGACCATCGGCGACGCGGTACTGGCCGGGCCCCTCGGCGCACGGTGACCCGGCGCGGTCACGAGGCGACGTGCGCCCGGACGGCCGCGGCCACCTCCTGCAGGCGGTCCGGCGGGGAGAAGCGGCTACCAGGGAACACCGTCAGCTGGAAGGGGCCCGTCGTGTGGGCCTCCCAGTCCTTGGCCTCGGCGACCGTGACCACGGGGTCGGCGTCGGCGATCAGGACGGTCACCGGGCAGCGCAACGGCTCGCCGGAGGTGTGCCGGTAGGTCTCCGCCGCGTGGTGACCGGCGCGCAGCGCGGGGAGCACCGCGCGCGCGATGCCGTCGTCGAGAAGGGCGTCGCCCAGTTCCGACAGGCAGCGTGCCTCGGCGAGCAGCTGGTCGTCGTCGAGCTGGTGCATCCGCTCGTCCCGGAACGTCGTGGGGCCGCGCCGGCCGGACACGATCAGCGCGGCCACCGCGACACCGGCGGCCTCCAGCCGGCGAGCGGTCTCGTAGGCGATCGTGGCCCCCAGGCCGTGCCCGAAGAGGATCAGGCGCACACCGGTCCAGGGCTCCAGCGCCGTCGCGATCTCGTCGGCGAACGCCGCCACCGTGTCCAGGGGCGGTTCGCCACTGCGGTCCTGCCGCCCCGGGTACTGCAGGCACACCACGTCGACCTCGGGCCCCATGACCCGGGACACCGGGTAGAAGTGGCTCGCGGAACCGCCGGCGGGCGGGAAGCAGACCAGCCGCGCGGCCGGCTGCGAGGCGGGGTGGAACCGCCGCACCCACACGCCGGTCTCCCGGACGACCACCATCGCTGTCCCCTCGGCGAGGACGAGCCCCCAGGCCCGCCGTCCGTCCCCGGCAGCACCACCCGGGCACCACCCGACCACCATCCCGCCCGCCGCGGCGGGCGGGATGGTGGGCAAGCGGTTGCGGTGCTGGAACCCAGGACAGCGGAACGCCGCGCGGGCGGCAACGCTTTTCCCGTCGGCGCCACCCTGGGGACGACCTTTTCCCGCAGGGGAAATCGACTCGTCAGTAGCCTGACGGCCGTCCGGCGAACAACGCGACCCCGAGGCTCGTCGCCTGGTGCACCACGGACTTGCCGCGGCGGGCGCTCGTGACGAGCCCCGAGGTGGACAGCACACCGGCCTGCTTGCTGGCCGCGCCGAGGGAGACGCCCAGCCGTTCGGCCAGTTCCGTCGTGCTGAGCGGGACGAGCAGCAGCCGCAGGCACTCGGCGCGGGTGCGGCCGAGCAGCGGGACCAGGTGCGCGGGGAGCTTCGGCCCGTCCGGCCGGACGGCCCGATCGCCGGGCGCCTGGTACACCAGCACGGGCGGGAGACCCGGGTCGATCCAGGTCACCGGGCTGCCCCAGCAGAAGTGCGACGGCAGGAGCACCAGCCCCCGGCCGGCGAGGTGGACGGTCTTCTCCACCGGGTAGCTGGTGCGCAGCACCCGGCCGTCCCAGCTCAGCACCCCCGGCAGGCTGCCGAGCACCCCGCCGACGCCCTGTTCCGCCAGGTTCCGCGTCTGCCGCGACCACTCGTGCGTGAACACCTCGGTGACCTGCGGCCAGTAGGGGCCGATCAGCGCGTCGTACATCGTGGTGATCGCGCCGGCGGTGGCGTGGACGTGCTCACGCTCGCCGCGGGCCAGCCCCTTCACCCACGACGACGGGGTCCGGTCGGCGAACGTCACGGCCAGGTCGCTCGACAGCCGGTCCGGCGACGTGGCCAGGAAGGCGTCACATCCCTCGGCTATGCTCGACACCCGCTGGAACGGCGTGAGGAAGTCGGGGAAGCCCCCCGTGGCGCGGACCATGGTCTGCAGCAGCCGCAGGGATTCCACGCTCCGCCCGCTGACCCGGCCGGCGATTTCCTGCCGCCAACCGGCAAAGGGTGCAGGCAATTCGTCCTTTTGCGCCTTTTGCAGACCGAGTATCAGTTCCCACATCGGATCGGCTTTGCCGGCCAGCCGAACGCGCTGCACATCTTCGCGCTCGAATACCACTTTCAACATGTGAGTCCCCAGGAATCATGTTCCCCCCACGCGCCGAAGCGTACCGATCTTCGACCCGGCAGGCAAACCTGCCCTCCGGGCCCCGGACACGGTACGAAAACCGCAGGTCGCCGCCGACGTGTGACAACTCGACTCAGGTTGTCCCGCCGGATTCGGCAAAAGCGCCCGCGTGGATTGCAATTGCGGAGGCCTGACGCGCAAGAAGCATTACCGAGCCCCAGGATTCACCAGTACCGCACGGAACAGATCCAGCACGGCGGCGACTGCTCGTCGTGCTCGCACAGCGCGTCGCAGGCGGCTCTCGAACGCCGGTGGTCCGCCAGCCGTCCGCGCAGCCAGGCGCGCACGCTCAGCCGCCGGAGCCGGGGCACCTCCACGTCGTGCTCCCGCGGGAACCATCCTCGAACGGCCATGGCAACGACACCTCGTCGTCTCGTCGGTGACGCCGGCTGGAAGCGCTTTCCCGCTGCTCACACGCCGAGCATGCGCCGCAGGTCCGGGGCGTGGCGCCGGGAAACGGGCACCAGCTCATGGGTCCGGGAGTCCATGATCAGGAACAGCTCGCCCTTGATGCCCCGCTCGATCTCCGCCACCCGGCGCAGGTTCACCAGGAACCGCCGGTGCGCCCGGCGGAACCCGTAGGACGTCAGGGATCGCTCGACGTTGTCCAGGCCGCGGGTCGCGGCCTGGATCCGGCCCCGTTCGGTGACCAGCCAGACGATGTTCCGCTCGGCCTCCGCGTAGCGGATCTCCGATGGGGCCAAAAGGACCAGCCGGTCGTTGCGCATGCCGACGACGCACCGGGGCAGCGGCCCGACCCCGTCGTCGGCGCCGCCTTCGTAGGCTTCGCCTTCCTGCACCCCGAACGCGCACAGCATGCCGACGACGTGGTTCGCGTCGACCACCGACCGCATGGTCACCGGCGTGGGCTCGTCACCGGGGCGCACCGGCAGCCGGGCGTGGCCGCTCCACTCGGCGCTCCCCCGGGCCCGGTCCTTCGCCCACCGCAGCACCTCCGGCAGCCCCGCGATGTCCGGGGTCCACCGCCGCGCCGGTTCGGTCACGCCCGTGACGATGCGGGTTTCGCCGGTCAGCCCGAGCATCGCGACGGCCGATTCGGTGGCGGCGAGCACGTTTCCCCCACGATCCATCGCCAGGAACGAACCGCCGGTGTGCCCGCACTTCCTGGTGAACTCGGCGACGACCTTGTCGGCTTCGTAGACGGCGCGCCGGTAGCTCTCCTGTTCCACGAACGCGGCCGCCTGCGTCAACCACGACGGCACGCGCTCGGACAGCGACGCGTTCCACCGCGAAATGTTGATCGACGCGACCGGCGCGCCCGTCACCACGTCGCGGATGGAGGTGCCCGCGCACGCCCACTGGTGGAACGCTTCGCACCAGTGTTCCGGCCCCGTCACCGTCACCGGGCCGGACACCTCGAGCGACGTGCCCATCCCGTTGGTGCCGGTGCACTCCTCCGACCACGACGACCACGGCGCGAGGTTGTGCAGTTCGGCGCGCCGCTGCGCGGTGGGATCGCCCCAGGCACCGAGGACGCGCCCGTCCCCGTCCGTGACGGTGACGACGGCGCCGTCCCGCTCGACCTCCTGGCCGGCCAGCGCACCGAGGCCGCCGAGCGCGGTGAAGATCACGCCGGTGTCGCTCCGCCGTCCCTCGTCGCCCCGGGCCTCCGGCGCGGCGTCCAGCGTGCGGTCCACGTCGTAGCGATCCCGGCACCGGTACCACGAGGCGAGGATCTCGGGCCGCACGCCCGTTTCGATGTCCTCGCCCCCGGCGAAGCTCTCCCACGCGCGGGCCACTTCCTTCGCCGACGAGGTGGCCGTCAGGGAACCGCCGGACCCGGTCCGGCTCGGTGCGATCACCAGCGGTGGCACTCGTCCCGTCATCGCGACCTCCTTCTCTGCGGCGAAGCGTCTCGAGACAGGTTCGCGCCGTTCGGCCACACCGCTGTGGAACTACCCGATCGGACGGGTGCCCGGGCGAAGAAATCCGGGCAGACTCCGAGGATATGCCGGGCCGGCAGCGAAACGCCGTCCCGACCGCTGGTGGGTGAATGGCCGCCGCCCGTCATCGCCGCACGACCGTTCGTGGGAGGTTCGCCCGCGGTCGTCACGCACCGCTTGCCCTCGCTCCGAAGGCCGGTTTAGCTTGCTACGAAGGCCAAACGTCACGCCCGGGCCCGACAGACCAAAGGCGGTCTACCATGGCACAGGTACGCCAGCTCGATCCGGGCTCCCGCGGCCGTGGTGGCGCAACGGTGTTCCAGGCGTGGGAACGGTTCGCGCGCGGCGGCGACGATCTGAGCGGGGTGCGGCCCGAGATAGCGATTTCCTGGCACCGGTGCCGGGACCAGTACCGGGTCGACCCGGGCCTGACCGAGGCCCCGGCGGCCGTCGCGGACGTCGGCCACGCGCTGGAGCACGACGTCGTGTTCGCCGAACTCGGTTTCCGCGCGGCCTCGCTGGCCCACGAGGTCGGCACCCTCGGCGGCATGGTGACCATCACCGACGGCACGGGCCGGGTGCTGGCCCAGTGGGGTGACCAGGCCACGCAGGACGTCGCCGCCGAAGCCAACCTGGCCCGGTGGTTCTGCTGGTCCGAAGGCGCCACCGGGACGAACGGCATGGGCACCGCGCTCATGTCCTACGCCCCGGTGCTGATCCGCGGCGCCGAGCACTGGTGCCGGGCGTTCCACGACTGGACCTGCGCCGGGGTGGCGGTGCGGGACGTCGTGACCCGGGAACCGGTGGCGGTGCTCAACATCTCGTGCTGGCGCGGCGACCTCCCCGGCACGGTGGGGGCCTGGCTCGGCAACGCCGCGACGATGACCCAGCGCATCCTGCGCCGGCGCGCCAAGGACGACGGCGCCGAGCTGATGGCCGCCTTCAGCCACGTCCGGTCGGGCTCGAGCGCGGCGCTCGCGGCGGTGGACGCCGCGGGCCGGGTCGTGCTCGCCGACGACACGGCGGGCGTGCTCCTCGGCATCCCGGGCTCCACACCGGCGCCCGATCCCGCGGTGCGGTGGAAACCGGAGTTACCGGAGTTCATCCGTGCCGCCAAGTACGCCGCCGAGCAGGCGGCGCGCAACCCCGGCTGGGCCGGCTCGACGCAGATCTCCACCCGGCTCGCCAGCGAACCGACGTCGATCAGCTTCCAGCCGGTGTTCCTGTCCGGGCACCTGGTCGGCAACGTCGTTTCGTTCGGCGTGGCCGAAGGGGATCCGCTGCCCCGGGCGAAGGAGGACGTGCCACCGCACGTGCAGCCGCACCGGATGGTCGCGACGCGCGAGAACCGCATGGTCCTGCTGTGGCTGCCCGAAGTCTCCTTCGCGCAGTCGGACGGCAACGACGTCTGGCTGTCCACCGACCAGGGACTGCTGCGCTCCGCCTCGCCGGGCCTCGACCGGCTCGAAGCCGAGCTGACCGATTCCGGGTTCCTCCGGGTGCACCGCCAGTACGTGGTGAACCTCAGCCGGATCCGGGAGGTCGAGCGCCGGCACAAGGGTGAGCTGTTCCTGGTCATGGACGACGACGCCCAGACCATGGTCCCGGTCTCCCGGCGCAACGCCCCGACCGTGCGCCGGGCGCTGGAGATCTGACCCGGCAACCGGTCAGCCGCGGTACCGGTGCACGTCGCAGACGCAGTACATCAGGCGGCAGTCGTAGCACGCGGGCTTGCCGGCGCACGTGATGCAGCGCTCGCAGTGCACCGGCTCGGTGTGCCGCGCGACGTCGTCGGGGCCGTAGCGCTCCCCGCAGTACAGGCACGGCGGCGGCCGGTCCATCCCATCACCTTCGTTCCCGTGGCCGAGCCGCCGCACCGGCGGCGGCTCGGCCACGTCAGCGGCGGTTTCCCGTCACAGTGAGAAAACGATCAACGCGGCACCGTGTCCCTGCCCGGACAGGCCGGGGACGATGCCCTCGAGCCAGCCACCCCAGCCGACCGGCACCGCGACGTACTGCTTGCCGTCGACGGTGTAGGTGCTCGGGCTGCTGTGGTGCCCGCTGCCGCACTGGAAGCTCCAGAGCTTCTCCCCCGTTTCCGCGTGCAGCGCCAGGAAGTCGCCGGCGGGCGTGCCGGCGAACACGACGTTCCCCGCGGTGCTGAGGGTCGACGCGGCCATCGGCATGCCGTCGAGCCGGTGGCGCCACTTCTCCTCGCCGTGGGAGTCGAACGCGCTGACCGAGCCGGCCATGTCGTCGATGTCGACCTCGACGGCGGCACCCCAGTAGGGCATGCCCTCCTTGAACTCGCGGCGGCGCCGCGTCGCGGTCGCGCCCACGTCGGCCACCGGGACGTAGAACAGGTCGTGGTCCGGGTTGTACGACACGTGCGTCCATTCCTTCGCCCCGGCGGGGCCGGGGAAGAAGTGGCAGGGCTCGCCCTCCTTGTCCGGGTACTTCCGGGCGGTCACCTTGCCGTCGCGGGTGATGACGCCCCAGTCGATCCGGTCGACGAACGGCGTGACGTGCTGCAGCTCGCCGTTGGTGCGGTCGAGGACGAACATGTACCCGTTCTTGTCGAAGTGGGCCAGCAGCTTCTTGCCGTCCCGCTCGAACAGGGTCATCTCCATCGTGGAGTCGTAGTCCCACAGGTCGTGCGGGGTGAACTGGTAGTGCCACTGGATCTCGCCCGTGTCGACGTCCAGCGCGACCACGCTGTCGGTGTAGAGGTTGTCCCCTTCGCGGACCTCGCCGTCGAAGTCGGGCGCCGGGTTCCCGGTACCCGCGTAGTAGAGGTTCAGCTCCGGGTCGAAGCTCCCGGTGACCCAGTGGTTCGCGCCGCCGCGCTGCCACGCTTCGCCGTCGGCGGGCCAGGTTTCCGAGCCGGGCTCACCCGGCTTCGGCACGGTGTAGGTGCGCCAGCGCCGCTCGCCGGTCTCGAGGTCCCAGCAGTCGATGTGGCCGCGGACGCCGTACTCGCCCCCGGAGGACCCGGTGATGAGGGTGTCCTTGACGACCAGGGGGGCGATCGTGGCGCTCTCCCCGGCCCGTACGTCGCCGATGGGCTTCTGCCAGATCTTCTTCCCGGTGGTGGCGTCGAGCGCGAGCAGCTGGGCGTTCTGGGTCACCATGTAGACCTTGCCCTTGGCCACCGCGCAGCCCCGGTTGACGTTGGCGCAGCACAGGGTCACGTCGATCGGGATCGCGTGCTTGTAGCGCCACAGCTGCTCGCCGCTCTTCGCGTCGAGCGCCCAGAGCCAGCCGTCCCAGCCGGTGACGAACATGACGCCGTCGACGACCAGCGGGCACGCCTCGAACGCATACGTCGAGGTGGAGGCGATCATCCCGCTCGCGCCCGCCTGGAAGATCCAGGCGACCTTCAGGTCCTTGGCGTTCCCGGCGTTGATCTCCTCGAGCAGGCTGTGCCGCTTGCCGTCGTAGTCGCCGTAGTAGGTGATCCAGTTGTGGGATTCGGCGCGCGCCTGGAGGATGCGCTCGTAGTCCACGCCGCGCGTCACGTCCGGCGCCTGGTGCGGCAGGTTGGACAGCTTGCTGTGGTCGAACGCCTTGCCGGCGTCCAGGTACTCCAGTGTCATGGGTTTCCTGCCTTTCTACGGCCGCGGCTGGGCGGGTCGGTCGAGCTTGGCCTCCGGCGGCACTTCGCCGGTCACGACGATGGCGGCGGTCAGGCCCCGGCCCTCGTCGTTGCCGGCCGGGGAGCCGTACCAGTAGCAGCCGGGACCGTCCAGCTCGATGGTCGCGCTGCCCTTCGAGTGGTTCAGCAGGCCGATGAACTGCTTGTCCCCGTTGCTGGGCAGCAGGCAGGCGTGGGTGTTCTTGTCGTCGTTGATGATCGTCAGTTCGAGGACGCCGGAATGCGGCATGATCAGCACCCCCGGCTCCCACGCCATCGCGTCCTCCCGGATCCGGATGGTCGCTTCCATCGTCCCGTCGGCCCGCTCGTCCGCCCTGGCGATCGTGCCGGACCCGAGCACGGCACCGATGGTCGCCTTGTTCTGTCCGCGCAGTTCGGCCAGGAGGTCTTCTCGTTCCTGGGTGGTCGTCATCGGACCTCACTTCCCAGTGCTGGTGCGCACTTGCGTTGTCCTGCAACGAGTTCGGACTCTACCGCCGAGACCACCGGCACGACATCCGTTGCCACAGAACAGCCGTGGCCCACCGTTCGCCCGGCGAGAGGTACCGTTCAGCGCAGGTCGAACCGGTCGAGTTCCATCACCTTCACCCACGCCGCGACGAAGTCCCGGACGAACCTCCCACCCGCGTCGTCACTCGCGTAAACCTCCGAAAGCGCTCTCAGCTCGGAGTGCGAGCCGAAGAGGAGGTCGACCCGGCTCGCGGTCCACCGCACCTCGCCGGTGTCCCGGTCGCGGCCCTCGTGGACCGCCGTCCAGCTGCCTCCGTCCCGCCTCGGCACCCATTTCGTTCCCATGTCCAGCAAATTGACGAAGAAGTCGTTCGTCAACGTCCCCGGCGCCGGAGTCAGCACGCCCACCGGGGACCGCCGGTGGGTGGCCCCGAGCACCCGCAGCCCGCCGAGCAGCACCGTCATCTCGGGGGCGCTCAAGGTGAGCAGGTTCGCCCGGTCGACCAGCAGGTGCTCCGGCGGCAGCCGGAAGCCGTCGCGCAGGTAGTTCCGGAAGCCGTCCGCCCAGGGCTGCAACGCGCCGAACGACTCGACGTCCGTCCATTCCTGGGTCGCGTCGGTGCGCCCGGGCCGGAACGGGACGGCGGTCTCGTGGCCACCGGCCGCGGCGGCGCGCTCCACCGCCGCGCACCCGCCGAGCACGATCAGGTCGGCCATCGAGATCCGCTTGTCCCCCGGCTGGGCGGCGTTGAACCGCTCCTGGATCCCTTCCAGTGCCGGGAGGACGACGTCGAGCTGCCCGGGTTCGTTGACCGGCCAGCCGCGCTGCGGCGCGAGCCGGATCCGCGCACCGTTCGCCCCGCCGCGCTTGTCGCTGTCGCGGTAGGTGGAAGCCGACGCCCACGCCGTCGCCACGAGCTGCGCCACCGTCAGGCCGGAGCCGAGGATCTCGCGTTTGAGGGCGGCGACGTCGACGGCGTCCACCAGTGCGTGGTCCACCTCCGGCACCGGGTCCTGCCAGAGCAGCCGTTCGGCCGGGACGAGCGCGCCCAGGTACCGCCGCCTCGGGCCCAGGTCGAGGTGGGTCAGCTTGAACCAGGCCCGCGCGAACGCGTCCTCGAACCGGTCCGGGTGCTCGAGGAACCGCCGCGAAATCGCCGCGTAGACCGGATCCTCCTGCAACGAGAGGTCCGTGGTGAGCATGACCGGGTGGTGTCTTTCGTCCGGGTCGAAGGGATCCGGAACGGTGCCCTCGCCCTCGCCGCCGGCCGGGATCCACTGCCACAGCCCCGCCGGGCTGAGCTCAACGTCCCACTGGTACTCGAAGAGCGTCTCGAAGAACGTGTGGTCCCACGTGACGGGAGTGCGCGTCCACATCCCCTCCAGCCCGCTGGTGACCGTGTCCGCGGCGATGCCGCTGCCGTGCCGGCCGGTCCAGCCCAGGCCCTGCGCGGTGAGCGTTGCGGCCTCGGGTTCGGGCCCGCAGGTGACCGGGTCCGCCGGGCCGTGGGTCTTGCCGAAGGTGTGCCCGCCGGCGATGAGCGCCACCGTTTCCTCGTCGCCCAACCCCATCCGCCGGAAGGTCTCCCGGATGTCGCGGGCGGCGAGCCGCGGGTCGGGGTTGGTGGCCGGCCCCTGCGGGTCGACGTAGATCAGCCCCATCGCGGTGGCGGCCAGCGGCTCGTCGAGCTCGCGCAGGCCGCTGTAGCGGTCTTCGGCCAGCCACTTGCGTTCCGGGCCCCAGTACGTCTCGTCGGGCGCCCACACCTCGGCGCGGCCACCGCCGAACCCGAAGGTCTTGAAGCCCATGGATTCCAGGGCCCGGTTGCCGGCGAAGACCATCAGGTCCGCCCAGGAGATCCGGCGCCCGTACTTCTTCTTGACCGGCCACAGCAACCGGCGCGCCTTGTCCAGGTTGCGGTTGTCCGGCCAGCTGTTCAACGGCGCGAAGCGCTGCATCCCGGCGCTGGCACCGCCTCGGCCGTCGCTGACGCGGTAGGTCCCCGCGGCGTGCCAGGCCATGCGCAGCACGAGCGGGCCGTAGTGCCCGAACTCGGCGGGCCACCAGTCCTGGGACGTCGTCAGCACTTCGTCGACGTCGCGCGCCAGTTCGCCGAGATCGAGCGTCGCGAATTCCGCGGCGTAGTCGAAGTCCTCGGGCGGGCGCCGGCGCAGGGCCGTCAGGTCGACGCGGTGCGGCCACCAGTCGTTGGGGTCACCGCTCGCCACCGGCGGGTTCCGCCGCCGGGCCGCCCGGGTCGTGCCCAGGACCTCGTCGTAGGTGCGGTAGACGTGGGTGTCGGGGTTCTCGGGCATCCGGCGTCACCGGCGGTTCAGCCGAAGGCCAGTGGCAGCAGGATCGCCGCGCCGAGCAGCGCGATCCCGCTGAACAGGTCGGACCGGACCCGGACGACCTTGGCGGCCAGCCGCCCCACGTACAGGCCGGCGAACGACATCACCACGGTCATGCCGCCGAAGGCCAGCATCGGGACCACCAGGGAGAACCCGGCGATGCCCAGGCTCGTGCCGGCGACGAAGTTGTCGATGCTCAGCGAAAGCGGCATCCCGAAGAGCGTCACCCAGGGGTGGTCCATGTCCTCCGGCTCCGGGTGCCGGATCGCCCCGACGATGAAGTACACGCCGTACAACCCGAGCGCGGCCGCGCCGACGTACTCCGCCCAGTCACCGAGGAAGTCACCCAGGAAGTGCCCGACGAATCCGCCCAGCAGCGGGCCCACCGCGTCCCACACCCCGAAGACGAGGGCCACCTGCAGAGCGCGCCGCCAGCCGAACGGGATGGTGCCGATGGCGATCGACGAACGGAAGTTGTCGAGACTGAGACCGAAGGCGAGGGCGATCAGCGGAAGAAATTCAAGCGTCACTCGAACCACCTCGAGAGAAGGACCAGGCCGGCGGAAGGCCCCGGTCGGATTCCAGGCCGGGGCCTCACGCCGACGCGGAGACCCGGCGATCAGCCCCGGTAGAAGTAGCCGGTGACCTCAGCGCACACCTCGACGATCGTGTACTCCGGAGTTTCCCATTCCATGTGTTCCTCCTCTTTCGCGGACGTCGAAGAGCATCTGGGATCCGGCGGAGGCGCTACAACCGATCTTGGACCAACGGTCGGCAACCGGTGCCGAACGGCGTCCCGGAACCCACGAGTGGGATCACCTCTCACGCACCGGAACCGTCGGCCTGCGGTGGACGAGCTGCCCGCCGGGTTCCTCCTGGTTGGCCCGGGACAGGGCGTCCAGCACCAGGTGGTGGTCCGGCGAGTGCCGGCAGACCGGGTCGGTGCGTGCCGCGTCGCCGGTCAGCGCGAAGGCCTGGCACCGGCAGCCGCCGAAGTCCAGCTCCTTGCGCGGGCAGCTCCGGCACGGGTCGGGCATCCAGTCCGTGCCCCGGAACGCCTGGAACGCGGCGGACTTCGCCCAGATCCCCGCGAGATCGTGGTCGTGCACCGAAGGAAACTCCATCGTCGTGATCTCGGCCGCCACCGGGCACGGGTAGACCACGCCGTCCGGGGCGACGGTCAGCGCCGTCCGCGCCCAGCCGCCCATGCACGGCTTGGGGTAGGTCTCGTAGTAGTCCGGGAGGATCCAGAGCAGCTCCAGCCGCTCGCCCAGCTCGGCCTTGCGGCGCTCGTAGACGACGACCGCCTCGTCCAGCTGGGCCTTGCTCGGCATCAGCAGTGCACGGTTGCGCAGCGCCCAGCCGTAGTACTGGGCGTTGGCGAGCTCCAGCCGTTCGGCGCCCCACTTCACGCAGACGTCGATGATCGCGTCCAGCCGGTCCAGGTTCAGCCGGTGCAGGACGACGTTCATGTTCAGCGGCAGCCCTGCGTCACGGACGACGCGCGCGGCCGCCTCCTTGCTGTCGAAGCGCTTGCTGGCCGCGATCAGGTCCGTCGCCTCGGCGGCGTCACCCTGGATGCTCAGCTGGGCGCTGTTGAGGCCCGCCGCGACGAGCGATTCCGCGCGGCGCTCGGTGAGCCCGAGGCCGCTGGTGATCAGGTTCGTGTACAGGCCGAGGCGGCGGCACTCGGCGACCAGCGTCTCCAGGTCGCCGCGGACGAGGGGTTCCCCGCCCGAAAAGTGGACCTGCAGGACACCGAGCGCGGCCGCCTCGCCGAGCACCCGCACCCAGTCCCCGGTGGTGAGCTCGTCCTGCTTGCCGAGCAGCGCCAAGGGGTTCGAGCAGTAGACGCAGTGCAACGGGCACCGGTGGGTGACCTCGGCCAGCAGGCCGTAGGGCGGCGGCGGGCCGGTCATGTGACCACCACCCAGCCGCGTCCGCTGGCGTCCTGGAGGAACGCCATGACGTCGCCGGTGAGGTCGGTCGCCTCGAAGTCGTGCTCGAGCCGCTCGACCAGCTGCCGCACGGTCCGGCTGCCGTCGCAGAGCCCCAGGATCGCCGCGCCGGACTTGTTCAGGAGCACGACTCTCTCGGGCAGCAGGAGCAACTCCACGTCCCGGACGCTGTCGTGCTTGAGCATCGCCTTCGTCGCCAGCCGGGGCGTGGCCGTCAGATCGTCGACGTCCATCACGAACTCTTGCCGTAGGCGAGCTGCACGGCGTCGAGCAGGCTCCAGAGCACGTCGCACTTGAACTCCAGCGCCCGCGCGCAGGCGTCCTGCTGCTCCCGGGACTTCGCGTGGCCGAGCACCAGGTCGAGCAGGTGCGCGATGTCCTTCGGCTGCTGGGTGAGCCGGGCCCGGAAGTAGTCCAGGCCTTCCGCTGCGACCCACGGGTAGTGCTGCCGGACGTCGGCGATCCGGCGGCTGAGCAGGTCCGGCGCGAACAGCTCGGTCAGCGCCGACGCCACGGATTCCAGCCACGGCTTCCGCCGGCAGAAGTCCACGTAGGCGTCCACGGCGAAGCGCACGCCGGGCAGCACCGTGTCGTCGTCGAACAGCTGCTCGCGGGTCAGCCCGACGGCTTCGCCCAGGCGTACCCACTTCTCGAGGCCGCCTTCGTCGCCCGTGCGCCCGTCGTGGTCGATGATGCGCTGGATCCAGCGGCGCCGGTCGTCGCGGCCGGGGAGCTTGGTCAGGATGAACGCGTCCTTCACCGGCAGGTTCACCTGGTAGTAGAAGCGGTTCCGCACCCACCCCCGGAACTCCTCCTCGGTCAGCGAGCCCGCGTGCATGCGTTCGTTGAACGGGTGCAGGTGGTGGTACCGCTTCTCCCCGATCGATCGCAGCCGCGCTTCGAACTCTTCTTCCGACCAGGCGTTCACACTTCCACCTCCAAGCCGGCTCGGCCGACCTCGATGCCCAGGTCGGTCAGCCGGCGCCGCTGCGGGGACTCTTCGTCGAGCATCGGGTTGGTGTTGTTGATGTGCGTGTAGATCTTCCGGGCCGCGGGCAGCGCGGCCAGCGCGCGGGCGGAGCCGTCGGCCCCGCCGACGGGCAGGTGCCCCATCGAGCGCCCGGTCCGGTTTCCCGCGCCCTGACCGGACATTTCGTCGTCCGTCCAAAATGTACCGTCCAGGAAGACGCAGTCGGCCGACGCCACCTGCGCGGCGAACGCGGCGTCCCACCGGGGCAACGTCGGCGCGTACACCACGGTTCCGCCCGTCACCCGGTCTTCCAGGCGGAAGCCCACCTCCCACTCGGCCGAGTCGCGCGGACGCCCGACGTAGCGGGGCGCCTTGGACCCGGTCGGGAAGGCGGTCACGCGCAGGCGGTCGTCCAGGTCCAGGGGCCGGCCGGGTTCGAGCCGGGACCAGGAGAGGTCCGCGTAGTCGCTCAGCAGGTCCCGGACCGGGAAGGACGAGGTCAGCGCGTCCAGCACGGGAGAGGTCCCGTACACCGTCAGCGCCGATCCCTCGCGCAGCACGAGCAGGCCGATCGTGTGGTCGAACTCCGCGTCCGTCAGCAGCACCCCGGCCACCGGCGTCTCACGGGTTCCCGGTCCCGGGTGCAGCGCGGGATCCGCCGCGATCTGGTGGTGGAACTCCGGGGTGGCGTTCAGCAGGAACCACCGCTCACCGGTGCCGGAGACGGCGATCCCGGCGTGGGTCGTCGCGGCTTCGGGCTTGGCACGGGCCTTCCGGCAGCCGTCGCACGCGCAGTTCCACTGCGGATATCCGCCGCCGGCCGCGACTCCGAGACAGTGCACGAACATGACTGTTACCTTCGGCGCCCCGCGCCGCACCCGGCAACCGATCACGAACGACCGGCCCCGAATCCCGGACGAACGGCGGCCGTCCCACCACGAGCGGCCGCTCAGCCCGCCGTGGTCCGGATCCCGGCCAGACGGGCCGCCGCGGCAAAGCCGTCGTCGGTACCGGGCCAGTGGGCCCGCACGGCCTCGAGCCCCGCACGGCGGACGACACCCCGCAGGACGGCGGTGACGAGGATGGCATCGTCGGCGTGACCGAGCACCGGGATGAAGTCGGGAATCAGGTCGATCGGCATGGCGAGGTAGACCAGCAGAAGGCCGAGCCGAACCCGGACCCCGCGGGGCAGGGCCGGATCCGCGGCCAGCCGCCGGATGAGCCGCAGCACATCGGGCAGCAGCCGCAGGGCTTCGCGCAGCAGCCCACCCCGCGGCCGCACAAGAACGAGCGCAACAATCAACGCAAGCCAGGCCACCACAAGCGCAACGGCGATGCCGATCAGCAGGTCCCACCAGAACGAGCCGGTCATGACCGGTCAACGGCGCGAAGCCGGGGCGCCGGACGGCCGGGGGCTTCGGGGGCCTCCGCAAGCTCAGCCGCAGCCTCACCAACAGCGCTCCGGGCCACCGGACGATCGGGAGCCTCAGCCCGAAGGGCAGCTCCCTCGAAACCGGCAGCACCCTCGCCAACGCCACGAAGCCCCACTGCCGGACGATCGGAGGCCTCAGCCTGAAGAGCGGCCTCCTCAAATTCGACCAGCCCGGCAGCGGCCTCGCCAACAGCGCTCCGGGCTACCGGACGATCGGGAGCCTCAGCCCGAAGAGCGGCTCCCTCGAAATCGACCAGCCCAGCCGCGGCCTCGCCAACGCCGCGGAGCCCAGGTTCCGAACGATCGGAGGCCTTCGCCTGAAGAGCCGCTTCCTCAAAATCGGCCAGCCCGGCCGCGGCCTCGCCAACGCCACAGAGCCCGGACGCCGGACGATCGGCGGCCTCAGCCCGAAGAGCGGCCTCCTCGAAGTCCGCGAGCCCAGCAGCGGCCTCCTCAACGCCACGAAGCCCAGGTGCCGGACGGCCGGGGGCCTCAGCCCGAAGAGCGGCTCCCTCGAAATCGACCAGCCCAGCAGCGACCTCGCCAACGCCGCCGAGCCCAGGTGCCGGGCTGTCGGGAGCCTCCGCCTGAAGAGCGGCTCCCTCGAAGTCCGCCAGCCCAGCAGCGGCGTTCCGGCCAGGCGCCGCACGATCGGGAGCCTCAGCCTGAAGAGCGGCCTCCTCGAAATCCGCCAGCTCAGCAGCAGCCTCGTCAACAGCGTTCCGAGCCTCCCGGCCACCCGGCGCCCCGAAGTAGTCGCGGGCGGCGATCTTGTCCATCCAGCTCCGGAACCGCTGCAGGTCGGCCTCGGACTCCTCGACCTCGGCGTACGTGAGATTGCCGCGGGCTCGTTCGTCGGCGAGTTCGCGGCGCAGCGCGGGGATCCGTTCGAGGACTTCGCCGTACTCGATGTCGCGGGCGGCGTCCAGCTCGGCGATCACGGCCGCTTCCTCGGCCGGCTCGGTGAAGGTCATCGACAGCACCCGCGCGGTGCCGCCCTGGCGGCGGACCCGGTCGGCCAGCCGGTGGACCTCCCGCACCACCTCGGGGCGGGCCGGCAGCAGGCACACCGACTGCTGCAGGTAGAGCGCGCCGAGGGACCGGAGCTTGCGCCAGACCTGCACGCGCAGCGAGTCGGGCGCGCCGGCGGTCGACACGCTGATCACCAGCCAGGCACCCATCCGGCGCATGTTACGCCCGTAACATCGGCCTGGTCCAGCCGTAACAAGGGCGGTCAGGCGAGCGGGAACCGCTTGCCCAGCCAGGCGGTGATCTCCGCCGCCGCCAGCTCGTTGCCCGTGGGTTCGCCTTCGGCGAGGGCGCCGCCGAAGTGGAGGCCGCGCACCGACGTCGTCGTCAGGTCCGGCGCGCCCAGCGACGCGATCATCCGCCGGGAGTCCGCCGGGAACGCCGCCTGGTCGCCGGTCAGCTCGACGAACAGCGTCGGCACGGTGACACCCGGGCCGCACCGGACGAAGTCGGCGCGGGAGCTCAGGCCGGACCACGTCGACAGCCACGCCTCGGGCGTCGTGAGCCGGCCGAAGCCGACCAGGCCGTAGTCGATGAGGTCGGGGCGCTTGCCGAACAGCGAGCCGTACGGGCGCTCGCTGGGGTCCAGCGTCAGGTCGACCGTGCGCGGGTCGGCGTCGGTGCGGAACACCGTGATGATCCGCGGTGCCAGCGACCGCCGCCGGTCCTCGGCCCGCCCGCCGGCCTTGAACGCCTTGCGCGCCGACGTGGCTTGCGCCAGGTACTCCCGCGCGACGGCGTCGATCCGGGCGACACGGTCGTGTTGCGCCGCCCGGTAGGCGTCCAGGAATTCCGGGGCGTAGTGCGCACTCTCCGGTGGTTCGGCGAACCCGTTGGCCGGGGCGAACAGGTTGAGGTCGGGACGCACCGACATCGGGTCCGTCTCGTCGGCCACCGCCGGGTCGATGCAGGCGAGCAGCAGCTTGCCCTGGCCCGGGTGCGGCGCCAGGAACACGACGCCGTCCGGCACCGGCATTTCGGCTTCGGCCAGCTCGACCGGCCGGCCGCCGGGCGTGGTTTCGACGCGGTCCGCGCGGGCGGCCTGCTCGCAGTAGTACGCGAAGAGCGCGCCGCCGCCCGAATGCCCCAGCAGCACCCGCGCGTCGAACCCGCGCTCCCGCAGGAAGACCTGCCCGGCGGCGACGTCGAGCAGGGCCTGCTCGTGGACCAGGTTCAGGTCGTTGTTGACCGACCGGGTGTGCTGGGTCCACACCGCGACCCCGGCCGCCAGCAGCAGCGGGACGAGCGGGTGGTGCGTCAGGTCCTGCCGCGGGTGCATCAGCGACACGACGGTCCGCGCACCGGCCACAGTGGACAGTACGCCGCGCACGGTGGCACCGTCCACTGTGGTCAGTTCGTGGACCGACGTCGCGGTCGAGTCCGGCCGCTCCCCCGCGGCGAGGTAACGGCCGGCGCCCAGGCGTTCGCTCACACCGGCTCCACGCGCAGGGCGTTCTTGTCGTGCTGGGTGATCCGGCTGTCGCGGGCCACCCCGCCGACGCACGAGTACCAGACCGCGTGGCGGCAGCCGGTGGCGCGCCGGTCGACCACGATCGGGCCGGCCGCACTGATCTCGAAGTACGGCCCGATCCGCCCGACCGTGACGGCGGGGTCCTCGTCGGCGATCTTCGCGACGGCGGTGTTCTCCGGGATGTCGAGGACGTACAGCGTGGTCATCGCGCCGGTGCCCAGTCGGCCGCGCGCTCGACGATCAGCTCCGCCTTGCGCGCCAGCAGCTTCCCGAAACTCGGCTCCGGTTCGCCGACGACGTCGAGCAGCGCGTCGATCGTCAGGTTCGCGTCCAGGTCCTCCTGCGGGGTGACCGGCCGCATCGCGCGGGTGATCTCGAACATGTAGCCGTTCGGGTCGTGGGTGTAGATCGACTCGATCGTCTCGTGCTGGATCTGCATCTCGACCGGCCACGCGCTCGCGTCGAGCCGGCGGCGGTACTCGAGCAGGTCCGCCTCCTCGTCGACGTGGATCGCCAGGTGCCGCGACCGCACGAAGTACTCGGGCACGTCGGCGCCGAACCGCGCGTAGACGTCACCCTTCACCCCTTGCGCGCCACCCACTTCGGGCTTGGCGCCGAAGTAGTAGAAGAACGCGATCCGGTCGTCGTTGCCGATGTCGAAGAAGAAGTGGATGAAGTCGGGGTGGTCCTCCGGCCCCCAGCCCGCCGCGCAGATCGAGTGCACGACCGGGAACCCCAGCACGTCCCGGTAGAAGTGCACCGTGGCGGCGGGGTCGAAGGTCGGGAAGGCGACGTGGTCGACACCCCGCACCCGGTGGTCCAGCTCGGTCATGACAAACCTCCCGCGTCGGTCTTGTGCCTTCACCGTACGCGGGAGTCGACGAGTGAGTCAATATTCTGACGACTGTGCCGAATTGCTCACACGTCGAGGATGCGCTCCAGGTGCTCGAGGTCCTGGCGCAGCATCTTCAACGCCGCGGCCGGGCCTTCGCCGTCGAGGACGTGCTGGTCGGGGCGCTGCAGGGAGCCGACGGCCATGTCGGCGAGCTGCGTGACGACCGACTCCGCCGTGTCGCGGCCGCCCGGGTGGAACCACCAGGCCACCCAGTTGCACATGCCGAGCACCCCCAGCGCCGCGACGCGGGAGTCGACCGGCCGGAAGCGCCCGGCGCGGACGCCGTCGTCGACCACGCCGGCGATCGTCTTGAGCACGGCGCGGCGGCTCTGGTCGTAGGCCTCGGTCAGCTCCGCGGGCAGCTCGGCCTCCGACCGGATGAGCAGCCGGAACCGCTCGGGCTGCCGGACCCGGCGCCCGACGATGATCTCCACGATCCCGCGCAGCTTCCGCACCGGGTCGGCGTCGTCGCGGGCCGCGAGCGCGGCGAGCTCCTCCAGCGGCCCGTCGGTGACCTCGGTGACGAGCTTCGCGAGCAGCTCCTCCTTGCTCCGGACGTAGTAGTAGAGCGCCGGGCGCGTGATGCCGAGGGCATCGGCGATGTCCTGCAGGCTCGTGCCGGCGAACCCGCGCTCGGCGAACAGCCGGGTCGCGTGCTCGTAGAGCTCGTTCTCCACCAGCTCCCGCCGCGCGGTGGTGCCCTTTTCGCGGGACGAGCCCCGCGGTGTGCTGCCGCTCATCCTGGTGATGGTAGAGGTCCCGCGAGCAGCCGCCCGGCTCCCGGGAGGCGCGGCGAGAGGTTCAGGGCGCGCAACAGCGTGTACGCCCCGGCCGTCGCCGCCGACAGCACCGGCAGCCCGAACTCGGTCTCCGCGGGCTCGACGAGGTCCAGCGACGGCATCTGGACGCAGGCGGAGATCACGAGCGCGTCGGCGCCGGTGAGGTCGAGCCCGCGCGCCGCGGCCAGCACCCGCTCGCCCGGGATGCACCCCACCTCGGCGTTGTCCCCGACCTCCAGGGCGACCCAGTCGACGACGTCGAAGCCCTCCGCACGCAGGTAGGCGACGACCTCCTCGGCCAGCGGCCGCAGGTACGGCGTGACCAGGGCGATCCGCCGGGCGCCGAGCGCGCGCAGGCCCTCGACGAGGGCACCGGCGCTGGACAGCACGGCCGGGTGCGCGCCGCGGGCTGAGAGCTGCGCGGTGACGCCTTTCTCGGTGCGCTCGTGCTCGCCCGGCCCCTGCGCCATCACCGCGACGAGGCAGGCGTAGAGCAGCGCGTCGACGCCCGCGTCGGCCAGCTCGTCGACGCAGCGTTCGCGTTGCGCGTTCATCGCGCGCAGCTCCTCCGGCGACACCTGGTGCATCCGCATCCGGCTGGCGTGGAAGGAAAAGGCTTCGGGGTGCCGCGCGAGCAGCGCCGGGATCTCCGTCTCGACGGTGACGTTCGAGCTGGGCACGACGAGGCCGATGCGGTGCGGGGTCACGACGTTCCTCCTTGTTCGGTGGCGAGTTTCGCGGCGATCTCCGCCTGCAGGCGCTTCTTGTCGAGCTTGCCGACGAGGGTGCGCGGGATTTCGGGGACGAGCTCGACCCGTTCGGGCCACTTGAACTTCGCCACGCCCAGCTCGGCGAAGTGCCGCTGTACCTCGGGCAGGTCCAGCGGCCCGCCGACGACGAACGCGCACGAGCGCTCGCCCAGCCGCGGGTCCGGCATGGCCACCACCGCGGCGCCGGTGACGCGCGGGTGGCGCAGCAGGAGCAGTTCGACCTCTTCGGCGTTGATCTTCTCGCCGCCGCGGTTGATGACGTCCTTGATCCGGCCTTCGATCGAGACGTACCGCTCGCCGTCGATGACGCGCACCGCGGCGAGGTCACCGGTGCGGTAGAAGCCGTCGGTGGTGAACGCGCGCGCGTTGTGCTCGGCCGCGTCGAAGTAGCCACGCAGCGTGTACGGCCCGCGGCAGCACAGTTCGCCGACCTCGCCGTCCGGAACCTCGTCTTCGGTGCCCGGTTCCAGCACACGCACTTCGTCCAGTTCGGACAGTGGCGTGCCGACGGTCGTGGCGCGCGCGAGCCGCGACGCGCCCGGCCGGGTGGTGAGGAACAGGCCCTCCCCCATGCCGAACAGCTGGCCCGACCACAGCCCGCGGCGTTCGAGGTCGTCGAACAGCGCCGGCGGGATCTTGCTGCCGGACAGCACCACCTGCGTGAGCGCGGCCGCGGCGGCGGCGAACCCGGGGTGCCCGGCGGCCTGGAAGTGGCCGTGGCCGAGCAGGACGTGCGTGGGCGCTTCGCGGGCCAGCAGCGGCAACGCCGTGTCCAGGTCGGCCGGCGCGAGGACCAGGCACGCGCCGACGCTGTGCGCGGCGTGCAGGGCGCAGACGATCCCCGCGTTGTGCACGATCGGGATCAGGTGCGCGACCCGCGTTTCCGCGTCCCAGCCCCAGGAACGCGCGTAGGCGAGGGAGTTGTACCAGTACTCCGCGTGCAGCCGCGGGATCACCTTCGGCACGCCGGTGGTGCCGCCGGAGAGCTGGAACACCGCGACCTCGTCCGGGCCGATCCCGGCCTGGATCTCTTCGACGGTCTTGCGCGCGGCGCCGGCGTCGAGGTCCGCGCCGAGCCCGGCGACGGCGGTGCCGCGCGGGTCGTCGCCCAGCACCAGCACGTGCCGCAGCGTCGGGTGGTCACGGCCCTGCTCGAGCGCGAACCCGACCAGGTCGAACCCGCCGGTCTCCACCAGGTGCGCGACGGCGCCGACCCGGCGGCTGACCGCGCCGATCTCGTGCCCGCGGTGGGCCGGCAGGGTGCACACCGGGACCAGGCCCGCCTTGAGCACGCCGTACCAGGCGAGCACCGTGGCGAGGCGGTTCGAAACCTGCAGGAGCACCGGGTCCCCGGGCCGCAGGCCGAGCCCGGCCAGGCCCGCGGCCAGCAGGTCGGTGCGCTCGTCCAGCTCGGCGAAGGTGATCCGGCCGTCGAGGGCGACGACGGCCTCGCGGTCCGGGTGGGCCCGCGCGACGAGGTGCAGCTGGTCGGTGATCGTGCGGGTGCCCCACAGCCCGCCGTCCCGGTAGGCGCGCACGGCGGCCTCCGGGTAGGCGACGACCTTGTCACCCCAGCTGCCACCCCAGCTCATGCGGTCTCCTCGATCAGGTCGGTGCGGGCACTCACGAGCCCCGCGGCCAGGTCGTCCCGCAGGGCCGCGGGCCCTTCCACCAGGATGAGCCCACCGGCTTCGAGGCGGACGCGCTCGGCGAGGTCCAGCCGGGTGAGCAGCGCGCCGCGGTCACCCGGTCCGGTGAACCGGAAGCCGGTCGCGCCCCGCTCGCGGGCCGCGCGGGCCCGGGCCACGACCGCGTCGCCGGTCTCGTCCCACGGGTCCGCGACGACGTCGTCGACCGTGACGAGGTCGCCGGGCGGGGTGACCGCCCGGTCCAGGACCCAGTCGACGAGCCCGTCCGCGGGCGGCGACGTCCCGGCGTACTGCGTCAGCGCCGTGGTGACGAGGGCCGGGCTGCCGGCCGCGAAGCGCTCGAGGGGGACGTTCCCGGCGCGGGTCATGTAGGCGACCATCAGCTGTTCGGCCGGCAGGTGCGCCCGCGAGGGGAACGACTCCCACCACAACTGGCTGCGGCGGGCCAGCTCCTGCAGCCGTTCGACGCCGGGACGGCGGTCCGCCTCGTAGCCGGCGAACGCGCTCTCGAGGTCGTCGGCGTCCCGGAGCGCCTCGACCAGGCCGATCGCGTCCTCCATCGCGAGCTTCGTGCCGGAGCCGATGGAGAAGTGCGCGGTGTGCGCGGCGTCGCCGAGCAGCACGGTCGAGCCGGCCGACCACCGGGCACAGTGGACGGTCCGGAACCGCAGCCACCGCGTGCGGTTGCCGATCAGCGGGTGCCCGCGCAGCAGCTCGGCGAACGCTTCTTCCAGGTACCGCAAGGACGTTTCGTCCGAGGAGGTCTCTTCGGTGGTGACGTCAAAGCCGGCCCGGCGCCAGGTGCGCTCGTCGGTCTCGATGAGGACGGTGCTGTGACCCGTGCCGTACGGGTAGGCGTGGGTGACGAAGACGCCGTGCTCGGTGCGCACCGGCGCGAACACCGCGTCGTCCAGCGCGAAGTCGGCCCCGCACCACAGGTACAGGCCGCGCCCGGTGCCGATCGCCGCCCCGAACGGGCCCTGCTCGCGGGTCGCGCTGCCGACGCCGTCGGCGGCGACCACCAGGTCGGCGTCGAGGTCGGCGGCCGACCGGCGGACGCCGAAGCTCAGGCTGACCCCGGCCTTCTCCGCGTGGCGCTGCAGGATCGCCAGCAGCTCGGTGCGGGCGACGCCGATCAGGCGGTCGTTGCGGACCCGGGCGACGCGCCCGCCGACCCGCAGGGTCATGTCGTGCCGGCACCCCGCGGCGACGACGTCGCGCAGCGTGTCGGGGTCGGCCGCGGCCAGCTTGCGCTGGGTGCCGGCGGCCAGCCCGACGCCGAACCCGAAGGTCGCGTCCGGCTCGCCCTGCTCGTGCACGACGACTTCGCAGGACGGGAACGCCAGCTTGAGCAGTCTCGCGGCGTAGAGCCCTCCCGGCCCGCCACCCAGCACCGCGACCCGACGTGGCTGCATCCCGACCTCCTTGTTTGACGAATACGTCGACTATTTGACGTCAACGACCACGACCCGTCAAGAGGGTTGACTCTCGTCACATGCGTTGAA
This sequence comes from Amycolatopsis heterodermiae, assembly GCF_034929455.1. Taxonomy (NCBI): domain Bacteria; kingdom Bacillati; phylum Actinomycetota; class Actinomycetes; order Pseudonocardiales; family Pseudonocardiaceae; genus Amycolatopsis; species Amycolatopsis heterodermiae. Next base: position 344,951 of record NZ_JAYFSI010000005.1, read on the forward strand.
TAGTCTACGCCGCAGTTAGCAACCTCCCGCGCAAAGGAGCGTGAGTCATGGCCTATGTCATCGGCGTGGACGTGGGCGGCACGTTCACCGACGCGGTTCTGGACGACGACGCCGGGACCGTGCTCGCCGCCAAGTCGCCGTCCACCCCGCCGGACTACTCACGCGGTGTGCTGGACGTGCTCGGACTGCTGGCCGAGCAGCTCGGCCGGTCCCTGCCCGAGATGCTGGCCGACACCCACCACATCGCGCACGGGACGACGTCGTCGCTCAACGCGCTGGTGACCGGCAACGTGCCCCCGGTCGGGTTCCTCACCACCAAGGGCCACCGCGACTCGATCTTCATCATGAACGTCGAAGGCCGCTACCTCGGCCGCGCACCCCACGAACTCCAGCACGTGCTCGGCCAGGCGAAGGACCACGGGCTGCTGCCGAAGCGGCACGCGCTGGAGGTGACCGAACGGATCGACCGCGACGGCGCCGTCGTCGTCCGGCTCGACGAGGACGAAGCCCGCGCCGCGATCCGCGCGCTGCTGGCCGACGGCGTCCGCGCGATCGCCGTGTCGCTGCTGTGGTCGTTCCGCAACCCGGCGCACGAACAGCGGATCCGCGAGCTGATCGCCGAAGAGGACCCGGACGTCTTCGTCGCGCTGTCGTCGGAGGTGAGCCCGCGCATCCGCGAGTTCGCCCGCAACGCGACCACGATCATGAGCACCCAGATCGGCCCCGGCCTGCGCGACTACCTCACCGCGCTCGAGGACTCCCTGCGCGAGAACCGGCTTTCCGGGCCACTGCTGGTGATGCAGAGCAACGGCGGCGCCGTCGCCGCCCGCGAGGCGCCGGCCGCGGCGATCAGCACCGTCGGCTCCGTGCTCACCGGCGGCGTCATCGGCTCGGTCGCGCTCGGCCGGCAGCTCGGCCACCGCGACATCATCTCCACCGACGTCGGCGGCACGACGTTCCTCGCCGGCCTGGTCGTCGACGGCGAACCGGTGCGCGACACCACCACCGTGATCAACCACCACCCGATCAACGTGCCCACGCTGCGGGTCGACGCGATCGGCTCCGGCGGCGGCGCGATCGCGTGGCTCGACGCCGGCGGCAACCTGCGCATCGGGCCGCGCAGTGCGCAGGCCGTGCCGGGCCCGGCGTGCTACGGCAACGGCGGCACCGAGCCGACCAACACCGACGCCAACCTGGTGCTCGGCATCCTGCCCGAGCGCGGCCTGCTCGGCGGCCGGAAACCGCTTTCCCTGGAGCTGGCCCGCGAAGCGATCGACACGAAGATCGCCAAGCCGCTGGGCCTCACCGTCGAGGAGGCCGCCGCCGCGATCTACACCGTGCAGAACGCGCAGACCGGCGACCTGCTGCGCAAGACCGTCGTCGAAGCCGGGCACGACCCGCGCGGGTTCGTGCTCTACGCCTTCGGCGGCGCGGGCCCGGCGCACTGCGCGGGCTACGCGGCCGAAGTCGGGTGCACCGAGGTCGTCGTCCCGCTCGGGCCGGTCGCGTCGGCGTTCTCCGCGTTCGGGCTCGCGTCGTCGGACATCGTGCTGGCGGCCGAGCTGTCCGACCCGCTGAACGTGCCCTTCGACCCGCAGCGCGCCGAACGCAACTTCGACCGGCTGGAGCAGCAGGTCCGCGAGGGCCTGGACCGGCAGGGCCTGAAGTTCGAGAAGGTCGAGCTGTACCGCGAAATCGACATGCGCTACTCGATGCAGCTGGCCGAGGTCACGACGCCCGTTGTTCAGGGACCCCTGGACACGGCGGCGATCGAGGAAGCCGCGACCGGCTTCGAAGAGCGTTATGCCGCGCTGTACGGCAAGGACGCCGGCTTCCGCGAGGCCGGGATCCAGGCCATCACCTTCCGGGTCCGCGGCGTCGGCATCCTGCCGTTCAGCCCGAAGCTGCCCGAGGTTCCCGCCGCGGATTCCCCCGCCACGCCGGCCGGCACCCGGCCCGTCTGCCTCGACGCCGCCGCCGGGTACGTCGACACCGCCGTCTACGACTACCGGGAACTGCGCAGCGGCCACGTGCTGGCCGGCCCGGCGATCATCGAGGTCCCGACCACCACGGTCGTGGTGCCCGCCGGCTCCACCGGCACGGTCGACCACCTCGGCAACCTCACGATCAGGAGCGCCGCATGAGCATGCCCATTCCTGGCTCGGAGCAGTTCTCCAGCCGTCCCGTCGACGTCGACGAGCTGCGGCGGTCACTGCCGTCCACTTTGGACGTCCACAGTGTCACCCAGGACCAGATCGACGCCCTCGACCCGCTGACCTACGAGGTCGTCCGGCACCGGCTGTGGTCGGTCACCGACGAGATGGGCGAGGCGCTCAAGCGCATGTCCGGCTCGCCGATCGTCACCGACGCCAACGACTTCGACTTCGCCATCTCCGACGAGCTCGGCCAGGAGGTGCAGGTCGGGCTCTACAACACGATGCTCGTCGGCGCGGTCGACCTCGCCATCTACTGGACGCTGCGCCACCGTTCCGCGAACCCGGGCATCGAAGCCGGCGACATGTTCCTCACCAACGACCCGTGGGTCGGCGGCGGCCTGCACCAGAACGACGTCATGGTCTACCAGCCCGTCTTCCACGACGGGAAGCTGTTCGCCTGGACCAGCGCCATCGCCCACCAGCCGGACCTCGGCGGCGTCGGGCTCGGCTCCTTCTCCCCCGCCGCCGAGGACGTCTTCTCCGAGTCGCTGCCGACCCCGCCGGTGAAGGTCGTGCGCGGTGGGCAGCTGCAGCGCGACGTCGCGGACCTCTGGGTGCGCCGCTCCCGCGTGCCGATGCTCGTCGGGCTCGACCTGCGCGCGAAGGTCGGCGCCAACAACGTCGGCGCCGAGCGGCTGCACGCGCTGATCGCGCAGTACGGCCCCGACACCGTCAAGGCCGTCATGAAGCGGATGATGTCCGACGCGGAAAGCCGGTTGCGGGACAAGCTTTCCGCGCTGCCGGACGGCAGCTGGTCGGCCACCGGGTACCAGGACCAGTCGCACGAGGGAGACCGCGGCCTGCACAAGATCACGGTCACCACCACCAAGACCGGCGACCACCTGAGCTTCGACTTCACCGGCACCGACCCCCAGGCCGGCGTCATCAACTGCACCTACGCCGGCATGCGCGGCGGCGTCATGCTCGCCATCCTGCCCATCCTCGCGGGCGACATCCCGTGGTCGGCGGGCGGGCTGATGCGCTGCTTCGACCTCGTCACCGAGGAGGGCACGCTCAACAACGCGACCTTCCCCGCCGCCGTCGGCCGCGGCCCGATCGGCCCCGCCTGGCTCACCGGCAGCCTCGTCGCCGAGTGCCTGGCGCAGATGCTCGACCGCGACCTCGAGCTCGGCAAGAACGTCCAGGCGACCTGCTGCGGCACGTGGGACACGGCGGTCATCGCCGGGCTCGACGAACGCGGCGAGACCCCTGCGCCGTTCCTCAGCATCCTCATGGAGCCGATGGCCGGCGGGTACGGCGCGCGCCCCGACGCCGACGGCATCGACACCGGCGGGCTGTTCTGCATCCCGATGGGCCGCGTCCCCGACGTCGAGATGACCGAGTTCCTGTACCCGGTGCTGACGTTGTGGCGGCGCGAGGTCCCCGACTCCGGCGGCCCCGGGCGGCACCGCGGCGGGCTCGGCGCGTCGATCGCGATGACCCCGCACGGCACGAGCATCCCGATGGGCCTGGTCCTGGCGTCCGCGGGCAAGGCCGTCTCGCAGAACAACGGCCTCGCCGGCGGCCACCCGGGCAACAGCGGCCTGGACGTCGTGGCGCGCCAGAGCCGGATCGCCACGCTCCTCGCCGACGGCCGCCTGCCGTCCACTTTGGACGAAGTGAGCGACACTTTGGAGCCCGGCCAGAACTACGCCTCGAGCTACCTCGCGCCGGGCGAGGTATTCGCGATGACGTGGCAGGGCGGCGGGGGCTACGGCGACCCACTCACCCGGGAGCCCGCGGCCGTGGCCCGCGACCTGCGTGAGGACAAGATCACGGCGGACGCGGCCACCGCCGTCTACGGCGTCGTCCTGTCCGACGGCGAGGTGGACGAACCCGCGACCACGGCCGAACGGCAACGCCGCCGGAACGCGAGGCGCGACCGTTCCCAGGCGTCGGCGTCGCTGGGCAAGACGGACCTGACCGGCGCCCGCCGCCTCGACGACAACCTCGTCGAGCCCGCCCAAGGGGGCCTGGCCTGCGGCCACTGCGGCGAGCACCTCAGCACCCCGGACGGCGAACCGGCGGTCGCGGTCCACGAAGGCCCGCCCTCGGACGCCGGACCGCAGATCATCGCGAACGCGGCCGACTACGTCGACGCTCGCGTGGTGTTCCGCCAGTACTGCTGCCCGTCCTGCTGGACGGCGCTGTACTCCAGCGTCGTGCCGGCCGAGCACCCCAACACGCTGGCCCTGCTCGGGCACCGCACCGGTTAGCCGACCCGCCGGTCGCCGGGGCGGGCGTGCACCCCCGCCCCGGCGAGCGGCGGCACGGCACACCGCACCCACACGAGGCGCACGATAAAACACGTCTGGCGGTGTACCGGACCCCGCCGGTGCCCTTGCCTGGAGAAGCGACACGACCGGGTCCGGTGGGAGACCACGCGCCACGGGCCGACGGATCTGCTGGTGGGGCGGCGATGATCTGGTGACAGCCGACGACGGTCATGGCCGCGGGCTGGTCAGGAGATACAAGCGCCGGCCCGAGGACGTACCGCCCGGCGAAGCCGCGGATCTCAGGCGGCGCCACGACTCGGGCGAATCCCTGGCCAAGCTGATGGACGGTTTCGAGGGCAGCTACCGCACCCTGCGTGCGGTGCTCCGCTCCACAGGTGTCGTCTTCCGCCCGCCACCGACCACACCACCCGCTCCGCCAGGCCTCGCCGAGGTCTATCTCAGCGGCAAGTCGCTCGCGGCCACCGGCGAGGAGTTCGGCCTCACGCCCGGCGTGGTCGGCCGCATGCTCGACAACGCCGGCGTTCCGCGGCGGCGGCAAGGACGACCGGCCAACCCCCACTCGAGCGAGCCGCAGGACACCTGAGCGCGCCGCCGGACGCCGTCAGCACAGCCCGGCCCTGGTCTTCCTGAGTCACGGCCGGAGACGGAGGGGGTGTACTCGCGTCTCCTGCCCGCGCGGAAAGGCGGGCCGCCGGATCAGGTCCGTCGGTCCGGGGCCGGCGCCTAGTAGAAGCGCCACCACGCCGGCATGAGCACCAGCAGGCCGAACGCGAACATGCTCAGAGCCATGATCTGGGCCTGGTACCGCTTCACGAGTCTCCTAGGTCCGGCGGAGCTGGACCGTCACATCAAGTGGACCGTCCGCAAGTTATTGCGCCGAGACCTTAGCGTGGCCATCCGAGCCGGAAACTCCCGGGGTCCACCTTTTCAGCTACAGGCAACCCGTCCGCGCGGCGGAACCGACACCACGCCGACCCCGGAGATCGGTATCCGCACGCGGACCCTACCCCATAGAGTGACCACAGATGCCGGAGAGTAGTCAGCGGAAGAGGCGGAAGAACCCGCGCACCTGCTCGACCAGCGACTCCGGCTGCTCCAGCGCGGCGAAGTGGCCCCCTCGCGGCAGTTCCTCGAACCAGCGCAGGTCGGTGAACCGCAGCTCGGCCTCCCGCCGCGACGGGCGGGTGATGTCGCGCGGGTAGACCGACAGCCCGGACGGCGCGGTGACCTTGTCCCGGAAGCTGGCGAAGCTCTCCCAGTACAGGCGCGCCGACGACGTGGCCGACGCGGTGAACCAGTAGACCGAGATCTCGTCGAGGATCTGCTGCCGCGACACGGCGTCCTCGGGACCGCCGTTGTTGTCCGTCCAGGCCTGGAACTTCTCGGCGATCCAGGCGGCCTGGCCCGCCGGCGAGTCGGTGAGGCCGTAACCGAGCGTCTGCGGCCGGGTCGCCTGCTGCCCCGAGTACCCCCGGCCGGTGCGCTGGAACTCCTTCGCCGCCTCGAGGTTCGCCAGCTCCGACGGCGTCGGGTCGTCGAACGTGCCCGCCGCCACGGACCCCAGGTTCAGGTGCACGGCCGCGACCCGCTCGGGCGCCACCTCGCCCAGCGCGCCAGACACCGCCGAGCCCCAGTCACCGCCCTGCGCGCCGTACCGCTCGTACCCCAGTGACACCATCAGCGCGTCCCAGGCACGCGCGGTCCGCGTGACGCCCCACCCGGTCGTGGTCGGCTTGTCGCTCCAGCCGTACCCGGGCAGCGAGGGCGCGACCACGTGGAACGCGTCCGCCGGATCGCCGCCGTGCGCGCGCGGGTCGGTCAGCGGGCCGAGGACGTCCAGGAACTCGAGCACCGAACCCGGCCACCCGTGCGTGAGCACCAGCGGGAACGCGTCCGGCTCCGGCGAGCGGGCGTGCACGAAGTGGATGCCCAGCCCGTCGACGGTGTCGCGGAACTGCGGGAAGACGTTCAGCCGCGCGGCGAACCCGAAGTCGTAGTCCTCGGCCCAGCTGCGGCACAGCTCCTGGGTGTAGGCCAGCGGGATGCCCTGCGACCAGTCGTCCACCGGCTCGGGCTCGGGCCACCGCGTCCGGCGCAACCGTTCCCGCAGATCCGCGATCTCGGCTTCGGTGACACTGACCTCGAACGGCTCGGCCGCCACGGCGGCTCCCTTCGTCGGTAGGATGTGACACGTAAAAGCTCCTTCGAATGTCACCGTACGGACCGGCCAGGAGACACGTCAAATGATGGACACGTGTAACAGACCATCGGCGGTCCAGACGGCCGTCGATCTCGCCAACACCCTGAGGCCGGTCAAGGGAGACGACACACTCGAGACCGTGGAGCAGCTCCAGGCGTTCCTCGACACCCATCCGGCCGCGGCGGACAGGACCGGCCCGCGCCTCACCCGCACCGACCTGGCCGAGGTCCGCGAGCTGCGCGACACGGTGCGTGCCGTGCTCGAACGAGCGAGCACCGACGCGGCCGGAGCCGCAGCCCTGATCAACGACGGCCTGCGTCACAACCGCGCCACCCCGGCCCTGCGCCACGATCACGACCGCTGGTGGACCGAGGTCACCTCCGACACCGACCGCTGCGCGGCGCACCTGGCCGCAACCACGCTCAGCGCCCTGGCCACCGTGATCACCACACTCGGCCCGGCGCGTCTCGGGGTGTGTGCCGGTCCGACCTGCCGGGCCACCTTCGCGGACCTCTCACGCAACGGCTCGAAGCAGTACTGCACCCGAACCTGCGCGCACCGAGCCAGCGTCGCGGCCTACCGGAGCCGGAACAACCCACGCTGAAGGCCGGCACCTGCCGGGTCGAGCAGGCGTCCCCCGGACACCTCAGTTCCGGCCGTCGGCGCCGCCCCCGACACGACCCAGCCGCAGTCGCGGCGGCGGCATGGCCACCGTGTCGCGCTCGCCCTCACGAGCCGCCGGAATCAGCGGCCCGCCGGCGTCCAGTTCGGCCAGCAGGGCCTCGATCTGCCGCGCCTTCGTCACCCGCTCCCGCCCCCGGTACAGCTCGGCCGCTCGCTCCCACAGCGACCGCGCGTCTTCCCGGTTCCCGTGCGCGTGCAGGATTTCCGCGAGCACGGCGAAAGCCCGCGCCTGACCCGTCGCATGGCGCGATCGGTCGGCCAGCTGCACCGCCCGGCCCGCGTGCCGCAGCGCCATCCGGTCATCACCCTGGGCGTGCCGCAACCGGGCCAGCACCGTGTTCAGCTTCATCGCCGCGGGAAGGTGCTGCCCCTCGTTCACCAGATCCGACGCACACCGGCACTGCCGCTCCGCGTCGGCGAACCTGCCCAGCCGGACGTACAGCTCGCCCAACGCGATGTGCGACTGGATCTGCCCCGCGACGTCGTCCATGCCGGCCCGCCGAGCCAGCCCCTCCTGGTACAGCCGCAGCGCGTCCTGTTCACGCCCGTGCTGTTCCAGCAGGGCATCAGCCAGCCGATGCGCGGCAGCGGCCCAGCGCTCGGGCTCACCCAGCCCGCGTGCGAGCTCGAGCGCCTCCTCGTACATCGACGTCGCCTCCTTGGCCCGGTCGGCGTGCAACCGCCCGCGCGCCAGGTTCAGCAACACCGAAATCCGGCCGATCACGATGCCGTGGGCATCGACGAGTTCCAGGGCTCGTTGCAGGAACCGCTCGGCCTCGCTGTCGTTGCCGACCAGCAAGAGGACATGACCAAGGTCGTTCAGGCTCGAGGCCTGGGCCGGAACGTCGCCGGCCGCGGCGGCAGAATCCGCGGCGACGGTCAGCCCGACGATGATGTCGTCGTAGAAACCATGCCTGTCCAGCACGTCTCCGGTCACCGACGGAATCATCCAGGCGATGTCGTGCCGGCCGTGCCCGGCGGCGACGCGTACGGCACTGGTCAGATTGGCCCGCTCCCGGAGCAACCATTGCCTCGCCGGGACCGCGGAGCCGAACAACGGCTTTTCCGCGGGTACCAGCGTCTGCGGCAACGGTGGCCGTTCCTTGTGCGGGTACAACAGCCGATGTGCTTCGAAGGCGGCCTGCAGGTAGAACTCGAGCATGCGCTGCCGAGCGGCGTCCACATCGGACAGCCGCCCGGCGAGGGACGCGGCGAACACGTGCAACAGGTCGTGCACGCGGTAACGATCCAGGTCGGCCGGATACTCGATCAGGTGCGCCGCCACGAGCACGTCGAGCGACCGCCGCACCGCCGTCACGCTCCGCCCGTCCGCTGCGGCGAGCGCCTCGGTGCTCACCTCCGCACCCGGGTGCAACCCCACCACGGCGAACACCCGCTGCTCAGCCGGTGGTAACGCCCGATACGACACCGTGAACGCCGACCGCAGGCTTCGGGCGGGCAGGTCGCCCTCGTCACCGAGATCCAGCAGCATCTCCGCGTCCTGCAACGAGTTCGCCAGGGTCGCGAGCCGGGTTCCGGTTCGAGCCGCCGCGCGGTCGGCCACCAGGGTCAGCGCCAGCGGATTTCCCTGGCACATCCTGATCAACGCGGCGACACCGTCCCGGTCGTGCCGTGCCCGCTGCCCGATCCGGCGGACGAGAAGACCTCCCGCGTGCCGCGGATCCAGCGGCAGCACCGTGACCACCGGCGGCGTCAGCTTCGCCGACAGCGACTTCAGCTGCCACCGGGACACGACCACCACCGTGCACGACGCCAGGACCCCGATCAGGGAGTCCACCTGGTCGGTGCTGCGGACGTTGTCCAGCACGATCAGCATCGGCCTCCGCTCCAGCAGGCGCGTCAGTTTCGCCGCGCGTGCCACGGGGCTCACGACTTGATCCACCGGGTAGTCGAGCAGCGAGAGCAACGTGTCCACGACTTCGCCGGCTTCGGCGCGCCTGGCCTGGCTGTCTCCGCGCATGTCCAGCAGCACGACGTTGTTCCGGTAGCGTCCCGCGGCTCGATGCGCCCACCGCACGGCGACGGCGGTCTTCCCCACTCCGGGGCCACCGGTCACCACCACGACGCCACGACGCGGGCGCCCGGCCGAATCCGTCGTGAACGCGTCGAGCTCCACCAAGAGCTCGTCGCGGCCGTCGACGTGCTCCAGGTCCGGCGGCAGGTGCCGCACGACCGGCACTTCCCCGGCCTCCGCTCGCGGGTCCGGCACGGGTGCACGAGGGAAGATCCCCTCACCGCGGATGATCACCTCGTCGTGGACGGCGAGCAGCTCGTCCGCGGCGCGCAGTTCTCCGGCCTCGCGATAGCGGCGATGCGTCGCGAGAAAGTAGTCGGTGGCTTCCGACGGGCGCTCGGCGGCCGCCAGCGCACGAACCATCAGCTTGGTGAGGCTGAGCTGCATCGGATGAGTGCGCTGCAGCTCGCCCAGCCGGCCGACCGCGGCCGCCGCCTGGCCGGCCGCCAGCTGCTCGGTGGCGAGGAACGCGTTGGCCGGTATCCACTCCGACCTCAGCCACCCGGTCCGCCACCGCTCGGCCGGCTCGGTCTGCAGGTCCGCCAACGGCGTGTCCCGCCACAAGCCCACCGCTTCCACCGCCTGCGCGTGTGCTCGCTGCCCCTGTCCCGCGTCACGGAATCCGCGGGCCTGGGCCATCGCCCGGGCGAACCCGACGTGGTCGATGCTTTCCTGGGCCACCTCGAGCAGGCAACCACGCTTGCTCGCCTCCACCCGGGCCGGCACCTGGTAGGTGTCGAAGACCTGCCGCAGCCGGGCCGCGTACTGGTGGATCGTCGTCAACGGGTTGCGGGGCGGCTGCTCGTGTTCGGCCCACACCCACGCCACCAGTTCATCGACCGGCACCCGGTGGTTCGCCGAAACCAGCAGCGCGGCCAGTACCTGCCGCACCCGGGGGCTGGACCAGTTCACGTCCACATTCCCGTGCAGGCGCACGGCCGTCCGGCCGAGAATTCCGAACACGAAATCCATTCGTACCCCCCTCGTCACGGCACCCCGATGCCGCAGCCCTCGCACCCATCCGATAATCACATTCCCGCCCGGAAAATACCAGGTCACAAACGTGACAGAACGCCGCTGACAACCGATGATGATCGATTGTCAACGACCGGATGAACAGGCCGGAAGGCAATTCTCAAGATCCTCCGGAAACTGGTGACGGATACCGGACACCACCGAAGGAGCACACGATGAGCCACGATCCCGTCCCGCGCCCTTCGGCGTCACCCGAGGCCGCCACCGCGCACTGCACGATCATCGGGCTCGACATCGAGGGCTTCGGCCGGCACGACCGCAGCAACACCAACCGCCTGCGAATCAGGAAAGGCCTCTACCAGGCCGTCCAGAACGCCTTCGACGCCGTCGGCATCGCGTGGGTGTCCTGCCGTCACGAAGACCTCGGCGACGGCGTGCTCATCCTCGTTCCCGCCGACATCCCCAAGCCCCTGTTCGTCGACGAGTTGCCCGAAACCCTCACCGATCAGGTGCGCCGGTACAACGCGTCACACCCGCGGCAGGAGAAAATGCGGCTTCGGCTCGCGGTGCACGCCGGTGAGATCAGCTACGACGACCACGGCTTCACCGGCGCGTCGATCATCCACACGTTCCGCCTGCTCGACGCCCCCGAGCTCAAAGCGACTCTCGCCGCGAACGCCGCGCTCCTGGCCATGGTCAGTTCCGCGTGGTTCTTCGACGAGGTGATCCGGCACAGCGAGTACAGCAACTCCACCTGCTATCACCGGACCGACATCACCAACAAGGAGACCACCACACAGGGCTGGATCCGGCTGGTACCGGCGCGACGGAACACACGCCGGCGAATTCAAGCCCACAACATCGACGGGCCGGCCGCATAGGCGCCGGCTCGTTCCCGGCGGTGTCAGGGTTTTCCCGCTCCCCCGCGCGTTTCCTGGTGGCTCTTGCGGTCGGCCACACGCCTCCGCCACGCCTTCAACTGCGCGTCACGCGGCGCATCCACAACAGACGACGTCGGCGCGTCGAAAACCATCGTCGGACGCTTCCCGTCCCAGCCGCGCCAACCCGGATCCCCCGTCGACGCGAACGCCACCCAAGCCGCGTGCATCTCCTCCGCCAGCTTCTGTGGTGCCTCCGGGCCGGTCAGCGGCGTCCAGTCCGGCGACGACAGCCGGTCGAACACGAACGGGAGTTCCATCACGTGCGCCGCGCCCAGGTTCTCCACCTGGCTCTGCCAAGCGAACTCGTACACGTAGGTCGGCGCCGCGCCGCGGGCCAGGCGGGCGTCCGCGGTGCGGTGCAACGGGATGCGCAGCAGCAGGTCGACCACGATGGTGCCGAACAGCTCGCCGCGCCCGGCCGACGGGTACGCGATGCGGTAGGCGCGCAGCACCCGGCGGCCGATGCGGAACCGCAGCCGGGCCGCCGTGAACAGCAGCCGGCCGACCCGGTCGATCAGGCCGGACGGGACGAACCACAGCCGGTACTCCTCGGCCGTCCAGCCCAGCAGCACCGGGATCGGGTCGCCAGCACCGTCGAGGATCGCCTCCAGCGGCCGCCGGGGAACGATCTCGTCGCCGATCGCCGCGCTGTAGCCGGCGCCGCCGGTCAACGGCGTCGAACCCGCCATCACCGCCGCCTCCGCCGCCAGCAGCCGCTCCGGCGGGATGCCGGAGAACGCCGCCCGGGTCGGGGCGACACCCAGCTTCCGGGCGATCTTCCGCGTGATGCGCCCGGCGCTCTTGCGCGTGCTCGCCATCGGGGCGCCGCTCTGGATCACCACCCGGTCGAACAGCTCGGCCGCCCCCGGCTTCGCCAGCAGGGTCCCCAGCGCGATCGCGCCCGCGGACTCGCCGAACGCCGTCACGGTGCCGGGGTCGCCCCCGAACGCGGCGATCTCGGCGCGGACCCAGCGCAGCGCCGCCACGACGTCGCGCAGGCCCACGTTCGCCGGCGCGTCCTCGAAGACCGAGAAGCCTTCGGAGCCGAGCCGGTAGTTGACCGACACGAACACCACGCCGTCCCGCGCGAAGGCGGTGCCGTCGTAGCCGTCGAGGGCGTTCGAGCCGTGCGCGAACGAACCCCCGTGCACCCACACCATCACGGGCCGGTCGCGGGCCCCGGCGGGCGCCCACACGTTGACGTTGAGATACTCCTCCCCCGGCGTGACGACGTTGGCGAGCAGCCGCGCGGTCTCGGCGCTGTACGGGTTCTGCGGTGCCGTGGGCCCCATTACCGTCGCGTCGCGCACGCCGTCCCAGGCCGGTACCGGAGCCGGCTCGGCGAACCGCCGCTGCCCGACCGGCGCCGCCGCGTAGGGGACGCCGAGGTAGCGGTCGATCCCGTTCTCCCGCGTGCCGCTCAGCCGGCCGCCGGAGATCCGGACGGTGGGCTCCGAAGTCATGCTGGTGTCGCCTTTCCGGTCCGCAGGTAGAAACAGTTGTCCTCGAGACGCATTGTCGGTTCCGGGTGCGTGATCCGCACGCCGTAGCTGTAACCGTGCGAGTGAACTTCCAGCCCGCCTTCGACGGCGACGACGTCCACCTTGCCGTCCCCGACCTCCAGCTCGCCCAGTTCCGCGAAGTGCTTCCGGGCCGAAGGGAAGGCACTGTCGGGGCTCGACGCCCAGGCGTGGTGCGCGGCGTCCTGCCGGACGTGCCCGGTCCACACGACCTTCGAGGTGCCGGGTGACGCCGAGCCGGTCACGCGCTCGACCCGCCAATCCGCGCCGTCGAAGCGGCCCAGTTCGACGTCGATCGCGACCGTCGCGGCCGAACGGGTGTTGTTGACCAGCCACAGTTCCACGGCGTCCCCCACCGCCCGGAAGCTGGCCGCCGGCGGCGCCGACGCGCGGGCGACCGCGTAGTAGGCGGCCTTGGGGACGCCGTCGACGTCGACGAGCGACCAGCTCATCGCGGGCCAGGTGTCGTTGAACTGCCAGACGAGGGCGCCCGCGGTGTGCGGTTGCCGCCGCCGGAAGTGCTCGATCGCGAAGGCCATGCCCTCGGCCTGCACCGCCTGGGTGAGGGCGGTAAATTCGTCCACATCGGACGGAACGCCGGTCGTGACCTCGAGCAGCGCGTCCCCCTTGTCCGGCGGATCGTCGGTGAGGTGCCGGTCGAAGATCTCGTCGTGCAGGGCGACGCCGGGCAGCCACCGGTCCAGGGTGCCGCGGTCCGGGGCGGAGAGGATGCCGAACTCGCTGACGAAGCGGCCGGTGTCGTCGGCGTAGCGGCGGTAGTGCCGCACGTCGCCCGGTGTCGGGTACTCCGGCGATCCGGTGGCGAACCCCGGGGCGACCAGCCCGTGCCAGACCTCCCAGTCGTGCCGGTCGCCGTCGCGCACGCCGTTGACGCCGTCCTCGCCCACGGGCTTCCCGGCCAGTACGGCACGAGCCCGTCGTGTTCGGTGACGGCGCCGGGCAGGACCTCGTGGAAGATCCGCCGGCCCCAGTCGCCGTTCTCCTCGCCGTGGTTGCGGATCAGGTGCAGGACCTCGACCTCGTTGTTGCCACACCACAACGCGAGGCACGCCCGGTTGCGCAGTCGGGCGACCTGCGCCCGAGCCTCGGCCGCGACCTCGGCCCGGAACTCCGCCAAGTCGCCGGGGTATTCGGTGCAGGCGAACATGAAGTCCTGCCAGACGAGCACGCCCGCTTCGTCGCAGGCGGTGTAGAAGTCGTCGTGCTCGTAGACCCCGCCGCCCCAGACGCGCAGCATCGTGAGGTGGCCGTCCCGGGCCTGGCGGACGCGCTCGCGCAGGAGGTCGCGGTCGCTGGAGCCGACGAACGGGCTCGGCGGCACCCAGTTGGCGCCGCGCACGAAAAGCGGGAAGTCGTTGAGCAGGAAGCGGAAGAAGCGGCCAGGCTCGACGGGGTCCGCGCCGCGGTCAAGGGTGATGGTGCGCAGGCCGACCCGGTCCTGGACGACGTCGAGGAGGACGCCGTCGGCGGTCAGCTCGATCCGGACGTCGTGCAGCGCCGGCTCGCCGAGGTCGTGGGTCCACCACAACACCGGATCGTCCAGCTCGACCTCGGTGGCGCGGGAGTGGTCGGCCGCCAGGTCCGTGACGCCGACGCGGTGCCCGGTGAGGACCGCGCGGTGCTCGGTGCTCAGCCACACCGGACGCCAGATCCCTCCGGACGGCAGCCGGGGCGCGAACTCCCAGCCCCAGGAGAAGCCCGCCTTCCGCAGCCCGCCGGGGACGATTGTGGGGAGCCGCACCGGATGCCGCGGCGCGCCGGGGTGTGCGCCCGCACCGGAACCGCGGCAGGTCAGCCGGACGCGGGTTGCAAGCTGTTCATGAGCAGGCCGAGGGCGAACTCGAAGCGGTCATGTCCGGTGCCGGCGACCGGCTCGGCGACGTGGCGTCGAGCCTGCGGGAATTCTCGGCCGGCAGTGCGGTGAAGCGATCCAGCAGTCCTCGTGGCCGAGCACCCATTCCTGGTCCTCGTGCCGGCGCCGTTGGACAGTGCGTCGCGGGTCCAGCCGGCCGTTCTCGGTTCGATGCCGGCCGCCAGCAGGATCGCCGGCACTCCCTCGCCGACGACGTCCAGGGCGGCGTCGGTGATCGGCGGCCATGCCGGTCACGGTACTTGACAAGAACTAAGTTCGTTAAGTAGAACCTAGTTCGTAAGTACGAACTAAGTTCGTTCATCGAAGCGGAGGTAGTCGGATGCGAGTGTCCGTTGTCGGAGCCGGCCTGGGTGGCCTGGCTCTCGCGCAGGGTCTGCGTGGCGCCGGGATCGAAGCCGAGGTGTTCGAGCGTGACCCCGGGATCACCGCGCGGTTCCAGGGCTACCGGCTCGTGCTGAACCCGACCGGTTTCCGGGCGGTGCGCGAGTGCCTTCCGGTGCGCTGGCACGCGCTGCTGGACGAGATCGTCATGGACGCCTCCGCGGAGCAGCTGATCCTCGACCCGCAGCTCACCGAGATCGGCAGGCTCGGCGCCGGCCGGACCGGCACCGTGGTCGACCGGCAAGTGCTGCGTCACCTGTTGCTGACCGGCCTCACCGTGCACACCGGTGCCGCGCTGACCGGCTACGACGTGCTGGCCGACGGCACTGTCCAAAGCCGGTTCGCCGGCCGCGACCCGGCACGGGCGGACCTGCTCGTCGGCGCGGACGGCGTCAACTCCGCGGTCCGCGGGGTGCTGTCGCCGCGGACGTTCCCGACCGACACCGGCGTCCGGTTCGTCATCGGCCGCACCCCGCTGACCGACGAGTTCGCCTCCCTGGACAGAGCCTACGGCTCGAAGATCACCGGTGACGGCGTCAGCCTGCTGCTCGGCGCGATGCGCTTCCGCACCCCGCCGAAGGAGGCCGCCGAGCGACTGGCCCCCGAAGTCTCACTGCCCGACATCGGCGACTACGTGCGCTGGGCCATGATCCTGCCGCCGAACGGCTCGCTCGAGAGCCTGTCCGCGCAGGACGCCGTGCTGTCCAGAATGGACGGTTGGCACCCGGAGCTGCGCGCGCTGGTCGAGCAGGCCGACCCGGACAACAGCACCCTGCTGTCCATCCGGGTGGTCGAGCCCGGACAGCGCTGGGCGGCCGGCCCGGTCACGCTGCTCGGCGACGCGATCCACGCCACCTCCCCCACCGGCGGCAACGGGGCGAACACCGCCCTGCGTGACGCCGACCTGTTGCGCCGCTGCCTCGTCAAGGCCGACGAAGGCCGCCAAGACCTGCTCGACGCGATCGACGACTACGAACGGCAGATGTTCGAGTACGGCACCGAAGCCGTGCGCAACAGCCTCGAGAGGCTGCCCGCCTTCGCTCCCGAGGCGACAAATTCCTGAGGTCGAAACGCACGTCGCCCGGCCAAGCACGGGCCGCCAGCCGCTGCGTCACCGGCAGGACGAAGAACAACCCGGAAATCAGCACCATCACCGAGACCGGACCGGCCTTCCACCACGTGTGCGGCCGCGCGATGACCCCCAGCACCCACACCGCGAGCACCATCAACGTGATCAGCGCGGCCTGGCTGGTGTCACAGCCGGGATGCACCAGGACGTAGGCGACGAAGCAGGCCACGGCGATCGCCACCCCGGCCGGAACGGCCATCCGCAGCACCCGGCCCACGAACCCGCCACGCGCACGGTCGTTGTTGGGGGCCAGCGACAACACGAACGCGGACAGGCCGATGGTGAACCAGCCGATCACTCGCCGCCCCTCGCCCACGAACTGCGGCAACGTCGCGAAAGCGTTGTCCAGCAACACGATCTGGGCCACCGATCGGGTCGCGGGGCTACCCGCCCCCATCGCGACACCGACGTCCGCGTCCTTCAGCGCGAGGACGTCGTTGACGCCGTCGCCGGTCATCGCGACCGTGTGCCCCCGCGACTGCAGGGCCGCGACCATGGCCCGCTTCTGAGCCGGGCTGACCCGTCCGAACACCGTGCCGGTCTCCACCTCGGCGGCCAGCGCGCCGGGATCCTCGGCCAGCTTCCGGGCATCGACCGGCGCCTCGGCTCCCGGCAGCGCCAACACGCGAGCGACCGCGCCCACCGACGCGGCGTTGTCGCCGGAGATCACCTTCACCGCCACGCCTTGCGCGGCGACGTAGCCCAAGGTCTCGCGTGCGTCACCGCGGATCTTCTGCTCCAACACCGTCAGGGCGACCGGGGTCACCTCGCCGGGCGCTCCCGGCCCGGCCGAGCAGCAGCACCCGCAGCCCCTGCGCGCCGATCCGCTCGGCTTCGCGCGCTCCGCCGCGCCGTCGGGCAGCAGGACGTCGGGTGCGCCGAGCACCCACGTGCCGGTTTCACCGAAGTCCGCGCCGCTCCACTTCCGGGCGGAGGAGAACGGTACGACCGTCTTCGCGACCCAGCCGGGCGCGGGTGGGCAGGCCTGCGCGATCGCTTGCAGGCTCGCGTTCGGACGGGGGTCGGCGGCCGTCGTCCGCTCTCCAGCCAGGCCCGTTCCATCGGAGCACTGCTCGTCCACGTTCTCATCCCGCACGTGAGCGCGGCCGTACCTGGCCGAGCCGTCGAGGCTGGTCGGCCTCTCTCGGCGCGCCAACACGAGCGTTCACCCGCCGGTTCCGCAGGGAGGTGGGCCCGAGCCCACGCGGATGGCTGGTCCACCGGCGGCTGGTCCGTGCTCGGCACCTGCGGAAGACGACCCGCCTGCCGATCACCGAGGTCGCCGGCGCGGCAGGGGTTCGCAGACCCGCTCGTGCTGCGCGGGCACCTTCGGAACACCACGGGCCTGATACAGAACACCTACCACCGCGCGTACTCCCACCCGCTGACCCCGCTCGGCGCGACCGCGTACCGCCAGCCGCAGCAGGTGGAACCGGCGGTGACAGCAGTGGTCACGGTCCTCGATGCGGAACGCGGTCATCACCATGATGATGTCTGTGTGGCTGATCAGCACCGGCGACGAACATTCACGTGTTGCCCATTGCCGTAGACGATGCCCCTCCCGTCCGACGACCGCCGTCCGGCGCGGCCAACTCCGCGCCGACCCGCTCCATCGGCGGCAGGATCGCCCCGTCCACGCTCGGAGGGCTGTCGGCAGGACATCACAGCCGGTGACGTGGAGGATCGGTTGCTCACCCGCGCGGGTGGTTATCTCCTGTGCGTCGAGCCCGGCGAACGCGACCAGGCGGCGTCTGAGCTGCGGGAACTCGCGGCACGGAACCCGCTGCGGGAAACCCCGTGGGCACAGGCGATGCGGACCCTGGCGCACGCGGGCCGCCGAGCCGAAGCGCTGGAGGCGTACCTGCAGATCCGCCGCCGGCTGGTGGAAACCCTGGGCATGGAGCCGGGAGCGGCCCTTCGCGAACTGCACCAGCGCATCCTCCGCGGCGGCTTCCCGGGCGACGCGGTCTTCGCGGCCCACACCCGGATCTTCGGCCGAGGTCGACCCCGGCCACTCGGTCAAGGGTCCGATCGGCTGTCCTCGACGATCGGGACCGGTCCCGGGCCTGCCCCCGCAGGCTCTGCGCAGTGCCGCGCAGCCCGAGGAGTGTCAGTGGTCGATCAGATGGTTCTTCAGGCCCAGCAATGGGTCAACGCGACGTACACGGCCGCCGCCGGATACCAGCGGTGCCCTGAAGACGGCCGCACCGGGTGGTCGACGATGTACTCCCTGACGATGGCGCTGCAGCGCGAAATCGGCATCACCACGCTCTCGACGTCGTTCGGCCCGGCGACGCTGGCGGCCTTGACCGCGCGTGGCGGTGTCCCGTACACGGAAACGAACCGGAACATCGTCAAGATCGTCCAGAGCGCCTGCTACTGCAAGGGGTACAACGCCGGCTCGATCAGCGGCTACTTCGACTCGACGACACAGTCCGCCGTGCTCGGGATGACCGCCAACGCCGGGCTCGGCACGTCGTGGTCGCAGAACTCGCCGAAGCTGATGAAGGCCCTGCTGACCATGGACGCCTACGTCGTGGTGTCCGGCGGCAGCCCAGAAGTGCGCGCGGTCCAGCAGTGGCTGAACGGCCGCTACCTCCCGCGCCGCGACTTCTTCGTCATGCCGTGCGACGGGCACTTCTCCCGAGATGTCCAGAAGAACCTGCTGATGGCGATCCAGTACGAGCTCGGGCTGAGCGACGACCTGGCGACGGGCACGTTCGGGCCGACCACCCAGAACGGGCTGCGCGTCCACACCGTGCAGCAGGGCTCGACCGGGATCTGGGTACAGCTCTTCAGCGCGGCGATGGTGTTCAACGACCGGGGTCGCTTCACCGGCACGTTCGACGCGGACCTCGCCGCCGACGTCGCGGACTTCCAGGGTTTCTCGGCGCTGCACCTCACGTCCCAGGCAGACTTCGCCACCTGGGCCCAGCTGCTGGTCTCCACCGGGGACCCGACCCGGCCCGGCAGCGCCTGCGACTGCAGCACGACGGTCACCGCGGCGCGCGCCGCCGCGTTGAAGGCCGCCGGGTACTTCGCCGTCGGCCGGTACCTCGACCAGGTACCCGGCGGGCTGGACAAGAAGATCAAGCCGGGCGAGCTGCAGACCATCTTCGACGGCGGGCTGCGGGTGTTCCCGATCTCGCAGTACAACGGCGGCGAACGCGGCTACTTCACCCAGGCCCAGGGCGTCGCCGACGCGACGGCCGCGCACGACGCGGCGGCCGGGTACGGGTTCGCGCCCGGAACGGTGATCTACTTCGCGGTCGACTACGACGCGACGCAGGAGGACATCGACGCCTACGTCGTGCCCTACTTCCGCGGCGTCGTCGCCGGCTTGGCGAGCCGCGGAAAGCGCTACCTGCACGGCGTCTACGGCTCGCGCAACGTCTGCGCCGAGGTGACCCGGACGACGCTGGCCCGCTGGTCGTTCGTGTCCGGCATGTCGACCGGGTTCTCCGGCAACCTCGGGTTCCCGCTGCCGGCCAACTGGGCGTTCAACCAGATCCAGACGACCACCGCCGGCTCCGGAACCGGCGCGATCCAGATCGACAAGGACGTCTGGCAGCCGGGCACCGACCCGGGCACGGCCGTGGTCGGCGGCGGCGGCGACGGCCAGATCCAGCTGTTCCTCGACAGCCTCCAGCAGATCTACGACGCCGCCGTCGGCTACGGGCAGGGCGATCCGAACCTGCTGGTCATGGAGTACCTGCGGCACTGGGACTACGACAACGCCCAGTTCGACCAGCTCATCGGGCCGATCGACCAGAACTGGATCCAGTACGCGACCGCGCACGGGATCACCCACGTCGCGAACATGCCGGACCCGTTCTACGGGATCGTCATCGACCCGGCGCACTTCGGCGCGTCCTGCAACGGCGCCTACCTGATCCCGCCGCCGCCCGGCGTCGCGTTCAACCGCGGTGACGTCGCCGGCTGGGCGGGTGACCTCTACACGTTCTACGGCGAATGGCGCCGCGACAGCGACAGCATCGCCTCCGGGTACGACTACTGCCGGCAACGGCTCGCCAGGATCGACGACACGACCGGCACGTTCAAGCTCACGGACCTGCTCGAGGACTCCACCGCCTACACGATCGCCACGGCCGTCCGCGGTGGCCGCACCATCGTGCAGGCGATGCAGGACCACCTCCTCGGCGGCTACACCACGAGGCTGAAGCGGTTCGTGCAGGACCGGCTGGGCGGCACCGCGGCCAGTATCGCGGCCTTCGCACGGGAGGCCCTGCTGCGGGCCGACGACACCGTGATCGCCCTCGGCCGGATCTACCTCATCGAGACGACCGGCGGGGTGCCCACCGCCCAGCCCAACTCCCTGCCCGACTCCCTGCTCGATCCGTTCTGCCAGGGCTTCGGCGAGACCCTCGCCGCGCTCGTCACCCAGGAGGGCTGATGACCATCCGACTGTCCGACCCCGACGGCTCGGGGCTTTCCCGCCGCCGCGTGCTGTTGTCGAGCCTCGCCCTGGCCGGCGGGGCCGTGGCCGGTCTGCCGGCCGCGACGGCGTCCGCGGCGCCCCGGAACGGGACCGCGGCCTCGACGGCCAACGGCTGGCCGGTGCTCCCGTCGGCCGTGACGACCCTCGTGGAAGGCAGTGACCTCACCGTTTCGCTGTGTCCGGGACCGGCGACGGTGATCCTGGTCCATTGCCTGCGGCGTTACCTCTACGAGGTCGACGCGACGGTCCGCCAGGACGAGCTCACCGGCTACCGCGCCGATCGGGTGGCGTCGACGGCGGAGGCGGGCAACCACCGGTCGGGCACGGCGATCGCGGTCCGGCCCGCGGCCTACCCGGACGGCGTGGCCGGTGGCTACTTCCCACCCGGCGTGGCGGTCATCCGCGACATCGTCGCCGAGTGCGAGGGAGTCGTGCGGTGGGGCGCCGACTGCGTCCCGGTGCAGGAATCCCGGTTCCAGATCGACGTCCCGCCGAGCGACCCGGCGCTGCTGCGGGTGGCGGACAAGATCACGGCCTGGGCCGGCCGGCCGGGTGAAGGAGCGGGTGTCGTCGTCGATCCCGCCGAGCCGGGCCGCCGGGCGGCCGCCATCGCACTTCAGCGCCAGCAGCGGCGCTGATCACCCGAAACAGGAGGAGCTCCACCATGCGGTTCGGTTTTCGGAAGACGTTCGCCGTCGCGGCGCTGGCCGCGGTCGCCGCGACGGTGCTGTCCGGGGCGCCGGCCTCGGCCGCGACGCGGTTCGCGGCCGACGGGACACGGGCCGGCCTGACCGCCGGCCAGGTCGGCTGGCTGCAGGGCGAGGTGAACCGGTACCTCGCACGGACATCCGGGCAGCAGACCGGGCTCAACGTGGTCAAAACCGCGACCGGCGCCGAGTTCAGAGCCGCCCTGCCCGGCGAGGCCCATCCCCGGAACCTGAGCGCCACGGCCGCGTCCGGACCGTGCGACGGCGGGACGGCCCCTGGGTACCTGTGCGTCTACAGCGGCCCGCACGGCACCGGTTCCCAGATTGCGATGTACACCTGTGGTGGCATCGATCTGCCCAACTGGAACGGGTACGGCTCGTGGGGTGACAACCAGACGCCGGGCACGGTGACGTACTTCTACACGCAGTACTACGGCATCGCCGACAAGTTCACCGCGAAGTCCAACAACCAGAACTACAACTGGACGCCGGTCTGGCACATCGACCCCTGCTGAGTCGCGGCATCGGGCTTGCGTGCGGCCTCGACCCGGCCCGCGCGCAAGCCCGACGGCACCGCCGCGTCGTCGCCGCGGTGGCGCTACGACACGGTCACCGAAGAGCGGATCGGCCAGTTCCAGCAGAGCGCGTACGTGCCGGGGGCCGGCGACGACGGCACCGTCACGGTCTGCGCGCCGGGCAGCCAGGTGCGGGGGTCGGCGGCGAGCGGGATCCGCGTCACCACACCGGTGGCGGTGTTGCGCAGCACCGAAGACACGGTGCGGGGATGGGCCGCCGCCGCGTAGCCGGCGCTCGCACCCGGGCGCGATCGACGGGCACACCCGAGGTCGGTACACCACATGAACCACGTCCTGCCCCTGACCTGCTCAGCGGTCGAGATCAACGCGGCCACCGTGCGCATCGACATGGCCGGTGACCTGGAGTTCGCCCGGGCCCGTGCGCTGCAGGACCTCGCGGCCACGGCGCCGGCCCAGGCCGGGTTGCGCACGCCGGTGCTCGACTTCGCCGAACGGGGCTTCCCGGACTCCTCCGGCCTGTCCACGCTGCCGATGATCCATCGAAACGCCGCGACGGCCGGTGCAAGGCTGCGGCTGCAGGCGCGCACCCACCGGCTCGATCTCATGCTGCGGCGCACCGGCCTCTATCGGTACCTGGTCACCGATCCCAACGCTGAACCCGCGCCCCGGGAACCGGTCAGCTCCACCCGCCGCCGCAGCTGCGCCGATGGCACCGCCAGAACACACACGGCTGCGGTCTGAACCGGACCGTCCTGGCGAACTTCACGACGGGACTTCCGGCGCGAACCGGAGGCCGTGCCGGCCTTGACGATCACGCCAAACAGGTCGATCACTCGGCGAAGTCGCTGCCACCTGGCATCGCGTTACCCAGCGAGGCCAGTCCACGACCAAATTCAGGATCGCTACAGGACGATCAGCTCCAGACTTGCTGGCGCGATCGACCGCGGCGACCTGGTGGACAGCGGAGACACGCGAGGAACCGGAAAGTCGGCTGACCGAGTACGGCCGTGAAAGTGCCGGCAGCAGACAGGACCGCTCCTGCTGTCGAAGCGCTCAGCCCACCAACTGCTCCGCGACCGCGTCGCGGTGTGCGTGGAGCGGCTCGCTGCACTGGCTCGGTCCCGGCAGGCAGATCTGGATCTTCACCCGGTCGAAGCCGCCGACCACGTTCGTGGTGAGCGAGACGTTGAACGGCACGTCCTCGCCTGGGCGCGCGGTACGGGTGTCGCTGTCAACCTTGGTGCTTCCGGCGTAGGCCTCGAAGTAAACGGTCGTTCCGGAACCGGACAAGGACCTGATCTGCCCCTTCACCAGCGCCGAGCGATCGCTCCAGACGATGCCGCCGTTGGACTGGGCGGGACAGGGCGCGACCGGGACGCACACGATGAACGTGTCGTTCGGCCAGGTGGCGGCTGGGCTCGCGGCAGCGAGCGTCGTCGCCGTCATCAGCGCGGCTGCGGCCACCGCGCCAGTCAGCAGAAGTCGGATCATGAGCCGGATCCCTCCCCGGGGGCCCCGGCCGGTCCGGAGCCTTCGGCGGGTACACGCCCGAACCCGCGAAGCGGTTGCGTCCGCATACACGAATCACTCGGGAAACAACGCAGCAGTCAACCGGACGGCAACACCACATCCCTCGGCCGGTGGTCGCCGATCAACGGATATTGCGGTCCGAGAACCGCCTCCCGAATGTCCCCTACGCGGAGATGCTTCGCTCTGCCCCCAGAGCCTTCCGGAGGTTCTCGGCAGAGACCGGGCGCTGATACCGCCGATCCTCACGCCGTGCCCAGGCGACTGAGACCATTCCCCGGTATCTGTCACCGCACGGAAAGGCAGGGCCCACCTGAGACCACGAGCATCTCGAGGTCAGGATTCAGCGGGGAGGACAGCTGAGATCGCCGCCGGTTCCCGGCGCGACCAGACCGCGGCTGCGGCGAGCGCTCCCGCGGTCCCCGCCCACGCAATCGCCGTCGCCGCCCCGACCGGTTGCGCGAGCACCCCGCCGAGCACGACCCCGCACCGGCGGCGGAGTCAGCTGCACGAACGTCGCGCCCGCCGTCACCTGATACGCCGAGCACAACGCCGTGTCCGGCGAACGCCTTCCGGGCCGGCGGCACCGGGTGCGGCTGCTGTGTCACCAGCACGACCAAGCGATCTTGCCTTCCCGAGCTGTCCGCGCGACGATCACAGCGCTCGTGTCCCGGGGCAGAGGGGTGAAGCGGTGCGAGCAGATCCCACGAGCAGATGGTCACGGCCGCCCACGACGTCACGCCGAGCGTTCATCGCCGTGCTCGGGCTTGATCGTTGTCGCCGCCCAGGCCGGCACGCCGAGTCCGTTGCGAACCTGTGAGCATCAGCCTGCGCGCAAGGCCTCCACGACGGCTGGTAAGGGATCGGTGTCCGTGACCGTGCCCTCGGTCGAAACCGGAATCCGGTGGTGATCCGGCTCGTCATCCGCCGGCGGCCCAGGTCTTGGAAGCGGGCCCGGTCATCGAGGGGGAGGTAACAACCGGGCCCGCGCGCACAACATACCCAGCTTCGCGGCCAGAAATGCCTCAGCTCCCGAACTTCCTCCATGTGGATGCAGAACCAGCCCTTCACGGTCCTGGGGGCGGATCAAGATCGGCGAGGCTCTCGGCGACGGCGTGGCTGAGCACCCCGAGGAACCCGCGGCGGGGACACAGGGGGCGCCGCAGATCGCGCCACGTCGCGCAGAAGCCCTCGACCACCCGCCGTTCCAGTTCCTCGTCACTGCTGCCGCCGGCCTCGAGCGACGGCTGCAGGACCGTCTTGCTACTCCCTCCCGCCAAGATCACTCTCGGCCGGTTTCCGGTGCGACGCAACCGTCCTGTTCGACCGTCACGCGTGCGCACCCGGCTCGCCGAGCAACGCGTGCACCGCGTCGGCGTCGAGGACCTCGGGAGCCCGGTAAAGGTCGAAGCCGCGGTCCGCTGGAGGCTGGGCGGTCGTGTCGGTGAGGGCTCGGGCGCCGAGGGCGCGATCCCGTTCCCCACGCCGGAAGAAGCGGCCGCGCACGCGTGGACGGACGAAGACCGCGCGCTGGTCGCCGACCGCGTCGACACCCAGCTCACCGGCTCGCCGGCCACGGTCACCGCCCGGCTCCGCCAGCTGCAGGAGGCCACCGGCGCCGACGAGCTCGTCATCACGACGATCACCCACGACCACGCGGACCGGGTCCGGTCCTACGAGCTGCTCGCCGAGCACTGGAACCGCTGAGCGGCAAGGGATCCGGCCGCAGGCCGGCGGTGAACACCGCGAGCTGGTACTCGAAGTCCTGGACGCAGTCGCCGGCCTCCAGAGCGGGCAGCACGCGGTGGAGGCTCGGCAGCTCCTCGGCCGTCACCATCCGGCGGAACCACGCCACGACCGGCTCGGCCCGCTCCGCACCGGCGCCGGTCGCGGTCGTACCGACGAGCACCGAGCCGAACAGCATCCCCAGCAGGGACCGGTAGCCGCGAGCCGCGGCTTCGTCGGACAGACCGGCGTCCAGCAGGGACTTCACCACCGCATCGATCACGCGCAAGGCGCCGGCCGAGCGTGGATTCGCGTCCTGCGCCGCCAGCGCCCGGACCACGACCGGGTGCCGGGAGAAGCTCGCGTGCAGACCTTCGGCCAGCGAGCGGAGCCGCTCGTCCCAGCGCTCCGCCGGGTCGGGCAGGGCGACTTCCTCGAAGATCCGCGCGGTGAGCCCGTCCAGCAGGTCGCCCTTGTTCTCGACGTGGTTGTAGAGCGACATCGCCTCGACCCCCACCGCGGCGGCGACCTTGCGCATCGACAGGGCCGGCAACCCCTGCTCGTCAGCCAGCCGCAACGCCGCGTCGAGGATTTTCTCCCGGGTCAAAGACATACTTACAGTGTACGCATACAGTGTAAGTATGGACGCCGAAACCGTGCTCACCACCACCCGATCGGTCCGCCGCAAACTCGACTTCGACCGCGAAGTGCCGCAGAGCGTGCTCGACGACTGCCTCCGCATCGCCCAGCAAGCCCCGGCAGCGGGCAGCATGGCCGCGCAGTTCCGCTGGCTGCTCGTCCGCGACGCCGGCGCGAAGGCCGAAATCGCCCGGTACAACCGCGAAACCGCCGAAGCGTCGTGGGCGAAGTACGGGCACCTCGTCGAAAAGCGCGCACTCGAGTCGGCCCAGTACCTCGTCCGCAACCTCGAGCGCGTGCCGGTGCTGGCCATCCCCTGCATGATCGGGCGCCCACCCGCCGACACGTTCTCCCAGTCCGCCTACTTCGGTTCCGCCTACCCGGCCATCTGGAGCTTCCAGCTCGCCTTGCGCGCCCGCGGGCTCGGCAGCTCGATCTGCGGCTACCACCTCCAGGACCACGAAGCGGACGTCGCCGCCGTGCTGGGCATCCCGGACGACGTGCAGCAGATCAGCCTGCTGGCCGTCGCGTACACCACCCAGCGCGACTTCCGGCCCGCCGCCCGCCCCGGCTTGGCGACCACCGTCTACTTCGACACCTGGGAGCGCACGGCACCGGACGCGTGACGAGGACCGGTTCCACCCCGGGCACGATCCGGCAGGCGGTCACGGCGGCCCGATCGCGGCCAGCAGGTGAAAGGAGCCTGCCACGATGATCGGCACGTCGTCTTCGGCCGACGTCACCGCACGGCACAGGGCGGCGGCCGGGTCCCGCTCGACCGTCGCCGGGACGCCGGCCGCCCGGGCTGCCGAGGCGATCTCGTCGGCGGAACGTGCCCGTGTCTCGGGGTGGTCGCCACCGCCGGAGGTGAACTCCGTCGCGATCACGAGAGCGGCGAGCGGGGCGATCGTGCGGATGACGGCAGCCAGGTCCTTGTCCGGCTTCACCGCCAGCACCCACGGCACCGGCCGTGAACCGAACAGCTCCCGGACGGTGGCCACCACGGCGGCGAGCTTGAGCGGGTTGTGGGCGCCATCGAGAACCACGGTGTGGTTGCCGATGGTCCGCCTTTCGAAGCGACCGGGCAGCCGCGCCGACGCCAGTCCCCGCGCGATCGCGCCGGCCGTCACCGTCCAGCCGTCGCGACGGGCCAGGAACTCGGCCGCGCGCACGGCGACGAGCGCGTTGACCGCTTGGTGGCGCCCGGCCAGCCCCAAGGGGATCCGCACGTCGAGAGCACCGTCGACGAAGTCCAGCAGGCACTCGCGGTCGGCGGCCGACCGGACGAGGACGGCGTCGACATCCGGGCTGTTGCGGACGCTGATCGCGGCACCCCCGTGCGGGAAGATCCCGGCCTTCTGCGCCGCGATCTCCGGCAAGGTGCCGCCGAGCACCTCCGTGTGGTCGAAGCCGATGGACGTGAGCACCGCCAGCTTGTCGGGGCGCGTGATCGTGTTCGTCGCGTCGAGGAGCCCGCCGAGCCCGGTCTCGATCACGCTGTAGTCCACCCGGCCGGCGAACAGGTCGAACGCCAGCGCGGTGGTGACCTCGAAGAACGTAGGACGGCCGTCACCGGCCGACTCGGTTTCGGCGATCGCCGGGCGCAGCCGGTCCACGCCGGCGGTGAACTGCTCGGGCGTGACCGTGGTGCCGTCGATCCGGAAGCGTTCCAGCACGCTGTGGACATGGGGTGACAGGTGCGCTCCTACGCGGAACCGGTGCGCCGTCAGGATCGCCGAGAGGAAGGCGCACACGGAGCCCTTGCCCGCGGTTCCCGCCACGTGGACCGTCCGCGGCACGTCCTGCGGGTTGCCGAGACGCCCGAGCAGCGCGCGGACGCGTTCGATTCCGGTGCCGTCGAACGCTTTCACCGGAGTCAGTTCCTCGAGGAGGTACCGCACCGCGGGCAGCCGCGCCGTGCTCGTCATCGCCGGCTCCCGGGAAACCCGGTGTGCAGGAGCCGCAGCAGGGGAATCGCCTTGACGGCGGTCTCCTCGTACTCCTCGTCCGGGTCGGAAAGCGCGACGACGGCGCCGCCGATGCCGTAGGACAGCTCGCCCGGGCGCACCACCGCGGTCCGGATGACGATGCTGAGGTCGGCGGCTCCGGTGAGGGAGAAGTAGCCGATCGCGCCCGAGTAGATCCCCCGCGGACCGTCCTCCAGGCTGTCGATGATCTCCATCGAGCGCTGCTTCGGGGCACCGGTCATCGACCCGCCGGGGAACGCCGCGCGAACGCAGTCGACGGCGGAACAGCCCTCGCGCAGGCGCGCGGTGATCGTGCTGACCAGCTGGTGCACGGTCGGGTGGCTCTCCACCGCGAAGAGGCTCGGAACCGTCACCGACCCCGGCACGGCGGTACGGCTCAAGTCGTTGCGGACGAGGTCGACGATCATGAGGTTCTCCGAGCGGTCCTTCTCGCTCGCGGCCAGCTCCGCCGCCAGCAGCCGGTCCTCCTCCGGCGTCGAGCCGCGGGCGCGGGTGCCCTTGATCGGCGCGGACTCGGTCCGGCCGGTGGAATCGACGCGGAGGAACCGCTCCGGTGAGGCGGACAGCACGCTCGTGTCGCCGAAGGACAGGAAGGCGGCGAAGGGCGCCGGGCTGATCCGGCGCAGCAGGCGGTAGCACTCCCACGGATCGAACGCGCCACGCGCCACCGCCGTGTTGGTCAGGCACACCTCGTAGGACTCGCCGATCGCGATCTTCTCCTGACAGCCGGCTATCTTCTTGATGTAGGGCTCCCGGTCGTACCGCAGCTCGAGCGATACGTCGCGCGGAATCGGCTCGGGCGGCGGCAAGGCGGTGGTGGCGACCGCGCGGAGCCTTTCGACGGTCTCGTCCAGCCAGGCGTCCTGCGCCGCGGCGGACGACGCCGGGTCCTCCTCGGGGACCAGGGCCAGAACGTGAGTGGTGCCCTCGCGGTGGTCGAGGACCACCGCCCGGTCCGCGAATACCAGCTCGGCATCCGGGATCGCCGACCGGTGCGCGGCCGTGCCACCCGTCTCGGCCTTGAGTTCGTACCCCAGGTAGCCGACCCAGCCCAGGGCGAAGCCGGTGCCGAGATCGGGCTTGCGCGTGACGCGGTACCGCCGGAGGTCCGCGTCGAGCCAGTCGAAGAACCCGGACGCGATGGTCTCCCGCACCGGGCCGGCGCCGCCACGGCGGGTCACGGTCACCGTGCCGGCCGCCACATCTGCGGTGACGGTCCGCGCCCACGGGCCGGTCCCGTCGCCCATGATCGAAAACCGGCCGCCGGACGCGCTGTCCAGCCAGAACGCCGACGCCCGGCCCCGGAACAGCTCGTGGAAGGCCCGTTCGCCGTCCCAGCCGGTGGGGACCGTGCGAACCGCCACCTGGAAGGCCGGCGCCGCTTCCGGGGCCGGGCGGGGCTTCACCGGCCGCAGGACCGGCCGGCCGCGCCCGCCGGGCGTCACCCGCCGGTGTTCGCGCCACCACGCGTGCGTGAGATCGCGGAAGTTGCGCAGCAGCAACCGGCCGTGCTCGGTGTGGATCGACTCGGGGTGGAACTGAACCCCCCACAACGGAAGCCGCCGGTGCGCGATCCCCATCGGGACGCCGTCTTCGGCTCGTGCGGTCACCTCGAGGGAATCCGGTATCCCGTCCAGCACGAGCGAGTGGTAGCGCACGGCCCGGAAGGGCGAGGGGATCCCGGCGAACAAGCCGGTGCCCGGGTGCCCGACCATGCTGACGCGGCCGTGGCGGGGCTCGGCGGCGCGACGCACCTGGGCTCCCGAGCCGACCCCGATGCCCTGGAACCCCAGGCAGATCCCGAGGATCGGCAGCCGCGCGGCACGCACGACCGCGGCGCACACGCCGAAGTCCTCGGCGCGCTCCGGGGTTCCTGGTCCGGGAGAGATCACCATGTTGTCGAAACCGTCCGGCAAGGACGCCGACCACCGCGGGTCGTCGTTCTCCACGACGACCGGCTCGGTGCCGTTGATCTCGGTCAGGTAGTGGTGCAGGTTGTAGGTGAAGGAGTCATGGTTGTCGATGAGCAGGGTGTTCATGCCAGGTGTCCCCCGTGATGGCGCTCGCCACGCGTAGCCCGTCCAGGGTCGCTCGCACGTCGTGGACCCGGATCAGGTCCGCGCCCGCGGCTGCCGACCAGGCCGCTGCCACGACGGACCCCGGGACCCGCCGTTCCGGCCGGGTTTGGCCGGTGGCGTGCCCGATGAAGGACTTCCGGCTGGCGCCGACGCAGACCGGGAAGCCGGTCGCCACCAGCTCGCCGACCCCGCGCAGCAGGGCGTAGTCGTGCCGCGGCCGCTTGCCGAACCCGAGCCCGGGGTCGATCCACAGCCGGGTGACCCCGGCGGTCTTGGCCTTCTCCGCCCGGTCGACGAGGTAGCCGGTGACTTCGCGCAGCACGTCGTCGTATCCGGGGTCGTCCTGCATGGTGGCGGGCGTGCCGCGCTTGTGCGTGGCGATCCAGCCGGCTCCGAGGTCCGCGGCGACAGTGTAGAGCTCGGCGGACACGTCGTTGAGGATGCTCGCGCCGGCCTTGATGCACGCCCTCGCCACGCTTTCCTTGGTGGTGTCGACGGAAACCTCGCACCGTCCCGCCAGCGCTTCCACGACCGGCAGCACCCGGCGCAGCTCCTCGGCCTCGCCGACCGGTCGCGCACCGGGCCGGGTCGATTCCCCGCCGACGTCGATGATGTCGGCGCCGTCCCGCAGCAGTTGCTCCGCCCGCCGGATCGCCGCGCCGGGTTCGTCGTACAGTCCCCCGTCGGAGAAGGAATCCGGGGTGACGTTCAGGATTCCCGCGATCCGCGGACCCATGGTTCCTCCCGGTCTCGCGCCGGGGCCGGTCCGGCGACGCGGCGGCCACCGCCACCACCTCGCCGGACCGGCCTCCGGCCACGGTTCAGACAGCGAGCGCGTCGGCCTCGACGTCGCGGCGGACGGCCACGTTGTTGTCGGCCTGGATGTCCGCCCAGCGGGTGCGGAGCTTCTGGAGATTGGCCGCGTACGGCGACAGCGACAGTCCCTTCACGACGTCGACCACGGCGAGGGTCTCCGCCGAGGTTAGGTCGATGCCTGCCTTGCTGACCGCCTTGTAGGGATCCGCGATCAGGTCCGGCAAGAACTTCTTCGCGTCCTTGCGCGCCACCTCCAGCACGAACTCGACCTTGCCGAGCGCATGGGCTAACAGCATTTCCTCTTCCTCCCTGGTGTGTCAGACGGCGAATGTCTTCATCACTTCGGTCGCGTACCGGATCCCGGCTTCGGTCAGGGTCCAGCGGCTGCCCCTCGTGGTCAGGTAGCCCGCCGCGACCAGCCGCTCCCGCTCGGCCGAGAGCGCGGTGTCCACGCTGACTCCGGCACGCCGCTCGAGCGGTGCGGTGTCGATGTCGATCATGCAGAGGCTCATGGCGAGATCTCGTCGCAGCTGGTCCTCGCCGCTCATCCGGATGCTCTTGCCGACCGGTGCGAGCCCTTCCGCGATCCTCCTTTCGTAGGCGGCGTGGATGACGTCGTTCTCCCACAGCTGCCCACCGGCCCGGCTGTAGGCACCCGGGCCGAGCCCCAGGTAGTCCGACCCGTCCCAGGTGGTGATCACGTAGTCGCACGCGTGCCCGGGCCGGCTGTACTCGGTGAGCGAGTACCGGGACAGCCCGGCGTCCTCCAGGCGCCGCAGGGTCGTCTCGCGCATCTCCTCGATCGCGTCCTCGGACGGACGCTCCGGTGCGTCGCCCTGCCGCAGCTGCCGGTCCAGCAGCTCGTCGGGGAACACGATCAGCGGGTAGACCGAGATGTGCGGGACTTCCAGCGCGATCGCCCGGTCGAGGCTTTCCTCCCAGTCCCGGGTGCTCTGGCCTGGCAGTCCGTACATCAGGTCGATGTGCAGGTTTTCGAAGCCCGCTTCCTTGGCCGCCCGCACCTGGGAGACCGCCATCGCCACGTCGTGCGAACGGTTCAGGCGGCGCAGGACGTCGTCCTGGAAGGCCTGGATGCCGATGCTGACGCGGTTCACGCCGGCTTCGAGGAGAACCTCGTAGTCCCCGGCGGACTTCGTGCCGGGCTCGCATTCGAGGGTGACCTCCGCGCCGCCGGAAAGGCCGAACCGGTCTCGCAGGTCCCGCAGGAACCTGACGATGTCGGCGTTCGGCAGCAGCGACCCCGTCCCGCCGCCGATGTAGACCGAGTGAACGGCGGCGGCCGAGAAGTCGTCGCGCGCCCGCACCAGGTCGAGCTCCCGCCACAGGTGATCGGCGAAGTTCGCCAGCGAGCCCCGCCTCAGCCGCTTGCGCTCGAAGGTGCAGAACGTGCAGATCTTCTTGCAGAACGGGACGTGGAGGTAAATCGAGTAGCGCTCCCAGCGCTGCGCCGGGACTTCCTCGTCGCGGTGCCACAGGAACTTCGGCGGGTGGTGGAAGACGTACGCCGCATCGTTTCGGGGCGGCGTCGCGGCGTCCGACGCCAGGACCTCTAGTGACGCCATGAGAAAATCCTTTCCGGAGGACTGCCGACGGGGCACGAATCAATGCACTCACGGCACTCGAGGTAGCTGCGTTCGGTCAGGGCGATGGCCTCGCTCTTCGGATTCCACGGCGCGGCGACGAGCTTCGAGCACGCCGCCGCGTTGAAGTCACCTGCGCTCAGCGCGTCGGCCGGGCAGTCCGTGATGCAGGCCATGCACTTGACGCAGACGTCTTCGGGATAGGCCGAGAGCGGGTCTTCTTCCAGCTCTCCGGGGGTGGCGAGTGCTTCGATCTGCAGCCAGCTGCCGTAGGTGGGGTGCAGGAGAAGGTTGTTCCACCCCCGGGTGCCGAGCCCGGCGAGCTCGCCCAGCTCGACCATCGAGACGCCGTTGGCGGTGTGCTCGCTCACGCTGAGGACTTCCTCGCCGGCCTCCCGCATCGCGGAGCGCGCCGCGTCGAAACCCAGTGCCAGCACGTAGTTCGCCATGAGCGAGCGCCGATCGCCGTGCCGGTGCCAGACCCACAGCCCCTCGTCGGTGATCGGGACCGCGTAGACGAGGACGGACCACCCCACCAGCTCGGCCAGCTTCGCCCGCGCCGCGGCCGGAGCCCGCTGCACATCGCGCTCCGATATCCGGCAAACCCCGTGAACGACGTCCGGGATGACGGTTTTCACCGCGTCCACCATCAACGCCCGACGCTGCCGTGGACTCAAGAGCCCTCCCCCGTATCCGACGATGCACCGGACGAGTCGACCATGACCGCGACCCCGGGTCCACGATTCTCAGCGGGCTTCTCTCCGAATGAGAACGCATCCACGTCACCGGAAACTCGTTGCCCGGCCAGCGAAAAGCCGCGCGTCCTCAGCACACCGGCGGTGCCGAGCACCCGGCCGAGCGCGGATGTCCTTTCGATGCGGCCGGGCAGGCTCGTGAGCAGTGTGTGCCGGGCCGCGGCCGCCCGGCGCCGGCGGGCCAGGGTGATCAGCGTGTCCCCGGGGCCCACCTCGAGGAAGGCCTTCGGCTCACCGTCCATCGCCGTCGACAGGGCATCGGCGAAGCGCACCGTCCGCCGCAGGTGGGAGACCCAGTAGCGGGGATCCCGGGCGTCGTCGTCGCCGACCGGCTCGCCGTTCGTGTCGGAGATCCACGGAACGGCGGGGGCACGCAGCTCCACGTCGCGGACGTGGGCGCCGAACTCCGCCAGCACCGGATCGAGCAGGTGGGAATGGGCCGGGCTGGAGATCCGGAGCCGGAGGCTCTCGACCCGCCGCTCGGCGAGCTCGGCCTCGAACCGCGCGATCACGGCCGGCGAGCCGGACACCACGCACTGGGTGGCGTCGTTGACCGCGGCCACCGAAAGTTCCCCGGGCAGCAGGGATCCGAGGTCGTTCTCGGGCAGGAAGACCGCGAGCATCGCCCCGGCCGGGAGGCTGCCCAGCAGCCGGCCGCGGGCGACCACGAGGGCCAGCGCGTCGGCGACGGACAGGACGTCCGCCGTGCAGGCCGCGGCGTAGGCGCCGAGGCTGTGGCCCAGCACGCACGACGGGGAGAGCCCCCAGGACCGCCACAGCCCCGCGAGCGCGTACTCCAGGGTGAACAAGGCGGGCTGGGCGGTCTCCGCCCCGTCGTGTGCCGCGGCGGAGGCCGGTTCTCCGAGCAGAACCCGCCGGACCGAGGCGCCGAGCCCCGGCTCGAGCGATCCCGCGCACTCGTCGACGCGGTCGCGGAACGCGGGCTGGTGCTCGTAGAGCTCCCGGGCCATTCCCGGGTACTGGCTCCCCTGCCCGGGGAAGAGAAAGGTGACCGGGAGCGGACCGGGGCTCGCGTCCACTGCACGCTCCTTCCGATGGTTCTGCGGCTCACGCCATCCGTTCCGCGACCCCGATCCACAGCGCTCGCAGCAGGAGCAGTGATTCGTGGTCGATCCGCTCGTCCACGCCGTGGAACATGGCGAAGTACTCCTCCGCCGGGATGGCCGTGCCGAACAGGCCGAACCCGTAGCAGGGCGAGCCGAAGGGCCGGACCCAGCGGCCGTCGGTGGTCGCCGAGCTCAGCGCCGGGACCATGCGCGCGCCCGGCATCAGTTCGTCGACGGTTTCCTGGAGGGTCGACCACAACGGCGTTTCCGCGGCGGACACCGCGCCGTCGCGCCAGCCGTAGAACTCCAGGTGGACGTCGGCACAGCCGGTGAAGAGCCCGGAGAGCGCCGCCTCGACCTCCTGCCGGGTCTCCCCGGGGAACACCCGGACGTCGAGGTGGATCTCCGCGGTCGAGGGGATCACGTTCTTCTTCCCGCCGGCGCGCACGATCGTCGGTGTCATGGTGGTCCGCGTGACCGAGTGGAAGTGCCGGGCCAGCCCGACCGGCAGCCGGTCGAGCGTCTTGTCGAACGTGTCCACCGTGGACAGCCCGGCCAGCCAGCCGGTGGGCAGGGCCATGCCCTCCGCGTAGCGCCGCCACAACGCGTCCAGTCGCGGTCCGGGCGCGTAGCCCCGCAACCGGTCGAGCACCTCGGGCAGCTTCATGAGCACGTTGTCGGTCCGGTAGGGGTACGCGCCGTGCCCGGGCGTGCCGCGGATCCGCACCGTGCAGCCGAGCGTGCCCTTTTCCCCGACGAAGCACTCGAGCTTGGTGCCCTGGTCGGTCGGCAGCGGGAACCCGCCCGACTCCGTCAGCACGGACCGGTCGCGGAAGTGTTCGGGGCGGTGGCGGGCGATCCAGCCGGCGCCGAGCCGGCCGCCCGCTTCCTCGTCGGCGACCGCGCAGAACGTGAGGTCGTGCCGGGGGCGGAAGCCACGCACGGCCAGGTGCCGCAGTGCCACGGCCATGCTCGCGGTCATGCCGAGCATGTCGATCGCACCGCGTCCCCAGACGGCGCCGTCGCGGTCGATGCCTTCGAACGGCGGGACGGACCAGTACTGCTCGTCGGCGGGCACGACGTCGGTGTGCCCCAGCAGGGTCAGCCCGCCGGCCGGGCCTTCGTGTCCGGGCAGGGTGGCGATCAGCGAGCCACGGCCCGGCTCGGGCTCGACGAGCTCCAGCCGGAGCCCTGCACCGTCGAGGTGGTCGCCGAGCAGTTCGGCGCTGGTCGTCTCGCCGACCTCGTCCGACGTGCCGTCGTTCACGCACCGGTTCCTGATGAGCGCGCTGACGAGTCCGGTGCACTCCTTGAGGATCGCGTCGTCTGACACCCGCGAGAACCCCCTTTTCGAACGCTCTTCCTTCCCGATGCCGACCTCAGCCGACCAGTGCCGGGGATGGCTCGTCCAGCATTATCAGTACAATTCTCGCTCGTCGAGAACGAGTTTTTCGATACCTTGACGAAATTGCGAAAACAGTGTTTGACTCCGGATCATGCTCGGCGAATTTCCCCAGCACGTGTCGTCGGTCGAGGCGTACGGAATGCAGCGCGAGATGAGCCTGCACGCGGAACCCGATGCGGCCGGCGACCCGGAGACCTCGCGCAGCGCGCCCGTCTTCGACGCGTACGCCATTTCCGGCGACCTGGACGCGGACGCGCTCCACCGCGCGGTCGAGCTCGTCCTCGCCGGTGCGGACGTGTTGCTCGGCCGGCTCACCGGGCGGGGACCGCGGGCGCGGTTCGTCCGCACGGCGCGGGCCGCGGGCGTCCCCGTCACCCGGGCCGACCTGCGGGGCTGCCCCGAGCACGCCCGGGAAAACCGGCTCGGTTACCTCCTCCACCACGCCTGGACCGGGTTCCGGGACCTCCAGAACGGACCGCTGGCCTCCGCGGTCCTCGTCCGGCTGGCGGAGCACGAGCACGTCCTGGCGGTCACCTTCGACCACACCGTCAGCGACCACACCAGCCTCGTCGGCGCCTACCGGCTGATCTCGGCGACCTACGACCGCCTCACCGAAGGGGCGGCCGCCGACGCCGGGCGGATCGCCAGGTCGCCCAGCTTCTTCGAGTTCGCCCGCGCGGCCGAGGACGACGGCGAGGGCCGTGCGAACGCCGCCGCTTTCTGGCGCGAGGCGGCCCGGGTACCGCCCGCGACCTTCGACTTCCCCGGCGGCAAGTTCCGCCCGTGGCGGGACCGCACCGCCGTCGCGAGCCCGGGAAAGCAACTCGCCGAGCGCGAGCTCCGCGAGCTCTCGTCCGCTTGCGCCCGCTTGGAGACCACGCCCAGCCACGTCTTCCTCGCGGCGATCACCCTCGTGGCAGCGGGGGTCACGGAGACTCCCTTCGCGCCGGTGGGTTACCTTCGCGGCGGCCGGCCGATCAGCCGGGCACCGGTGTTCGGACCGCTCTGGGAGACCGTGGCGACCTGCGACGTCCCCGAAGCGCACCACAAGTCCCTCGGCGAGTGGGCGCGTGCCTTCGCCGCGCGCAACATGGCGGCGCCGCCCCTGCGGGGACTGGCCCTGGTGGACTTCGTCGACCTCGACAGCGCCGTCGAGCTCAGACGGCTGTCGCTCAACACGTTGCGGCCGACCGGCACCGTGCCCTCGGCCCGGCTGCGCTGGAAACTGCTGGAGCTGCACCACATCCCCGAGCCGCCGGCCCACCCGGTGCGGGGCAACCGGCGGAACGTCCAAGCCCACCTGGCGTTGCACGAGAACGGCGTGTACGTCAGTCTGCGCCACGATCCCGGGGACCTGCCCGACGGCGGCCGGTACCTGGCCGCCCTGAGCCACGCCGTTCACCTCATCGCCGACGAGCCCGACGTGGAACGAGCGCGTGCCGCCGCGCGGGTCGCGCGGAAGCTGGAGGTCGGGCCGTGACGGAAGAACCGATCGACGAGCGGGTGGGCGCGCTCTGGACCCGGGTCCTCGGCATGGCCCCGGCGGGTCCGCACGACGACTTCCTCGAACTCGGCGGGGCATCGATGCTCGTCATCCGCTTCCTCGCCGCCGTGGAGACGGACTTCGGGGTCCGGATCCGGGTCGAGGACTTCCTCCGCGACTCCACGTTCGGCGCGACGGTGCGGGCCGTGTCGGCGCCCCGGGCCGGATGAGCACCGCGATCGTCGGGATGGCCTGCCGGTTCGCCGGGGCGGCCGGCTTGGCGGCCTTCTGGGACCTGCTGCTCCGCGCGGGCGACGGCGGAACCGATCTCGACGAGCCGGCCACCCCCGACCCGCGTTACGTGCCGCGCGGCTACTTCCTGGAGAACCCGACCGGCTTCGACGCGGAGTACTTCGGCATGACTCCCGAGGAGGCCGCCGCCCTGGACCCCGCCCACCGGCTGCTGCTCGAATGCGTGGACGAGGCCCTCGGCGACGCCTGCCACCAGGCGCCCGGCAGCAGGCCCACGGTCGGCCTGTTCGCGGCGTCGGCGCCCAGCACGTTCCGCGAGCGCCCGGTCGACGCCGATCCGACCCTGACCGCCCGATTCGGCGAGTTCGCGCTGCGCGCGATGAACGATCCGGCGGCGTTGACCGCCGGAGCGGCCTACCGGCTCGGGTTCACCGGTCCCTGCGTAACCGTCTCGACGGCCTGTTCGTCGGGGCTGACCGCGGTCCAGCTCGCCGGCCTCGCGCTGGAGCGGGGCGAGTGCGACATCGCGATCGCCGCCACGGTCGACCTCGTGGACCCCAGGCCGTCCGGGTACGCCCGCACGGCGGACGACGGCTTGCTCTCCTCCACCGGACGGCCCCGGAGCTTCGACGCGGCCGCGGACGGCACGGTCTTCGCCTCGGGGGCCGGCGCGGTGGTGCTGCGGCGGTTGCCGGACGCCCTGGCCGACGGTGACCACGTCTACGCGACGATCCGCGGCGCCGCGATGAACAACGACGGCGCGGCCCGGCTCAACTTCACCACGCCGAACTGGGACCGGCAGGAAGAGGTCGTCCGGCTGGCTCTGGACCGCGCGGACGTCGGGCCCGGGACGGTCGGGTTCGTCGAGTGCCACGCGCCCGGCACGCCCGTGGGCGACATGGTGGAGTTCCACGCACTGGCCTCGGTGTTCCGCGAGGTGCCGGCGGGGAGCACCTGCGTCGTCGGCTGCGTCAAACCCAACATCGGGCACGCCGGGGTCGCCGCGGGCATGGCCGGCCTGATCAA
Organism: Amycolatopsis heterodermiae; assembly: GCF_034929455.1. Taxonomy (NCBI): domain Bacteria; kingdom Bacillati; phylum Actinomycetota; class Actinomycetes; order Pseudonocardiales; family Pseudonocardiaceae; genus Amycolatopsis; species Amycolatopsis heterodermiae. The sequence goes on from NZ_JAYFSI010000005.1 coordinate 383,227, forward strand.
GGCAGCGCTGGCGGTCCGGCACGGGGTCATCCCGCCCACCGCCGGGTTCCGCACGCCCAGCCCGGACCTGCCGTTCGACGCGACGCCGTTCTTCGTGAACACCCGGCCGGTCCCGTGGCCGGCCGGTGACGGCCCGCGACGGGCCGGTGTCAGCGCCTTCGGCATCGGCGGGAGCAACGCCCACGTGGTCCTCGAGCAGGCGCCACCCCCGGACGACGGTGCCGAGGGGCCGTCCGTGCCGTGCCTGCTCCCCGTCTCGGGGCGTACCGAGGCGGCGGCGCTGACCGCACGCGACCGGCTCGAAAGCGCCCTCTTGGCCGGTGCCGAGGCCGTCACCGACGTGGCGTTCTCGTTGCAGGTCGGCCGGGTGCACCACCGCTGGCGAACCGCGCTCGTGCACAACGGCGAAGGGGGAGCGTGGAGCGCGGTGACCGAGGCCGGGCGCTCGCCCCGGATCGCGTTCGTGTTCCCCGGCGACTCCGGTGCCTACCCGGGGATGGGCCGGGAGCTCTACGAGACCTGGCCCGGCTACCGGGTGCACGCCGACGCCCGCGCGCACGCCACCGAGCCGCTCGCGGCCGGGTACGCCCTCGCCGGGCTGCTCGTTTCCTGGGGGATCGAGCCCAGCGTGGTGGCCGGCATCGGCACGGGACGGCTCGCCGCCGAGGCCGTCGCGGAGCGGCTCACGGCGGCGGAGGTCGTCGACGCCGGTGCGCCCCTGGCCGGCCGGGCCGACCTGCTCCTCATCCTGGGCCCCGGAGGGATTCCCGGCCCCTCTGCGGTCCCGGCGGTCACCGCGATGGCCGAGGGTGGCGAGTCTGCTGCACTGCTCGGCGCCGTGGCCCGCGCGTGGACGCTCGGGGCGGAACCGGACTGGCGGCGGTTGTGGCCGGACCGGCGGCCCCGGCGGGTGCCGTTGCCGCATTATCCGTACCAGCGCGTGCGGTGCTGACCCGTTCCGACGATGCGGGAACGCTGGTTTCGCCGAAAAGCGAACGATAATCTCCGAACGCAACGCCGGTACGGCTGGGGAGGAACCGTTGCCTTCACCCGACACATCCGAAAAGCTCGACACCCACCGGTTCGAGGTGATTTGCGAGGTCGAGCCGCCGACTCGCCCGGACCTGACCCGGGTGCGGCACCAGATCGGGGTGCTGAGCCAGGTGGCCGGTTCATTCCTGGTTCCCGACAACCACATCGGCCGGGCGACGGTGTCGAGCGTGGCGGTGGCCCGCGAGGTGCAGGCGATGGGAGCCCGGGGAATCGCGTGCCTGAACTCCCGGGACCGGAACCTGCTGGGTTTCCGGCGTGACCTGTTGACCGCGGCCGCCTACGGCGTGGAGCGCTTTCTGTTCGTCCACGGCGACAAGCCCAGCTCCGGCAGCCGGACCAGCGAGCTGACCGTGCGCGCGATGGCGGAGGAAACCCGGACGGCCACGGCGGACCCGGTCTTCGCCGGGTGCGGGCGGTTCGAGGTCGGCATGACGTCCGGCTTACGGCCGCTCCCGGCGTGGAAGGCCACCGCCGACTTCCTGTTCGCACAGATCAGCTTTTCCCTGGAGAACCTGCTGCGGTGGCGGGAGAGCGTCCGGCCGGCCGGCCGGGTCTACGCCGGGGTGATGGTCCTGGCCAGCGCGGCCATGGCCCGCAACCTCGCCGCGTCGATCCCGGACATCGCCATCCCGGACCGCCTGGTCGAGGCGGTCGAGGCGGACCGCGACGCCGGGGTCGAGGCCGCTTGCCGTCAGGTGCTGGCGATCCGGGACAGCGGCGCCTTCGACGGCGTGCACCTGGTGCCGGTGAGCCGGTACCGCCAGGTCGCCGCGCGGCTCGAAGCGGAGTTCGGGCCGCGCCGCGCCGCGCGGGCCCGTCAGTAACGCGCGCCCTCGACCCGGCCGGCGAGCGGGTCGAGGGCGGCGAGGTCGTCCGGGGTCAGCGTGAGGTCCACGGCCGCGGCGTTCTGCTCCAGCCACTTCACCCGCTTCGTCCCCGGGATCGGCACCACCGGGACACCGAGCCGGTCGGCTTGGGCGCGGACCCAGGCCAGCGCCACCTGCGCGGGCGTCGCGCCCCTCGCGGAGCCGACGGCACGGATCGTCTCGACGAGAGCCTCGTTCGCCGTCGCGGCGGCACCGGTGAACCGCGGCATCCGGGTCCGCATGTCCCGGTCGCCGCCGGGCCGGCCGACCGTCCCGGTCAAGAACCCCCGGCCGAGTGGTGCGAACGCGACGAGGGCGACGCCGAGCTCGCGCATGGTCGCCAGCGCCTGCGTCTCGACATCGCGCGTCCACAGTGAATACTCGCTCTGCACGGCGGTGATCGGGTGCACGGCGTGGGCCCGGCGCAGCAGCTCGCCGTCGACCTCCGACAGCCCGAGATGTTTCACCTTGCCCTCGGCGACCAGCTCCGCCATCGCACCGACGGTCTCCTCGATCTCGGCGGTCACCGGCGGCCGGTGCAGGTAGTAGAGGTCGATCACGTCGGTGTCCAGCCGGAACAGAGAGGTCTCGCACGACCGTTTCACATATGCGGCTTCGCCGCGAACGGTCCGGCGGGCGCCCCCGGCCGAATTGTCGATGCCGAACTTCGTCGCCAACCGCACTTCGTCCCGGCGCCCCGCGATCGCGCGCCCGACGAGGACCTCGTTGTGCCCGGCGCCGTAAATGTCCGCGGTGTCGAGAAACGTGATCCCGAGCTCGAGCGCCCGGTGAACCGTCGCGATCGACTCGTCCCAGTCCGGCCTGCCGTACCCGTCGCTCATCCCCATGCAGCCCAGTCCCTGCTCCGAAACGGTGAGCCCGCCCAGCACCGTCGTCATCGGTTCCCCCATTCGCGTCGTCCGCCACCGGCAACAATGGGGATTCCGGACTCCCCGGCGGCATCGTACCCACAATAGTTTGCCGGCGGCGGAGAACAGTGCGACCGGGAAAATCAAGCGATCCCGGCGGTTTTCCCGCGGTTTCCCAGAGGCTGGAATTTTGTCGACAGGGTCCAGACCACTCGGTAATTCTTGCTTGTGCAGAGATCGCGGCTTCACGCGCTCCACATCGCGGGGGTGGACATCATCGTGGAACGGCACGGATCACCCCGCCTGCTCGAGGTGAACGACCGGCCACTCGGGCTGAGCGCGATCCGGCACGCCGGTCTTTCCCCCGCGCAACGGCTGGCCCACGACCTGCGGGCGCACGCGGGCGACCGTGGCGAGGTGGGGGTCGTGCTCGCAGAGGCGTTCGCGCTGCCGCGCCCGGTCACCGTCCGGGGGCCCGTCCGGATCAGCGCACCGGCTTCCGGGGACGACGCGCGGATCGGCGCCGTCACCGCGGACCTCACCGCCTTCTCGGACGCGGTGACTTCGAAAGGGGGAACGGTGGTCTTCGCCGGGGCCACGGACCGGCCGCCACTCGCGCCGGGGACACCGGTGTGGAACCGGTCGACCCGCTCGCTCGGCCGGGAGTTCGCCGTGGTGAACTCCGCCGCGGCGTCGGCCGTCTGCGTCGACAAGACGGTGCTGCGCGGGCCCGAGGCGCGCGCAGCGGCCGCCGGTGCTCTCCACGTGCTGAAGCCGCGCTGGGGTTCTGGCAGCCGGCACGTCCACCGCGGCACGCTCGCCGAACTCGACGGGATCCGGCGCGCCCACCCGGGCGAGGTTTTCCTCTGCGAGCCCTGGATCGACGGCGCGGTGCTCCAGTGCGCCGGAAAGCCCTACCGGTTCGATCTGCGCGTCTTCGTGGTGGGCGGCCGCGCCGCGGGCACGGTGGTGCGGCGCGCCGCCGCCCCGGCCGTGGCACCGTTCGACGACTCGCCGCTGTCCTGGCTCACCACGACCGGTCCCGTCCTGAACGCCGTCGCCGGCGCGGACCGCCGCCCATCCGCGCGAGACGGGCTGGCACGGTTGCCCGGCACGTGGCTCGCCGGGGCGGCGGAACTCGCCGAAAGCACGGTCTCCGCCGCCGAGCGGGCCGCCGCGGGCGCCACCGCGGCGGGAGAACGCCCGGAATTCGGGCGCCTGCACGGCATCGCCGGCCGACTGGTGCCGGTCCCGCTCGGGTTCGCGGAGGCGGGGAGCTGATTTTGCGGTTGCGCACTGGGGATTTCCGCTGAGCACGACGGCGGTCGGGGGCGATCATTCGCCAGTCGAACAGGGGGTAGTGCGGATGAGCGCGCGCGAGACGTCATCCCTGATCCGGGGACTTCGGATTCTCGAATCCATCGCTGTCGCGGGCAAGACGAACGTCGAGGACCTCGCCGCACGCACGGGCGTGCCGATCTCCACGGCCTACCGGTACATGCGCAGCCTCCGCGAGCACGACTACCTGACCGAGTCCGGCGGGCTCTACTCGCTGGGCACGCGGTTCGCGCTGGATCCCCACCGGGGCGGCTCGGGGCACCTGGTCCAGATGGCCGACGCGGTGCTCCGGTCGCTCCGGCAGCGCACCGGGCAGACCGCGGTGCTCACCGTCCGCGTGGGCAGCTCCGCGCTCTGCCTCGACCGGGCGGTCTCCCCCACCCCGGACTACGCGCCGCCACGGGGCACGGTCCTCGCGCTCGACGCCGACGCCAGCACCACTCCGCTGCTCGCTTTCGCCCCCGCCTCGCTGGTCCAGGACATCGCGGACCGGCAGAACCGGAGCGCCGAAAGCATCTTCGGCAAGCTCGGGCTCATCCGCGAACGCGGCTGCGACGTGACCCGCGGGCGGCCCACGCCGGACACCGTCGTGGTCGGGGCGCCGGTTTTCCGCGAAGGCCGGTGCGTGTGCGCGGTGAGCGTGCTCGGCCCGGGACGGGCACTGCACGGCGCGGCGCTCGACCGCGTCGTGCGGATGGTCCGGGACGCCGCCGGGCACTTGACCGGGGATCTGGCCTCCGCCGACGGCGCGGTCGCCTGGATCGCCTTGGAGAACCAGGGATGAACGATCGGATGACCTTCGAACCGGTTTCCGGGAGCGAACCGTCCACCACCACCCGGACGACGGCGTGAGCGGGGTGCCGCTCGTCGCGGCCACGGTTCCCGAGCTGCTCCGGCGCCGCGCCGCGGCGGAACCGGACGCGGCCGCCGTCATCGACCCGCGAGGCCGGGTGCTGCGGCCCGGCCCGTGGCTGGCCGAGGCCGAGAGGCTGGCCCGCGGACTGGTCCACCGGGGCGTCCACGCCGGCGACTTCGTCTGGCTCGTCGCGGCGGAGGAGGACTACCGGGACTTCGCGGTCGCGTACCTGGCGGTGCTGCTGGCGGGCGCGGTCGCCGTCCCCGTGTCCGCCGGCGACCACGCTCCGGCACTTCGGGCCCACCCGAGGCTGCGCGACGCGTTCACGCTCTCCTTCGGCAGCGGTCCCGGTGTCGCGTTCGCCGACCTGGCGGCCGGGCCGGAAGCGCCCGGACCCCTGCCCGGGATCCGGCCGGACATGCCGGCGGAGGTCTCGTTCACCTCCGGCACGGAGGGCGAGCCGAAAGCGGTCGTCTCCTACCACGAGACCCTGTGCAGCACCTACGCGTCCGAGGCCCTCACCTCCCAGCCGCAGCAGGGCAGCCGGTTCCTGCTCGCCCTGCCCTTCGGGCACACCTTCGCCCAGACGATCTTCATTGACGCGCTGCAGACCCTGGGCGCCGAACTCCACGTGCTGTCCGGGTTCGAACCCCGCGCGTTCGTCGCCGAGCTGGGCAGGCGGTCCATCGCCGTGACCTTCCTCGTCCCGTCGATGCTGGAGATCCTGATGCGGGAGCCCGAGCTGGACTGGGCCGGCGCCACCGCGCTCGAGGTCGCCTGCGTCTCGGGAGCCGCGGTCCGCCGGGAAGCCCTGGACTTCCTCGCGAGGCAGGTGCCGCACGCGACCGTGGTCAACTCCTACTGCGGCACCGAGGTCTGGCCGGCCGGCACCGACTGGGTCTACCGGCCCGACGAGCCGGTGTCGGCCGGATTGCCCTGGGAAGGAAGGGAAATCCGCGTCACCGGCCGGGACGGCGAGCCGCTGCCGCCCGGTGAAGTGGGGACGCTGAGCATGGCTTCGCTCGGCGTCCTGCCCCGCACGCCGCTCGAGGACGGGGGCAGGCCCGAGCGCGGCCGCTGGATCCGCACCGGGGACCTGGCGTCCATCGGCGCCGACGGCAGGCTGACCATCGTCGCCCGGGCCGGTGACGTGTTCGACTGCGGCGGCGTCCTGATCTCTCCGGAGGAGCTGGAAGCGGTGCTGCTGGACCACCCGGCCATCACCGACGCCGCGGTGGTGCCGGCCGCCCACCCGACGTTGCAGGCGATCCCGGTCGCCCTGGTCGTCACCGCGCGGCCGGTCGAACCCGCCGACGTCCTCGCCTTCGCCCTCGACCGGCTCGGCCCGGAGCGGGCGCCGCGGTCGGTGCGGCTCGTGCCCGCGGCGCCCGGGATTCCCCGCAACCGCGCCGGGAAAGTCCTCCGGCGGGAGGCCGCCGCGCTCCTGGACCGCTTGGCCGGGGCGGAGTTCACCGCCGATCACCGGTCGGTCGAGCTGTACCTGGCGACCACGCTCGGCGATCTGCTGGGCGCGCCGGCGCGGCCGGGCAACTTCTTCGAGCTCGGCGGCGACTCCCTCACCGCCCTGAAGCTGTGCCTGCGGCTCCAGGCCGACCACGGGATCCGGCTGGACGCGCGGCTGATCCGGGAACACCCCGAGCTCGGCGATCTCGCGAAAGCGATCACCGGCACCGACCGGCTCCGATGAGCCCGGCCCCACGCTCGCCGGGAAAGGACGGTGGCATGCTCTCGACCCGCCGCGTGCCGCGGCTGCTGGAACCATTCGGATCGCGGGCGTTCGCCCAGCTCTGGGTGAGCCAGGTGCTCAGCCGCGTCGGTGACGGCATCTTCAGCGTCACGCTCGTGCACGTCCTGGTCGCCGAGCGCGGTTCCGCGGTGGACTTCGGCGCGCTGCTCGCCGCGCAGAGCCTGGTCGGCCTGCTCCTGCTCGTGTACGGCGGGGTCGTCGCCGACCGGTTCAAGCGCACCCGGGTGATGGCGGGCGCCGACCTGCTACGCGGGACGGCCGTGCTCGCCATGGTCTTCGTCCCCGTTGACGGGCCGCTGTGGCTCTGGGGCGTCCTCACCTGCGTGGTCGGCGCGGGCGGTGGCCTGTTCCGGCCCGCGTACTCCGCGGTGGTCCCCACCCTGCTCCCCGAGCGTGACCTCGAGGCGGGCAACGCGCTGCGGTCGATCGGGTCCCGCGCGGCCATGATCGCCGGGCCCGCCCTCGGCGGGCTCGTCGTGCTCGTGGACAGCGGGCTGGCCTTCGGCTTGGACGCGGCGACCTTCGCCGTCAGCCTGGTGATGCTGCTGGGCATCGTGGAGCCCGCCCTCGCGGCCGGCGGCCCGCGCCGGAACGTCGCGGTCGAAGCGTGGCTGGCGATCCGGGCCGTGCGCGAGCGACCCTGGATCGCGGCGACCATCTGCTCCGGCGCGGTCCAGATCCTCCTCGTCATCGCTCCGCTGACGGTGCTCCTGCCCTTGGCGCTGCACGATCGGGGCCAGGACGGGTGGTTCGGGTTCCTGACGTCCACCATGGCCGTGGGAGCGGTGCTCGGCATGGTCACGGCCGCGCCCCGGCGACCCGCGCGGCCGGGTACGACGGCCATGCTCGGCACGCTCACCCTCGGCCTTCCCCTGACGTGCTACCTGCTTCCGACGCCGCTGTGGCTGCTCGGCGGAGCCCTGTTCGCCGCCGGTTACGGCTCCATCCTCTTCACCGTGTACTGGCCGTCGGCGTTGCAGCGGGCGGTCCCGGTGAACCTGCGCGCGCGGGTCTTCGCGCTGGACGAGCTGGGCGCCTACCTCCTGCAGCCGGTGGGGCTGGCGCTGACGCCGCTGGTGGTGACCGCGGCGGGGTTCCGGCTGCCCGTCGTGATCGCGATCGCGGCCCTGGCCGTGACCGCGCTGCTGCCCCTGGCCGTCCCCGGGGTGGCGCGTTTCTCCGACGTGGAAGGTGTTCGCACGGAACCGGGACGCGGCCGATGAAGAGCGCGATCCTCTTCGGTGCCGGCGCCGACATCGGCAGCAACCTGCTCGGGCGCAACGATCCGGAGCGCGACGGGTTCGCGATCACCGACGTCGTCACCCGGCACATCACCGCCGATCCCGAGCTCGCGTCGCTGTCGTCGCTCACCCAGCTCTACGGGCGGCTGCTGCTCGCGGACCCCACGCTGCTCGGGCGGCTCACCACGGACGAGGCCGGCTCGCGGCTGGTCATCGACGGCCGCCCGGTCACCGTCCACTTCGGCGAGCTCGAGGACGACTCGATCTTCGAGCTGGGGTGGTTCGACCTGGCCATCCTGGCGACGCACCGCGCGCACATCAGGTCGCCGGAAACGCTTGCGCGGCTCGGCAGGCTCGCCGACCGAGTGGTGGGCCTGGCGGAAAACCCGGCGCTTCCCGCGCTCTACCCACCGCTGGCCGGGGCCGACACCCGGCTGCTGGGCCTCACCGAGCCCGTGCCGGACACCGGGCGCGGCTACGCGCTGGGCAGCTGCCAGAGCGTGGGCTGGGCTGTCCAGCTGCGTGGCCTGCTCGAAGCCGCCGCGCTCGCCGGGCTGGACGACCTCGGGCTGGTCCGGGCGGAGGTAGAGGTCGTGCACCCCGACACGGCGTCGAGCCGGTTGGGCACGCAGGGCATCGGCGCGCGGCGGGAGGACGCCCGGGACAACCTCCGGCCGGGCTTCTCCCAGCTCCAGTCCACCATGCTGCGGGTACCGGGCATCTCGGCGCTCAACACCGTCTCCCTGCGGGTGCTCACGCAGCCGCCGGGTTACCAGGTGTGCCGGTTCTTCGTCCGGGCCCGCCTCGACGCCGACACGGTCCGGGCCGGCTTCGCGCGGGCGGCCGCGCTGCTGCCGGACGTCGTCGGGACCACCGACCTCCCGATCGGGTCCCGGGCCTTCTCCCGCTCCCCCGCGGCGGCCACCGTCATCACGGCGGACAGCCACCTGAAGGTCGTCGGCGACGTGCTGCCCGGCTCGGGCATCACCGAGGTCGTCACCCAGGCGTACGTGCACAACACGACCGGCTACTGCACCAGCGTGCTGGCCGCCGGGCGGCTGCTCGTCACGAGTCCGGAGCGCACGACGCTGCTGCCGCCGCTGCGGGCGAGCGCGTGACGGACGAGCCGGCCCCGGCCGGTGCCGGCACTCCGGCGACGCTGCGCACCCGCACGCTGGCGATGCCCGATCTCCCCTTCACCGCGGTCGCCCACCGGGGCGAGCCGCCGGAAACCGGGACGGAAACCCTGCTGCTGGTCGAGCGCTCGCTGTCGTTCGGCGCGGTGCGGGTCGCGCTGGAGGACGCGCGGGTGGCCGGCATCGTCGTGGGCGACCCGTACGTCCCCGACCACGCCCGGAAGATGCTCCGCGAGGGTGGCAAGGCGCTCGTCCGGTGCGACGAAGACCTGTCGGCCGTCGTCGACGGCGCCCGCTACCAGGTGGACGAGCACGGCCTGATCGACCTCGGCCGGCTGCCCGTCCCGGTCAGCGCGATCTGCTCGTACTTCACCGACGACACCGAACGGCTCTACCAGCGGTGGAACGTCCGCGACGTCGGGTACTTCCGGCTGAAGTTCTGCCTCTTCCGGCTCTACGCAGAGGAGCCCTCCGCCTACGCGAAACCGGACCTCATCGCCGACCAGCTGACCGGGGAACTCGAGCGGCTGGCCCGGCGGGGGTGGCGGCGGGTCCGGCTGGTCCTGTCCGATCCCACCACGAGCGAGCTGCGCGAGCTGGGCATCGACGTCCCCCGGGAGGCCAACCCCGAGCTCGGCGCCAGGGGCCCGCGCGAGGCTCAGCGCTGGTGGCCCGAGCTGCAGGCGATCGACGCGCTGCTGCGGGCCCACCCCGAGCTGGAGGTCGAGGTGAGCATCCCCTTCGTCTCCAGCATCGCCGAGTACGAGCTGGTCGCCGACATGGTCCGGACCGAGGGGCTGACCGGCCGGATCCGCCTCGGGTTCACGCTGGAGGTCCCGGCGATGGTGTACGCGCTGCCCGAACTGATGGCCCGGTGCCGCCCCGCCTTCGTCGCGGTCGGCACGTCGGACCTGTTCGCCTTCGTCAACGCGATCGACCGCAGCCACAGCACCCTCAAGGTCGATCCGTTCAGTGCGGTCAACCGGCAGGTGGTCACCCAGATCGCCACGGCGGCCGCGGAGCTGGGTGTCCCCTTCTTCTTCTGCGGCGAGCTGCGGCACAGTCCGGCCGCGCTCCGCGAGTTCGTGGCCCGGGGGTGCACCGAACTCATCGCCGGTCCCTCGGCGATCGAGCTCGCTCGCATGGTCCGCGCCTCGGCCGAGCGGAAACAGGACGGCGAAAGGGTTCCTTGACCGCCGGGGCGGTTCACCCGCAGTCCCGGCGGTCGTCGCCCGGTGACGGGCTCAGAGGTAGCCGATCCCGGTGCGCCCACAGCCGTCGGCCGATCGCCGGTCCGGGTTGAGCCGGACCTCGGTGACGCCACGGCGTGTCTCCCAGGGCCCGCTCGGCGGCGAGTACGGCGACCAGCACCCACCCGATGCGACACCCGAGCAAGGCCTCATCCTCGCTGCGCACCCCACCCGCAGCGAACGGTTTCACCGGTCGTAGCGAACTCCGCCTCGACAACAATGCGCTCGAGAGCGTCACCATTACCGCCGGGCACCGCCGGCTCGGCTACGCCGGTTTCGGCGGCGACCCCGATGCCTGGGAAATCCGTCGCGCCGAAGCCGGTCGATCACCGAAGTGGACTTCTGCCCCGAGGAACACAAGCAGCTGTTCGAGGCCCCGCACGGCGGACTCCGGGTCGGTCCGGGCGGGCGCCGGCGTGGATCTGGCGGGTCTCGAAGGTGCTCACCCGCGCTCCGCCAGCACGTCGCCCCACCAGCGCTGCGCAACCTTCGGGTGCGACCGCAGCCAGCCGACCAGCGCGTTCTCCCCGAACGCCGCGTGCAGCGGGTTGTCCGCGTCCTCGCTGACGCCCTTCGCGTCCGCAGCCAGCTCCGGCGGGAGCCGCAGCGGTTCGACGACAGCGTCGAGCCGGGGCCCGAGGAAGAACGGCACCGAGAACCGCTCGATGCCGGCCGGCGGGCTGACGACGCGGTGCCGGGTGGCCGTCAGGTAGCCCTGGGTCGCGATCTCGAGCATTTCGCCGATGTTGAACACGAAGCTGCCCGGGATCGGGGTGGCGTCGATCCAGCTGCCGTCGGCCGCCTGGACCTGCAGCCCGCCGATCTCGTCCTGCTGCAGCAGGGCCAGGTAGCCGTAGTCCTTGTGCGCGCCCACACCCTGGTCCTGCTCGGCCGACGGCCGTCCGGGATACCTCAGGATCTTCACGTGCGTGGACGCTTCTTCGTCGAACCACGCGTCGAAGTAGTCCTCGTCCTGGCCCAGCGCCGCGGCGAGCGCGCGCAGCACCTCGCGGCTGACGCGCAGGGCTTCGGCCTGCCATGCGAGGGTGATCTCCCGGAGTCCGGGAAGCGCTTCCGGCCACTGGTTGGGACCAATGAGCCGCTGCCACGCCGGCCCGCCGGGCGCGACCGGGTCCCGTTCCGGGCCGATGTCGATCTGCTCCCGCCAGTCCGGCGACCCGCCGGTGTACTCGTGACCGGTCCGGGTGTATCCACGGAACTGCGCGGAACGGATGTTCTCGATCGCCAGCCGCTCCTCGGCCGGCAACGCGAAGAACTGCTGGGCCGCGTCGAAGATCCCACTGGTCAGCCGCTCGGGCACACCGTGGCCGACGACGTAGAAGAAGCCCACTTCGTGCGCGGCGCGGCGCAGCTCGGCCAGGAACTCGGCGCGGTCCGCGGCGGGGTCGCGGAAGCGCGAGATGTCGATCAGCGGCAGGACGGTGGCCGCCCCGGATTCCTCGAGCGTCGTCACGTCGGGCAGCCTAAGCCGCCTCGGCGCCCGGGTCGGGCGTTCCCACATCGCGGACACGCGGGGGCCCGACGCCGGCTTTTGTCCAGGGCGTCCAGTCCGCGGAAACCTCCTTTCGTCGCACGGAAAGCGCTTGCCCAGCGCCGATACGGAGCCGTAAAACCAGCCGCAAAACCGCAAAAACCCGTGACTGCCGAAGAAACACCCGGCGACCTAACTTCGGAGTCGGAGAAACCCACCTTCCCCGAGGAGCAGGAATGCGCGCAGCGAGATCCGTCGGAGCCGCCGTCGCCGTCACGGCAGCCGTCGTCCTGACCGGAGTCACCCCCGCCCAGGCCGCAGAAGGCATTGTGCTCGGCGCGGCCGACGCCAACGCCGTCACCGGCAGCTACATCGTCGTGCTCAAGGACAACGCGACGAACCGCGGCGACCTGGCCCGGCGCTACAGCGGCACCGTCGACCGGGTCTACACGCAGAACCTCGCCGGGTTCTCGGTGCACCTGGACGAAAAGCACGCCAAGCGGCTCGCCGCCGACCACGCGGTCGCGTTCGTCGAGCAGGACAAGACCGTGCGCACCGAGGCCGTGCAGCAGAACCCGCCGTCCTGGGGCCTGGACCGGATCGACCAGCGGAACCTGCCGCTGGACAGCAAGTACACCTACGCCACCACGGCGTCGAACGTGAACGTCTACGTGCTCGACACCGGCATCCGCGCGACCCACCAGACCTTCGGCGGCCGCGTGCACCAGGGCTACGACTTCGTCGACAACGACACGAACGCCGACGACGGTTACGGGCACGGCACGCACGTCGCCGCGACCATCGCCGGGTCGCAGTACGGTGTCGCGAAGGGTGCGCAGCTGTACCCGGTGCGCGTGCTCGGCTCCGACGGCAGCGGCACCACCGCCGGCGTGATCGCCGGCGTCAACTGGATCACCTCCCACGCCCAGAAACCGGCCGTCGCCAACGCCAGCCTCGGTGGCGGGGTCTCGACCGCGCTCGACACCGCCGTCCGCAACTCGATCGCCTCCGGTGTCACCTGGGCGGTCGCGGCCGGGAACTCGAACGCGAACGCCTCGACGTCGTCGCCGGCCCGGGTGGCCGAGGCGATCACGGTCGCCGCCGCGGACAAGACCGACACCCGCGCGTCCTTCTCCAACTACGGCGCCGGGGTCGACCTGTTCGCTCCGGGAGTCGGCATCACGTCGGCGTGGAACACCAACGACACCGCCACCTACACCGGCAACGGCACGTCGTTCGCCTCCCCGCACGTCGCCGGCGCGGCGGCGCTCTACCTGGCCACCCACACGACGGCAACCGCAGCCCAGGTCGCGCAGGCCCTGATCACCGCCTCGACCCCGAACCTGGTCAAGAACCCGGGCAGCGGCAGCCCGAACCGGACGCTCTACGTCACCCCCTGACCGCCGCCACGAAAGGAAGGTGTGGCCCCGGCACCCGCCGGGGCCACACCCGTTTCACGGTTCCCAGCGGATCCCGATCCGGCCCACGACGTCGGCCTCGGCAACGTGCACGGTCCCACCGGAGTCCGGCACCAGCTCGCGGCCGGCGTCCTCGGCGTGGACACGGACGCACTGCGCCGGCAGCTCGGCGAACCGGGCTTCGAGCAGGTAGTCGCGCACCGGCCGGTCGAAGATCCGTACGTACCCCCGCGCGACGGGGTGGGCCGGGAACGTCGCGCGGTATTCGACGACGACGGACTCGCCGGGTGCGGGCGGTGAGTCCAGCACGAGTTCGGCGGTCAGCCGGTCGTGGTCCAGGTCGTGCTCGACGATGCCGACACGGCAGTTGCGGTCCGCGAAGATCTTCGGCGCGACGCCCGGTTCGAAGTGCCACCGCACGGGCCAGCGGTCCAGCCCGGCTCCGGTGGCGCGCAGCACGACGCGGGCCCGGACGGCCGAGAGCCCGCCAAGCGCGTCGATCTCCGCTTGGTCGTGCTGGCTCACGGTCACCAGCTGCCCGGCCCGGCCACGGACCGGAGCCCGGCCACGCGGGCGTGGCGGCCCGAGCAGGATCCCGAGCGACCCGGCGGGCAGCTCGAGCACCTGCTCCAGTCCGGCAAGGACACGCAGGGACTCAGCGCGTTCCGGCCGGCGACGGCCCGACTGCCAGAGGCTCAACGTGGGCACGCTGACCGAAAGCCCACGCCGCGCGAGCCGGTGGCGGATACGGTCGAGCGACAGCCCGCGGGCGGCGATCGCCGCCCGCAGCGCGGCCGGGAACGGCCCGTGTGCGAGCAGGTGGTCGAGGTCGGCCGGCCGTTCGGTGGCGCGGTGCATGAGGGCTCCTCGGGACGGATCGGTCGCGGAGACACGCTCAGCGACAACAGACCCGTCTCGCGGGCACCTTCGGACACGGTCGTGTGAGACGCCATCCCGTTGCTATGCACCGAAAGTAAGAACACGTGCGTAAAGTGTCAACGATGTCCGAATCATGAACATCACTCACGACACACCTTGCCAAGTCGCTCACGGCAAACTCTGGGATCGGCCCGGCAACAGCGGGATCATCGAGGGACAGTGCTGCTTGTCGTTCGAACGTCCGCACATCACGTCCGCGAACACCTCGATGTGCTGTGACCCTGCTACGCAGTGAAGAGGTCGAACGCCGCGCCATGCATTCAGCTCGGCAGGAGATCGTCGACACCCCGGCAAGCACGTCGCCGTCCGCGCTGGTCTGGGCCCTCGGACCGAGGATGCTGCGGATCGACTGCCCGGCACGGACGGCAGCGAACCAACGTCGGCGCGGTCCGGTGTGCGGCACCTCGGCGAGGGTCGCGTCATGCTCGACTTCGGCCAGCAGCCCGGCGCCAATCCGGATGATCAGCGGGTTGCCCAGCCGGCGCGGAAGATGGCGAACAGCTCAAGCGGGTAGGTGCGCAGAGCGCCGGTGTCCAACGTGGGCGGCAACGCGTCGGCGACCTTGCCCCGGATCAGCTCGGAAAGCTGAAGACGCCTCGACAAGCCGCATCCGCACCGCACTCGCGCGAAGCGCCGACGTAAACCCTACGGAGCGGCTCTCACCGGAGCTCGGCAAGTCAGTCAGGTCGTGAGGGACCAGTACTCGGATCCTTCGATCTTCCCGAAGATCTCCTGCTACCGGCCGAACGCTACTGCTCTCATCACCCAGCCAGGCGAGCAGCCCGAACCGCAACGCCGCCCACGACCAGCCACAACCTCCTGCGTCCGACACGCACAGCACACCAACCCGCACGGACCAGTCGCGAATCAGCCGAAGGGCTGCACCAGCGCGGAATTCCCGGCCGTAGCGAACGCACCCTTGTGCCGCGAGCCGGTCGAAAACGGATGTCCGCGCGCGCTCCAGTGCCGAGGCCGAAGCAGCGCCCTGCGGCCCAGCCGGCCGGCAGCACTCAGTCAGCGCGGGGCCGGAGCAGGTCCTCGCAGAGAGTGTCCACGAGGCCGCGGGGAACGCTCGCCCCCGTGAGGGCACAGTAGACGACCGGACCCAGCAGCGCGTCGATCGTGGCGTCGGGGCCGAGCTTGGGGGCGATCTCGCCGGCTTCGGTGCCGGTGGCGAGCAGCTCGCGCTCCCGGACGCGGCGCGGGCCGAGGAAGCGCTCGTGCAGGCTCTTCGCCGTGCCGGGATCGTGCTGCGCCTCGGCGAGGAGGGCGAGCAGGACCTTGCCGGCGGGATCACGGGTGACGAACCGGGCGAAACCACGCACGTAGCCGCGGATGCTGTCCGCCGTCGGGCTGCCGGCCGGGACCGGCAGCCGCTTCTCGCTGTCCTCGATCAGCGTGTCGAGGAGGATCTCGACCTTCGAAGGCCACCAGCGGTAGATCGTCTGCTTGGCGACGCCGGCCCGGCGGGCGATGGCCTCGACGGTCAGCGCCCCGAAACCGTGCTCGACGAGCAGGTCGTCCGCAGCGTGGAGCACGGCCAGGCGCGCGGCGTCGTCGCGCCGGTTGCCGGAGTGCACCCGGCGGGGCTGAGGCTTTGCGGCGGACATGCGCGACACGATACCCGGCGCCACCGGTGTCACAACGTCGAGACGCGACGTCTTGTCTAGACGCGACGTCTCGTCTAGGTTGAGGTTTCCACCCCCCGAAGGAGTCGTTGTGTTCCCTGATGCCCACCGCCATGCCCTCGTCATCGGCGCCTCGCGAGGGCTGGGGCTCGTCCTCGCCGTCGAACTCACCCGGCGCGGCTGGCGGGTGACCGCCACGACCCGCACCAGCGGCGGCGAGCTGCGTGCGCACGCCGCCGGCTCGGCGGGACGGCTGACGGTCGAAACCCTGGAGATGACCAGCTCCGCGCAGCTGACCGCGCTGCGCGAGCGCCTGTCGGGCCACCACTTCGGCCTGCTGTTCGTCAACGCGGCGATCGACCGCGGCAACCTGCCGATCAGCGAGGTCCCGGCCGAGATGTTCACCGAGGTGATGACCACCAACGCGCTGAGCCCCCTGCACACCCTCGAGGCCCTGCGCGCGCTCGTGGTGCCCGGCGGCACCGTCGCGGTGATGTCCTCCGAACAGGGCAGCGTCTCACGCAACACCGAGGACGGCTTCGAGCTCTACAAGGCCAGCAAAGCTGCGCTCAACCAGCTGATGCGCAGCTACGCCACGCGTTACGCCGACGACGGGCACACCAAGCTGCTCATCGACCCCGGCCACAACCGGACCCGGCTCGGCGGCCCCGGCGCTCCTCTCGTCGCCGAGGAGACCATCCCGGCCGTCGTCGACGTCCTCGAGGCCCAAGCCGGCGCGCCGGGGCTGCAGTTCCTGGACCGTCGCGGCGAGGTCGTACCCTGGTAACGCCTCATCCGGCGCGCATGTGGAGGCTTGACCGCTCAATCCCCACCGCCGCTCACTCCGAGACGGCTGGACGCCTTCTGAGCAAGAGAAGACTGGCCACCCCTGCCAGCGCCGCGCAGCACGCGACCGCGACCACGGTGGGGGTGAAGGCGTGCGCCGACGCCGCGGCACCTGGTCCGTGCCGCAAAGACAGGTAGAGGGTGCCGAGCGTGGCGACCCCGACGACCTGCCCGAGCTGCAAATGTGCCGGGTACCCCGGCGACGGTCCACTAAACGCCTCGCCGTCAACCGCACGCCCGGCAGGCGCTACGCGTCACGGTCCAGGGTTTGGCTCGGCAGGACCCCGTAGGCGTTGCGATACCCGGTGGCGAACCGGCCCGGGTTCGAGAACCCCCACCGATAAGCGGTCGCGGTGACCGAGCCGTGCCCTCGGTCGGTGGCGAGCAGCTCGTGGTGGGCACGGTCGAGGCGGACCCGGCGCAGGTAGGCCATCGGCGTTGTGCCGAGGTGACGGCGGAACGCCAGCTGGACGGCGCGGGGGGTGACGAACGCCGCGGCGGCGACGTCGGCGACGGTGATGTCGGTGTGGGCGTTGTCGTCGATGAACGCGATGGCGCGGCGGAGAGTCTCAGGACGGGCATCGCGGCTGCCGGGGCCGAGGGGGTCCGTGCGGACGGTGCCGGGGAAGACTTCGAGGATGGTGGCGGCCAGGTGCCGGGCGGCGCTGCCCATGATCAGCGGGCTGGCGGCGGCCAGTTCGTTCTCGAGCATGTCGTGCGCGTAGGTGGCGGTGCGCTTCCAGAGTGCGGCGGCGGCCGGGGAGACCGGGCGCAGGGTGTCGAACCGCAGCTCGGGCGGAGGCCGTCCGGGCAGGATCCCGGCGGCTTCGGCGAGGGCGTGGGCCGGCACGGTGAGGATCGTGGCGCGGAAGTCGAGGCAACGGACCTGGTAGTCCCCGTGCGGGAAGCTGCCCAGGAACGCGTCCCCAGGGACGTAGCGTTCGGTGTGCTTGCCCAGTTCCGCTTCGGTGCCGCCGGTGATCAGCGTGGTCACCGACACCTCGTCGGTGCCGTCGAGGTGCAAGGTCAGGTCCGGGGGCATGGTGAAGTCCACATAGCTCAGCCCGCCCGCGCTGACCTGGGAGATGGACACCGGCGACACCCGGGCCAGCCGGCCGGCTTTCGGTGGCTGGGCGCGGTACATCCGGTCGATGAAGTCCTGCGCCTCGTCCGGATCGGTGGTGGCGAACTGGAAACGCTGCCGCCCGCTGTCGGACGTCGTGCCGGAGTCGGGTTCCTGCGGTGGTTGCTCGGCCACGTTCGCTCCCGCGCTGCCTTACGGGCTACTGGTGTAGCGCCGGTGAACCGAAGGGTTTTCCCTCGTGCGCAACTTGTCAAGGCACGACGTGCGCGTCACCGGCGCAGCGCAGCCGGGCGCCATCCGGAACCGGAGCCGCGGCCCAACCAGGCAGGGCCGGTATTCCGGACATCGGCCACGTGGCTTTGGGCAGACTCCTCGCGGCCTCGCGCGGTCAGTTGTCCAGGACGATGACGCCGGAGGCGAGCAGTCCGGAAACGTGCAGTACACGCTGGACCAGCGGCCCGGCGTCGAGGAAACGCACCTGCTCTGCGCTTCGGCCGAGCGGCGCGGTGGCCGCGTCCAGCGCGCGCAGGCCGGCCGCGGACAGGAGCCTGAGGCCCGCGACGTCGACGGTGCGGACACCAGCCTGGATCGCCGCGCTCAGCACGGCGGCGAACCGGGCGGCATTGCTACTTTCGATCTCCCCGGTCAGGGTCAGCCGGTCACGGTGGCGGTAAGCGGCGAAGACGACGTCTTCCACCGCCGGTGCGTGCACCCTCAGCAGCCCATCGAGGTCGTCGTCGGTCTCGACAGCCAGGTCGTAGCGGCACAGCACGGCCACCGCCGCCGCGGCCGCCAGCTCGGTCAGGTCGCGTTCGTGCGCCATCCTGGCCGCCGGCTCCGGAGCGATGACCCGCAGCGCGGATCCGTCACAGGCCAGCGCCAGACCCGCGTAGCCCTCGGCGCGAGCGCGCCCGAGGTGCTCCTCGTGCCACGCGCGCAGCGCGGCAGGCCGCCCGCCGGTATCGGCGAACACGTCCGCCGCATCGACCGGCGTGACACTGCCGGGATCACGGCCAGCCGATCCGATCAGCTCGGCCACAGGCCAGGCGAGCCCGGTGTACTTGCACAGGACCCGGAACCCCCGGTCGAGGGCGGCACCGACCCACGCTCCGGTCCGCTCCCGCGCAACCCGCGGCGAGCGGTGGACCAGCATCGAATGCCCTTCGGCCGACATCGCCGCCGGGCTGTCGCACGAGGACTGCTCGGCATCCGTCGCCACCACTCACCCCCTGCCCACAACGAGCCGTCGAACCAAGCTCCGGACCACCACCGTGGCCCGCTCGAACGGACACCCGCACCACACCGAGCGAAATCACGGGAGACAGAAAACGAACCACGGCATCCGCACCGGCAACACCGTCGAGCCCCGGACAGCCGGCGGCTGCGCCGCCACGCCGTTTCCGTAACGCTCGCGGCACCCAGGGATCGGTGAAGATTTGGTCCAGCTCGCCGCTGTTCCCGCGGGCCACGGAATCGGCGGCGTCAGATCAGCCGGCGTCGTCGGATTCCGTGTCGGGGTCGAGAGTCCGGTGAGGCAGGTCCACCAGCGTCATGACCATGTCGGCGTTGCCGCCGACCGGGGCGAACAGCACGAGCTCGGTGTGGTTGCCCCGGTGCAGCGCGGCGAGCTTGTGCAGCACCGCGACTCCGGCGCTGGCCAGGTGGGTGACACCGGTCAGGTCAACCGTGAGCGAGCGGGCACCAGTGGAACCGGCGGTGAGGATCTCGTGTTCGACGGTGGCGGCGGTGGCGCCGTCGATCGGGCCGTCGATCCGCAGCCGCGGTTCGGGCGCCGACGGCTGGTCCAGAACGATCAGCGGGTCGGCCTGCGGTGCCGGCCGCGCACCGGCGGCCGGCCCCCGGGATTCGGCGGTGAGCAGCCTGGCCGGCCGGTTCAGCCGGTGACGGACGATCGCGGTGGTGCCGTGCGCGTCGTGATCCAGCTGCAGGCTGTCCACGACGCCGGAGGTCACGTGCAGCCCGAGACCACGATCGGGCGAAGGCCGGGGCTCGCGCCATCGCCCCTGGTCGATGACCCGCACCTCCAGCCGGCCGGTGCTGTCGAGCGCGGCGGTGACGGTGACCGGGTGGGTGTCCGGAGAGTCGAGGTAGGCGTGGTCGATCGCGTTGGTGACCAGCTCCACCACGGCGTGCCGGAGCGCGTCGATGTCCGGACGGGCGACCCGGGCGGTGGTCAGCCACTCGTCCAGGCCGGTGCGAAGGGTGACCAACGAATCGGTGTCGGCGGGAACAGTCAGGGCGAACCCGGCCGGCGCCGGGGTGAGCTGGGCCGCCAGCAGGGTGATGTCGTCGTCGTGCCCGGTGGCGCGGATCATCAGCTCGATGGTCTGCTCGCAGACCCGCTCGACGGTCAGGCCGGGACTGCCGGGCAGGGCCCGGTCGGCGGTGACGTCGGCGGCAACCCGCGCGAGGTCGACCGTGCTCGTGCTCAGCTCCTGGCCGGGGCGTTCCAGGATGCCGTCGGAGTAGAGCAGCACCAGGTCACCGGTGGTCAGCTGGGTGGTAGCGGACGCGCGGTCTCCCTCGAAGCCCAAGGGGCCGCCGGCGGTGGTGTCGAGGTAACGCCCCTTGTCCTCGTCGCCGGCCGGTACGAGCAGCGGAGGTGGGTGGCCTGCCGTGGTGTAGGTCAGCTGCCCGGTGGCGGGGTCGAGCACCGCGACGCAGACGGTGGCCGCGCGAGCCCCCGGGATCCGGGCGGTCGCCGCGTCCGCGGCCTGCACGGCGGCGAGGACGTCGCCGGTGCCGGCGAGGTGCTCCTCCAGGACGATGCGCAGCTGGCCCATGGTCGCCGAGGCGCTCACGCCGTGGCCGACGACGTCGCCGACGACCAGCGCGACGCGGCCGTCCTCCAGCGCCAGAGCGTCGTACCAGTCGCCTCCCGCTGCGGTGTCGGCGTCGGCGAGCAGGTAGCTGGCGGCGATCTGCGCCCGTGGGAGAACCGGCACTCCGGCGGGCAGCAGCTCACGCTGCAGCGTGTCGATCACGTCGCGGGCCTGGGCGTAGCGGGCCTCGGCGACGTCGGCGCGTTCCTGGGTGGCGCGCCGCTGCCGCTCCTGCTCGGTGACGTCGACGACCTGGGCGATGACGCCGGTGACCTCGCCGTCGGCACCCCGTTGCGGGACGGCGGTGACGTCGACGAACACCTCGATCCGCCGGCCCTGCTGCTCGAACTGGGCCCGCATCGCCCGCACGTCCAGGGGGTTGCCCGTGCGGTAGACGCCGGCGAACATCTCGAAGATCTGCTGCCCCATCGTCTCCGGGTACACCTCGCGGAACGGCAGGCCGATCATCTCCGACCGCCCCGCCAGGACGCGGTAGGCGGCGGTCGTGGCGGTGACTTCCAGCTCCGGACCGGCCATCGCGAGCACCAGCACCGGCATGGCGTCGAACACCCGCCGCACGTCCTCCTCGCGCCCGATCTGCCGATCCGCGACCGCGTCGTACTCGTTGCCTTCAGAAGTCACTCGTTCCTCGCCTCCGCAGCCGAGCGCCCACCGTGATTCAGCAGAAATATCAGGGCTGTGATACCCGCGCAGCCCGTGGCCAAGCCTGTCGGCCACTTCGGGCAGGCCGCGTCACCCGCCACCCCCGGTCGCCGCGCGTTGTCCCCCTGGGCGGGGCGTTCGACACCCCAATCACAAGGCCGTGACCAACGAGCTACGGCATGCATTGACGGATCTCCCCCGCGGACTTGTCCGCGGGGGAGATCACCCACGCTCTCGACACCAGCTACCGAGCCGCTGAGCCGCCCAGACGTGCAGTCACGACCAGCCTGGGGGTGATGACATGAACGAGCAGACGACATCCGTCCAGCGGTGCAGGACACACCGTGCGGCCCGGATGCCGGCTTCACGCAGGTGAAGGCCGCGAGCGCGGACCCGATCCGCCACGGCTTTCCGGCCTGCCACGTGGTGCTGCGACTGCGTCCGGACGCCCTGATCGTCAACGACTTGAGTCACACCGTCTGCGCACCTGCAGCAGCTTCGAGCCGGCCGTCCGGTGCGGCGCACCAACGGCCAGGCAGGTTTGACGCCGAGCAGATCTCTGCGGACCCCCGGTGTGTTTCGCCGACTATCCCGTCTACGAAACCTCTTACACCGACGCGAGGGGAACGCATGGAGCGTAAATCATGGGGAGTTCGACCGCGGCGACTCACCGTCTCGCGTCCCCATGGCGATCCAGTGGTCGTCACCTTCGCCGGTGAGTTGGATTCCGGCACAGTACTCATCGTGGTACGCGCGATCGGCGCCATTCTCACCAGCTGCCCATCACCGAAAACCATCATGCCGCAGCCTTTCTCGGCCGGTGGATTGGACCGGGTGCTGGACATCTACCCCGACCGGACGTCGGCGCTACGCGTCGACGAGAGAACCCGCCCACGCGATCCGGTCATGCGCCCTGATCGGAGATTTCGGCCATCGGTCCTCCTCGGTGCGGTTGATCATGATTGGCAGATCGCCCTGATGAGGTCTGACAAACGCCAGATCCGGCGTCGGGCGATTCCCGAACCACCGTACGGACTCGCACTGTCCGGATCGTCGACACGGCCCGGGAGGTGCCGGTGAGCCATGAGACGCACGTTGTCCTCATCTCGGGCGGGCTTGCCGATCACCTTGAAAGCCTTCGGGTCGAGATGCCCGGGCGCCACGCTTCTGTGGTCCTCGAGTCCGAATGCCGGCGCGGCAACTGCAGGACGCCGGCCAGGCGCCGCACGTTGTCCATCCGGCGATCCGGCCTGGTCGCGGGCGTAGCGCAGAACCGCGGGGTAGTCGCGGCGCAGCGCTCACCGAAAGGCAGCCGCCGGAGTTCCGCCACGCGTGAACCGCGGCCGGGGCGGGGTTTCGCCCGCCCCGGCCCGGTTCACCGGATCACCGCCGGCAGGGGTCGCCGGCCGGGTGCGCGACGGTTCCGTGCACGTCGGCCTGGGACTCCGCCAGCACGATCTTCGCCAGCGCGGTGTCCAGCGCCACCGCCTGCTGCTTCACCACGCCACCCGAAACGGTCTGGCCGTTCAGCTTCAGCGAGCCGATCACCAGCGGGATCGTCAACGGGGCCGAACCGACCGTGACCGAGACACCGTTGATCTTCAGCGACGCCACGTTCGAGCTGCCGGTCAACACCGGGGCGAGCCCGCCCGTGGCCGGCTGGCAGGTCGCCGCCGCCTGGGACTGGATCACGCCCAGCTCGATCGTCAGCCCGACCGTGCTGATCACCGTCTTGTCGATCTTGGCCGACGCCTGCGCGTGGTCACCGGCCGCCGGGGCCACGGACTGGTTGTCCGGGGTCAGGTCGGTCGACGACGTCAGAGCGTGGGTCTGCACCTGGATCAGGCCGGCGTTGAGCGTCGCGTCGAGGACGGTCTTGCTGTCGTCGGCGCACGGCAGGTTCTGCGGGTTCGCCACGGCGGCGGTGACGCCGAGGACGTTCGCCGCTGTGCCGGTGCAGGAGAAGGCGCCGTCCCGGTCGTCGTCGACGATCGTGCCCACACCCGTCGGGTCGACCAGTCCCGCGCCCACCGGGGCCGAGAGGGTCACGGTGAACGTCTCGTCCGGCTCGTCGACGGTGTCCGGGTTGACCGGCACCGTCACCGGCTTGCTCGTCTCACCCGGCGCGAACGTGACGTCGCCACTGGTGGCGGCGTAGTCGGCTGGCGCGGTGGCGGTGCCGTTCGCGGTGGCGTAGTGGACGCTCACCGGGTTCGGGCTCACCCCGCCGAGCAGGGACACGGTGAAGGTGGCCGGCACCGGCGCCCCGCCCGAACCTTCGGCCACCGTGACGTCGTTGATGCTCAGGCCGAGCACGCGCACGGTGGTCGTCTCGACGAAACCGCGGGACATGCCGTCGACCAGGTAGTCGACCGAGCAGTGATAGGTGCCTGGGGCGGCGCCGGCCGCGGTGGCGATCGTCTCGGTGAACGTCGCGACGTCACCGCTGGTCACCTTGGCGCTCGCCGGGGCGTTCGTGAGCGTCAGCTGCGGGTCGCACGTGGTGACGTGCGGGGTCACGGTGACCTCGATGGACTTGATGCCGGTCAGGATGGCCTGGGACACCTGGTTCGAGGGCACGTTGTTCAGCAGGACACCCCCGGTGGCGTCGGCGATGGCGCTGGCCTGCCCGTCGGCGTCGAGGTTGCCGACGTTGACCGCGACGACGCGGATGTTCGCCGCCTTCAGCGCGGCGATCGTGTCGGCCAGCGAGTGCCCGCCGCTGGGGTCGTGCGACGGCGCGTCGCCGAACCAGGCGACGATGCGGGTGCCGTCGGGGCGGAAGGTGACCGCGCCGGTGGCCAGCTGGTAGAGCGCGTTGAGGTCGGCTTCGGGAAGGTCACCCCCGCCGGAGGCCACCCATTGGTTCGTGCCCGCCTGGACCGCGGCGGTGTCGCCGGTGATGCCCTGGTTGACCTTGAACGGCACCGAGTCGGTGAAGTCCTTGTACTCGGCGACGCCGAACTGGGCGGTCGGCTGCGCGGCGAGCACGTCGCCGGTGATGGCGTTGGCGTTGGTCCGCACGTTCGTGATCGCGCCGCCCATGCTGCCCGTGGTGTCGGCGAGCAGGACGAGGTCCGGGTTCGGCGGGACGGCGGAGGTGGTGACGTGCTTGGTGACGGTCGTGCTCTGCCCGGCGGCGAGTGTGAGGTCGACGGTGGCCGGGTCGACGCCCGGCGGCGCGGCGGCCGCCACCGCGGTCGGGGCGAGCAACGCGCCGACCGCGGCGAGGGCGACGAAAACTGATCTTCGCGACATGGGTTTCCCTTCGGGCACCGGCGAACGGCCGGATTCGGTGTGGGGTTCCTGTGAAGAGACGGAATACCCGGGAATTCGTTAGCCGGTCCCGGAAACGTCACTCGGAGCGCCCTGCGTCAAGGCCTCAACGGGCTACCGGCGTGCGCACAGGACCACGCAGATCATGGCCGAAATGCGCCGAACGATCGAAATCCGCCGGGAAACTGTCACACTTCGGAGTGACGAAGATTGCGTTTTCCGAAACAGTGAGTGTCGGGATTTCCGCTGATGCACCGGTTTGGCGCGAGAAGTGAACCCGGATGTCGTAGCGCGGACAGGTGAGCGCCGGCTCCGCGGCCGTCGAACCGGCCGACGTCAGATGAGCGAGTGACCACACCGACTGGAACCTGCTCACCGCACGGCGTGAACGCTCAGCGCTCGGCCGCCCCGCCGCGAAACCGCATTAATTACCCATCGTTCACCTGATCCGGGCGCCAATATCCCCCACGCGGGTGACTTCACTGGGCTGGCGGATTAGTGCCGGTTGCGCGTCATTTCACTCGTTGAGGGCACGCGAGCCGCGTCCTCGCGGTGGCAGACTTATCAATGCTGCCGAACGGCGATCCTTGGGAGGGGTAACGCCACAACGGGAACCCGGAAGGCGCTGGCCGATTCAGGCGGCAACAGTCCACTCGGCCGCGGCGCACCTTTCCTGCAGCGTGGGGTTTGGACGCTCTTGAATCGAGCGCGACCGTGATCTGCATCCTGGACGCGCACTGATCCGCAGCCGGTATTCCGTATCCGAGTTCGGCCGGGGTCCACGCGAGAACCGACGGGGGGGGGGAATGAGAATGGAACAGCCGATCACGCTCGACGTCACCGCCTCCGACGTGCACGCCGAAGGCGCCCGCCTGCGGGAACGGGGGCCGGTCACCCGGATCGAACTGCCCGGTGGCGTTCCGGCCTGGGCCGCTACCGGCAACGATGTCCTGCGTCGGCTGCTGGCCGACCCTCGGGTGTCCAAGGACGCGGTGCAGCATTGGCCCGCGTTCACCAACGGGGAAATCGATGAAGACTGGCCGCTGCGGATCTGGGTGTCGATCCGGAACATGTTCACCGCCTACGGCGCCGACCACCGGCGGCTGCGTTCCCTGACCGCC
Source organism: Amycolatopsis heterodermiae (assembly GCF_034929455.1). Classification (NCBI taxonomy): domain Bacteria; kingdom Bacillati; phylum Actinomycetota; class Actinomycetes; order Pseudonocardiales; family Pseudonocardiaceae; genus Amycolatopsis; species Amycolatopsis heterodermiae. The sequence continues at coordinate 408,914 of NZ_JAYFSI010000005.1, forward strand.
GCCGCCTTCACCGCCCGCCGCACCGAGGCGCTCCGCCCGAACGTCGACGAAATCACCCGGGACCTGCTCGACGCCCTCGACGCGGATTCCGGTGACGCGCCCGTCGACCTGCGGGCGCGGTACGCCTACCCGCTGCCGATCGAGGTCATCTGCCGCCTGTTCGGCGTCCCCGGCGACAAACAAGCCGGGATCCGCGAAGTAGTGGACAGCTTCTTCGACAGCGCGATCACCGAGCAACAAGCGCAGGCGAACGTGGCGGCGGCGTACGCCCTGTTCACCGACCTGATCGCGCAGAAACGCGCCGCGCCCGCCGACGACCTGACCAGCGCCCTGATCGCCGCGCGCGACGACCGGGACGGCGCACTGACCGAAACCGAGCTCGTCGACACGCTGATGCTGATGATGACCGCCGGCCACGAGACCACGGTGAACCTGCTCGACCACGCCATCATCGCGCTGCTGACCCACCCCGATCAACTCGCCCTGGTCCGGTCAGGGCGACGATCCTGGACCGCCGTGGTGGAGGAGACGCTGCGCTGGCAGGCACCGATCCCGTACACGCCCCTGCGGTACGCGGTCGAGGACATCGAGGTAGACGGCACAGTGATCCGGCGCGGCGATGCGATCCTGGTCGGCTTCGGCGCCGCCGGACGCGACCCCGCCCAGCACGGCGACACCGCCGACGAGTTCGACATCACCCGTCCGGCCGCACCGCACCTCACCTTCGGCTACGGCGTACACCACTGCCCCGGCGCGCCGCTGGCCCGGCTCGAAGCCGAAGTGGCGCTCCCCGCGCTGTTCGACCGCTTCCCGGACCTGACCCTCGCCGTGCCGACGGAGAACCTGACCACCCTGCCCACGTTCCTGTCCAACGGGCACACCAGCCTGCCCGTCCGCCTCCGGCCCGCACCTCGCTGACACCGAAACCGCGAACACGGACGCCTGGCTCGCGGAGCCCACGAAACCGCACCCCGAGGAAAGCACGCCAATCTGCAGAATTGTTCAGCGCCCGCTCGCCGCGGCGACGAGCGGGCGGAGCCCGCTGACAGCGCGGGTCGACGTGACACCCCTCGGCGCAGAGGGCGCGGTTCGCAGTCGACCACGCAGCTTCGTCACCGAAGCTCGTTCGGGCCGTTCGGGGAAGCCGGTGCAGCGCGCCGAGGGGACGCGATGGTGCGGATCGCACTTCCCCTGCGGCCGCACCATCGCAGTGGGATTCTACCAAAGTCTCGAACTGACGTTCGACCGTCAGGCCATCAGCCTGCCGGTATGACCTCCCTCTCCTGGACCAAGCGCTCACTTACACTGAGGGCGATCGAGGTGGGCCGCCGAGCCCGTCGCCCGTGGGTGCCGCGTCTGAGAGGATCTCCCGATGACGATGTCCCTGTCGGCCGAACTGTGGCCCGATGTGCAGCCCGAGACCGCGCGCCGGCTGATGCTGGCCGGGGTCGAGGCGTTCGCCAAGCGCGGGTACCACGCCACGACGACCCGGGACATCGCCGGCGCCGCCGGGATGAGCCCGGCCGCGCTCTACGTGCACTTCCCGTCCAAGGCCGCGCTGCTGTTCGCGATCAGCCGGTACGGCCACGAGCAGACGCTCGCCCTGGTCGAGAACGTCGTCGCCAAGGTGTCCGACCCCGTCGAGCGGATCCGGCTGATCGTCGAGGACTTCGTCGCCTGGCACGCGCGGCGCCACACCGTGGCCCGGGTCGTGCAGTACGAGCTGCAGGCCCTGCCCGACGAGGAGTTCGAGGTGGTCGCCGAGCTGCGGCGCCGGATCGAGCGGATCGTGCGCGAGGTGATCGCCGAAGGGGCCGGCGCGGGTGCCTTCACCGTGTCCGACCCGCACGTCGCGGCCCGCGCGGTGCTGTCGCTCGGCGTCGACGTCGCCCGCTGGTACAGCGAGCGCGCCCGGCAGACGCCGACCGCGCTCGGCAAGGAGTACGGCGGCCTGGTGCTGCGCATGCTCGGCGTCCAGGTCGCCTGACTGAGACCTCCGCCACAGACTAAGCGGTCGCTAACCGTTCAGGTGCTGCTGCCAGTCCGCCGGCAGGCGTTCGACCGGGCCCGGCACGGGCTGGCCGTCCGGGTGCGAGTCCGGTTCGCTCAGCGCCGGTCCCTCGCTGGCCGTCTCGGTCTCGAAGTTCCAGAACCAGGACTCCCCCGGCTCGAAGCTCTGGATGTACGGGTGCCCGGTGGCCTTGAAGTGCGCGGTCGCGTGCTGCGCCGGCGAGGTGTCGCAGCAGCCGACGTGCCCGCACTGCGCGCACCGGCGCAGGTGCACCCACCAGCCACCGGCCGCGTCGCACTCGACGCAGCCCGCACCGCTGGGCGCGACCGACGGATCGATTCCAGGCACCGAGCTCACAGTCACCCTCCGGGTTTCTCACCGCTACCGGCCACCGAGCCTACCCGGCACGGCGGCCCTCAGCCGACGGCGCGCGCGAAGCGCTCCGCGATCACCCGAAGCTGGTCCACGAAGCCCGGCGGCGCCTCTTCGACGACGAAGTCGTGGCCCCACTGCGCCAGGTAGTACGGCACCGCGTCCAGGTTGGCCGCCCCGGTCCGCACGCGGCAGCTGTGCTCGTCGATCGGCTCCACCATGCCGCTCGTCGGCGGGATCCGGGCGGCCACCACCTCGGCCGAGGCCGCGACCCGCACGACGAGCTGGTGCGGGTACGGCGCGGACGAGATCTGCCGGGAGACGTACGCCGCGAGGTCCTCGGCCGGCGGTTCGCGCGGGGTGAACCGGAAGCCCGCCACCGGCACGCCGGTGATCCGGTCGACGCGGAAGGTGCGCCAGTCCTGCTTGCCGATGTCGAAGGCGACCAGGTACCAGCGGCGTCCGGTGTGCACCAGCCGCAGCGGCTCGGCCGAGCGCTCGGTCGCCGCACCCGAGCGGTCGCCGTAGCCGAAGCGCAGCCGCTCGTGGTCCCGGCAGGCGGCGGCGATCACGGTGAGCACCCCGGCGTCGACGGTCGGGCCGCCGCCGGGCAGCGACACCGTCGCGGCCTGCAGCGCGCCGACCCGCGGGCGCAGCCGGGCGGGCAGCACCTGTTCGAGCTTCGCCAGCGCCCGCACGGACGTCTCCTCGATGCCGCTGACCGTGCCGCTCGCCGCCGTGCGCAGGCCGACCGCGACCGCGACGGCCTCGTCGTCGTCCAGCAGCAGCGGCGGCAGCGCGGCCCCGGCGCCGAGCCGGTAGCCACCGGCGACACCCGGCGTCGCGTGCACCGGGTACCCCAGCGATCGCAGCCGTTCGACGTCCCGGCGGATCGTCCGGACGTCCACCTCCAGCCGCGACGCGAGGTCCGAGCCCGGCCAGTCCCGCCGGGTCTGCAGGAGCGAAAGCAGCCTGAGCAGTCGCTCCGAAGTGCCGTACATGACACGCAGTGTGCCAGACATCGAGGACAGTTCTGGTCCTCGATCCGCCGGATGGTGCAGTTGAAGTGTCAAACACTTGCCAGGCACGGCTCCGGGCGGTGAGAGTGGCGCATGCCGATCGACCCTTCAGCCATGCTCGCCGTCGCCCGGGAAGAAGCCGAACTGGGCCGCGACGAGGGCGGCGTGCCGATCGGGGCCGCGTTGTTCGACTCCGCCGGTGCCCTGCTGGGCCGCGGGCACAACCGGCGCGTGCAGGACGGCGACCCGTCGATGCACGCCGAGACCGCGGCGTTCCGCAACGCGGGCCGCCGCCCCCACTACCGCGACACGATCATGGCCACCACGCTCTCCCCCTGCTGGTACTGCTCCGGGCTCGTCCGTCAGTTCGGTATCGGACGCGTGGTCATCGGCGAAGCCGAGACGTTCCACGGCGGGCACGACTGGCTCGCCGGGCTCGGCGTGGAGATCACCCTGCTCGACGACCCCGCGTGCACCGCGCTGATGACGGAGTTCATCGCCGCGCGCCCGGACCTGTGGTTCGAGGACATCGGGGTCGAACAGTCCACCTAGGACAGCTTCACTCAGGACAGCTTTCCGTGCGAGGAGCTCGTATGCCGTCATCCGTACCGCTCGTGGACCTTTCGCCGTGGTTCACGGGCACCTCCGAGGGCCGGGCCGAGGTGGCCGAACAGGTCGACCGGGCGCTGCGGGAGTCCGGGTTCCTGCTGGTCACCGGGCACGGCGTGCCGGACGAGCTGCGCCGGCGGACCCGGGAGCTCGCACGCCGGTTCTTCGCACTGCCCGAGGACGTCAAGCAGCGGTACGCGGTCACCGTCGGCGGCCGCGGCTGGCTGCCGCCGGGTGTGGAGGCCAACGGCTACGCCGAGGGCACCGAAACCCCGCCCGACCTCAAGGAGTCGTACTCGGCGGGCGCGGACTTCGGCGTCGGCGTCGCCGAGATCGACGGGTTCTGGTTCCAGCCCAACGTCTGGCCGGACGAGGTGCCGGGGCTCGCCGAGACGGCCACCGAGTACATGCGCCGCATGCGCGCGCTGTCGGACCACCTGCTGGAGATCTTCGCCGCGGCGCTCGGCCTGGCCGAAAGCCACTTCACCCGGCACACCGCGCACCCGACGTACACGTTCAACATCAACTGGTACCCGCCGATGACGCACGTCGGCCAGCCGGAGCCCGACCAGTTCCGGATCGGCCCGCACACCGACTTCGGCACGGTGACGGTCCTCGACCGCCAGACGGGCGTCGGCGGCCTGCAGGTCTACACGGCCGGCGGCGAGTGGGAGGACGCCCCGCACCACCCGGAGGCGTTCACGGTGAACATCGGCGACCTGATGGCCCGCTGGACGGGCGACCGCTGGCGCTCGACCCGCCACCGCGTCCTGCCGCCGGCACCCACAGCCCCGGACGAGGACCTGATGTCCCTGGTCTTCTTCTACGAGACCGACCACGACGCGCGCATCACGTCCCTGGCCCCGCCGCTGGGCAAGCGCATCTACCCGGAGGTCATCGCGGCGGACTACCTGCGGGACAAGCTGGACGCCATCACGATGAGCTGAGGCCCGGCTCCGCGCAGCCAGTCACCGCCGCCGTTTGCCGTAGACCTGCATCGGTTTCTTGGGCCGTTCTTCTGCCGGGGCGGCCGGGGCAGCCGAAGTGCTAGGTCCGCGGCCGTGGAACAAATAGGGCGCGCCGACGACGATCAGTTTCTCGGCCAGGGTGCCGTGTACCGCGTCCACCAGCGAGGTCGTGTAGGTCTCCTCCGTGATCGCGAAGGCGAGGAACCCCACGGCGGCCACGACTGCGAACAGCACGGCGACCCCGGCGTACGGCCACAACGGCAACTGGAGACCCAGCTCTTCGAGCACGACGTAGGACATCCGGGTCCCGGACCACGCCTCGGCGAGCTGCACCGGCATCGCCGCGACGGCCAGTGTGTAGATCAGCGCGAACGTGATCGCGAGGACACCCAGCAGGAGCGTGCAGAGGCGGACAGCGCACTGCCTGCGGAACCCGGATGCGACCAGTTCCGCCAGATCCGCGGCCGTCCCTCGTAGCGCGTTTGGAGCGAACGCCTGGCGTTGGTAACGGTCCAGCTTCCGGCTGTCCGGCCAGCTTTCTCTCGTCAGGCACCGCGAGTGCAGAATCACCACGCCACGTGCCACGGCCGCGTCGGCATTTTCGGCCACGGTGACCGCCGCTCGCTCGAACACCTTCCTCACCCGCACCCGTCGCAGCCGTACGAGCACCAGGGCCAGCAGCGGAACGATCGTCAACAACGCCAGCAGTGCCAGCCGTCCCTTCGCCGCGGCAACAAAGTGCCACGGATCCTCGGTGAGCAACGGGGCGGTCACGATGACCAGGGCCGCCGGAACGAAGAGCGGGACCCGCAAGGCCAGCTCCAGAGCCCGTAGGCTCCACCGGCCGACGAAGGTCACGGCCACCGGCATCAGGTGAGTCACCATCAACGCCGCTCCGCGGTGATCAGCCACCAGGACGACGCCCGCCGCCAGCCACAGGCTGAGCAAGATCAGGAGGTCGAGCGTCGGTGTCAGAAGACCCACCAAGCTGAGCAACAGCACGACGGCGATCCCACCAGCGACCAACCCGACCGCCGCGAAAGGCCCGAACCCACCCAGTAGCATCGTGCTGCCTACCAGGCCTATCACCGTCGCCGCGGCGACGCTGCCGCTGAACATACGCCCTGCGTTCGCCTGGTCATGGAGGGCCTCGGGACAGACTTCACCGAAGCCCGACCGGCGCAGGGCCCGCACGCTCAACACACGCGGCTCCACAGGCCGACGTCCCGGCCTGACCAGCGAACGGGCCTTCTCATTCCGCTGGTGTTGGCGCCACCGCCAACCGCCTGAGTCGAGCACGTCGAGGGACTCCCTCCGAGGCCGAGCATGGTCGCCTACTGGTCGCCGGCCGACAACGGATTGTTACCGCCGACCAGTGTCCGGGCGAAGAGTTCGGCCGCGAAACACGGTCCGAGCTCGCTCGGCGTATGCGGTCGGAGGACGTGGCTCACCCATCACTGCCGCGTTCCTCATGAGTGTGCGGTCGGGTCAGAACCTTCATTGCCGTTCCTGGCCCGGCTCCGCGCAGATCGTGCGGTTGCGGCCCGCGGCCTTCGCCTGCAGCACCGCCGCCTCCGCGGCCAGGAGCGCGTCCGCCAGTACCTCGTCGGGGCCGCAGCCCGCGACGCCGATCGAGACCGTCACGCCGACGAACTGCGGGCCGTCGCCCGAGGCCTTCAGCGCCACCAGGGTCGAGGCGACCCGCAGCCGGATCCGTTCCGCGATCGCCATCGCGTCGAACCGGCCGGTGCCGGGCAGCAGGACGGCGAACTCCTCGCCGCCGGAGCGTCCGACGAGATCCGCGGCCCGGACCTCGTCGCGCAGGGTGTCGGCGACCGCGCGCAGCACCGCGTCGCCGATGCGGGCGCCGTAGCGGTCGTTGAGCTGGCGGAAGTGGTCGAGGTCGAGCAGCAGCACGGCCTGGCCGGGGCCGTGCCGGCCGAGCCGGGCCACCTCCGTCTCGGCGGCGCCGCGCCACGAAGCGGCGGTCAGCACGCCGGTGCCGGGATCGAGGGTGACGTGTTCGCGGCGGCCGCGGCCCAGGCCGCCGCGGTGCAGCACGACCGTCGCGCCGGCCAGGAACGGCACGAACAGCGGGGCGGCGAGGGCGGCCCAGCCGAACAGGACGCCGAACGTGGTCATCGCGGCGTCGAAAGCGTGGCCCGTCGCGGCTTCTCGGGACGGGCGAGGGCCGTCGGCGGCGGTCACGAGCGCGGCGTTCACGGCGAGGAACGCCAGCCCGGCGAGGACGAGCAGGGCGACCGTGCGCGTGTCGAGCGCCGCGGCGAGCGGCTCGACGCGGGTCGCGGTGAGGAACGCCCCGGCGACGAGTCCCGCCAGCGCGGTCGACGCGGCGCCGAACACCTGGCGGTACACGGGTCTTCTGCGGACCCGGAACCACTGGTGCAGCGCGGAGAGCACGACCAGCGCGACGGCGAGGCCCGGCCGGAGCACGACCACCCCGGCGAAGACCCACGGGGTGTCGACGCCGGGTCCGAGCAGGGTGTCCTCGCGGTGGCGTTCCACCGGCCGGGACAGTTCCGCGGTGACCAGCATCCCGCCCGCGAGCAGCGCGAACGACGGCAGCATCGGGGCGAGCGGCGGGAACCGGACGGCGGCGGCGAGGGCCACGGCGGCGACGGCGAGCACGTCCACCACGACGACGAAGAAGACCTGGCCGCGGCGGGGCAGGCGCCACACCGCCCAGCGCTGCAGGGGCACGGCGAGCAGGAACCGGCCGGGGCGGCGTCCCCCGCCGGCTGCGACCGTGGAATCCCCCACCATTTCGGCAAACTAGCCGGTCTGCCGCGCGCTGTCACTCCGCCTTCAGGGGAATCTCACACGGCCCCCCGAAGCGGGACGCTCAGGAGCCGCGCGCGCACGGTGTGTCATGTTTCCGACCGAAGAAGGGTTGACACGCGATATTGGTCTAGTCCACTGTGTGGTGGCACACAGCGCTCCTCCCGGGATGATCCCGCCGCCTCAAACCGGAGGTGCTCCATCCTTTTCCGTTTGGAGGACCCCATGCTGAATCGTTTGTCGCCGACCCGACCGCAGTCACGGCCGAACAACCTGGTAGTAAAGGTTGCGCGCCGCTCGGGGGGCGGCCTTCTTTCGGCCGGATCGGCGACCCGGGTGCGCCGTCTGGTGACCCTCGCGGTCGCGGCCGGAGCCGCGATGGCGACGGCGGTCGGTCTCGCCCCGCAGGCCATGGCCGCGGTGGACCCGGTGCTCGCTTCCCCGTACCTGTACCAGTGGGGCGGCCAGACCAGCCCGACCGCGGCGATGTCCGCGACCGGGGTGAAAGCGTTTACCCTCGCGTTCGTGCTGTCCGACGGCACCTGCAACCCCAAGTGGGACGGCAGCCGCTCGCTGACCGGCTCGGACAAGACGCTCATCACGAACATCCGCAACGCGGGCGGGGACGTCATCCCCTCCTTCGGCGGCTGGTCCGGCACGAAGCTCGGCTCGAAGTGCACGTCGGCTTCGGCGCTGGCGGGCGCGTACCAGAAGGTCATCGACGCCTACGGGCTCAAGGCGATCGACCTGGACATCGAGAACACCGACGAGTTCCAGAACAACACGGTGCAGGACCGCATCCTCAACGCGGTCAAGCTGACCAAGCAGGCCAACCCGAACCTGAAGGTCGTCATCACCATCGGCACCACGACGACCGGCCCCGACAGCTACGGCAAGCGCCTGATCAACCAGGCCAAGGCGATCGGCGCCCCGGTCGACGTCTGGTCGGTCATGCCGTTCGACTTCTCCAGCGGCGGTGACATGGCCGCCATGACCAAGTCCGCGGTCGACGGGCTGAAGAACCAGCTCAAGACGACGTTCGGCTACACCGACGACACGGCGTACCGGCACAGCGGCCTCTCCTCGATGAACGGCAAGACCGACAACGCGGGCGAGACGGTCACCGTCGCCAACTTCACCTCCATCCGCGGTTACGCGACGAGCCACCACTTGGGCCGCTTCACGTTCTGGGCCACCAACCGCGACTGCAGCGGCGGCGGCGAGTGCAGCGGCATCACGCAGGACAAGTACGCGTTCACCAAGATCGTCGCCGGGTACACCGGCTGACACGGAGCCCGTAGTGGGGCAGTCGAAGGCCCTCTCACCGGCATCGGGGTCGGTGAGAGGGCCTTCGCGGTTTCCCGGTGAGTGGGACCCGGTTGCCGGTGACCGGGACCCGGATTCCGTCACACCGCCGCAATATCCGTCACCTACCGTCGGTCCATGACGACGACCGAAGGTGCCCACTACGGCGACAAGGTCGTCGCCGTCGAGCCCGGCGGGATCGAACCCGTCGCCGACGCCGACCGGCACGGGACGCCCCGGCAATTGGCCTGGACCTGGGCCTCCCCCAACCTCGAGTTCGCCACGGTCTTCGTCGGCGTGCTCGCCGTGACCGCGTTCGGGCTCTCGTTCTGGCAGGCCGCGCTCGCCGCCCTCCTGGGCAACGGCCTCGGCGCGCTGGCCCACGGGGTGCTGAGCGCGCGAGGCCCGCGGTACGGCGTGCCGCAGATGGTGCTGGGGCGCGCCGCCTTCGGGTACCGGGGGAACCTCGTGCCCGCCGCGCTCATGTCGGTCATGGCCGGGATCGGCTGGTTCGCCGTCAACAGCGTCAGCGGGGCCTTCGCGCTGACCAGCCTCACCGGCCTGCCCGTGCTCGCCTGCCTCGTCATCGTCGTTGCGGCGCAGATCGCGATCGCCTTCTTCGGGCACAACCTCGTCCAGGCGTACGAGAAGTACGTCTTCGCCGTCCTCGCGATCGTGTTCGCCGCGGCGAGCGTCGTCGTCTTCGCGAAGTCCCACCCCGGCACCGCCCCGGGCACCGGCGGGCTCGGCGGGTTCCTCCTCGCCGTGGGCACCGCGTTCGGCTACACCGCCGGCTGGAACCCGTACGCCGCCGACTACACGCGCTACCTTCCGCACACCGCGTCACCACGCGCGATCGGCATCTACGCCGGCCTCGGGCTCTTCCTGTCCACGACGGTCCTGATGCTCGTCGGCGCCGCCTCCACGACGATCGGCGGGGCGGCCGACGACAACCCGGCGACGGCGTTCACCGGGCACCTGCCCGGTTTCCTCGCCGCCGCGACGCTGCTGGCGATCGCGCTCGGCGCCGTCGCCGCGAACGTACTCAACGTCTACTCGGGCGCGCTCGCCTTCCTCGCCCTCGGGGTGAAGCTGCCGCTGGCGTGGCGGCGGGCCGTCGTCGCGCTCGCGTTCGGCGCGGTCGGGTTCGTGCTGGCCTGGCTCGGGCTGGCCGACGCCGGCCACGCCTACGAGAACTTCCTGCTGGTCATCGCCTACTGGATCGGCCCGTGGCTGGGTGTGCTGCTGGCCGACCACCACCGGCGGCGCGGCACCGGGTTCGGCACCCTGCTGACCGACAAGGGGTACGGCAACGCGGCCGGGTTCACCGCGTTCCTCGTCGGGCTGGTGGTGTCCGTCGGGCTGTTCGCGAACCAGGCGCTCTACACCGCGCCGATCCCGAAGGCCGTCCCGGAGACCGGGGACCTCACCTTCGCCGCCGGCTTCCTCATCGCCGGCGGGACCTACCTGCTGCTGCGGCGTCAGCGCGTGTGACCGCCGTGGTGGTCACCACCGCCGTAGTTCGCGTAGCCACCCGGGTACAGCGTCCGCAAGTCCACTGTGGTCGGTGGCGGCACCGTGGTCGTCGGCGGCGGGATCTCCACCGTCGACACCGAAGGTGACGGCGTGGGCGTCCGGGTCGGGCGCGCCTGCATGACCACCGGGGACGGCGTGGTCGTCTGCGTGGGCACGGCGACCGCGCTCGACGACGGGACGCCCGTGGCCGGCTGCAGCTGCGGGAACCCCGTGGACCCCGGGACGGGATCGGGCTGCGTCACCAGCGCGAGCACCAGCCCGCCCAGCACCACCGCGACCGCCGACGCCAGCGCGATCCGGGCCCCCGGGCTGTGCGGCTCGGCTTCGGGGTCGCGGCGCGCCGCCACCTCGGCCGAGCGCGAGCCCGGTTTCCGCGGCCGGACCCCGGCCTGCCGGAGCAGTTCGTCGACCGAGACCCGGTCACGCCGCCTGCGCGCGCTGCGCGTCATGAACGACCTCCACCCCTTCGCTGATTCCGCTGGATATTAGGAACCGGCGCCGGAATTGTAAACGTGCTGATCGCAGCGCTCTCGTTATCGTTTCGAGACGTCCGGATCGCGGATCCGGCCGTAGTCGTCAACAAGGGTTCCTAGCGGCGCAGCAACCCCGCCACGCGCCGGGTCACGGGGGTGAACTCCGGCAGCTTGAGCAGGGCCAGCAGCCCGAACGGCACGGCGATCCCGAGCAGGCCCTGGATCGGCAGCTTCACCCACGCGGTGGCGACCTCGCCGAGCGAGGCGGGCACGGCGTAGCCGGCGAGGACCGCGGCCAGCACCCCGAGCCCGCTCGCGCCCAGCGTGATGAGCCCGACCCGCAGCGACCGGCGGCTGCGCAGGTGCCCGAGCCGGACCCACAGCCAGACCTGGCCGAGCACGGCGCCGACGACGAACCCCGCGCCGTTGACCAGCATGACGCCGTAGACGACGTGCTCGCCGTCGAGCAGCCCGTGGCACAGGAACAGCAGCGGGATCTTGACCGCGGTCATCACCAGCATGATGAGCGTCGGCGTCCGGGCGTCCTTCATCGCGTAGAACACCCGCAGCTGCAGCATCACCAGCGCGTACGGCAGCAACCCGACTGCGGAGACGGCGAGGGTCTGGCCGAGCCGCTCGGCGTCGTCGAGGGTGCCGCGGCCCCAGGTGAAGATCGCGACGCCGATCGGCGTGCCGACGACGGCCAGGGCCGCGGAGATCGGCACGAACAGCACCGTGGAGATGCGGGACGCGAGCGAGAGGTCGCCGACGAGCCCCGCGGTGTCGCCGTCCGCGGCGGCCCGGCTCATCCGCGGCATCAGCGCGGTCAGCAGCGAGACGCCGAGGATGCCGTACGGCAGCTGGAAGAGCAGCGACGCGTAGCTGTAGGCGGTGACCCCGCCGCCGGTGCCGCCGGTCAGGACGCGGGTGGTGATGACGAAGCCGACGTGGCTCACCACGACGTACCCGAGGATCCACGCGGCGAGCCCGCCGAACTCCTTCATCCGCGGGTCGAAGCCCCAGCGCCAGCGGAACCGGAAGCCGGTGCGCAGCAGCGCCGGGACGAGCACCAGCGCCTGCACGACGATGCCGAACGTGGTGCCGAGGCCGAGCACGAGCAGCTTGGGGTCGCTCATCCGCGCCGGGTTGACCGTCAGCTCCCCCGGCATCACCGCGAACGCGACCAGGGTGGCGGTGACGACGACGTTGTTCAGCACCGGTGCCCAGGCCGGCGGCCCGAACACGTTCTGGGCGTTGAGGATGGCCGACATCAGCGCGAACAGGCCGTAGAACAGGATCTGGGGCAGCAGCAGGTAGGCCAGCGCGGTGGTCAGCCCCGGGTTGGCCTCCGCTGACGATTTGTCGACGTAGAGCGCGGTGAACAGCGGGGCGATGGTCACCGCGACGGCCGTCCCGACGGTGAGCAGCACCAGCGCCATCGTGAGGAGCCGCTGGGTGTAGGCGCGGCCGCCGTCGACGTCGTCCTGCGAGCGGACCAGCAGCGGCACCACGACGCTGGCCAGCACACCGCCGAAGAGCAGCTCGAACACGATGTTCGGCAGGGTGTTGGCGACGGTGAAGGAGTCGTTGACGACCCCGGTCCCGACCACCACGGCCAGCAGCAGCTTGGCGACGAAGCCGGTGATCCGGCTGACGGTCGAGGCGATCGCCATCCGCCCGCTCGAGCGGGCCAGTGACGACCCGGCGCCTTCGCCGCGGCCGGCGGACACGGGCGACGCGGGTGGCCTCGCGACGATCTGCGTGGCGAACTCGTCGTACGGCCGCCGCGAGACGTCGAGGTCGCGGGTCGGCCAGTGCAGGCCGCGAAAGTCTGTGGGGAGGAAGACCGTCGCTTCCTCGTCCCCCGGCTTCGTGGCCGGGGGGTCCTGATCCGCCATGTGACCACACTGCCAGGTCAGGGCGGTGGACGGGAACGGCGGTGGGCACCGAACGTGCGAGCGAAACCCGCGACGCTGCGTGACGGCGCGCTCGGGCTCAGGCGGCGAGCGTGATCTCCAGCGCGGCGCGACCGGCCTCGGTCAGCTCGGCGGGGACGCGGCCGACGGCACCGTCGGCGGCGGGGCGCACGTAGCCGCCGTGGGCCAGGGCGTGCGCGGTCATCTGATCGCAACAAGCGAATCCGTCGACGAAGAGGTCGGGCTCGCAGCTGCACGACATCTCAGCGCGTCCGGCGGCCACCGCCCTCAGCATCGCCATCGCGCGGTGGGTGAGCTCGACTCCTGAACCGGACACCGGACTGCCTTTCTGCTCCGTGAACCTACTACTACGAGTCATCGTCCATTGGGCCAATTGTGTTAGCTACGGCACTAGGACGTTTACTAGAGCTCGGAGGTTCCGGCCAGTCGGAGTTCCAGAGTCTGGGCCCACTCACGCACGATCTGGCGACGGCGCCGGGTGTCGTCGGTCAGCAGGTTCGCCAGGCCCAGGCCACGGGCCAGATCGAGAGTGGCCTGGACCAGCTCGCGGACCCCGGCCCGCGACTCGTCGACGCTCAGCAGTTCGACGGTCACCCGATGGGCTTCCCGGCCGACCCGGGCCTCCAGCGGCACCAGCACGTCCCGCAGGGCCTCGTCGGTCGCCGCGACCGCCCAGAGCTGCAGCGCGGCCCGGAACAGCGGCCCGGTGTACAGGTTCAGCACCATCTCGACGACGCGCTCGATGCGCGACGACCCGCTCGGCAGGCCGGCCGCCTGGGCGCGCAGCTCGTCGATCTGCGCCTCACCCAGGAGGTCGACCGCCGCCGCGACGAGCGTCTCCCGCGTCGGGAAGTGGTGCTGCGCGGCGCCCCGGGAGACGCCCGCGCGTTCGGCGATCACGGCGACCGTGACCCCGTGCCAGCCGCGCTCGCCGAAGCTGTCGAGCGCGGCCTCGATCAGCCGCCGCCGCGTGGTGCGGCTGCGCTCCTGCTGGGGTTCGCGGACGCCGGTCAAGCCGGGTCGACCCAGAAGTCGAGCTGGAGGTCCTCCTCCGAGCCGCCGATGCGGTACTTCGCGAAGTCGGTGACGCCCGCGGCGCGCAGGACCTCGTCGTCGAGGAAGAAGTTCCCGGTGGCTTCCCGGCTCGGCTTGGTGAGGATCGCGTACGCGGCGTCGGCCATGATCTCCGGCGTGCGGCTGCGGTCGGCCAGTTCGGCGCCGACGACGTTGCGGATCGCCGCGGTGTCGATCGTGGTGCGCGGCCACAGCGAGTTGACGGCGACGCCGTCCTTGCGCAGTTCCGCCGCGAGGCCGACCGTCACCAGGCTCATCGAGTACTTGGCGATGCTGTAGGCGAGGTGGCCGGCGGTGAACCACTTCTCGTCGAGGCTGATCGGCGGCGACAGCGTGAGGATGTGCGCGTTCGCCGCCTTCTTCAGGTGCGGGATGGCCAGTTTGGACAGCAGGAACGTGCCGCGCGCGTTGATGTCCTGCATCAGGTCGTAGCGCTTCATGCTGACCTGCTCGGTCGGCGTCAGGTCGATCGCGCTGGCGTTGTTCACGACGATGTCGATGCCGCCGAACTGCTCGACGGTCTTCGCCACCGCGGCCGCGACGCCGTCGTCGTCCCGGACGTCGCCGAGGATCGGCAGGGCGTGGCCGCCGGCCTTCTCGATGGCCTCCGCGGCGGTGTAGATCGTGCCGGGCAGTTTCGGGTGCGGCTCGGCGGTCTTGGCCAGCAGCGCGACGTTGGCGCCGTCCTTGGCGGCCCGCAGCGCGATCGCCTCGCCGATGCCGCGGCTGCCGCCCGACATGATGATGGTCTTGCCGTCCAATGTAGACATGGCGACCCTCCTAGTAGGACTTGGGCAGGCCGAGGCTGTGCTGGCCGACGAAGTTGAGCACCATCTCGCGGCTGACCGGGGCGATGCGGCCCAGCCGGACGGCGGTGACCAGCGTGCCGAGGCCGTACTCGGTGGCCAGGCCGTTGCCGCCGTGGGTCTGCACGGCCTGGTCGGTGGCGCGGATCGCGACCTCGGCGGCGGCGTACTTGGCCATGTTGGCCGACTCCCCCGCACCGAAGTCGTCACCCGAGTCGTAGAGCGAGGCGGCCTTCTGGGTCATCAGCTTGGCCAGCTCCAGCTCGACCTTGATCTCGGCCAGCGGGTGCGCGAGGCCCTGGTGGGCGCCGATCGGGGTGCCCCAGACCTGGCGCTGGTTGGCGTAGGAGACGGCCTTGCCCAGCGCGTACCGGGCGATGCCGAGGGAGAACGACGCGCCCATGATGCGTTCCGGGTTGAGGCCGGCGAACAGCTGCGCGATCGCCGCGTCCTCCTCGCCGACGAGGGCCTCGGCGGGCAGGTGGACGTCGTCGAGGAACAGCGAGAACTGGTTCTCCGGCGAGACGATGTCCATCGGGATCTTGGTGTACTCGAACCCGGCCGTGCCCGTCGGCAGGATGAACAGCGCGGGCTTGAGCCGGCCGGTCTTGGAGTCCTCCATGCGGCCGACGACGAGCACCGCGTCGGCCTCGTCGACGCCGGAGATGTAGACCTTGCGTCCACTGAGGACCCAGCCGTCGCCGTCACGCTTGGCGGTGGTGGTGATCTTGTGCGAGTTCGACCCGGCGTCCGGCTCGGTGATCGCGAAGACCATCCGCTTGCTGCCGTCGGCGATGCCGGGCAGCCACTGCTTCTTCTGCTCTTCGGTGCCGAAGCGGGAGATCACGGTGCCGCAGATCGCCGGCGAGACGACCATGAGCAGCAGCGGCGAGCCCGCGGCGGCCAGCTCTTCGAGCACCGCGGCGAGGTCGGCGATGCCCGCGCCCCCGCCGCCGTACTCCTCGGGGATGTTGACGCCGAGGTAGCCCAGGCGGCCGGCCTCGTCCCACAGCTCGTGGGTCTTCTCGTCGGCGCGGGCCTTGCGCGCGTAGTACTCGTGCCCGTACTTGGCGCCCAGTTCGGCGACGGCCTTGCGGAGCGCGATCCGCTCCTCCGGCTCGCTGAAGTTCATCGCGTTCATGCTTCTTCTCCCACCACGGCCAGAATTGTGCCGACTTCGACCTGCTGTCCCACTGTCACCGGCAGCTCCGTCACCACGCCGTCGGCGGGGGCGGCGATCCGGTGTTCCATCTTCATCGCTTCGAGCCACAGCAGCGGATCGCCGGCCTTGACCGGATCCCCGGCCTGCACGGCCAGCCGGACGACCGTGCCCGGCATCGGCGCGACCAGCGACCCCGCGGCCAGCGCGGCGTCCGGGTCGGCGAACCGGGGCTCGGCTTTGAGCGCCACCGAACCGAGCGCTGAGTCCACGTAGGACACCCCGTCGTGCCGGGCGACGTCGAAGGTGCGCCGCACCCCGGCGACGTCGAGGACGACCCGGCCGGGTTCGGCGGTGACCAGCTCGGCGTCGTACCCTTCGGCCTTCAAGCCGTCTCGGGTCAGCGAGTAGACGATCTCGTACTCGCGGTCGCCGATCGAGAAGAGCTTGCGCTGCCCCGAAGACCGGACGTTGCGCCAGCCGCTGGGCAGCCGGCGCTGCGCCGTCGCCGACGCCCGGTTCGTCGCGGCCTCCGCCAGCGCGGCGGCCAGCGCGGAGAGCCGTTCGGTGTCCACAGTGGCCAGCGGCGCGGCCAGGGTGTCCAGGCCGTGCCGGTCGAAGAACGCCGTGTCGGTCTCCCCGGCCAGGAAGGCGTCGTGGCGCAGGATGTTCACCAGCAGGTCGCGGTTGGTGACCACGCCGTGGATCTTCGTCGCCGCCAGGGCCTTGGCGAGCCGCCGGGCGGCCTCGGCGCGGGTCGGCGCCCAGGTGATCACCTTGGCCAGCATCGGGTCGTAGTGCACCCCCACGACCGAGCCGCTGACGAACCCGGAGTCCAGCCGCAGCCCCGGTCCATGGGTGAAGGAGCGGTCCACATCGGGCACTTCGAAGGTGTGCAGCGTGCCGCTCTGCGGCTGCCAGTTCGCGGCCGGGTCTTCGGCGTAGAGCCGGACCTCGATGGAGTGCCCGGCGGTCGGCGGCGGGTCGGCGGGCAGCCGTTCGCCGTCGGCGACGCGCAACTGCAAGGCCACCAGATCCAGACCGGTGACGTTCTCGGTCACCGGGTGCTCGACCTGCAGCCGGGTGTTCATCTCGAGGAAGTAGAACCGGCCGTCCGGCCCGGCGAGGAACTCGACCGTGCCCGCGCCGACGTAGTCGATCGCCTGGGCCGCCTTGCGCGCGGCGTCGAACAGCTCCGCGCGCATGACGTCGTCGACGAACGGCGAGGGTGCCTCTTCGACGACCTTCTGATGCCGGCGCTGGATCGAGCACTCCCGCTCCCCCACCGCCCACACCGTGCCGTGCCGGTCGGCCAGGACCTGGACCTCGATGTGCCGCCCGGTCTCCAGGTACCGCTCACAGAAGACGGTCGCGTCGCCGAACGCGGACGCGGCCTCCGCGCTCGCCCCTTCCACCGCCTCGGCCAGCTCGCCGAGGGAGCGGACCACGCGCATGCCTCGCCCACCACCCCCGGCGGACGCCTTGACCAGCAACGGAAGATCGTCCTGGGTGACGTGCTCCGGGTCCAGTTCGGACAGCACCGGGACACCCGCCGCGGCCATCAGCCGCTTGGACTCCACTTTGGAGCCCATCGTCTCGATGGCCTCCGGCGGCGGCCCGACCCAGGTCAGCCCGGCGTCGAGGACGGCACGGGCGAACGCGGCGTTCTCGGACAGGAAGCCGTAACCGGGGTGGACGGCGTCGGCCCCGGTGTCGGCCGCGGCCTTGACCAGCAGCTCGGCGCGCAGGTACGTCTCGGACGGCGCGTTGCCGGGCAGCCGGACGGCCGCGTCGGCTTCGAGGGTGTGGGGCGCGGCGGCGTCGGCGTCGGAGAACACGGCGACCGTGCCGATCCCGGCGTCACGGCAGCTGCGGAAGACGCGGCGGGCGATCTCGCCGCGGTTGGCGACCAGCAGGTTCTGGATCATCGCTCACTCACATCCGGAAGACGCCGAAGCCCTCGGCGCCCTTCACTGGTCCATTGTGGATCGCGGACAGGCTCAGCCCCAGCACGGTGCGGGTGTCGCGCGGGTCGATGATGCCGTCGTCGTAGAGCATGCCGGAGAGGAACATCGGCATCGACTCGGCTTCGATCTGGCCTTCCACCATGGCGCGCATGGCCTTGTCGTTCTCCTCGCT
Source organism: Amycolatopsis heterodermiae (assembly GCF_034929455.1). Classification (NCBI taxonomy): domain Bacteria; kingdom Bacillati; phylum Actinomycetota; class Actinomycetes; order Pseudonocardiales; family Pseudonocardiaceae; genus Amycolatopsis; species Amycolatopsis heterodermiae. The sequence continues at coordinate 427,121 of NZ_JAYFSI010000005.1, forward strand.
GTACTCCTGGCCGCGCGCCTCGGTGGCCGCGCGGGCCACGATCGACAGCACGCCGGCCAGCTGCGCCGGGCCCATCACCGCGGACTTCGCGCTCGGCCAGGCGAACAGGAAGCGGGGATCGTAGGCGCGGCCGCACATGCCGTAGTGCCCGGCGCCGTAGGACGCTCCCATGAGGACGGACAGGTGCGGCACCTTCGAGTTCGACACGGCGTTGATCATCATCGCGCCGTGCTTGATGATGCCGCTCTGCTCGTACTCCTTGCCGACCATGTAGCCGGTCGTGTTGTGCAAGAACACCAGCGGGGTGTGGATCTGGTTGGCCAGCTGGATGAACTGCGCGGCCTTCTGCGACTCCTCGCCGAACAGCACGCCCTGCGCGTTGGCCAGCACGCCGACCGGGTAACCGTGGATGCTCGCCCAGCCGGTCACCAGGCTCGGCCCGTAGAGCGGCTTGAACTCGTCGAAGTCGGAGCCGTCGACGACGCGGGCGATGACCTCGCGCGGGTCGAACGGCACCTTGAGGTCGGTCGGCACGATGCCGAGCAGGTCGTCGACGTCGTAGAGCGGCTCATCGTAGTCCGGCTTCGGCGACGGCCCCTGCTTCGTCCAGTTGAGACGCTTGATGATGTTGCGGCCCAAGCGGATCGCGTCCTGCTCGTCGACGGCGAGGTAGTCGGCCAGGCCCGAGGTCCGCGCGTGCATCTCGGCGCCGCCGAGCGACTCGTCGTCGGACTCCTCACCGGTGGCCATCTTGACCAGCGGCGGCCCGCCGAGGAACACCTTCGCGCGCTCCTTGACCATCACGACGTAGTCCGACATGCCCGGCAGGTACGCGCCGCCGGCGGTCGAGTTGCCGAACACCAGCGCGACCGTCGGGCAGCCCGCGGCGGACGCCCGCGTGATGTCGCGGAAGATCCGGCCGCCCGGGATGAAGATCTCCTTCTGCGTCGGCAGGTCGGCGCCGCCGGATTCGACGAGGTTGATCGTCGGCAGCCGGTTCTGCGCGGCGATGTCCGCCGCCCGGTAGGACTTCTTGGCCGTCCACGGGTTGCTCGCGCCGCCCTTGACCGTCGGGTCGCTGGCCGAGACGAGGCACTCGACGCCCTCGACGACACCGATGCCGGTCACCAGGCTTGCGCCGACGCGGTAGTCACTGCCCCAGGCCGCCAGCGGCGACAGCTCCAGGAACGGCGAGTCCTCGTCGAGCAGCAGCTCGATCCGCTCGCGGGCGAGCAGCTTGCCGCGCTTGCGGTGCCGCTCGACGTACTTCTCGCCGCCACCCGCCACGGCCTTGGCCTGCTCGGTGTCGATCTCGGCGAGCTTCTCGAGCATCGCCTCGCGGTTGGCGCCGAACTCGGCGGCCCGCGTGTCCACTGTGGACCTCAGGGTCGTCATGAGGTGTATCCCAATCGCTTCGCGGCCAGGCCGGTGAGGATCTCGTTGGTGCCGCCGCCGATACCGAGGATCCGGACGTCGCGGTAGTGCCGCTCCACCTCGGCCTCGCGCATGTACCCAAGCCCGCCGTGCAGCTGGACGGCCTCGTTGACCACCCACTCGGCGGCCTCGACGGCGGTGTTCTTGGCGAAACACGCCTCGGCGATGACCTCCTCGCCCGAGACGTGCCGGATGGCGGCCTGCCGGGCGTAGGTCCGGGCGACGTCGGTCTTGCGCGCCATCTCAGTGAGCTTGTGCTGCACGAGCTGCCGCGAGATCAGCGGCCGGCCGAACGTCTCGCGCAGCCGGCACCAGTCGAGCGTCAAGTCGAGTGCGCGCTGAGCGTGCGAGTACGCCTGCACGGCAAGGGAAAGCCGTTCGGTGACGAACTGGGTGGCCACCTGGGCGAACCCGCTGTTCTCGGCGCCGACGAGGTTCTCGACCGGCACCCGGACGTCCACGTAGGACAGTTCGGCGGTGTCGGAGCAGAGCCAGCCCATCTTCTCGAGCTTGCGCGACACGGTGAACCCGGGCGTCCCGCGTTCGACGACGATCAGCGACAACCCGTGGGCACCTTCACCGCCGGTGCGCACGACCGTCGTCACGAAGTCCGCGCGGCAGCCGGAGGTGATGTAGGTCTTGGCACCGTTGATGACGTATTCGTCACCTTCGCGGACCGCCGTCGTCCGGATCCCGGCGACGTCCGAACCGCCGTCCGGCTCGGTGACGGCCAGGGAGCCGATCTTGTCCCCGGCCAGGGTCGGGCGCACCCAGCGTTCGATCTGGACGGGGTCGGCGGCCTCGGCGATGTGCGGGACGGCGATGCCGCAGGTGAACAGCGACGCGAACAGCCCGCCGGAGCCGCCCGCGTAGTGCATCTCCTCGGCGACCACGAGCGCGTCGAGGTAGTTGCCGTCGCCCCCGCCGACCTCCTCGGGGAAGGCCACACCGAGCAGACCCAGGTCACCGGCCTTGCGGTGCAGGTCGCGCGGCAGCTCGCCGGCGCGTTCCCAGTCGTCGAGGTGCGGCAGGACCTCCTGCTCGACGAACCGGCGCACGGTCTTGCGCAGCTCGGCCCGCTCGGGCGTCCGGAAGGGATCGGTCACAGGAGCACCTCGGGGATGTCGATTTCGCGGGACCGCAGCCACTCGCCGAAGGCCTTCGCCTGCGGGTCGAACCGCGCCTGCGAGGCGACACCTTCACCGAGGATGCCCTCGACGACGAAGTTCACCGCCCTCAGGTTCGGCAGCAGGTGGCGCGTCACCGGCAGGTCCGCGGTCTCCGGCAGCAGCAGCTTGAACTCGGCGACGGTCAGCCGGTGCACCAGCCAGCGCCAGGCCTCCTCGGACCGCACCCAGACGCCCAGGTTGGCGTTGCCGCCCTTGTCCCCGCTGCGCGCACCGATGACGCTGCCGAGCGGCGCCCGCCGCACCGGCCCGTGGTCGAGCGGTTCCGGCAACGTGGGCTCGTCCACATCGGACAAGTCCTGAGTGGACGCCGAAGGCGCTATGTCGACACGCATCCCGTCCGGCAGCACGGCGACGTGCGGCACCGTCCCGGCGTCCACATAGGCTGCGGTGTAGACGCCGTACGGCGAAGCGTCGGATGGCGGGGCCGTGACGTGGAAACCGGGGTAGCTGGCCAGCGCGAGTTCGACCGCGGCGCTGGTGAAGGCGCGCCCGGCGACCTTCGGGTCGGTGTCCTTGACGGCGACGTGCAGCAGCGCGCTCGCGGTCTGCTCGGTGTCGGCGTCGGCGTGGTCGGTCCGGGCCAGTGTCCACGTGACGTCGGCGGGCGGCCGGTCCTTCAGCGCGCCTTCGAGTTGTTCCTTCACCAGCGCGGCTTTCGCCTCGATGTCGAGTCCGGTGAGGACGAACGTCGTCTCGTTGCGGAACCCGCCGAGCCGGTTGAGCGCGACCTTGAGCGTCGGCGGCGGCGCCTCGCCGCGGACCCCGGAGATCCGCACGCGGTCCGGCCCGTCCTGGCTCAGGGAGAGCGTGTCGAACCGCGTGGTGACGTCAGGCCCGGCGTAGCGCGCGCCGGTGATTTCGTAGAGCAGCTGGGCGGTGACCGTGCCGGTGGTCACCACTCCCCCGGTGCCCGGGTGCTTGGTGATCACGCTGGAGCCGTCGGCCTCGATCTCGGCGATCGGGAAGCCCGGCAGGCCCAGGGAATGCTCGGTGAAGAAGGCGTAGTTGCCGCCGGTGGCCTGCGCGCCGCACTCGATGACGTGCCCGGCCGCGACGGCGCCGGCGAGCGCGTCGTAGTCGTCACGAGCCCAGCCGAAGTGCGCGGCGGCCGGCCCGACGATCACCGAGGCGTCGGTGACACGCCCGGTGACGACGACGTCGGCGCCCGCGTTCAGGCACTCCGCGATGCCCCACGCGCCGAGATAAGCGTTGGCGGTCAACGGTTTCCCGAGGCCAAGCTCGTCGGCGCGGGCGACCAGGTCGTCCCCTTCGACGTGCGCGATCTTGACGTCGACGCCGAGCTTGTCGGCCAGCTCGCGCAGCGCGCCGGCCAGCCCGGCCGGGTTGAGCCCGCCCGCGTTGGCGACGATCTTGACGCCGTTCTCCTTCGCCAGCTCGAGGTTCTCCTCCATCTGGCGGAGGAACGTCTTGGCGTACCCGCGGTTCGGGTCCTTCAGCCGGTCGCGGCCGAGGATGAGCATGGTCAGCTCGGCCAGGTAGTCCCCGGTCAGGACGTCCAGCGGCCCGCCGGTGAGCATCTCGCGCACGGCGGAGAAGCGGTCGCCGTAGAACCCGGACGCGTTGCCGATCCGCAGGGCTGTCATGCGAACTGCCCCGCTTCCCGCCCGGAACCCGGAGGTCCGGCGAAGGCCTGCGCGATGGTCAGCCACTCCTCGACGTCGGCGCCCTGCGCGACCAGGTCCGTGTCGGCCGGGTGCCGCCGCTGGGTGATGACCAGGCAGAAGTCCACGGCGCTGCCGGTGAGCTTCTGCTCGGCGTCCTCCGGCCCGAACGTCCAGGTGGTGCCGTCCGGTGCGGCCAGCTCGACGCGGAACTCCTCGGTCGGCGGCGCGAGGGAGTTGAGCAGGTAGGCGAAGTCCCGGGTCCGCGTGCCGAAGCGGGCGATGTGCCAGAGCCGCGCGGTGGGCTCGTGACGCAGACCCAGAGCGTCGTAGACGTCCTGACCGTGGGCCCAGGTCTCCATCAGACGGGCCGTGACCATGGAAGCCGCGCTCATCGGCGGGCCGTACCAGGGCAGTTTCTGCCCGTCCGGCACCGCGGCCAGCGCCTCGGCCAGCTGCGCCCGCCCGGCGCGCCAGCGTTCGAGCAGCTCCACAGGGGGCAGCTCGGCACCTTCGGCCGCGGCCTCGTCGACGTAGTGCTCGCCCGCGGTGAGCAGGCTTTCGACCTCGGCCTGCCAGTCCTCCGGATGGGCCGCGGCGATCAGGGCCTTCTCATCGGTCCAGGTGAGGTGCGCGATCTGGTGCGCGATCGTCCACCCCTCGGCCGGCGTCGCGCGCGCCCAGTCGGACGCGGGCAGGTCCGCCACCACGTCGTCGAGTGTCCGAGATTCCGCGTCGAGATCCCCGAGGATCACGCCGAGGTCCGCCATCGCCGCCTCCTTGCGTACTGGCGCCCAGCGTGGCACCGGCCCCCGGAAAAATCAAGCACGCCTGATTGTTTCGCCCCGGACGCTGCGGACACACTATTGACATCTTGCCAGTAGTGCCGGTCTGCCTTAGTTTCATCGCCATGGCCGAGACCACCTACGCCGTCGCGGACCGGATCGCCACGGTGACGCTGAACCGCCCCGAGGCGCGCAACGGCTACACGATCCGGATGGCCGACGAGCTCGGCGCGGCGATGGACCGCGCCGACCGCGACGAGGACGTCCGCGTGGTGGTGCTGACCGGTGCCGGGAAGGACTTCTGCGTCGGCGCCGACCTGTCGCAGGGCGGCTTCGACTTCGACCCGGCGACCGGCCCGGACGCGGCCTGGCAGGAACCCGCCGGCCGCTGCTCGAAGCGGATCTTCACGATGAACAAGCCGGTGATCGCGGCGCTGCAGGGCGCGGCGGTCGGCGCCGGCAGCACGATCACGCTCCCCTGCGACTACCGCCTCGCCTCGGAGGACTCCCGGTTCGGTTTCGTGTTCACCCGCCGCGGCATCTACCCCGAAGGCGCGTCGGCCTGGTTCCTCCCCCGGCTCGTCGGCATGGGCACCGCGCTCGACTGGATGATCAGCGGCCGCGTCTTCCCCGCGGCGGAAGCCCTCGCAAAAGGCTTGGTACATCAGGTTTTCCCGACCGGAACCGTGCTCGACGAGGCGTACGAGCTGGCCCGCGAACTCATCGCGAACACGGCGCCGGTGTCCGTCGCGGTCACCCGCCAGCTGCTCTACCGGATGGCGAGCGCCGATTCGCCGTTCCCGGTGCACGAACTCGACTCGCGCCTGATCGGCGGCCTGGGCAGCAACGCGGACGCCGTCGAAGGGGTCATGTCGTTCCTGCAGAAGCGGCCGCCGTCGTGGAGCCTGCGCGTCGACAAGGACCTGCCCGACCACCTCCCCTGGCTGGACTCATGAGCCTCTACCCGCCGCAGCCCTGGAACCTCGTCGCGGACGCGCGCGTGTCGGTCTGGCGCGTCCCGGTCGCGGACCTGCCCGCGGTGCCCGCAGAACCGGTGGTGATCGCCGGGCACGCGTCGGTGTTCACGGCCTGGATCGACTACACCCCGCCCGGCCAGCTCGCCTACCACGAGCTGCTGGCCGCGGTGGCGGTCAAGGGCCGCCGGGTGTCGTGCTCGATCACCGAGATCTGGGTCGACAGCGAGGCCTCCCTGGCCGGCGGCCGCGAGCTGTGGGCGATCCCGAAGGACCTGGCCACGCTGGACTTCACGGGCGGCCGCACCTTCACCGCGACCGCGGCGACGTCCGAAGACTGGATAGCGACGGCCGCGTTCCGGCGCCGGACCGGCCTGCCGGTCCGGCTCCCGACGTCGTTCGAGGTGGTCCAGGAACGCGACGGCCTGCTCCGCACCCCGGTGGGCGCGAAGGTCGGCCCGCGCCCGGCCTCGGCGGACTGGAGCTTCAACCCCCGCGGCCCGCTGGCCTACCTGGACGGCCGACGCCCGGTGACGAGCCTCGAACTCCCCGCCTCCCAGCTCCGCTTCGGCGCCTGAGGACTTCGTCCGGAGCGGTCTGGCGAGGCTCGAAACCGGTCGCCCAACCCCCGGTTTCGCGGCCTGAGCAGCACCTCTCGGTGATCGCGTAACCCGCGAGGGTGAGACCGCGACACGCCACCCATTGGGGCACGTGCAGCCGTCAACCCCTACATGTAGTCTCTGGTGACCGGCAGGGCCCAGCGACGGGGAGACCGCTGCAGAGAACTGCCGGGCGTCTTTGAAGAACCTGCAGCGCACGGCCTCGCGAGGCCGTGTGGCGATCCAACGCGTCCATTTTCCGAGAGCACCGTGGAGACACGCATGTCAGTCGAAACCGGTCAGCGGCCGCCCGCCGCCGCCGACTCCAGTTCCACCGCGATCCGGGTCATCCGGCGGGACGGCAGCGTGTCGCCGTTCGACGCCGGGAAGATCTCGGTCGCGCTGACGAAGGCGTTCCTCGCGGTCGAGGGCGGCGACGCCGCCGCGTCCTCCCGCGTGCACCACGTCGTCGCCGAGCTCACCGAGCAGGTCGAGACGACCCTGCTGCGCCACGCCGGCCCCGAGACCGCCCTGCACATCGAGCAGATCCAGGACATCGTCGAGCTCGCGCTGATGCGCGGCGAGCACCACAAGGTCGCCCGCGCCTACGTCCTCTACCGCGACGAGCGCATGAAGGCCCGCGAGGCCGCCAAGCCCGCCGCGACCGAGGTCGCGCTCAGCGTCAAGGGCGTCGACGGCGTGCTGCGCCCGCTCGACTGGGCCCGCGTGTCCCACGTCGTGGGCGAGGCCGTCGCCGGGCTCGAGGACGTCACCGCCGAGCCGGTGCTGGCCGAGGCCAAGCGCAACCTCTACGACGGCATCAGCGCCGACGAGCTCGCCCTGGCCCAGATCATGGCCGCCCGCGTGCTGGTCGAGCAGGAGCCGAACTACTCCTACGTCAGCGCCCGGCTGCTGCTGGACAAGCTGCGTGGCGAGGCCCTGAGCTACCTCGCGAAGAAGCCGCGCCTGGCCAGCCAGGACGAGATGGCCGGCGAGTACCCGGCGTACTTCCGCGCCTACCTGCGCCGCGCGGTCGAGCTGGAGCTGGTCGACGGCGAGCTGCTGTCCTTCGACCTGGACAAGATCACCGCCGCCATCGAGGCCAAGCGTGACCTCGACTTCGGCTTCCTCGGCCTGCAGACGCTGTACGACCGGTACTTCCAGCACCACAACGGCACCCGCTTCGAGCTGCCGCAGGCGTTCTTCATGCGCGTCGCGATGGGCCTGGCGATCCGCGAGGACGACCGCGAAGCCCGCGCGATCGAGTTCTACGAGCTGCTCTCGACGTTCCACTTCATGGCCTCGACGCCGACGCTGTTCAACTCGGGCACCACGCGCGCCCAGCTGTCGTCCTGCTTCCTCACCACGGTGGACGACGACCTGGACTCGATCTTCCAGGCGTACAAGAACAACGCGCTGCTGGCCAAGTACTCCGGCGGCCTCGGCAACGACTGGACCCCGGTCCGCGGCCTCGGCGCGCACATCAAGGGCACCAACGGCCAGTCGCAGGGTGTCGTGCCGTTCCTCAAGATCGCCAACGACACCGCCGTCGCGGTGAACCAGGGCGGCAAGCGCAAGGGCGCGGCCTGCGCGTACCTCGAGACCTGGCACGTGGACATCGAGGAGTTCCTCGACCTGCGCAAGAACACCGGTGACGACCGCCGGCGCACGCACGACATGAACACCGCGAACTGGGTGCCGGACGAGTTCCTGCGCCGCGTCGAGGCCGACGCGCAGTGGACGCTGTTCTCGCCGAACGAGACCCCGGACCTGCACGACCTCTACGGCAACGCGTTCTCGGACCGCTACCGCGAGTACGAGGCCGCCGCCGACCGCGGCGAGATCAAGGTGTTCCGGCGGGTGCGGGCGGTGGAGCTGTGGCGCCGCATGCTCACCATGCTGTTCGAGACCGGCCACCCGTGGATCACGTTCAAGGACCCGTGCAACCTGCGCTCGCCGCAGCAGCACGTCGGCGTCGTGCACTCGTCGAACCTGTGCACCGAGATCACGCTGAACACCAACAGCGAAGAGGTCGCGGTCTGCAACCTCGGCTCGGTCAACCTGCTCAAGCACGTCACCCCCGAGGGCCTGGACACCCAGCGCCTCGAGAAGACCGTGCGCACGGCCGTCCGCATGCTGGACAACGTGATCGACATCAACTTCTACACCATCCCGGAGGCGCGCCGCTCCAACCTGCGCCACCGCCCGGTGGGCCTGGGCATCATGGGCTTCCAGGACGCGCTGTTCGAGATCGGCGTGCCGTTCGCCTCCGAGGACGCCGTCAAGTTCGCGGACGTCTCCATGGAGCACCTCTCCTACTACGCGATCTCGGCGTCGACCGACCTCGCCGAGGAGCGCGGGCAGTACCAGTCGTTCGAGGGATCGCTGTGGAGCAAGGGCATCCTGCCGATCGACTCGCTGCAGCTGCTCATCGACGCCCGCCAGGGTGACGGCCTCGTCGTCGACACCTCGTCCACCTTGGACTGGGCGCCGCTGCGCGAGCGCGTCAAGACCGTCGGCATGCGCAACTCCAACGTGATGGCGATCGCGCCGACCGCGACGATCTCCAACATCTCCGGCGTCGGCCAGTCGATCGAGCCGCTGTTCCAGAACCTGTTCGTCAAGTCGAACATGTCCGGCGACTTCACCGTCGTCAACCCGCACCTGGTCAAGAGCCTCAAGGCCCGCGGCCTGTGGGACGAGGTCATGGTCAGCGACCTCAAGTACTTCGACGGCAGCCTCGGCCAGATCGACCGCGTGCCGGCCGACCTGAAGGCGCTGTACGCCACGGCGTTCGAGATCGAGTCGAAGTGGATCGTCGACGCCGGTTCGGTGCGCCAGAAGTGGATCGACCAGGCGCAGTCGCTGAACCTGTACATCGCGGCGCCGAGCGGCCGCAAGCTCGACGAGCTGTACCGCTACGCGTGGCACAAGGGCCTCAAGACCACGTACTACCTGCGGGCGCAGTCCGCGACGCACGTGGAGAAGAGCACCCTGCGCGGCACCGACGGCAAGCTGAACGCCGTCTCGGCCACCCCGGCCCCGGCGGCTCCCGCGGCGGCGGCTCCGGCCCCCGCGCCGGCCGCGGCTCCGTCGCCGTCGGCCTCGGTCCCGGCCGTGCCGGTGACCGCGCCCGAGCCGAAGGAGATGCCGAAGGTGGAGGACGTCGACTTCGTCGCCACCGAAGGCGCCGCCTGCCGGATCGACGACCCCGACTGCGAAGCCTGCCAGTAAGGAACCCGAAGAACATGACCAACGTGGAGACGACAGGCGCCACCGGCCTCGGCGAGATCGAGGTCGGAGCCGCCCGGATCAACGTCGACGACAAGCGCATGATCAACGCGCGCGCCGACGTCAACCAGCTCCTGCCCATGAAGTACACCTGGGCGTGGGAGAAGTACCTGGCCGGCTGCAACAACCACTGGATGCCGACCGAGGTCGCCATGCAGGCCGACATCGCGCTGTGGAAGTCGAAGGACGGCCTCACCGAGGACGAGCGGCAGATGCTCAAGCGCAACCTGGGCTTCTTCGCGACCGCGGAGTCCCTGGTGGCCAACAACATCGTGCTCGCGGTGTACCGGCAGATCACGAACCCCGAGTGCCGCCAGTACCTGCTGCGCCAGGCGTTCGAGGAGGCCGTGCACACGCACACCTTCCAGTACATCTGCGAGAGCCTCGGCCTGGTCGAGGGCGAGCTGTTCAACATGTACCGCGAGGTCCCGTCCATTTCGGACAAGGACGCGTGGGCGCTGAAGTACACGCAGCACCTGGAGGACCCGGACTTCGAGACCGGGACGCCGGAGGCCGACACGGCGTTCCTGCGTGACCTCGTCGCGTTCTACGTGATCTTCGAAGGCATGTGGTTCTACACCGGCTTCGCGCAGATCCTCTCGCTCGGCCGCCGCAACAAGATGGTCGGCATCGCCGAGCAGTACCAGTACATCCTGCGCGACGAGTCGATCCACCTGAACTTCGGCATCGACTGCATCAACCAGATCAAGATCGAGAACCCGCACCTGTGGACCCCGGAGTTCCAGGAAGAGGTCCGCGGGATGCTGAAGGACGCGTGCGAGCTGGAGGTCGCGTACGCGCGCGACACCATGCCGCGCGGCATGCTCGGCCTGTCGGCGCAGCTGTGCGAGCAGTACATGCACTTCATCACCGACCGGCGCGCGCAGCAGATCGGCCTCCAGCCGATCTTCGGCGAGACCGAGAACCCGTTCCCGTGGATGTCCGAGGCGATGGACCTGAAGAAGGAGAAGAACTTCTTCGAGACCCGCGTCATCGAGTACCAGTCGGGCGGCGCCCTCGACTGGGACTGACGTCTCCCGCTGCTCCAAAACCGTGAAGGCCACCTTGAGGGACTCTGAGTCCCTCGAGGTGGCCTTCACGGCTCACCCGAAAAGAGGACACCTCCACCTGTTGTCAGGTGGTCAACAAGGGTGCATCGTGGAGGCATAGCCGATCTCGACGGGGAGATGGTCACCTTGACGAGCACTGTGGGCCGGGCCGCCGAAGCGCTGCGTGAACGCGTTCCGCCGCTGACCTCGCTACCGCTCCCCCCGGGCGTCGACCGGCGGTGGCTGGCGTCGCGCTGGCCGGTCAAGGAGCTCGCGACGCCGCCCGCCGGCAGCGGCCTCAAGCCCGTGCTCGGCGACGAAGGCCCGCCGGTCGTCGGGCACATGCTCGAGATGATGCGCTTCGGGCCCGCCTTCGGACTGCGCCGCCACGAGCTCTACGGCCCGGTGTCGTGGACCAAGGGGTTCGGCAGGCGGATCGTCGCGCTGTCCGGGCCGGAGGCGACGCAGATCGCGCTCGTCAACAAGGACAAGGCGTTCTCGCAGGAGGGCTGGAAGTTCTTCATCGAGAGGTTCTTCGAGCGCGGCCTGATGCTGATGGACTTCGGCGAGCACCACCTGCACCGCCGGATCATGCAGGAGGCCTTCACCCGCGACCGCCTCACCGGCTACGTCAACGAGATGGGCCCCGCCCTGCGCGAAGGCGTCGCGACCTGGGGAGCGAGCGAGCGGCCGCGGCTGTACTGGTCGCTCAAGCAGCTCACCCTCGACGTCGCGACCCGCGTGTTCATGGGCATGCGCAGCGGCGCCGACGCACACCGCATCAACCGCGCCTTCGTCAGCTCAGTGCGGGCCGGCACCGCGCTCGTGCGCGTCCCGGTGCCCGGCGGGCGGTGGTCGGCCGGGCTGCACGGGCGACGGGTCCTGGAGCGCTACTTCGGCGAGAACCTGCCCGCCAAGCGGGCCGCCGACGGCGACGACCTGTTCGCCGCGCTCTGCCACGCCACCACCGAGGACGGCGACCGGTTCACCGACACCGACATCGTCAACCACATGATCTTCCTGATGATGGCCGCGCACGACACGACGACCATCACCAGCAGCGCCATGGCCTACTACCTCGCCAAGCACCCGGAGTGGCAGGAACGGGCGCGCGAGGAGTCCCTGGCGCTGGGCGACGACGTCCTCGACATCGCGACCATCGACAAGCTCGAGACGCTCGACCTCGTGATGAAGGAGGCGCTGCGGCTGGTCGCGCCGGTGCCGACGCTGACCCGCCAGACCGTCAAGGACACCGAGGTCCTCGGGCACTACATCCCGGAGGGCACGCTGGTCGGGGTGTCACCGACGGTGAACCACTTCTCGCCGGAGTGCTGGACGGACCCGTTCACCTTCGACCCCGAGCGGTTCGCCGAACCGCGCCGCGAGGACAAGTCGCACCGCATGGCCTGGATGCCGTTCGGGGGTGGGGCACACAAGTGCATCGGGCTGCACTTCGGCGGTCTCGAGGTCAAGCTGCTGATGCACGAGATGCTGCGCGCCTACCGCTGGTCGGTTCCGGAGAGTTACACCGCACGCTGGGACTACGTGTCCCTGCCGGTGCCGGCGGACGGCCTGCCGGTGCGGTTGACGCCTCGCTGACCCGCCACCCGTCCGTGGCCCGATACACATGGTGACACGATGTCACCAATCGTGGAGGTCTGTCACTCGTTCAGCCGGTAGACACCCCGGTACGCACATGATGGCGTGGCATCGGTCGCGGCCGAGGAACACCCCCTGGGGGGTCAAGATCCCGGACACCGGGCCTGAACTGGCCAGACCTGTGCGTGAAGTAGGTGGAGAGTGTCTGAGCCCGGTGCCGCGCCAGGGTTGCTGGACGTGGCCCGCAGGTGGGCGGCGACCCTCGCTGACACCAAAGGAGTAACGCTTCCCCCGGAAGAGCTCGAACAGCTCTTGCTCGGGGTCGCGAACGACGCCGTCGACCACGTCAGCTCGGGGCACGACGGGGCGCTGCTGCGGTTCAGCGCGCTCTACGCCGCGTCGCCGATGGGGATCGCGCTGGCCGACCCGGACGGCGAGGTCGTCGAGGCCAACCTCGCGCTGGGGCAGCTGCTCGGCTGCCCGCCGGACCGGTTGCGCGGCCGGCACATCACCGGCCTCGGCTCGACCGACCACGACGTCTCCCGGCTCAAGGCCGGGCTCGAGCAGGTGAGCTCCGGGGTCGAGCGCTTCCGGGAGCGGATGCTGCTCGACCACGCCGAAGACGGCCAGCTCTGGACCGACGTCACGCTCGCCCGGCTGCCCGGCGACCGGCCGGGCTCGGTGTACCCGGTGCTGATGGTGTCCGACGCGAACGAGCTGCACCTGCTGCAGGAGCGGCTGGTCCACCAGAACGTCCACGACCCGCTCACCGGGCTGCCGAACGCCTCGTCGTTCAGCACCAAGCTCGAAGCGGCGCTCACCGCCGGTGCCCGTGACGACATCGCGCTGATCTACCTCGACGTCGACGGCTTCAAGGTCGTCAACGACGGCCTCGGCGCCGGGGTCGGCGACCAGGTGCTGCGCGGGGTCGCGGGCAAGCTGTCGGCGGTGTTCACCGGCCACCACGACGGGTTCGTCGCGCGGCTGTCCGGTGACGGCTTCGCGGTGCTGCTGCGCGGCCGGCTGTCGGCCGCCGAGGTCGTCGAGCTGGTCGAGCGCGCGCTGGAGGACCTCAACGAGCCGATCTACCTCGGCGGCCACGGCATCGGCGTGAGCGCCAGCGCGGGCATCGTGGTGCGCGCGGCCGTCGAAGGCGGGGCCGCGGAGCTGCTGCGGGCCGCGGAGATCGCGCTGCACCGGGCCAAGGAGGCCGGCAAGGCGCAGTGGATGCTGTTCGACCCGGAGCTGGACGCCCGGGACCGCGGCCGCTACCAGCTGGGCGCGGTGATCGCCGGCGCCCTGGAGAACGGCGAGTTCTCGCTGGTCTACCAGCCGACGGTGAAGCTCTCCGACACCGGCAGGATCGCCGCGGTCAACGCCGGCCTGCGCTGGAACCACCCGGAGAAGGGCGAGCTCGACTCCGACGAGTTCTACCCGCTGGCCCAGACGACCGGGATGACCGTGCCGCTCGGCCGCTGGCTGCTGGCCGAGTCCCTGGCCGCGACCGCCCGCTGGCGGACCCGCCTCGGCGACGCCGCGCCGGACGTCTGCGTCCGGCTGCCCGCACGCCTGGCCATCGACCCGGACCTGGTGCTGCTGGTCCGGGAGCAGCTGGACAAGCACGAGCTGCCGGCGACGGCGTTGCGGCTGTGCACCGACCGCGACTCGGTGCTCGACCCGCGCGGCGAGGTGCTCGACTCGTTCGCCGTGCTGGCCGACCTGGGCACGCAGCTGGTGCTGACCATCTCCGGCTCGGCGGACCTGGAGCTGATCCCGCAGCACGGCCTGCCGGTGCGGCACGTGATCCTGTCCGGCCCGGTGATCGACGCCCTCGACGCCGACGAGCCCGCCGAGCCCGACATCCGGCACCTGACCCAGCTGGTCACCCGCGCCCGCGAGCTGCAGCTGAAGGTGGGCGCGGAAGGCGTCCGCACGCACGAGCAGGCGACGAGGCTGCGCCAGCTCGGCGTGGTGGCCGCACGCGGGCCGTTCGCGAACGACTCGGCCACCGGCGACGAGGTCGACGCGCTGATCGCGCGGCACCCTGGCGGATCTTGACCAAGCCGGTCGCCCGGCGGCTCCGAACACCCGGCAAGATGGGTTCTGCCGCCGACGAGAAGGGACCTCCATGGACGCCGGAGACCTCGCCCCCGATTTCACGCTGCCCGACGACCAGGGCCAGGAGCGCAAGCTCTCGGACTTCCTGGCCACCGGCCCGGTGGTGCTGTTCTTCTACCCGGCCGCGATGACCGGCGGCTGCACGGCGGAGAGCTGCCACTTCCGCGACCTCGCCGCGGAGTTCGCCGAGGTCGGCGCGCACCGTGTCGGGATCAGCCCGGACGGCGTCACCAAGCAGCGCCAGTTCTCCGAGGCCAACGGCTTCGACTACCCGCTGCTGTCCGATGTGGAGGGTGAGGTCGCCAAGCAGTTCGGCGTGTGGCGCAAGCTCCTTCCCCTGCACGCGAAGCGCGCGACCTTCGTGATCGGCGAGGACCGCCGGGTGCTCGAGAAGATCAAGAGCGAGCTGAACTTCACGGTCCACGCCGACCAGGCGCTGAAGGTCCTGCGGGAGCGCAACAAGGTCTCCTAGGCGGTCAGCCGCCACACGTGGTTCGTACCGGCGCAGGACGGCGCCAGCGGCTTGTCCTCCGGTTCCTCGCGCACCTTCGTGAACCCGAGCCGGGCCGGCACCGCGCCGCTGCGGGTGTTCAGCTCGTCGTGCTTGATCTCGACGTAGCCGGCGCCGAGGCGGAACGCCTCCGCCGTCAGCAGCGCGACGGTCCGGGTCATCAGGCCGCGCCCGGTCCAGCCGGAGGCGAGCCAGTAGCCGATCTCGACACCGCCGTCGCGGGTCATCACGCCGACGCCGCCGGTCACTTCGCCGTCCTCACCGATCGCGTACTCGTACGCTTCGCCGCTCTCCCAGCGTTTCCCGGTCAGCCGGAGGAACTCCGACGAGTCGTCCGAGGTGTAGCCGCCGGTCGCCCAGAACAGCCACGGCCCGAGGTGCTCGACGGAGCCGCTGACGAGCCGGGTCAGCAGGTCACGGTCGCCGGGGTGCCAGCGGGTCAGCGTCAGGTCACCGTCGCGGTAGGTCTCGGCCGGGGTTTCCATGCGCGAGGTCTCCTCTCTCAGGGGCGCTCGAGCCGCCAGACCACGGCGGTACCGGAGCACGCCGGCGCCCGGTCCGGGTCGGCGGTTTCCTTGCGTGCGGGCGAAAACCCTAGCCGGGCCGGGATCGCGCCGCTGCGGGCGTTCAGCTCGTCGTGCTTGATCTCCACGTAGCCGGCGCCGCGGCGGAACGCGTCGGCGATCAGCGACTCGGCCGCGCGGGTGATCAGACCTCGGCCGGTGAAGGCGCGGACGAGCCAGTACCCGAGTTCGACCCCGGCGTCGCGGGTGAACACGCCGATCCCGCCCGCCAGCTCGGTGCCGACCCGCAGCGCGTACTCGTACGCCCGGCCGGTTTCCCAGTTGCCGTGCGTGAGACGGAGGTACGCCGCCGCGCTGTCGGCGGTGTACCCACCGGCCGCCCAGGGCAGCCAGTCGGCGAGGTGCGCACCGGACCCCGAGACGGCGGCGGCCAGCGCCGAGCTGTCCTCGAAGCGCCAGCGCGCCAGCGAGAACTCGTCGCGGGTCAAGGCCTCGGCCGGGGTCTCCATCGACCCATGGTGCCCCGGCCGGGCCGTGCCGCGCGCGGGAATTAGTTGACGATGACGCTGTCGGGCACTTCGGTGTCGTTCTTCAGCGCGTCGAACAGCTGCTTCGACTTGTTCTTGTCCCAGTTCTCCGCCGAGCCGCTCGTCACCGGGACCGTCGTGGTCACCACGCCACCGGAGGAGATGCCGCGCATGGCGATCGCCAGGCCGGCGAGGTTGTGCACGTGGTCGCCCGAATCCATGGTCAGCGCGTCCGGCGCAGCGGACAGCAGCGGGAAGAAGTCGAACGGGTTGAGCAGCGTGCCCGGGCTGGCGATCTGGCTGACCAGCGCGCCGATGAACTTGCGCTGGTTGGCGACGCGGTCGAGGTCCGAGCGCGGGGTCGCGTCGCTGTGCCGCATCCGGACGAAGCCGAGCGCCTCGCGGCCGTCGAGGGTCTGGGGGCAGCCGGCCTTGATGCTGATGCCGGTCACCGTGTCGTTCATGTCCTTGTCGATGCACATCTCGACGCCGCCGATCGCTTCGACGATCTTGGCGAACCCGCCGAAGCCGATCTCCGCGTAGTGGTCGATGTGCAGGCCGGTGGCGCCTTCGACGGTCTGCGCGAGCAGCTTCGGCCCGCCGAGCGAGAACGCCGCGTTGATCTTGTTGGTGCCGTGGCCCGGAATCTTGACCTGGGAGTCGCGCGGCAGCGAGAGCAGCGTCGGCTTGGTGGAGTTGTCCGGCAGGTGCGCGACCATGATCGTGTCGGTGCGCTGCCCGCCGGCGGCCGCGACGTCACCCGTGGCGAGGTTCTCCTCGTCGGCCGCGGTGAGGCCTTCGCGGCTGTCCGAGCCGACGATCAGCCAGTTGGTGCCGGCCGCGGCGACCGGGCGGCCTTCGTAGTCGGCCAGCGCGTCGACGCGCTTGATGGAGAACTCGAGGTAGACCCAGATGCCGGCGAGGAACACGACGAACACCAGCAGCA
The DNA here is from genome assembly GCF_034929455.1 of Amycolatopsis heterodermiae. Taxonomy (NCBI): domain Bacteria; kingdom Bacillati; phylum Actinomycetota; class Actinomycetes; order Pseudonocardiales; family Pseudonocardiaceae; genus Amycolatopsis; species Amycolatopsis heterodermiae. Next base: position 444,290 of record NZ_JAYFSI010000005.1, read on the forward strand.
ACGTCATCAGGATCCGGCCGAAGCCCCAGCGGCGACGCCCGCGCGGCGGCCGGGACGGCGGGTAGTCGTCGTCCTGGCGCGGCGGAGGCTGCCGCGGCGGCGGCTGGGGCGGCACGTAGTCCTGCTCGCGGTGGCCCATCGGGCGGGTGCGTTCGTCGTACGGGCTCTGGCCGCGCCCGGGCAGCGGCATCATCTGCGCGCGCTGGTGGTCCCGGGGGCGCCCGGCGGGCGGGCGGGGCGGGGGCATCCGGCGTCCGCCGTCATCGCCACGGTACGTCATCACCCATCACCCAATCCCGATTCGGACAAACACGTCGTCGTCAGTCAACCGCACGTCCTCGAAAGGAGGACGTGCGGCACCGGGTCGGGGTTGCCGACGGAGGTTACTTGTCGGTCACCTCGTAGCCGAACTGGTGGACCTTGAGGTACCCGGAGCGGAACCCGGCCTCGGAATAGGCCAGGTAGAACTCCCACATCCGGCGGAAGACGTCGTCGAACCCGAACCCGGCGATGTCGGTCCAGCGGTGCAGGAACCGTTCGCGCCACAACCGTAGCGTGTGGGCGTAGTCCTGGCCGAACTCGCGCATCCCGGCCAGCTTGAGCCGGGTGTTGGTGACCAGGCCGTCCTCGATCGAGCGGACCGACGGGATGATGCCGCCGGGGAAGATGTACTTGTGGATCCAGGTGTAGGCCCGCGACGCCGCCATCATCCGGTCGTGGTCCATGGTGATGGCCTGCAGCCCGAACCGGCCGCCGGGGCGCAGCCGCTCGCCGATGGTCGCGTAGAACGTCGGCCAGTAGGACGCGCCGACGGCCTCGATCATCTCGACGCTGACCACGGCGTCGAACTGCCCGCTCGACTCGCGGTAGTCGCACAGCTTCACTTCGACGCGGTCGCTGAACCCGGCCGCGGCGATACGCTCGGTGGCCAGCGCGCGCTGCTCCTCCGAAATGGTGAGCGACGTGACGACGGCGCCGCGCGCGGCGGCGCGGATCGCGAGTTCACCCCATCCGGTACCGATTTCGAGGACTTCGCTGCCCGCGCGGACCCCGGCGTAGTCCAGCACGCTGTCGATCTTGCGGTGCTGGGCGGCGGTGAGGTCGTCGGCCGGGCCGAACAGGGCCGAGGAGTACATCATCGACTCGTCGAGGAACGTGGCGAACAGGTCGTTCGACAGGTCGTAGTGCCGGTGGATGTTGGCCCGCGCGCCTTCGAGGGTGTTCTCCTCGGCCGGCGGCTGGGTGCGCTCGGCGATCTTCCGGAACTTCTGCAGCACCGGTGGCACGAGCGTGGCCATCCGCTCGGCGAACGGCGTCAGCACCTCGGCCAGGTCGGACGCGGTCCAGTCACCGGCCATGTAGGACTCGCCGAAGCCGATCTTGGCGTCGACGCCAAGGCGGTGGAAGAAGGCCTCGGGGCGCAGGATCCGCATTTCGGGTGATTCCGGCCCGCCGTTGCCCAGCACCGTCCCGTCCGGGAAGACCACCCGGACGTCGAGCGGGCGGACCGCGCGGCGGAACAGCGAGGCGGCGATCCGCGCCCGCAGCGCGGAGTGCGGTGGGGTGGCCAGCCCCGGCCACCGGTTTTCGTCGGGGACGTCCTGAGCCGACACACGGTCGACACTCGAGGTGGTCACGGGTTCTCCCTCCGCCCGGCTTGGTGCGCCGGTGATCGATCGTAGTCGCCGCACCCCCGCGGCGCGCTTCACTGAATGCCCTGTTCGGGGCGTTGTCACACGGGTATTCGGAGCCGCTGGGGTCCCGGCGCGGCCCACGCCCCCGTGAGTGTTTCGTCGGTGCTCCCGGCGATTACTTCCATTGTGAAAGCAATCGCCAGCCGGGTCCAGACGGAAGAGCGGCGAAGCATGGCGTGGCCCTCGTTGGCGATCTCGAACCGGGCAACCCGGGCGGCGACGCCCTCGGCGCGTTCGGCGAAGGCGTGGGACTCGGCGGGGCTGGTCATCCGGTCGCGGGTGCCGTGCACGACGAGCACCGAGCACCCGGCGACGGCCTCGACCGGCTCACCCCGCGGCGTCCAGGGCGCCAGGGCGCAGACCCCGCGCACCGCCGGGTCGTCGGCGACGCGCAGCGCCACCCGGCCGCCCATCGAGTGCCCGACCAGCACCACCGGCAGGCCGGGGTGGTCGGCGTGGATGCGCTCCAGGGCCCAGCGGGCGTCCTGGATCGGGTCCATGGCGGGGGCGTTCCAGCCGTACCGGCGGTTGCGCAGCAGGCGCACCTCGACGCCGTGCCCGCGGCCGGCCCGGTGCAGGGCGCGCGCGATCGGCACCATCCGCAGGTAGGCGAGCTTCCAGGGCGGTACGCCGCCCGTGCCGTGCTCCGCGCCGCCGTGCAGCACGAGCACGACCGCTTCGGTCCGCCCGCGCGCCGGCCACACCGAGACCGCCGGTTCCGCTTCGCTCACCCCAAGCCCTCCCATAGTCCGGGACCCGCCGCCCGCATCCGGATAAACCTGGAACGGCCACCCGGCTATTCCACCGCGTACCACCATCTTCGCGGTAGATTCGGCGCCCGATCCCCGACGGAAGGGTGGGTGTGGTGAGCACCACGGACATCTCGGGCAGTGTCGCCAAACAGCTGGCGGACGTCGAGCAGGCCAACGCCGAGGCCGTGCGGGCCGCGGCCGATCTGGTGCTGGGGGTGATCCGGGCCGACGCACTGGTCTATACCGCCGGGGCCGGGCACTCGCTGGCGGCCGTCGCCGAGACGTTCTACCGGGCCGGCGGCCTGGCCTGCGTGTACCCGCTGTACCACCCGGAGCTGCTGCCGCTGCACGGCGCGGTGAGCAGCACGAAGACCGAGCGGCGCACCGGCCTGGCCGCCGAGGTCCTGGCCGAGCGCGCGCCGGGACCGGACGACGTGCTGGTCGTGTTCTCGACGTCCGGGTCGAACCCGTACCCCGTCGAGCTGTGCATCGAGGCGCACAAGCGCGGGGCGGCGGTCATCGCGATCACGTCGCGGGCGTGCGTGGCCGCGGCGCCGCGGCGCTCGTCGAGCAACCTGGTCGAGCAGGGCACCGTCGTGCTGGACTCGCTGGTCATCCCCGGTGACGCGAGCTACCCGCCGGACGCCCCGCGCACCGCGCCGCTGTCCACTGTGGTCAACGCGTTCCTGTGGAACCTCGTGCTCGCCCAGGTCTACGACCGCGGCGTCGCCGAGGGCCTCGACGTCCCGTTGTGGCGCAGCTCCAATGTGGAGGGCGGCGACCAGGCGAACGAGGCGCTGCTGGCGAAGTACGGCGCGATCGTGCCGCAACTGAAGTAGCGCACGGGCCGGGCATGCCTTGACGGCGTGCCCGGCCCCCTCTAGCGTCGCCATACCGACTGGTCGGTGTGCTCAACGACGAGCTGAGGAGACTCCCATGGACGATCCGACGGTGCACGGCACCTGCGCCCCCGGGTTCGAGCCGGTCCGCGCGGCGTTCGAGGAGAACTTCCGCGAGCGGGGCGAGCTGGGCGCGGCGTTCACGGCGCTGCGCGACGGCGAGGTCGTCGTCGACCTGTGGGGTGGCTGGGCCGATCCGGACCGGGCGCGGCCGTGGCAGGCGGACACCCTGGCCAACGTCTGGTCGACGACCAAGGGCATGACGGCGATCTGCGCGCACCGGCTCGCCGACGCCGGCGAGCTGGACGTCGACGCGCCGGTCGCGAAGTACTGGCCCGAGTTCGCCGCGGCCGGGAAGGCGCGGGTCCCGGTGCGGTGGCTGCTCTCGCACCGCTCCGGCGTCCCCGGGATCGGCCTCGAGCGGCCGGTGGCCGTCGAGGAGCTGTACGACTGGGACCTGATGACGTCCTTGCTGGCCGCTCAGGAACCGTTGTACGAACCCGGTTCCGCGGGCGGGTACCACGCGCTGGCCTACGGCTGGCTCGTCGGCGAGGTCGTCCGGCGGATCGCCGGGCAGGGCGTCCGCGAGTTCTTCGCCGAGCAGGTCGCGACGCCGCTCGGGGCGGACTTCTCGATCGGGCTGGGCCCGGACGCCGACCTCGGCCGCTGCGCAACCCTCGTCGACCCGGTGCTGACCGAGGAGATGGTGAACGCGCTGGCCACGGCCTTCGCCGCGGCCGGGCCCGTCGCGCAGGCGGCGTTGACCAACCCGCAGCTGGCGGGGCACCACGCGAACGAACCGGCCTTCCGCCACGCCGTCATGCCGGCCCTGAACGGCCACGGCACGGCCCGCGGCATCGCCACGATCTACGGCGGCCTGCTGGACGGCACGCTGCTGTCGGCCACCGGGCTGGCCCGAGCACGGGAAAGCCAGGGCAAGGAGATCGACGCCGTGCTCGGCCTCCCGAACGAGTGGGGCCTGGGCTTCTACCGCGGCAGCGACGCCCGCGGCTTCGGCCCCAACCCCGCGGCCTTCGGCCACGACGGCCTCGGCGGCTCCACCGGCGCCGCCGACCCGGAGAACGGCATCGCCTTCGGCTACACCCTCAACCAGCTGGGCCCCCTGATCCGCGACGACCCCCGCAAAATGGCCCTGGTCCAAGCCCTCTACACGTGCGTCAAGGGGCATCAAGCGTGATCAGCGGGGCATCACCCGTGTCTGCAGGGGCATCACGCGTGATTGGAGGGGCATCACTCCGATGCCCCGCCAATCACGGGTGATGCCCCCTCAATCACGTGTCATGCCTCTTCAATCACGCGTGATGCCCTTCTGATCACGCCGCGGCGGGTTCTTGGTCGGCGAACTGGGTGGCGTGGAGGGTCGCGTAGCGGCCGTTCGCGGCGAGGAGTTCGTCGTGCGTGCCGCGCTCGACGATCTCGCCGTGCTCCAGGACCAGGATCTGGTCGGCGGCGCGGACCGTCGACAGCCGGTGCGCGATGACCAGGGCCGTGCGGCCGGCCAGCGCGTGGGTCAGGGCTTCGCCGACCGCCGCCTCGGACTCGGAGTCCAGGTGCGCGGTCGCCTCGTCGAGGACGACGACCTTGGGCTGCGCGAGCAGCAGCCGCGCGATCGTCAGCCGCTGGCGCTCGCCGCCGGAGAGGCGGTAACCCCGCTCCCCCACCGTGGTGTCGAGGCCGTCCGGCAGGGAGTGCACCAGCTCGCCGAGCCGGGCGCGCTCCAGCGCTTCCCAGATCTCGTCGTCGGTGACGCCCGGGCGTGCGTAGGCCAGGTTCGCGCGGATCGTCTCGTGGAACAGGTGCCCGTCCTGCGTGACGACGCCGACGGTTTCCCGCAGCGAAGCGAAAGTCAGGTCGCGAACGTCCACATCGGACAGCCGGACCGAGCCCGAGTCGACGTCGTAGAGCCGCGGCAGCAGCGACGCGATCGTCGACTTCCCCGCGCCGGAGGACCCGACCAGCGCGACCATCTGCCCCGGCTCCGCGCGGAACGAGATCCCGTGCAGCACCTCTTCGCCGCCGCGGTGGTCGAGCGTCGCGACGTCCTCCAGCGACGCCAGCGAGTACCGGTCCGCGGCCGGGTAGCCGAAGCGGACGTCGGAGAACTCCACCGCCACGCCCTCCTCGGACGCGGGCAGCGCGGCAGCGGACGGCTTCTCCTGGATCATCGGGTCGAGGTCGAGCACCTCGAAGACGCGCTCGAACGACACCAGCGCGGTCATCACGTCGACGCGGACGTTGGCCAGCGCGGTCAGCGGCGCGTAGAGCCGGGTCAGGAGCAGCGCCAGCGCGACGACGGTGCCCGGCGCGAGCTGGCCGGTCAGCGCGAGGTAGCCGCCGAGGCCGTAGACCAGCGCCTGCGCGAGCGCCGAGACGAGCGTCAGGCTGGTCATGAACCAGCGGGTCAGCATCGCGGTCCGGATGCCGATGTCGCGCACGCGCCCGGCGCGCACGCCGAAGTCGTCGGCCTCCTGCACCGGGTGGCCGAAGAGCTTGACGAGCGTGGCGCCCGGCGCGGAGAACCGTTCGGTCATCTGCGTCGTCATGCCGGCGTTGAGGTTCGCGGCTTCTCGCTGCAGCCCGGCCATCCGGCGGCCGAGCCGGCGCGCCGGCAGCACGAAGATCGGCAGCAGCACCAGGGCGAGCAGCGTGACCTGCCAGGACAGCGTGAGCATGACGGCCAGCGAGAGGGCCAGCTGGATCGTGTTGGTGACCAGGCCGGACAGCGTCGCGGTGAACGTCCGCTGCGCGCCGATGACGTCGTTGTTCAGCCGCGAGACCAGCGCCCCGGTGCGGGTGCGGGTGAAGAACGCGATCGGCATGCGCTGCACGTGCTCGAAGACCGCGCGGCGCAGGTCGTAGATGATGCCTTCCCCGATGCGCGCGGACTGCCACCGCTCGATCAGGCCGAACCCGGCGTCGGCGACGGCCAGCCCGGCGATCACGATCGCCAGCCAGATCACGACGGACAGGTCGTGCCCGCTGACGATCGCGTCGACCACCTTGCCCGCCAGCACCGGTGTCGTCACGGCCAGCACCGCCGAGACGACGGTCAGCACCAGGAAAATGAGCAGCGCCCGCCAGTGCGGCCGGGCGAAGCGGGCGACCCGCTTGAACGTGCCGCGGGTCAGCGCCTTCGGCACGTCGTTGGCGCGCATCGCCGAGCTGAGCAGCGCCCAGGTGTTGTCCACGGGAGACCCCCAGTTCCAAAACCTCTACCAAAGCTGAGGTTTTCTTCGGATATGACCTGGACAACGCGGTTGCCGTCCGATTGCTTCCCGATCGCGTTCACTCGCCGCGAACGACCAGCTGCAGCGCGGCACGCAGCCGCTCCGCATCGGCGCCCAGGGGCGCCAGCAAGAGGGTCTCGGCTTCGCCCGTGGCCGCTTCTCCGGCCTGGCGAACCCGCTCCCCCTCCTCAGTCAACCGGACGAGGCGCTTGCGGCGGTCACCGGGCGCGACCTCGCGCCGGACGAGCCCCTTCGCCTCCAGCTCGTCGACGAGCGCGACCATCGTCGTCCGGTCGATGCCGAGCCGGGCCGCGCCGTCCTGCTGCGACTGCGCCGGGCCGTCGCCGAAGAGCGTGAGCAGCGCCAACTGCCGCCCGGTGACCCCGAGCGGCTCGTACAGCGGCTCGGCCAGCTCGTACAGCCGCAGCTGGGCGTGCTTCAGCAGGTAGCCGAGCCGCCGGGTGACCGCGGGCGGCGGGCCGGTCTCGAGGTCGCTGGACATGCGAGAACTCTACCCCTACCCTGATCGTCAGTCTTGCTGATGATTTTTTTAACTGATAATCAGGAGCGCGCCATGACCACCGTGGGTCTCAAACCGTCCCAGCAGCACGTCAGCGTTGCCACCCTCCGCGAACTCTGGGCGATCGCCGACGACGGCGGCTTCGACGGCTGCTGGGTGTTCGACCACCTCGCCCCGATGGGCCCGGACCGCACCGGCGACATCTTCGACGGCTGGAGCCTGCTGGCCGCGATGGCCGAGGCGACGAAGCGCGTCCGCCTCGGCTGCCTGGTGTCCGGCAACACCAACCGGCACCCCGGCACGTTCGCCAAGATCGCGGTGACCGTCGACCACCTCTCCGGCGGACGGCTCGACGTCGGCCTCGGCGCGGGCGGCGACGCCCTGACCGACACGATGATGGGCACGCCGACCGCCCCGGCGGTCGAACGCGTCGAAAGGCTCGCCGAAACCTGCGAGATCCTCCGTCTGTTGTGGACGAGGCCGGTCACCGACTACGACGGACGGCACTACACGCTGACCGGCGCGCTCAGCGATCCCAAACCAGTACAGGAAAAGCCGCCGCTGTGGCTCGGCAGCAGCGGCGAGAAGCGCGGCCTGCGCGTGGTCGCCGAACACGCCGACGTCTGGCTCAACGCGGCCCTTCCCGGCACGGAAATCGTCGAACTGCAACGGCTTTCGTCGGTTCTCGACCGCCATTGCGCCGAGATCGGCCGTGACCGGGCGGAAATCCGGCGCGCGGTGCAGTTCCGCGTGCCGTCCGATGCGGACAGTGCGCTGCGGCTCGCGGAGAGCTACGTCGAAGCCGGGTTCACCGAGCTGGTCCTGATGCCGACCGGGCACGGTGACGTCGTCCGCGCGTCCGAAGCCGCCGCGAAACTGCTGCCCCGCCTGCGCGACCTCGGCTGAAGCGGACCGCGGGCCGCTCGGTAGCCTGACCTGGTGGAAACGGAGGTGGGCCTGGCGCCCGAGCGGGGGCGCGTGGTGCGGTTCTTCACGGCAACGGCCCACTCCCCCGGGCCCGGCCCGCTGAAGTGGGACCTGGGCTTCTACCTCGGCTGCCTGGCCTTCGCGCTGCCGACCGCGCTCGTCGCCGAGTTCTACGGCTACCGCGTCTGGGGCAACTTCGCGACGGCCGCGTACGGCTTCGGCGCGCTGCACAGCGGCTGGCTGCTGCTGTCCGCACGCAACGGGCGTACGCCACGCGGCCTACTCGGTTCGCGCTGGTGCGGGATCGCCGCCGTCGCCCTGTTGGCGATGATCCTTCCGTTGGCAGTCCTGGTGATTCGCCGCCTGACCGGAGTGGACTGGCTGATCACGCCGGTCTCGTGGGCCGCCCAGCCCGAGGTCTGGGTGATCGAGCGGTCCGCGGATCTGCTGCTGCACCACGGAACCCCGTACGTCGACGTCACCGCGCTCGGCCGGGCGCCGGTGGTCAACGACTACACGCCCTACGGCCCGGTGATGACGGTCTTCGGCCTGCCGCGGGCGCTGTTCGGCGGCACCCCGCTGACCGACGCCCTCACCGACGCCCGCTGGATGTTCGCGCTCGCGGCCTGCGCGTGCGTGCTCGGCACGCTGAAACTGCTGAAGTGGCCGCGGGTCCCGGTCGGTGCCGCGCAGCTCGCGCTGGCCTGCCCGCTGACCGCGCTCACCTGGGCCGTGGCCGGCCCGGACCTGGCCATCGTGGGACTGCTGGTGCTCGCGTGCGCACTCGCCGCGACCGGACGCGGTGCCTGGGCGGGTGTCGTGCTCGCGCTGGTGGTCAGCGCGAAGCTGATCGTCGCGCCCGCGGCCGCGGTGCTGGCCGTCTTCGTGCTGGTACGCCGGGGAAAGGGGCTCGACTGGCCCGCGCTGGCGCGGTTCGCGATCGCCCTGGTGGCCACGACGGCCGTGCTGCACCTGCCGGTGTACCTGGTGGATCCGGCGGCGTTCGTGGAGCACGTCTTCCGGTTCCCACTGGGGATGGGTGTCGTGCGGTCACCCGCGGCGAGCCCGCTGCCGGGTCACCTCATCGCCGAAACCGGGGCGATCGGCCAGGTGGCGGCGTTCGTGCTCGTCGGCGCCGCGGCCGTCGCGATGCTGGTCTGGCTGGTGCGCCGGCCCCCCGCGAACGGCTCCGGTGCACTGCTGCGCATCGCCGTCGGACTCGGCGCGTTGATCCTGCTGACTCCGGCCACTCGCTACGGCTACCTGGTGTACCCGCTGGTCCTCCTCGGCGGGTACCTGGTGTTCCGCATGGCCGAAGCCGGGACTCACGGTCCCGCTGCGCCCCCCGCGCAGCAGTCAGCGGCTACTTCTTCTTGACCCGAGTGGCCCCGCCGCGCCCCCGCAGCTGAACGCCGGACTCCGACAGCACCCGGTGGACGAACCCGTAGGAGCGGCCCGTCGACTCCGCGAGGGCCCGGATGCTCGAGCCCTTCTCGTATTTCTTCTTGAGGTCAGCGGCCAGCTTGTCGCGCGTGTTGCCGGTGATCCGCGCGCCTTTCTTGAGATCAGCCACGTCGATCGCCTTCCCGCCGAGAGTGTTCTGGGCCACATATCGGCCCCTGCCGGGGCAATGATCGAACACTGAGCGCCGGAATGCCAGACGACAGCCCTAAAACGGCCGAAACTGCGATCACATTGGGCCATTCCAGTGCCTCACCGGCAGTGATCTTGCACCCGAATGGACGCACGGCTCACGCAAGCTGGACAAGTTCCAGATAGTCCGGCGACCAATGGTCCTCGGTGCCGTCGGGCAGCAGGATGACCCGCTCCGGCTCCAGGGCTTCGACCGCGCCCGGGTCGTGCGTCACCAGGACGACGGCACCCGAGAAACTACGCAAAGCGTCCAGGACCTGGGCGCGGCTGGCCGGGTCCAGGTTGTTCGTCGGCTCGTCGAGCAGCAACACGTTGGCAGCGCTGGAGACCAGGCCGGCCAGGGCGAGCCGGGTCTTCTCACCGCCGGAAAGCGTGCCGGCGGGCTGGTCGAGTTGTTCGCCGGTGAAGAGGAACGAACCGAGGAGGTTCCGCAACTCCTGCGCGCCCGTGTCCGGAGCGAGATGTCGGATGTTTTCCCACACCGACGCATCATGATCAAGAGTTTCGTGTTCCTGTGCGTAATAGCCCAAACGCATTCCGTGACCCGGGACGATGCCGCCGGTGTCCGGCGTTTCCATTCCGCCGAGCAGCCGGAGCAAAGTGGTCTTTCCGGCGCCGTTCAACCCGAGCACGACCACCTTCGAGCCGCGGTCGACGGCGAGGTCGACGCCGGTGAAGATTTCGAGCGAGCCGTACGACTTCGACAGCCCCTCCGCCATGAGCGGCGTGCGGCCGCAGGGCGCGGGCTCGGGGAACTTGATCCGGGCGACCTTGTCGGCCTGGCGGGTGGCGTCGAGCGAGGACAGCATCTGCTCCGCGCGCCGCGCCATGTTCTTGGCCGCCACGGCCTTCGTCGCCTTCGCGCCGAGCTTCGCGGCCTGCGTCTGCAACGCCGACGCCTTCTTCTCGGCGTTGGCGCGCTCGCGGCGGCGGCGCTTCTCGTCGGTGGCGCGCGCGTCCAGGTACCGCTGCCAGCTCATGTTGTACAGGTCGAGCTCGCCGCGGGTGGCGTCGAGGAACCAGACCTTGTTGACGACGTCGCCGAGCAGCTCGACGTCGTGGCTGATCACGACCAGGCCGCCGTCGTGCTGCTTGAGGAACCCGCGCAGCCAGTTGATGGAGTCGGCGTCGAGGTGGTTGGTCGGCTCGTCGAGCAGCAGGATCGTCTCGGACTTGCCGCCCGCGCCGGCCTCGGCCGCGGCGAACAGGATCCGGGCCAGCTCGACGCGGCGGCGCTGGCCGCCCGAGAGCGTCCCCAGCGTCTGCGAGAGCACCCGGTCGGCGAGGCCGAGGTTGGAGCAGATGCGGGCCGCTTCGCTTTCGGCGGCGTACCCGCCCTGCGAAGAGAACCGCTCTTCGAGCCGGGCGTAGCGGTCGATCGCCTTGTCGCGCTGCGCGTCGTCGACCAGCTCGGCCATCAGGGCCTGGGCCTTCTCCATGTCGCGCATCAGCTTGTCGAGGCCGCGCGCGGAGAGCACGCGGTCCTTCGCCGTGACGGACAGGTCGCCCTCGCGCGGGTCCTGCGGCAGGTAGCCGAGCTCGCCGCTGCGGCGGACCTCGCCCGCGTGCGGCTCGCCTTCGCCGGCGAGGACCTTCAGCGAGGTGGTCTTGCCCGCGCCGTTGCGGCCGACGAGGCCGATGCGGTCGCCGGGCTGGATGCGGATGGTCGCGCCGTCGAGCAGGATGCGCGAACCCGCGCGCAGCTCAAGGCCGGTGGCCGTGATCAAGGAAAACTCCCGGTAAAAGGGGGTGAAAGGTGGACAGCGTCAAGCAGCCGGTCGGGTTTGACCGGCGCGACGGCTCACTCCAGAAGGATCTCCACGCAACCAGTGTACGGGGCGGTGTCCACGGGTTTTCGGCGACGTGTGCGGGCTCACCCGTCGCGCAGCGTGATCTCCACGTCGAGGGCCCGGACGGCGGCTTCTTCCAGCAGGCCGCGGCTCGGCTCGCCGAGCTCCAGCACGCGCGGCTCGGCGCGGGCGAACAGCGGCGCCAAGCGGCGGTCCGTGCGCAGCTCGTCCAGGGCCCGCCGGTCGCCGCCGAGCACGACGGCGTCCACTTCGGACAGTCGGGGGACGAGCACCTCGGCGGCGTCGCGCGCGGCCGCCTGCAGCGCGTGGCGCGCCTGTCCGTCCCGACGCCGGGCGAAGCGCTGCTGCGACCAGCCGCCCGCGGCGGACCGGCCGTGGACGAGGTGCCGATCGGTGCGGGAGACCTCGACCCGGCCGTCGTAGGCGATGCCGACGCTGTGGCTGCCGAGCCGCACCAGCAGGAGCGCGATCCGGCGTGGTGCCAACGCGTGCGCCACAAGGCCTTCGAGCGAAAGGACTTCCGACGGTCCGAAAGGGACGGTCGCGACCGCCGTGGTGCCGTCGCCCGCGACCACCCGGACCTCGCCGGGGGTGGCCTCGGTCGTCACGACGCCGTCGTGCCGCCCGGCGAACCGGTCGAACCAGCCGGCGAGCCGGTCCGGCGGGACCTCGACCGCGCGCCCGCCGCCCGCGACCTCCCGTGCCTTCGCCATGGGCCCAACGGTACGGGGCCGCCGCGTTTCCGCGACGGCCCCGTGGTTTCCGTTATCCGATCAGGTTACTGCGGGTGCACCGGACCGTTGTTCGTCACGCTGTGCACGTTCGACGGACGGCCGGCCCCCGCGGGCTGGACGAACCCGTTGATGTGCAGGGCGACCGAGCGGATCGAGCCGACGTCGCCACCGGCCACGTCGGTCACGAAGAACGTCCAGCTGCCGTCGACGACGGCACCGGTGAGGCTGCCGAGGGCGTTCGCCGGCTTGTACGAGCCGGTGAACGGCGCGTTGGACGCCGTCACCGTGCTGAACGGGACCGCGGCGTCGTCGGCGAAGACGACCTTGCACAGGTTCTTGCCCGAACCGCCGTTGCGCTGGAACACCGTGGCCTTGGCCCCGGACGGCGAGGTCAGCGAGCCGACCAGGTCACCGACGTAGGAGTGGTTCAGGCCGACCGTGGTCGAGAGCGGGTCGGTGCTGCAGGTGGTGCCGTCCACCGAGAACGACACCTTCGACGCGCGGCCGACCCCGGTGACCGGGATGCTCACCGAAGCGCCGACCGGGCTGTTGTCCGGGATCGCCACCGGCGCGCCGGTGTAGGCGAAGTCCTGCGCGACCGGCGACGGGGTGCCGACCGGGAGCGAGAACGTCGACGTCGTCGGCGAGTGCGCACCGGCGAAGGTGACCTTGGCGTTCAGCACGACCGGCACGCCGAGCTGCTGGCTCGCCGGGACGGTGATGGTGAAGTCGTTGACGCCGGTCTGTCCCGGGCTGATGGTGCCGTAGGACTTGGAGCGCGGCGCCACGGTGACGCCCGGGGTCGGGCTGGTGAGCACGACGCTCGTGGAGACGGCGGCGCCGTCACCGTCGTTGGTCACCGGCAGGGTCACCTTGGCGGTGTCGCCCGGGTCGAGCGCGGAGCCGCCGTCGGCCGGGGTGACCGTCGGCTGCTTGGCCACCGCGAGCGGCTGCGGGCTGGCACCGGTGTAGGCGAGCACCTTGTCGGCGAGGATGACGCCGGCGCCGGTGACGTTGTCCCGGCCCGGGGTCTCGATGTCGACGGCGGTGTTGAGCAGCGCTTCCCGGACCTCCGAAGGCGGCAGGCCGGGGTTGCCCGAGAGCACCAGCGCCGCGATGGCCCCGGCGTGCGGCGCGGCGGCCGACGTGCCGAAGAACGGGCTGAAGCCGGTCACGCTGGTCTGCACGCCGTCGGCCGCGGTGATCTCCGGCTTGTTCCGGACCTCACCACCGGTCGAGGAGACGTTGCCCGGGGTGATCGGGGTGCCGTCGGCCTCGTAGAACACGCGCCGCGGGCCGTCGGAGCTGAACCGCTCGGCCTTCGACGAGCTGCTGAACGAGCCCGGGAACGGGCCGGCCGGGTTGGCCGGGTCGCCCGGCTCGAGGGGACGGCCGAACGCCGCGGCCGCCGGGGTGGCGGCCACGCTGAAGGCGTCGCGCGCGGCCGAGTGGCCGACCGTCACGCCCGGGGTGTTGTAGGCCTTGAGGCCGTCCGCCGAGTCCTTGAACCGCCCGCGCAGCGCGGACAGCGACAGGTAGCGGTTCGCACCGGAGAACTTCACGACGGCCAGGCGCAGGCCCGAGCCGCCGAAGACCGGCGTCTGCAGGATCTCGAACGGGTCCTGAGTGCCGTCCTGGACGTCCTGGCTGAAGCTGACGACCGCGCCCGTCGAGTCGAGCAGGTAGAGGTCGTAGTCGTTCGACGAGGCGCCGAGCGGGTCCGACCAGTGCAGCGTCACCGGCACGCCGGCCGAGGACGCGTCCGAGACGGGCTCGTAGATCTGGTTGCCCGCCGCGCCGGCGAAGTTGTGCGCGACACCGGCGAACTTGCCGACCGACTTGCCGGAGTCGACGAAGTCGCCTTCCCAGTGCCCGGCGGTGCCGTCGAGGACGTTGCCCTCGTTGCCCGCCGAGGAGAAGTACAGCGCGCCGTCGGCCGTCACGTCGTTCACGGCCTGGGCGATGATCCAGTCCTGGAACGGGGATTCCTTGAAGTAGATGACGTCGTCGACGATGACGTCGCAGTGCGACTCGAAGCGCAGCTTGCGGATGTTGTCCGCGAAGCTGGCGTCGGAGTTGAACGCCGACGCGAAGCCGAGCGCGGCCTTGGGCGCGAGGTCGTGGATGATCTCGAGCATCGCGGTGCCCTCGTCGCCGTCGCCCTCCTGCCCGGCGATGACGTCGACGTTCGGCGGCAGCTCACCCTTGGCCTGCGAAGTGGCCAGGGAGTCGACGCCGTCGGACAGGGCGCACGCCTTGACGCCGACGCCGGTGACGCCGAACTGCTGGCGGGCGATGTCGGCGTTGTGCGCGCGGTCGCCCTCGCTGGTCAGCGGGGCGGCCGCGACGGCGCTGCGCTGCTGGGACTTGCTCGCGAGGGCCTTCTGCAGCTCACCCGAAACGCGGGCGGCCTTCTGCTGCTTGGTCTCGGCGGCCTTGCCCGGCGTCGTCGCGGGGGTGGCCAGTTCGCGGGCGGTGAGGGCCTGGTCGGCCTGCTCGACGCGCTTGACGTCGCCGCGGGCGGCGATCGCGCTGACGGCGGCCAGCGGCACCTCGGCCCGGATGCTGCCGTACCGGTCGGACACCGCGCGGATGCCCGCCCCGGCCTTGGTGAGCCCGGAGATGAGGTCCGGGGAGACCTTGGTCGCGCGGATGTCGACCAGCACCGTGCCGGTCTTCGAGACGGCGGCCCCGGACTGCAGTGCGGTCAGCTGCTTCCCCACGCCCTTTTCGGCGACGAGCAGCTTGCTGTCTACTTTGGACTCCGCCGCGGTCTTCCCGGCCTTGACGGCCTGCAGCGCGGCGATCTGCTGCTGCGCGGTGGCACTGAAAGTGTCCGGTGTGGACGCGGTGGCGGCGCCCGCGGCGGGCGGCGACACCAGGCCGAGCGCGGCGAGCAACGCCGCCGCCCCGGCCGTGAGCACAGTGGATCTCGATCTCGTGGAACGGGTACGACGCACGTGCGCCCTCCGATATCTCCAGGCGCGTGCCCCGACTCACGCTGACCGACGCCGGTGATCACCGACGGGACCAAGCTAAGTACTGTGAGTTCCCTGTAAGCAGCGGCCGTTCGAGTGACATGGGATGGGTAATTTCCGGAATGGACCGTAAGTCGTAGGCCGTTCAGCGGAACCGCTCATCGCGGTACAGGACGCACAGCGCTCACGAATGGACAAGAACCGGACAACCCGTGGGATCGTTCCCACATCACAGGACGAACGAGTCCGGCCGGGGCCGGCTGGATCGGCCGGACAAAGCGTCCAAAAGCGTCACCGTCCGCCCCGCCGGGCGCGAACACCGGGCGGTCACAGGACGAACGAGTCCGACCACGGCTGCGCCGAGCGCCCGGACAAAGCGTCCAAAAGCGTCACCGCCTGCTTGTCCGTCAGCGACGCCACGAAGTCCACCACCGCCCGGCCGCGGGCGAGGTTGCGCACCGCGTCCGCTCCGGTGACCGGCTCGCCCGTGGCGCCGACCAGCAGCTCGGGTGCCGTGCGCGCCAAGCCCGTGTACTCGGCGCGGGCCAGCTCGACCAGGTCGTGCAGGCGGCGGGGCAGCCGGGAAACCTCGTCGCGATCCAGCAGCCACGCGTCGAGCGCGTCGACCAGGCTCGCGACCACCCCGGCCTGGCCGCGCTGGTGGAGCGCGAGGTCCGGGCGCAGCAGCACGAACCGCCGGTGCACGAACTTCAGCACCTGGACCTCGTGCCACTGGGCCGTCGCCAGCGTCACGTGGCCGGCGCGGGTTGACGGCGAAGCGACCACGAACACGCCGTCGACCAGGCGGGCGGTCCAGTTCGCGGAGAACGCCGCCGTCGCCTGCTCGGCCTCGGTCGAGCCGTCGAAGGCGCCGGCCAGCAGCCCGTCGACGAGTTCCGCGCGCACCCGCGCGACCGCCGCGGCGAAGGCGTCGTCGTCGACGATCCACGCGTCCTTGGCGTGCATCCGGCGGCGCAGGCGTTCCAGCGACCGGCCCGGGCGGCGCAGTTCGGCGTACAGGGTGTCGTCGTCGAGCCCGGCGAGCTCCTCGGCGTGCAGCAGCCACTCCCCCAGCTCCGCGGCGACCGGCGCGTGCTGCAGGACGCCGATGCGGTGGAAGTCCTGCAGGTCGTGGATGGCGTAGGCGATGTCGTCGGCGGTGTCCATCACGGACGCCTCGACGGTCTGCTGCCAGCTCTCGATCCGCCCGGTGAACGCCGCGCGGGCCTGCTCGAAGTCGTCGAGCTCGGTGGCGTAGGCGGAGAACTTGGCCGCGCCGGTGCCCGGGTGGTCGTCCGGCTCGGCGGCGCCGCGCGGCGGGACGTCCATCTCCGACGGGTGCGGCGCGGGGTGGTGCAGCCGCAGCCACGGGTACTTGAGGACGGCGGCGCGCACCGCGGTGGTGAGGTCGAGCCCGATCGCCGACGGCCCGCGGACGTCAGTCGTGGTGATGATGCGGAACGACTGCGCGTTGCCCTCGAAGCCGTCGGCGAGGCCGAAGCGGTGCCGGGCGATGCGGTCGAGCGTCTGCTCACCGAGGTGCCCGAACGGCGGGTGCCCGAGGTCGTGCGCGAGCGCGGCGGCCTCGGCGACGTCCGGGTCGCAGCCGCCCAGCTTCGCGGCGAGGTCGGCTTCGGGCCCGGCGGTGATCCGCTCGGCGATGGCCCGCGCGACCTGCGCGACCTTGAGGCTGTGGGTGAGCCGGTTGTGCAGCAGCCCGGCCCCGCCGGCGCTGACCACCTGCGTCACCCCGCCGAGCCGCGCGAAGAACGGCGACGCGGCGATCCGGTCGCGGTCGATCCGGAACGGGCTGCTCGCCAGGTCGGTGAACCCGCCGGCGTTGGCCACCGGGTCCCGTCGAGCCGCGCGGGGGTCCGTCTCGGTGCCGTGATCCATGCGCCCGACCTTATCCGGCTTCACCTGATCGGCGGGCGCACGCCGTCCCGGGCGTGGGTACCCCTCGTTCCAGGAGGTCACCATGTCCCGAACCCCGGTCCTGCTGCTCGCGTTCGCGCTGGTCGTGGCGGGGTGTGGCGCCCCACCGGGCGATCCGGTGCGCGCCCCCACGACGTCGATCTCCACCTCGGCCCCCGCCAAGCTGATCAAGGTCCCGGACGTCTCCGGCATGAACCACCAGGACGCCCAGAACACGATGCAGAAGGCCGGCCTCTACAACCTGCGCGAGGTCGACGGCACCGGCCAGGGCCGCGCCCTGCTGGTCGACCGCAACTGGGTCCAGACGGGCCAGGACCCGGCCCCGGGCACCGAGGTCCCGCCCGACACGGTGATCACCCTGACCGCGGTCAAGACCACCGAACGCTGACACCGTGTCGTCCATCCGCGTACGCGTGTCGTCCGCCTGAGTACGCGTGTCGTCCATCCGCGTTCACGCCGGCGTCGCACCTGAACGGACGACACGCGTACCTGGGTGGACGACACGATGCTGGTCAGGCCTCCGGCGGGGTGGTGTACGCCGCCAGGGTGCGGTCGGCCGCGCCGCGGGCGTTGACCGGGTCGGCGCCCGCCGCGACGTCGGCTTCGTACCAGGCTTCGCCGGACGCCGTCATGAACCGGATGCCTTCCGGCGACATCATCCAGGCCATCGCCGCTTCGGCGTCGACGGCCGTGCCCGGGTCGGCCAGGTGCAGGACCAGGCCGACCAGCATCCCGTCCCAGCCGATGCCGACCGCGCCCGGGCCGAACTCGTCCCAGCGCTCGTCGACGTGCGCGACGTGCTCCAGTTCGAACCGGGTGCCGTCGCCCTCCGGCGTCAGCCGCACCTCGATCCAGCTGACGTTGCCGCCGAACTCCCACGTCGCGGCGAAGCCGCGCGGCGGGTCGCAGCGCTCGACCGTGCCGCCCGCGTTGCCCTCCAGCTGGTAGTGCCCGCCGAGCTTCAGCTCGCCGCTGACCGGCAGGAACCAGCGCGGGATGCGCTCGGCGTTCGTGCAGGCGTCCCACAGGTCGTCGACGTCGGTGTCGTAGACCTGGCTGATGGTCAGGACGCGGGCGTCCTTCGCGTCGATCACCCGGTCGCCGAGCGTCCGGCGGACGGCGCTGATCTGGTGGCTGACGTCGATCACGGAGAGTCTCCTTCTGGTGGTTCGGCGAGGCGGCGGGCGCGCTTGCCGCGGGCGATTTCGGTGGCCAGCGCGTCGAGGTGCGGGGTCCAGAACCGGCGGAACCGGGCGAGCCAGACGTCGATGTCATGCAGCGGCTCGTGCCCGACCGCGTACAGCCGGCGCGTGCCCTCCTGGCGGACGATCGCGAAGCCGTTGTCACGCAGCACTTTCAGGTGCTGGGACACCGCCGGCTGCGAGATGCCGAACTCGGCCCGGATCACCTCGGTCACCGCGCCGGCGGCCCGTTCGCCGTCGGCCAGCAGCTCGAGGATGCGGCGGCGGACCGGGTCGCCGAGGACGTCGAACGCGTGCACCCGGCCAAAGTACAATCTCCCACTTATATAAGTCAAGGACGAACTAGTGGTAGGTGTCACAGCGAGTTACTCCGATGTGGCTAACCCCGGCACCGCCGTGGTGAACATCAGCTGACATGGGTTTCGTTTCGGCGCGCGAGCGGCGAGCATCGGAGGCGTGAAGTCGCCACGCGCGGTCCGCTTCGCCTTCCAGCCGCTGTACAGCCTCCAGACGGGGGGCGTCGTGGCTCACGAAGCGCTGGCCAGGCCGGGCAACGGAACCGTCCCGGAGCTGCTGACCCAGGCCCGCCGCGAAGGCCGGCTCGCCGAGGTCGACCTCGGCCTCGCGATCGCCGCCGTCCGGCAGGACGAGACGTCGCTGCCCCTGCACCTGAACCTCTCCGCCCGCACGCTCGGCGCGCCACTGGCGATGCTCGACGACCTGCTGGCCGAGCTCGGCGACGCCGGGCGCCGCACCCGCGACGTCGTCCTCGAGATCGGCCCGCCGTTCTCCCCGCTGCCGGCCGAGCGCGCGCTGGCCGGGATGCGGGCGCTGGCCGAGCTCGGCTTCCGGCTCGCCCTCGACGGCCTCGGCCGCGGCGACCTGCCGCTGAGCCTGCTGGTCGAGGCGCCGGTCGACCTGATCAAGCTGGACCGCAGCGTGCTGCGCGGGCTGCCCGACGACCAGTCCTCGGTCGCCGTCGTCGAAGCGCTGCAGCACTACACCAGCCGCACCGGCACCCGGCTGGTCGCGACCGGCCTGGAGACCGACGCCCAGCTCGACGCCGTCCGCGGGCTCGGCATCCGGATCGCGCAGGGCAACCTGCTCGCCCCGCCGACCGCCGCCGGCCCGGCCCCGGCCCTGCTCAACCGGGCCCCCGCCACCGCCGCCGCCCCGGGCCCGGCCCAGTGCGTCGGCGACTTCCTGCGCCCGGCCACGACGCTGCCGGAGACCGCGACGTGCGACGAGGTCCGCGAGGTGCTCGCGGCGGCGGACGCGCCGTCGGGCGTCATCGGCGTCGACGAGCTGAACCGGCCCCGCTGGTCGGTCGACCGGACGCGGTTCCTGGTCGCCGTCACCGGGCCGTACGGCCACGCGCTGCACGCGAAGCGCCCGGCCAAGCGGCTCGCCGACGCCCCGCACACGATCGAAGCGCGCGCCGGGGCGATGGAGTTCCTCGAGCTGGTCACCGACGCCGACTGGGGCCGCACCGGCGACGACGTCGTCGTGGTGGACGACGCCGGCCGCTGCGTCGGTGTCGTGCTGGTGACCGAGGTGGTCCGCGGCGTGGCCGAGGCGAAGGTCGAGGCCGCGGCGGCGCTCAACCCGCTGACCCGCCTGCCGGGCAGCGACACGGTCGCCCGCGACCTGGCCCGCCGCATCACCATCGGCGAGGCGTTCGTCGCCGCGTGGCTCGACATCGACGCGTTCAAGACGGTCAACGACACGGCCGGGTTCGCCGCGGGCGACGACCTGATCCGCGAGCTGGGCGCGGCGCTGACGTCCCTGTCCGGCGGCCTGCGGCGGATGCGGGTCAGCCACGTCGGCGGCGACGACTTCCTGGTGGTCTGCGACGTCGACGAGATCGCGACGGTGGCCGGAGCGCTGCTGGACCGCCACTGGCAGGCGGACGGCATGCCGGTGACGGTGTCACTGGCGACGCTGGTGTGCGCGAGCGGCTCGATCCGGTCGTACCAGGAGGTTTCCCGCCTGCTGGCCCCGCTGAAGAAGCGCGCGAAGGCGGTCCCCGGGTCGAGCTGGGTGCTGAGCCGCCCGGGTTCCGAGCGCGTCGAGGTCCTGCGCGGCATCGGGACGCGAGGTCTGCAGGCCGCGGCCGGGTGACTTCAGAACGTCGACAGGCGCCGGTTCGCCTTGTCGATGAACCTGCCCAGAGCCTCGGCTGCTTCGTCGCTCCGCTCGCGTGCCTCGCTCAGCATGTTCGACTCCGCGGTGATCAACCGTGACCGGCTCATGACGTCTTCCGCGTCGCGGACCAGCTCCCCGTCGATGTCCGGGTCGGCGAGGAGCCGGACGAGGTAGTAGGCGCTCTGCGCCTCGGCACGCAGGTGGTACGTCTCCTGCCGCACCGCTTCGCGATCGTCGCCCTTCACACCCTCGAGACGCTTCTTCGCCCGATCGAACTCCGCCCGCCTGAGCGTGGCGGCCACGGACGCGTACGCGGCGACGGCGTTGGTGAACTCCTCACGGCGCTTCTCGCTCCGGGCTTCCGCGGCGGTCCGCCGCAACGTCAACCGCTGGAACAGGTAGGTCAGGCCGGAACCGAGGAGCGTTCCCGCCACGGCGACGATGGCCGTCCAGTTCGAAGACACACGAGGCAGTCTCCCACTCACGAGCCGAAGGTAGGCAAGTAATCCGCGAACCGCTCGTCGACCTCTTCGGCCGTCAAACCGAAGTCCGCCAGGCTGTACTTGTGCACCGGCTTCGCCGAGCCCGTGCGGCTCTCCTCGTGCACCGCCGTCATCGCGGCTCGCGCTTCGGGCGACAACGTCAGTCCAAAATGGTCGTACACAGTGGACACCGTGCCAACCGGGTCCGCGACGAAGTCGCCGTACGCCACATCGCAGAACTGCGCCGGGTCGTACCGGGCGCGAGCCGCGTGGAACTCGTCCGCGCCGCGCGCCCACAGGTCGAGCTGCGAACGCCCGATCACCTCGCCACGAAACCTCGACGACCAGCCGTCCGCGGCCTTCTCCGCCAGGCTGCACATCGAGCCCATGATCGTGCGCGGCGCGCGGTGGGTCTGGATCACCAGCGCGTCCGGGTACGCCGCCATCAACGCGTCCAGCGCGAACAGGTGGCTCGGGTTCTTCAGCACCCAGCGCTTACCCGCGTCCGGCAGTCCGATCAGCTGCAGGTTGCGCCGGTGGCGGGCGTACGCGTCCGTCCAGTCCTGCTTCGCGAGCCAGCGCGAGTAGCGCGGCAGGTGCGCGAGGCACTCGAACGACACCGACCGCATCGACTGCCGCAGCAGCTGCCAGCACTCCTCCACCTGGTCCGCCGACATGTGGTGCACCCCCATGAACTCCGGGTGCTCGACGTGGTGGCGCTCGTAGCCCGCCTGGATCCCCTGGAACACCGGGTTTTCCGCCCACGTCGAACGCGGCGGCCGCGGCTGCGGGACCTCGGCGAGCCACACCTCGAGCCCCTGGTGCGCGGGGTCCTCGACGAGCAGCCGGTGCAGCGCCGTTGTCCCGGTGCGGGGCAGGCCGGTCACGAAGATCGGCCGCTCGATCGCCACGGAAGCCGAAGCCGGGTGCTGTTTCCAGCCCACCTCACTGAGCAGCCGGGCGACGAGTGCGCCGCGCAGCATCGCGCGGTGCACCTTGTTCCCGAACGGCGTCAGGTCCTCGTCGGCCTCGAACGACTCCAGCAGTACACGCAGGCCTTCGGCGTATTCGTCGCCGCCGAAGTCGTCGAGCCCGGTGAGCTTCGACGCCGAGGCGTGCAGGTCGTCGAACGTGCCCAGGTCGGCCCGGCCGGGGAGCATGGATCCTCCTAGTGGTGGTACTCGCCGCCGTTGACGTCGAGGCACTGCCCGGTGATCGCGCGCGCCATCGGCGAGGCGAGGAACACCACCGCGTCGGCGATCTCGTCGGGTTCCGGCAGCTTCCGCAGGTCTATTGTGGACGCCGTTTCGGCGTAGACCTCTTCGGACGTGATACCGCGTTCCTTGGCCAGATAATTGAAGTACCACTTGAGGTTCGGCGCCCAGATGTACCCGGGCGCGACCGTGTTGACCCGGATGCCGTCCGGCCCGAGTTCGCTCGCCAGGCTCTGCGAAAGCGACAGCAGCGACGACTTCGCCATCTTGTACGCGCCGAACGTCCGCCGCGAATGCCGCAGCACGGCCGAGTTGATCATCACCAGCGAGCCCTTGCTCTCCTTGAGCGCGGGCAGGAACAGCCGGGTCAGCCGGAGCACGGAGATCGCCGCGGTTTCGAAACCCGCGCGGACCGCGTCGAAGTCCACAGTGGCCAGATCGGTCAGCGGCGGGACGGCGAAGGCGTTGTGCACCAACGCGTCCACCCGCCCGAACGCCTCGACGGCCTCGCTCACCAGGTTGGCGGCGGAGTCGGCGTCGTCGATGTCGGTCCGGACCGCGACGGCGCGGCGGCCGAGGTCGGTGACCTCCTTGGCGACCTCGGTGAGCCGCGACTCGGTGCGCGCGGCGAGCACGACGTCCGCGCCGGCCATGGCGCTGCGCACGGCGATCGACCGGCCGAGCCCCGGGCCGATCCCCGAGACCACGACCACCTTGTCCCGCAACAACTCCGTCATGCTCACCCCAGCATCCTGGCGGCGACGGCGTCCTGCCGGGCCGCGATCCTCGACGCCCATTCCTCCGGCGTCACCCGGGCCTCGTCGTAGAACGGCACCCGGTCGGGCAGGTCGTCCACCTTGACGACCTCGACGACCGGGCCGTCGTCCGGGCCGAGGTCGCGCGCGAGCCGCTGCCAGCGGATCTGGACGTACCCGCGGTCGTGCCCGGTGCGCTCCAGCCAGTTCGCCAGGCCGGGATCGCGCTCGCTGATGACGAACCGGATCTTGCCGTCCGGGTCGACGCGCGCCTGGTCGGCGGTGAGGCTCGTCTGGTGGTTGATGTAGTCCAGCGAGACGTACCAGAGACTCCCCAGCTGGATGCCCTGGTACGGCGCGTCCGCGCACTTCGGCACGGTGACGACCATCGCCTCTTCGTCGCCCAGCTCGTAGTGCCCGGCCGACGAGAACTGCGTGGTCAGCCCGCCCGGCGTCGAGCGCGGCTCGGTCATCGTGTTCACCGGCAGGTCGTCGTAGAACCACTTCGGGAAGGCCAGGAACGTCTTGAGCCGGCTCAGCAGGATCTTGCCGGTGACGCCGTAGCGCTTCGCCAGCGCGGATCGGTCCGGTACCGGCGGCGCCTGCCCGGCGGTGTCGACGCACTGGATGCGGATCTCACCGCGCTTCTCGGTCGCCCAGTCGCTGTGGACCTCGCGCACCACGAGCATCGACGAGCCCGGGCCCAGGGTGAAGTAGTTCGGCCCGGGGTTGTCGCGCGCCGGGCCGAAGCGCAGCTCGAACCGGCCGTCTTCGCCGATTTCGATGGCCCGGTCGTCGAACGCGGCGAGGCTGTCGGGCACCACGACCGGCGAGTAGTCGCCGTTGAGGATCTGGAAGCTCAGGTCGGCGGTGGTCCCCCGGACGCCGGTGACCAGGTACTCGCGGTCGTCGCGGATGTTCGCGTTGAAGTAGAGCGTGTCCGGGTTGTCCAGCCCCATCTTCGTGTACGGCCCGGTGGAGGCGGTGAAGTACGGGAAGTCGCGCTGGTAGGCCCAGGCCATCTGCAGCGACGCCCGGATGCTGCCCGCGAGGTAGTCGTACCCCTCCAGCAGGCCCTGCTCGGTCTGCGCCGGCGGGGCCTGCGCGAGCAGCTTTTCGGCCTCGGCGATCGCGTCGGCGAACGGCCGCGTCAGCGAGAACTCGTTCTCGATCATGCCGGAACGGCCCAGCGGTTCGCGAGCAGCCGGAAGCCCGGGTTGCCCTCCCAGGACGTCATCGACTCGTACGTCCGCGTGTAGCCGATGTGCGTCATCCGCCACGCGCCGTCGGTGTCGCGGCGGTAGGTGTCTTCGTAGAACGCGGCACCGTCGATGATCACCTTGTGGTCGGGCACGATCACCTTGTCGGTGAACGACCACCTCCCGGTAGCGGTGTCGCCGTCGACGTCGATCTCGGGCTGACCTGCGTGGTGCACGGTGATGATGCCGTTGCCGAGGCTCTTGGTGAGGAACTCGAGAATGGCGTCCCGGCCGGCGAGCTGATGCCCTTCGCGGCCCGTGGCGCGGGTCCCGTAGTCGGCCGTGGCGTCCACCGTGAAGGTGTCGGCCACCTCGTCCCACTGCTTCAGGTCGACGCCGCGCAGGTAGCGGTACTTCAGCCGGCGGATCTCTTCGAGTACGACCAGGTCCATCGTCACAGGGTCTCGCACCGCTTGACCGATGACAAGAACATGTTCTACTTTTTTCGGGTGTCCGTGACCTCGTACGAGCTGTCGCACCTGGCCGCGCTCGAAGCGGAGGCCGTGCACGTCTTCCGCGAGGTGGCGGCGACGTTCGAGCACCCCGTCCTGCTCTTTTCCGGCGGCAAGGACTCGGTGGTGATGCTCCACGTGGCGGCGAA
The DNA here is from genome assembly GCF_034929455.1 of Amycolatopsis heterodermiae. Lineage (NCBI taxonomy): Bacteria > Bacillati > Actinomycetota > Actinomycetes > Pseudonocardiales > Pseudonocardiaceae > Amycolatopsis > Amycolatopsis heterodermiae. The sequence continues at coordinate 469,099 of NZ_JAYFSI010000005.1, forward strand.
GGCGTTCTGGCCGGCGCCGCTGCCGTTCCCGGTGCTGCACGTCGACACCGGCCACAACTTCGACGAGGTGCTGCGGTTCCGCGACGAGACCGTCGCCTCCCTCGGCCTGCGGCTGCACGTCGCGAGCGTCCAGGACGACCTCGACGCCGGGCGCGTCGTCGAGGAGACCGGGCCGCGGGCCAGCCGCAACCGGCTGCAGACGGCCACGCTGCTGCGCGCGATCCGTGAAGGCGGTTTCGACGCCGTGTTCGGCGGCGCCCGCCGCGACGAGGAGAAGGCCCGGGCCAAGGAGCGCGTGTTCAGCTTCCGCGACGAGCACGGCCAGTGGGACCCGCGCGCGCAACGGCCCGAGCTGTGGAACCTCTACAACGGGCGGCACCGGCGCGGTGAGCACATCCGCGTCTTCCCGCTGTCCAACTGGACCGAGCTGGACATCTGGCAGTACATCCGCGACGAGCGGATCGCGTTGCCGCCGCTGTACTACGCGCATCGGCGCGAGGTCGTCCAACGCGACGGCATGCTGCTCGCGGCCACCCGGTTCCTGTCTCTTGTGGACGGTGAGACGCCGTACGAGGCGACCGTGCGGTTCCGGACCGTCGGCGACGCCACGTGCACCGGTTGCGTCGAGTCGTCGGCGGCGACACCGTCCGAAGTGGTCGCCGAGGTCGCCGCGACGCGCGTCACCGAGCGCGGTGCGACCCGCGCGGACGACCGGATTTCCGAGGCAGGCATGGAAGACCGCAAGCGGGAAGGCTACTTCTGATGCAGCTGCTGCGGATCGCCACGGCGGGCAGCGTCGACGACGGCAAGTCCACGCTGATCGGGCGGCTGCTGTTCGACTCGAAGGCGATTTTCACCGACCAGCTCGCCGCCCTCGAACGGACGAGCCGCGAGCGCGGCGAGGACTACCCGGACCTCGCGCTGCTCACCGACGGCCTGCGCGCCGAACGCGAGCAGGGCATCACCATCGACGTCGCGCACCGCTACTTCGCCACGCCCAAGCGGAAGTTCATCATCGCCGACACCCCGGGGCACTTGCAGTACACCCGGAACATGGTGACCGGCGCGTCCACCGCGGACCTGGCCCTGGTGCTGGTCGACGCGCGCAAGGGTGTGCTCGAACAGTCGCGGCGGCACGCGTTCCTCGCGTCGCTGCTGGGGATCGGGCACCTCGTGGTGTGCGTCAACAAGATGGACCTCGTCGGCTGGTCGCCGGAGCGGTTCGACGAGATCCGCGAGGACTTCCGGCGGTTCGCGATGAAGCTCGACGTCGCCGACCTGACGTTCGTGCCGGTCTCGGCGCTGCACGGCGACAACGTCGTCCACCGCAGCGCCAGCATGCCTTGGTACGAAGGGACTTCGCTGCTGCACCAGCTGGAAGAAGTGCACGTCGCCTCCGACCGCAACCTGATCGACGCGCGGTTCCCGGTGCAGTACGTGATCCGGCGCTCGGACTTCCGCGGCTACGCGGGCACGATCGCCGGCGGCGTGTTCAAGCCGGGCGACGAGGTCGTCGCGCTGCCGTCCGGGTTCACCTCGAAGGTGCGCGCGGTGTGGGGCCCAGGCGGGAAACCGCTGTCCGAGGCCTTCACGGGACAGGCGGTGGCGGTCGAGCTGGCCGACGACCTCGATCTCGGCCGCGGCGCGATGCTGTGCCGCCCCGGCAACCGCGCCGAGTCGGCCCGCGAGGTCGACGCGCTGGTCTGCTGGTTCTCCGAACGTTCTTCCCTGACCCCGGGCGCGACGTACGTCGTCCGGCACACGACCACCGAAACGCGTGGTTCCGTGGAGAAGCTGGACTACCGCCTCGACGTCACCACGCTGCACCGCGACGAGACGGCGGAGTCGTTGCGGCTCAACGACATCGGCCGGATCCGGCTGCGCACCCGCGCGCCGCTGCTGTTCGACGCCTACCGCCGCAACCGCGCGACCGGCGGTTTCCTGCTGGTCGACGAGCACACCGGCGACACGGTCGCGGCCGGGATGATCACCGGCGCCGCGGCGTCCCCGGTCGTCTGGCACACCACGGCGGTGCGCCGCGAGGACCGGCCGACGCGCGGCGCCACGGTGTGGCTGACCGGGCTCTCGGCGTCGGGCAAGTCGTCGGTGGCGGTGGAACTGGAACGCCGGCTGGTCGCCGCGGGCCGCCCGGCCTACCTCCTGGACGGCGACAACCTGCGCCACGGCCTCAACGCGGGCCTCGGGTTCAGCCCGGCGGACCGCGCGGAGAACGTCCGGCGCGTCGCCGAGGTCGCCAAGCTGTTCGCCGACGCGGGAGTCGTCGCGATCGCGTCGCTGATCAGCCCGTACGCGGCGGACCGGGAGCAGGCCCGGTCGATCCACGCGGGGCTGCCGTTCGCCGAGGTCTTCGTCGACACGCCCCTGGAGCTGTGCGAGGCGCGCGACCCGAAGGGGATGTACGCGAAGGCGCGCGCCGGGGAGATCACCGGGTTCACCGGCATCGACGCACCGTACGAGCGTCCCGAGGCCCCCGACCTGGTGCTGCGCCCCGGCGACGGCGACCCGGCCACGATGGCGGCGGCGATCCAGGCCCTGCTCGACGACCTCGACCGGACCGTGTCCTGAAGCGGCCAATCCGGCCGTTTCGTCCCACCTTGGCTGATCACCGGGTTATTTTGCGTGCACGGCCGGTGACATCGAGGGGGAACCGTGAAAAGCGTGGTGTGGTGGTCGATCGGCTTGTTGTTCGGCCTGAGCCTGGTGGCGCTCGGCCTGTTCGGCTCCGGCGAGCCCAGCGCCAAGGTGCTGTGCGGCAGTGAGGAGATGCGGCCGGGCCAGACCTGCGACCGGACGCAGTACGGCTTGACGACCACCGAGACCTACGAAGAGAAGCGCCAGGAATCGCTGGACAGCGCGGACACCTTCAAGAACGGCGGCCGCTGGGTCACGTTCGGCATCGGCACGGGAGTCGCGGGCCTGTGCGGCTGGCGGCTGGTGGTCGCGATCCGGCGCCGGGAATCCGGCTCGGTCGTCCAGGGCGTGCCCGGGCAGCAGGTGGGCTTCGGTTCGCCGCACGGATCGGGCGCGGTCGCCCAGACCGTGCCCGGCCAGCAGGCCGGTTTCGCTCCGCAGCCGGGATACGCGCCGCAGGGATTCCCGGTACGACAGGACTTCCCGCAGCAGCCGGAGTTCCAGCAGCAGCCGGGATTCACGCCGCCGCAAGGGTCTCGGCAACAGCCGGGATTCACCCCAGCACTGGGCTCACAGCAACAGCCGGAATTCGCCCCAGCGCACGGACCTCAGCAGCAGCCGGGATCCGCCCCGCCGCAGGGGTCCGAGCAGCAGCCGGGGTTCACGCCGCCGCAGGGGTCTCAGCAACAGCCGGGATTCGCCCCAGCACAAGGGTCTCAGCAACCGGGGTTTGCCCCGCCACACGGGGTTCAGCAAGCCCCGCCGCCGGGATACCAGTCGCCGCGCGGGCCGTATCACCAGTAGCGCGTCAGCTGCCGCTGGGGGCCACGAAGCCCGAGTCGTACGCCCGGACCACCGCCTGGGTGCGGTCCCGCGCCCCCAGCTTGGACAGTACGTTGCCCACGTGGGTCTTCACCGTCTGGACACCCAGGTACAGCTCGCCCGCTATCTCCACATTGGACAGTCCGGTGGCCATCAGCCGCAGCACTTCGCGCTCGCGCTCGGTCAGCCCGGCGCTCGCCAGGCCGTCGCCCGACGGCGACGGTGAGTGCTGGGCGGCCAGCCGCCGGATCGCCGACGGGAAGAGCAGCGACTCCCCCGCCACCACGGTCCGGATCGCCGCGACGATCTCCTCCGGCCGGGCCCGCTTGAGCAGGAACCCGCTGGCGCCCGCGACGAGCGCGTCGTAGACGTAGTCGTCGTTCTCGAAGGTCGTCACCACGATCACCTTCGGCGGATCGTCCACAGTAGACATCAGGTGCGTGGTGGCACGAATCCCGTCCACCGCGGGCATCCGGACGTCCATCAGGACGACGTCCGGGCGCAGCCGGGCCACCAGCCCGGGCACCTCGGCGCCGTCGGCGGCCTCGCCGAGCACGGTCAGGCCGTCTTCGCTGTCGACGATCACGCGCAGCCCGGCGCGGATCAGCGGCTCGTCGTCGACCAGCAGCACCCCGACGTTCATCGCCCGCTCCCCCACGGCACCCGCACCACGACCTCCCACCGCTCCCCCGCCCGTCCGGCGGTCAGCTCGCCGCCGAGCACCGCCGCCCGCTCGGCCATGCCGCGCAGGCCCCGGCGCCCGGCCCGCGGCGTCCCGCCGCCGAGCGGGTTGCCGACCCGGGCGACCAGGGCGCTCGCCGCGACGTCGACGGCCAGCGTCACCGGGACCCTACCGGCGTGGCGCACCGCGTTGGTCAGGCATTCCTGCAGGATCCGGTACACCTCGCGCGACACCACCGGCGGCACCGCGGCCAGGTCGCCCTCGATGTCGGCGGTGACCTCGGTGCCGGCCAGCCGGGTCGCGTCGAGGAGGTTCGGCAGCTCGGTCAGCGACGGCTGCGGCGTCCGGCCCGCGGCTTCCTCGCGCAGCAGCCCGAGCACGTGGTCGAGGTCGTCGAGCGCGGTGCGGGCGGAGTCCTCGATGGCGCCGAGCGCGCGTTCGGTGAAGTCCGGGTCGGTGCGCAGCGTCCGCCGGGCGGCGCCGGCCTGGATCGAGACGACGCTCAGCGCGTGCCCCACCGAGTCGTGCAGCTCCCTGGCCAGCCGGTTGCGCTCGGCGAGCTGCTCGGTCCGCCGTTCCAGCTGGGCGATCCGGTCGGCGGCGGTCATCCCGAGCAGCCGGGCCGCGGCCCGGCGCAGCAGCCCGCCGATCACCCACACGGCGTAGATCAGCACCACCAGGGCGACCGCGGAAACCACCGGGATCCACGCGGACGCCCAGCCTTTCGGCACGGTGACCTCGGCGTCGCCCTGGATCAGCTTGCCGGTGAAGACCGCGCTCACCGCGAACCCGAACGCGACCGGCGCGGCCAGGCTGGCCAAGCTGACCCCGAACCCGACCACCACGTGCAGCACGAACATCACCGCGGCCCGGACCCGCCCCGGCCGCGACCGCGGTTTCGCGGGCGCGCCCGGCGCCGGGTTGTCGAGCAGCTCGCGGACGGCGGTGGACTCGAGGACGTGCACGGCGGGCAGGAACGCCGTCCCGGCCACGACGAGCAGCGTGACCACCCCGCCGATCTCGGCCGCTCGCTCCAGGGTCGCGGCGAACGGCAGCAGCGACGGCACGGCCACGGCGGCGAACAGCAGGTAGGGCACGCCGATCGCCCCGCCGAGGACGAGGTACACCCAGCGGCGGTAGGTCGCCCTGCTCACCAGCGGCCGGAGTACACGCACCCGGCGATCTTCGCAGGTCGCGGGCCCGGCCGCTTCCCTCTCGAGATGGAGGCGCCCCCCGCCCTCTCCGGGGGTCCGGCCCCGCTTCCAGCGTACCGGGGCCCTCCGACGGAAAGCCCGAAAAGCCGCCGCCGGCGCCTGGTTGTCCACATCTCGCGTGCCCTGTGGGCAACCAGGCGCGAAGCGGCTAGTAAGCGACCTGGCGGGTCTCCGACGCCGCGAAGCCGTTCGCCCACAGGGACTGGACCTTCGCCGCCTCCGCGGCCGACGGCTTCGCGTTCTTGCACGCCGTGCCCGGGCCGTGACCGGACATCAGCTCGGTGCACGGGCCGGTGTAGTCGTCGGGCAGGCCGAGGTTGTGGCCCAGCTCGTGCGCCGCGATCCGGGTCGGGTCGAAACCCTCCGCGACCTGGCTGGTGTCCAGGTAGATGTCGCCCCGGCCGTGGCCATTGGTGTTCGTGTACGAGCCGCCGCTGTGGATCTCGTGGAACTTGACCGTGGCACCGCTGCTGCGCTTGACCAGCTTGACGTCGGTGACGACGGCGTTCCAGTTGGCCGCGCCCTGGTCGATCTGGGCCAGGTAGTCAGGCGCGCCGGACGAGCTGTAGTACACCGTCGTGACCGCGGCCGGCGCGGCGGAAGCAGTGGTGAGCCCGGCGCCCAGCGGCACCGAGACCGCCGCGGCCAGCACCAGGACCCGCCCGAGCAGACGTCCGTTCATCGTGTCTCCTTTTGTCCGGTTAGAGAACACTTCACCGTGGTTCGCGCGGTCAGGTTAGAAGTCCACCGGCGGTCCGGGCCACGGCCGAAAGTAGCTCCCTCGCGCGAGGGAGGCCGGTCCCGCCGCTGCGTGAGCCGCCCCGCCCGGCCGCCGTGGTCTGCTTCCCGGCGTGGACATCCTGCTGGGCCTGCTGACCCTCCCCCTGTACGCGCTCGTGCTGTGGCCGCTCGTGGCCGCGTCGAGGCGGGTGCTCGGCTTCCGCATCGGCACCGCCCGCGCGCTGTGCGGCGCCGCGTTCGGCTGGCTCGTCGCGGGCGCCATCGGGCGGGCGTTCCCGGTTTCCCTGCTGCACCACGGCGGTGCGGCGCTCGGGCTGCTGATCCCGTTGGCGGGCAGCGCTTTCCTCGCGACGCTGCTCTTCCTGTTCGTCGCCGAGATGGCGTTCCCGGGCGGCCTCGGGCTGGGACGGCTGCGCGCGGTGCGCGCCCGGGTGTCGCGCGCCCGCCGGTATTCGCAGATCAGCCGGATCGCGCTCAAGCACGGCCTCGGCCGCTACCTCGCCGGGCGCCGCGAACCCGGCCTGGCCCCGGGACGGCACGCCAAGCTCGCCCGCTCGCTGCGCCGCGCCCTCGAGGAGGGCGGCGTGACGTTCGTGAAGCTCGGCCAGCTCCTTTCGACGCGCTCGGACCTGCTGCCGCCGGTGTTCGTCGACGAGCTGGGCAAGCTCCAGGACCAGGTCACCCCCGCCCGCGCCGACGCCGTCTGGGCCGTCCTGGAGGCCGAGCTCGGCGGCTCGCCCGACGACGTCTTCGCCGAGTTCGACCCGGAACCCCTTGCGGCGGCGTCGATCGCGCAGGTCTACAAAGCACGGTTGCGCAGCGGCGAGGACGTCGTCGTGAAGGTCCAGCGGCCCGGAGTGCGGGAGCAGGCCGAACGGGACGTCGACATCGTCCGCCGCGTCGCCGCCGCGCTGGAGGGGCGGGCGGACTGGGCGCGCTCGCTCGGCGTCGCCGAACTCGCCGACGGGTTCGCCACGGCACTGTCCGAAGAGCTGGACTTCACCATCGAGGCCCGCAACATCGCCGCCGTGGCCGCCACTTCCGGCCCGGACGTCGCGCTGCCGACCGTCCACAAAGCACTGTCCACCGAGCGCGTCCTGGTGATGTCCCGGCTCGACGGCAAACCCCTGGAGACCGCGCCGGCGCCCGAGCGCGAGCGGCTCGCCCGGTCGCTGCTGCGCTGCCTGCTCGACCAGGTCATGATCGGCGGCGTCTTCCACGCCGACCCGCACCCGGGCAACCTCATGCTGCTGGCCGACGGCCGACTCGGCCTGCTCGACTTCGGCTCGGTCGGCCGCCTCGACTCCGCACTGCGCGGCGGCCTGCAAAACCTCGTGCTGGCCCTGGACCGCGGTGACCCGGCGGCCCTGCGCGACGGGCTGCTGGAGATCGTCGACCGCACCGGCGACATCGACGAGCAACGCCTCGAACGCGCCCTCGGCGCCCTGGTCGCCCGCCACTTCGGCCCCGGCCGAACGCCCGATCTCGCCCTGTTCACCGGCCTGTTCCGGGTGGTCACCGACTTCCGGCTGAGCGTCCCGCCGCCGGTGGCCGCGGTGTTCCGGGCCCTGGCCACGGTCGAGGGCACGCTCGCGGCCCTCTCCCCGGGGTTCGACGTCGTGGCCGAGTCCCGTGCGTTCGCCGTCGAGCAGGTCGGCGCCGGCCTGCGGCCGGGTTCGCTGGGCCGCACCGCGGTCACCGAGCTGACGGCGCTGCTCCCGGTGCTGCGCCGCATCCCCCGCCGCGTCGACCGGATCGGCGCCGCGCTGGAGGAGGGCCGGCTGTCGGTGAACGTCCGGCTGTTCTCCGACGAGCGCGACCGCGACGTCGTCACCGGCCTGGTCCACGAGGTCCTGCTGGCCTTCGTCGGTGCGGCAACGGGCTTGATGGCGGTCTTCCTGCTGACCGGCACGAGCGGCCCGCGGCTCCTGCCGGAGCTGACGCTGAACCAGGTCTTCGGCTACAACCTGCTGGTGATCAGTGCACTGGTGGGGCTGCGGCTGCTCTTCGTCGTCTTCCGGCGCTCCGGACAGCGCTCACGATCACGCCGATGAGCCCGGCGACGAACAGCACGAACCCGCCGAGGATCCACCACCGCAGGGTGGGGAGCGTCGAGTCGGAGTACGGGGTTCCGGGCAGGCCCGCGTCGGTGAACGCGGTCACCGGGGTCAGTGACCGCGGTGTGATGACCGTGCCGGTCGCGACCACGAACCCGATGACCCCGGACAGCCGCACGGGACCGCTGAACCGCGAGTCGTCGGAGTTGCCGCGGTTGTCACCCTCGACGAAGATCGCGCCGTCGGGAACCTTGGTGGAGAACCCGAAGAGGGCGTCGTCGCCGGGGTTGATGTAGGGCTCGGTGATCGGCTTGCCGTTCACCGAGAGGTTCCGGTCGGTGCAGCAGGCGACGGTGTCCCCGGCGATCCCGACCACGCGGAAGACGCTGACGCCCTCGTGGCTCGGCTGGGCGAACGCGCCGGCGTCGATGGCGACGAGGTCCCCGCGGTGCACCTCGGTGCCGTTCGCCCGGCGCACCACGAGCTGGTCACCGGGCACCAGGGTCGGGCTCATGTGCGCGCCCGGGATCTTGTAGGCCTCGTACCCCACCATGATCCGGCCGACGCCGTAGCCCCCGGCGGCCACCCCGAGCACCGCGACGACGATCATCAGCAGGAGCACCTTGGACACGCCGGAGCGTTTCGGCGCGGACGGTGGCGCGGACGGAAAGGACATCTCGGTCACGATGATCTATCGGGCCACGACCGCCGTCGTTACCCCGTCCGGGGCGCGTACATGATCACCGCGACCCCCGCCAGGCACAGCAGCGCGCCCAGCACGTCGTAGCGGTCCGGGCGGTAGCCGTCCGCCACCATTCCCCAGGCCAGCGAGCCCGCCACGAACACGCCGCCGTACGCCGCCAGGATGCGGCCGAACTGGGCGTCCGGCTGGAGGGTGGCCACGAAGCCGTACAGGCCCAGGGCGACCAGGCCGCCGCCGATCCAGAGCCAGCCGCGGTGCTCGCGAACGCCTTGCCAGATCAGCCACGCGCCGCCGATTTCGCAGACCGCCGCGGCCAGGAACAGGAGGATCGACCGCAGGACCACCCCGGGATACTAGCTCCGTGCCGTTCACGCTGAGTCATCCCGCCGCCGTGCTCCCGCTGCTGCGCGGGCCGCTGGTCCCGTCCGCGCTCGTCGCCGGGTCCGTGGCGCCGGACGTCTTCTGGTTCGTGCCACGGCTTCCCGGCGTCGGCCTGACGAAGACGCACGAACTCACCTCGGTCCTCTGGCTCGACCCGCTCCTCGCGCTGGTGATCCTCGCGCTCTTCCAGGTCGTCCTGAAACGCCCCCTGCTGGCCCTGGCCCCGAAACCCCTGGCCGAACGGCTCCCCCGTCACCCCTTCGATTGGCGACGGCCCGGCTGGATCGCGCTGTCCCTGGTCATCGGCGCCGCCACCCACGTCGGCTGGGACGCCTTCACCCACGAGAACGACGGGTTCGCCTTCCTGCGGACCCCGCTCGTCACCGGGGTCGACGTCGGCCGGCTGATCCAGCTGGTCAGCACGATCGCCGGGGCCGCGATCCTCCTGTGGTGGCTGCGGAAGTGGTACCGCGCGGCCCCCGCCGAACCGGCGCCGCCCGCCATCCGACGCCGCAAAGCGACCGCAGCTTTCCTGGCCGCCGGGACGCTCACCGGCGTACTCGCGGAAGTGCTGCCGTTCCTCGCCCACCACGACCCGATGACCCGCGCGGGCGTGGTCGGCAACGCGACCTACCTCGCGGTCACCGGCGCCGGCAGCGGCTTCCTCACCACGCTCGTCCTGTACGCGCTGGCCTGGCACGCGCGGTATAGGTCGTTATACACAAAGCGGGCCACCCCGGAGGGTGACCCGCTCGATGGGCGAGAAGTCAGACGGTGAAGCCGAGGGCGCGCAGCTGCTCGCGGCCGTCCTCGGTGATCTTCTCCGGGCCCCACGGCGGCATCCAGACCCAGTTGATCCGGAAGTCCTTGACGAGGCCGCCGGACGTCAGCGCGGCCGACGTCTGGTCCTCGATGACGTCGGTCAGCGGGCAGGCCGCCGACGTGAGCGTCATGTCGATGGTCGCCGTGTTGTCCGGCTCGACGCGGATGTCGTAGACCAGGCCCAGGTCGACGACGTTGATGCCGAGCTCCGGGTCGACGACGTCGCGCATGGCCTCCTCGACGTCTTCGAGCTTCGCGAGGTCGATGTCCTGCGTAGCGGTGGTCTCGGCGTCGAGGTCGGCGGCGGTGCGCCCCTCACGAGTGGCGGTCTCTTCGGTCATGCTTTCTCAACTCCACTGGTGGTCCGGGCGACGGCGTCCTTGAAGGCCATCCAGCCGAGGAGGGCGCACTTGACCCTGGCCGGGTACTTGGCGACGCCCGCGAAGGCGATGCCGTCCTCCAGCACTTCCTCGTCCGGTTCGACCTTTCCCTTGCCCTGCATCAGTTCGACGAACGCGTCCATGGTGGTGAACGCTTCCTCGAGGGTGTGCCCGGTGACGAGGTCCGTCATGACCGACGTCGAGGCCTGGCTGATGGAGCAGCCCTGGCCGTCGTAGGAGACGTCGGAGACCTTCCCGTCCTCGAGCTTGACCCGCAGCGTCACCTCGTCGCCGCAGGTCGGGTTGACCTGGAACGACTCGGCGTCGAACGGGTCCCGCAGGCCACGGCCGTGCGGGTTCTTGTAGTGGTCCAGGATGATCTCCTGGTACATGCTTTCCAGGTTCACCGGTCCACCCCGAAGAACTTCTGGGCCTCGCGAACACCCGCTACCAGGGCGTCCACTTCGGACAGCGTGTTGTAGAGGTAGAACGACGCCCGCACGGTCGCCTGCGCGCCGCACGCGCGGTGCAGCGGCCACGCGCAGTGGTGGCCGACGCGGACGGCGATGCCGAGGCTGTCGAGCACCTGGCCGGCGTCGTGCGGGTGCACGCCGTCGATCACGAACGACACGGTCGCGCCGCGGTCCTTCAGGTCGGTCGGCCCGATGATCCGGACGCCGGGGATGGCGCCGATGCCTTCGAGGGCGGCCGCGGCGAGCTCGTGCTCGTGCGCCGCGATCCGGTCCATGCCGATGGCCGAGAGGTAGTCGACGGCCGCGCCGAGGCCGATGGCCTGCGACGTCATCGGCACGCCCGCCTCGAACCGCTGCGGCGGCGGCGCGAAGGTGGTGGCCTCCATCTTGACCATCTCGATCATCGACCCGCCGGTGAGGAACGGCGGCATGGCCGACAGCAGTTCGGTGCGTCCGTAAAGGACACCGATGCCGGACGGGCCGAGCATCTTGTGCCCGGAGAACACCGCGAAGTCGACACCAAGCGCGTGGAAGTCGACAGCGAAGTGGGGCACCGATTGGCAGGCGTCCAGCACGGTCAGCGCACCGACGGCCTTGGCCTTCTCGACGAGGAAGTCGACGGGGTTGACCGTGCCGAGCACGTTGGACTGGTGCGCGAACGCGACCACCTTCGTGCGCGGCGTGATCAGTTCGTCCACATCGGACAGGTCGAGCCTGCCGTCCGCGGTCACCTTGAACCACTTCAGCGTCGCCCCGGTGCGCTGGCACAGCTGCTGCCAGGGCACGAGGTTCGCGTGGTGCTCCATCTCGGTGATGACGATCTCGTCGCCCGCGCCGACCCGGAAGCGCTCGGCTTCCGGACCGGCCGTCGCGGCGTTGCTCATCGAGTACGCGACGAGGTTGATGCCCTCGGTCGCGTTCTTGGTGAACACCAGCTCCTCGGGGTCGGCGCCGACGAACTCCGCGATCTTCGCGCGCGCGGACTCGTAGGCGTCGGTGGCCTCTTCGGACAGCTGGTGCGCACCGCGGTGGACGGCGGCGTTCGACGTGAAGACGTAGTCGCGTTCGGCGTCGAACACCGCGGTCGGGCGTTGTGACGTCGCCCCGGAGTCCAGGTACACCAAGGGTTTCCCGTCGCGGACGGTGCGCGACAGGATCGGGAAGTCGGCCCTCAGGGCGGTCGCGTCCAGCGGCACACCCGCCGAGGCACGCTTTCCCGCCGAGGTGGCATCAGCAGAGCTGGCCGAGGTGGTGGTCATCGGGCCGACTCCTCTCTTCTCGGTGTAATAGAACGTGTCAGAGCGCGGCCGGCTCGGCCTTGCCGGCGTACTTGACGTAGCCGTGCTCCTCCAGCTCGTCGGCCAGCTCCTTGCCGCCCGACTCGACGATCTGGCCGCCGGCGAAGACGTGCACGAAGTCCGGCGTGATGTGCCGCAGGATCCGGGTGTAGTGCGTGATCAGCATGACGCCGACCTCGCTCGAAGCCTTGTAGGCGTTGACCCCCTCGGACACGACGCGCAGGGCGTCGACGTCGAGACCGGAGTCGGTCTCGTCGAGGATGGCGAACTTCGGCTTGAGCAGCGCCAGCTGCAGGATCTCGTGGCGCTTCTTCTCGCCGCCGGAGAAGCCCTCGTTGACCGAGCGCTCGGCGAACTCCTGCGAGATCTCGAGCTTGCCCATCTCCTCCTTGACCTCCTTGACCCACAGGCGAAGCTTGGGGGCCTCGCCGCGGACCGCGGTGGCCGCGGTGCGGAGGAAGTTGGACATGGAGACGCCGGGGACCTCGACCGGGTACTGCATGGCCAGGAAGAGGCCGGCGCGGGCGCGCTCGTCGACGCTCATCTCGAGGACGTTCTCGCCGTCGAGCAGCACCTCGCCGGAGGTCACCTGGTACTTCGGGTGGCCGGCGATCGCGTAGGACAGGGTGGACTTGCCGGAGCCGTTGGGGCCCATGATCGCGTGGGTCTCGCCCGACTTGATCGTCAGGTTCACGCCCTTGAGGATCTCCTTGGCGCCCTCGTCGGTCTCGACCGAGGCGTGCAGGTCCTTGATTTCCAGGGTAGCCATTTCTTCGTTTCCTAAGTCAGAGAGCGGTCAGGCGCCAACGGCTTCGAGCTCGGCCTCGATCGCGGCTTCGAGGCGCTCCCGCACCTCGGGGACGTCGATCTTCACCAGGATCTCGTGGAAGAACCCGCGCACGACCAGACGGCGGGCGGCTTCTTCGGCGATCCCGCGCGACTGGAGGTAGAACAACTGCTCGTCGTCGAACCTTCCCGTCGCGCTCGCGTGGCCGGCGCCTTCGATCTCGCCGGTCTCGATCTCCAGGTTCGGCACCGAGTCCGCGCGCGCCCCGGGCGTCAGCACCAGGTTGCGGTTGAACTCGTAGGTGTCGGTGGCCTCGGCCGCGGCGCGGATCAGCACGTCGCCGATCCAGACCGTGTGCGCGCCCTCGCCCTGCAGCGCGCCCTTGTAGCCCACCCGCGACTTGCAGTTCGGCACCGCGTGGTCGACGAAGAGGCGGTGCTCCTGGTGCTGGCCGCCGTCGGCGAAGTAGACGCCGAGCATGTCGACGTCGCCGCCCTTGTCGGTGAAGGTCGCCGTCGGCGAGACGCGGACCAGGTCACCGCCCAGGGTGATGACCGTGTGCCGCAGCGCGGCGTCGCGGCCCAGCTTGAGGTGCTGCTCGGAGACGTGCACCGCGTCGTCGGCCCAGTCCTGGACGCTGACCACGGTGACCTTGGCGCCGTCGCCGATGACGAACTCGACATTGTCGGCGTAGGTGCCGGAGCCGACGTGGTCGAGGACGACGACGGCTTCGGCGAACGCCTCGGCGCGGACCTGCAGGTGCCCGTAGGCGACCTGGTCCACACCCGGGCCGTGGATGCGCAGCACCGACGGCTTGGACGCCTTGGTCTCCTTGGGCACCGTCACGACGGTGGCCTTGGTGAACGAGGAGTAGGCCTGCGCGGCGATGCGGTCGCTCGGCACGCCGGCCTGGCCCAGCCGCGAGTCATCGCGGCCGACGGTCTCGATGGTCAGTTCGGGGGCGGCGTCGGCTTCCAGCGTGATCTCGCCGGTGGCGGGCGCGCTGCCGTCGTGCAGGCCGCGCAGCCGCTTCATCGGCGTGAAGCGCCAGTTCTCCTCACGGCCGCCCGGGACCTCGAAGGCCTCGACGTCGTAGGAGGTGAAGCGCTCCGCGCGGGAGGCCGCCGGAATGACGGCCCCCTCGCGGAGAGCCTCGGAAACGTTGTTCTCGGTAACCGACATGACTAGCCGACGGACCCTTCCATCTGGAGCTCGATCAGGCGGTTCAGCTCGAGCGCGTACTCCATCGGCAGCTCACGCGCGATGGGCTCGACGAACCCGCGCACGATCATCGCCATCGCCTCGGCCTCGTCGAGGCCGCGCGACATCAGGTAGAACAGCTGCTCTTCGCTGACCTTGGACACCGTGGCCTCGTGGCCCATGGACACCTCGTCGTTGCGGATGTCCACGTACGGGTAGGTGTCCGAGCGCGAGATCGTGTCGACCAGCAGGGCGTCGCAGACCACGCTGGAGCGCGAGTGGTGCGCCCGCTTCGCCACGCGGACCAGGCCGCGGTAGGAGGTGCGGCCGCCGCCGCGCGCCACCGACTTCGACACGATCGTCGAGGAGGTGTACGGCGCGAGGTGCTCCATCTTGGCGCCCGCGTCCTGGTGCTGGCCCTCGCCCGCGAACGCGACCGAGAGGACCTCACCCTTGGCGTGCTCGCCCATGAGGAAGACCGACGGGTACTTCATGGTCACCTTGGAACCGATGTTGCCGTCGATCCATTCCATGGTCGCGCCCTCTTCGCACTTGGCGCGCTTGGTGACCAGGTTGTAGACGTTGTTCGACCAGTTCTGGATGGTCGTGTAGCGGCAGCGGGCGCCCTTCTTGACGATGATCTCCACGACCGCCGAGTGCAGCGAGTCGGACTGGTAGATCGGCGCCGTGCAGCCCTCGACGTAGTGCACGTACGCACCTTCGTCGACGATGATCAGGGTGCGCTCGAACTGGCCCATGTTCTCGGTGTTGATCCGGAAGTAGGCCTGCAGCGGGATGTCCACCTGCACGCCCTTGGGCACGTAGATGAACGAGCCGCCGGACCAGACCGCCGTGTTCAGCGCGGAGAACTTGTTGTCACCGGCCGGGATGACCGAGCCGAAGTACTCCTCGAACAGCTCCGGCTGCTCGCGCAGCGCGGTGTCCGTGTCCAGGAAGAGCACGCCCTGCTTCTCGAGGTCCTCGCGGATCGAGTGGTAGACGACCTCGGACTCGTACTGGGCCGCGACACCGGCGACGAGGCGCTGCTTCTCCGCCTCGGGGATGCCGAGCTTGTCGTACGTGTTCTTGATGTCTTCGGGCAGGTCTTCCCAGCTCGCAGCCTGCTTCTCGCTGGAGCGCACGAAGTACTTGATGTTGTCGAAGTCGATCCCGGAGAGGTCGGCCCCCCAGTTGGGCATGGGCTTCTTCTCGAAGAGCTTGAGCGCCTTCAGTCGCGCTTCGCGCATCCACTCCGGTTCGGACTTCTTCCCGGAGATGTCGGTGACGACATCCTCGTTCAGCCCGCGACGGGCGCTGGCGCCCGCTTCGTCGGAGTCGGCCCAGCCGAACGCGTACTTGCCAAGGGACTCGATGGTCTCTTCCTGGCTCAGTGGCGCGGTGGTGGGAGTGCGCTGCTCGGCAGCGGCAGTCATGCGGGTTTCCCTCCATTCGGGATCCGTGCTGTGCGCCCTGAGGGCACCGTTCTGACCGGCTCGGGATGGGCCGGCGGACCCGCCGAAGCGGGTACGTGGGTGGTGCACGCGGAGTCACCGCGTGCGATGGTCGCCAGCCGCTGGACGTGGGTGCCCAGCAGCTCGGCGAACGCCTCGGTCTCGGCCTCGCACAGCTGCGGGAACTCCGCGGCGACGTGGGCGACCGGACAGTGGTGCTGGCAGAGCTGGGCGCCGACGTTCTGTCGAAGGCCGGGCCCTTCTTCTGAAGAACTCAGTGCGCCTACCTGACGGGTCGACGCAGCGTAGCCCTCCCTGGTCAGCGCGGTCGCCAAGGCCTCCGCGCGCGCCGCCGGATCACTCGATCCAGTGATCGCGGAGCGGTGCGGCCCGACGAGCTTCTCGATGCGCTGCTCGGCGAAGGCGCGGACGGCGTCTTCACCGGCGTGCTCGGCGAGGAAGCGGATGGCGGAGACGGCCAGGTCGTCGTAGGCGTGCCCGAAGCGGGCGCGGCCGGACTCGGTCAGCAGGAAGAGCTTGGCGGGACGACCCCGGCCTCGGGGGCCGCGGCGCGACGCGTCCCGCGTCTCGGCTTCGCCGTCCGCGAGAAGAGCGTCCAGGTGCCGGCGGACGGCCGCGGGGCTGATCCCGAGCTGCTCGGCGACCACGACGGCGGTCATGGGACCCTGTTCCAGGAGCAGCCGGGCGACCTCGTTGCGGGTCTTGCCCTCGGCGCTGACCTGCGACGGGACAGCGTTGACCGAGGCGCGGGGCATGTCGCCGCCCGCCGGGTCACCCGCCTCCGTCTTTTTCACAACACAAGTGTGTCTTATTTCCGGTCGGACGGCAAAGGCGGGGTCTTCGGCAGTGACCCGACTCACTCGGCACCGGCGGCGATACCCTGGCTCCCGTGGCTGTGGGCGAACTGGGTGAACATCCTGCACGGCAGGACCGGCGAGTGGCGGACGTCGTCACCGGGAGCACGCATCCGGTGACGCTGTCGCCCGTCGAGCCCCGGGTGGCGCTCCCCCTGGAGGGGGACGAGGTCCGGGGGCTGAACGTCGTCCGGCGGTTCGGCACGATCGGGTCGCTCTTCCTGGCGCTGGGCTCCCTCGGCGCCGGCGCCGCGCCGGTGATCAACCCGGTGCAGGAGATCCCGGTGCTGCGGCTGTTCACCCGCATCCCCACCGTGTCGCTGGCCATCGCCATCTCCGGCATGGGCATCCTGGTGCTCAGCTGGCTGATGCTGGGGAAGTTCGCCCGCCCGGACCGCGCGCGCCTCGCGTCGCAGGGCCAGCTCGCCCGCACAATCGCGCTGTGGGTGCTGCCGCTGCTGGTGATCCCGCCGCTGTTCTCCCGCGACGTCTACAGCTACCTCGCGCAGAGCGAGATCGTGCACCGCGGGATGGACCCCTACACCCTCGGCCCGGCGCAGGCCCTCGGCGTCGCCGACCCGTTCACCGCGGGCGTGTCGAACATGTGGCGCGAGACGCCGGCGCCGTACGGGCCGCTGGTGCTGCGCCTCGGCGGCTGGCTCGCGCCGATCTCCGGCCAGAGCATCGCGATGGGCGTGCTGCTGCAGCGCGTGCTCGCGCTGGCCGGCGTGGTCCTCATCGTCTGGGCCCTGCCCCGGCTGGCCCGCCGCTTCGGCGTCCAGCCCGCGACCGCGCTGTGGCTCGGCGCGCTGAACCCGCTGCTGATCTTCCACTTCGTCGCCGGCGCCCACAACGACGCGCTCGCCATCGGCCTGATGCTCGCCGGGCTCGAGGTCGGCATCCGGCGGCTGCCGATCCGGGTGAAGGGCGACACGCCACCACCATTGGCACCGGGTGAGCTGCTGTACATCGGGCTCGGCGTCGCGATCATCACCCTCGGCGTCGCGGTCAAGGTGCCGGCGGTGTTCGCGCTGCCGTTCTTCGCGGTGATGGTCGCGCGGCGCTGGCACGGCAGGCTCAAGGACCTGTTCCTGGCCGGGGCGCCGATGGCGGCCTGGTTCGGCGTCGTGCTGACCGCCGTCTGCTTCGGCTCCGGCCTCGGCTTCGGCTGGGTCGGCGCGACGTTCAACACACCCGGCCTGGTCCGCGCCTGGATCTCCCCCACCGCCGAGCTGGCGAACCTCTCCGGGGTGCTCGGCATCGCGCTCGGGCTGGGCAACCACACCAACGCGCTGGTGCCGATCCTCGGCGCGCTCGGGTACCTCATCGCCGTCGCCATCACCTTCAAGTTCCTCTGGGACAGCTTCAAGTGGCGCTATCGGCCGATCATCGGCCTCGGCGTCTCGCTGGGCGCGGTGATGATCCTGCAGATCAACCTGCAGCCCTGGTACGTGCTGTGGGCGGTGATCCCGCTCGCCGCGGCGGCCGGGACGTCCCGGTTCCGGGTGGCCGCGACGGTGCTCTCCGCAGCCCTGCCGTTCCTGCTCCCGCCGACCGGCAGCACCTTCGACGGCCGCCCGTACGTGCTGCCGTTCGCCTACGTCGCGGCGATCGTCGTGTGCGGCGCCGGAATGCTGATCGTGCGGCGGCTCGCCCCCGTCCTGCTCTCCAGGCCGTCCCCGGGGGTGCCCGCGCATGCCGACGCCGTATCGTGACCCGATGTGAGTGCCCCCGCCGTCGAGATCACCGGGCTGGTGAAAAGCTACGGCTCCACCTGCGCGGTCGACCATCTCGACCTGCGGATGGAGCGCGGCAGCCTGCTCGCCCTGCTCGGCCCGAACGGGGCCGGCAAGACCACCACCGTCGAGATCTGCGAAGGCTTCCTCAAGCCTGACGCCGGTTCGGTGCGCGTGCTCGGCCTCGACCCGCGTCGTGAATCCGCCGCGCTGCGCCCCCGCCTCGGGATCATGCCCCAGGGCGGCGGCGCCTACCCCGGCGTGCGCGCCGACGAGATGCTGAAGCTCGTGGCGTCCTGCGCCGCGTCACCCCTGGATCCCGCCTGGCTGCTGGACGTCCTCGGGCTGGCTTCGGTGCGGCGGACGCCGTTCAAGCGCCTCTCCGGCGGGCAGCAGCAGCGGCTTTCGCTGGCGTGCGCCCTGGTCGGGCGGCCCGAGCTGCTGTTCCTCGACGAGCCGACCGCCGGCATGGACCCGCAGGCCCGGCGCCTGGTCTGGGACCTGCTGGGCGCGCTGCGCTCCGACGGCGTCTCGGTGCTGCTGACGACCCACCTGATGGAGGAGGCCGAAGCGCTGGCCGACACCGTGGTGATCATGGACCACGGCAAGGTCGTCGTCTCGGGTGCGCCGCACACGCTGACGATCGACGAGAGCGGCACCGCGGGCCTGCGGTTCAAGGCCCGCGCGCGGCTCGACACGGCGCTGCTCACCGCGGCGCTGCCCGAGGGCTACGACGTGCGCGAGTCGGCGCCGGGCACCTACGTCGTGGTCGGCTCGGTCGACCCGCAGGTCGTGTCCACGGTCACGTCGTGGTGCGCCCAGCAGGGCGTGCTGCCGGAGGAGCTGCAGGTCGGCCGCCGCACGCTCGAAGAGGTCTTCCTGGAGCTGACCGGACGGGAGCTGCGGGCATGACGGCCTTCGAGCCCGGCACGTTCACCCCGGCCCCCGGACGCGGCTCGCTGGGCCGCATGCTGCGGACCCACGCGCGCGTCGAGGCGAGCCTGACCCTGCGACACGGCGAGCAGGTGCTGCTGACCCTGCTCATCCCGCTGGCGCTGCTGATCGGCCTGTCGCTGCTGGACATCCTCCCGGCGTCCCAGCTCGGCTCGACGTCCAAAGTGGACTGGATCACGCCCCGCATCCTGGCGCTGGCGGTGATGTCGTCGGCGTTCACGGGCCAGGCGATCGCACTGGGCTTCGACCGCCGTTACGGCGTCCTGAAGCGCCTCTCGGCGACGGCGTTGCCACGCTGGCTGCTGGTGGCCGGGAGGCTCATCGCGGCGCTGGTGGTGGTAGTGCTGCAGTCCGTGGTGATCGGCGTGGTGGCGGCGTTCCTGGGTTGGTCGCCTTCTGTTTCCGGGCTGGCCTCGGCGGTTCTGCTGCTGGTGCTGGGGACTTTGGCGTTCGGTGCGCTGGGCGTGCTGCTGGGCGGGGCGCTGCGCGCGGAAGCCGTCCTGGCGCTGGCGAACATCGTGTGGTTCGTGTTGCTGCTGGCGGGCGGGATCCTGCTGGCGCCTTCGGCTCTGCCCTCCGGACTGGCCGTCGTCGTCGAGCTACTGCCGTCGGGGGCTTTGGCTGAAGGCATGCGCGCGGCGCTGGTGGACGGGTCGTTCGCGCCGGGGCCTGCGCTGGTCCTGGTGGTGTGGGCGGTGGCCGCGGGCGCGCTGGCTTCGCGGACTACGAAGCTCACCTGACGCCCGGCCCCGAACCAGCGCACTGTCGGCAGTGCCTGCCGGTAGGGGCCTCGGGAGTTCAGGATTCGATCTTCGCAAATCCAGTCCTACCAGCGGTCCCATGCCTCATTGCGAGCCGCCTCGAGATCGGGATCGGCGCGGGGTGCGTCCGCGCGGAGTTCGAGGCCGCCGGGATCGAGTGGGGCACGCCCGGGCAGCGGTTCGCGCGGTTGAAGGGCGTGGTCGCCGAGATCGAGCGGGTGTACGCGGGTCGCGCCCGGCCGCCGCTGCTGCTCGGCGGCCGCGGCGACCGGATGCTGACGTTCGCCGCCGAGGGCGACACGCACCCGCCACAGCCCCTGCTGCGAAACCTGGATGTGGCCTTCGGCCCCGCCGCCACTCTCGACGGGGCCGTGGCCGCCTTCGGTGCGTCAGACGCAACCAAGGCCGCCCTGGGGGCGCTCATGCTCAGGGTCCCGGAAGCGGCGTGACCTTGGTCCCTTGTGCCCGTCCCGGTGTTCTGGGCGTCAGGACCTGCCGAAAGCCGGATTTCCGCGCGCTCTACCATCGATGCCGTGCCGTTCACCAGCCTTGTCGCCCGCCTGCCGTATCCCTCCGCCGCCGTGCAGCGGGCCGTCGGGATCGCCGCGGTCCTGGCGCAGGCGCTGATCGGCGTCACCGGCTCCATCGTGCGTGTCACCGGGTCCGGGCTCGGTTGCCCGACGTGGCCGCAGTGCGTGGCCGGCAGTCTCGTGCCGAAGCACGACTCCGGCATCGACGCGCTCAACCAGTGGATCGAGTTCAGCAACCGGATGCTCACCGGCGTCGTCATCGCCGTGGCCGCGATCGCCGTCCTCACCGCGTGGCGCGTCCAGATCGACCACCCGTCCCGCAAGCGCCTGGTGAAGCTCGCCTGGACGATGCCCGGCGGCGTGGTCCTGCAGGCCGTCGTCGGCGGCATGACCGTGCTGGCGAAGCTGGAGTGGTGGACCGTCGCGATCCACTTCCTCGCCACCACTCCCCTGGTCTGGCTGGCCGTCCTGCTGCTGCGCGCGTTCCGCGAGGGCGACGAGCCCGCGCGGTCGCTGGTCCCGGCGGCGGGGCGCAAGCTGCTGGTCGTGCTCGCCGTCGTGATGTGGCTCGTGCTCGCGGCCGGCACCACCGTCACCGGCGCCGGCCCGCACAGCGGCGACATCAACACCCACCGCCTCGCCGTCTCGGTCGAGACGCTCGCCCAGGTCCACGGCGGACTGCTCATCGCCTACCTGCTGCTGCTCGCGGTGTTCGGCCTGCAGCTGATGCGCGCCGGCGCCCCTAAGGGCCTGTGGCAGCGCTACACGGCCGTCTGGGTGGTCGCGCTCGCGCAGGGCGGCCTCGGTTCGCTGCAGTACGCGCTGGGCGTGCCGGAGGCCATGGTGTCGTTCCACGTGCTCGGCGCGATGGCCGTCATCGTCGCGACGGCGTCGTTGTGGACCGGCAGCCGCGACCGCGGCCCGGTCGTCTCGCTGGCCGCCGCGCCGAAGGAACCGGAACTCGCCACCGCTTGAGCAACCCGCGGCCACGCCGTCGTAACTCGGCCAGGCTACGGTTCGCGCCATGACGACGCGCTCCGCGCCCAAGCCACTCATCTCCCACCGCCGCGGCACCGGCGAGATGATCGTGCTCAAGACGTTCCTGCTGGTGCCGTTCGCGGCGCTGCTCATCGCCGTCCCGCTCGTCTGGGGCTGGGGCATGTCCTGGATCGACCTGATCCTCGCCGCCGTGTTCTACGTCTTCGCGACGCTGGGTGTGACGGTCGGCTACCACCGCTACTTCACCCACGGCGCGTTCAAGGCGAACCGGCCGCTGCGGATCGCGCTGGCCGTCGCGGGCAGCATGGCCGTGCAGGGCTCGGTGATCTTCTGGGTCGCGAGCCACCGGCGGCACCACGCCTTCGCCGACCGCGAGGGCGACCCGCACTCGCCGTGGCTGTTCGGCACGTCGCCCTCGGCCCTGCTGCGCGGGTTCTGGCACGCGCACATGGGCTGGATGTTCGGCCGCGAGGTGACCAACGCCGACCGCTTCGCCCCGGACCTGGTCGCGGACGCGGACCTGCGCGTCGTCAACCGCTTCTTCTGGCTGTGGATCACGCTCAGCCTCGCCCTGCCCGCCGTGCTCGGCGGCCTGCTCAGCTGGTCGTGGTGGGGCGTCGTGACGGCGTTCTTCTGGGCCGGCCTGGTCCGCATCGCGTTCCTGCACCACGTCTCGTGGTCGGTGAACTCGATCTGCCACCTGATCGGCGAGCGCCCGTTCGCCAGCCGCGACAAGGCAGCGAACTTCTGGCCGCTGGCGATCCTCTCGATGGGCGAGTCGTGGCACAACTCCCACCACGCGGACCCGACGTGCGCGCGGCACGGAGTTCTGCGGGGTCAGGTGGACGTGTCGGCTCGGGTCATCTGGGGCTTCGAGAAGCTCGGCTGGGCGACCGACGTGCGGTGGCCGCGGGTGGACCGGTTGACGGCGAAGCGGGCGGCTTGAACGTCCACCCTCTGCACGCGCCTGCGAACACGCACGGTAGTCTTTCTCACGGGGCGTAATTCTTGCGCTGAACAAATTCATAAAGGAGACGGAAGCGTGTACCGACACCACCACAAGCGTGGCGGTGGCGGCGGAGAAGGCGGCGGCAACACCGGCAACTGATCCACGTCACGTTTCCAGGGAGGAGAAGCCGCAGCGCACCCTCTGCGGCTTCACTCCATTCAAGTTCGGGGCCATCTGAAGGCAATTCCGTACTCCTCCCGCGGATGGCAAGGCCCCTCGAAGGTGTGCTGCACGAACCCGTCCCCGACGTCGAGCAGACGCGGATCCCCCGCCGGCGGCCGGCGCAGTCGTTCGACTTCCAGCTGTTCTGCGTACCACCAGCAGGCTTCCGGCAGGCATTCTTCGTCGAAGTTCACCCGGATCGTCAGCTTCCCCGGCGCCACACCGTGGTGGTCGATGGCGACGCCGATCCACTGCCGCTCTTCGTGGGGACGCTCGTCGACCGCTTCGGATGCGAAACCGTAGGACTCGTTCAGCCGCAGCCTCCGCCGGAACCGCAGCCTGGGCACCACGGGATCGCCCGGGTGCTCCCCGGGCAGCGCGACGAGGCGGCAGTTCCACAGGGCCTTGACGGGGAGGTCGCTGAGGTTCCCGGACCAGCCGATCACCGCGTGCACGTCGTATCCGTCGAGACCGTCCTCGCGAGCCACGACGACCCGTTTGGTGAAGCGGCGCAACGCTGTCCGGCGATCCATGACAACGGTGACGACCATCTGTTCCACGAACACCGGCTGCGCGCCCTCGGACGGAGCACGGAATCCCTCCGCACTCCCGGTTCCGGGCATGGTTCCTTCCGCGGCCGAGCGGCCGATCTCCACGTAGGGCAACCAAGCTTCCCCCTCGAGACGCGCGAGGTCTCGCGCCACGGCGTCGCAGAGCGTCCCGAGCGCGCTCCCCCACGCCCGGTTCATCGGCGTGTCCGACAGGGGTTCCCGGCTGCCGAACAGGCCGCGCACCTTGGCCAGCTGGCGGAACCGTTCCTGAAGGGTCGGCGCCCAGGTCGCCCCGCCGTCCGGCACCGGCGGAAGCCGGAACGCGGCGAGCAGGGTGAAGTGCTCACGCGGTTCCAGCACCGAGCCCAGCCGGCCGATCCGGTCGACGATGAGCCCCCAGATCGCCAACGCGCGCACCTCCGGCGTGGCGGCCAGCGACGCGGTCGGATCGACGAGACAGGTGAGCACGGTGGGGGAACCGCGTACCGAGGATTCGATCGCGCGCCGGAGAGTGCCGAGCAGATCCCCGTCCTGCCGCCTGGCCAGCAATCCCAGCGCCGCCTTCTCGGGAGACCTCCCCAAGCGTTCGCAGTCCGGCTGGGCCGTCACCGCGCCGCCTCCGGGCAGAGGCCGGAAACCGGCGGAAGAACCGGACAGCGGCGGAAAAAGAAAAGCGCCGGTCCGACTGACAGAAACACCTTCGCACCATCAAAGATCATTCCTGGTCCCAGACTTCGAGAGGCACACTCGACACTATGGCGTACTAGTACACCATAGTGAGGGGTAGTACAGTGAGCAAAGAAATCGGGGGGCGGCCGGCCCGCGGAGGTGGTTCCCGGGGGCTACGGGAATTGATCAAAGCCGGGCTAACCGGAATAGGCGGCCTTTACGTGATCACCGGATCCGTAGCCGTCACCACGATCGGCGCGGTCGTGATCATTGCACTGACGGTCGCATACCGGGCTGCCCGATGATCTCCATGAAGGCAGGCCTTCCGTCCAGTGGAAACGTGGCTGGTTCTTCGGCCTGGCTTCCGCTGGGCTGTTCGCGCCTGACCCCGCGCGAACCCTGTGGAGACCCGATGACGCGTCCGACCTTGCTGCTCGTTCACGGGGCCTGGCACGGCTCCTGGTGCTGGGAGCCCGTTCAGACACTGCTCGTCGCCCACGGTTGGCGGGTCGAGACCGTCGACCTGCCCAGCGTCGCCCCGGACGAGGACCGGCCCGGGCTGCACGATGACGCCCGTGCGGTCCGCGCTGCCCTCGACGCGATCGACGGGCCGGTCGTCGTGGTCGCGCACTCCTACGGCGGGGCGCCCGTCAGCGAGGGGGCCGCCGGGGCCCCGAACGTCGTGCACCTCGTTTACGTCACCGCTTTCCAGCTCGACGAAGGCGAGTCGCTGCTCGGCGTCGTCGGCGGGCAGCCGCCGTCCTGGTGGAAGGTCGATGGTGATCTCTTCACGCCGCTGACGCCGCACGAGATTTTCTTCGCCGACGTCGATCCGGATGTTGCCGCAAAGGCGATCGCCCGGTTGCGGCCGCAGAGTTACGCGGTCGCGAGCGACCAGCTCACCGCGGCCGCGTGGAAGACCGTGCCCAGCACCTACGTCGTGTGCGAGGACGACAACGCCATCCCCGTGTTCGCCCAAGAAGCCATGGCGGGGCGGGCCGGGCACGTCGAACGGCTGCCGTCGTCCCACTCGCCGTTCCTGTCGCACCCGGCCGAGCTGACCGCGATCGTCGAGGCCGCCGCCGGTTAGGCCAGCTGCTGGCGCACCGCCGAGGCGAAGCGCATCGCCGCGGCCGGGTCCGTCTGGCGGAAGCCCAGTGACGGCTCCGTCAGCTCCAGCTCCAGCAGCAGCGGCTTGCCGTCCGCGCCGCGGACCAGGTCCACCCGGGCGTACAGCAGCTCCGCGCGGAGGATGCCCAGCAGCGCCGAGGCCGCGTCCAGGACGTCCTCGGCGACGGCAATCGCGTCGGCCGGCGGCTCGGCCTTGGCCAGCTGCTCGGTCAGGTACAACCCGGAGTCGTCCATTGTGGACCCGAGCATCGCACTCTTGGCGAAGGCGTGGGAGTAGATGCCACCGAAGTACGACAGGGCCAGCTCGCCCTCGGTGTCCACACTGGACTGGTACGGCTGGATCAGCGCCGTGTGGCCGTCTTCGTGCAGGGCGGCCACGTGAGCGGAAGCGTCCGCGCCGGCGTCGAACCGGGCCGCGCCGCGGGAACCCGCGCCGACCGACGGCTTGACCACGTACGCCGACTTCGGGAACTTCGCCGGTTCACCCGGCTCGACGAGCGTGGTCGGGACCACCGGCACGCCCGCGTCCAGCAGCTCCGCCAGGTACGACTTGTCGGTGTTCCAGCGCACCACGGCCGCCGGGTTGTACAGCGCGGGCACGGACTCGCACCAGTCGAGGAACTCGCCGCGGCGGGCCGGGTAGTCCCAGGTGGCGCGCAGGATCACGGCGTCGGCCGCGCCGAAGTCGACGCGGGAGTCGTCCCAGGCCGCCCACGAGACGCCGAAGCCCAGCTCGGTCAGCGCCGCCGGGACGGCGTGCTCGTCGCCGTCGCCCTCGGGCAGTTCGGCGCAGCCGACGAGGATCGCGGTGCGGCTCACCGGCCGGCCATCTTGCGGCGGTGCGCGGCACCGATCTTGGTGGCCTTCACCGTCTCCGCGTCCCACGAAGCGGTTTCGAGGTCCTCGACGGCCTCGACCAGCGCCTCGCCGGTCGCGACGGCCGGCACGACGACGTCGCCGAGCGCGCCGTCGGCCCCGACCAGCACGACCCGGGCACCGGCGCGGCCGATGTTCTCCACCACCGCGCGGGACGGCTTGCCGTGCGCCTTCACGAACTTGCGCGCCGCGGTCAGCTGGGCCGACGTGGGCGCAACCGTTTCTTCCGAATCCGAATCAGCCACGTCCCGAACCATAACCAACCGGCGGCCGGGACGCGGAACAGCGTGGCGTCGGCCATAGTTGTGCCTGGAACAAGCCCTGATTCCGAGGAGGACGCATGCCCACCGCAGTGCAGGTGACGAAGACCGGCGGCCCGGAAGTGCTCGAACCGGCCGAAGTGGACGTCGCGGCCCCCGGCGCCGGCGAGCTGCTGGTCGACGTCGCCGCGGCCGGCGTGAACTACATCGACACCTACCAGCGCCAGGGCATCTACCCGATGGAGCTGCCGTTCGTGCCGGGCCTGGAGGGCGCGGGCACGGTCGCCGAGGTCGGCCCGGACGTCGACGGGTTCGCGGTCGGCGACCGCGTGGCCTGGCAGGGCTCGCTGGGCAGCTACGCCGCCCGCAAGCTGCTCCCGGCGTCGGTGGCGGTGAAGGTGCCCGAGGGCGTCTCCCTCGAGACGGCCGCGGCGACCATGCTGCAGGGCGTCACGGCGCACTACCTGGTCGCGTCGACGTTCGAGGTCAAGCCGGGTCACGACGTGCTGGTGCACGCGGCCGCCGGCGGCGTCGGCCTGCTGCTGGTCCAGCTGGCGAAGGCCCGCGGCGCCCGGGTCTTCGGCACGGTGTCGACCGACGAGAAGGCCGAGCTGGCACGCGGGGCGGGCGCCGACGAGGTGATCCGCTACGACCGCGAAGACTTCGCGAAGCGAGTCCGCGACCTCACCGACGGCGAAGGCGTGGACGTCGTCTACGACGGTGTCGGCAAGGACACGTTCGACGCCAGCCTGGCGAGCCTCAAGGTCCGCGGCCTGCTCGCGCTGTTCGGCGCGGCCAGCGGCCCAGTGCCGCCGGTCGACCCCCAGCGCCTCAACTCGGGCGGCTCGCTGTACCTGACCCGCCCGACGTCGGTGCACTACGTCCGCACGCGCGAGGAGCTGGACTGGCGCGCGAAGGAACTGTTCGACGCGGTCCTGGCGGGCGACCTGACCGTCCGCATCGGCGGCACCTACCCGCTCGCCGACGCCCGGCGCGCCCACGAAGACCTTCAGGGCCGCCGGACGACCGGCAAGGTGCTGCTCATTCCTTGACGGGTGGGGCCGGGGCAGGATGCGCCCCGGCCTGCTCACCGGTCGTAGGCAATGTCCAGCGTCGACGAGTAGCCGCCCGGCTCGGCGGCGGCGAACGACGCCGGGCCGCACGGACCGCAGAACATCGAGTAGTGGAACACGAACTTCAGGTTCGCGGTCCCTGGCCCCTGGACGCGGAAAGTGCAGTTCCCGAAGAGATCGTACTTCTTGTTGTTCGACTGGTTCCCCTGCACCGTCGAGTGCCAGAAGTAGTCGACCGGCACGGCCGGGTGGTTGTCGTGGTAGTTCAGCTGCATGTGGCCCGCCGAGCAATCCATCGGGCTGGTGGCGATCGCCTGAACCGCGGGCGAGATCCGGAACGACCAGGCCATCGGGACCGCGTGCCCCGGATTGGTCTGCGCTTGACCGGTGAACCTGCCGTTGCGGTCCGTCTGGTCGAACGTGGTGCCGGTCTGCGTGAACGTGAAGTAGTGGTCCGCGGCCGCCACTCCGACGGTCCCGCTGGTGAAAGCCAGCAAGGCCGCGCCGACGGTGAGCACCTCACGGATGCAGCGAATCTTCGTCATCACGGGTTCCCCTTCGTGGATTTGACCCAGAGCGCCCTCAGATGGAATTCATCTTGTTCGGCTCGCTCGACCGTGAGCTCCACTTCGTCACCTTCGTAGAGGTGACGGAAACCGCCGACGAGCACTCCCCAGCTCTTGGGGTCCACTGTCGAATAGTGCACCCAGATGGGATCGTCGAAAGCGGGCGACTCGACCACGCCCCAGCCGTCGTCCTTGTGCCACAGGCGAACCCGGCCACGGTGGACCTGCCCGTCCGAATACCCCAATTCGGACTCACCCCCTCTTTCGCCAAGATAGGTGGCGCGAGAACCGAAGGTCAACATCCGAAGGCGGCTGTACCTCGAACGGGCAGGGCGTACCACTCGGTCAGGCGGCTGGGACCGCCACGGCGTCGGTGACGAACACCAGCGTCTCGTTCGGTTTGATCCCACGGCCACCCTGGCCGTACGCGAGGTCGGGCGGGATGATCATCATCCGCCTGCCTCCCTGCTTGACGCCGACCAAACCCTGGTCCCAGCCCGGGATGACCTCACCGGCACCGAGATTCAGGTCGAACGGCTTGCTGTCGAACGAGCTGTCGAGGACCTTCTTGTCCGACCACGTGACGACGGTGTAGTTCATCTTCAGCGCCTGGCCGGCCTTCGCGCCGTTGCCGGTGCCCTCGGACAGGTCCTTCGTGATCAGCTTCTTCGGCGGGTCGCAGTCGTCGGGGATGGTGATCGTCGGCGCCTCGCCGAACTTGCCCGTCGTCTTGACGTCGTCGGCCGTGCACTCGCGGCCCTTGCTCTGGGTCGCCGGCGCGGCGTTCGACGACGGAACCGGCGGGCCCGCCGGCGCGGCCGTCTGCTGGGGCTGGGCCTTCTGGCCGCACGCGGCCAGGGACAGCGCCGCCGCGACGGCGACCACGATCTTCCCGATTTTCTGCATGCCGGGCAGACTAGCCAAGCACGGAGAGTGCCGGCACGTCGTCACCGGTCCGGACCACGCCGAGCCGCCGGGTCGCCCGGGTCAGGGCCACGTACAGGTCGTTGAGCCCGCGCGGCGAGCCCGCGACGACCTCGTCCGGCGCGACCAGCACCACCGCGTCGAACTCCAGGCCCTTGGACCGCTCGACCGTCAGCACGCTCAGCCGTTCGCCGAAAGCGCCCAGCACGGCCGAAACCTCGTCGAACCGGGCCGCGGGCACCAGGACCGCGACCGTGCCACCGTCCACAGCGGACAGTTCGGCGGTCACCAGATCGGGCAGCTCCGACGCCAGGTCCGCCGACCGCACCGACCACGGCGGGACACCGGTCTCCCGCACCGACGACGGCGCGGTCAGGCCCGCGTCGACCTCGGCCAGCACCCGCGCCGCGACCGCCATGATCTCGGCGGGCGTGCGGTAGTTGACGGTCAGCTGCTCGAGCCGCCACCGGTCCTCGACGTACGGCGAGAGCACCTCGCCCCACGACCGCGCGCCACCCGCGGCGCCGGTCTGCGCGACGTCCCCGACGAGCGTCATCGACCGGTTCGGCGAGCGCCGCATGAGCAGCCGCCAGTCCATCGCGGACAGTTCCTGGGCCTCGTCGACGATCACGTGCCCGAACGTCCAGGTCCGGTCCGCCGCGGCACGCTGGGCCGCGGTCAGCTCGCTGCGCTCCTGCTGGCGCTCGGCGAACAGCTCGGCGTCCAGGACGTCCGAGACGCGCAGCAGCTCTTCGTCGATGATCTCCTCGTCCTGCTCGAGGATGTCGAGCACACCCTCGGCGTACGCGCGGTCCTCGCGCTCACGGCGTTTCCGCTCGACGCGGGCCTCGGTGTCGTCGACGCCGATCAGCTCGGCCAGCTCGTCGAGCAGCGGCACGTCGGACGGCGTCCACTTCGCGTCACGGCTGCTCTCCAGCAGCGCGCGCTCCGCCTCGGACAGGTGCTTCCGGGCGGCGCTGCCGAGGCGTTCGCGG
The DNA here is from genome assembly GCF_034929455.1 of Amycolatopsis heterodermiae. Taxonomy (NCBI): domain Bacteria; kingdom Bacillati; phylum Actinomycetota; class Actinomycetes; order Pseudonocardiales; family Pseudonocardiaceae; genus Amycolatopsis; species Amycolatopsis heterodermiae. The sequence goes on from NZ_JAYFSI010000005.1 coordinate 498,833, forward strand.
TCGGCGAACAGGTCGTCGAGCACGCCTTCCGGGGTCAGCACCGGCCACAGCTCGTCCAGCGCGGCGGCGATGTGCTCGTCGGCGGCCAGCTCGGCGCGGATGTCCTGGACGTCCTGGCTGTCGAGGAGGTCCTCCCCCAGCTTGCGCGAGGCCTGGCGGGTCAGGGCGTCGAGGACGTCGGAGACGAACAGGCGCCGCGCCGGGTTGTGCGGGCGCCGCGAGCGGCGGGCGCGGGTCCGGGCGTCGGTGCAGGTCTTGCGGTCGAGCTTGAGGACGTCGTGCTCGTACTCGACCTCCAGCACCGGGTCGGGGACGCGCTGGCGGTCGCGGACGGCGTTGGCCAGCACGTCGGCCATGACCAGCCGGCCTTTGATCTCCGCGGTCTCGCGCCGCTCGACGCCGTCGGCGTCCAGGCCCGGGTAGAGCTGCCCGACGGTGGCGAGCAGCACGCCGGTCTCCCCCAGCGACGGCAGGACCTGGCCGATGTAGCGCAGGAACGTGCTGTTCGGCCCGACGACGAGCACGCCGCGGGTCGTGAGCTGCTGGCGGTGGGTGTAGAGCAGGTAGGCGGCGCGGTGCAGTGCGACGGCGGTCTTGCCGGTGCCCGGCCCGCCCTGCACGACCATGACCCCGCCGAGCGGCGCGCGGATGATCCGGTCCTGCTCGGCCTGGATGGTCGCGACGATGTCGCTCATCTCACCCGTGCGGCGCTGCTCGAGGGCGGCGAGCAGCGCCGCTTCCCCGGCGAGGCCGAGGTCCTGCCCCTGGTCGGCGGCGGCGAGGTCGAGGATCTCGTCGTCGAAGCCGGTGACCTTGCGGGTCAGCGACCGCAGGTGCCGCCGCCGTCTCACCCCTTCGGGGGACGCGGCGGTGGCGAGGTAGAAGGGCCGCGCGACGGGCGCGCGCCAGTCGACCAGCAGCGGCTGGTAGTCGTCGTCCTCGTCGAACAGCCCGAGGCGGCCGATGTAGGTGGTCTCCTCGGTGCTGCCGGGCACGAAGTCGAGCCGCCCGAAGGCGAGGCCCTGCTCGACGGAGCCGAGCTGCGCGAGCCGGTCGGTGTAGAGGGTGGTCGCGACGTCGCGTTCGGTGCGGGCCTGCGGGGTGCCGCCGGTCAGCCGCAGCGTCTCGTCGAGGCGCCGCTGGGCGTCGACGCGTTCGGCGTCGAGCTTGGTGTAGAGGGTGGTGACGTACGCCTGCTCACGAGCGAGCTCGGCGGCGTGTGTTTCGTCCGGCGAGACGGACAAGAGCATCCTGCTTTCGCCTCAAGGAAAAGGGCCAGCCAAGTTTAACGGCGACCGGGGCGCGATCATTCCGGAGCGAGGTCAGGTGCCGACTGGAGCGCCCGTACGGGACGACCCAGGTCTCCCGTTCTCCGGTTGGAACACAACGGGCTCGCCGGGTGCTGCCAGTCGCCACCGAGGTCGCGGTCCTGCGTGTCGAGGAAGACGATCAGGTCCAGCGGCGCGCGGCAGCCAGGCGTTCGGCCCCACACCCGTCTCGGCGGCGGCCACCCGGACCTTCCCCGCATCGGTGCCTTTCCCGGTGCCCGATCAGCTGGCCGGGCAGCAGCGGGAGCTCAAGGGCGTCGGCTCCGGGAAGCTCGTGATACGCGGCGTCGAACAGCCGAAACCGCACCGGGATCCGGCGGGCGACCTCGGTGCCGGTGTTCTCCACGACGGTCCCTGAGACTTCCCGGCCGTGATCCCGCGCGAGCACACCGGCGTCCGCGCCGGGCGGGATCAAATGTCACAGCTGTCGTCCGAGGCGGATCCGCCGGTCCAGGGCAGCTTGCCACCCGCCGAGACGACGATGGCGGCGAGGACGACGACAACGCCGAGTATGGCCAGGAGCCCTTTCTTGTTCATCCGCAGAACCGTTTCCTCAGAGGTCGCAGTACGGGTAGACCTCGGTGCCCGCCCCGAGCGAAGCCGGTAGCTCATGATCCCCCGGCACGCAGGACACGCTCGCCGCCGGCAGCTGGTCCGCGCCCACGATCCGGCCGCCCGCGTCACGGCGAAGCGCCGCCCCTCCGCGGCTGGTCAGCGCGCGGCAGTTCGACGAGTGAAACCTGACCCCGCCTGGGACCACCGTGGCCGTCACCGGGGTGAAGCCGCCCAGGGACTCCGGGGTCAGCCAGGTGACCTGGCCCAGCACGCCACCCGTGGCCACGCCGATCCGGGCGCCCGAGGTGAGCAACGGCACCACCGAGGGCCCGACCGGGATCCGGTAGGCGACCTGCGTGCTCGTGTTCTCCAGCACCGCGCCGGACGGCGAAACCTCGGCCACCCGGATCCCGCCGCCGCCCGGGGCCGCGTCGGCGGGGCCGGGGACCGCGGTGATCCGGGACGGGATCGCGCAGCCCGTGCCGAGGAGCGTGTTCTCGTCCAGGGACACCTTGCCGCCGCCGAGGTAGAGGAGGGCGGCGAACAGAAGGGCGACGACCGCCGCGAGCACGACCTTCTTGACCATCCGGCGCCTCAGGGCGTTCCGCTGCTCGGGTTGACGAGCTTGTAGACGTCACCGGCCCGGCCGTAGTACGACCCCGCGACCACGTAGACGAGGGTCCGCGAGCCGGGCTGCCAGTACGTGCGCATCTCGGCCGGGTCCACCGGGTACGGCACCTCGGCCAGGGCCACGTCCCGCGCCTCGAGCAGCGCGGCGACGTCGGCGAACGGGACCGGAACGGGGACGATGCCGTAGCGCTCGCGCAGGACCGGGCTGATCAGCTCGGGGTCGCCGACGCGGAGGCGGTGCGCCTGGACCGAGAAGTGCGTGCCCTCCCACGGCTGGCCGGGGCCGGAGCGCTGCCAGAAGAACTCGGCCAGGCCGTGGTCACGGCCGAGCGAGTGGTCCGACGGGTTGTCGCCGTAGTCGTCACCGAGCAGCTCCGCCACCCGCTCGGGCGACCAGGTGCGGTCCGCACCGAGCACGGTGCCGGACTCGACGACGTCCGCGAAGAACTCCGCGGTGCTCAGAAGGGCAGGCCCAGCGTGGGCAGGCCGATCGCCGAGTCGACCGCCAGCGCCACGAACACGATCATCAGGTACGTGTTCGAGCGGTGGAACAGCGCCATCGGCTTGGTCTCCTCGCCGCGGCGGACCGCGGCCTGGAGGCTGTGCGCGTAGAAGAGGAACCAGCCGCCCGCGAGGATGGCGAACGTGCCGTACAGCCACGACGTCACCGGGAGCAGCAGCAGCGTCCAGGCCACCATCACCCACGAGTAGATGACGATCTGCTTGGCGACGTGCTGGGCGGTGGCCACGACCGGGAGCATCGGGACGCCCGCGCGCTCGTAGTCGTCGCGGTACTTCATGCCCAGCGCCCAGGTGTGCGGCGGCGTCCAGAAGAAGATGACGCCGAACATCACGAACGCCGGCCACTGGACCGTGCCGGTGACGGCCGCCCAGCCGATGACCACCGGCATGCAGCCGGCCGCGCCGCCCCAGACGACGTTCTGCGACGTGCGCCGCTTCAGGCCGAGCGTGTAGACGAAGATGTAGAAGAGGATCGTGGCCACGGCCAGCACAGCCGACAGCAGGTTGACCGTGAAGTAGAGCACCACGGCCGAGGCGACGCCCATCACCAGGCCGAAGATCAGCGCGCCGCGCCGCGGCACCGAGTCCTTCACCAGTGGACGCCGCTTCGTGCGGTTCATCACCTTGTCGATGTCCGCGTCGATCACGCAGTTGAGCGCGTTCGCGCTGCCCGCGGCCATCGTCCCGCCCAGCAGCGTGGCCAGAACGAGCCACGGCGAGGGGATCTGACGGCCGGCGAGGAACATCGCCGGGATGGTGGTCACCAGGAGGAGCTCGATCACCCGCGGCTTCGCCAAGGCGGCGTAGGCGCCGACGACCTGGCGGATGCTTCGCCGGTCACCGTGCGGTCGTTCACCGGTCGGGTGCACGGCGCTGGTGTCCTCACTGCGTCCGTGCGCAGCGTTCACCAACGACATTTCACTCCCTGCGTCAGGTTCGGGGCGGGCCCGATGCCGGAGGCGTGTGGTGCCGCTGAAAACCGCCGGTCTGAACCCTCGAACGATGTTAGACGTGGTGAATCCCGTGGGTGATCGCGGGTCCTCGACCGGCTCAAGCACTAGGCTGGCCGGGTCGGGCCGCGATTGCCCCGGCGCACGGCCGCGAGCAGGAATATCGTCCCTTCGGGATCGATTGAGATAGATGTCCGTGCGCACGGGTAACCGGAACGAGGAAGACCAGCCGCAACCATCATGACCGGGAGTTGGAGTTCAGTGTCCGATACCGCCCCTACCAGCGAGAACAACCCACTCCTCCGGCGTAACGTCCCCGCCGACTGGACCGACACCGACACCCGCGCCGTGGACACCGTCCGGGTGCTCGCCGCGGACGCGGTCGAGAACTGTGGCAGCGGCCACCCCGGCACCGCGATGAGCCTCGCGCCGCTGGCCTACACGCTGTTCCAGCGCACGCTGCGTCACGACCCGAACGACCAGCACTGGCCGGGCCGCGACCGGTTCGTGCTGTCGGCCGGGCACAGCAGCCTGACCCTCTACATCCAGCTGTTCCTCGCCGGCTACGGCCTCGAGCTCGAGGACCTCAAGCAGCTGCGCAAGTGGGGCTCCAAGACCCCGGGTCACCCCGAGTACCGCCACACCGACGGCGTCGAGACCACCACCGGCCCGCTGGGGCAGGGCCTCGCGAACGCCGTGGGCATGGCGATGGCCGCCCGCCGCGAGCGCGGCCTGCTGGACCCGGACGCCGCTCCGGGCCAGAGCATCTTCGACCACTTCATCTACGCCATCGCCTCCGACGGCGACATCGAAGAGGGCGTCACCGCCGAGGCGTCGTCCATCGCGGGCCGCCAGGAGCTGGGCAACCTGATCGTCTTCTGGGACGACAACAAGATCTCCATCGAGGACGACACGAACATCGCCCTTTCGGAGGACACGGTCGCGCGGTACGAGGCCTACGGCTGGCACACCCAGTTCGTCGAAGGCGGCGAAGACGTCGTAGCGCTCGAAGAGGCCATCAAGAACGCGAAGGCCGAAACCGGCCGCCCGTCGTTCATCGCGGTGCGGACCGTCATCGGGTACCCGGCGCCGAAGAAGATGGGCACCGGCAAGGCGCACGGCGCCGCGCTGGGCGCCGAAGAGGTCGCCGCGGTCAAGACCGCGCTGGGCTTCGACCCGGAGCAGTCGTTCGTCGTCGAGGACGACGTGATCAAGCACACCCGCCAGGCGCTCGAGCGCGGCAAGACCGCGCACGCCGAATGGCAGGAGAAGTACGAGGCGTGGGGCCGGGCCAACCCGGAGCGCAAGAAGATCGGCGACCGGATGGCCACCCGCACGCTGCCGGAGGGCTTCGCCGACAACCTGCCGAAGTGGGAGCCGGACGCCAAGGGCGTCGCCACCCGCAAGGCCTCGGGCGAGGTGCTCAACGCGCTCGCCGAGCCGCTGCCGGAGCTGTGGGGCGGGTCGGCGGACCTCGCCGAGAGCAACAACACCACGATGAAGGGCGCCGACTCGTTCGGCCCCGAGAAGGCTTCCACGGACATGTGGAAGACCAGCCCGTACGGCCGGACGCTGCACTTCGGCATCCGCGAGCACGCCATGGGCTCGATCCTCAACGGGATCGCGCTGCACGGCGGCACCCGCCCGTACGGCGCGACGTTCCTCATCTTCTCCGACTACATGCGCCCGCCGGTCCGGCTGGCCGCGCTGATGAAGGCGCCGGTCACCTACGTGTGGACGCACGACTCGATCGGCCTCGGCGAGGACGGGCCGACGCACCAGCCGATCGAGCAGCTTTCCGCGCTGCGCGCGATCCCGGGCCTCAACGTCGTCCGCCCGGCGGACGCCAACGAGACCGCCTACGCGTGGAAGGCCGTGCTGGAGGACATCCACCACCCGTCCGGCCTGGCGCTCACCCGCCAGAACGTGCCGGTGCTCGAGGGCACCAGCGCCGAGGGCGTCGCCAAGGGCGGGTACGTCCTGGCCGACTCCGACGGCACCCCGGACGTCGTGCTGATCGGCACCGGCTCGGAGGTCCAGCTCGCCGTCGAGGCGAAGAAGGTCCTCGAAGCCGACGGCGTCAAGGCGCGCGTCGTCTCGATGCCGTGCGTCGAGTGGTTCGACGCGCAGGACGCGGCCTACCGCGAATCCGTCATCCCGGCCGGTGTGAAGGCCCGCGTGTCCGTCGAGGCGGGCATCGCCCAGTCGTGGCACCGCTTCACCGGTGACGCCGGGGTGAACGTTTCGATCGAGCACTTCGGCGCCTCCGCCGATGCCGCCACACTGTTCCGTGAGTTCGGTTTCACCACGGAGGCAGTCGTCGACGCGGCCCGCCGCTCGATCGCCAACACCAAGAACTGAAGGGGACATTGATGAGCAACGACAAGCTCGCGCAGCTGTCCGAGGCCGGTGTATCGATCTGGCTGGACGACCTCTCGCGCGAACGCCTGAACACCGGCAACCTCGCCGCGCTGGTCCGCGACAAGCACGTCGTCGGCGTGACGACCAACCCGACGATCTTCGCCAACGCGATGTCGAAGGGTGACGCCTACGACGAGCGGACGAAGGAGCTCGCGGCCCAGGGCGCCGACGTCGAGGCGACGATCCGCGACCTGACGACGACCGACGTGCGCAACGCCGCCGACCTGTTCCGCGACGTCTACGCCGCGACGAACGGCGTCGACGGCCGCGTCTCCATCGAGGTCGACCCGCGCCTGGCCAAGGACACCGACAAGACGGTGGCCGAGGCCAAGGACCTGTGGAAGACCGTCGACCGGCCGAACACGCTGATCAAGATCCCGGCCACCGAAGAGGGCCTGCCGGCGATCACCGCCACGCTCGCCGAGGGCATCAGCGTCAACGTCACGCTGATCTTCTCCGTCGAGCGCTACAAGAAGGTCATCGAGGCCTACTTCGCCGGCCTGGAGCAGGCGAAGGCCAACGGCCACGACCTGCGCGGCATCCACTCGGTCGCGTCGTTCTTCGTGTCCCGTGTGGACACCGAGATCGACAAGCGGCTCGACGCGATCGGCACCGACGAGGCCAAGGCGCTGCGCGGCAAGGCCGCCGTCGCCAACGCCCGGCTCGCCTACGCGGCCTTCGAGGAGCTCTTCGCCACGGACCGCTGGAAGGCCCTCGCGGCCGACGGCGCCCACGCGCAGCGCCCGCTCTGGGCCTCCACCGGCGTCAAGAACCCGGACTACTCCCCCACCCTCTACGTCGACGACCTGGTGGTGCAGGACACCGTCAACACCATGCCGGAGAAGACGATGGACGCCGTCGCCGAGCACTCCGACCTCAAGGGTGACCAGGTGACCGGCCGCGGCGCCGAGGCGCAGGAGGTCTTCGACCGGCTCGAGGCCGTCGGCATCGACATCACCGACGTGTTCCTCGTCCTGGAAAACGAGGGCGTCGAGAAGTTCGAGAAGTCCTGGACGGAACTGCTCGACACCGTCAACGGCCAGCTCGAAAAGGCGAAGGGCTGAAGCACGACATGACGACAGGGGAAAAGACCGGCGTCGAGATCGTGGACGCCGAACTGGCCGGGCGCGCCACGCCGCTGGCCGAGCGGCTGGTCGCGGACCAGGCCGCGTCGAAGCTGGCCGCCCAGGACGCCACGCTCTGGGGACCGGACGCCGAGTCCGAGGCGTCGATCCGGCTTTCGTGGACGTCGCTGCACAAGTCGTCCCGGCCGCTGATCGGCGAGATCGAGGCGCTGCGGACCGAACTGCGGTCCGAGGGCGTCGACCGCGTCGTGCTCGCCGGCATGGGCGGCTCGTCGCTGGCGCCGGAGGTCATCACCGGCACCGACGACGTCGCGCTGACCGTGCTCGACACGACCGACCCGGGCCAGGTCGCCGACGCGCTCGCCGGTGACCTCGAGCGCACGGTGATCGTCGTGTCGTCGAAGTCGGGCGGCACCGTCGAGACCGACAGCCACCGGCGGATCTTCGCGAAGGCGTTCGCCGACGCGGGAATCGACGCGGCGCGGCGGATCGTGGTCGTCACCGACCCGGGCTCGCCGTTCCAGGAACTGTCCGAAAAGGAGGGTTACCGCAAGACCTTCCTCGCCGACCCGCACGTCGGCGGCCGCTACTCGGCGCTGACCGCGTTCGGGCTCGTCCCGGCCGGCCTGGCCGGCGCGGACGTCGCCCGCCTGCTCGACCAGGCCGCCTCGGTGGCCGAGGAGCTCGGCGCGGACTCGGCGGACAACCCGGCGGTCAAGCTGGCCGCCGCGTGGGCCGCCGCGCACGAAGCGGGCGCCGAGAAGGTCGTGCTGGCCGACTCCGGCTCCGGCATCAAGGGCTTCCCCGACTGGGCGGAGCAGCTGATCGCGGAGTCGACCGGCAAGCAGGGCACCGGATTGCTGCCCGTGGCGGTCGAAGGCACCGAGGCGCCCGGCTTCGCCGACGCGAAGTCCGACGCCACCGCGGTCGCCGTCGGCGCCCCGAAGGGCGCGGCGAAGATCGCCGTCACCGGCTCGCTCGGCGCGCAGCTGCTGCTCTGGGAGTTCGCGACGGCGCTCGCCGGCCGGCTGCTCGGGATCAACCCGTTCGACCAGCCCGACGTCGAAGCGGCCAAGAAGGCGGCGCGCGCGCTGCTGGACGACCCGGAGAAGCTCAAGGGCGGCGAGACGGCGTCCAATGTGGACGGACCGGTCGAGATCTTCGGCAGCGACGGCGTCGCCACCGAAGGCAGCCTGACCGACGTGCTCCGCGCGTTCTTCGCGTCGGCGCCGGAAGCCGGCTACATCGCGGTGCAGGCCTACCTGGACCGCCTCGACGACGCGTCGACCGAGCTGCTGCGCGGCGAGATCGCCAAGCGCACCGGCCTGCAGACGACGTTCGGCTGGGGCCCTCGGTTCCTGCACTCCACCGGGCAGTACCACAAGGGCGGCCACCAGAACGGCGTCTTCCTGCAGATCAGCGGCGCCGTCGAGCACGACCTCGACGTGCCGGACCGGCCGTACACCCTGGGGCAGCTGCAGCACGCCCAGGCCCTGGGTGACGGGCAGGTGCTCGCCGAGCACGGCCGCCCGGTGCTGCGCCTGCACCTGACCGACCGCGCCGCGGGCCTCGCCGCCGTCGTCCGCGCGGTCCAGGAGGTGGGCGCATGACCTGGAGCAACCCGCTGCGCGATCCGCGGGACAAGCGGCTCCCGCGCATCGCCGGGCCGTCCAGCCTGGTGATCTTCGGGGTCACCGGCGACCTGGCCCGCAAGAAGCTGATGCCCGCCATCTACGACCTGGCCAACCGCGGGCTGCTGCCCGCGGGCTTCTCGCTCGTCGGGTTCGCCCGCCGCGACTGGGAGCACCAGGACTTCGGCGAGCTGGTGCACGACTCGGTCAAGGCGCACGCGCGCACGCCGTTCAAGGAGTCGGTCTGGAACCGGCTCGCCGAGGGCATCCGGTTCGTGCAGGGCACGTTCGACGACGACGACGCCTTCGACCGGCTCGCGCAGACGGTCCAGGACCTCGACAAGGAACGCGGCACCGGCGGCAACACCGCGTTCTACCTGTCGATCCCGCCCGGCGCGTTCCCGGTGGTGACCAAGCAGCTGGCCCGTTCCGGGCTGGCGAACGCCGACGAGAACACCTGGCGCCGCGTGGTCATCGAGAAGCCGTTCGGCCACGACCTGAAGAGCGCCGAAGAGCTCAACGCGATCGTCAACGACGTCTTCCCCGAGGAGTCGGTGTTCCGCATCGACCACTACCTCGGCAAGGAGACGGTGCAGAACATCCTGGCGCTGCGCTTCGCGAACCAGCTGTTCGAGCCGATCTGGAACGCCAACTACGTCGACCACGTGCAGATCACCATGGCCGAGGACATCGGCCTCGGCGGCCGCGCGGGGTACTACGACGGCATCGGCGCGGCCCGCGACGTCATCCAGAACCACCTGCTGCAGCTGCTCGCCTTCACCGCGATGGAGGAGCCGCTGTCGTTCGAGCCGCGGGCCCTGCGCGCGGAGAAGATCAAGGTGCTCTCGGGCACCAGCGCGATCGGGCCGCTGAGCAAGACCACCGCGCGCGGCCAGTACGCGGGCGGCTGGCAGGGCGGCACGAAGGTGCCCGGCCTGCTGCAGGAAGAGGGCTTCGCGAAGGACTCGAAGACCGAGACCTACGCCGCGGTGACCCTCGAGGTGCAGAGCCGCCGCTGGGCCGGGGTGCCGTTCTACCTGCGCACCGGCAAGCGGCTCGGCCGTCGCGTCACCGAGATCGCCGTGGTGTTCAAGCGGGCGCCGCACCTGCCGTTCGACTCGACGTCGACCGAGGAGCTGGGGCAGAACGCCCTGGTCATCCGGGTGCAGCCGGACGAGGGCATCACGCTGCGGTTCGGCTCGAAGGTGCCGGGGACCACGATGGAGGTCCGCGACGTCACCATGGACTTCGGCTACGGGCACGCGTTCACCGAGTCCTCCCCCGAGGCCTACGAGCGCCTGATCCTCGACGTCCTGCTCGGCGAGCCGTCGCTGTTCCCGGTCAACGAAGAGGTCGAGCTCTCCTGGAAGATCCTCGACCCGGTCATCGAGCACTGGGCCAAGGAAGGCTCGCCGGAGCAGTACCCGCCGGGCACCTGGGGCCCGCCGTCCGCCGACGAAATGCTGGAGCGCACCGGCCGCAAATGGAGGCGCCCGTGATCATCGACCTGCCGTCCACCACGACTTCGGCGCTCAACAAGAAGCTGGTGGAGATCCGCGAACAGGGCGGGCAAGTCGCGCTCGGCCGGGTGCTGACGCTGGTCATCGTGGCCGACGACGACAGCCACCTCGAAGCGGCGATCGAAGCGGCCAACGGCGCGAGCCGCGAGCACCCGTCGCGGGTGATCGTGGTCGCCAAGGGGGCGCGCACCGCGTCGCCGCGCATCGACGGCCAGATCCGGGTCGGCGGCGACGCCGGCGCGAGCGAGGTCATCGTGCTGCGGCTCTACGGCCCGCTGGCCGCCCAGGGCCAGAGCGCGGTCGTGCCGCTGCTGCTGCCGGACGCGCCGATCGTCACCTGGTGGCCCGGTGCCGGCCCGAAGGACCCGGACAAGGACCCGCTCGGCGAGCTGGCCCAGCGCCGGATCACCGACTCGGCCGCGGAGAAGAGCCCCGTCAAGGCGCTCACCACGCGGGCGAAGGCCTACGCGGCCGGCGACACCGACCTGGCCTGGACGCGGCTGACGCACTGGCGGGCCCAGCTCGTCTCCGCGCTGGACCTGCCGCCGTACGAGAAGATCACCTCCGCGACGGTGACCGGTGAGGCCGACTCGCCGTCGACCGAGCTGCTGGCCGCGTGGCTGGCCGAGTACCTGAAGGTGCCGGTCAAGCGGGTCAAGAGCTCGGGCGCGGCCGGGATCATCTCGGTGAACCTGGAGCGGCGTTCGGGCGCGGTGGAGCTGCACCGGCCGGACGGGCGCGTCGGCACGCTGACCCAGCCGGGCCAGCCGACCCGGCGGATCGCCCTGCAGCGGCGCAGCACGCAGGACTGCCTGGTCGAGGAGCTGCGGCGGCTCGACCCGGACGAGGTCTACGAGGCGGCGCTGCACGGCCTGGGCAAGATCACGTCCGGCACCAACGGCAAGACGGGCGCGCCGGCCAAGGCCGACGTCACGTCCCCGGCGGCCGCGGGTGCCGGTGCTTCTCCTTCGGCTCCTCCGGCTCCGGCCAAGGCTCCGGGGAAGGCCAAGGCGGGTGCCAACGGCAAGAAGAGCACTTCATGAGCAAGACCGAGGTCGTCGTCTACGCGAACCAGGACCTGCTGGCCGCCGCGGCGGCGGCCCGGCTGGTCACGCGGCTCGTGGACGTCCAGGCGGCCAAGGGTTCGGCCTCGCTCGTGCTCACCGGCGGCGGCACCGGCATCGCGGTGCTGTCGGAGCTGCGGGGATCCTCGGCCCGGGACGCGATCGACTGGTCGCGCCTGGACATCTACTGGGGTGACGAGCGGTTCGTCCCGGCCGATTCGGACGAGCGGAACGAGAAGCAGGCCCGCGAGGCCCTGCTCGACCACGTCCCGCTCGACCCGAAGCGGGTCCACGCGATCGCGGCGTCGGACGGCGAGTTCGGCGATGACGTGGACAGCGCTGCCGCGGCTTACGCCCAGGTGCTGGCCGACAACGCCGGCCCGGAGGACCACGGCGACGTGCCGTCGTTCGACATCATGCTGCTCGGCCTGGGCGGCGAAGGGCACACCGCGTCGGTGTTCCCGGAGTCCCCGGCGGTGTACGAGACCGCGCGGACGGTGGTGGCGGTGCGCGACTGCCCCAAGCCACCGCCGACGCGGGTTTCGCTGACGCTCCCGGCGATCCGCCGGGCCCAGGACGTCTGGCTGATGACCGCGGGTGAGGCGAAGGCCGACGCGGTGGCGCTGGCCCTGTCGGGAGCGGGCGAGGTCCAGCTCCCGGTGGCGGGGGCCCGCGGGCACCGCAGGACCCTGTGGCTGCTCGACCGCACGGCGGCGGGCAAGCTCACCAAGGTGTACCAGCCACCGACGGCTTGACCGTGTCCGTTCCGTGAAGGCCTCCTGCCCGCGTGGCAGGGGGCCTTCACTGTTTTCCTCACGCGCGGTCGTGGAGGGTGACGTGGTAGCCGTCGGGGTCGGCGAAGGTGAACGTCCGGCCGAAGGGGCCGTCGATGGGCGCCGAGACGATGGTGTGGCCGTCGGCGGCGAGCGCGTCGTGGATGGCCTGGACGTCGGTGGCGTGCAGCCAGATCGCCGCGCCGATGCCGGGCTGGGCGACGGAGTCGAGATCGGTGCCGGGAACGACGTCCCGGAGCGCGAACGCGATCGGCTTCGTCTCGAAGACGACGGCGTGCGGCGGCCCGGCCGGCGAGCGGACGAGGCCGAGGTACTGCTCGTAGAACGCCTGCGAAGCGCCGAGGTCGCGCGCCTGGAGGGAGATGAAGTCGGGTCCGGTGACGGGCATTGATGCTCCTTCTAGTCGTGTCAGTCTTCTGACACGCACCAACCTATGTCAGAATACTGACATGAGTCAAGACGGGGCCGGCGTCGACTTGGAGACGTCACTGGGATACCTGCTGAAAGAGGCGTCAAGCGCGCTTCGCATCGCGATGGAGGAGGTGCTGCGGCCGCTCGGGATGACCGTGACGCACTACTCGTGCCTCGAACTCCTGGCGCAACGCCCGGGCCTGTCGAACTCCGACCTGGCCCGGGGCGCGTTCGTGACCCGGCAGTCGATGAACGTGCTGCTCCAGAATTTGGAACGGGAGGGCCACGTGACGAGGCCGGCGGCGGCACCCGTCGGGAAGGTGCTTCCGACGCGTCTCACGCCCCGCGGACGGCGGAGCCTGGAGAAGGCGTCGGCGGCGGTCCGGTCTGTCGAGGTCAGGATGCTGGCCGGCCTCAGCGAAGACGAGCAGGCGGGCGCGTTGCGGGTTCTGCGGAGCATGATCCGTTCTTTGCGCGGGGGCGCATAGCGTCTGCGATGAGCCGGAACCCGGGGCCGCTCAGGTCATCCGCATCCTCGGCCGGCCGCTCTACGGGGGCCGTTCACTCCGCGCGCCCGCAGCCCAGCCTTCATCCCGAGCGCTCTCGCCCGCTCCCCCGGCTTTCGAGCGGCTGCCGTCCGGGTCCAGCCGTTCAAGCTGAACTCTCTCGCCCACTCCATGGCCGCTGATTCCATGCGCGAGCGGCATTCCGCGCAGCGCTACCCCGGTCCAACCGCCCACCTGAGCACCTTCGCCCATTCCGCGAGCGCACCAGCGGCATTCGACGCGACTGCCGCCTGGCTCACATCGGAGCGCCCACCCGCTCTCCGGCCCCGCGCACCAGCAGCACCCCGCGCAGCCGCCACCCGGACCAACCGCTCACACTCGCGCTCTCGCCCGCTCCCCGGCCATCAACCCCGTGCACAGCAGCACTCCGCGGCCGCAACTTCGGTCCAACCGTTCACACTCGCCCACTCCCCGGCCGCTGACCCCGCGCACCAGCAGCACCCCGCGCAGCCGCCACCCGGTCCAACCGCTCACATCGGAGCGCCCGCCCGTTCCCCAACCGCCAACCCCGCGCCCCAGCAGCACTCCACACAACCGCCGCCCCGGTCCGACCGTTCACACTCGCGCACTCTCGCCCGCTCCCCGGCCACCAACCCCGCACCCAGCAGCACTCCACACAACCGCCGCCCCGGTCCGACCGTTCACACTCGCGCACTCTCGCCCGCTCCCCGGCCACCAACTCCGTGCACCGGCGGCATTCGGCGGCCGCCACCCTCGGTCCCACCGTTCACCCCCAGCGCTCTCACCTATTCACTCCGTGCGCCAGCCGCGCTCCAGGCGGGCGAAGATCTCCTCTGCCGCGCGGCGGGGGTTTTCGTGGGCCGCGATCAGCTCCCGCGATGCCAGCGCGAAACGGGCCAGTGCCGCGCACGCCACGTCTTCCTCCGGGGCGCCCGACTCCTCCGCGATCGCGCGAGCCAGCGCCGTCTCGTGGCGCATCCACATCCGCCTGCTGTACTCGCGCAGGGCCGGGGTGCTTTCGATGAGCCGGAGGAACGCGTCGTCCGGGCTTTCGGCCACGTCGACCAGGATGTGCTTGCGCAGCGCGTCCACGATCGTGTGCCCCGGCGGCCGGCCGCGGACCGCGTCGACCAGCGCCGTCTCGATGTCGGCCTCCTGGTCGAACACCAGGGCCTCCTTACTCGGGAAGTGTTTGAACAGCGTCGTCACCGAGACGTCGGCCGCGTCGGCGATCTCCTTCACCCCGACCTGGTCGAAGCCGCGCGCGAGGAACAGCTCGAGCGCCGCGTCGGCCAGCGCCTGGCGGGTCTGCGCCTTCTTGCGCTCACGGCGCCCGATCGCTTCCGTCATGCCCTCAGCCTACGTGATGGTGAACTCACTTTGAAAGTGTAGTCATTGCACTTTCGTAGTGACTCTGATTTCCTGGGTTCATCGCCGCCGGAGAGACCGGCGGCCCGAACTTCCCGGGGGAAGCCATGAACACCAGCACCAGCAACACCACAAGCACCAGCTGCAACACCAGCACCACCAAGATCGCCGTCGTCGGCGCCGGGCTCGGCGGCCTCGCCTGCGCCCGCGTCCTGCAGTTGCACGGCCTCGACGTCACCGTCTTCGAGCAGGAGGCCTCGGCCGACGCCCGGCCGCAGGGCGGCACCCTCGACATGCACGGCGACACCGGCCAGGTCGCCCTCCGCACGGCCGGCCTGCACGAGACGTGGCGCGCGCTCGCCCGGCCCGAAGGCCAGCAGATGCGCGCGATCGACCCACTCAGCGCCGACGTCGTCATGGACGAGATCCCCGCCGAGGACGACGAGTTCAAGCCGGAGATCGACCGCGGCCAGCTCCGCGGCCTCCTGCTGGACTCGCTCTCCCCCGGCACCGTCCGCTGGGACCGCGCCACCCGGGACGTCACGCCGCTGCCGGACGGCACCGCCCGGCTGCGCTTCACCGACGGCGTCACGGAGGACTTCGACCTGGTCATCGGCGCGGACGGCGCGTGGTCCCGCGTCCGCCAGGCCCTGACCGGGGTCCGGCCCGAGTACAGCGGCGTCGCGTTCGTCGAGTTCGGCCTCGACGACGCCGACCGGCGTCACCCGGCCCTGGCCGCGTTCACCGACCAGGGCACGATGGTCGCGAAGACCGGCGGGAACGCGATCTTCGCCCAGCGCAACAGCAACGGCCACATCCGCGGCTACGCCGTGTTCCACGCGCCGGAGGACTGGCACGCCGGCTTCGCCTTCGCCGACACCGCCGCCGTGCGCGCGACACTGCTGGAGCGCTACGCTGGCTGGCACCCTGACCTGCTCGGGTTTCTGCGCGACAACGACGGCGAGTTCACGCACCGGCCGCTGTACGTCCTGCCGGTGCCCCACGCCTGGACGTCCACCCCCGGCGTCACGCTGCTCGGCGACGCCGCGCACCTGATGCCGCCACTCGGCGTCGGCGCGAACCTCGCCATGCTGGACGGCACCGAGCTGGCGACCGCGCTGGCGACGTCGCCGACCGTTGCCGACGCGATCCGCGTCTACGAGGCCCGCATGCTGCCGCGGTCGATCGAGACGGCGGCCGCGTGCCAGGAGGGTCTCGTCCACCTTCTGAGTGACGAGGTCCGGCCGGCCGCGGCCTGACGAGCTATGCCGGGCGGCCACGGAGAGGTAACGTGATTCCCACGATGTGGTCGTCCCGGTGCACGCTCGGCAGTGACAGATCCACTGTCAGTAGTGCGCCGTCGGCGCCATCGCCCGAACGGCGCAAGCGAATGCGAAATCCGGACGCCAATACACCGACGGCGCGTGAAACTTACCGTCTTCCCACGCAACCTCGTTAGCATCCGCACATTTGTTCTCTCCTGCGCGTCCCGATCGGGCCCTGAGCACCTCTCACCATCAAGTCCACAAGACGAATGGGGTCGCCAGCGATGAGTACAGAGGGACTCTCGATTCCAGGCATCTCGATCGCCGGCTCGGGGCCGTCGGCCGCCGAGCGGGTGCGAAGGCGTGGTCTGAGCGCGTTCGGGTCGCTCCCCCGCCCCGCTGTGGTCATGTTCGCCATCGAGGCGGCCGCGGTCATCCTGGCCGTGCTCGACGTCTGGCTGGTGATCCCCGAGAAGGCCCAGCCCTACTCGATCTACCTGTCCGGCGCGGCCTGCCTCGCCGTGGTGTTCCGCCGCAAGTTCCCGTTCCTGGCCGTGCTCGTCGCGGTCCCCGGTTTCCTGGCCGGGTGGGCGCAGCTGGCGAGCATGATCACGCTCGGCATGCTCGCCACCCGCCGTCAGCTGCACTGGCAGACCTGGGTCGGCGCCGCGCTGGTGTGGACCTGCCGGTTCGTGCAGTGGCCGCTCGAGGACTTCGTCCAGCTGAGCTGGCGCGAGCACATCCTCGACGGCATCTACGGCGTGCTCGTCGCCGGCATGCCGATCGCGATCGGCATGCTCATCGGCGCCCGCACCGAGGTCGCGAACAAGCTCGCCGAGCTGGCCACGAGCCGGGACCGCGAGCGCCGCTTCCACGCCGACGCCGTCCGCGCCGAAGAGCGCGCCCGGCTGGCCCGGGAGATGCACGACGTCGTGTCGCACCAGATCACGCTGATCGCGATGCAGGCGGGCGCGCTGCAGGCCCAGACCACCGACGAGCGGTCGCTGGAGACGGCTCAGGTCATCCGCGGCCTGAGCAAACGGACGCTGGAGGAGCTGCGGTCGCTGGTCAGCGTGCTGCGCGCCGGTTCGGAGGACGATGGTCCCCGCCCGGGCATCAACGAGCTCGACCGGCTGATCCGCACGTCCGACGTCCCGGTGCACCTGACGGTGGAGCACCTGCCGGACGCGCTGCCCAACCAGGTCTCCGCGGCGGCGTACCGGACGGTGCAGGAGTGCCTGACCAACGTCCACAAGCACGCCCCGGGCGCGACGGCGACCATCCGCATCCAGGGTGAGCACGGAGCGCTCAAGATCGAGGTCCGCAACGAGCGCGCCCGCCGCACCGGCGAAGCGCTGCCCTCGGGCGGCCACGGCCTGACGGGACTGGCCGAACGAGCGCGCCTGCTGGGCGGCAGCTTCGAGACGTCGGGCACCGAGGACGGCGGCTTCCGGGTCCGGGCGCGGTATCCGCTGAGCCTCTGAGCTGCGGAAGGGTTTGAGGCTTGGGGCGCAGCCCCCGGTTTCCAGCTTACGGGCGGGCACCGACGATTCCGGCTTCGATGACGCCGCGAGCGGCGGATTCAGGACTCCAGCGTCCTGGGTTCGCCGCTCGCGGCTTTTCGGGCTCCGGACTTGTCGGTGGCTGCCCGTAGCGTTGATTCGGGGGCTGCTCAGGCGGGTCGGCTCATCTGTCTGGATGGTCGGTTGGCAGTCGGCTCACGTACCTGGATGGCCGACTCGCGTACCTGGACGGACGCCTCGCGTGCCCGGGCAGTCGGTTGGTGTACTTGCCAGAGTCGGCTCGCCCACCTACCGGGGTTGACTCGCGCCCAGGGTTGGCTCACAGCCTGCTGAGTCGGCTCGCATACCTAGAGGATCGGCTCACATACCGGTAGGAGCCAACTCACGTACCTAGCTGAGTCGGCTCGCGCACCTGCAGGGTCGGCTTGCGCACGCAGGCTTGGCTGACTTGCCTGCCGAGTCGGGTCGCGTGTCTGGATGGTCGGCTCGCGCAGCTAGAGGGTCGGCTCACGTACCCGGAGAGCCGGCCAGCGCACCTGGAGAACCAGCTCGCGCAGCAAGGCTGGCTCACGTGCCTGCCGAGTCGGCTCGCACACCTGGAGGATCGGCTGACGTACCCGGAGAGCCCGCCCGCGCATTAAGGGCTGGCTCACGTACCTGGGGGAGTCAGCTCACGTGCCCGGAGTCGGCTCAAGTGCCCGCTGAGTCGACTCCTGTGTCTGGAGGGTCAGCGCACGTATCTCGAGGTCGGCCCGCGTGCCCAGGGAGTCGGCTCGCGTACCTGGTTGGTCGGTTCGCATCATCGCAGGGTCGGCTTGCGTGATTGCGGAGCCGAATCGTGTGATTGGGAGGTCGACACGTGATTGCGGAGCCGAATCGCGTGACTGGGAGGTCGACACGTGATTGGGGGGTCGACACGGCGTCGGGTGGCGAAGCAGCGAGCGGGCGTGGGCGCGCGAAAAGCCACCTCGAGGGGTTGCTTCCTCGGGGTGGCTTCCGGCGGTGACGCTTAGATGATCTCCCGGCGCTGGCGCAGACGCTCGAGGGCTTCGGCGAGGATGGCCTCGCCGTCGGCGTCGCTGCGCCGCTCCTTCACGTACGCCAGGTGGGTCTTGTAGGGCTCGGTCCGGGGTGCGGCCGGCGGGTTCTTCTCGTCCTGTCCGCCGGGGAGTCCGCAGCGGGGGCAGTCCCACTCATCGGGGATCTCTGCCTCCATCGCGAACGACGGACGGGCCTCGTGCCCGTTGGCGCACCAGTAGCCGACTCGGCGCCGTGGCGCCGACTCACCTCGTTCCGATTCGCCCGTAGGTCCGGCACCCACCCGGGTGCCCCGAATCGCGTTACCGCCAACCATGAATCCTCACACCTATGGAATCGGCGGCGCGCCCCCCAATAGGCACGCCGAATCGCTGCGCACCCCGCTGGTGTGACCCGGTCTCGATCGCCGGCGGGGGCGCCGGACGTCACACCTTGAGCAGCAGGCCCAGCCCGATGATGCTGATCAGCCACACCGCACCCAGCAGCAGGGTGATCCGGTCGAGGTTCTTCTCGGCCACGCTCGACCCGGCCAGGCTCGACTGCATCCCGCCACCGAACAGCGACGAAAGGCCACCGCCGCGCCCGCGGTGCAGCAGAACCGCCACCACGAGGAACACGCTGGAGACGATCAACAGGATTTGCAGGAACAGCTTCATGTCATCCTCTGGGCTCTAGGAGAATGCAGGGGCACGGCATGGTCGTGACGACCACCACCGTACCCCTGGACTCGTCCACTGCTGTGTGACGGACCGGATACACAGGTTACCCGGTCGTGGCCTCGATCAGGGCAGCGGCCCGCCCGCGGCGAGTGCGCAGAGTTTCGTGAACTCCTCGCCGTCGAGGCTCGCCCCGCCGACCAAGGCGCCATCGATGTTTTCGCAGGCCACCAGCTCGCCGATGTTGCCCGACTTCACCGAGCCGCCGTAGAGCACCCGGACCGACGTCGCGATCTCGTCGCCGTACTTCTCCTGCAGGGTGGCGCGGATGGCCTTGCAGACCTCTTCGGCGTCGGCCGAGGAGGCGACCTTGCCGGTGCCGATCGCCCAGACCGGCTCGTACGCGACGACCACACCGCTGACCTGCTCGGCCTTGAGGCCCTTCAGGCCGTCGATCAGTTGCGTCGTGGTGTGGTGGATGTGCTCGCCGGCCTCGCGGACCTCGAGCTTCTCCCCGATGCAGAGGATCGGCGTGATGCCGTGCTTGAGCGCGGCCTTGACCTTCTTGTTGACCAGCTCGTCGGTCTCGGCGTGGTACTCGCGCCGCTCCGAGTGCCCGACGGTGACGAACTTGCAGCCCAGCTTGGCCAGCATCACGCCCGACACCTCGCCGGTGTAGGCACCGGCGTCGTGCGAGGAGATGTCCTGCGCGCCGTAGGTCAGCGACAGCTTGTCGCCGTCGACCAGGGTCTGCACGCTGCGGATGTCGGTGAACGGCGGCAGCACCGCCACGTCGACCTTCGCGTAGTACTTCTCCGGCAGCGCGAAGGCGATCTTCTGCACCAGCGCGATCGCCTCGAGGTGGTTCTGGTTCATCTTCCAGTTGCCGGCGATGAACGGCTTGCGTGCCACTAGTTCTTCTCCTCCAGGGCGGTCACGCCCGGCAGTTCCTTGCCTTCGAGGTACTCGAGCGAGGCCCCGCCTCCGGTGGAGATGTGCGAGAAGCCGTCCTCGGGCAGCCCGAGCTGCCGCACCGCGGCCGCGGAGTCGCCGCCGCCGACCACGGTGAACGCGTCGCTCTTGACCAGGGCTTCGGCGACGGCACGGGTGCCGCCGGAGAACGCCTCGAACTCGAACACGCCCATCGGGCCGTTCCAGAACACGGTCTTGGCGTCGGCCAGCTTGCCGGCGAACAGCTCGCGGGTCTTCGGGCCGATGTCCAGGCCCTCGCGGTCGGCCGGGATGGCCGTGGCTTCGACGACCTCGTGCTCGGCGTCGGCCGAGAACCCGGTCGCGGCGAGGACGTCGACCGGCAGCACAAGTTCGACACCCCGCTTCTCCGCCTCGGCGAGGAAGCCCTTCACCTGGTCGAGCTGGTCGGCCTGCAGCAGCGACTTGCCGACCTCGTGGCCCTGGGCCTTGAGGAAGGTGTACGCCATGCCGCCGCCGACGAGCAGCCGGTCGACCTTGGTCAGCAGGTTCGCGATGACGCCGAGCTTGTCGGACACCTTCGCGCCGCCGAGCACGACCACGTAGGGCCGCTGCACGTCGTCGGTCAGCTTCTTCAGCACGTCCAGCTCGGCCAGCACCAGGCCGCCCGCGTACGCCGGGAGCACCGAGGCGACCTCGTAGACCGAGGCCTGCTTGCGGTGCACGACGCCGAAGCCGTCGGAGACGAACGCGCCGCCCGGGACGAGCGCGCCCAGCTCGGCGGCCAGCTCGGAGCGGTCCACGGCGTCCTTGCTGGTCTCGCGCGCGTCGAAGCGCACGTTCTCCAGCAGCATGACACTGCCGCCAACGAGGCCGGCGGTCAGCGCCTTGGCGGACGCGCCGACCAGGTCACCGGCCAGCGCGACGTCGGCACCGAGCAGCTCGGATAGCCGCGCGGCGACCGGGGCCAGCGTGTACTTCGGGTCCGGCTCGCCCTTGGGGCGGCCGAGGTGCGCGGTGACGACGACCTTGGCGCCCGCCTCGGCGAGCTTCTTGATCGTCGGCAGCGCGGCGCGGACCCGGCCGTCGTCGGTGATGCGGTCCCCGTCGAGCGGGACGTTCAGGTCGGAACGCACGAGTACGTACCGGCCCTGAACGCCCTCGCCCAGCAGGTCGTCGAGGTTCTTGACGGTCATCGGGTTCAGGAGAGCTTCGAACCGACGAGCTTGACCAGGTCCGCGAGCCGGCTGGAGTAGCCCCACTCGTTGTCGTACCAGCCGACGACCTTGACCTGGTTGCCGATGACCTTGGTCAGCGGCGCGTCGTAGATGCAGGACGCCGGGTCGGTGACGATGTCCGAGGACACGATCGGGTCGTCGCTGTAGCGCAGGATCCCGGCGAGCGGGCCGTCGGCGGCGGCCTTGTAGGCGGCGTTGATCTCCTCGACCGTGGCGGCCTTGGCGAGCGTGACGGTGAGGTCGGTGGCCGAGCCTGTCGGGACCGGGACGCGCAGCGCGTAGCCGTCGAGCTTGCCCTGCAGCTCCGGCAGCACGAGGCCGATGGCCTTGGCGGCGCCGGTGGAGGTCGGCACGACGTTGATCGCGGCGGCGCGGGCGCGGCGCAGGTCCTTGTGCGGCGCGTCCTGCAGGTTCTGGTCCTGCGTGTACGCGTGGATCGTGGTCATCAGGCCCTGCTCGATGCCGAAGGCGTCGTTGAGGACCTTGGCCAGCGGGCCGAGGCAGTTGGTGGTGCACGAGGCGTTCGAGATGATGTTCTGCGAGCCGTCGTACTTGTCGTCGTTGACGCCGAGCACCACGGTCAGGTCCTCGCCCTTGGCGGGCGCGGAGATGATGACCTTCTTGGCCCCGCCGGCGATGTGCGCCTTGGCGGCGTCGGCGTTGGTGAAGAAGCCGGTGGACTCGACCACGACGTCCACGCCCAGGTCGCCCCAGGGCAGGTTGGCCGGGTCGCGCTCGGCGAGGGCCTTGATGGTCTTGCCGTCCACGACGATGCCCTCGTCGCTGACGCTGACCTCACCCGGGAACCGGCCCAGGATCGAGTCGTACTTCAGCAGGTGGGCCATGGTGGCGACGTCGCCGAGGTCGTTGAAGGCGACGACCTCGATGTCGTGGCCGCTGGCCTGCACGGCGCGGAAGAAGTTGCGGCCGATGCGGCCGAAGCCGTTGACACCTACGCGAACGGTCACTGCTGCCACTCCTCTGAGGATCGGCCGGGAGTCCCGGCCGTGACTTGCGGGCTCGCGGCAACCCTAGCGTGCGGGCATGCGCGTCCCTGACTGCCCTGACGAGACTTCCACCACTTGGCGAACGGGTCAAGAATCGATTAAGAAGCCGGCGCGTGTCGGGGCTCGGAGTTCACGTGTTCGTCATCCGGACCACGGCGGACCAGGCAGGCTCGCGGTCCGCCGGTTCCGGCTGGCCGCGCGGGGTGCGGATGCCTCCCCGGCTGGTACTGGGCCGCGGGTCCGGTGAGCGACTCAATCGATCAAGTTCCCGGCCTCCCCTCACTCGGCCAGCTCGCGTTCGAGCGGGGTGCGGAACCGCGGGATCACCCGGACCACGCCGAACCACTTCGCGCAGCGGTCCGCCGCCGCCTCCACCTCGGCTTTTTCCTCCGCCGAGACGTCCTCCAGCAGCCGGAACACCACCTCGCCCGACTCACGCTGGGCCCAGCCGCCGACGATGCGGCCGTTGGCCCAGACCGTCGGGCCGACGTTGCCGAAGCGGTCGAACAGCGCCGCCTTGTGCTCGCCGAGGAACCAGTCGCGGTCCTGCCAGCCCATCGGGGTCGGGTCGAGGCACGGGAGGAACGCGGCCCAGGCCGGCGGCTCGGGCACCGGCTCGACGTCGTCCGCCAGCGCCACCCCGGGCACGCCGCCGAGGTCGACGTCCGCCGTTTCGAGCCCGGCCAGTGCCTTCCTGGTCTGGCCGAGCGTCCAGCCGGTCCACCAGCGCAGGTCCGTCAGCGGGGCCGGGCCGTACGAGCGCAGCCAGCGCCGGGCCAGCTCGACGCGCGCCTCGGCGGCGCTCCACGGGGCGAGGCCGCTCGCCACCCACTCGTCCAGGGGATGCCAGACGTACTGGGTGCTCAGCCAGGTGCCGCGCGGGCGGCCGCGGACGATGCGGCCGTCGACCGCCAGCTGGAACAGCACCCGGCTGGTGACGTTGCCGATCGCCTCGTACGGCTTGCCCTTCGACATCTGCAGCCGCTGCCGCAGCCGGGGTTCGGCCTCGCTCAGCTGCTGCGCGGTCGCCGAGCCGAAGCCGCGCAGCTTGGCTTCGACCGCCGTTTCGACGTCGGCCAGCCACTTCCCCGGCTCCGGCACGTTCTCCGGGTATCCCTGCTGCCCGAGGTGCTGCTCCAGCAGCCGCCGCTGCTTCGCCGCGATGTCCGCCGAACAGCCGGCCTGCACGAGGGCCGCGGTCTCCAGGCCGGTGACGAACACCGTGCGGCGCATGCCGAGCAGCCGCAGCACCGTGCGGTCGTCGTACAGCGCGCGCTCGACCTCGGCGATCGCCGGCCCGACGAGCCGGGCGGCCGCCGAGAGGTGGACGGTCGCCGGGTCGGTGGCGTGCAGCGCGACGACACCCGCGACGGCGTCCTCGACCGTGGCCGCGGGCGCGGCGAGGTGGTGGCGGACGCCGAGGCGAGCCCGGCGCTGGGCGGTGGAGATCTCGAGAGGCACCCGAGATTCCTACCACCCGGCACCGACGAAAACGCGTGGTCACCCCGCCGGCCACGGCGTTAACCTCGGGGGCATGGTCTCCAGCGCGCACCTCGCGGCATTCGCCGCGCTGACGTTCCTGATGGTCGTCGTCCCCGGGCCGAGTGTGCTGTTCACGATCAGCCGCGCGCTGACCGTCGGGCGGCGCGACGCGCTCCTCACCGTCCTCGGCAACGCCGTGGGCGTCTACACGCAGGTCGTCGCGGTGGCGTTCGGCCTCGGCGCGCTCGTGACGACGTCGGCCGCGGTGTTCACCACGATCAAGATCGCCGGCGCGGCCTACCTGGTGTACCTGGGGATCCAGGCGGTGCGGCACCGCCGCCGGCTCACCGACGCGATGGCCGCGCGCGTCGCCGCGGCACCCGGCCGGGTGATCACCGTGCTGCGCGACGGTTTCGTGGTCGGCTTCGCGAACCCGAAGTCGATCGTGTTCCTGGCCGCGCTGCTCCCCCAGTTCGTCGACCCCGCTGCCGGTTCGGTGCCGGCGCAGATGCTGGTGCTCGGGCTCTGCCTGCCCGCGATCGCGCTGGCCACCGACAGCGCGTGGGCGCTGGTCGCGGGCACGGCGCGGGCGTGGTTCGCCCGCTCGCCACGGCGGCTGGAAGCGGTCGGCGGGACCGGCGGCCTGGTGATGATCGGCTTGGGCACGACGCTGGCGTTCACCGGCCGGAGCGACTGACGCGGATGTCCGCCGGGTCGCGCAGCACCAGGGCCAGCAGGCCCGGGAAGGCTGCGTCGAATTCGGGGCGGCGCAGGCGGTTCAGGCGCCGGGGGCCGTCGTCGCGCTGTTCGATCAGGCCCGCCGCGCGCAGCACCGCGAAGTGGTGGCTGCGGGTCGCCTTCGCCACCGGCAGATTGAACGTGCCGCACGCCTTCGTCCAGTCCGGCACGGCCGCTAGCTCACGCAAGATGCTGCGGCGGACGGGGTCGGCGACCGCCGCCAGGGCGTCCTGCAGCGACACCTCCGCCGGCGGCGCGTGCGTGAGCCCGCGGGACCGTGCCGTCGTCACCGCAGGGCCTCCGCCAGCACCGGCCACCACTCGCGGGGCAGGTCGCCGGCCGGGACGACGACCTGGTCCGCCCCCGCCGCGCGGTACTCGCGCAGCCGGGCGACGACCGTGTCGAGGTCGCCGCGCACCGTGAGCCCGTCGACCAGCCGGTCGGACAGGTCCGTGATGTCGGCGTCCGTGAAGCCCATGCGGCGGAAGTTG
This sequence comes from Amycolatopsis heterodermiae, assembly GCF_034929455.1. NCBI lineage: Bacteria > Bacillati > Actinomycetota > Actinomycetes > Pseudonocardiales > Pseudonocardiaceae > Amycolatopsis > Amycolatopsis heterodermiae. Next base: position 524,007 of record NZ_JAYFSI010000005.1, read on the forward strand.
TTCGCGTAGCCGGGCATCCCGGCCAGGAACCGCAGCGAGCCGTCGCGGGCGCGCTCGCGGGCCGCGGACGGGTCCGTCTCCGCGACGACGCTCAGCAGCACCACCAGCTGCTTCCCCGCGCCGAGGATCTCCCGCGCCGACGCGACGTAGTCCGTCGTCACGAGGAACGGGTAGGCACCCGAAGCGCGGGCGCGCGACAGCTCCAGCATCTTCGGGCCCAGCGCGGACAGGATGCGGGCCGACGCGGGGACGGTGTCGTCGAGCTCGTCGAGGTAGTCGTTCAACGTGGCGAAGGGCCGGGGGCCGTGGGCGCCGCCGAGGCCGACGACGAAGCGCCCGGACGGCAGGTCCGCGTACGCCCGGGCCACGTCGGCGGACGGCACCCGGTCGACCGGCAGGATGCCGCTGGCCACCGGGATCTTCGCCGTCCCGTGGATCACGTCGGCGATCAGCGGCAGGTTGCTGGCCTGCCCGCCCGGCAGCCAGATCGCGCCGTACCCCAGCTCCTCGAGCTCGGCGGCGGCCGCGACGGCCTCCGGCCCGGTCGTGTTCAGCGTGGCGCCCAGCGCCCCCAGGTTCGTCATGCGCGGGTGAACCCCGGACCGCCGCCCGATGTTCCCGTCACGCGGTTTGTTCGTCCTCAGCGGAATCGGTGGTTTCCCCGGAGTCGGGATCGAGGGCGTCCCCGACCCGCGAGAACATCCGGGTCGCCGAGAGCCGCGCGACGCCGTCCGGGTCGCCGAGGTCGTCCAGGGAGTTGCGGACCGTCGAGTCGACCGACAGGTACTTGCGGCCCGCGCGCAGGTCGGCGTCGTTGCGCAGCCGGACGATCAGCGGGAACTCCGAGAGCGCGCCCGCGTCGAACAGGCCCGTCGTGTAGATCAGCTGCACGCCCAGCGCCTCGGCCACCGCCCGCTGCAGCTCCAGCAGGTACCCGGCGGACGCGCGGCCGATCGGGTTGTCCAGGAACAACACGCCGGAGTGGCGGTTGCGGACCTTGCCGCGGTTGTTGGCGCGCAACGCCGCGAGCGTGCAGTAGAGGATGATCGCCGCGGTCAGCTGCTGACCGCCCGAAAACACGTCACGGATCTCCGAGACGCGCTGGCGTTCGGTGCGCAGCACCGAGTCCGGCTTGAGCATGTCGACGCGGAAGCCCTTGGGCGCCGCGGCCCGGACCCCGCGCAGCACCAGGGAAAGCCCGTCGCGCTTGACGTCGCGGCCGTCCGCGGTCTTGCCCACCGCGGCCTCGTCGACGACCTCGCCGAGCTTCTCGGTGAGCGCGTTGTCCTCCAGCTCGGTGAACCGGATGCGCAGGAACTCCTGCCCGGACCAGTCGCCGAGGCCGTCGGGCAGCCGCGAGACGCGCTGGGCCGAGCGCAGCTGCCGCAGCGCGCCGTCGACCATGCCCTGCAGCCGGGTGATGATGCCGCCGCGGTGCCGGTCGATCTGCGCGAGGTCGTCGGTGAGCGACCGCAGCCGCGGCCGCAGCGCCTCCGCCCACTCGGCGGCGTGCGCGGGCAGCTGGTCGCGCTTGACCGAGATCACCTGCTGGCGCACCGGTGTACTCAGCTTCTCGAAACGCTTCTCCGTCGCGTACTGGGCCAGCTGGTCCGCCGCCTCGCGCACCCGGCGGTCGCCCGCGTCGGCGGCGTCCTGCGCCTCGGTGAGCGTCGCGTTGAGCCGCGTGTGCTGGGCGCGCGCGGTGTCGACGTCGCCGTCGTAGGCGTCCGCGTCCTTGTCGGTGACCAGGTGGGCCAGGGAGTCGGCGAGCAGCGAGAAGCCGGACGCGGAGTTCCGCGCGGAGTCCAGCGTCTCCTCGGCCGCGGCGCGGCGTTCCTGCAGCTCTTCCCACTTCCGCGCGGCGACGGACACCTCCAGCCCGGCGGCGTCGATCAGCTCCAGGCCGTGCTCGATGTCGCGCGGCTTTTCCCCGTTGACGCCGTTCTGCAGCGGCAGCCCGTCCAGCTCGGCGCGCCGCGTCGAGACGAGCCCGATCGCTTCGGTGCGCTCGTCTTCGAGGCCGTCGACGACCCGCCGGGCGCGCGCCAGGGCCGCCGCGCGGGCGGACGCGTCGGAGCCGTCGGGCGTCTCCAGCAGCTCGGCGGCGGTGGCGCGGACGGCCTCGTCCAGCGACTCGACGGCGGAGCTCGCGGCGGCTTCGGCGGACTCGGCCTGCTCCAGCTCGGCCCGCAGGTCGCTGCCGACCTCGACCTTCGCGTACGACTCGGACGCCGACAGGTAGGTCCGGCGCAGCGCGTCGACCGGCTCGGACGGCAAGCCGTCCACAGTGCCGTCGATGTCGGCCGCGCCCGGCACCTCGGCGAGTTCGGCGCGGGCGGTGGTCGCCGTCCGGCGGTGCCCGTCGGCCGTGCGCTGCTCCTCCCCCGCCTGCTCCCGCAGCCGCGCGGCCTTGCCGGCGGCGTCGGACGCCTGCAGGTCGGCGCGCTCGGCCACTTCGGTGGCGCGCTCGACGTCCTCGGTCCACTCCGCGATCCGGGCGCCGCGCGCGGCCAGCTCGCCCAGCTTCCGCGCCCGCTCCTCGGACTCGGCCGCCGCGGCCCGCAGCTCCGGGACGCGCTCGCGCAGCGACGCCGTCTTTTCGCTCAACCGCGCGAACTCCGCCTCGGCCTGCGCCAGCGCCGTGCGCGCGGTCTCGCGCGCGCTACGGGCGGCCTGGGCCTGTTCGGCGAGGGTCGCGATGGCGCCGGGCGGGTAGTCCTCGCGCCACGTCGTGAGCTTCCACGTCAACGCGCCGTCCACGGAAAGCTTGGCGGACAACGCTTCCAGCCGCCGCTGCCGCTCGGTGTTGCGCCGGGCGACGGCTTCCCGTTCGGCGTCCGCGGCTTCTTCGTCGTACATCGCGGGGTTCGGCGGCACGAGGAACTCGACACCCGGCGCGGCCGCCGCGTCGGCCAGCAGGGCCTCGGTGGTGCCGACGGCGATGATCGCGGACGGCAGCAGCCGCCGTGACGTCAGCACCTCGCGAGCGCGGTCCGCGTGCGCGGCGTCGTTGAGCAGCACGCCGGAAACCAGCTGCGGCAGGGTTTCCAGCACCTCGGCGCGCCGCGCGGCGTCCAGTTTGGACAGATAACGCCAGCCGGACCACGCGGTGATCCCGGCTTCCTCCAAGGCATCGAGGGCGGCCTGGACGTCCTGCGGCGGCGGCAGCAGCCCGCCGGAACCGAGCGCGGACAGGGCCCGCTCGTCGGCGGACTCCTCCATCCGCAGCGCGGTCTGCTCCTTCTCGACGGACGCGCTCGCCTCGCGCAACCGTTCCAGCAGCACGGGAAGGTCGCTCTCGAGGGCGACGTCGTCCGCGCCGAGCAGCTCGACCAGGCGGCCTTCGGCGGCGAGCGCGTCGGTGCGCCGGTGGGCGCGATCGAGGTCCTCGGTGGCGCGCTCGAAGCGGTCCTGGGTGGTCCCGGCGAGCTGGTGCGCCTCGTTCACGGCCCGTTGCGCCGCTTGGAGATCCGTCGCGACGCGGTCGAGTTCCTGCTCGCGCCGGGTCAGCTCGGCGGCCGCGGACTCGGCCGCCGAACGGGCCGCCCGCGACGTGTCCGCGACGTCGGCGCCCGAGGGCAGCAGCCCGCCGCGGACGGCGTTCTGGACCTCTTCGCGCAGCTCGGTGATCCGGGTGGTCAGGCCGCGGGCCTCGGCGCGCCGGCCGGCCGCGAGGTTGGCGGCCTCGTCACGTTCGGTCTGCGCCTTCTCGGCTTCGGCGCGCAACGCGCCCGCGTGCGCCTCGGCCTTGTCGGCCTGGCGCTGGGCGTCCTGCGCCAGCGACTGCAGGCCCCTGGCCAGCGCGGCCGCGGCGGTGTTGCGCGCCTGCAGCGCCGGGCGCGCCTTCTCCTCGCGGCTGCCGACCAGCTCACGCAGGTCCTTGGCCTTGCGGGCGGAGTTCAGCTGGTTGAGCACGGTCGCCGTCTCGCGCCAGGCCTCGGCCGCCGTCTTCGCCTCGGCCAGCTCGGCGTCGACGCGCTTGCGGGCCTCCTGGGCCTCGTCCAGGCGCAGCACCGCGACCAGGCGGCGCAGCTCGGTGACGCCGGCCGCGAGCCGCCGGTGGTCGCCCTCGGCGAGCTTCTCGGCGGACTTGACCTCGTCGACGTGGTCTTCGAGGCCCGACAGCCGGGCGTTCTCCAGCTCGTTGCGCGCGACGACCCGGCCGGCCAGCGCGGCCATGTCGGCCTTCGCGGCTCCGGCGATCTTCCGCGACGCCGCTGCGACGCCCTCTTCACTGGCCAAAGGCCCGAGCAGATCGAGCGCGCCCGCGACGAAATCCCGTTCCGACAACAGGTCCCCACGCTGCGCGAGGTTGTGCGAGTAGGTCGAGACGACCTCGGCGAGGTCCTTCGGCTCGTCCTCGGAGACGACGGCGCGCAGCAGGAACTCGACGAACGCCTCGTCGGTGCCGAACGCGAACGCGTCCGCCGCCTCGCCTTCGCCCGCGTTCATCGCGCGCTGGTAGCGGAACAGCTCGGTGTCGAGGCCGAGGGTGTCGAGCCGGCCGGTCCACTCGTGGTGGCGCCGCGTCCAGGACAGCTCCAGCTCGGGCTCGGCCAGCTGCGCCGCGGCGAGCTTGTCGTGGAAACCGGACATGGTGAGCAGCCGGCCCTCCGCCGTCATCGGCAGGGAGTCGAGGCCCAGCGCCGAAGTCGGGCGGAAGCAGTACCAGGAGTCGGCGAGGTTCTCGGAGTCGGCGGAGACGACGTGCCCGCGCCATTCGGAGACCTTGCCGGTGATGATCCGGTGGCCGGTCTCGACGTGCAGCCACTCCAGCACGACGTGCGAGACGTCCTTGGCGGCGACGAACTTCTCGAGCACCTTGGTGCTGGTCGTGCCGACGACCTGGCGGCGGCCGGGCAGCATCACCGAGAAGATCAGCTTGATGAGGACGGACTTGCCGCCGCCGTTCTCCAGGAACAGCACGCTCGCCGGGGACGGGCGGCGCAGCTCGGCCGGGCCGGTCGCGTGGATGCCGGCGCTGAACAGCGCGTCCTGCTGGGGCGCGGTGATCTTGGCGCCGACGCCGCTGAAGTCGAGCACGACGTCCTGGTAGCGGGCACCCGCCGGGCCCACGGAATGCAGGCGGACCCGCGAAAGCTCGTACATCTACTCCCCTTTTAGAGCGTGTCGGAGGACGTCGCGCGCAGCGTGCCCCCGTCGTTCGCGACGGCCACGACGTCCAGTGCGAGCAGGTCGTCGAAGGCGGCGTCGGCGGCGAGTTCGCGGACCTGGATCTGGTAGCGCGGGGTGGTGCGGTAGGTGCCGCCCTGCTCGTCGCTCACCGGGACCAGGAAGCCCTGGTCGGCGAGGAAACGGAGGGCGCGCGAGACCATGCCGCGGGTGGTGTCGGCGGCGAGGCGGCCGTCCTTGGTGGCCGCCGCAGCGGGCCGACGGGTGTAGGCGCGCCAGGCCTGTTCCAGCTCGGGCGCGTCGGCCAGCGGGTCGTTGTTGGCCTCGGCCTGGGCGGCGCGTTCGTCGAGCATGCGGGCGGCTTCGCGGACCATCGCGTCGACCTGCTCGACGCTGACGCGGCCGATGTAGGTGTCGTTGGCGAGGTCGTCCGGGCGCGGGTAGCCGAGCGCGGCGGCGGCGAGGTGGATGAGGCCGTGCAGCACCTTTTCCGTGTCGCGGCGCTCGCGGATCTTGGCCTGGCGGGCGTAGGAGTCCATCTTGATCTCGAAGACGGACTCGTCGGTGGCCGCCAGCACCGCGCCGGCCTGCTGGTTGACCTCCAGCACCATCAGCCCGAGCCCGGAGGCGACGGCGTGGGTGAGCGCCTTGAACGCGTTGTCCTCGCCGTAGCGGCGCACGAGGTCGCCGTAGACGACGTCACGGGCGGGCAGCTGCTTGGGCCGCATGCCGAAGGCGACCAGCCGGGCCGCGGCTTCGGCGTCCACGCTGCTGTGGGACAGCGCCATTACGCGACTTCCTCTTCTTCGTCGGCACGCTCTACGGCGGCGGTGGACAGGAGCAGGTCGGCACCGCCGAAGTCCGGGTCGTCGAGCAGCGTGCCGTCGTCGACGGCGAGCAGCACCGAGCGGTCCCCCTGGCGCCGGGCGGCGCCGATCCCGGGACTGTATGCGTGGACCGCGCGCAGCGCGACCAGGGCCGGGAGCCCGGGCTGGCGGCTGCGGCGGGCCTCTTCGAGCAGGCCGGACAGCCGGCGCGGCACCTCGGGCAGGTCGAGCAGTTCGTCGGCGCGGCGCCAGACGTCGTCGCCGAACTTGTCGGTGACGTCGGCGGGCATCAGCTCCGGTTCGGGGATCTCGCCGACGAGCTGGTCGCGCTCGGGTGCGGGCCGCAGGAGCAGCGACACGAGCGACGAGAGCGACGGCACGACCGGCGCGGAGATGCCGGCGACGGCGTGGAAGAAGTGCTCGGCCGGGGTGACGGCGTCGGCCAGCGGCAGGCCCAGGGTGGGCACCAGGAGCTGGCCGAACAGGTCGAGCGTCGCGCGCTGCGGCGGGCCGGAGAACTGCTGGCGGTCCTGCTCGGCGCGGAACACCGCGCCGGCGTCGGCCAGCCGGGACTGCAGGCGGGTGTGCCGCCGGATGCAGTCGCCGACGATGTCGACGAGCTCGGCCGCGCGGCGCTTGCGGTCGAGGTCCTCGGTCTCGTCGCGGGCGGTGGTGATGTTCTTGAGGATGGCGTTCTCGGCGCGGAAGCGGGCTTCGATGTGGCTCAGCGCGCTGTCGAGCAGCTCCGGGACCTCGCGCTCCCAGTCGACCGACCGGACGTCGCGGCGGGTCGCGTCGAGCTTCGCGCGCAGCACCTCGCCGTACTGGACGGTCCGGTAGCGGGCCTGCTCGGCGGCCAGCTTCGCGTCGGCGAGCCGGCCGCGGTTGATCAGGTTCTCGAGCTTCACCTCGGCCGCGATCTGCGCCGATTCGACGTCCGTGTCGAGAGCGCCGACGAGCACGTTGATCGCCTCGTCGGTGGCGCGCAGGTAGACCTCGCCGTCCGGGGCGGCCAGCTCGACGAGCAGCTTGAAGTCGAACTGGCGGCGCTGGTAGCCGCCCGGCCCCATCGAGCCGTAGACGCGGCGGAAGCCGCGGTCGGTGGTGCCGACGTTGATCAGGTTGTCGAGCACCCACCTCGCGACGCGGACGTGCTCCTCCGGCATCCGCGACAGCGCCTGGGCCGCGATGAACGGCAGCAGCCGGTCGATGACCTCGTCGTGGCCGGCGCCGGTGTCGAAGTCCATCGCGATGGTGACCTGGTCGATCGTGTGCAGCGCGATCTCGGCCATCTGGTAGATCGTGGCGTCGGCCCAGTCGAGCTTCGCCTTCCGCGCGTCGAGGTCGTGCAGCGGCGCGGTGCAGGCCAGCGCCTTGAGGCGGCGCGTCAGCCCCTCGTCGGCCAGGCCCTGGCCCCCGGTCTCGTCGTCTCGCACAGCAGGCCAGGCTAGTCGGCCACCCTCTGCACACGCGCGGGTGACGGTCCATCCATGCCCCCACCGCCACCCTCAAAGGTGACGCTGACGCGTCGCGGTATGATTTAAGGTCGCTCTCATGCGTGAGATGAGCCGTGAAGAGTGGTGGCAGTTCGCTTCCGAAGGCACCCGGACGGGCATGCTCGGCCTGGTCCGGAAGGACGGCGCCCCGATCGTGACGCCGATCTGGTTCCTGCTGAACGAGGGGCCGGACGGTGACGAGCTGATCTTCAACACCGGCACCGAGACGCTGAAGGGCAAGGCGATCACGCGCGACGGGCGGATCTCGCTGGCCGTCGACGACCAGCGCCCACCGTTCTCCTACGTGCAGTTCACCGCCGAGGCGCGGCTGACCCACGACCACGACGAGATGCTCGAGTGGGCGACGCGGATCGGCGGCCGGTACATGGGCGCCGAGCGCGCCGAGGAGTACGGCAAGCGCAACGCCGTCCCCGAGGAGGCACTCGTCCGGGCGAAGATCACGAAGGTGATCGCCCGGGCCGAGATCGCCGGCTGACTTCCGGATTCCCGCCCCCACCTGCGGATCGCTGCTAATCTCGCGGGTGGGGGTGGGGTTCATGCTTTCGGGTGGGGACAGCAGACGGGAAGCCGTGACGGCGATGGTGAACGCCGGGCAGCGGGAACTGGTGGCCGAGCTGGAACGGCTGGACGGCGGTGCCCGCTTCGGCCGGTCCGGCTGGGAGCGGCCCGGCGGGGGCGGCGGGCAGGCGCGGCTGCTGGAGGACGGCGACGTCTTCGAGCGGGCCGGCGTCAACTGCTCGGCGGTGCACGGCGACCGCCTGCCCGAGCTGGTCGCGCGGCAGCACGGGCTGGACCCGGACAGCGGGTTCTTCGCGACCGGGCTGTCGGTGGTGGCCCACCCGCGCAACCCGTACGTGCCGGCGTTCCACGCCAACTTCCGGTACTTCGAGTCCGGCGGCACGTGGTGGTTCGGCGGCGGCGCGGACCTGACGCCGTGCTACGGCTTCGCGGACGACGCGGCGCACTTCCACCGCGCCCTCAAGACGTACTGCGACACCTTCGACCCGGCCTTCCACGCGCAGGCCAAGCGCGCCTGCGACGAGTACTTCACGCTGCCGCACCGCGGCGAGACGCGCGGGGTCGGCGGCATCTTCTTCGACCACCTGCACCCCGAGGGCCCGGACGGCTGGCACCGCGCGGCGGCCTTCACCGCGGCGGGCATCGCCGCGATCGCCCCCGCGTACCTGCCGATCGTGCGGCGCCGCAAGGATCTCCCGCACGGCGACCGCGAGCGGCAGTGGCAGCTCTACCGCCGAGGCCGCTACGTCGAGTTCAACCTGGCGCACGACCGCGGCACCCGGTTCGGACTGCAGACCGGCGGCTACGTCGAGGCGATCCTGATGGCCCTGCCGCCGCTGGCGCGCTGGGAGTTCGAGCTGACGCCGGAGCCGGGCAGCCCCGAAGCGGCGCTCGCGGACTTCCTGGTACCGCGGGACTGGGCGGGCGAAGAGCTGGCCCCGGAAACCCGCGTAGCCGGCTGACGTTCCCGGCCGCGGCTCGCCGAGCCGCACTTTCGCCGGGAAAGATGAGTTTGGTGGAACTCGGGTTTCAGCATGTGGGGCGCTCTTGGCGCGGCCGCGCAACCCCTGTGCGCTGGGCCGTCCGGGCGCATCCGCCCCGCTGAGCGGGAAGCCGGTTTTCACCGTGGGTGAGGGCGTGTGTCCGGTATTGACACGACCCGCTCGCAGGGTGTGTGATCTGTCCCATAGATAGGAAACTTTCCTAACTATTTCTGGGAGGTCCCGTGGCACCCCGCCCCGCGTGGCGCGCCGGCATCGTCGTCGCGGCGCTCGCCGGCACCGCGATGTCGCCGGCAACCGCTTACGCCGCAGCAGCTGTGGACTACGAGGCCGAGAGCGCCGTGATCTCCCAGGGCGTCGTCGAGTCGAACCATGCCGGGTACTCCGGCACCGGGTTCGTCAACTTCGACAACGTCGCCGGGAGCTACGTCGAGTACTCCGTGAACGCCGCGCAGGCCGGCACGCACACGCTGACCTTCCGCTACGCCAACGGAACCGCCGACAACCGGCCGGTGAAGCTGGTCGTCGACGGCGGCGACAAGGGCACCGTCGACTTCCCCGCCACCGGCGACTGGACGACGTGGAAGACCGTCACCGCGACCGTGCAGCTGACCGCCGGGGTCAACAAGGTCCGGACCACCGCGACCACCGCCAACGGCGGGCCGAACGCGGACAAGCTCACCGACACCTTCACCGCGCCGAGCGACAGCGAACCGCCGTCGCCGCCGTCGAACCTCGCCGCCAGCAACATCCTCCCGACCGCCGCGACGTTCAGCTGGACCGCCGCGACCGACAACGTCGGCATCGTGCGCTACGAGATCAACCGCGGCGGCAACGTCCTCAAGACCGTCGACGGGACCACGACTTCCGCGACCGTGGACAACCTGACGCCGAACACCGCCTACGACATCTCGGTGGGCGCGTACGACGCCGCGGGCAACCCGTCGCAGCAGAGCAACGTCGTCGCCTTCACCACCCCGCCGAGCAACGACACGACCCCGCCGAGCGTGCCGGGCAGCCTGCGGTCGACCGGTGTCACGGCGAACAGCGTTTCCTTGGCCTGGAACGCTTCCACGGACAACGGCGGCACGATCACGGCCTACGACGTCTTCCAGGGCGCCACGAAGGTCGCGTCCACGACGTCGCTCACCTCGACGGTCACGAACCTGAACCCGAACACGTCCTACACCTTCACCGTGAAAGCGCGGGACCCCAACGGGAACAGCTCGGCCGCGAGCAACGCGGTGACCGTCAAGACCAGCGCTCCGGGCGGTGCCGGGGGCATCCCGGAGTACGACAAGGACATCGCGAAGGTCGACCTCGGCTGGGCGGTGGACTTCCTGCCAAACGGCAACGCCCTGGTGACCGAGCGGGACCGGTTCGAGATCCTGCTCGTGACGCCGTCCGGCCAGAAGACCACGCTGGGCCGGGTGCCGGGCGCGGTGACCACCACCGGCGAAGGCGGCGTCCTCGGCCTGGCGATCTCGCCGAACTGGGCGAGCGACCACGCGATCTACGTCTACCACACGGCTTCCGGCGACAACCGGATCGTCAAGATGACCTACGACGGCACCACGCTGTCCTCGACGTCGACGCCGGTGCTCACCGGGATCGCGAAGAACCGCTACCACAACGGCGGCCGGATCCGGTTCGGCCCGGACGGCAAGCTTTACGCCACCGTGGGCGACGCGAAGAACAGTGACAACGCGCAGAACAAGAGTTCGCTCAACGGGAAGATCCTGCGGCTCAACAGCGACGGGTCGGCGCCGGGCGACAACCCGTTCTACGCCACCGGCGGCAACGCCCGGTACGTCTGGAGCTACGGCCACCGCAACCCGCAGGGCCTGGCCTGGGACTCGCGCGGCCAGCTGTGGGCGGCCGAGTTCGGCGAGAGCAGCCTGGACGAGCTCAACCTGATCCAGAAGGGCGGCAACTTCGGCTGGCCGAGCTGCGAAGGCACGCAGGGCAGCTGCAGCGGCTTCATCGCGCCGAAGAAGACCTGGCCGACGTCGCAGGCCGGGCCGTCCGGCGTGGAGATCGTCAACGACTGGATCTACATCGCCGGCGTCACCGGCAAGCAGCTGTTCGCGACGCAGATCAACGCCGCGGGCACCGGCGTCGGCACGGTGTCCACGCTGTTCTCGGGCCGCTGGGGCCGGCTGCGCTCGGTGACGAAGACGCCCGACGGCGGCCTCTGGCTGACGTCCACGAACAACGACATGAACGGCGGCACGCCGACGGTCCTGGACAACGTGATCGTCCGGCTGAAGTTCCCCGCCGCCCACTGACCGCGGCTGGGGTGACCGGAGCGGCGCCGGTCACCTCAGCCGCGCTTCACACCGGCTCGGCGGTGACCCGCTCGAGGTGGGCGTCCACGTCGAAGCCGTGCTCCTCCAGCCGGCGGCGGGCGAGCAGGCGTTCGTCGGCGGTGAACAGCGTCTCGTACTCCGGGCGGAGCATCGTCGCCTCGGAGCTGCGGGCGAGCTGGTTCTTCTCCCAGAGCAGGGCGAAGCCGCCCGCGGTCCCGGCACCACGCAGCAGCCGCCGCGCGGCCTCGACACCGCCGTGCTCGCGGACCATGCGTTCGAACTGGAGCGGCCGAAAGCCGTAGTCGGTGGCGAGGACGCGGCAGCCGTCGAGCAGGTCATCCGTGAACCGCCGGGCCAGCCGCCGGTCGGCGACGGGGACGGTTTCGGGCAAGTCGGACATTCGACACCTCTCGACGGGACACCTATCCCCTTTCAGTCGCGCGGGAACCCCGTTTCGCTACGCCGCAACGCCGGAAACTGTCGGTCCCTTCTGCAAAGGTGACTCCATGCGCACCGTGGTCGACGGCGAGGTAAACGTCCACTATGGACAGATCTATGTGCACAGCGAAGGGGGTGATCCGTTCGACGGCGACCTGACGGCGTGTTTCGCCGGGCAGCGCAACGGGCTGTGCGGGGCTGCGGTCCCCGGGACGTTGTTCCTGATCACCGGCCTGCACACCGGGAAGGTCGGGTTCACCGCCGAGGTCCACGACACCGAGCCGCCCGGCACCGGCGGCGAGGACGTCGTCGAGGCACCGTTCCGCGCGGAGGGTGCGGCCCGGCTCGTGACCTGGGGCGGCGGGGAGTGGTGGGATCTCGAACTGTCACCGGGCGACTACCGCGTGCGCTACAGCGGGTCCGGGATGGACGCGGGCCGCGACCGCGACACCCGCCTGGACGGCGAACCCGCGCTGGACCGCTACCTGCTCCAGTTCTGGCCCGCGCCACCGGCGCCTGACATCGTTGTCCGGCAGCGCAGCGCGATCGCCGCGTACTGGCACGGTTTCGCACGGGAGCTGCCGACGTCCGAAGAGTTCACGGCGGCCAAGGCGCGCATGCAGGAGGCGCGTGAGCGCGAGGCCGCGGAGGCCCTTGCGAAGGACCGGCACGAGCGGCTGCTGCGGGAGTGGGGCGGTTCGCTGCCGCCCGAACGCATTCTGAACCTGCCCCATCCCCTGCGTGAACTGGCCAAACAGGACCGCGGGTTCGTCGCGGACGCGATCGACGCCGCGCCGGAGGTGCAGCACGCGCTGGCGCGCCGGCTGGCCCGTCACGCGTTCACGCTGGCCGGCCTGGACACCGTCGCCTGGATCGCCGAGGGGTTGCGCGCGCTCGACGAGGGGCGTGCGCTGCCGCCGCCGTTCGGCGACTGGACGGCGGCGTGGGATCGCCTGCTGTCGGACCCCGATGTGCCGCACACCCTGGTCCGCACCCCGGACGGGCGGCACGACAACGCGTTGCAGCAGGCCATGGCGTTCCCGGCGATCTTCGCCGCGGCAAAGCCGGATCCGGTGCAGGCGTTGAGCGAGACGCTGTCGGCGGCCTTGGTGACCCAGGGCGGCGACAGCGCGACACTGTTCGCCTGGGCACGGGCGGCGCTCGCCGAGCTCACCAGCCGAACAGGCGGTCCATGATCCGGGCGCAGCGGGCGGTCATCGCCGTCGCGTCCTCGTCCGGGCGGTCGATCCACCAGCTGATCAGCGAGTCGACCACACCGGTCCAGACCTGGGCGATGGCCTCGATGTCGACCGGGTCGGCCAAGCCCCGGGACGTCATCAGCTGCGTCGCACCGAGGAGGGCGAAGGCGTCCAGCCGGCGCCGGTAGTCGGCGGCCGCGGTGGCGATGTCGCCGCTGCCCGGCACGGTCGCGTCGCGCAGGAGGCGCCAGGCGTACCGGTCGTGGTCGAAGGTCGTGAAGATCGCCGAAAGCACCTTGAGCGGCATCCGTTCGGGCTCGCCGCCGGAGGCCATGGTCGTCGCGACGCCCTCGGTCAGCCGGCCGCCCGCGCGGTGCAGGCAGGCGAGGTACAGGCCGTCCTTCGAGCCGAAGTACTGGTACAGCAACGGTTTCGTGACGCCGACCCGGCGCGCGATCTCGACCATCGACGCGCCCGCGTACCCCGCCCGGCCGAACTCCTCGGTCCCGGCGACGACGAGCTGCGCCTCGCGCTCTTCGCGGGGCATGCCCTTGGTACCGACCGGTCTTGACTCCGTCACGGTCCAGACCCTACCGTGCGTGAAGTGACCCTCGGGTAAGTTACCACTGGGTCAGATCATCCTAGGAGGCGACGTGGCCGAGTTCCTGGCGCACCTGCGCGACCCCGTGCTGTTCGCGGTACCGGTGTTCCTGCTGTTCGTGACGATCGAGATCGTCGCCGTGCACGTGCTCGGCCACGACGACGACGTCATCGGCTACAGCCCCGCCGACACCCGCACGAGCATGCTGATGGGCACGGTCGCGGTCGGCGTCAACGCGTTGTTCCGGCTGGTGATGCTGGTCGTCTTCGCGGCGCTGTTCGAGCTGGCGCCGGTGCAGCTCGACCCGCGCGACTGGTGGACGTGGGTGCTCATGCTGCTGGGCCAGGAGCTGGTGTTCTACGCCTACCACCGGGCGAGCCACCGCGTCCGGCTGCTGTGGGCCGGGCACCAGGTGCACCACTCGAGCGAGCACTACAACTTTTCGACGGCGCTGCGGCAGAAGTGGACCCCGTACTTCCAGCTGCCGTTCTGGTCGGTGCTGGCACTGTGCGGGATCCCGCCGTGGATGATCCTGACCGGCCTCTCGATCGACCTCGTGTACCAGTTCTTCGTGCACACCGAGAAGATCGGCAAGCTGCCGCGCTGGTTCGAGTACGTCTTCAACACCCCGTCCCACCACCGCGTCCACCACGGCAGCGACGCGGAGTACCTGGATGCCAACTACGGCGGGATATTCATCGTGTGGGACAGGCTGTTCGGCAGTTTCGTACCGGAGGGCAAGCGCCCGACTTACGGGCTGACGAAGAACATCGCCACGTACAACCTCCTGAAGGTCGGCTTCCACGAGTACGGCTCGATCCTGCGAGACCTGCGCGGGGCCCGGAATTGGCGCGAGCGCACGGGTTTCGTCCTCGGACCGCCCGGCTGGCAGCCCGCCGGAACCCGCGCGCTCGCGAACGCGGAGTGACCACTCGGGTGTAACACCGTGAGCGGACGTCCGACTGGAGGGGGTGCGACCCGCCGGACCCACGGCGGGCTCCGTCGAGACGATCACCGGGAGCGCAGTGACGATCGCCATCACCTTCGAGGGCAGCACCGGCCCCGACGACCTCCCCGGATGGCTGGCCCTGGAAGAGGATCTGCGCGGCCGGCTCCGGACGATGTCCGGCCAGGCGGCCCCCGAGACCATGGGCTGGGACGTGGTCGTCGGGGCGGCGGTCGCCGCGGTGCCCGTCCTGACCCGCTCGATCTGCGGGTACCTGGTCGAACGCGACCGGCTGCGGAAGGGCGACCTGTTCCTCACCTACACCGCCGAAGACGGGCGAGAGGTGCAGGTCCGCCTCACCGGCGCCACCGAGCCGGCCGCGCTGGCCGAGACCCTCCTGGCGCACCGGTCGGTGACCATCACCGAGGACGGCGATGCGTCTTCCCGTTCCTGAGTCCTCGCACGCCGTCCTCGTCGGTACGACCACGTACTCGGGCTCGTTCGCCGCGCGGCCGCTGCCTGCCGTGGCCAACAACGTCACCGACCTGGCGGCCGTGCTCACCGACGAGCAGTACGGCGGTTTCCTCGCGGAGAACTGCACTTCCGTGCTGGACGAGGACGACCGCAACGTGATCCTGCGGGCGGTCCGCGCCGCCGCGGCGCGGGCCACCGACGTCCTGCTGGTCTACCTCAGCGGGCACGCGCTGCCGAAGGAACTGTCGAGCAACGAGATCCACCTGCTGCTGCCGGGAAGCGACGACAGCGGCGAGGACTTCTGGTGGAACCACGCGCTGCCGTACTCCGACATCCGCAGGATCGTCCGGGAAAGCCAGGCGGCGTGCCGGATGGTCGTCATCGACACCTGCTTCAGCGGCCGGGCGCTGGCCGAAGCGATGGGCAAGGCCGACGGGGAGGCGTTCGTCATCTCCGGCTCGTACGTGCTGGCTTCGGCCGGCAGCAACGTGCACGCCGTCGCACCCGCCGGCGCCCGGCACACCGCGTTCACGGGGGTGCTCGTCGACCTGCTGACCAACGGCATCGACGACCCGTCGCCCGAGCTGTCGCTGCCGAGGATCTTCCCCCGGCTGCGCCAGACCCTGCTGGCGGCCGGGTACCCGGAACCGGACCACAGCGCCACCAGGACGGTCGACCAGAAGGCCGTGGTCCGCAACCGGGCCGCGCTCATCGCGCGGGACCTGGCGCCCGACGTGATCACCGACCTGGGCAGCGATGTCAACACGATCATCGTGCGCGGCCTGCGGCGCCTGGAGGACCTCTACGACCAGGGCACCCGGTCGGTGCGGGACCGGATCCGGTCGGAGGTCCTGCGGTTCCTCGACCACGACAGCAAGATCGTCTCGCAGGAGGCCGGGCGTCTCTACGACGTCATCCGCGCCTGGGAGGACGCCCCGGGCGAGCCCGCCGAGCCGAAGCGCCCCGGTCGCCTGCGCGGCGCGCTGGCCGACCCGTGGCTGGGCGCGTCCGCGGTGGTCCTGGCGCTCGTCGCGGGCACGGTCCTGTGGTGGACCGGCCTGCCCGCCGGGCTCGCGACGGCGGTGGCGGCCCCGCTCGCGGTGCTCGGCTACGCGGCCGCGATCGCGGTCGCCGTGTTCTCCACCCCTCCCGAGAAGGACTGAAACCAGATGCGGAAACGCTCACTCGCCCTGAGCTCGGCGGTGCTGGTGGTCGCGGTGGCCACCACCACCGCGGCGATCACCCTGCACCCCGGCGCCGATCCCGGCGCGGCTCCGGAACGCCCGTCGTCCGCCGTGGTAGTGCCTCCGGTCACGTCCGAGGCCCCGGCCTCCGGCGCCGAGCTGTGGCCCGTCGCCGGCAAGACGCTGCGGGTCGGGTTCAACGGCGAGATCCCGGGGTGGAGCTACCCGGACATCAACCCGAAGGGGTTCGACGTCGACCTGGCGAACTACCTCGCCGGCCGGCTCGGCTTCACGGTCGTGCCGGTGGCGCTCACCCCGTACGACCGGGAGGGCGCCCTGCTGCGCGGCGAAGTCGACCTGGTCATCGCGAACTACTCGATGGACGGGGCCAGCACGACCGACCCGGCGAAGCGCCGGAAGGACTTCGTCGACTTCGCCGGGCCCTACTTCGTCGACCGCTCCGGCCAGATGGTCGACCTCGGCAAGCTGGCGGCCATCACCCACCAAGCCACGGTGCTCGACTCCGAGCACACCTGCGTGACCAAGGGCACCACGGCCGCGGACAAGATCGGCGCCCGGGCGAAGGACACCCTCCGCGAGTGCCTGGACCCCTTCCTCAACCCCGACGACCGGCAGTTCGACGCCGTGGAGACCGACGAGGCGATCCTCCTCGCCGTCGCCAACTTCCGGAAGGCCAAGGTCGACCCCGCCTACTGGGAAAGCGGGGGCTTGGTCAACCCGAAGGAGTTCTACGGGGTGGCGATGCGCAAGGTCGATTCACGGGCCTGCAACGAGTTCACCACGAAGATCCACGACTTCGTGAACTCGCAGGCCTGGGAAACGTCCTACGACGCCCTGCACATCAAGACGACCATTCCGCACAAGCCGGAGGACACGGACCACGCGTACTGCTGATGGCCGGATCGCCCTCCAGACCCGTGGCGGCTTGATCTGGGAGGATGTTCTTCTCCGGCCTTCCCGCACCCGTCCGCCTCAAGGGGACCCGGAGGGGCCGATGGCTTCGGCCTCGCCGCGGATCCCCTTGCCGAGCGACTACGCGGTGTCCTGCAGGTCCAGCTCGTTCTCCGGGCGCAACGTCACCGGCAGGCTCGCCAGGGGCGGGCGCTGCGGGGACGTCAGGTCCGTCAGCACCAGTTCGCGCTCGACGCCGTCCGTGGACGTGCCTCGCTGGAACTGGGCCAGGATCGTTGCCGGGGGGATGGCCGTGACCAGGCGGCCGTAGCGTTCCAGGCGGTCGAACAGCGTCTGCATGATCTGGCCCGACATGCGGCCCAGTGCCTGGGTGCTCTGGTGGCGGTGCACGCGGTGGCCGAGGTCGACCTGGGCGAGCGCGTCCAGGCCGCGCAGCTCCAGCAGGTCGATCAGGTGGCCGATCTCGACGCCGTAGTTCACGACGAACGGGATGCTCTCCAGCACCTCGCGCCGGCCCGCGTACTCGCCCGCCAGCGGCTGGACGAAACCCGACAGCTCGGGCCAGAACATGTTGATCAGCGGCCGCGCGACGAGCTCGGTGACGCGGCCGCCGCCCTCGGGCTCGCTGCCCGCCGCGCCGTTGAGCGGGCGGTGGTAGAAGCCCTTGACGTAGGCCACCGACGGGTCGGTGAGCAGCGGGCCGAGCAGCCCCGTGACGTAGTCGGTGGTGAAGTCGTAGAGATCGCCGTCGACGAAGACGACGAGGTCGCCGGTCGTCGCGGCGACGCCCTTCCACAGGGCCTCGCCCTTGCCCTGGAGCCCGTCGAGGTCCGGGAACACGGCGTCCTGCGCGACGACCCGCGCGCCGGCCGCGGCGGCCACCTCGGCGGTGGCGTCGGTCGAGTGGCTGTCGACGACCAGGATCTCGTCGACGAGCCGGTGCCGTTCGCAGAGTTCCTCGCGGATGGCGGTGACGATCGCGCCGACCGTCGTCTCCTCGTTGCGCGCGGGGATGACCACCGAGACGGTCGTGCCGCGTTTGGCCTCGGCCAGCTGGTCCGCGGTCCAGTCGTCGGCCCTGCTGCTGCGCCGGGCGAGCCAGGTGCCGACCTCCGGCGACACCTGCAGCTGCGCGCGGTCATTGCTGTTCCGGCTCGTGCGCATGCGTTCCCCTTCCCTCGTTCGGCGTACTCCCTCCCGACCGAGGTTCGACGCGCCGCGTTTCGGCGACCACTCCCCCGTGCTACCGGGGTGTTACGAGTTCGGCCGGACGGCACCGATCCCGTTAACCGCACGGACGGAAAACGGCCTGACCAGCACGGCCTGGTCGCGGCCCGCCTGGCAGACCTGATCGCCGAGCACGACTGCACCTGCTGCCGCTCTCCACCGGGCTCGTGGGCGGTCTGTGGGGCGGCCTCGCCGCGGCCGAGGTCGCGCAGCTGCGGGCGAACCTCGCCGCGCACGGTCTCGCACCGGACCTGCTCGCCCGAGGGGCCGAAGCCGGTCGTCCTCGTCGACGTGGTGTCGTCCGGGCGGACGTTCGAGCAGTTGCTGGACATCCTGCGCGACTGGGCCGCGGCCGAGCGGGCAGCCTGACCCGGCGCACGCGCACCAGCCCGAACACCCGGCGGTGGCAGCAGCACCGCCTGGGCGCACGAGGTGACGATCCGGAACGTGTCCGTCGAGCCCGCCTTGTTCGGCCACCTCGCGGACCACCAGCAGAAGCTCACCCGGTCGTTCGGGCGCTGCTCCCCGGCCACGACCACCGCACCCGGCGGGCCCTCGCCGAACCCTGGTTGCGGGACCTCGTCAGGCGTCTTCCTCTTCCTCGAGCATCTCCGGGGTGACCGCGGACTCGGTGTCCGGGATGCTCAGGTCCTTCGCCCGCTTGTCCGCCATCGCCAGCAGCCGGCGGATGCGGCCGGCGACCGCGTCCTTCGTCATCTGCGGGTCCGACAGCTGGCCCAGCTCCTCCAGTGACGCCTGCCGGTTGGACAGCCGGAGCTTGCCCGCCGCCAGCAGGTGGTCCGGGGCGGTGTCGCCGAGGATCTCCAGGGCGCGCTCGACCCGGGCCGCCGCCGCGACGGCCGCGCGGGCCGAGCGGCGCAGGTTCGCGTCGTCGAAGTTGGCCAGCCGGTTCGCCGTCGCGCGGACCTCGCGGCGCATCCGGCGTTCCTCCCACTGCAGCACGCTCGCGTGCGCGCCCAGGCGCGTCAGCAGCGCGCCGATCGCGTCACCGTCGCGGACCACCACGCGGTCGGCGCCGCGGACCTCGCGCGACTTCGCCTGGATGCCCATCCGGCGCGCGGCACCCACCAGGGCCAGCGCCGCCTCCGGACCCGGGCACGTCACCTCGAGCGACGACGAACGGCCCGGCTCCGTCAGGGAACCGTGGGCGAGGAACGCCCCGCGCCACGCCGCTTCCGCGTCGGCCACGCCACCCGACACCACGGCCGCGGGCAGGCCGCGCACCGGGCGGCCGCGCTGGTCGATCAGTCCGGTCTGCCGGGCCAGGCCTTCCCCGTCCTTCACCACGCGCACCACGTACCGCGTTCCCTTGCGCAGTCCGCCGCTGGCGGTGATGACGTGGACGTCCGAATGGTGGCCGTAGAGCTCGTGGATCTCCTTGCGCAGCCGTCGCGCGACCGAGCCCGTGTCCAGCTCCGCCTCGACGACCACCCGGCCGGCCACGATGTGCAGCCCGCCGGCGAAGCGAAGCAGCGACGCAACCTCCGCCCGGCGCGGCCCGACCTTCGTGATCTCCAGCCGGCTCAGTTCGTCCTTCACCGCGGCGGTCATCGCCATTACTGCCCCTCCCTGCCTTTCGCTCCTCCCCCGTGCTCCCCGCCCCTGCCGAGACCGAGAGCCTCCCGCATGCATCGCGCGAGCGCATCAGGATCATGCCGTCCCGCCACTTCCGGGTCGCCCACCGCCCCCAGGTGGGCCCGGCCGCCGAGCCGTTCCGCCGCGCGCCGGAGATTCGCCGGGTCGGGGACCGAATCGCGGTCCGCGATCACCGCGTCCACCCGCAGATCGGGTGCGTGCTCGGAGAGCACGTCGAGGTGCCGCTCCGGCGAGAACCCGGCGGTTTCCCCCGGCTGGGGGACAAGGTTGAGCACGAGCACCTTCGTCGCCGACGTCTTCACGAGCGCGTCGTGCAGTCCGGGCACCAGCAGATGCGGTAGAACGCTCGTGAACCACGAGCCCGGGCCGAGGAAAACGACGTCGGCCGCCAGCACCGCTTCCACGGCTTCGGCGCACGCCAGCGGCGGCCGGCCCGACCCGCCCGGCGCGCGCAGGCTGACGCGCTGCACCTGCCCCGGCGTCGACGCCACCGCGACCTGGCCGCGGATCGTGCGCAACGCCGAAGGGTCTTCGCTGTCGAGGCCGCTGACCTGTCCTTCGATCTCCAGCGGCTCCGGGGACATCGGCAGCACCCGGCCGGAGACGCCCATCAGCCGGCAGGCCTCGTCGAGCGCGGCGACCGGGTCGCCGAGCACCTCGAACAGGCCCGCCAGCAGCAGGTTCCCGACCGC
This sequence comes from Amycolatopsis heterodermiae, assembly GCF_034929455.1. Lineage (NCBI taxonomy): Bacteria > Bacillati > Actinomycetota > Actinomycetes > Pseudonocardiales > Pseudonocardiaceae > Amycolatopsis > Amycolatopsis heterodermiae. Next base: position 544,624 of record NZ_JAYFSI010000005.1, read on the forward strand.
GTGCCCGGCCAGTGCGCCGTCACCGCCGAAGCGGTGCTGGAACACCTCGGCCCACAGCGTGCCGCCGTCCTCCGCGGCGAAGGCGGCGAACGCCTGCCGGAGGTCGCCCGGCGGCAGCAGGCCCAGTTCGCGCCGCAGCCGGCCGGACGACCCGCCGTCGTCGGCCACGGTGACGATCGCGGTGACGTCGGGGGTCACCCGCCGCACCGCGGACAACGTGGCGTGCAGTCCGTGGCCGCCCCCGAGGGCGACCGCCCGCACGTTATTCACGACCAAGGTCGCGGTGCACCACCTTCACGGCCATTCCGTCCTCTTTGGACAGACGCTGGGCGAGCTCGACCGACAGCGCCACACTGCGGTGCTTGCCGCCGGTGCAGCCGACGGCCAGCGTCAGGTACCGCTTGCCCTCGCGCTTGTAGCCGGCGCCGATGAGCCGCAGCAGCTGGTGGTAGCGGTCGAGGAACTCCTCGGCGCCTTCCTGGCTGAGCACGTAGTTGCGGACCTCGCCGTCGAGGCCCGTGTGCTCGCGCAGCTCCGGGATCCAGAACGGGTTCGGCAGGAACCGGACGTCCATCACCAGGTCCGCGTCCATCGGCAGGCCGTACTTGTAGCCGAACGACAGCACGGTGACGCGGGTCTGGGTGCTCGCCTCCGAGCCGAACGCGTCCTCGATCTTGGCGCGCAGGTCGTGCACCGACAGCGACGACGTGTCGAGCACCAGGTCGGCCTCCTCGCGCAGCGGCTCCAGCAGCGTCCGCTCCGCCGTGATGCCGTCGGCGAGCCGGCCGTCACCCTGCATCGGGTGCCCGCGCCGGACGGCCTCGAAGCGGCGCACCAGCACGGCGTCGGTCGCCTCCAGGAACAGCACCCGCGGCTTGTAGCCCCGGGCGTCCAGGTCCTTGATCACCGAGGCCAGGTCGTCGGTGAACGCGCGCGAGCGCACGTCCATGACGACGGCGACCTTGGTGATCGCGCCGCGCGCCTGCGCGCCCAGCTCGACCATCGTGGCGATCAGCTCCGGGGGCAGGTTGTCCACGACGAACCAGCCCAGGTCCTCCAGGCACTTGGCCGCGGTGCTGCGGCCCGCCCCGGACAGCCCGGACACGACCGCGACCTCCATGCCGGACCCGCGGATCTCCTCTTGCGCACTCACAGTCTTTCCCTACTCCCCTGTCCTTGTGCCCGGGCCCGCGCCGGACTCCCCGGCCAGCGCGGCGACCACGGCCTCCGCGGTGCGCCTGCCGAAGCCGGGCACCGCCTCGATCTCCTCGACCCTGGCCTGCTTGAGCTTCTTCACCGAGCCGAAGTGCTTGATCAGCGCGGTGCGGCGAGCCTGCCCCAGCCCGGGCACACTGTCCAATTCGGACGCCTGCAGCCGCTTGGAGCGCTTCTCGCGGTGGTAGGTGATGGCGAAGCGATGCGCCTCGTCACGGAGGCGCTGCAGCAGGAACAGCCCCTCCGACGTCCGCGGCAGGATCACCGGATCGGGGTCGGCGGGCAGCCACACCTCTTCGAGCCGCTTCGCCAGCCCCACCACGGAAATGTCGGTGATGCCCAGCTCCGCGAGCACGTCCGCGGCCGCGGTGGCCTGCGGGCCGGCGCCGTCGACGACCAGCAGGTTCGGCGGGTAGGCGAACTTGCGCGGCCGCCCGGTCTCCGGGTCGAGACCCGGCTTCGACGAGTCGATCGGGACGTCGGCGCCTTCGGCGGTTTCCTTGAGGTAGCGGTTGAAACGCCGCCGCACGACCTCGGCGATCGACGCGACGTCACCCTCTTCGGCCGCCTCGCGCAGCGCGAAGCGGCGGTACTCGGACTTGCGCGCCAGCCCGTCTTCGAAGACGACGAGCGAGGCCACGACGTCACTGCCCTGGATGTGGCTGATGTCGATGCACTCGATGCGCAGCGGCGCGGTGTCCAGCGCCAGGAAGTCCTGCAGCTCGGTGAGCGCCGCCGACCGGGCGGTGAGGTCGCCGGCCCGGCGCAGCTTGTGCTGGGTGAACGCCTCGCCCGCGTTGCGCTCGACGGTCTCGGCCAGCGCCTTCTTGTCGCCGCGCTGCGGCACGCGCACCTGCACCCGCGAGCCGCGCAGCCCGGTCAGCCACTCCGAGAGCGCTTCGGCGTCGGCGGGCAGTTCCGGGACGAGGACCTCGCGCGGGACGACCGGCCCGGCGTCGACGTCGTCACGGGCCTCCAGCTCGGCCTGCTCGCCGTAGAACTGCGTGATGAAGTGGTCGACCAGCGCCGGGACGTCCATCTCCTCGGCCTTGTCGATCACCCAGCCGCGCTGGCCGCGGACCCGGCCGCCGCGCACGTGGAAGACCTGGACGGCGGCCTCGAGGTCGTCGTGGGCGAACGCCACGACGTCGGCGTCCGTGCCGTCGCCGAACACCACGGCCTGCTTCTCCATGGCGCGGCGCAGCGCGCCGAGGTCGTCGCGCAGCCGGGCGGCGCGCTCGAACTCCAGCTCGTCGGACGCGGCCGCCATCTCGGTTTCGAGCCGCTTGATCATGACGTCGGTCTTGCCCGCCAGGAAGTCGCAGAAGTCCTCGACGATGTCGCGGTGCTCGTCGGCCGAGACCCGGCCCACGCACGGCGCCGAGCACTTCTCGATGTAGCCGAGCAGGCAGGGACGGCCGATCTGGCCGTGGCGCCGGAACACCCCCGCCGAGCAGGTGCGCGCCGGGAACACCCGCAGCAGCAGGTCGAGCGTCTCGCGGATGGCCCACGCGTGCGAGTACGGCCCGAAGTACCGGACGCCCTTCTTGCGCGCCCCGCGGTAGACGTGCAGGCGCGGGAACTCCTCGTTGAGCGTCACCGCGAGGACTGGGTAACTCTTGTCGTCGCGGTAGCGGACGTTGAACCGCGGGTCGAACTCCTTGATCCAGTTGTACTCGAGCTGGAGCGCCTCGACCTCGGTCGTGACGACGGTCCATTCGACGCTCGCGGCCGTGGTGACCATCTGCCGGGTCCGCGGGTGCAGGCCGGAGAGGTCGGCGAAGTACGAGTTCAACCGGCTGCGCAGGCTTTTCGCCTTGCCCACGTAGATGACCCGCCTGGCCGCGTCGCGGAACTTGTACACACCAGGGGCGTCCGGGATGCTCCCCGGCGAGGGACGGTAGGTGGTCGGGTCAGCCACGCCCCCAAGACTATGGCTCACCCCCGACAGTTCTCGCACGCCCCCGGTTCGCCCGCCGGAAGTAGGGTGTTCGTCCGCTTCCGACCTTCGTCGGTGTACCCGGGCGTGACGCGGTGGTTACTTTCCGACCCAGCAGGTTCGGGTCCCATCCGAAAGGGTCACCACCGTGAGCTCTCTTCGTGTCCTAGGTGCCGCCGCCGCGGCCGCCGTCGCGCTGACCCTCGCGGGTGGCGCCGCCGCTTCGGCCGGCGTCCAGCCGAACATCGTCGGCGGCACCACCGCCCCCACGGTCTCCTGGGGCGCGCAGGTCTACGTCAACACGCCCGGACGCGACTTCCAGGGCTTCAACTGCTCCGGCACGGTCATCGCGTCGCGCTGGGTGATGACCGCCGTGCACTGCCTCGACCAGGACGGCTCGGGCATGCACGTCAAGGTCGGCAGCAACACGCTGTTCTCCGGCACGCAGATCGCCGTCGACGGGAAGTACGAGTCCCCGAACGGCGACATCGCGCTGCTGCACCTGGCCTCGGCGACCAGTGCCGGCCCGATCTCGCTGGGCAGCGCCGACCCCTCGACCGGCAGCACCAACCAGCTCTACGGCTGGGGCCGCACCACGCCGACCGGCCCGCCGGCGTCGGCACTGAAGGTGGCGAACGTCCAGGTCACCGGCCGGTCGTCGGACGCCTACGGCGGCCGCGCGATCCAGAGCGTCGGCGTCAACGGCTCGGCCTGGAAGGGCGACTCGGGCGGCCCCGAGGTCTCGAACGGCGTCCAGGTCGGCGTCGCCTCCACGGTGCAGAACCAGAGCGGGACCAACACGCGCGGCACGAACAACTACGCGAGCGTGGCTTCGAGCCGGTCCTGGATCCGGTCGACCGCGGGCGTCTGAGTTCTGCTTTCCGGAAGGGGCGGCGCGCGGCGCCGCCCCTTTCCTGTCGGTGGGGTGTGGGAAACTCGCGGCATGCGGATCGCCACCTGGAACGTGAACTCCATCGTCCCCCGCCTGCCCCGGGTCCTGGAGTTCCTGGAGCAGACCGCGCCGGACGTGCTGTGCCTGCAGGAGCTGAAGAACACGACGGAGAAGTTCCCCGCCGCCGAGGTCGAGGCGCTCGGGTACGAGGTCGCCGCGTACGGGCTCGGGCGCTGGAACGGCGTCGGCATCGTGTCGCGGGTGGGCCTGTCGGACGTGGTGCGCGGGCTCCCGGACGAGCCTCGGTTCGACGGTGAAGCGGAGGCCCGCGCGATCGGCGCGACGTGCGGCGGGGTGCGGGTGTGGTCGGTGTACGTGCCCAACGGGCGCGAGCCGGACAACCCGCACTACGCGTACAAGCTGGAGTGGCTGGAGTCGTTGCGGTCGCTGGTTTCGTCGGAGCTGTCTTCCGGCCCGTTCGCGGTGCTGGGCGACTTCAACGTGGCCCCGACGGACGACGACGTCTGGGACATCGCGGTCTTCGCGGAATCGACGCACGTGACGCCCCCGGAGCGCGAAGCCCTGGCGCGGCTGCGGAAGCTGGGCCTGACGGACGTCTTCCCGAGGCCCCTGAAGTACGACCACCCGTTCACGTACTGGGACTACCGGGCGGGCAACTTCCCCAACAACAAGGGCATGCGCATCGACCTGGTGTACGGGAACTCCGCGTTTGCTTCCGCGGTGAAGGATTCCTATGTGGACCGGAATGCGCGGAAAGGGAAGGGGCCTTCGGACCACGCCCCGATCGTGGTCGACCTGGATCTCTGACGCCAGCTACACCCGCTTCAGCGTTTTACTGTGCGGATGCTCGCGCGGATCGCGTAGCTGAAACACGAGCATACGTGCAACAACTCACGACCGCCGAAGCACTTAGGTGGTCTCGGTGGACTCAATGCCCTCTTCGGCTTCCTGCAATCGCAGGGCCATGCTCCACAGACTCTCTCCTCCTTTGACCTTCCATCGAGTGGTGCCCTGATTTGCGACAGGTTGCTGTTTCCAGTCGGCGAGCTGCCACATCTCACGGACAAGGCCGGACGGCGAGTACTGCCTCTGGTCGGCCTCCCATAAAAGCGGTTTCGTACGGCTGTTCACCCAGGTCGCCCGACTACGGCGCGAATCCTCCGCGAGCCATCCGGCAAGGGCCGCCTGCTCGTTTGCGACAGGACTGTCGTAAACGAGTGCGGTGCCCTCAGAGATGGCGTTCGCGTCGACGAGATATGGGACTGTATTCGGCCGACGCGGCTTACGCTCAGCACGGACATACTCCACCGGAAGCGTGGGAGGCTTTTCCCTGGACTCTGCAGAACTCAAGGTGAGAGAGGCCAGTTTGCGGGTCTGGTCGGTATTCGCCAGAATGGTCCGTATCTGCGTATCCGAGCCATATTCCGCGTCGGCATGGTGGATGAGCCAGGGCACCAATGTGGCGACCGCGTCGGCGACGCGTGGCAGAAAGTCCTCGTCCCAGCGACAGCTGGGCTCGTCGATGACCTGGGACACCTTCAGGTGTTTCAGGACCAGATGGGCGATGAGGTACTCACCGTGCTGTGCTACCGCAGCAGCCCTCCCCTCCCGCTGCGACCGTGTCGCGTGCAACGTTTCACGCACGGCCCGCACCGCGGTAACTGCTCGCCAGATCTGCAGGGCCGGGGGACGCGGGTCGAATAACACATCATACGCGCCTCGTTCGCCGCGTTCCCAAAGCGGATCGAGCGAGCGAGCCAGGCGCGCCGAGTAGCTCGCAGTGGGATGGAGACAGGCGAGCGCCGCAGCAGCCTCGACGATTGAGCAACCAGACTCGGGCGACGGGTCGGGAGTTCCGCGCTTGACGGTGTACTGCTTGTCGAGCTCAGCAGCGAAGTCCTCCCGGATCTCTCCCTGAACCGGATCGAGAGCAATGAAGTCCCGAGCCTCGACACTGTTTTGAAGATTGGTGGCTTTCGTCACATCTTCGGCGAACCCGGAGGCGCCGTTAGTGGCGATTACTCGAACACCGACTGTCGCGTACGCGGCAACCTCGGGATCGGTCCGCATTGCCTCTGCGATCGCGGTCACCGTCTGTGCACCATTGACAATGCTCGCATTCTCGGCGGTCAACTGCATCGGCGCGTTGTGCGGAGACTGCATCGAACCAGGACGGGGCATAATTCTGTCACACAGAATTGTTATACCGTTGTTGCGATACCAAAAGTTGCCAGGTTCAGCGATCAACGACTGGACAATTCCACTATTCGTCCGCGTCGCCCCGAGCGGGTCGCGGATGTTCGCACGAAATAGGCCGGCACCGTGCTTCGCAGACCACGAGGCGACATCTTCGACTCGTACTGACCCCTGATACGACATGTGCATCCCGTCATGCTGATGCCACGGCCTCATTGTGACATTGAGCGCGATGGGCTCGGGCGCACGATCCTCTCGCACCTGCCGGACGAAGTCTCGCGCGTATAGGAACCGGCATCCGACTCGAGGACCATGTTGATTGAATCGCGCAATCGCATTGTTTAAAACCGGCATAACACCATCAGGGTCGGGCGGTTTTTCACCCATCAATGCGATTACCAGAGTGACTGGCGCATTCCCTTCGACCATCAGCTCCGAAGCGGCCTCCCCGAGTGCCTCTCCTCGAGCATTGAATTCACTGAACAACTCGCGATCGAGATAGTCGAGTCCGACAATCAGTTCGCCCGCAGCTTTTCGGTCGAACGTGGCCGTGCCAGCATCACTCCACTTCGCCTGCACCAAGTAGACCTGCGGCGGATCCTTGCACAGCGCGATTGCGTCTATGCCCTGGTCAGCATGACCGTCTGTAACAAAACCACCAGCCGTAATCGGATCCGCTCCGGAAACCATTCGCACGGCGAGCGCTGTCAGAGCTCGTGAAAGCAGGCGCTGCTCCGCACCGTCTGCGCCATACCGTTCTAGATCTCCCACGTAGACGTGACCAGCGTAGTCACGCATGAGCGCCGCCCTCACTTGGCGTGCGTGACGTCGCGCATCCATGCCCTCAGCCATCCACCCGTTCCCGTCCGAAGATCAGTTGAATATCAACGTAGCGAACGCTCCGAAGATGCGCAGCAACGTCAAAACGCCCACCTACCATGCCTTAAATGGTCAGAATAGCCATTGCTCCCCAAAATGATGACTCTCTGCAACATCCCAGTTGCCATGTATTGCAACCACGACGGCTCGCCGGGCTTCAAGCGCTAGCTCGACGACGTCGCGGACCTGTTCGAAGCCAGCCGCACGCCCACCAAGCCATCCGGCACCGAGCAACGCAGCAAAGGTACCATTGCTCAAATGTCGCTCAGAACGAAAAGGGGCATCGCAAGAAATCTCATGATTCCTAATATCCTGCGCCACACGAATGGCTCCACCGAGGAGCCACTCCTTTTCAACTTCGAATTTCTTGACATTCACACGTTTGACGAATACCGGGTTAGATACAAGACGCGGATCGCTGGGATCATCCTCTCCCGCATACAGATCGTCAATTTCGTCTAGGTACTCATCAAGTATCCAATCTGCGCCGTAGTGAATCAGAGTAAGCACGCCGAAATTCGGATTAAAGTAGACGAGATCGACTCCTCCAAGTTCAGAATTGGGATCCGGCCTCGCATTCACCATGGTGACACCCGGCCCGTAGCCATCAGTGCGCCGAGCTACCCGCATCCAGCTGTAAGACGAGGGTACCGCACCTTCTTGAAGCCATGACAATTCACGATCAGCACTTGAGTGGTGATCGCTTGAATCGCGAGATTCGTCCAACCCTCCAATGAACCAAGGACACGAAGAAACCAGCTGCCACCCCGACAGTTTCGGCAACTCCGCTTGCAGGTTGGCCGCCTTCAATGAAAGCGCAACCGCGTCCCGTTCACAGGCAAGCAGAAAGCCATCGTTACCCTCAATGGCGTTACATCCAACTTGCTCGAGCAAAAACTCGACGTCGCGCGCGGCTACATCAGCGGAATTCGAGATAACAGATAGAAGGTCTTGCTCCTCTGAACCATTCAGCGGCGTTCGACCATTCAGTGCTCGGATCAGGCCGGGATACGCATCGTTGTCGGGTTGCACAACCACTTCGGGCTTAATCTTGCGACAGAGGTCAAACTCTAGGTTTCTGTTGGAGATGCCAGAGCGGTCACCGGGCGCCACCCTGCCGAGCCCAACGATCTTGAACCCATTCCCTGAGCTCACAACGAAGACAGCCAGATGCAGCTCGCCGCGCTTCAACGCACGATACGGATACGCATCCAAGCCGATGCGGCCGGAACGATCGAAATCCGACCGACTCATGGCCTGCCGCATCTGACCGGCAACTTCGAAGATCGCAACTGCCACGAGAGTTACGCTCCCCCGGTCGCAGCCGAGGGCCGGGACGCCTCAATCATAGCTGAGGCAGTACTGAGTACCGGCCATAGCTGCCGAATCAGCTTCCCCCGATCGACGTGCCCGTGGCCGCCGAGGAACGCGCTCCAGACCCCGCAGTAGCCACGAGCCCCGCCGGCTAGGCAGTATCCGGCGAGCACTTGTCGTTTGGCCAACTGCACTGTTCCGCCAGTCACCTTCCACCCCCGTCCGCGGGACACGCTCGCTGTTAACCCTGCCATAAGGATCGCCAGCAGGCGTAGCCATTCCGCGACGGCGTGTCTACCAGTCTGCAGAAGTCATCGGCCCCACGGACCACCTACTAATTGACGGACGTTCTGCAAGCGTCACGGCGCCTTGTTGCTCGGACAGGGTCCGCAACCACGGTGCACCAATAACGTAGTCCGCCGGCGGCCGTCAAATTGTTGCACCCACGATTCGGTGGCGGCCGCCACTGAGCCAGGTCAGCCGCCGGTGGCGGCGCGGTGGAGCTTTCGCAGGGCTCGTACCGCTTCCACCGCCCGGGCCCGGTCCACCGCCTGCACCGCCATCACCGCGTGGTACTCGTCCTCCGGCAGCTCCAGCCGCGCCCACGAAGCGCCGTCCGGGAAACTCACCGAAAGCACCTCGTCCCATGCGAAGCGCCGGGTCATCAGCACGTTGCGGACTTCGATCCCGGTCGCGTCCGCGCGTACCCGGGCGATCGCGAACAGCATCACGCCGCACGCCAGCAGGATGCCGATACCCACCATCGCGGCCTGGTCGGAGCGCTGGAAGCGGACGCCCGTGTCGCCGTTGCGCAGCAGCACCGCCACCACAACGAACACCGCCAGCAGCGCCACCGCCAGCACGCTGCACATGATCAGCGCGCGCCGGGGACGGATCACCAAGGTCGACGAAGTACTCACGCTCACACGAAGCCCCGCTCGGTCCACGGCTGGCGCAGGCTCCGCAGCACGTGCGCGCTGTCCAGCGCCGCCACCGTCGCCTCGTAGCCCTTGTCCTCTTTCGCGCCCGGGCGGCCCGAGCGGTCCAGGGCCTGGTCTTCCGTGTCACACGTCAGGACGCCGTTGCCGACCGGGGTGCTCTCGTCGAGCGCCACCCGGGTCAGGCCGGCTGTCACCGCGTCGCACACGTACTCGAAGTGCGGGGTGCCGCCGCGGATGACCACGCCCAGCGCGACGACCGCGTCGTGGTTGCGGGCCAGGGCCTGCGCCACCACCGGGAGCTCGATCGCGCCCGCGACGCGGACGACCGTCGGCTCCTCTTCGAGCTCGGCCTCGCGGGCCGCGAACAGGGCCCGCTCCAGCAGGACATCGGTGATGGCGGCGTTCCACTTGGTGGACACGATGCCGAGCTTCAGCGACTTGCAGTCGGAGAGGTCCAGCTTGAGGTCGGGACGGCCTTCGCCGCTCACAGCGCTCCTCCGTCGGGGTGCTCGTTGCCCGCGCCGACCTGGTCGTAGTGCTCCAGCTGGGCCAGGTCGTGGCCCATCCGGTCGCGCTTGGTCCGCAGGTAGCGCAGGTTCTCCGGGTTCGGGGAGATCGGCAGCGGTACCCGCCCGGTGACGCGCAGGCCGTAGCCCTCGAGGCCGATCCGCTTGGCCGGGTTGTTCGACAGCAGCCGCATGGTGCGGACGCCGAGGTCGCAGAGGATCTGCGCGCCGGTGCCGTAGTCGCGGGCGTCGGCCGGGACGCCGAGGGCGAGGTTGGCGTCGACCGTGTCGGCGCCGTCGTCCTGCAGCTGGTAGGCCTGCAGCTTGTGCAGCAGGCCGATGCCGCGGCCCTCGTGGCCGCGGATGTAGAGCACGACGCCACGGCCTTCGGCGGCGACGGCGGCCAGCGCCGCGTCCAGCTGGGGCCCGCAGTCGCAGCGCAGCGAGCCGAAGACGTCGCCGGTGAGGCACTCGGAGTGGACGCGCACGAGGATGTCCTGGCCGTCGCCGATCTCGCCGTAGACGAACGCGACGTGCTCGATGCCGTCCAGCAGGGAGTCGTAGCCGACCGCGCGGAACGTGCCCGCCGCCAGCGGGATGCGCGCCTCGGCGACCCGCTCGACCTGCTTCTCGGTGCGGCGGCGGTAGGCGATCAGGTCGGCGATGGTGATGATCGCCAGGTCGTGGTCGGCCGCGAAGACCTCGAGCTCGTCGCGGCGGGCCATGTCGCCCTCGTCCTTCTGCGACACGATCTCGCAGAGCACGCCCGCCGGCGCGAGCCCGGCCATCCGGGCCAGGTCGACCGACGCCTCGGTGTGCCCGGGACGGCGGAGCACGCCGCCCTCCTTCGCGCGCAGCGGGACGACGTGACCGGGACGGCGGAAGTCCTTCGCGGTCGACGCCGGGTCGGCGAGCAGCCGGATCGTGTGCGCGCGGTCGGCGGCGGAGATGCCGGTGCTGATGCCCTCGGCGGCGTCCACCGTGACGCTGTACGCGGTGCCGCGCGCGTCCTGGTTCGTGTGGTACATCGGCGGCAGGTCCAGCCGGTCCGCCTCGGCCTCGGTCAGCGCCACGCAGACGTAGCCCGAGGTGTAGCGGACCATGAAGGCCAGCAGCTCCGGGGTCGCCTTCTCCGCCGCGAAGATGAGGTCGCCCTCGTTCTCGCGGTCCTCGTCGTCGACCACGACGACCGCGCGGCCCGCCGCGACGTCCGCGATCGCCCGTTCGATGGCGTCGGCGTCGAACACCGCCCCGGCACCGCACGGGGTCCAGCCCGCTTCGGGCTCGGCCGAACTCATCTCTGGCTCGCTCATGACCGCTCCTCCGTGCTGCCGCCGCCGTCCCGATTCTGCACCTGGTCGCGGATATGCGCCTCGGCCAGCTTTTCGACGTACTTCGCGACCACGTCGACCTCGAGGTTGACCAGGTCGCCGGCTTCCCGGCCGCCGAGCGTGGTCACCTCGAGCGTGGTCGGGATCAGCGCCACCTTGAACCGGTCGTCGGTGACCGCCGCGACGGTCAGGGAGATCCCGTCGACCGCGATCGACCCCTTCTCGACCACGTACCGGGCCAGGTGCCCCGGCAGCGCGAAGGTCGTGACGCCGGTTTCGTCGCGCGAGAGGAACACGCCCGTCCCGTCGACGTGCCCCTGCATGATGTGCCCGCCGAGCCGGCCGCCGGCCGGGGTGGCGCGCTCCAGGTTGACGCGGTCGCCGACGGCGACCTTGGCCAGGCTGGACCGCTGCAGCGTCTCGTGGACGACGTCGACGGTGAACTCGCCGTCCGCCACTTCGACCACCGTCAGGCAGACACCGCTGACCGCGATCGAGTCGCCGTGACCGGCGTCGCTCGTCACCAGCGGCCCGCGGACCCGCAGGCGCGCCGCGTTGGTCAGCTGCTCGACCGCGGTGACCTCGCCGATCTCCTCGACTATGCCGGTGAACACGTCCGCTGCCTCCTAGTAACCGGGTCCCCCACCATCCAACACCCGAGACGCCGATGGGGCTTCTCCGCCCGCGCCTCGGTGCCGGATTCAGCCCGCTCGGACGCGTGCGGCCTGCTCACGCAGGGCGGCGACCGCCTTGCCGGGGTCCGCGGCGCCGTAGACGGCGGACCCGGCGACGAAGCAGTCGACGCCCGCTTCGGCCGCCTGCTCGATGGTTTCGGCGTTGATCCCGCCGTCGATCTCGACGACCAGCTTCAGGTGCCCGGTGTCGACCAGCCGCCGCGCGGTGCGGACCTTGTCCAGGACCTCGGCGATGAACGACTGCCCGCCGAAGCCCGGCTCGACCGACATGACCAGCAGCGTGTCGTAGTGCTTGAGCGCGTCGAGCCACGGCTCGAGCGCGGTGCCCGGCTTGACCGACAGCCCGGCCTTCGCGCCCGCGGCGCGCAGGTTCTTGGCCAGCGCGACCGGGTCCTTCGCGGCTTCGGCGTGCACGGTGACGTTGTAGGCGCCGGCTTCGGCGTACCCGATCGCCCAGCGGTCCGGGTCGTCGATCATCAGGTGGCAGTCGATCGGCACGTCGGTGCTCTTGAGCAGCGCCTTGACCACGGGCAGGCCCAGGGTCAGGTTGGGGACGAAGTGCGCGTCCATGACGTCCACGTGCACCCAGTCGGCGCGGGTGTCGCCGGTGCCGGCCACGGCGGCGATCTCGTCGCCGAGCCGGGCGAAGTCCGCGGACAGGATGCTGGGGGCGATCAGGGGTCGGTCTGCCACGTCCCGAGTGTAGGAGGCCGCTGCTAACGGTCGCTAACCGGTTGTGACCAGAATCTGGCTCCCGAGAGGGAAGTCACCCGTCTCCGGCTTCCCTACGCTCGCCGCATGCCCGGATTCCTCCAGTCCCTGACGCGGATCGGCAGCTACCGCAGCCTGCTCCACGCCGCCGCGGGTGCCGCCATCGCGGTGCCGGTGACCCCCTTCGCCCTCGCCGTCGCCGTGTCCGTCGAAGCCGATTCCCGGATCCGCGCGCTCCTGGCCCTGCTCGCCCTCGCCGTCCTGATGGGACTGCTGGGGTTGCTGGGACCGGTGCGGCGCCTCGGCGTCGGCCTGGCGAACACGCTGCTCGGCACCCGGATCCCGGCGCCGGCGGGCCGCCCGGACGCCGAGTCACGGCTGCGGTCGGGCCTGTGGCTCGCGCTGCACACGGCGGCCAGCGGAATCCTCTTCACCGTGCTGGCCTTCCTGGGCCTCGGGATGCTCGTGCCCGCGGTGTGGCTGATGGGCGGGCAGGACCGGATCTCGTTGTTCTGGGACGAAGTCCCGCTCGGCGCGTGGGCGGTCCCGTTCGGGCTGGTCGTGGCCCTCGTGGCGCTCGTGCTGACCGCGGCCGCCACCCTCGCCCTCCGCGTCGGCGCGACGGCGCTGCTCGGCCCGTCCGCCGCCGAGCTCACGGCGCTGGCCGAGCGCCGCGCAGCCGTGCTGGCGCAGCGCAACCGGCTGGCCAGTGAGCTGCACGACTCGATCGGGCACACGCTGACGACGTCGACCCTGCAAGCGGCCGCGGCGGTCGGCCTGGTCGAGACCGACCCGGCCCAGGTGCGGCGGGCGCTGGGCACGATCGAAGAGTCCTCGCGCAGCGCGCTCGAGGACCTCGACCACGTCCTGGGCCTGCTGCGGGACGAACCGGCCACCAAGGAGCCGACCCGCACGCTGACCGAGGTGGACGTCCTCGCCGTGCGCGCCCGCGAAGCCGGGCTCGACGTCCGGCTGACCGTCCGCGGCCCGGTCGCCGCGCTGCCCGCCACGGTGTCGCGCGAGGGCTACCGGATCGTCCAGGAGGGCCTGACCAACGCGCTGCGGCACGCGGGCCCCGGCGAGGTGGACGTCCGCGTCGAGGCCGGGCCGGAGCACCTCGAGATCGCCGTCGTCAACGCGCTGGCCGGTCCCGTCCCCCGCCCGGGACGCCGCGGGCTGGCCGGGCTCGCGGAGCGCGTCGAAGCCCTGCGCGGCGAGCTGGACGCGGGTCCGGACGGGCCGCGGTGGCGGCTGAACGCGACGATCCCGCTGCGGGCGGGCGCGTGAGCCCGACGGTCCTGCTGGCCGACGACGAACCCCTGGTCCGCGCCGGTCTGCGGGCCCTGCTGGAGCAGCAGGGCCTGACGGTCGTCGGCGAGGCGGCCGACGGCGCCGAGGTGCTGCCCGCCGTGCGCCGGACCGCGCCCGGCGTCGTGCTGATGGACGTCCGGATGCCCGGCATGGACGGCATCGAAGCCACCCGGCAGCTGCTGTCCGCCCTGGCCGAGCCGCCGAAGGTGCTCGTCGTCACGACGTTCGACAACGACGACTACGTGCACGAGGCGCTGCTGGCCGGGGCCAGCGGGTTCATCCTCAAGCGGGCGCGCAAGGAGGAGCTCGCCCACGCCGTGCGGACCGTCGCCGCCGGCGAATCGCTGCTGTTCCCCGAGGCGATCCGGCGCCTGGTGAGCGGGCGGCCGCCCGGCGGCGCGCACGCGCGGGCGGCGAAGACGCTGACCCGGCGCGAGGCCGAGGTGCTGCGGCTGATCGCGACCGGACTGTCCAACCAGGACATCGCGGCCGCGCTCGTGATCAGCCTCGAGACCGTGAAGACGCACGTGGGGAACATCTTCGGGAAGCTCGGCGCGGCCAACCGCAGCCAGGCCGTCGTCATCGCCTACGAGGCGGGCGTCGTCCGGCCGGGACACCTCGCCGGTCAATAACCGACGTGCTCCCGGTCACCTCGGGGAAGTGATGAGTTCGGGCATCGGACACCTGCTGCTCACCTGCCGTCCGTCCACGGCACACATGCACCGGAACTAATGACCCATGTCCGAAATCCGGACTGGAAAGCCCCGAAGTCCCCCGAAGAGGAGAAACATGGCTTCGCTGTTCACCGGCCGTCGCCGGTGGCTGGTCGCCGGCGCGCTCGGCGCCGCGCTGGTCGCCGCCGCCCCGGTCGCACTGGCCGCCAACGGCTCCGGCAACGCCGACGCGCGCTCCGCCGGCTCCGGTGACCGCACCAACGACGTCCGCTCCGCGATCCAGGGCGGCTCCGCGCGCAACGTGATCCTGTTCCTCGGCGACGGCATGGGCCAGTCCGAGATCACCTCCGCGCGCAACTACGAGCGCGGCGCCGCCGGCCGGCTCGCGATGGACGAGCTGCCGCTGACCGGCGACTACACCACCTACGCCGTCGAGCAGAACAACCCCGGCAAGCCGAACTACGTGACCGACTCGGCCGCGTCCGGCACCGGCTGGGCCACCGGCGTCAAGACCTACAACGGCGCGATCTCGGTCGACGCGTACGGCAACCCCGTGCCGACGATCCTCGAGCTGGCCAAGCGCGGCGGGCTGCGCACCGGCGACGTCACCACCGCCGAGGTCCAGGATGCCACCCCGGCCGTGCTCGGCGCGCACGTCGTCAGCCGCGACTGCAAGGGCCCGGTCGAGACGACCGCCAAGTGCGCGGTCAACGCCAAGGAGAAGGGCGGCGCCGGCTCGATCTCCGAGCAGCTCGTCCAGACCCGCCCCGACGTCCTGCTGGGCGGCGGCGCGACGTACTTCGACCAGACGGTCACCGCCGGCAAGTTCAAGGGCAAGACCGTGCTGGAGCAGGCCAAGGCGGCCGGCTACAACGTCGTCAACACCGCGGCCGACCTCGCGGCGGCCAAGAAGGGCAAGCCGGTCCTCGGCCTGTTCGCCAAGAACAACATGCCGGTGAACTGGACCGGCCCGGCCGCGGTCCACGGCGGCACCGCGCCGTCGCGCTGCACCCCGAACCCGGCGCTGCCGAAGACCCAGCCGAAGCTGGCCGACCAGACCCGCAAGGCGCTGGAGCTGCTCGACGACCGGCACTCGGACAAGGGATTCTTCCTGCAGGTCGAGGGCGCGAGCATCGACAAGCAGGACCACGCCGCCGACCCGTGCGGCCAGATCGGCGAGACGATCGACTTCGACGCGGCGATCGCGGCGGGCACGGCGTTCGCCCGCAGCCACCCCGACACGCTGGTGCTGGTGACCGCCGACCACGGCCACAGCAGCCAGATCGTCGAGCCGACGGCCACCCCGGGCCTGACCGCGACGCTCGTCACCAACGAGGGCGCGAACATGACCCTGGCCTACGGCACCGCCGAGACGGGCGGCTCGCAGTCGCACACCGGCACCCAGGTCCGCATCGCGGCCATGGGCCCGCAGGCGGCGAACGTCGTCGGCCTGACCAACCAGACCGACCTGTTCGGCACGCTGAAGCGGGCCCTGCGCCTGCGCTGATCGAGAGGTAGGGCTGGCCCCCGGAACGGTTCGGCGGTCTGCCCCACTGCCCCCTGGTGCCGGGCTCCCTAGGTTGGGGAGCACCACGACACCAGGGGGTTCTTTCATGCGGAAGTCCTTACGCGGCAAGCAGATCGTCGCCTGCGGCACGCTCGTCGCGCTCATCGCGGCGACCACCGCGGCACCGGCGCTCGCCGTCACGGCCAGTCCGGTGCAGCAGGCGCTGGACCGGGTCACCGCCCAGGGCGGCGCGCCCGGCGCCGAAGCCGTCGTCACCGACCACGGCCGCGTCACCGAGACGCGCAGCGGGGTCGGCGACCTGACCACCGGGAAGCCGTACCCGCACGACGCGGTCGTCCGCGTCGGCAGCATCACCAAGACGTTCGTCGCGACGGTGGTGCTGCAGCTCGTCGCCGAGGGCAAGGTGCGCCTCGACGACCCGATCGAGCGTTACCTGCCCGGCCTGATCACCGGCAACGGGAACGACGGCGCGAAGATCACCGTGCGGAACCTGTTGCAGCACACCAGCGGGCTCTACAGCTACACCGACGACGTGCTGGCGACGGGCGACCTCGAGTCGCTGCGCCACCGCGGCGCCGAGCCCGGCGAACTCGTCGCGCTGGCGCTCAACCACCCGCCGTTGTTCGCGCCCGGCACCGCGTGGTCCTACTCCAACACCAACTACATCGTCGCCGGGATGCTCGTCGAAAAGGTGACCGGGCACGGCCTAGCGGGCGAAATCACCCGCCGGATCACCCGGCCGCTGGGCTTGCACGACACGTCGCTGCCCGGCCGCGGCGACGAGCGGCTGCCGTCGCCGCACCCGCGCGGCTACGTGACGCTCGGCGGCCCCCTGACCGACTTCACGGACTTCGACCCGTCGATCGCCTGGGCCGCGGGCGCGCTCGTCTCGACCGGCCGGGACCTGGACACGTTCTACACGGCGCTGATCGGCGGCCGCCTGCTGCCGGCCGCGCAGCTCGCACAGATGCAGCACACGGTCCCGGTACCGGGCGAACCCGGCACGGACTACGGCCTCGGCCTCTTCCACCGCACACTCCCGGACGGCACACGCTACTGGGGCCACGGCGGCGACATCTTCGGTTTCGCCACCCTGTCCGGCGCCCTCGACGGCCGCCGCGGCGCTACTGTGTCGGCCAACGAGGATCCCTTGCCCGACAACGTCCGCGAGAACACCGAGGCGGCGTTCGAGGTCTCCCTGGCCCGGAGGTAGCCGGAACTGTCGGTGCCGCCCGGTAACGTGGATATCCGGGGGGGGCGGCCCGCTCAGGGCAGCAGATCCAGGGCTTCGGTCCACGGCTACCTGACAGAGCTCAGCTGTCGTTCGGGTTTCGCGCTTCGGGCGGTTGCTCAAGATTCTGCTGTCGCTTCTTCTGCTCACTCTTTAAACGATGTACTTCCTCAACAAACTCCGCAAGTGCCTCCTCTTCTGACATTCTCTTATATCTACCTACTCCAATTTCGACAGCCTCCCACTCTTGCTCAATTGCGTCGGCGGTCTGCTGCAGGTAAAAACTCCTCTCTTTATACTTGAAGTACCCCATAAAGCCACTTGAGATACCTACAACGAAAGTAATTCCAAGCGTAACCCAACGAACGACCGCCAGCTCCGCCGCTATACCAGACGCAGCCGTTGCCGCCAGAGAGCCAATAATCAAGACGCCTTGCAATGTGTTATTCACACTGCGATATTTCTTACTTTCCTCCCGCAGTTGATCGACATCAGAATAGGCATCTTCCTTGTATGTTATCTTCCGAACCTTCGGCTCAATATCCGCTTGCGCGAGCACCTGCTTGCGCGAGTCCCGATGTCGAGCCAGAGCCAGTTCGAGATCCCCTTCACTCTCTCGCATAAATCCGCCCCCCTCCGCGAGCACTTGCGGTCCGCCAGGGTTTCGCTTGAGGAAGTAAGAAGCAACACAACTAGCAAAAACAATCGGAACGGCAGGGATATAGACGGCAATTAGAATCTTCCTGTCAACTGCCGGAATCCATGCGATCGCATACAGTACAACCAGAAGAACGGGACCGAAAACAAGCGCAACATTAGACCACCTTTGTCTTCTGCGAGCAATTGCAAGGTGATGTTCAATCTCTCGAATTCGATGAGTCATCGTGAGCAACTGATCATTATTGGCCACTGTCTACAGTACTCCATGTCGCTACAGGGAAGCAGATACTATTTTCGTCGCGGGGGCGTCAAGATCAGCACAGTATCCGATGGCCGGAAAAGCCAAGCTGCCGCATGACAGGCAAGGCCGCAGCAAAAATCAGCCAATCGACGAGCCGCCTGAATCTCAAGTTGCGCAAAGTCCACTATAACAACGGTCCCAGCTCGCAGGGCGCGCCCGATTTCCAAAGCCGAGGACGCGAAGTCGACCGGGCTGACTCGAAGCGCGTTTGCCAAATGAACAGCGGGGTCAACTTCGCGATTTGCATATTGCACATTCAAAGCAATGGCCGCATCGAGGATTCCATCAAGCTCGTCGATGGCAGCCTTCAATTTTACCTGCCCGAGGGAAGCTTGAAATCGACCTCGACGTCCGCCATTTTGCAGTGCACGATCAACAAAGACGCAGCTCACAGAAACTGCTAAGACAGTAGCGATCGGCCAAGCCAGGCCGCCCCAGAACTCAAGCATCGATTCATTCAAGTGCGTCACAGACCCCTGACCACTGGCCGCTCCTCCCCGGCGCGGCGGTGCAAAATTTCTACCAGCTCGGACAGGTAAACGGCAAGATACATTTGTGGTCAGATTGTGGACAGCGTGAGGCGTCTCGTTGGCGTACTGATCTCTCGACCTGCGACTGAGCTGCAGCTCGATGCACGGCTAGGGACACAACCAAGAACGGCGCCCCGTTCAGGGCAGCAGATCCAGCGCCTCGGTCCACGGCCGCCCGGTATCGAGGCGGTGCAGCGTCACCCCGGCGCCCGCGAGGGTGTCGAGGTGACGCTGCCACGCCGGGTGGTGCACCCGGGTGTCCTGGATCTGGTAGGCCACCACGACCGTGATCCCGGGCGCGCCCAGGACGTCGCCGAGCACGGTCAGTGCCTGGTTGTCCGCGATCCCGAGCGCCAGCTTCGCGACGGAGTTGGCCGACGCCGGGGCGAACAGGAACACCGCCGGGTCCGGGTGTGGCCGGGGCTCCCCCGGCAGCCGCGACGCGCTGCGCACCGGCAGGTCGGTCGCGGCCTCGACGTCGGCCAGCGCGCCGGTCGACTCGAGCCAGCGCATCGCCGTCGGGGTCAGGGTGATCGCCGTCCGCCAGCCGCGGGCGGCGGCGGGCCGGGCCAGCTCGGCGGCGAACCGGACGTCCAGCCCGCCGCACGAGCCGGCCACCAGCCCGAGATCCCTCACGGCTTGCGGAGCACGGCGCAGAACATCGCGTCGGTGCCGTGGCGGTGCGGCCACAGCTGCACGTACGGCCCGTCACCGAGCTCGGGCACGCCGGGGAAGAACTCCCGCGAGTCCAGCACCTCGGCCTTGAGCCGCCGTGCCGTCTCGCCGAACACGCCCTCGGTCTCGGCCAGGTGCGGCGAGCAGACGACGTAGGTCAGCGCGCCGCCGGGCCGCAGCAGGGCGTAAGCCGCGTTGAGCAGCTCGCCCTGCAGCTTCGTCAGGTCCGCGACGTCGGAGGGCTGACGCCGCCAGCGCGCCTCCGGCCGCCGTCGCAGCGCACCGAGGCCGCTGCACGGCGCGTCGACGAGGATCCGGTCGTACCCCGGCTCCAGGCCGGACTCGCGACCGTCCGCGACGAACACCTTCACCGGCAGGTTGATCGTGGCCTTCTCGACCAGCTTCGCGCGGTGCGGCGCCTTCTCGACGGCGTCCACGGTCGCGCCGCTCAGCGCCGCGAGGGAGCCGAGCAGGGCCGCCTTGCCGCCGGGTCCGGCGCACAGGTCGAGCCAGCGCTCGTCCGTGCCCTCGACCGTCACCTTCGTCGCGGCGATCGCGCAGAGCTGGCTGCCCTCGTCCTGCACCGCGGCCAGCCGCTCGCGGATCGGCTCGGCGTCGGCCGGGTCGCCGGCGCCCGCGGGCAGGCGCACGCCGTAGGGCGAGTACGGCGCCGGGTCGCCGCCGGTGATCGCGGCCAGCTCGTCGGCGGTGATCTCGCCCGGGCGGGCGACCAGGTGTACCTCGGGCCGCGCGTCGTCGGCTTCGAGCGCGGCCTTGAGGCCGGCGCCCTTGTCCCCCAGCGCTTCGGCGAACGAGCGGGCGATCCAGCGCGGGTGCGCGGTGCGCAGCGCGTACGCGCCGATCGGATCGGTCGCGTCGTCCGGGGCCAGCTCGTCGAGCCAGGCCGCTTCGTCCTTTTCGGACGCCTTGCGCATGATCGCGTTCGCGAAACCCGTGGCCCACGAACCGGCTTCGGCGCGCACGAGGTCCACAGTGGACGTCACGGCCGCGTGCTCCGGGATGCGCGTGCGCAGCAGCTGGTAGACGCCGAGGCGCAGCGCGTCGAGCACCGTGGGGTCGGTCTTGGCGATCGGCCGCTCGGCGTTGGCCTCGATGACGGCGTCGAGCAGGCCCTGCGCCCGCGACGTGCCGTAGGCGAGTTCGGTGGCCAGCGCGGCGTCCCGGCCGCTGATCCGCCGCTCGCGCAGCAGGTCCGGCAGGACGAGGTTGGCGTAGGCGTCCTTCTCGCGCACGGCGCGCAGGACGTCGAACGCGGCCTGGCGGGCGGGGTCCACCTCCGGCGGGCGGCGCGGGCTTTCCTTGCGCGGGGCCGGGCGGCTCCGCTGCGGCCGTGACGGCCGCCGTTCCCTGTTGTCGTTCACCGGAGGCGTTCTCCCTGCTCGATCCGTGTTCCGCGAGCCCAGTCGGTGGCCGCCATCCGTTTCTTGCCGGGTGCCTGGACTTCGCCGAGCCGCAACGGCTTCGTCGCCGTCCCGACCAGCACCCGCTTGCGCTCCAGTACGAGCTCGCCCGGCGGCGGGCCGGGTTCGTCGAGCACCGTGACCGGGCCGAGCTTCAGCCGTTCCCCGCGGAACTCCGCCCACGCGCCCGGGTCCGGCGTGACCGACCGGATCTGGCGGTCGACCGCCGCGGCCGGGTCGGCGAAGGACACGCGTGCGTCGTCGACCGTCACCTTCGGCGCGTAGCTGAGCCCTTCGGCGGGCTGTTCCTGCGCGCGCAGGGTGCCGTCGGCGAGCCCGTCCATGGTGGACAGCAGCAGCTTGGCGCCGGACTCCGCGAGCCGGCCGAGCAGCTCGCCCGACGTGTCGGTCGCGGCGATGGTCTCGGTGACCACGCCGAAGACCGGGCCCGCGTCGAGCTCCTTGACGATCCGGAACGTCGAGGCGCCGGTGATCTCGTCGCCGGCGCGGATCGCGGCCTGCACCGGCGCGGCACCGCGCCACGCGGGCAGCAGCGAGAAGTGCAGGTTCACCCAGCCGAGCGACGGGATGTCGAGCGCGGACTGCGGCAGCAGGGCGCCGTAGGCGACGACCGGGCAGGCGTCCGGGGCGAGCTCGGCCAGGCGCGCGAGGAAGGCCGGGTCGCCGGCGCGGGCGGGCGTCAGCACCTCGATGCCGTGCTCGTCGGCGAGCGCGCCGACGGGTGAGCGGACGACGTGACGGCCGCGCCCGGCCTGGGCGTCGGGGCGGGTGACGACGGCGACGACCTCGTGCCGGCCGGAGTCGAGCAGGGCACGCAGGGCGGGGACCGCCGGGTCGGGGGTGCCGGCGAAGACGAGCTTCATCGGCCCACCCCCGGCGGGAGCAGGGATTCAGGTGGCTGGAACATCGGGCCCGAGTCTAGAAGGCCCCGCTGACGGAGGCGCGCTGCGGTTGTCCACAACCCGGCCGTGATGTGGACAGCCGGGTCCCACCGCGGCCTTTTCCGGGCCTTTCGTCGGCAGCCCCCGATACGCTGGACTGGGGACGCCCCCCGGAGAGGGTGGGGGCTGCGTTCGGGTTCCGGTCGGCGCCGGCCGATCTCCTCGGCACCTTCGAGGCCTTCGACGGCGACACGATGATCGGCTACGTGAAGATCCGCTACAAGCCGTTCGCGGACGAGGTCCACCGGGTCTTCCTGGACGGTGGGGTGCACCCCGGCCACCGTCGCCGGGGTATCGGCACCACGCTCGTCGAGGCGGGCGTGGCCGCCGCGAAGGTCCTGCACGCCCTGCACCACCCGGGACTGCGGCTCGCGGTCGACGTCCACCGGCCCGAGCACATCGCCGGCCTGGCCGAGCTGATGCGCTCCCGGGGCTTCGCGCCGGTCCGGTACTTCCGGCGGATGGAGCACGCTCTCGGGGGCGTCGCGCCGGTGGAGGCCCGGGTCGAGCCGTGGTCGCGGGAGACCGACGAAGACTTCCGGCGGATCCGCAACGCCGCGTTCGAGGACTGCTGGGGCGCGTCGCCGATGCCGCCGGACCTGTAGCGGAACAAGATCGTCAACCAGACGTTCCGGCCCGGCCTCAGCTTCCTGCTCCGGGACGCGGACCGGACGCCGGCGGGCCTGCTGGTGACGTTGTCCTGGGACGCCGACACCGAGGCCACCGGGATCCGCGACGCGCACTTCATGGTCGTCGGGACGCTCCCGGACCACCGGAAGCGCGGCGTCGCGACGACCCTGCTGGCGCACGCGCTGGCCGCCGCGAAGGGACAGGGCTACGACCGGGCGAGCCTGGTGGTGGACTCGGCGAGCCCGTCCGGCGCCTCCGGGGTGTTCGAGCGGGCGGGGTTCGTCCCGAAGGCGCCGTACATCCGCTGGGCTCTCGAAGCCTGAGCTACCAGCGCGCCGGCCACACCACCTGGGCCGAGCCGATGCCGCGGCGGACCGGTTCGGCCGCGGCCAGCCAGCGGCCGTCACGCAGGCGCTCGACCCCGGTGGCCGCGCCGATCTCCGCCGGCGCGGTCGAGAAGCCCTGGCCCCGGGCCTTGAGCACCGCCGTCTCGGGCAGGTTCAGGAACTCCTGCTCGACCTGGGCCTGCGCCGAGTTCCGCTGCGACGCGCGGGGCGCGGCGATGGCGTCCTCCAGCGACAGGCCGCGGTCGATCCGGCCGGTCAGCACCTGCAGCACGGTCGTGATGATCGACGCGCCGCCCGGCGAGCCGGTGGCGAAGAACGGGCGGCCGTCCTTGAGCACGATCGTCGGCGCCATCGACGAGCGCGGCCGCTTGCCGGGGCCGGGCAGGTTCGGGTCGGGCACGCCCGGCGTCACCGGGGTGAAGGAGAAGTCGGTCAGCTCGTTGTTGAGCAGGAACCCGCGGCCCGGCACGACGATGCCGCTGCCGCCCTCCTGCTCGATGGTCAGCGTGTAGGCGACGACGTTGCCCCACTTGTCGGCGACCGTGAGGTGGGTGGTGTTCTCGCCCTCGTACGGCGTCGGCGCGCCCGTGGTGCCCGCGGCGCACGGCGTCGGGTGCCGCGGGTCGGCCGGGGCGACCGGGCTGGTCGCGGCCTTGTCCTTCGAGATCAGGCAGGCGCGGGTGTCGGCGAAGCGCTGGCTCAGCAGCTCCTTGGCCGGGACGTCGATCACCGCCGGGTCGCCGATCCAGCGGTTGCGGTCGGCGAAGGCGAACCGCGTCGACTCCAGGAAGTACTGCAGGTAGTCGGCCTTGCTCGCGTGCTTGAGGTCGTAGTTCTCGAGGATGTTGAGCGCCTCGCCGACGGTCAGGCCGCCCGAGGACGGCGCCGGCATGCCGTAGACGTCCAGGCCGCGGTACTCGGCGTGGGTCGGCGTGCGCTCGATCGCCCGGTAGCCGGCGATGTCGCGGGCGGTCAGTTTGCCGGGACGCACGTTGAGCGTCGAAGCCGGGTCCTTCGGCGGGTTCTGCACGGTCTTCGCGATGTCCGCGCCGATCGGGCCCTTGTAGAGCGCGTCGACACCGCCCCGCTCGAGCTGCGCGTACGTCGCGGCGAGGTCGGGGTTGCGGAAGACGGTGCCGGGCGCGGGCGGCGCGCCGTTCGGCAGGTACAGCGAGCGCGTCGAGGGGAACGCGGCGAACCGCGCGGCGTTGTTCGCGATCTGCGTCTGGAAGGTCGGGTCGACGACGAATCCCTTGCGCGCCAGGTTTTCCGCGGGCTTCAGGGACTTGGCGAGCGAGCGCGTCCCCCACTTGCGGAGGGCCTCGGACCACGTCGCGGGCGTGCCGGGGACGCCGACGCTCAGCCCGCTCGTGACGGCGTCGTTGAACGGCAGCGGCTGGCCGTTTTCGACGAAGAGGTTCGCGTCGGCGGACTTCGGCGCGGTCTCGCGGCCGTCCAAGGTGTGGACGCGGCCGGTCTTGGCGTCGTAGTAGACGAAGAACCCGCCGCCGCCGACCCCGGCGGAGAACGGGTCGGTGACGCCGAGCGCGGCGGCGACGGCGACGGCCGCGTCGACGGCGTTCCCGCCTTCGCGCAGGACCTGGGTGCCGATCGCGGTGGCGTCGGCGTCGATGCTGGCCACGGCGCCGCCGAAGCCGGTGGCGACCGGGGTCTTCGGGGTGGGCGTGGCGGCGGTGGCGGGTCCGGTCGCGACGGTCGTGAGGAGCGCGGCCGTGGCGGCGATGACGAGGGTTCGGCGACTCCGGAGCGCGGGCATGCGGCGAGTCTGCTCCCT
This sequence comes from Amycolatopsis heterodermiae, assembly GCF_034929455.1. Lineage (NCBI taxonomy): Bacteria > Bacillati > Actinomycetota > Actinomycetes > Pseudonocardiales > Pseudonocardiaceae > Amycolatopsis > Amycolatopsis heterodermiae. The sequence goes on from NZ_JAYFSI010000005.1 coordinate 569,329, forward strand.
GCGCCAGGCCGCTTCAAGCGCCGAGCGTCCCTTTCGTCCGGTCCGTTAACTATTCACAGGCTTGGCCAGAGCGAGAAATTGAATCACATGGAGCAGTGACATGACCTGCGTAGATGTAACAGACTCATCCCGCGCGGCCCTGCACAGCCGCGCATCGCGAGGGCAACCGAAAGGACACATCGATGACAGCACCACGACGGGGGTGGCGGCGCCTGTGCGCCACCGCGCTCGCGGTCTCGGCCTCCCTGCTGGTCGTGACCGCCGCCGGCGCCTCGGCGTCGCCGGGACTCCCGGACCAGGACGCCACCGGCAACCACGAGATGGGCGCGGCGATCCGCGCCCACGACGGTGTCGCACCCGCCGGCCTGGCCCCGGCGTCGGTGGACGCGAGCGTCCCCGGCATCGACGTCAGCTCGTACCAGGGCAACGTCAACTGGGCGTCGTACTGGAGCGCGGGCAAGAAGTTCGCCTACGTCAAGGCGACCGAGGGCACCGGCTACGTCAACGCCTACTTCAGCCAGCAGTACACGGGTTCGTACAACGTCGGCATGATCCACGGGGCCTACCACTACGGCCGCCCGGACCTGTCCGGCGGCGCCGCACAGGCCGACTACTTCGTCGCCCACGGCGGCAGCTGGTCGAAGGACGGCAAGACCCTCCCGGGCACGCTCGACATCGAGTGGGGCCCGAACAACGCGTGCTACGGAAAGACCGCGGCGCAGATGGTCGCCTGGATCAAGGCCTTCAGCGACGAATACCACGCGAAGACCACCCGCTGGCCGGTGATCTACACGGCAACGAGCTGGTGGAGCCAGTGCACCGGCAACACAGGCGACTTCAGCTCGACGAACCCGCTCTGGGTGGCGCGGTACGCGTCGTCGGTGGGCACGCTGCCGTACAAGTGGGGGTTCTACACGTTCTGGCAGTACAGCTCATCGCCCATCGACCAGGACCAGTTCAGCGCGGACATCTCGCGCCTGAAGGTGCTGGCGACCGGCTGATCCCCGGGCCGGGAGCACACCCCCGCGTGCTCCCGGCCCAGTCACCTAGCGCCCTTGATCTTCTTCTCCAGGTCTTTCTTCGCTTTGGCGAGCCAGCTCGCTTTGACGGACTGATCGAAGTCCTCCAGAATTCCCCAGGGGACAACGTAGACGCGACGGAAATCCATCTTTCCAACCGCTCAACCCTTTAGTCGTGTGGACCACAAGAGATTCCTTCAGGCCCTCGTTGAACTGCGAAAAAAGGACGAAGATCAGCTGTCTACTGGTCAACGATGCGAACCCGTTCTTCGGGAAGGAACAGCGGCAGAACCGTCCACTCACCACATCAAGCGCCATATTCGAATTCCTTTCGAATGTACGGGAAACCGACGGTAAGGCGCGCGGACCGTCCTCGAGCCGTTTGCTGCGAAACCGGTGCACCCGTTCGGCGGCGTTCCCCGCCGAACCGGCCAGGCAAAATCGGGCGATGGCCACGGCTCGGCGCAGACGACCGACCTCGCTCGGCGATGACGAAGAGATCGACCCGTGGCCGCGGGTCGAACGGAGTCAGCTCGCGGCCTGGCTGCTCAAGATGTGGCGCCTCTACGGAGAAGACGACATCCTGACCATCCGCCAGTTGGCGGAGGCGGTGCGGACTCCCCCCGTCGACAACGCCACCGTTTCCCGTTGGGAGAACTCCCGGGCCACGGTTCCGACACCGGCTCTGCGCCAGTACGAGCGGCTCTTAGACCTCCCGCCGGGTGAGCTGGTGGCCGTGGTGACCGCACTCGGCCGGGACCGGCCGACGGGGCGCCGGACCGCGCGCCCCTGCGACGAACTGCTCGGCAAATGCCTCGACCGTGATCCCGTCTCCGCGGCGGAATGGGCGGACCTGACGGTTTCCCTGACCCAGCCGCGACGCAAACTCCCCCGGCCGAAATGGGACTTCCTCGTCCACCGGTTGCTCACCGAGATGTGCCTGTCCGTGGGCTGGCGGTATCTGCTCCGGCTTTCCGCGCTGCAACGAGTGCACCGGCACCCGGAAGGCGGCGCCGCGCTCGTCGCGGCCACCGAAGAATTCGTCACCGAGCCGGCCTGTCAGCTGATCATCGATCCGATCGCCTTGCTCGCAGCAAATCCGACACCGACGGCCTCCCGCCGCCTCCTTCGGCTGCTGTCCGATCCGCGGAACGAAGCCGAACAGCTCGGCGCGCTCCTCGCGTGGGCGGCCCGGCCGCCCGGTGTCCCTGACATGGTTCGCCGGCTCGAAGCCGTCTCCCGCGAACTGCAGTCCGGCGCGTCGACGTCGCCACCGATCAGGGAAGCGGCGTCAGACGTCCTCGCAGCCCTGTTACGGCACCGCCCGAGCCGTCCCGGCTCACGTTCGGCGCCCTTGGGAAGAGCAGGAGACGCGGCCTTCGACCAGTTGCACGGCGCCCTGATCAAAGCTCAAACCCGGCACCACGAACCGGACCTGCTCGGCCGGCGGATCCTCCGGCAGGCGCTGGCCAGCACCGACAGCGATCTGCGCATCCTCACCGTCAACGTCCTGCACGCTTCGCCGTTTCGCGGCGTGCTCGCCGACACCGTCGCGTCGATGCTGACCAGCGGACGCACGATGTCCGGCTCGGCCATGCACAGCGTGCTCGTGGACCTGCTCGGCAGTCTCGGCGAAGCTCGGCACCGCCCGGTCGTCGAAAACCTGATGCGGCGGGGCGCGGGGCGAGACGCGGCGGCCGTGGCGCTGGCCCACCTCCCCGGCCGGACGGACGTGCGTCTCTGGCACCACGTGCTCACCGCACAACCGACCGGCGGGAGCACCCAGCGAGCCGCGCTCTACGCGGTGGGAATGAAGGGCGACCGCGCCGGGCTGCGGCTCCTGCGGGCACACGCTCCCGTCGTCCGCGCCCGTGCGAACTGGTGGCTGCGGCTTCCGGCCGAGGCCTCCGCGGGCGCAGCCCTCTGACGATCGGACCGGCTGATCCCGACTTCCGCGGGTTCCGCGGGTGGCGCGGTCGACGGGAGACTCGGCCGCGTCACCCACGCCGTGGAGGGAAACCCGTGCGCCTGACCGCTCTGCTCCCCCTGCTCGCCGCCGTTCCGCTCTTCGCCTTTCCCGCCGTCGCCACAGCGTCGCCGGGGTGCTTCGACGCTTCCGTCCCGCTGACCGTGGAGGAACAGCGGCTCACCGCGACCATGCCGGCCGGCGGTCCCGCCGTCGGCCCCGAGCTCGTCCGGCTGGCCGGGCTGGATCCCTTGGTGGCCGGGGTGAAGCACGATCTCTGCGCGGCGCGGACCCCGCGCCGGGCCGAGCGGGTCGTCACCCAGGCCGGCGACCGGCTGTGGCGGACGGCCGTCGACCGCGCCCAGGGCCGCCGTCCGGATCTCGGCACGCTCGACCGGTTCGACGATCGGCCGTTGTACTGGGCGCGGCTGCAGCTCAGCAGCGCAATCCGCCAGTGGGCGCCGGCCTCCCCGTCGCAGCGGACTTCGCTGCTGACAGCGTTCGACCGCGGCTCGCGCGGTCTCGACGACGTCCGGTTCCCGCTCGGGAAGACGCGGCGGGTCATGGTGAGCGGGTTCGACCCGTTCCAGCTGGACGGCTCGGGCGTCCGGATCTCGAACCCGGCCGGGGCGTCGGCGCTGCAGCTCGACGGGCGCGTGCTGGACACGCCGTCCGGCCCCGCCGTGGTGCAGGCGGTGAGTTTCCCGGTGGTCTGGGGCTACTTCGACGAAGGCATCGTCGAAGCGGCGTACGGCTCGGCGCTCAGCGACCGCGCACGGCGGCCCGACGTGCTGATCACGATCAGCCAGGGCCGGCCGGGCCGGTTCGACATCGAACGCTGGGCCGGCGCCTGGCGCGGCGGTTTCCCGGACAACAACAACGTTTCGGTGACCGGCGGGGTCCCGCCCGCGGCGGGCTGGCCGCAGCCGGACGTCCAGTTCATCGAGACGACCCTGCCGTACCAGCGAATGCTCGCCGCGCCGGCCGGCGCGTACCCGGTGAACTTCAACCAGTCGTTCTGCGTGTGGCCCGATTCGGCGCACCCGGGAGCGGGCACGCCGGTGTGCCGTTCAGACGCCCCGGCCGCGGGCGAAATCGCGGCGTCGGGCGGCGGCGGGAACTACCTGTCGAAAGAGACATAGCGACAGTAGAGATTCAGGATTAGACCCCTGAGCTGCGGAAACCTTCCCGAGCCTTAACAGGAAGTTCACCCGATCAGGCCAAGGAGCGAAGATCCGTGCCCTGCCACGCCCAGCCACCTCGGCGACCTACGACGTGGTCCTCTTCCCGTGAACCTCGCTCCAGATGGCGCACACGTCCTCCCACGACGAGGCGTACCCAAACTCCCGTCCATCGGGGATGGCCGTTCGTGCATGACTCGCCAAACCGACCCTGCCTCGTTTTCTAAAACATGCCTATCAGGCAAAATTCCGCCCTGTTCGGGCCAGGCGATCAGAGCGACGGGAACGGATCATCGGGCGGTCGCGGCCCGATCGGGACACCGAGGTCTCGCATGCCCGCGAGAGCTACGTGCGCAACCTCGTCGTCAGACACCGGTGTCGCTGCTGGTCACCCAGTCACAGCGCCAAGTCCTCCGCGCCCGCCACCGGGTACTGGCGGCAATGCACAACCAGCCACCCAGCAAGGCCGCTACCCCGGCGGCCGACCACCCTACGGCTACCAACTCGTCGACGCCGGCCCCCACCCCCAACCCCGCGGACGCCCGCTGGGGCCGACGGCTGTAACGCCTCGCACCCGACCCACGAACCGCGCCACACGTCGCCTGGATGTTCCGGCAACGCCTCGCCGGGCACAGCGTCGCCAGCATCGCCCGACACCTCAACGAGCGGGGTGTTCCTTGCCCATCCAGCGCCGACCCGGACCGCATCGCCACGGAACCGGCGGCGCCTGGACGCTCCGCACTGTCGCCGTCATCCTGGCGAACCCGCGCTACACCGGACGGTAGGTCTGGAATCGCCGAGCCACCCACACCGAAGGCCCAACATCGACGCCGGCACTATCCGCCACGGCGGCGCATCAGGCACTCGTCACCGAACAGGACTTCATTTCCGCACAGCAGATCCGAGCGGCCCGACCAACCAGCGAAGGTTAAACTCGTCTGTTCGCTCTCGCAGGCTTGATCCACTGCGGCGTGTGCGACAGACGGCTGAACTCGCACTGGAACCACGGGCGACCGACCTACCGCCGCCGTCACTGCCACACCAGCACCCGGCGGGCGGGCCAGCCGCGGCCGAAGACGCTCTATATCCGCGACGATTAGCTCGTCGACCAGAGCAACCTGAGAATTTATGACCAGGGCAGCGCAGTCGCCGCCAAGCTCGAACCCGACCGAATACGAAGCAGTCGGGTCGCCACAGCGCAACGAGGCTCGGAACAGCACATCGCCTGCGATAACGCCGGACGGCGACTGCAGAAGATCGATTCAAGCTGAGCTACGATCAACCCACCTTCAAGGTCGCGTTTCGCGATCCGCGGGGTAATAAAGTGTCCGAGTACTTGAACCCCCACACGTGGGAGATCTCCCAAGTTCGAGGAGATCATGCACTCACTGTAGCTCAGTCAGCTCGACAACAGCAGCGAAGCCAAGGACGTCCGAACCCAGCTGAGCACCTGGGTGCAGAGGTTCGATCTCTCCGAAGAGCCTCGTGGCTTGGTCGACGACTTCGAGGGCCTGCTTAAAGCCGTTCGATCCCTGGCCTACAAGGGAGTACGCAACTCCTCTGTGCCCGATCCGATCGCCGGATGACGACAGATCGGCGTTGACCACCGGCGACAGTTGTGGCACACCAACGCACAAAAGCGACGGCTCAGTCGAGATAGGGCACAGCGAGCCGGTTACTCACGGGTCTCCTGGAACGGACGGCGGCGATCTCCCGGGCGAGGTGGGAACGCGCCGCCCAGTGACGCGGTTCCAGGTCGCCCAGGCAGAGTTCGAGGATGCCGGACGCCTCGACATCGTCGAGAACGCTCTGGAGCCGCTCACACTCGAACACCCTTGAAATCAGCTCCGGCCACAGCTCGCCGTCAGACGTCGGATAGAGGGTCAAGGCGTTGCACTCGGTCAGGGCCGCTTCGACGAGTGCGGCGCCAGGTTCGTCACGAAGCTCCTTCAGCGGCGTGCCGAGCAGGTTGCCGACCTTGACCCGTGGTTTCTGCGGCGGCGGGGTGAACCATCTCTTGGTCACCTCTTCCATTGCTGCCTTAGCGGGTTGTCCCGGCGCGCTGACTCCGGAGGCGCCGCCGGTCGAGGAAAAGAGCACCAGCGCGCCGGCCACTGCGACCGCGGCCGGTGTTCCGGCGAACGCGGCTCGCAGCTCGTTCCGGATGAGCGCGTTGAGCTGGCCGTGCCGAGCGGCGTCGCTCAGCCGGCCGGCGATGTGCGCGGGATTTTCAGGCATCGGACCGGCAAGGCAACGCAGGGCGATCGTAACCAGCTCACGCAGAGCAGCCGGCTTCGTTTCGGCGAGACCGTCATCGAGTAGATCGGCGGCGAGTTCCGGACCTACCGGATAGATCCAGCCAGGCCACCCGGCACACGTCCGGTCGAACTGGTCAACGATGTCCAGCACCAGCCGGCGCCGGTGATCGCTCTCGCCGAACAGCTTGCCGGCCGCGAACACCCAGGTGTTGCGCCAGTGCGGGCTCGGCGCGGTGGCAACCAGGTTCTCCCGGATGGTGGCGTCGTCGCCGTTGACCAGCGCTCTCGCGGCCATCAGTTCTTGCAGGCTCCGCACTTCGAACGACACGCTGTCGTCTTCGCCCGCGGCGAGCAACACCAGCCTGGTCGTGGCGATTTCGACGATCTGGTCGGCGAGCTCGCCGGCTCCCGCCGCGGAATCGTGCCCGACCTCGATCATCCGGTCGTGCGCAAGTGATCGCAACCCGGTCAGCGACAGCCGGGCCTGCGCCTCGTCCGTTCCCTCGCACCGGGTCTGCAGCACGAGTCCGACGCGCTCGTGGAGTTCCGTGATGTCGTCGCGGTGCCCGCGGAGGAACGCACGATGAGACGTAGGTTTCTCCTGCTCACGCCGGTAAACGGTGTCGTAGTAGGACCAGAACAGCTGGTAGCGGGTGGCCGGCAGGTCGCCGACGTTCTCCAGAATGAACGTCAGGATCAGCACCTGCAGCGGTGTCTTAATGAGGCGGCCGGTCGAAGCCTGCGCGACGGCGCGGTCGAACCGCTCCAAGACCTGCTCCCGCAACGAGACATCGTCGTGCAGGCGCTGCGTGGTTACGTGCTTCCCATAACTCACGGCTTCGTCGCCAGCCAGGTAGTCCAGATCGATCTGGGCGAAGTCGGTGGGCCGGATCCTCTCGGTGTATCCGGTGGGACGAGTCGTCAGGACGACGAACAAGTCGGCGTCGAGTTCGTCGGCACGGTCGACGAACTCCATGATCTCGTCGACCACCCGCTGCCGCAGGGACGGCGCGGTGACCTCGTCGAAGCCGTCCAGCACCAGGATCACCGGCCACGCTTTCAGCCACCGCTCCAAGGTCACAGGAGTGATCTCGACAGAGGCCCGTTGCGACACCTGACGGCTGAGCCAGCGCAGCATCGACGGACCGCCGGACGGTCCCATGTCGTTCGCCATCTCCGGCAGCGAGACGTTCAGCGGCCACCTGCGGCTGGTGGGCGCCTCGTACATGAGTCGCTCCAGCGATTCAGCTGTGTCCGCGATGATCTCGTTCACCGCGGCGACGGAGGTCGCGCCCTCCAGGAATCTCGCCCGGTAGATCTGGGTGAGGTACTTGGCGATGGTGCTCTTGCCGTTGCCGGCAGCTCCCGTGATCACCAGGTGACGGGGCCAGCCGTTCCCCGGCACCGAGCGGCGCAGCACTGGCTCGCCACGTCCCATGCATTCATCCAGCACGTTCCCACGATCATCATCACTGATGACCGGCAGATCGACCACGACCCGATCGACCGATTGCCGGGCGTGCAAGCCACCGGCTTCACCGAACCGGACCCACCGATCGTGTCGCAGTGCGCTTTCGGAATGCTCTCGCAGAATGGACGCCAGCGCGTCCGGATCAGCGAGTCCCGGCAGCGAGTTCAGACGTTCGAGGAGATCGCCGACGGTCAGCAGGGCCGGGAACGCGCTGCGGACATCCCGGTGGTTCGAGATCAGCGCGTTCAAGGTGTCGCGGTGCCACACCCGGATCTCCCGCAGCCCCCGCATTCGCGGCGTGTCCTTCTTGCCCGACGCGTGGCTGCGGTCGAGCTCCTGGACCAAGAACTCCCGGATCCGGTCGACCCCACCGTCAACCGCGGCCGAAAGCCTCACATTTGTCACAAAAAGGATATGATCCGGAAATTTCCCACGGTGGCGCTTGACGTTCATCCAGTGGTTTAGCTCGAACCGGATCTGACTTTGAAGCCACGCGAGGTTGTCCGCAGGCGCCAACACGTGCTCGCGCTGTTTCGCCTGGACGACGGTGTACCCGCGCCAGACCCTCGCGCCGCCGTCCCAGGAGATAGTTCCTTGGAACACTGCCTCACGGCCGCCGTCCTTGCCCGATCCGTAGACCTCCAGGCCCGGACCGAACTCGGCCGAGACCAGCGCGGAGGAAAGCTGCTCGAACGCGCGCGAGCCGAGCTCCTCGAAATGGAAGTCGTTCGCCACGAGACTCCTCCCTCGCTCGGGACCGGAATCCCGGTTCGCCTCCGGCACCTTAACGGTCCGCGACCTCGCCTGCAGCCAGAAACGCCGGTCGATCCGGCCGAACGCCCGATGACCGGGCAAGACGGTCGAGTTCGCTGACAATCCCTCGGCTTGGTGCGCCGCCGGATCTGTGATGTGCTGGCACGCAGCAGATCCGCGAAAGACGCAATGGACGTGGACGTGTGGCAGCTACTTCATCAGCTCCTCCCGCACCGACCAGGGTCGTTCAGGAATGACGTGACCGCGGTGAACCACGACAGCCGCCGTCCTACTGGTCCCGTGGATCGTGGCGCAAGTAGTTCCCGCAGCACGACTCGTTCAGCTGCGCCTTGCCCGAACGCATCGATCGAGCTGAAGCCACACACCACGCAGCTCAGGCGGTAACACCAGAAGGCGCCGAGGGGGCCGCCAAAACGGTCAGTATCGACCGATCTGACTGCCCGGGCCCAGCATATCTTCGCCAGACACCTCCGCGGCCGATTTGATCCACACCGTGAGACCCCGCCGGCCCGCCAACGGCGAGAGATCGACCTGATTCGAATCCAGCGACAACTCCTCCAGGGTCTGCACATCCGAGAGCAAGCTCAGATCTACCGACTGTGTTGCGCCGATCTCAAGGCTGCGCAAACGGGCCAGCTGCGCAAGCGGTGACCAGTCCTCAACCGGGCACGCGGACACCTGCAACCGGGTCAAGCTTTCCGACCACCTGGCAAGCTGTGAAAGAATTTTGAGCTCCCGGCAATTCCGAAATGTCAAGGCAACAGGGCCATCCAGGAAAGACAGCGATTCGAGGTTTCGCAAGCCCGCCATGTTCTCGAGGTGAAACTCACGGATATGCCGAAAGGGAGCCAACTGTGCCAACTGGTTAGCGTGGATACCCTGCATAGCCAGTTGCCGCAGATCTGGCAGGTCGCACAAAAATTCCCAGCCGTAGGTGTTGACCTCGACGGACAGGCGGGCCAACTTGCGAAGTCCGCAGAGCGGCGCCACGTTGACCGACTTTGATGGCGCCGGAGCTTGAGAGTTACTAAGCAAAGCAATATGTGTCAGCTTGGCACCGGTCAGCGCTCGCAATTCAAACCCGGCCGTACTGGCAACTAATAACTCCCGAAGTCGAGGTAAGCGATGGACAAATTCGAGGGATACGTAATCTCTTGAGAACAAGCAGGTAAGCTTATAGAGGTGGTTAAGGCGTTCCAATCCTGTGAGCATATCTGGATCGTTCACGCTCAGTCCGTCGGCGAACGTGCAGTCAGCCAAAACTCGCTCGCAGAACTCGGCCGGTTCAAACCTCGCGTGCGCCCTCGCGAGCTCGTCCACTACCACGCTCGCAGTCTGCCCACGGAATTGCGTTAGGAATTCCAAAGCCGCGGGGCCGCCGATCAGAGCGGCCGCGCGCACAGTTGCCGCCGCAACCTCGGGATCATCGGCAGGTGCCGCGCCCGCAATGAGGTCCAGCGCAAATTCTCCAGCTGCGGCTAATTGCTCGGCAGTGGCGATGTCCCGCGGCGGCACGTACGACGACGCGCGAGCCTTAACCTTCTCACGTAGGTCGCCGGGCAACTCGGGGGAGGTTTCCAAGCATGCGAGCGCGACTAGGGACCGCGTGAATGTGTCCACTCCTTGACTCAGAACCCCGTCGACCAGCGACACGCGTTGCTTCGGAGTTGCGTGTCCTGCCGCGAGGACAACCACATCACGCCACTCGTCCCGGTGCGCGTTCTCGACCAAGACGCCAATGTCGTCCTCGTCCACTGCGGCTTTTGCCGCGAGGTATTCGCCGAACGTCCGGTGCACGAAATCAATCCGGCCACGCACCGGCTCGCGTAGCACGCCACCCCTTGTCAGCAGGTGCTGAAAAACCTCAGATGAACCAGCGTTCACCTGTTGCATTGACATCAGAGCCGACGCGATTCGCGCCTCGGCGTCTTCGGTCGGGATGTCCGTGTGGCCGTTGCGGACCATCCAGTACGCAAGGCGACGCAACAACACCAGTTTCTCGGTCAACTTCAGCCGGACATCGTTCTCGACCTGCCGTTCGACGTCGCGCCGGTCCAGCAGCATGCGCAACGCGACATCGTACAGCTCCATGCGGTCACCCGGCAGATGCCCATTGCCTGCGTGATGCAGGGCGCAGAGCAAGGCGCACAACAATGGGTTTTCCGACAAGCGCCGCAGCGCGGTGCTCGTATTGATGGTCGTGACCAGAGCGTCGCGGCGGTCATCAAGTGACTTGTCAGGCATCGCGGCATGCCAGCGCTCGACGAACGTCCGGACGTCACGCGAGGTCATCGGCTGCAACGTGACCTCGACGAACTGCGCGTGAGCCAGCCAATCGGGCTCGACCGCAGTAGGCCGGGTGGTGACGACGTAGCGTGCCAGCGGAAAATGCGAGATCAACTCATCCAGCCAGCGTCGAACGCCCGAGCGACGTTCAGCGGGGAGCTCGTCGATCCCGTCGACCAGCACGACGGCTCCGCCACCACGGAGTAATTGCTGCACCCAGCCGACGGGCATCTCGTCAGCGATGTGCCGACCGATTTCGTCGAGAAACCGTTCGGGTGCGGGCAATGCGGAGTCTGCGAAACGCCTTAGCCGCAACAGGAACGGCTCCACGTTCGCCCACCCATTAACCCTCTGCAACTGCCGGCTTGCACACTGCACTGCCAACCACTGCAGGATCGTTGTCTTACCGGACCCGGCCTCGCCGCGCAGAAGGATCCGCGAGCTCAACGGCAGCACGTGTTCGAACCGGTCGACGGACGCACCCTCACGATTATCTCTCACGCTAAGGCTCAGGTAGGCGACCGACAGCGGGTAAAGACGGGTCGCTCCGGGGAGGTCGGCGCCGAAGAGCTCCATGCGGTCGAGCACTGACACCACCTGCCTGCGGAAGTCCGCAGCGAAGTCGTCGGGATGGCGCCGTTGTGGCATCGCAGTCAGCGCGTTCCGGACTGCTTCCAGGATTTCCGTCTCCCGCCGCAGGACCCTGACCAAGGCGTCGGATTGGAACTGGGGCAGGGTGCTAGTCACCTGGACCAGGTAGGCGCAGCACTCGCGAAGAATCCGGTGGTATAGCTCGGTCGCGTCTGCCGAGATCAGAAACTCTCTCGGGACGCCGGGGACCGCACGGAGCAAGTAGCGATATAAGAACACCGCGTCGAGGTCGGCCTGGAACAAGTCTTCGTCGGTCAGCGCAGCGCGATCGAACGTCTCGCGCGCTGCCACCAGCGCCGCCGCGCATTCGTTCTCCGGCAGTTGGCGGAACTCGACCTCAATGAACGGCAGGAGCCGGTCGGCGATGCGGTCCTCGATGTTGGTGAGCAGCAGCCGAAGCTTGCGGCGGTCGTTGAGGCCGGTGACCTGCTTCTCAAGCAGGTCGAACACCTTGGCTGAGGCGTCGGCGGCGATGGAGCGGTCGCCGAGCCAGATCTTCGCGGTAGCCTTCATCATCGCGGTGGTCAGCGCGATTGCCAAAGCGTCGATGCTCACCGCTCCCAACATAGCCGAGACGTTCGGCAGGTGGCCTCAGCCACGCCTCATCATGTTCTAGCCGCCGGGCAACCGCACCTGCACCGACGTCGGCAGCCTGTGACCAGCGTTTCTCGTTCCACCTCTAATGTTGTGAACGACGCGATCCGCCCGCTCCGCTGGTAGAGGCGACCCACGCCGGATCGTGGGCCGCCGTCGCCGGCGTGACCGACGTCGGTGCCGCCGCCCCGGGAGCGACTCCATCACCCGGCACGCCCGAGTCGCCGATCACCACATCACCCTGCACGCCTGCGCAGGTTTCGCCGCCATGGCGAGTGCACTCTCATGCCGCGAGTCGGTCGACGGCGGACCACCCACCAGGCGCGTTCAGGCCAACGCAGTGCGTCAACCACCCCGGGAACGGTGAGCATCCAATACCGGAGGCGATCCGGATCCGACGTGGGCCGCCTACCGCATGGTCGCCGAGTGGCCGGATGCCTCGAGCGTGCCTGCCAGCAGCTGAAGTCGTTCGTCGTCCAAGCTGCCCGGCTCGGCGGTGTAGACGACGAGCACGGGCCCGGGCGCGCCTGGCATCGGGTAAGCGTCCCAGTCCAGATTCAGCTCACCGACCCGCGGGTGCTCGACGCGCATCCGCCCGCGTGTCGTGTCCTCGACGTCGTGGCGGGCCCACAGCGCCGCGAACTCCGCACTGCGCACCGCCAGCTCACCCACCAGCTCCACCGCGCGCGGGTGCCCCGGCTCGGCGGCGACCTGCGTCCGCAGCATGGCGGTCAGCTCGGCGACCGTGCCCGACCGCTCCGGGCAGGCCTGATCGGCCTCGGGGCGCAGCAACATCGCCAGCAGGTTCCGCTCAGCCCGCGGCAGCTCGGTGAACGCGCCCAGCAACGCACCGGCCAGCGGATTCCAGGCCAGCACATCCAGGAAGCGCCCGACGACCAATGCGGGCGACGTCGTCGCGGCCAGCAGCCGCAACGTGGTCACCGGCACCGCCTCCGGCGGATACGCGTGTGCGGGCCGGTTCGGGGTGCGTGCGGCGGCGGCGAGACCGTGCAGGTGCCGGGTCTCCTCGGCCGAGAAGTTCAGCGCGCCGGCGATCGCGTCGAGGACCTGATCGGAGGGCCGCACGTCGCGGCCCTGCTCCATGCGCTGGTAATAATCCGAGCTCACCCCAGCCAGCAGCGCCAGCTCCTCGCGGCGCAGCCCGGCGACACGCCGCCGCGGACCCGGCTCCAAGCCGACGTCCTGCGGCCGCACCCGGGTCCGCCGAGTCCGCAAGAACTCGGCCAGCGCGCGGCGAGGGTCAACGGTCACCGGCCCAGTATGCCCCGGACGCGCCCGGCGAAGGTGGGTCCGGCAGACCCAGGACAACGCGAACGACCGAGTTCCCGCGGGCAGGCCCCAGGATCGGTGGCCCACCAACCGATCACCGGAGGAACCCGACATGAGAGCCGCACAGATCACCAGCTTCGGAGCACCGGACGTCCTGCGCATCACCGAAACCGAGCGCCCCTCCCCCGGCGCCGGCGAGGTCCTGGTGTCGGTCGAGGCGTCCAGCATCAACGGCCACGACACGATCATCCGCTCAGGCGGAGTGAAGATGGTATCGGGCCGAACGTTCCCGATCGGGACCGGCCTGGACTTCGCCGGCGTCGTCGTCACGACCGGACCCGACGTCGAGAGCTACCGCGCCGGGGACCGGGTGTGGGGCATGGTGCACCCCCGGAAGCGGCACACCGTCGCCGGAGCAGCCGAATACGTCGTGGTTCCCGTCGGCCGCATCAGCCCCGCACCGGCGGGTGTCTCGGCGATCGAGGCGACATCCCTAGTTGTCACGGGCAGCACCGCACTGATCGCGCTGCGCGACCGGGTCCGGCTGGCCGAGGGCGAGCGAGTCCTGGTCCGGGGCGCGGCCGGCGGCGTGGGCACCGCCGCGGTGCAGCTGGCCCAGGCGATGGGTGGCCACGTCACCGCGCTGGCCCGCGACCGCCACGCCGCGGACCTGCATGACCTGGGGGCCGACAAGGTCCTCGACTACGGCACCACCGCCGCGGAGAAGACCGGGCCGTTCGACGTCATCCTCGACACGGTCGGCTCCGAGCTGCACCGTTACCGCAGCAGGCTGGCCAAAGGCGGCCGGATGGTCACCGTCGGGCTCTCGGCTGCCGCCCTGGCCGCGATCGCGGCGTCGAGCATCCACGGCTCCCGGCGCATCCGCACCTTCAGCGCCAATCCTGATTCCGCTGCGCTGGACGAGCTGGCCGACCACGTCACCGCCGGCGCGCTTCGCCCGGTGGTGCACCGCGTGTACCCGCTGGCCGACATCGTCACCGCGCACGAGGCCTTTGAACGCGGCGGTGTGCTGGGCAAGCACGTGCTCGCCGTCTCCTGCTGAGCAATGCCGCTCGAGGAATCACCGAGGCTGCCATCCGCTCATGGCTCCCCTTGATTTCAAGGGGCGGCCGTGACCGGGGGCTGGTCGTTGGCAGGTCCGGGTTGTGGCTTGTCCGAAGAGCCGGTGTCCGGGGTGAGGCCGGTCACGCTGGATTGCAGACTCGTCCCGAGTGCCCTCCCGGGCTTGCCCGCCTCACGTCGTTTCTGGCCGGTCAGCCTGCTGTTTCGCGAGGAACAGGGTGGTCCCGTGGATGGCATCCACTTCCTTCCGCCCGGTCTCGATGGAGCCGAGCTTGGCCAGCACACGACGAGAAGCGCTGTTCCACTCCCAGACCGTGGCCCACAGACGTAGGTACCCGGACGATCCAGCCCAGTCCAGGATCGCCTTCGAGGCCTCAGTCGCATATCCCAGACCCCAGGCCCGGCGCAGCAGCTCGAACGCGAGCTCCGGCTCCCCCTTGATCCCCTGGCCGCCGTCGATCAGTCCGCAGTAGCCGATGACGTCACCAGCAGCCTTGCGCTCGACCGCCCAACAACCCGGTCGACGCCGCCCGGCCGGCGCGGATCGCATCCTCGAGTTCCGTGACTGTGGGGTGCCCGTCTACGTCAATCCGGCGTTGCGGCGGAACCCGTGGATCACGTTCGGTCCACAGCTCGCGCTGGACAACAGCGTCGGCGACCCGCCAACGCCTGAGCAATAGGCGATCCGTCTCGAGCACGACCCCACGCCCCGGCGTCACTTCAGCTGCCATGACAACAACACTGCCACCCGCGAGCGTCCTGTCATGCCGATGAGCGGACGTTTCTGGGCGTGAGCATGGACGCGGTAGGTAGCCGGCTCACATCCGGTCAACGGGCAACTGGTGTGGTCGCAGTGCGGGCCGTAGATCACGTCTTCGGTCACCAAGCGTGCCCCGCGACGGGCGCAACCTCCTCGACCCGGCGGAGCACGTGCGGCACGGGTTCACGTACATGAGCGTCGGCCTTCTCACCGTTCACTCGGACTAGCCGATACCTGCCGGTACCGGTACTTGAGATAACCGGTACCGACGGGTACCGTCTAAGGGGCAAGCTCCGACACGCCACAGTTCAGGGGTGCGGAACCGTCCTGAAGAACGGGTGCCACATGCAGTACCGCACGCTCGTTGACACCGGGCTGAGCGTCAGCTCCCTGTGCCTCGGCACCATGATGTTCGGGTCGTGGGGCAACAAGGACCACGACGACTCGATCCGCACGATCCACCACGCGCTCGACGCCGGCATCAACTTCGTCGACACCGCCGACCTCTACGCCCGTGGCGAGGCCGAGGAGATCGTCGGAAAAGCGCTGGCGGGGACGCGCCGCGACTCCGTGGTCCTGGCGAGCAAGTTCCACAACCCGATGAGCGACAACGTCAACGACCGCGGCAACTCACGCCGGTGGATCATGCGTGCGGTCGAGGGCAGCCTCCAGCGGCTCGGCACCGATCACCTGGACCTCTACCAGGTGCACCGGCCGGATCCGACGACCGGGATCGAGGAGACCCTGGGAGCGCTGACCGATCTGCAACGGGCCGGGAAGATCCGCTACTTCGGCACGTCCACGTTTCCCGCCTACCAGCTCGTCGAGGCGCAGTGGGCGTCCGAACGACGGGGACTGGGCCGGTTCGTGACCGAGCAGCCCCCGTACTCGATGCTCGCACGGGGGATCGAGGCCGACGTCCTGCCGGCCGCCGAGGCCCACCGCATCGGGGTGCTCACCTGGAGCCCGCTCGGTGGCGGCTGGCTCTCCGGCACGTTCCGCAAGGGCGCCACCGGACAGGTGAGCAGCCGCACCGAGCTCATGCCCGGCATCTTCGACATCGACGCCCCGCGCAACGCCGCCAAGCTCGACGCCGTCGAGGCCCTCGCCCGGCTCGCCGACGAGGCCGGCCTGTCCCTGATCCACCTCGCGCTCGGCTTCGTGCTGTCCCACCGCGCGGTGACCGCGCCGATCATCGGTCCGATGAACGTGGAACAGCTCGACAGCCAGCTCGGTGCCGCCGACCTCGTCCTCGACCGGAACGTCCTCGACCGCATCGACGAGATCGTGCCCCCCGGCCGCAACGTGACCGAGGGCGACGCCGGCTACTTCCCGCCCGTGCTGACCGACGCGGCACTGCGCCGGCGCTGACCCGGTGATCCCAGGCGCTGCCCGCCGGATCGGCGACACGACAATGGATCCGCACCGGCTTCAGGCAGCGAGGAGACCACCGTCATGACGCAGGGCGACCCCACCGCAGGTGACGGCGGCGGTGGCCGGACCGTCCACCGCCGCCCCGGCCGCAAGCCCGACGCCAGCCGCGACCCCGAGATCTTGGACGCGGCGCTCCAGGTCCTGGCGGAGGTCGGATACGCGGGCATGACTATGGCCGCGGTGGCGGCACGGGCGAAGGCCGGCAAAGGCACCTTCTACCGCCGCTGGCCGTCGAAGGCCAAACTGGTCCTCGACGCCGTCGGGCACATGAAACGCAGCCAGGTCGGCCTGGACCGGCTCCCCGACACCGGCAGCCTCCGCGGCGACATCCTCGCGCTGTTCAAGCCCGCGTCCGTCGAGGAGGGCGAGCACCAGCTCGCGATCATGGCCGGGCTGGCGTCGATGCTCAGCCAGGACCGCGGGCTCGCCGAGGCGGCGAACGACGCCATCGTGGAGCCGTGGGCCGCCGCCAACCGCGTGCTGTTGTCCCGGGCGATGAGCCGTGGCGAGATCGACGCCACCGCCGACGTCGAGACCCTCGCCCAGATCATCCCGTCCATCGCCGCCTACCGCGCGCTCATCCAGCGCAAGCCGTTCGACCGCGACTTCCTCGTCTCCATCATCGACGGCGTCCTGCTACCGGCGGTCCGCCCCTGACCCCGCGGCGGGGCGGGCGTGCTGCCGGTCGTCGTGAAGCTCCGTGAAAGGCAGCGCCACCCGTGACTCTCGTTCCCGTTCTCGCCGCGGTCGCCGTGCCGGCCGTCTTCGGCGCGCTGCACTGGTACCTGTACCGGCGCCTGATCCGGCAGACCACCTCGCACGGTACAAGGGCGCGCCGTGCCGGCGCCGCCCTGTTCGTCGTGGGGCCGCTGCTCGCGGGTACGGCGGTGGTCGGTGGGTTCACCTCGATGCCAATGGCGGTCGAACGCGTCGTGGCGTGGCCCGGTTACGTGTGGCTGGCGGTGTTCCTGTACCTGCTGCTCGGGGTGCTCGCGGGGGAGGTCGTCCGGCCGTTGCTGAACCTGTGGCTCACCCACCGGCACCGTGCGTCGGCCGTCGTGGTCGATCCGGCGACGCCCGCCGCTGACCTGCTGTCCCGCCGCCTCTTCGTGTCACGGGCGATCGCGGTGGTTGCTGCCACCGCGGCCGTCGGCGTGGTCGGCCACGGAACCCGCGGTGTGCTCAACGGCCCGTCGGTCAAGCGAATCGTCGTTCCGCTGGCCAAGCTGTCCCGTGCCCTCCACAGCTTTCGCATCGCGGTTGTCAGCGACATCCACCTCGGTCCTCTGCTCGGGCGCTTGCTTCGCCCAGCGGGTCACCGACACGATCAACGACACCCAGCCCGACCCGATCGTCGTGGTGGGTGACGTGGTCGACGGTGACGTCGACGAACTCAGCGACGCTGTCGAGCCCTTGGCTCGGCTTCGCGCACGTCACGGCACCTACTTCGTGACCGGCAACCACGAGTACATCTCCGGCGCTGACCAGTGGGTCGAGAAGGTGCGCGAGATGGGGTGGCGGCCGCTGGAGAACGCACGGGCTGAGCTATCGGGTTTCACGTTGGCCGGTGTCAACGACTTCGAAGGTGTTACCACGGGACGCGGCCCCGATTTCACCAAGGCGCTCGGTGACCGCGATCCCGCGCTCGCGACGCTGCTGCTGGCGCACCAGCCCACCGCCGTCCACGAGGCGGTCTGCCACGGCGTGGACCTGCAGCTCTCGGGCCACACCCACGGCGGTCAGCTGTGGCCCTTCACCTACGTGGCCGAGGCGGCGAACCCGACCGTGGCCGGGCTGGAACGTTACGGGGACACCCAGCTGTACGTCAGCCGCGGCGCCGGCGCGTGGGGCCCACCCACTCGGGTGGGCGCTCCCTCGGACGTCACCATCGTGGAACTGGCGTCCCGACAGGCCTGAGGATTGCCCGTCGTTGGCGGCCACGGTCACGACGTCGCCCGCCAGACGGCCGCGCTGATGCAGCGTGAGCAGTTCGTGCACGCAGTGGTCGGCGAGGCCGGCAAGCACGAGGATCCGCGGGCGGCGTCGCGACTGCAGCCGCCAGGCTGACCAACCTCCCTGGACATCACAACGCACTCTCATGCCGCCGAGCGAGCGTTGTCAGATTGCTAACTACACATCCCACGTCAAGAGGGCCTACCCCTAAGCAGCGGCGAGCTGCCCACAAGCGGCGGCGACCTCCTGGCCCCGGGTATCCCGGACCGTGCACGCGACACCGCCCGCGTTCACCAGGCGGACGAAATCGCGCTCCACCGGCTTCGGCGATGCATCCCACTTGCTACCCGGAGTCGGGTTCAACGGGATCACGTTGACATGGACCAATTGCCCAAAGTGCTTCCGCAGCCGCCTCGCCAGCCGCTCGGCCAGCCACGGCTGCTCGTTGATGTCGCGGATCAACGCGTACTCGATCGAGACCCGACGGCCGGAGGCGTCGGCATAGTACCGCGCGGCGGAGAGCACCTCGTCGATCGACCAGCGGTTGTTCACCGGCACCAGCGGGTCCCACAGCTCGTCGGCGAACTGGCCGCGACCGCACCGATGGACGATCCGCTCGTGGCCCGGTGATCAACACTGGAAGAGGAACCTGCCTCGCTCGCAGGCACGGCAGACGAACGCGTACCCGCACCCGCTGCCGAAGTTGATGCTCTGGTCGCGGCCTTCCTCGAGTTGCACGGCGAACTCCATCACCGTCGTGCAGACCGGACACACCGGGGTCTCGTCGTCCTGCAGCCACGCCGGCGCGCCGCCCACCATGCCGAGGATCTCGGCCTCGGGACAGCCCGTCTCGGCTGACCACTTACCGCGCGCTTCGTCGTAACCGTCGGCATCGACCGCTTTTACCTCGATGCCGCACACCTCCCCGAGCTGCGTCTCGTCCCCGTCCGGCACCGGGGCGGGGACAAGGTCACCACGCCGGAACAGCAGAGCACGATTACCACCCGATAACGGGTCCCACTCGTCGCACAGACCGGGATCGTTCTGGCACAGGAAGATCGACAGAATCGTCGAAGCGTCGAGCACGACCTGGGCCACGAACTTCATCGGTCCCTCGCAGGCCGCGCAGCGGGGCCAGCCGAAGTCCGCGGGCGCCGAGGGAACGCCGCCGGTCCGCGTCACCTCAGCTTCGGCGACGGCCGGTCCGTTGTAGATCAGCAGGTCGGTCATGGCCGAGAGTCTAGAGAGTCGACGTCGCAAGCTGACTGGCCCAATCCGAGGCGGGCGCCGCGGATCGGAATCCGGCAGCGCCCACGAAATTCTTCTCCAATCTTTGAGCGCGAGGCCGTCGAGTGCGATGGTACGAGTGACAGGCCTCGGGGCGAGGCACCCCAGGCACTCATGGTGCTCGCCGTCCAGAGCGGGCACCTCTACCGGATCAGCTGAACCAGGGTCAGCGCTCAAGCCAGGGAGCGAGCACCTTCTCCAGGTCGGCGTCCGATAGTGCCCGCGGCCCGCCGTGGAACTCGTGCCAACGCGACGCGTCACACGCCGCGGTGTACTCGACCTCGAAGGCGCGCATCAGCACGTACATGAACGTCACCGAACTGAACCGCTCACCCAACAAAGTCCGCGCCTCACGCGCCGCCTCGGTCGCACCACGACTACACACGTCCGCGAGCCGAAGCTCCTCCGCAGCCGGATCCAACAGGCTGGGGGCATACATCACGACAAACACTCCAACATCGAAACCAACAACTCAGCCTTCAGCAGCCAGCTGGCCGCACGCTGCGGCGATGTCCTGGCCACGGGTGTCCCGCACCGTGCACACGACACCGCCGGCGTTCACCAAGCGGACGAACTCGCGCTCGACCGGCTTCGGCGACGCATCCCACTTCGAACCCGGCGTCGGGTTCAACGGAATCACGTTCACGTGCACCAGCTGACCCAGGTGCTTGCGCAACCGCTTCGCGAGCAGCTCCGCCCGCCACGGCTGGTCGTTGATGTCCCGGATGAGGGCGTACTCAATCGAGACCCGCCGGCCGGAGGTATCGGCGTAGTACCGCGCGGCCGAGAGGACCTCGTCGACCGACCACCGCTCGTTCACCGGCACCAGCGTGTCCCGCAGCTCGTCATCCGGCGTGTGCAACGACACCGCGAGGCGGACCTGCATCTTCTCGTCCGCCAGCTTCCGGATCGCCGGCGCCAACCCCACCGTCGACACCGTCACCGAACGCTGACCGATCCCCAGACCCCCTGGTGCGGGATCCGTGATCCGGCGAACAGCCTTCACAACTCGGACAAAGTTCGCTAAAGGTTCACCCCTGCCTACTGTTTTACAACACTAGGAATGACCACGTTTACACAGCTCAACCCTACGAAACTTCTTGATGTGCTGCCTGCCACACCTATCCTCAAGCCAGTCAGCTTGTTGCCATCGATCGACCCGCGCCGACCCTCTCGACGTGGCGCGCGGCTCCGACGGGACGACGCCGTCCTACGACGGCACGCGTCCGGGCTCGAGCGAATGCCGGACCTCCAGGAGGCGCATACCCATGGGTTGACACACCCCTGGACGCCGCTCATAGTGATGGGTATGCACCCTGAAGATGCCCTCGCCGACGAGGTCCAGGCAGCTGTTTCTGCAGCAATCGGCACGATCCTGAAGGAAGAAGACCCCGTGAAGCGCTACCAGAAACTCGGCCATCAGCTCACCGTCTACGACCACGTCGTGACCCGGATCGCCGACGAGAAGGCTCAGTGTGCAACCGACCTCGCCAGTAAGGGCGAATCGTTTGCACGCGTCGCCGGCCTGCTGTCCGTCGGCACCCGGTCGCGCGCCCAGCAGCTCGTCGGGCGAGGCAGGCGCCAACCCGTGATCTTCGCGTTCCGCGACCAAGACGGCGAGATCTACGGCGACCATCACCTGCTGGCGACCATGCCACATGACGAGGCCCGACTACAGTTCGAGCCGGCCGACCGCGACCTGTTCTTCGCCGGTCAGCAGCTGCAGGTGTACTTCGGCCACGTCCACGAGGACACGGTCACTCCCAGCCTGTACACGTACACGACCGTCGACGCAACGACGGGCGAGCGGCGGGTACGCCCGACACAGAGGGTTCACGACATCCTGTTTGGCATACGCACCGACAGGTGATCGCCTAGCGAACGGTATTAGGTTAGTGCGCACTACGACGCACCGATCAGCCAGACAACTAACGTCCGAAACGCGAACACGAATCAAGTCACCCGCAAGATCGCTGGACAGCTAGCCCTCGATGACAGGATTCGCAGCCAGGTCTCCCCTCTCAGCAATTCGGTCGATGACTTGACGCTGGTTGACCAACTCCGCCGCTCCCGCGTCGTTCAGCTGATATGCCTCCAATTTGGTTATTTCTTCGCGGGCGGCATCAATTTCACCACACCAAGCGAGAAGGACAGCATACTGGGCGCGGACCGGAATGAGCAGATCGACCAACTGATACTCCGCAACAAGGGGCAGAAGGAAATTCTCGCTTATGTTGCGTGCACCTTGGAGGTCACCCAGCCCAAGCACCTCATCGATGGCATCTTGTCCGACTCTGACGGCTGATCGCCATGCCGATGCGGCGCTGTAGAATTTCATTGCGTGGACGAGCACCCTCGCGGCCGACGACTCGCCTAGACGCTTGCTGGCAGCACCGACGAGTTGCAGACTATCGGCGACGTGTCTGAAGTCGTCGTCGCGGGTGGCGCTGTCGGGCACGGCGGCGCGCAAGTCGCTGGGGCTCACGCCGACGACGTCACGGAGGTCAAGCCCGAGACGTTCGTAATAGTCCCCTACGAGGCTCAGCGCCTCAGATGCTGCGTCCTCGTTGGCCCCGAGGTGATACAACGAGAGCGCATGGTTGTAGCGGACGATCAGTTGCACCATCGCGTCCCCTGCGGAGCGTTCGAGACCGACGCTGAAGGCAGCCTCGACTCCGTCACGGTCGTCCCGCAAGGACGCGGCAATCATCTGCTTCATTGCGAGCGCTGACGCCGCACGCGGATCCATACCTGCGCCCACCGCAGCAGTCATCTGATCCACCATGCTAGGTATATTTCCGTAGCTGCCCACGCTGTAATCCCAGAACGCCAAGGCATCAAGTGCCCAGAAGCGTGCTTCGTCACCGAGGTCGGTGGACTGTGCGATCGCCTCAATAGCGGCCCTGACCTCGCTTGGATCACCGGCCTGGTGGAATTCCTCCTGAGTGGCAATGTCGATCAAGGTTTCCTGCCGGCCGGTCTGAGGCAGCAGCCGCAGCCACAAGCCGAACCGGCCTACCGTCCAAGTCGTGGGAAGAGATCGTTGCACCAGCACGACGAGGTTCTCCAGCGCTGCGCTGAGGATTTCTGGCTCCAAGGTCGTACGGTGATCGCGGGCCAGAAGTCGAAATGCATCATGGATTTTGATTCCGTCGCCAGTCACCTGGAGAATGCTTGACCTCGTAAGATCCCGGACCGTCGCGGCAGCCGTTGGCGGCGTCAACCCTGCCGTCGAGACGAGGTCGAGTGCCTCCTCGGTGGTTAGCGGTACATCTGCGAGCTCGAGCATTGAGGCAACGGTGCGAGCGGGCAGCGTTAGCTCCTTGAACGTCTCGGCAAGGATGACTTCCTGCGCAGTCTCCACGTGAGTGAGCCTTGCTTCCACTGCGTCTAGGAACTCAGTAACGTCGCGGTCGTAGGCACGAACAGCGAGTTGGACAGCTGCCTTCACATAGAGCGGTACCCCAGCAGTCAGCCGAAGAAGACGCTGCACGGCCGTTACCTCAACTGGACATCCCTCCGCGGCGAACACGGCCGCGACATCGTCCTGCGACCAACCACCGAGTTCCTCGGCCTGGATCTCCAACAGGGCTTCAACCGGAGCTTGCCCTGGCCAAGGCTGACCGAGCAACACGAACCGCACGTCAGGCGCCGCCTCGACGAGCGAGCGCAACGCTTGTGCGGACAAGCGGTGCACGTTGTCCAGAACAACGGTGACCTCGAGTTCTTCCTCTCGAAGCCGCCGCGACAGGAAGGCCATCAACTCAAGGCCGCTCGCTGCAGGTAGTGCTGCGCCGCCCCCGCCCGGAGTTCTCCCTGGCAAGAACCGAGCAACCAGTTCGCGGGCCAGCGAGGAAGCCACGGCCTGGCTGGGAAGCTCGCCAACGTCGAAGTAGGCGGTCGGGAAAGGATGGCGCAGCGACATGATCGAGGCCCAGGTGGTCTTGCCCGCACCCGACACTCCGACGACCAGTTGTACCCTGCCTGGCGCTGACAGATCCGGTTCCGATGACTGCTGACGGTAGTCGACAGGCGGCTGCGGGAAATCGTGCAACTGGACAACCAACTGCTCAAGGAACTCGTGAAGCTGAGCTTTGGTCACTGCGTGGCCGGCGTGGCCGGTCGCTATGTACTGCGCAAGTCCGGCGAGCTTGAGCACTAACGTCTCTGGCGCCAAGCTCGGGAAAGGAACCCCGCCAGCTAACTCGACGCACGCCTCCATAGCTTCTTGCAGCCCCTTCCAGGGTGTCGGCAGCGACAGATCGACGCCGCCAGCCGTTCCCCCGGGCCACACCAGGGCCACGTCAGACGGCCAACTCGACGACGCTATGCGGGCACGAAGGTCAGGCCCGGGGGCGGCGTTGCTCACGATCGCGAAGCCGGCGTCACCCACCCGCTCGCCACCAGCATGCGCCCGGCGCAACTGCTCGAACCGCGGCAACACTCCGTCCAAGTCACTGAACCGAAGCGGGCGTTCACGAGTCTTCACCTGCACGTATACCGCACCTGAAGGACGTACCAGCTCGACATCCTCATCGTGCTCGATCACCACCTCGTCGGTGTCCGTCCGGTCCATCGTGAGCAGACACGCCACCGCGTAGAGATGCTGATAGCCAAACCCACGGTGAGTTGCCTCGATGCGCACTAGTTGCGCGGAGTCGAGGACCGGACTTGTCTGGGCATCCTCTGGCAGGTTCGACATAGCGACCAGTTTGGCTCTAGACCTCGAAGATCGCACTCACCATGTGCCGGCCTCCGCGGCCGCACACGCAGACACTTCGTCGCCGTGCCGCTACGCCCTCGGCGTACCGTCCGACCTGACGGTCCCGCGGAACGGTCAACATCCGTCTTGCCCGGCTTAACTTTGCGGGAGTGCGCCGCGCTGAGCTGCGGTTCGAAAGGTAGGCCCGGACCGGTAGTCGCGCCTACTGTCCGGACCAAGTTTTACGATTCGGCGAGTCCGTCGGGAGCGTTTGAACCCTTGGTTGGTTCATGGCCGAACAGCTGCAAACAGCGAGTTCCTAGTGTTGTGATGCCGTGCGCGTCGTTCGCGATGCCGCTCCACGTTACGTCACCCAAAGTTCGTACTGCGCCATGACGAACGAGCGCGGCCAGCACCCCGTCAAGAAAACCATCGTAGTCGGGCAGGGCCAGCGCGAGATGGGCTCGTTCCCATCCTTGGGGCGCGTCGGAGTTAGACCACAACGACTCCGGAGGCACCGGTTGCTCAGCGATCAGTTTCAGCACCACGACGTGCGGTGCTTCCAGGTCGTCCACCATCGAGGCCAGCAGCCTCGCTTCGTCAAGGTGACTGTCGCTGCGAAGGCCATCGGCGAGGATCTGGCCGAGGGCCTGGATCTTGTCCTCCATCGAGGTCCTCGCCGCCGCTTCCAAAACCTGGGCGAGCAGTTCGAGGCGAGCGTCATAACCAGCTGCCCGCTCCACCAGGATGTCGAGGCCAACGTCCATCAGGTCGGCCGCGTGTTCAAGTGACCGCGCTGCGCGGTCCCCGCGGCGCTCTCCCGCTTGGGTCCACACCTGTTGCAGATACTTGAGCATTGGTGCACTGCCACCCACCAGCGTTGCCCCGACGGGGTTCGCACCAAGGGCGACACTCGCCAACGTGGCGAGCGCTCCAAGCGCAGCGTCTTGACCTGCCCCCGAAACCGCCTTGCCCGATTTGTCACGCTTCGTCATCGTCACTCCTGCCCAGTTCCGGTTGGTGATCGCGGTGGCTAGTTTGCGGATGTTGGAGGCTGAGGCAGTCGTCGAGGAGGGGCGCGAGGTTCGAGCGGAGCGGGTTGGTGGGGACCGGCGACTTCGCCCTAAGCCGCTTCTCGCTGTCGGATAACGCGCGCCCGCCGGTCTTCTGGCGGCGGGCGCCTTCCCGCTCGGGCCAGGGAACGGGTTCGGGGGCGAGCGCGAAGTAGCGGATGGCTGGGGTTGCGACCGGAACGATCGAGCGATGATCGCTTACCGAGTGGGTCTCAGCCTTCTCGCAGTCGTCCACCACAATCGACGTGCGATCTTGCTAAGCCATCGAAGCGGCCAGGTACCGCGACGACGCAGTCTCGCGTACCCGCCAAAGACCACTAGCCATATCACGCACAGCAACCCACTGAAGCGCACATCATCAAGCAAGTAGCAGCAGTTGAGGCAGGAGAGCAAGGACTGAAGCGGCCACGCCGCCACCAACACGCCACCGAGACCGACCACTCCGGACACAGCACACCTACGAGCCCCGCGCCCTTTCCCCACGATCTGCCGAGTATCCACATATCCCTTAAGGAGCAGTAGAAGCACAACCCCTACAACCGACTCAATCGGCTCCCAGTCGCCGTCTGCAGCTGAGATACTGACGGCGGCAGCCAGCACCACACCCAGTACTGCCGCTTGGTCAACCTGGCCACCGCTGCGGCCAGCCGGCTTTTTGGCTTGCCCAGCCAGCCCCCGCGGCCGGCGCGCGGCCGAACGACTTAGACGTGTCACGCCCATCAGTCGACAATGCCTCGCAGGCTGTTACGACCCGCCGCTCCGAACGCTAAGCCAGGCCGCTGCACACCAACCAAACTGACAAGACACACTGTGCAGCCCCCGCCACTCCACCGTGAACGACGATGGGCGGCGGCGGTCGCCCCGCCCACCCCGGAAACCTCGGGCAACCGCCCGAACCTGTCAGAGGAAAGCCACGCCTGACACCCTCCGCCTCTAGACCTCCTGTGCGAGCTGCGCGTCCGCCGACAGTTCGCGGTCCAGGCTTCACAGCCGCACTACTAGAATGAGACAGGATTCAAGATCGGAGTCCTACTAAAGACGATAAGCTTTCGGCGAGCTCGAGTCAACGCAACATATAGATTGCGTGCGTTCATACTGTCAGCGTCAAGAACGATGCCAGTGTCGTACTCCAGTCCTTTTACCAGAAGCGTCCGCGATATCACGCGCTGTTCTACGACTCGTCCAAGCCTACGCGACCTGCTTCGTGCCGAAATAGCACATTCAGCGAATGTTTCTCTCGGGTTACGGCGAGCGAGCTCGAGCATCGCCATAGCCTCACGCCAAGCCTCGCGGCGGAACACCTTGACACCGGCAACGTTTCTCAATTCTCCCAGAGCTAACGAAAGGTTCGAAGCAACCGGATCCTCGATTATGGCAGCCAGGGCATTCGCAGCTTTTGCCGCCTTTCCACCTCTAGCGCGAGGCTTAACACCCCCACTCAGACTGTCAACCTGAGCGCCATCTAAGGGCTTTACATACCCAGAAGCACATTGCCTCGCAAATTTCAGGAGCTCACAAGCAGAGACAGAGCCAATTCTGCGATCCAGAGATTCCGCCAACTTCTTGACAATGACGCACTCCAACTCCTCCATCACTCCATACTTGCCACCCAGTTGTCGTCCTAGGCTGTAACACTGTTGCGCATGACTATGCAACGCGACTACTGAACCCTCAGAACTCATAACCCAAATGCATTCACTCACCTGCTGGCGCGGGTCATTTTGTCGCCAGTTAACCCCCGGCGTCGCGGATAGGTCGATCGCGCGCCCCATCCGTAGGCTTTCCCGAAAACCCAGAAGGGATGCTCCGAGCACCTCGTTATAACCACGCCAACGCCAAGGATTAACGTCAACTTGAACGACGTTGAAGTTTGACACTACATCGGCCGACCAATCGACTACAGGATTTCCTGGCCATCCATATATTCCCTGAAGCGGGTCACCGAGTACGGTGACCGGTAGCACGCTTTTCATTGCCAGGACGACAGCGTGCTGAGAGACGCTAGTGTCTTGATACTCGTCGACCACGACGTGGTCAAATGTCGCGCGAACTAGGCTGAGAATATTCCAATGCGCAAGAACCCGCGCAGCACCGTCTACGGTTGCCTGGTATAGACGGTCGGCATCGAGGGTGACGTTGGCTATCCGAGGGAACTGCTGGGCTAAGTATCGACACCAACTGTCGATCGTCCGGACCGTTACACTTTTTGGGTCAACACCGAACCGTGCCAGTCGATCGCGAATGACTTGGACGCCAGCGTTTGTATGGGTCAGCACAAGCAAGCGTTTGCCTTGACGCTCCGCGAGTGCTCCCATGCTGCCGATTAGTTGAGTCTTGCCACATCCAGCAGGAAGCGTGACCGAAGCTGACGGCTTCGAAAGGAGTTCTTCAGCCTCGGTGTCAACTGCGGACAGCATCGGCAACCTGTCGTTCAGCGAACATGAACGCACGAACTTGGCGCATCTTGAGCCCAAAGTCGGTGGTCGCTAACGCTTCATGGTGGTTGAGCAGCAGATTGCCGAGCTGCTCACCCTTCGTCTCTGTCTTAAACCAGCCCTTCTTGTGTGCCGTCAACCCGACAGCGCCACGGACAGTTTCCAGAGTGCGGCCTGAGTCGACCCAGCCCAGCGGGTCACATCCGATGAGACGAGGGGCCTGCAAGGCCGCCGGCAGTCTGGCCTGGACTGCATCACGTACGGCATCTTCTCCGCCATTCAACTCCACTGCCAACTCGACGAGCGCCCGGAGGCCTACCGCTGGGAGGTCCTGCGCAACTCGCTGCTCCAGGCACATCTCGTCGGCCCACTGGATGACCTCGACGCCGGCCGCTCGCGCGGCCTCCGCCTCCTCAGTCAGCGGTTGATCGCTGTCGATTAACACGGCGGTCGGGTATCCCAAGACAGCAAGCTGCCGGGCGGATATCAACGCTTCACGGTCACTCTTCCCGTCCTTGACAACCGCCCCCACGATAGCCAGAGGCTCCGTTGCCGAGCGATCCCAGAATGCCGAGAAGGCGCGGAGCACCCCGAGTTCAGTCGCCCCCTCTCCGACGAGGACCCGACTCGCCAGCATCGCTGACGGACCCTTCCTGATGGTGCCCTGGATTGTGGGTTGCTCGGCACCACCAAGATCGGCCGGGACCGAGGTGATGTGTGTCGTCCCGTCCACGCTGCGCACTACCGCAAGACACTCCGCAGGCAAGGCCTCGACGACGAGAGACGAGTGTGTGGTGATGATGACCTGTGATGTCCCGGCTTCCGCGTCGTTGGAGAGTTTCCGGAGTAGACGATGCAGGCGGTGGGGTTCCAGTCCAGCCTCGACCTCGTCGACGAGCACGAGCGCGTGATCCCCAGGCTTAGCGTGCTGGATGGCCATACTGGTTAAGCGCCGCGCCCCGAGCCCTTGGGACGTCAGCGGCACCATGCCGTCGTGAAGGACAAGGTTGACACCGTTCGTCAGCCCTGACGGATCGAGACCTGCCCTCAGATCGCGGTAAGGACCCGCGCCGAATGAGGTAGCACCATCTTTCACCGCCTTGGCTGCAAGTGACAGATCCGAGTGACTTTCATCGAAGACGGCTTGCCGCGCCGAGCGATACGCACCTGCAACAACGTCGCCAGCTGCCCTTGAGCCCGCCGTCAGCGACGTTAGCGCCGATCCTCTGGCCCACCTCATGTGATTGTCGACGCGCTCATCGACCCGAAACAGACCAAGCTCAGCACGAGCGCCGGCTGAGATCCTGCCGACCATCTCAGTGCCGGGTTTGAACACCTCCCACGACGGTTCGAGCGACGCATCGGCCGTGAACCGGACGGCAAGGCAGACCTCGCTCCCGTCCTCCGGATCCGCTAAGACCGTCCCATCTGCCTGCAGTCCACAAGTCATGTCGCCGAAGCGATCCAATGTGAGCATGTCCCCAGGCAAGTTGGTCAGGTATGCCGCGACCTCTAGCGTTTCGCCGATGTCACAGGCATGAAAGTCAGCGTCGGTCAATGCGACATTGAAGCGAGGTGACAAGACCAGGGCGATCGCATCGAGCACGGTCGTCTTGGTGCTGTTCCCGGGTCCGATCAAACAGTTGACGCCGACTGCGGGCCGCCACGTGAGCTCCCGGATACCGCGAAAGTTTCGAACGTCAAGCCTTCTGATCGTCATTCCTAACCCTATCCACAGCTAGGCCGGCCACGACGAGCTAAAACTAGCCGTCAAGCTCATCACGACCGCGGTCTGGTTTCTCCGATCAAGATCGGCCTACCCGATCTCGTGTTACAGAAAATAGGCAAGATCAGCCGAAAGTGTCGCCACCAACTACACTCAACTCACGGCATATCTACAGAGGGTCGCAACGTTCACTGAAATCTGGCCGCAATTTTCCGACCTTGCCGCTAAGTGGACGGTGATACGGCACCGGGGTGGCCTCGGGGCCTCAACGAAGTCATCTTGGGACACCACACAGCCGGCCAAACGCATGGTCGGCCACGTCTTCAGCGGCAGTTGGGTCAGTGTTGCAACTGCGCGGCCGACCGAGGCGATCTAGCGCTCCTGTCAGGTTCGAAGGTCACCTAATGGCGACGCAAGCCACTTGCCGCTCATTGGCAGTCACCTACGGCGTGGTCGCCATCATCCAGCTCTACCTCGCAGCAACCATGCATGCGATGTGAGCTTGGATATTCGCCACCGCCTGCGGTACCGCCGCGGCCGCATCTGGTGTCGTTGCCAGTCGCAGCTCTTGCGACTCGCGCGATGTCAAGACGGCATCCGCCCAGGCCAGTTGGATGCCATATACGTCGGCAGCGTCTTCCCATTCGGCCAGCAGGTCGACCAGTCGCAGGTGACGGCTCGGCTTCTCAGCCAGCTCTTCTGCGTCGCGTCAGATCGCTGACCGGTGGTCAGCGATCGAGCCACGGCGCGAGCAGCTTCTCAAGGTCGGCGTCCGACAGCGCCCGCGGCCCGCCGTGGAACTCGTGCCAACGGGAGGCGTCACACGCTGCCGTGTACTCGACCTCAAACGCACGCATCAGCACGTACATGAACGTCACCGAGCTGAACCGCTCACCCAACAGCGTCCGCGCCTCACGAGCAACCTCGGTCGCACCACGGCCGACAACATCCGCGAGCCGTAGCTCCTCCGCAGCTGGATCCAACAGGCTGGGGGCATACATCACGACAAACACTCCAACATCGAAACGAACAAACTCAGCCTTCAGCAGCCAGCTGACCGCACGCTGCGGCGATGTCCTGGCCGCGGGTGTCCCGGACCGTGCACGCCACACCACCGGCGTTCACCAAGCGGACGAACTCCCGCTCCACCGGCTTCGGCGACGCGTCCCACTTCGAACCCGGAGTGGGGTTCAGCGGGATGACGTTGACGTGCACCAACTGGTCCAGGTGCTTGCGCAGCCGCTTCGCCAGCAGCTCCGCCCGCCACGGCTGGTCGTTGATGTCCCGGATCAGGGCGTACTCGATCGAGACCCGGCGCCCGGAGGTGTCGGCGTAGTACCGGGCGGCAGAGAGCACCTCGTCCACCGACCAGCGCTCGTTCACTGGCACCAGCGTGTCCCGCAGCTCGTCATCCGGCGTGTGCAGCGACACCGCCAGCCGCACCTGCATCTTCTCGTCCCGCCAGCTTCCGGATCGCCGGCGCCAACCCCACCGTCGACACCGTCACCGAACGCTGACCGATCCCCAGACCCCCTGGTGCGGGGTCAGTGATCCGGCGAACAGCCTTCACAACTCGGACAAAGTTCGCTAAAGGTTCACCCATACCCATGAAGAAGATGTTGGACAACCGCCCGGGGCCGCCCGGCATCTTGCCGTCGCGCATGACCGCGGCCGCCGAGCGGACCTGGTCGACGATCTCCGCCGTCGACAGGTTCCGGTCCAGGCCGCCCTGGCCGGTCGCGCAGAAGGGGCACGCCATGCCGCAGCCGGCCTGGCTCGAGATGCACAGCGTCGCGCGGTCCGGGTAGCGCATCAGGACGCTCTCCAGCAGCGTGCCGTCGTGCGCGCGCTACAGCGTCTTGCGGGTCGCG
>NZ_JAYFSI010000006.1:0-598490 GCF_034929455.1 Amycolatopsis heterodermiae
TAATCTTACCCCCCTTCCCCCCCCCCCCCCTCTCCCAATCAGCCAGAGGCCCCCCCCCCCCACCCCCGCCCCCGCCAGTCCCGGCGGGGTCGCGCTGCGCCTCGGCCTCGCCGCGGTCCGGCACCTCGGCGACGACCCGGCCGCGGCGATCGTCGCCGAGCGCGACGCGCACGGGCCGTACGCGGACGTCGGTGACCTCACCCGCCGCGTCCCGCTGAAGAAGGTCGCCGTCGAAGCCCTGGCCACGGCCGGCGCGTTCGGCCCCGACCGGCGCCGGGCCCTGTGGGCCGCCGGGGCCGCCGCCGCGACCCGGCCCGGGCACCTGCCCGGCCTCGCGCCCGGCCTGGACGCGCCCGCCCTGCCCGGGATGACCCGGTTCGAGGTGACCGCGGCCGACCTGTGGGCCGCCGGCGTCTCGCCGGACAGCCATCCCGTGCAGTACCTGCGTGAATACCTCGAAAAGCGGGGTGCGCTGACGGTCGCCGACCTGATGCGGGCGGCGGACGGGACGCGCGTGTGGATCGGGGGAGCGGTGACCCACCGGCAGCGGCCGGCGACGGCGGGCGGGATCACGTTCTTCAACGTCGAAGACGAGACCGGCATGGCCAACGTCCTCGTCTCACCCGGACTCTGGAACCGGCAGCGCTTCGTCGCCCGCACGAGCGCCGCGCTGCTGGTGCGCGGCCAGGTGCAGGCGGCCGAAGGGGTCGTCACGCTCGTCGCGGACCGGCTGGAGCGGCTCGACCTGTCGATGGCGACCGGGCCGTCGCGTGACTTCCGGTGAGCCGGGCGACCGTCGGCGGCCCGGCGTCGGGAGCGCGCGGGGAGTACGGCGACCTCCTCCCGGTCCGCGCGGCGGCCGAGGCGCCTCCGGTGGTGTGCCTGCGCGGCCACTACCTCGCGCTGTTCGGGATGATCAAGAGCCACAGTCCCCGCTACCGGCTGCACACCACGCTCTGCGAGACCTGCCGCAGGCAGGAGGCGGGCGACGCGGCTGAGCGGCGGCTGGCCGAGTGGGCGCACCTCGACGTCCAGGTCCAGCACCCGCCGGGCGCGGTGCCGCCGGACGGCCTGGTCCTCGTCGCGGTCCCGCCGTCCGCGGGGTCGGCGACGGGGAAGATCGAGCTGCGGCTGGACGGGCTGACCACCGGCACCGCGTCACTCACGTCCTGCGCGGCCTGCCGGACGGCCACACTGGACTACGTCCACGTCGACGCCGGGTACCGCCGTCTCGGGTACGGCCGCACTCTCGTCAGCGCGACCCTCGTGCGCGCCCCGGGATACGCCTGGAGCGCGCCGGCGCCGGACGGCCCGGTGGCGCGGGCCTTCCGCGCCCGCGTCGCCCTGCCGCGCACCGGCCCGCTCTGCGTCCACCGCGGGAAGTGAGTGTCCCACTCAATGTGAACCCCACCTTGACAGCGAGCAACACCGAACTTAATCTCCTTCATCGTTACTCGCTTTTCGGAAACTCATTTATTCACATACGTGAACAAACACCTGTGTGAAACCGATGAGTGAGCGAAGTCCTCTCCCCGCTTCGCTTCTCGCCGTGAAAGGACGCCACCATGCGTGTGCGCGCACTGCTCACCTTTCTCGCGATCCCGGCATTGCTGACCGGGACCGCGATTTCCGCCGAGGCATTCCCCAGTGCCGAAGTCGGCGGAATCGCCATGGCCCCCCTGGCCGATCCGGGAGTCGCTCCCGGTGGCAACTTCGACCTCTCGGTCTGGCAGCTGCAGGAACCGGTGGGATCACCGGGCTCGCCGACGACGATCTCGTCGTCGCGGCTGCAGGGCGCCAACGGATTCCAGGACTCGTACTTCTACACCGACACGCGTGACGGCGCGATGACATTCTGGGCGCCGGAGAAAGGCGTCACCACGCCCAACTCCAATTACGCGCGCTCCGAACTGCGCGAGATGAACAAGAGCGGCTCCGCGGCGAATTGGTCGTTGAGCGGGACGCACAAGCTGAGCGCGACCCTGCGCGTGGTGTCGGTGACGTCCAACGTCTGCGTCGGCCAGGTCCACCTCGGCACCGGCGGCTCGTCGACGAAGCCGCTGCTGGAGCTGTACTACCACAGCAACGGCGACATCGTGCTGGGCACCGAAAACTCGCCCGACGGCGGCCAGACCCCGCACACGGTCGGCCACGTCGCGATCGGGAAGACCTGGACCTACACGATCGGGATCTCCGGCGGCAACACCATCAACCTCACGGTGAACGGCACCACCACGCACTACGGCATTCCTTCGTCGTTCAACCAGTACAAGCAGTACTTCAAGGCCGGCTCGTACAACCAGTCCTCTTCGGACAGCACGACGAAGGGTGCGCGCGTCGCGTTCTACGGCCTGACCGTGTCGCACAGCTGAGCCTGTTTTTCATTGCAGGACAGCGGAGAACTCGACGACCGTGTCCTGCGGGGCGCCGCCGGTGAAGGCGTCCCGCAGGCCGGCCATCTCCCGCAGGGTCGTCCGCCCGGTGACGAAGAGCGCGGCGAGCGGCGGCAGCAGGCGGCCGGTGCCGAGCAGGCGGCGCACCTGGTCGCCGTCCAGCTCGAGCACGCGCAGGCCGGGCAGGTCGCAGACCCGGCCCAGGTCCGGGACCGCCGAGCCGGCGAGGTTCAGCCGGGTCAGGCGGGGCAGGGTGCCCAGCACGGCGAGGTCGAGCGGCTCGCCGACGTCCTCGAGCTGCAGGTCCCACAGCGCGGGGTGCCCGGCGAGCGCGCCGAGCTCGACGCGCCGGGCGCTGATCTGCAGCGACTCCAGCACCTCGAGCCCGCCGACCGACGGGGTCACCACCGCCGCGCGGTTGACCTTGAGCAGCCGCAACGCGGTCAGCGGCTCGAACAGCGCCAGGTCGACGTCGGCGGGGTCGTTGAGGTAGACCTCCTGGACCAGCTCCCGCCCGGGCAGCCCGGCCACCACGGCAGGCAGGTCGAGATCGGCCGCGTGCGAGATCACCTCGCTGTACGAACGTTCTTCGGCGTCGCGCAAGCCGGTCTCGGCGAACAGGTACTGCTCGCCGGGGTCTTCGTACTTCCCGGCCCGCAGGGCCTCGACGACCTCGGTGAGCATGGCGGTGACCGAGCCCGCGACGTACCGCAGCGGGCCGTAGACGTCCCGGCCGTACTCGAAGACCTGGCCGGCCCGGCCCCGCGCCGCCGGGTCGAGGTCCACCGCGAGGTAGTTGCCGCCGCGGTCGCTGCCGAAGGTGACCCACCAGTCGTTGCGGGACAGGCGTTTCACGTGCCCGAACGGCACGGGCTCGAACACGACGCCGTCGTCGTCCGGCGCGTCTTCCCAGCCGTACGAACCGGGTTCGCCCTCCGTGTAGTTGGCGACCAGCCGGCCAAGGGGCTCGGGGGAGTAGGGGCCGAGCAGGCCGGCGTCGTCCGGGTCGCCGTCCGCCAGCAGGTACAGCGCGCGCAGGTCTTCGGGCAGCCGTACGCCGATCCGGGCCTCGGCGGCGGCCAGGTCGGCCTCGGTGCGGCCGGGCGGCAACGGCGGGGGACCGCCCTTGATCCCGGCGTAGAGCGCGGCGAACTCCGCGGTGAGCCGGGTGACCTCGGCGAGCACGGCCGGGTCGGTGGGCGCCGCCGTCGGCTCGGCGGCCGCGGGCCGGGGCAGGCCGGGCCGCGGGTGCCCGGGATAGCGGAACTCCTCGTCGAACACCAGCCGCCCGGGTGACACGGCCGCGACGTCCTCCCGGGCGGTGAACGTGTATTCGCCTCCGGCGCGGAGCCGGACTTCGAGCGCCACCGGTGGCCGTTCGAACAGAGTCCGGGCGATTCCCCCGTAGTCGACGCGCAGGTTCTCCCGCACGTCACTCCAGGCGGTGCACGAAACGGAACCCCCGGTGTGGCGCAGCTGCAGGGTGGCGGACGTCCACCACTCGCCCGCGCCCGCGCGCAGCGCTTCGGCCATGGCCCTGGCGATGTCGCCGTATCCGGCGTCCCCCGTGTTCACGCGGGCGAGCCTAGCGACGGGGTCCGACGGAAACCGGCCGGCCGCGCTGGAGGAACTCCAGGGTTACGCTCGTGATCATGCGATTCGCCATCAAGACCTCGCCCCAGAACACCGAGTGGGCGGACATGCTCGCCGCGTGGCAGGCCGCCGACGAGATCGAGCTGTTCGAGTCCGGCTGGACCTTCGACCACTTCTACCCGATCTTCTCCGATTCGACCGGTCCGTGCCTGGAAGGGTGGGTCACGCTCACCGCCCTCGCGCAGGCCACGAAACGGCTCCGGCTGGGCACGCTGGTCAGCGGGATCCACTACCGCCACCCGGCGCTGCTCGCGAACATGGCCGCGACGCTCGACATCGTCTCGGGCGGACGGCTGGAGATCGGCATCGGCGCCGGCTGGAACGAAGAGGAGTCCGGCGCGTACGGCATGGAGCTCGGCACGGTCAAGGAGCGCAGCGACCGGTTCGAGGAAGGCTGTGAAGCGCTCGTCGGGCTGCTGACCCAGGAGACCACGAACTTCCAGGGCAAGTACTACCAGCTGACCGACGCGCACAACGAGCCGAAGGGCGTGCAGAAGCCGCACCCGCCCATCTGCATCGGCGGCAGCGGCGAGAAGCGCACCCTGCGCACCGCCGCGAAGTACGCCCAGCACTGGAACTTCGTCGGCGGCACGCCCGAGGAGTTCGCCCACAAGCGTGACGTGCTGCACCGCCACTGCGCGGACATCGGCCGCGACCCGGGTGAGATCACCCTCTCCTCGCACGTCCGCCTCGGCCCGGACGCCGACTACGCCAAGGTCGCCGCGGAGGCCGAGGCACTCGGCGAAGTGGGCCTCGACCTGGCGATCGTGTACCTGCCGCCGCCGCACACCCCGGCCGTGCTGGAGCCGCTGGCGAAGGCCCTCGAGCCGTTGCGCTGACGGCCGCGTCCGGCGGATGCGCGCGAACAGCGCGCGAACCGCCGCCGCACTCGGTACCGTCAGCCCCGCGGGTCGGCGCGCTCCCTCCCCCTCGGCGCGCCGACCCGCGTTTCACCGCTAGTGCAGGACGCCCAGCGCCGCCGGCGTGAAGGGCGTGACCTCGCGGCCGCTACGGATCTTCGCGGCCCAGGCGGGGTCGGCCAGCAGGGGACGTCCGAGCGCGATCATGTCGAACTCGTCGGACTCCAGGCGGTCCAGGACGTCGCCGATGCCGGTCGTGGCCGCCGTCGCGCCGGTCATGCTGGACGTGAACTCGGTGTCGAGGCCGATCGACCCGACGGCGATGACCGGCTTGCCGGACAGCTTCTTGGCCCAGCCCGCGAGGGTGAGGTCGGAGCCGTCGAACGCGGGCTGCCAGTAGCGGCGGGTGGAGATGTGGAAGGCGTCGGCGCCCGCGTCGGCCAGCTCACCGAGGATGACGCCGAACTCCTCCGGGGTGTCCGCGATCCGCGCGGTGTAGTCGTTCATCTTCCACTGGGACAGCCGCACGACGATCGGGAAGCCGGGGGCGACGACGCGGCGGATCCCGGCGACGACCTCGGCGGCGAACCGGGTCCGGGAGCGGAGGTCGCCGCCGTAGGCGTCGGTGCGGTGGTTGGTGCCCGCCCAGAGGAACTGGTCGATGAGGTAGCCGTGGGCGCCGTGCAGCTCGACGCCGTCGAAGCCGAGCCGTTCGGCGGTGGTGGCGGCGTCGGCGAAGGCCCGGACGACGTCGTCGATGTCCTGCCGCGTCATCGTCCGGCCCGGCTCGCCGGGGCTGCCGTCCGCGGACACGGGGACGCCGGAGGGGCCGATGGCGGGGGCGCCGGGGTGCGGCACCACGTCGCCCTTGCGGGTCATGCCGACGTGCTGGAGCTGGGGGAAGATCACGCCGTCGGCCTCGTGGACGGCCTCGACGACCCGGGACCAGCCGGCCAGGGCGGCGTCGCCGTACAGGCGTGACACCTGGTCGTGCTCGCCGGAGGACGGGTGCCCGACGTAGGTGCCTTCGGTGATGATCAGCCCGGTGCCGCCGGCCGCGCGCCGGGCGTAGTAGGCGGCGACCGGCTCGCCGGGTACGCCGCCGGGCGACTGCCCGCGGGTCATCGGCGCCATGGCGATCCGGTTCGGGACGGTGAGGCCGCCGAGCGTGAGGGGGCGGGACAGGACGTGGTCTTCGCGGGTGGTCACGGGAATCGCTCTCCTTCGTGGGATTCCCTGCTACGCTAAAACCTCACGTGGACGTCAGATTCCACTCGGAGTGCGGCAGATCACGTCGGGAGCGGCGATGCGGATCGGGGAACTGGCCCTGAAGGCGGGCGTCAGCGTGCGGGCGCTGCGGTACTACGAGGAGAAGGGCATGCTGGTGCCCGAACGCAGCACCGGCGGGCACCGGCACTACGGCGACCGCAGCGTGGACCTGGTGTGGCTGATCCAGCAGTTCTACGCGGCGGGGCTGTCCAGCCGGTCGATCCTCGAGATCCTGCCGTGCGTCGAGACGGGCGAGGCGACCCCGGAGGTGCTCGACCTGCTCGTCGCCGAACGGGAGCGCATCGACCGCCAGATGTCCGAGCTGTCGGCGGCCCGGGACCGGCTCGACACGGTCATCGCGAACGCCGGCTCGTCGTGCTCGGACCACTGCCGCCCGGACTGACGTCAGGGGTGCGCCAGGCCGAGCCGGTCCTGGTCGGTCCACTCCGGGGAACGCCCGTTTTCCGCGCAGTACTCGGCCCACGACCGGCGGCCCGGTGCGGCGGTCTTCGCCCAGTAGGTGACCTGCCCGTTGTAGTGCCAGGCGCCGGTCGCGGGCCCGTATTCGCTGACGAGCTCGCCGGCCTGCTCGAGCCGCCCGAGAGCGACGCCGAAGCGGACGCTGGAAGCGGTGTAGGGCCGGGAGCCGAACATGGAGTGCCCCTGCGCGGCGACGTGCGCGGCGAACAGGTCGGGGAACATCCCGCGCAGCCGGTGCTCGACGATCCCGAACTCGACGAACGGCTCACCGTCGCGCACGCACTTCTTGAGCGGCTCGAGCAGGTCGTCGGTCACGAGGTGGTGCGCCGGCGGTGGTGCCGCCGGGCCGGCGGTGGTGAACCACTCGTGGTCGCCGTGCTTTTCGTTGGTACAGCGGTGATGCAGCACCTGATCGGGCAGCCGCCGCGGCGGCCGGACGTCGTCGGCGCTGAAGCACTTGGGACAGGTGAGGATCACGAGGACGCCTTCGGTTCGCCGGCGAAAAGGGTGCGCTCCAGCTCGTCGGCCGCGCAGCCGTGCTCCTCGGCCCAGCGGGCGAGCAGGTCGCAGTAGCGCTGGTAGGTTTCCGGCGGCCAGTAACCCTTACGGTGCAACGACTCCCAGTTGCAGTGCTCACGCAGGGCGGTGGCGACCACGCGGTCCAGGATCAGGCACGGGTGCCCGGGAGCGCCACCGCCCGCGAAGTACAGGAACTTCGTGAAGAACGACGGCCCGAGGTCCCGGATCCGGGTGCGGCCGTCCGGCCGGAACAGGGCGTAGGCCCGCTCCGGATCCCGCCGGGACTCGGCGGCGGCTTCGGTGAGCAGGGCCTCCGCGCTCGCCACGTCGGCTGCGACGCTGTCGAGCCGCTTGTGGTTCAGGCGCAGGGAATAGCCGGAACCCCACGCCAGCGTGCGCCACAGCAGCGTGAACACGTCTTCGGCCGGGGCCCACACGTCGGCGCGGGTCAGCGACGGCGTCGACGGCGGGGTGCCGGGCAGCGCCCGCCGGGTGATCGCCTCCCGCCACCACTGCCACGGGACGGCGATGCGGTGTTCTTCCACGGCCGTCCGGCGGGGCAGGGACGGCACCGCCCACTCCGGCGGGGAAAGCTCGCTGAGCTCGGTCACAGGCACACCGACTGGGTCGCGCGGCCGCCCGATCCGTTACGCATGGTCGAATTCGCGGACGAGGTCCGGGTCGGCTGCCGCGGCTCGTGCCGCCCGCCTGCCGTGCAGGAATGCGGCGCCGAAGCCCGCCGCCACGGTCGCGCAGAGCGCCGTGAGCGTCCACGCCCAGCCGGCTCCCGTCGTGACGGCGAGGTACAGCTGGATGGCCGCGACGATCGCGTACGTGGCGGCGAGGGCTCGCCGTGTGGCCTGATGGTGCACCAGGAGCCTCCTCAAGCCGGGGTGCGTACTGAGTCGCTCGAGGCAAGCGGTCGGTTACACCACCGGCTACCAGTCGATCTCCGCGGCCCGGAACGGCTCGGTCTCCGGCGCCGCCTTGCGGGCCCGCAGCACGCGCTCGGCGGGTGCGCCGGCGGGCACGCGCAACGGCGGTTCCGGCCGCTCGATCGTGTCGGCCACCGTGGCCGCGACGGTCTCGGGCGTGACGGTTTCGCCGCGCAGGGCCGGGATCTGCCGGTACAGCTCGGCGTACGGGCCGTCGTCCGCCCCGAAGACGCCCGCGCGTGCCGCGCCGCCCGAGGACACCGCGCCCGGCTGCACGATGCTGACGCCGACGCCGAAGTGACCGGCCTCGATGGCGAGCGTCTCGGCCAGTGCCTCCAGCGCCCACTTGCTGGCCGCGTACGGGCCGATCAGCGGCAGGACCAGCCGTCCCTGGATGCTCGAGACGAACACGAGGTGCCCCGACCCGCGTTCGCGCATCGCGGGCAGCACCCCCTGCGCCACCCGCAGCGCGCCGATCGTGTTGAGCCGGAAGAGCCGCTCGACCTCGTCGAGCGGGACGGTCTCCAGCGGCGAGCGGACGGTTTCGCCGGCGTTGCTGACCAGCACGTCGATCTCGCCGGCGGCTTGGATGGCCTGGTCGACGCTGTCCTGGTCGGTGACGTCGAGGCGCAGCCGCTCGGCGACGGGCAGGTCGGCCAGGGCCTCCGGGCGGCGGGCGGTGGCGATCACCCGGTGGCCCCGGCGGGCCAGTTCGAGGGTGATGGCCCGGCCGATGCCCTTCGACGCACCGGTGACGAGTACGGACGACATGGTGGATCTCCTCAGGGGGCTGGGACGAAACGAGGGCCGTTGGTGTCGAAGGCCGGCTTGTTCGCGAGGACGAACTGCTCGACGGACATCGGGGCGCGGCCGCCGATTCTCTCGACGTTGTCGTTGGTGCCCGAGAACACGCCGTCTTGGTAGTCGACGGCGACGTTGCCCAGGTGCTGGACCAGGTGCGCGGGCAGCCCGCGATCGGTCATCGCCGTGGTGAACTCCTCGACGCTGATCGGCTCGTAGTGCACGGGAAAACCGAGCGTCGTGGCCATGACCGCGGCGATCTCGTGGTGGTCCAGCTCCACCGGGCCGTGCAACGTGTAGGCGGCGCCGTCGTGCGGCTCGGGGTCGGCCAGCACGGCGGCGATCACGCGGGCCTGGTCGGCGGACGCGATCGGCGCGTGCCGTCCCTGCCCGAACGGGAGCCGGAGGTGGCCCTCGCCGCCGCGCAGCTCCCACCACCCGGTGAGCCACTCGGCGAAGAACGTCGGGCGCAGGTGGGTGGTGAGCAGGCCGGTCCGGTCCAGCAGGCGCTCGGCGAGCCAGTGCTGCCGCGCGGCGTTGCTGCGCGCCTCCCGGCGGGCCGAGATCTGCGACATCGAGACCACCGAGCGCACCCCCGTTTCCGTGGCCGCCTGGGCGAAGTTGACGCTCGCTTCGAGCAGGCCCTCGCGGATCGGGTAGCAGAAGTAGGCGCCGCTGACGCCCTGCAGGGCCGCGGTCACGCCGTCGAGGTCGAGCAGGTCCGCCCGGACCACCTCGGCGCCGGCCGCGGCGAGCACGCGCGACCGGTCGTCGTCGCGGTGCACCATGGCCCGGACGCGGTGACCGCGCTCCAGCAGCAGATCGATCGTGGCGCCCCCGGTCTTGCCCGCCGCGGCGGTGACGAGGAACAGCCGGTCGTCGTGGGACATCCGGACACCTTTCTAACGGGAACGAAGGCCGCGGACGAAGTCCGCCACGGCCGTGCCGATGAGATCCGGGCTGTCCTCCTGCACGAAGTGCGCGCCCGGCACGGTCACTTCGGCCTGGTTCGGCCAGGTCCGGCAGAGCTCGCGCAGGCGATCGCGCAGGATCGCGCCGGGTTCGGCGTTGACGAACAGCTTCGGCACCGGCGACCCGGCCAGCCACCGGCCGTAGTCCTCGACGATCCGCACGACGTCCGCGGGTTCGCCCTCGATCGGGAGCTGCCGCGGCCAGCTGAGCGTGGGACGGCGGCTCTCGCCCGGGTCGAGGTAGGGCGCCCGGTAGACGGCCATCTCCTCGGCGCTCAGCTCACGCAGGATCGCGTTCGGCAGCACCCCTTCGACGAACTGGTTGTCCTGCAGTACCAGGGATTCGCCGTTGGGGGAGCGGAAGCCCTGGAACGTCCGCCGGGGTCGTCCCCGCCAGTCGTCCCAGGTCATCGGGGCCACGATCGCTTCCATGTAGGCGATCCCGGCGACCCGGTCCGGGTGGTGCGACGCCCAGTCGAAGCCGAGCGCGGAACCCCAGTCGTGCAGGACGAACACGACGTCGTCACCGAGATCGAGCTGCTCCGGGCCGGAGCCCGGCAGCTTCCCGGAGTCGCCCATGCCGGCGAGGTCGCAGGCGATCAGCCGGCCGAGGCCCGCCAGGTGCGGCATGACGTTGCGCCACAGGTAGGCCGACGTCGGGTTGCCGTGCTGGAACACGATCGGCGCACCCTCGCCCTCGTCGAGGTAGGCCATGCGGACCCCGCCGACGTCGGCGAACTTCTTTTCGCCGTAGGGAAGGGAATTCACGCCGGGCCTCCTTCGACGGAGAGGTCCGCGAGGTCGACGGTGATGATCGGCGTGACCGCCGGGCGGCCGTCACGAAGAGGGAGCACGAAGCGGTGCGTGGGGAACACGAGCCCGGACACCGCCTTGTGCACTTCGGTCATATGCGCCACAGGGCGGTTCCCCATCACGTGGGGCGCGTAGTCGACCCGGCGCTGCAGTCCGGACTCGTCGAAGTGGAAGGTCTGCTCGGCGCAGTGGGTGGTGATCCGCGGCGGGAAGGTCACCCGCAGCCGCCGCCACGGGCCGTCGTCCGGCAGTTCCTCGGTGCGGACGCCGGGCAGCGTCAGCAGGTACGGCGTGGTGAGGTAGTTCCACAGCCCGTACCCGGCGAAGTACAAGGCGTGCAATGGATCCCACTGCTCGCCGCCGAAGGACGCCCGCGGCGCATGACGTTCTTGCAGCACGACGTCGTCGGCGTCCTCGATCGCGACCCGGTCCGGGGTGTAGACCCCGCGCCGGCCGGGACCGGTGAACCCGGTGAACACCGTGCGCTGCTCGCGCAGGTCGACGGTGACGTCGAGGTCGGCGAGAAGGCCCTCCACCCCGCGGGCCGCCCAGCTCGGGCCGCCCATGGCGACCCGGGCGCGGATCGTCTGCACCGCGCGCCAGCGTTCGAGGCCGCCGTGGGCTTCGAGCACCTGGCTCAGCAACCCGGTGCTCACGCCGGCGCGCCGACGAGCGTGCCCCGCATGAGCCAGGTCGGGCCTTCGGCGTACTGGCTCGCCTCGGCGAAGAACGCGGTGAAGTAGGGGCCGCCCGCGTGGGCGTTGAACGCGTCGACGTCCGCGTAGACCTCGTTGAGGTAGAAGAGATCCGGGTTCTCCTCGTCCGCGACCACCTCGAACCGGTGCGAGCCTGGCTCGTGCGCGAGGGAGTTCTGCCCGGTCTTCGCGGCCAGCCGGACGAAGTCCTCGTG
Organism: Amycolatopsis heterodermiae; assembly: GCF_034929455.1. Classification (NCBI taxonomy): domain Bacteria; kingdom Bacillati; phylum Actinomycetota; class Actinomycetes; order Pseudonocardiales; family Pseudonocardiaceae; genus Amycolatopsis; species Amycolatopsis heterodermiae. The sequence goes on from NZ_JAYFSI010000006.1 coordinate 11,605, forward strand.
GTGGGACGGCGGGACGGTGAAGGAAACGACGAACTGGTACACGGGACGGCCTCCGACGGGTAGTTCGTTCATTGAACTACCTCACCGTAGCACGAGGCAGTTCATTGAGCGAACTGCTGGTGTAAGCTGTGGATATGGCACTTCCCAGCACTTACGCGGACCGCAACTGCTCGCTGGCGCGGGCGCTGGAGGTCGTCGGGGAGCGGTGGACGCTCATGATCGTCCGCGACGCGTTCTTCGGGGTGCGGCGGTTCGGGGACTTCGCCGCGCAGCTCGGGATCCCGCGCGCGGTCCTGACCAGCCGGCTGAAGGCCCTCGTGCAGGAGGGCGTGCTGGTCCGCGACGACGACGGCTCCGGGAACGTCGAGTACCGGCTCACGGACAAGGGCGTCGAGCTGTGGCCGGTCGTGCGCGCGCTGATGGGCTGGGGTGACGCGCACTACTCCCCGGCCGGGGTGAAGCGCGCCACCCGGCACGACCAGGACGGCGGCCCGCTCGACCCGGACGGCCGTTGCCAGGACTGCGGAGTGCTGGTCCCGGTCCCGGACATCCGGATCGAGCCCGGCCCGGGCTTCGTGGCGGCCGACTCCGAGCCGGACCGGGTGTCGTTCGCGATCAACACCCCCCGGCGGCTGCTGGAGCCGGTCACGCCCCGCGCGGCGGCCGGCCGCGACTGATCCGGCGCCCCACCGGCCTGCCGCCTGGTCAGCTACAGCGGACCCGGGGCTGAAGCTTCCCTGGTGTCCGAAGTGGACCGAGCGTCAGGGGAGGGCGAACGCGGAACCGCCGCCGTGCCACCACTTCCGGTAGAACGGCGACCCCTCGACCAGCGCCAGGTAGTCCTCCTCGACCTTGGCACACACCTCGTCCGCGAGCGCGGCCAGCGGTGAGTCCGTGCGCCAGGCGAGGACCACGTTGCGGTGCAGCGGGGTGCCGTTCAGGGACAGCGTCGCGAGGCCGTCGCGCGCGGTGCCGATGGGGTAGAGCAGGCAGATGCCGCGGTTCTCGGCGGTGAGGGCGAAGGCGACGTGCGCCTCGGTGGTGAGGTGCGCGATGTGCTGGTCGAACCCCGCCGACGCGCAGACCCGGGCGAAGTACTCGTTCATCCCGCTGTCGTCGGGGTCCGGCATGACCCACTTCTCCTCGGCCAGGTCGGCCAGCTCGATCTCCCCGCGGCCGGCCAGCCGGTGCCGCTCCGAGACGCCGATGAAGAACGGCTCCCGCAGCAGCAGCCGGTGCGTCACGCCTTCGGGCGGGCGCAACGGGAATCCGGGGAACTCGCGCATCACCGCGACGTCCAGTTCCCCGGTGCGCAGCAGCGCGGTGAGCGTGCCCGTCTCGCGGATCGTGCGGCTGGTCACCTCGCGACGGGGCAGCATCGCCGTCAGCGCGTTGACCAGCAGGCTGAACTGCTGCGCCGGGATCCCGCCCACCTTCACCGGCGCGCCCGCCTCGGCCTGGGCGTTCACCCGCGCGGTGCGCTGCAGCGCACCGAACTGGCGCAGCAGGTTGCGCGCGTCCCGGATCAGCTCGGCGCCGGTGTGGGTCGGCACGACGCCGTCGGCCGAGCGGACGAACAGCGCGCCGCCGACGTACTGCTCGATGCGCTTGAGCTGCGTGGTCACGGCGGGCTGGCTCAGGTGCAGCCGCGCCGCCGCGCGTCGCAGGCTGCCGGCGGCCGCGACCTCGACGACGAGCTCCAGGTGCCGGATCTCCAGTCGCATCCCGAAACATTATCGCCCGATGCAATAGGGCCGTTCCCGTGACGATCATGGTCGGGCGGCCGCGGCCCGGTTACGTTCCTCCGCGTGACAGCTCTGGGATGTGTTCCGATGACCGGGAAGAGGGCTCTACCGGCCCTGTTCTCCGACGACGTGCTGCGCCGGTTCCTGGACGCGGCCGCCGCGGAGTACGTCTTCATCACCCCCGACGCGCCGAGACCCTGCTTCGGCGTGCTGCTCGGCACGGTCGCCGACGACGCGCTGCTGGTCTCGGACGTCGCCTTCGGCCGCAACGCCCGCACGACGGATCCCAGCGCCCGGGCGGAGTTCGCGACGACGATCGTCCCGCGGTTCGGCTCCGCCTACGAGAACGCCGTCCGCGCGTGGTGGTTCGCGCCCGAGGACCTGCTCCGCGTCTCGCGGGCGGCCGACGAACGCGGCCTCGACATCCTCGGGTCCATCCACCTGCACCCGGACTGGCACCGGCTCGGGCCGGCGTGCGAGCGCGACCGTCCCCTGACCGACCGCCCGACCCCGATGGACGAGTACGTGTTCCGCAGCGCGGGCTGGCCGCTCAACGTCGTCTGCTACCTCGAACGGCAGCACGGCGGGTTCTACTACTCGCTGGCCGCGTGGGACGGCGACTGCGCCCCGCTCTCGCTGCGCGTGCACGCCTCGGCGGCGGTGAGCGCATGACCGACGACCGGATCCGCGCCCTGTGGGACACGATGGCGGCGGGCTGGGCCGAGGGTGACGCCGCGCGGTTCGCCTCGGTCTTCGCCGCCGACGTCGACTTCGTGAACGTCCGCGGTGAGTTCGTGTCCGGCCGGGCCGCCGTCGAATCGGGCCACGCGCGCCTGTTCGCCACGGCCTACCGCGGCACGACCCTGTCGGCCTCGGTGGTGCTGATCCGCCGGCTCGCCCCGGACCTCTCGCTGGTGCACGCGACGTCGGAGATCGCGCCCGCCGGCGTCGTGACGCACGCCCAGGCGCTCGTGCGCCACGACGGCCCGCCCGAGATCACCGCGTTCCACAACATGATCCCGAAAGGACCCACCCCATGACCCGTCCCCGGCTGCGGCACCTCGCGTTCGTCGTGCGGGACGCCGAGCGGATGGCCGCGTTCTACTGCGCGCAGTTCGGCATGGAGCTGTTCCACACCGATCCCGACGGCAGCCGCTTCGTCACCGACGGGTACCTCAACCTGGCCCTCATCCAGCAGCGGCTGGACGGCGACGTCGCGACCGGCTTCAACCACTTCGGCTTCCAGGTCACGGACGTCCCGCCGATCGCCGACCGCCTCGCCGAGGCCGGCGTGCCCCGCCCGGCCCTGCGCGGCGGCGACCGCCCGTTCGCCGAATACCGCGCGATCGACCCGGAGGGCAACTGGTTCGACCTGTCGGAGCACGGTTTCCTGCCGCCGGGCGCCGGCGCGGAGTAGCGGTCAGAACGTGAGCCACTGGGACGTCAGCAGCACCAGGCCGAGCGAGCAGGCCGCCACGACGACCAGGCCCAGCGCCGCGACGACCAGCGGGCGGAAGCCGCTGCGGGCCATCTCCCGGAGGTCGAAGTTCAGCCCGACACCGGCGAAGCACAGCAGGAACGCCCACTTCGACAGGTTGCCCAGGCTGGTGACCTCGGCCTTGCCGAACACGTGCGCGGTGGCCAGCGCGGACACGGCGATGAAGCCGAGCACGAACTTGGGGAACGTGCGCCACACGAAGGCGACGCGCTCCTTCGGTCCACTTGCGACAGCCTTGCCGCCGCGGGTGGACCAGTACGCCGCGTACCCCAGGACGACGAGGCCGATCAGCGCGTTGCGGGTGCTCTTCACCGCGACCGCGACGTCCTGGGCGTGCGGGGAGTAGGCCGCGCCGGTCGCCGTCGTCTCCGCGGTGTTGTCCACGGCCAGCCCGGCCCACAGGCCGAACTGCGTGTCGGACAGGTTCAGCGCGTGCCCGATCAGCGGGAAGGTGAACAGCGCCAGGGCACCCAGCGCGAGGATCGCGGCGATGGCGTAGCCGGAGTCCTCGTCGTCGGCGTCGATGGAGCCCTTGCCCGCGATGATCGCCGAGACCCCGCAGATCGACGTCCCGATGGCCAGCAGGGACGACAGCTTCCCGCCGAGCCCGAAAAGCTTGCCCACCACCAGGATCACGGTGGTGGCGACGGCCATGTCGACGAGGATCAGGCCGAGGCTCAGGCCGCCGAGCTTGGCCAGGTCACCCAGCACGAACCGGGCGCCGAGCAGCACGATGCCGGTCTTCAACCAGAACTCGTAGGTGGCCACACCCGGCCGGAACGGCGCCGGGACGCCGATCGTGTTGCGGATGAGCAGCCCGAGGATGATCGCCCACAGCACGTACTCGAGGTCGGGCAGCGCGGTCCCGGTCGCCTTGCCGATGCTGCGGATCCCGTTCTGCGCCAGCGTTCCGACGACGCCGACGGCGACGAGCAGCAGGAGACCGGGCAGGTAGCGCAGGACCGGGATCGACGTCAGGCCACCGCGGCCGGTGGTGGTCGTGTCGGCTGGCGTGGTCATTTGACGAGGAAGGTGATCGTCGGCAGCAGGCCGAGCGCGGCCAGCAGCACCAGCACGGCCGCGACCGCCACGGCGGCCCAGTCGGCGCTGATCCGGGGCGCCGGTTCACGGTCTGAATCGGGACTCATGACTGCAGGACTGTAGGCGCCGGAACGCTTCTTGGACAGCACGCGCCCCGGACGTCCAGGAAGTGGGACAAGAGGCGGCGACGGGGGAGCGGCCCGCTTCCCCCGCCGCCGGATCCCCCTTACCGGATGAAGCTCACTTCGGGATAGGCCGGCGACGGCGCGGCCAGCAGCGGCTGCGGCCGGCACCGCAGGTGCTGGTCGAAGAACGCCCGGACGTAGGCCCGCGTGACGGCCAGCGCGCGGTCACCGCCGAGCGACGCGCCGACGTCCACCCCCAGCTGGCCGGCGAGCGGGCCGAGGTCGGTGAACGAGCTGTGCACCGTGCCGGACACCATGAGCCAGCGCTTCCAGCCGGTCAGGTGCGTCCAGTCCGTTTCCCAGTCGTCGTACGGGTTCGGCGTGCCCGGGGTGTAGAAGTCCTTGCTGCCCAGGAACAGGAAGGGCCGCGACAGCCCGGACGCGGGCAGCGGCACGTGGGTCGAGCCGTCGATGTCGATCCCGGCGCGGATCCGGGGGTCGGCGAGCATCGCCTGCAGGGTGTTCGCGCCGCCCGCGCTGTGCCCGGCCATGCCGACGCGCGCGGGGTCGATCAGCGTGCTGCCGCGCCACTTCGCGTGCGGCCCGGTCAGCTCGTCGAGCACGAACGACGTGTCGGCCGCCCGGGTCCCCGCCAGCTTTTCCCAGAACCCCGGCTGGTCGTCGACCTCGCAGGCGGCGCAGCCGGTGACGTGGCCGTCGGGGAAGGTGGTGGCCCGGTTCTCGTAGGTGTGGTCGACGACGGTCACGACGTAGCCGTGGCTCGCCAGGTCTTCGGCCAGGCCGCTGAGCACGGCCCGGGGCTGCGTCCAGCCCGGTGACAGCACGACCATCGGCAGGCTGTGGCGCCGTCCGGCCGCCGGCGCGTCGACGACGGCGTTGGTCCGCACGGTGCTCAGGACGTCCAGCGACAGGCCGGGAATGCCCTCCCGCTCGAGGTTGCGCTCGGACTCCAGCGGCGTCATGTACGGCTTGGCCGGCCCGTGCGCCGAGGTTGCCGGGTAGAAGACGGAGACCATCAGCTCCCGGTAGGGCACCGAAGGCACCCACGGGTCCGGGCGTGAAGTGTCCTTAAGAGACAGTGAGGTGACACCGACCGGGTGCGAGCCGGTCGGTCTGGGCAGGTAGGGCGTCGTGTCCGCCACCGCGGGTGTCACGGTCAGGGCCGAGACGGCCAGTGCGGTGGCGACGGCGAGAGTGCGCATGGTTTCCCCCAGTGTGACGGGATCAGGACAGGTGGCGGATGCGGCGGTAGGCGAACCAGGTGAGCAGCGCGGACACGGCGAGCAGCAGCGCGAGTTCGAGCCACTGCAGCGGCCAGAACCGGGAGCCCGGCTGGTAGGTCAGGCGCTGGTGGTAGCCGTGTGTGTCCAGCTGCGCCATGCAGGCGTTGACCCCCCGCGGGTCCGGCGGTCCCGCATCCCGGCCCGGGCGCGGCATGCAGCTCTGCACGAAGTCGGGCAGCGGCGAGACCGCGTTGCCCGCCGGGTCCACGGTTTCGTTCGCCAGCAACCACACCCCGGGCGGGCTCGCCACGCCGATCGTCTCGACCCCGGAGCCGTTCCCGGTGATGTTCGTGATCGACGAGTTCGCGATCGTGACGTCCTCCTGCACCGCGGGCAGCAGGTACGGGCGCACGAACAACGGGATCGCGATCAGCACGGCGGCGAGCGCGACGAGGGTGACGGCCATGGCGGCCACGGTTCGCCGCAGCACCATCCCGACGGCGACCCCGAGCACGAACGCGAAGACCGCGTAGCCGATCGGGACGATGCCGCGCGCGGCGAACACCACCGGCGAAATGCGGGACAGCGTTTCGCCGTCGGTCGCCGTGGCCGAGAGCGTGTCGATCGGGGACGCCCACCACGTGACCGCCAGGCTCAGCAGGCCGGCCGCCAGCGCCGCGGCCGGCACGCCGACCGCGAGCTTGGTCGTGAGCCACCGCCGGCGGGTGACGGTCTGGTTCCAGACCAGGCTGTGCGTGCCGTGCTCCAGCTCGCGGGTGATCATCGGCGCGCCCCAGAAGAGGCCGATGGCCGCGGGCAGCAGGTAGAGCACGAGGATCGTGCCGCCGTAGAGCACGTCCTGGTCGGAGAAGTTCGTGCGGCCCACCAGCTCCGGGCCGGTGATCGCGAGGATCACGCCGATCACGGCCAGCGCGGCGTACACCGCCAGGGCGGGGACGCGGAGCTGGCGCCAGGCCAACCAGGTCATCGGAGCACCTCCAGGGCGGGGCGGGCGGCGGACGGGTTGCTCATGTACTCGAGAACGAGGTCCTCCAGGCCGATCTGGCCGACCGTCCACACGGGATCGAGGATCGGTGCCTCGGTGCGGACGAGCACCGTGGTCTGGCGGTCGGTGTGCTTCGCGGAGACGACGTGCTGGTCCGACGGCAGGGTTTCGACGTCGCGCAGCGGCCCGGACAGGCGGTGGTGCGTGGCGAGCAGCTCGTCGACCTCGCCCATCACCCGGACCTGGGAGTCCACCAGCACGACGAGGTGGTCGCAGACCCGCTCGAGGTCGTTGACCAGGTGCGAGGACATCACGACGGACAGCCCGTCCTCTGCGACGGCCTCCATGAGGTCCTGCAGGAACTCCCGGCGTGCCAGCGGATCGAGCGCCGCGACCGGTTCGTCGAGCAGCAGCAGTTCGGGCCGCTTCGCGATGCCGAGGGTCAGCGCCAGCTGGGCGCGCTGCCCGCCGGACAGCTTGCCGGCGGGCTGTTTCGGGTCCAGGCCGAGGCGTTCGATCCGCTTCTTGGCGAGCGCGGCGTCCCAGCGCGGGTTGAGGTGGGCGCCGAACCGCAGGTGCTCGTCGATCGTCAGGCCCGGGTAGACCGGCGTGTTCTGGGCGACGTACCCGACCTTGGCCAGCTGATCCGGCCCCGAGCCGGGCACCCCGCCGCACACCTCGATCGTGCCGGTGGTCGGCTCGAGCATGCCGGACGCGATGTTCAGCAGGGTCGACTTGCCGGCGCCGTTGGGGCCGACGAGCCCGGTGACGTGACCGGCTTCGATCTCGAGGGTGCAGCCGGTCAACGCCCAGTCGCGCTTGTACTTCTTGCCCAGTCCCTGGGCGCGCAGGACGGTCACGCTATGTCCTCTCTTGCGGATCTTGCGGAGTCGCGAAACGTGGACATCAGCAGGGCCTCGATGCTCTCTTCGTCGAGACCGGCCTTGCGAGCCTGGGAAAGCCAGCGGTTCAGGTCGCGGCGCAGCGGCCCGAGCGCCGCGAACGACACGTTCCCGAGCGTCGCGGTCACGAACGTGCCGACGCCGGGCCGGGCCGAGACGAGGCCGTCGTGCTCCAGCTCGCGGTAGGCCTTGAGCACGGTGTTCGGGTTGATCGCGAGGTTCGCGACCACGTCCTTGACCTTCGGGAGCTGGTCCCCCTCGTCCAGCAGGCCCAGCCGCAGCGCGTGCCGCACCTGCTGGACGAGCTGCTGGTACGGCGACAGGCCCGACCGGGCGTCCAGGTGGAATTCGATCATCGGCAACTCCATTTAACTAGGTGACTAGTACTATAGCTAAACAGAGCCCTGCCGGGCTAGGGGGTCTTGTCTCAGATTGAGACCCCGGCACCGCGCCGGCGTGTGCTGTGCTCACAGGAGCCGGGGAAGCCTTGCCGCACAAGGAGAACGGGGGTGCCGGATGCCGGACACCATGCAGGAGGTCCACCAGGCCGTGGACGGCGAGCGCGGTCCCGAACCCGCCGACGACACGCACCTGGCGTGCCTCGAACGCGCCCGCCGGACCCCGGCCCTAGCGGGCTGGCAGCTGGACACGGACACCGAAGGCTGACGTTTCGTGGTTCCCTGAGGGCATGACGAAGGCGGAGCGGTGGACTCGGTACTGGGACCGCAAGTCCGCGACGTACGACGCGGAAATGGGGATCTGGGACCGCCGCCTCTTCGGCGACTCGCGGGAGTGGGCCTGCGGGCAGGCGGCGGGCGAGGTGCTCGAGGTCGCCGTCGGGACCGGGCTGAACCTGCCCTGCTATCCCGCGGACGTCGTGCTGACCGGCCTCGACCTGAGCGCCGGGATGCTCGACATCGCCCGGGAACGGGCGCGCGGGCTCGGCCGTGAGGTGACGCTGCGCCAGGGCAGCGCGGACGGGATGCCGTTCGCCGACGCGTCCTTCGACACGGTGGTGTGCACGTTCGGGCTCTGCGCGATCCCGGACCACGTGACGGCGGTGGGGGAGATGGTCCGGGTCCTGCGGCCCGGCGGGCGGCTGATCCTGGTGGACCACGTCGCGGCTTCGCCGTGGGTGGTGCGGGTGATGCAGTGGCTGGTGGAGCTGGCCAGCGTGCCGCTGGCCGGCGAGCACTTCCGGCGCCGGCCGTCGAAGGAGGTCGAGGCCCGCGGGCTGCCGGTCGAGCGGCGCGAGCGGTTCAAGCTGGGCCTGGTGGAGCGGCTGGTCGCGCGCAAGCCCGGCTAAGCGGGCGGGATCGGCTCGGCCAGCGCGGCGCGGTCGGGCGAAGCCGGGAAGGGGTCGGCGAAGTACTGCGTCTCGTGCGTCACGAACCCGCCGGTGAACTCCATGACGCTCACCGAGTGCGTGGCCGCGCCGTCGTAGGTGATGACGCACTCGCTGACCCAGAAGTCACCGCTGCCCGAGATGCGGGAGATCGCGAAGTGCCGCTCGGCCGGGTGCCCGCCGCGTTGCGCCCGGATCTTTGCCCGGCCCCGGAAGCGCTCCCCGGACTGGGGGTAGTCGAGGATCGCGTCCTCGGCGTAGATCGCGTGCTCGGTGTCGATGTCCCCGCGCTCGGACGCCGTCCAGTGCTCCGCGATCCGGGCCCGGGTTCCGGCGTCGCTCACCAGGAGGTACCGCTCACGCGGTCCGCTTCGGTCGTCCACAGCCAGGCCTCGTGCAGGGCCGCGATGAGCCGCTCGTCGTCCTCCTCGGAGGGGTCGTCGCCCATCGGCAGCCAGGTCTCGCCGGCCGGCGCCCCGTCGTGCTTGCGCTCGACGAGGATCCCGAGGTATTCGAATTCCTCCGCTTTCTCAGCGGGGGCCTGTTCGGCGGTGTCGTCGCCCGGGGCGTCCCCTAGGCTGACGTGACGGGGCTGGGCGGCCACTTCGACCCGCCGAGCTCGACGTTCGGTCATCGGCACCCCAGCCTTCTCCGCGCGATACTGGAAAGTCGCGGGAAGGCCGGGTGCCGTTACACCGATGACGGTCGAAATGCCCTCACCCGGATCGGGTTCGTGGTGTATCAGCCGACGGGGAACTTCACCCCGGTCAGCTCCTCCGAGACGGTCCACAGCCGCCGCTGGATCGCGACGTCGTAGGACTGCCGGCTGGAGGCGACCACCTCCGGGTACCCGCGGGACTCGCCGAGTCCGTCCGGGCCGTAGTACTGGCCGCCGAGGGCGCCGGGGTCGGTGGCGGCGCGCAGGAGCGGCAGCGCGCCGTGCGCCGAGTCGTGGGTGAACAGGGGAGCGGCCACGGAGAAGAGCCCGCGCAGGACGCCGGGGGTGTGGCGCATCAGCTCGGTGCGGGCCACGCCGGGGTGGGCGGCGAGGGCGACGGTGGTGCCGTGCGGCGCGAGCCGGCGCTGCAGCTCGTAGCCGAACATCAGGTTGGCCAGCTTCGACTGCCCGTAGGCCGCGACCCGGTCGTAGGAGTTCTCCCACTGCAGGTCGTCGAAGTGGATCGAGGCGCGGATGCGGTGGCCCTGGCTGGCGACCGCCACCACCCGCGAGCCGGGGACCGGCAGCAGCAGGTCCAGCAGCAGGCCGGTGAGCGCGAAGTGCCCGAGGTGGTTGGTGCCGAACTGCAGCTCGAAGCCCTCGCGGGTGGTCTGGCGCGGCGGGTACATCACGCCGGCGTTGTTGACCAGCAGGTCGATCTTCGGCAGCGTGGCGTGCAGGTCGGCCGCGGCGGCACGGACCGAGTCGAGCGACGACAGGTCCAGCTCCTGCACGGTGACGTCGGCGCCCGAGCCGAAGCGGCTCGCGGCCTGCTTGCCCTTCTCGACGTCACGCACGGCCAGTACTACCGACGCCCCGTGCTCGGCGAGCACCCGGGCGGTCTCGAACCCCAGGCCGGTGTTCGCGCCGGTGACGACGGCCACCCGGCCCGTCTGGTCCGGGACGTCGCGGTCGGTCCAGTTCTTGCCCATGTCGTTCCCCTTGGTCGGGTTCGGCCCTTGCGGACCGGCGGTCTGTTATGTCACCGACGTTAAGGAACCGTCGGTCTGTTGTCAAGAGACCGCCAGTCTTTAACTTTGGGCGTCCGGCGGTTACCCTGTGTGGCATGACGTTCCAGCGGGCGCGCAGCGCGGAGCAGCGGGAGGAGCGGCGCCGCACGATCCTCGACACGGCGCTCGGGATGCTCGACGAGATGCCGGTGGCCGAGGTGACCCTCAACGAGCTCAGCCGCCGGGTCGGGCTGGCCAAGTCGAACGTGCTGCGCTACTTCGAATCCCGCGAGGCCGTGCTGCTCGAACTGCTGGACCGCGCCCTCGGCAGCTGGCTCGCCGAGGTGGCCGTGGAGCTGGCCGGCGGCGTCGACCCGAGCCTGCCCGTGCGGGACCGGGGCGACCGGTTCTCGGCGGTCGTGGCGCAGTCGCTGGCCAAGCACGCGGTGCTGTGCGACCTCATCGGCGCCCAGGCCGGCGTCCTGGAGCGCAACGTGTCCGTCGACGTCGCGGTGCGCTTCAAGCGCTCCGCGCTCGCGGGGCTCGACGAGATGGCCGACCTCATTCGCCGGTACGTACCCGAGACGGGCGACGAAGCCAAGTCGGTGTGCTTCCTGGCGATGGTCCTGACGGGCGGGCTTTGGACGCAGTGCCGGCCGTCGGCCAGCATGCTCGCCGCTTATGAGCAGGACCCGGCATTGGCCGCGTTCCGCGTGGAGCTGGCGCCGGCTTTGGAGCACGGTCTCGCGACGCTGATCGCGGGAGCTGTCGCGCGAAGCAGCTGACCCGCCCGGCCGGTCGTGGTGGGGGCTCGCTGAGTCCGAAGTGGACCCGGAGCCGGCCTGGTTCCGCGCGGTCAGGCCGTCGGCGGACCGGCCGTCACCGTGCGCAGCTCGCCCAGCACGCTGTCCGCGATGTCGGCCAGCGAGCGCTCCTCGCCCTCGGCGATCCACTGCCCGAAGGCGATCCCGAACACCGTCACCGCCGACTGGGCCGCGAGGGTGGCCGCCGGTTCGGTGACGCCGCGGGCTCGGAGCGCCTCGGCGAGCGTCGTGGCGAGGCTGGCCAGCTTGTGCAGTTCGCGTTCCTGCAGCGCCGGGTTCCGGTCGATCACGGACTGGCGGGTGCGGGAGTACGGGCGGCGCTCGTCGGGGAAAAACACCGTCGCGGCGCGCAGGGCGGCCGCGACGACCTCGAGCGGGGACGCGTCCGGCGGCACGGCGTCGACGCCGTCGAGGAACGCCCGGGCGAAGAGCTCCTGCCCGTGGAAGAGGACCTCGCGCTTGTCGCTGAAGTGGCGGAAGAAGGTGCGCTCGGTCAGGCCGACCGACTGCGCGATCTCCGCGGCGGTCGTCTCTTCGAAGCCGCGCTCGGCGTACAGCTCGAGCGCGGCCCGCTGCAGCCGTTCCGGGGTTCCCGGTTCCCAACGCACCATGAGGCCGAGTCTAGTGATGACAGCGGCTGACTTCATGGCGTATGGTCGATGTCAGTGACCGACATCAGTCACTGACATCATCGAAGGAGCTCACCTCATGCGCGTTTTCGTCACCGGAGCCTCGGGCTGGATCGGCTCCGCCGTCGTCGACGACCTGCTCGCCGGCGGCCACGAGGTCACCGGGCTGGCCAGGTCCGACGCGTCGGCCGCGGCCGTCGAGGCGAAGGGCGCCCGCGTCCGCCGCGGCGACCTCGACGACCTGGACGGCATCCGCGCCGGCGCGGCGGACGCCGACGCCGTCATCCACCTCGCCAACAAGCACGACTTCGCCAACCAGGCCGTGTCGAACGCGGCCGAACGGGGCGCGGTCCAGGCCATCGGCGAAACCCTCGAAGGAACCGGACGCCCGTTCCTGCTGGCCTCCGGGATCGCCGCGCTCACCCAGGGCCGGCCGGCCACCGAGGACGACGCGTCCCCGTTCCACGGCCCGGATTCCCCGCGCGGCGGCAGCGAGAACCTCGCGCTCGAGTTCGCCGGAAAGGGCGTGCACCCGGTGAGCCTGCGGTTCTCGCCGACCGTCCACGGCACCCGCGACCACGGGTTCATCGCGGTCCTCTCGGCGATCGCCCGCGAGAAGGGCGTTTCCGGGTACCCCGGCGACGGGACCAACCGCTGGGCCGCCGTGCACGTGGCCGACGCCGCCCGCCTCGTCACCCTCGGCCTCGAGAAGGCGCCCGCGGGCAGCCGGTTGCACGCCGTCACTGAGGAAGGCGTGCCGACGCGCGAGATCGCGGAGGCCATCGGCCGCGCGTTCGACTTGCCCGTCGCCTCCATCGCGCCCGACGACGTCCAGGACCACTACGGCTGGATCGGCGGCTTCTTCGCCATGGATCTCGCCGCGACCAGCGTTCAGACGCGCGAGCTGCTCGGCTGGGCGCCGGCCGGCCCGACCCTGATCGAGGACCTCGACGCGGGCGCGTATTCGGTGCAGTGAAAGCGTTCCCTGACGGCGTGACCCAGGGGGCACGCCGTCAGGGGCCTTCAGTTCTTGACGAGCGCGGCGACGGCGTCGGCCAGCGGGGTCGTCGGACGCCCGATCAGGGTGCTCAGGTCGCCGCTGGTGGTGGCCAGTTCGCCGTCGCGAATGCCGCGGTCGGCGTCGACCAGCATGTCGGCCACCGGCTCGGGCAGGCCCGCCGCGACGAACAGTTCCCGGTGCCGCGCCGGGGAAACGTCCTGGTAGGTCACCGGCTTCCCGGCGGCTTCGGCGATCGCCGAAGCGAACTCGGCGTAGTTGAAGGCGGTGTCGCCGGCGAGCTCGTAGGTCTTCCCGGCGTGCCCGTCGCCGGTCAGGACGGCGACGGCCGCTTCGGCGAAGTCGGCTCGCGGGGCCGCGCCCAGGCGGGCGTCGCCGGCGCTGCCGGCGAACGATCCGGTGGCCAGCGCCTGCTGCACCGTCTGGCCGTAGTTCTCGGTGTACCAGCCGTTGCGCAGGAAGGTGAACGGGATGCCGGCGTCGCGGATCAGCTGCTCGGTCGCCTTGTGGTCGGGCGCGACGAACAGCTTCGTCGTGTCGGCGGCCAGGACGCTGGTGTAGACGAGGTGGCGCACGCCCGCCGCCTGGGCGGCCTTGACGACCGCTTCGTGCTGGGCGAGCCGCTGGCCGGGGGTGCTGCTGGAGATCAGCAGCACCTTCTCCGCGCCCGCGAAGGCGGCCGCGAGGGTTTCGGGCCGGTCGTAGTCGGCCTCGCGGACCTGCGCGCCCCGGGCCGCGAGGTCGTCGGCCCTGCGGGGGTCGCGCACGGCGGCGGCGACCTGGCTGGTGCGGGCGAGCAGGCCGTCCACGACCAGTCGGCCGAGGTGTCCGGTGGCGCCGGTGACCACGATCATGCGTAGCTCCTCAAGTCGGTTGCTTACCTTGAGAGTGTACTAACTTTGAGAAAGTGCAAACTGATGGTGAGTACCGTCACTGGGGATTGTGCGGTGCGCCCGGTACCGTGGGAGGCATGACGGAAGCGCCGGAGTGGGTCGACGAGCACGGACGGGTGCTGTTCGACGTCTTCGCGCAGGCGTGCACGTCCCGCTCCACGCTCGAGCACATCACCGGGCGGTGGGGGATCCTCGCGATGGCCGCCCTCTACGACGGCACGTTCCGGTTCAACGCGCTGCGCCGCCGCGTCTCGGGCGTCAGCGAGAAGATGCTGGCGCAGACCCTGCAGGCCCTGGAACGCGACGGTTTCGTGCTGCGCGAGGCGCAGCCGACCATCCCGCCGAAGGTCGAGTACAGCCTCACCGCGCGCGGCCGCCGCACCGCGGAGCTGCTCGTCGCCCTGATCCAGGACGTCGAGGGCCAGATGCCGGAAGTGCTCGCCGCGAACGAGGAGTACGACGCCCGGCGCGCCTGACCGGCACCGTCCACAGTGGAGCCCGGGTGCGCGGTGGCGCGCTTCCCCCTACGATCGCGGCAAAGGACGCCCGAGCGGGGGAGCGGAATGGACATCGGCGCCGGCACCTGGCTGGTCACCCTGGCCGTGATCCTCGGCCTGCTCGCCCTCGACCTGGTGCTCGCCGCGGTCCGGCCGCACAGGGTCGGCTTCCGCGAGGCGGTCGCGTGGTCGGTGGGCTACATCCTCGTCGCGGTGGTCTTCGGGGTGTGGCTGACGCTGGCGCACGGCGGCGAGTTCGGCACCGAGTACTTCGCCGGCTACATCGTCGAGAAGAGCCTGTCGGTCGACAACCTGTTCGTGTTCGTCATCATCATGACCACGTTCGCCGTCCCGGAGGAGCACCAGCACAAGGTGCTCACCTTCGGGATCGTGCTGGCCCTGGTGATGCGCGGGATCTTCATCGCGGTCGGCGCGACGCTGCTTTCCCTGTTCTCGTTCATGTTCCTGCTGTTCGGCCTGCTGCTGATCTACACCGGCGTCCAGCTGTTCCGCCACCGCGACGAGGATCCCGACGTCGAGAACAACATCGTGGTCCGCACGGCCCGCCGGGTGCTGCCGCTGTCGGAGGACTACGACGGCGGCCGGCTGACGACGAAGGTGGCGGGACGGCGGCTGGTGACGCCGCTCGTGGTGGTGCTCGTCGCGATCGGCGGCGTCGACCTGCTGTTCGCCCTGGACTCGATCCCGGCCGTCTTCGGCGTCACCGACGAGCCGTACATCGTGTTCGCCGCCAACGCCTTCGCGCTGCTGGGCCTGCGCGCGCTGTACTTCCTCGTCAAGGGGCTGCTCGACCGGCTCGTCTACCTCTCCACCGGGCTCGCGGTGATCCTCGCGTTCATCGGCGTGAAGCTGATCCTGCACTGGGCCCACGTCGACATCGACGACGGCTTCCCGGAGATCCCCACCCCGCTCAGCCTCGGCGTGATCCTCGGCATCCTCGCCGTGGTCACGGTGGCCAGCCTGCTCAAGACCCGCCGGGACCCGGATGCGAAGGCGCACCCGGGATCCCTGCGGGGCTCGGATCCCGAGCCCTGATCCTCAGCCGATCACGTGCGTGGTCCAGTTCTTCTCGTCGGGCCCGAGCAGCGTGATCCGGTCGAGCAGGCCCTGGAGGCCGCCGATCGCGTCCAGGCCCGCGGCCGCCGGGAGGTCGACGGTGACGCACGCCTTCAGCCCGTTCTTCGTGGTGCACTTCGGGTTGCCCATCTTCGGCGGGTAACCGCCGGGCGGCGCGACCTCGATCACCACGTTCGCGCCGTTCACCGAGTAGTACAGCTGCAGCTTCCACGGCACGCGGTCCTGGTCGGGCCGCCGCCACAGCTGCCCGTCGGCGAGGCGGAACCCCGGCGGCAGGCTGCTGACGTGCAGGGGCAGCGGCACGGCCTTGGTCCCGATGGTGACTTCGCCCGCGACGCGCAGCAGCGCCTGCTGCACGTCCGGGAAGTCGAGGTAGTACCCGTGCAGCTCGGCCCAGCGGCCGTCCGCGGTCAGCCAGCGCAGGTAGGCGTCACCGCCGTTGATCGGGTCCTCGGCGTTGGCCGTGACCCAGTAGCCGGTCCGGTCGCCGATCCGCGCCGGGACGCTCACCGCGCGCCCGCCCAGCTGGTTCAGGCGGTCGAGCGGCGGTTCCTTGTCGTAGACGGTCAGCCAGATCATCGGCGCCAGGTCGCCCCGGCCGATGGCCAGCGAGTAGTCGCCGTGCTCGCCGACGCCGTACTCGACGCCGGTGAACGCGGCGGGCAGCCAGCCGAAGCTCGCCTTCGCCACCAGGGGGTCGTCGGCCGGCGCGGGCGCGACCGAGACCACCGGCGGCTGCGGCGGCTGGGCGGCGGGCGCGTCCGGGGTGGCGGGTGAGCGGGTGAGCGTCACGGCGGTCAGGCCGCCGGCGATCACGACCGCGGCGCACCCCGCGACCGTCGCGGCCGTGCGCAGCCGGCGGCGGCGGCCGCCGACCCGGCGGGCCCGGTCGAGGTCGAGCGCCATCGGCGGAGCGGGTTCTTCGGTCAGTTCCTTCAGGCGCACGGCCAGGTCGTCGACGGTCACGCGGATGCCTCCGGGGTGCTGAGGGACTCGGTGGGCAGCAGGCCACGCAGCGTTTCCACGGCCCGGGATGTCTGGCTCTTGACGGTGCCCGCGGAACAGCCGAGGGTCTTCGCGACCTCCTCGACCGGCAGGTCGCAGAAGTACCGGAGCACGACGGTCGCCCGCTGCCGCGGCGGCAGCAGGTCGATCGCGGCCCGCAGGTCGAGCGCCGACTCGAGGTCGGAGCGCGACGCGGGCGGCGGGTCGTGGTCGGCCGGGCGCAGGTCGACCAGCCGCCACCACGACGTCCGCTGCTCGGCCAGGAAGGTGTTCACCAGCGTCCGGCGCGCGTAGCCGTCCAGGTTGCCGGCCCGGGCGGCGCGGTGCCAGTTCGTGTAGAGCAAGGTGGCGGCGGTCTGGACCAGGTCGTCGGCCCGGTGCCAGTCCCCGCAGAGCAGGAAGGCGACCTTGCGCAGCCAGGGGGCCCGTTCCGTCACGTAGTCGGTGAACCCCGTGTCCACGGGCACCGCGCCCATCGGCGCCACCTCACTTCTTCTCGGCCTCGCTGCGGTCTGACACCCCTCTGATGCCGCGTGGCGCCGGGAAGGTTGCACGAGGGCGCGGAAGTGGCGCCGGTCACCGGAGGCCGAGTTTCCTCGGCTGCGCACGACGACCTTGTCGCCGGGCGAGGCGGGGACCACGCGCCCGTGACTCCGGGGCCGCGGAGAGCACGGCCGTGGCGTCCGGGGTGTGCTGAGGTGCTGCCGAGCCGCCAGGGTCAACCGGCGTTGATCGGTGGTCCCGCTCGCCGCCAGGAACTCCGTGAGACCGGCCGGCAGCTCGGCCCGCAGCGGTCGGTCTTTCGGGGCAAGGATGGCGGCGGCCGAGCGGTCGCGGGTGTGCGGCGGGCACCGTCCGCCGAGGTGCCGCCGAACACCGCGCGGTCGCCGCACAACTCGAGCCTCAGCGGGAGCCGGACCAGGTCGTGAGCAGCTCCGGGCGGCCGGCGCCGTGCGGACCCGGTCGTCCTCTCATGAGTCCATGGTCACCGGCCGGGCAACCGAATTCACGGAGTCAGCTGCACCGTGACCGTCACGCCCGTCTTCGGGTCCTCGCGGGCGATCGCGTGCCCGGTGCGGTCGCCGCCGTCCAGCTCGACGGTGATCGGGCCGCCTTCGCCGGTGAAGTTGCGCCACCAGTTCTTCTTGCCGGGGATGCGGACGCCGATCACGACCGTGTCGCCCGTGCGCCGGTAGCCCACCGGGATGCTGAACGTGCGGCCCGAGCGCCGTCCGGTGTAGGTCACGATCGTCAGGTGCCGCCGCACGGCCGCGCCCCAGCGGCGTGACGAGCGCAGGGCCACCACCCGGCGGTTGAACCCCTCGACCGCGCGGTCGACCAGCTGGCCGTTCGTCCTCATCGGACCTCCTTTTCCTTGTCCCCCAACGTAGCCGGACAATCGGACAGGGCTGTCCACTTGACGTAAAGTGAGAAGGATGAGCGTGGACCCTTCTCACCCGGCGCCGCTGCGGCGGGACGCCCGGCTCAACCGCGAGCGCATCGTCGAGGTGGCCCACGACCTGTTCGCCCGCCGGGGCCTCGACGTGCCGATGGCCGCCGTCGCCCGGCACGCCGGCGTCGGGATGGCCACGCTGTACCGCCGTTTCCCGACGAAGGAGGCGCTGGTCGGCGAGGTTTTCTCGCACCAGTTCGACACCTGCGTCGCCGTCGTGGACGACGCGCTGGACGATCCGGACCCGTGGCGCGGGTTCGTCACGGTCGTGGAGAAGGTGGGGGAGATGCAGGCGTGCGACCGCGGCTTCAGCGCCGCCGTCGCCGCCGCGTTCCCGGCCGCGACGGACGTCTCCGCGGAACGCGACCGGGCGGTGCGCCGCTTCGCCGAGCTGGTCGAGCGCGCCAAGGCGGCGGGGAAGCTGCGGGCCGACTTCGCGCTCAGCGACCTGGAGCTGGTGCTGATGGCCAACGACGGCGTCGCGAAGGACACCACGGAGGCGTCCCGGGTGGCGTCGCGGCGGCTGGTCGCCTACCTGCTGAACTCGTTCCGGGCCGAGCACGCCGGCACGCCGCTGCCGCCGCCCGCACCGCTGAGCGTGGTCAAGATCTGAGCGTCAGGGCAGGTGGGCGGCGATGCCCGCCAGCACCCGTTCCAGCCCGGCTTCGAACCACCGGTCGCGCCGGTCGGCCGCGTGCGGCGTCTCGGCTTCGACCATCACCCGGGTCAGCCGCGGGTACCGGCCGCTGCCCATGATCATCGGCCCGTACTCGCCCTCGCGGTCCATCCACTGCTCGTGGCTGAGTCCCGAGAGCCGCGCCGCTTCCTGGTCGGCCATCTCGCTCTGCACGTGCCCGAGGACGAACGACGAGAGCGTGCCGAGGTTGGCGAGCAGCTCGTCGGTGCCGAGGTCGAGGCCGTCGAAGGGGGACAACGTCAGTTCCGTCCACCACAGGCTGTTCGGTCCGTGGTTCGGCCGGCCCGAGGCCAGCGCGGGGAACCACGGGTGCCGCAGCGCGGTCTCCCGCATCAGGCGGGCGATCGTGCGCAGCGCGTCCCGCCAGTCCGCGGGCAGCACGGTGCCGCGCAGCTCGCCGACGACCTCGTCGCCCATCAGCTGCAGGATCTCGTCCTTCTTGGACACGTACCGGTAGAGCGACGTCGTGCCGGTGCCCAGCTCGGCGGCGATCCGCCGCATCGAGACGGCGTCGAGCCCCTCGGTGTCGGCGATCTTGATGCCGGCCACCGCGACGGCGTGGCGGGTGTGGGCCGGTTTCGGCCCGCGTGTCCCGTGTTCGGGACGCAGCCAGAGCGGCGGGCGGTCGTTCGCCGGCACAGGACCTCCTCGGATATTGCGAACACTGTACCCAGTTCGCTACGGTGGCGATACCGAGAACAGTGTTGCCGGGTTTCTGGGGGAGTCATGGACTACGACGTGGTGATCGCGGGTGCGGGCCCGGTCGGCCTGATGCTGGCCTGCGAACTCAGGCTGGGCGGGGCGCGGGTGCTGGTCGTCGAGCGCGAGGCCGGGACGCCGCGCTCGCGGTTCGGGTCGATGGGGGCCCGCGCGCTCAACTCGCCGTCGGTGCATGCGCTGCACCTGCGCGGCCTGCTGCCCGCCGTCGAGCGCGCGGCGGCGATGTGGCTGGGCGCCGGTGCTGGGCTGCCCGAGTTCGAACCGGGGGAAACGGGGGAGCGGCCGGACGTCTTCGTCGGGCACTTCGCCGGGATCGGCATCCGCGCCGACCGGCTGCGCCCGCCCGGCCCGGGGGAGGAGTTCCTCGGGGCCGGCGTGATCGCCCAGGCCGATCTGGAGGCGATCTTCGCGCGCCGGGCGGCCGAACTGGACGTCGAGGTGCGGCGCGGGGTTGCCGTGACCGCGTTCGAGTCCGATGAGGACGGTGTGAACGTCCACATCGGACAGGAAACGGTCCGTACCGGGTGGCTGGTGGGCGCCGACGGCGGGCGCAGCACCGTACGGCGGCTGGCCGGGTTCGACTTTCCCGGCGTGGACCCGGTCTTCACCGGCCGCCAGGCGGTCGTCGACCTCGACGACCCGGGCAAGCTCGTCGCGGACGGCTGGCAGGGCAGCGAAAACGGGGCCTACGTGGTCGGTGGCTGGGCCGACGGCGACGGACCGCCCCGGGTGCACACCGTCGAGTACACCCCGCCGCCCGACCGGGACGCGCCGGTGACGGCGGAGGAGATCCAGGACAGCCTGCGGCGGGTCAGCGGCACCGACGTGAGCGTCACGCGGGTGCACGTCGCCACCCGCTACGCCGACACGACCCGGCAGGCCACGACGTACCGGCGGGGCCGGGTGCTGCTGTGTGGGGACACGGCCCACGTGCACTCGCCGGCCGGCGGGCAGGGACTCAACCTGGGGCTCGGCGACGCGGTCAACCTGGGGTGGAAGCTCGCGCTCGTCACGCGGGGCGCCGCGCCGGACGCGCTGCTGGACACCTACACCGCCGAGCGGCACCCGATCGGCGCGTGGGTGCAGCGCTGGAGCCTGGCGCAGACGGCGCTGAGCGCGGGGCGGGGTCCGCGCGCCGACGCGCTGCGCGAAGTCATGGCCGACCTGCTCGACACCCCCGACGGCGCCACGTACGTCGTGTCGAAGGTCGGCGGCGCGTGGCAGCACTACGACCTGCCGGGCGACTTCCCGCTGATCGGCCACCGCGTGCCGGACCTGCCGCTGGACGACGGGACGACGCTGGCACCCCGCTTCCGCGCCGGCCGCGCGGTCCTGCTCGACACGGGCACGGGCGCCGCCGAGGTGGCGGCGGCGTGGGGCGACCGGATCGAGCTGGTGACGGCGAGCCCGCTGGCCTTCCCGGACCAAAAACTGGCGGCGCTGGTCCGCCCGGACGGCCACATGGCCTGGGCCGCCGTCGGCGGCGAGGTCCCCGGCCTCCACGAGGCCCTGACCACCTGGCTAGGCCCGCCCGCCTGACCCGGGTTTCCCGCCGGTGCAAGGAAATCCGTGAAGGCCACCTTGAGGGACTCAGAGTCCCTCAAGGTGGCCTTCACGGACATCGGCCGTGCGCAGGGTGGCCAGGGTCGTGGGGCGGGTGCGGCCGCGCAGGGTGACTTCCTCGGTGGCCTGCCAGCACGCGGCTTCGTCGGCCGTCGCCGACTCGACCGCCGTCCACGACGCCAGCAGGTGGCCGTCGGCGTTCTTCGCCAGCTCCGTCAGGCGGGCCGCCTCGTTGACCGGGTCGCCGATCACCGTGTACTCGAAGCGGCGCGGGTCGCCGACGTTGCCCGCCACCGCGTCGCCCGTCGCGACGCCGATGCCCGCCGGGCAGTCCGGGACCTCGGCGGCCAGCCGGGCGGCGATCGCGCGGCCGGCGGCCAGCGCGCACGTCGCGTGGTCGTCCAGGGGTGTCGGCGCGCCGAAGATCGCCAGGACGGCGTCGCCGACGAACTTGTTCACCAGCCCGTGGTGGCGGTCGACCTCGTCGACGACCACCGCGAAGAACCGGTTGAGCAGCCCGACCACCTCCTCCGGCGGGCGGCTCGCGGCCAGCGCCGTCGAGCCGACGACGTCGACGAACAGCACCGAGACCGTGCGGACGGTGCCGCCCAGCTCGGCGGACGTCCGCATCGCCTCGACCGCGACCTCCCGGCCGACGTGCCTGCCGAACAGGTCCCGCATTCGCTCGCGCTCCCGCAGCCCGGCGGCCATCCCGTTGAACCCGGCCTGCAGCAGGCCGAGCTCGGTGCCGTCGTAGACCGGGATCTCGCCGCCGAAGTCGCCGGCCCGCACCCGGGCCAGCGCGTCCTGGACCGACCGGATCGGGTTCACGACGGCGCGGGCGGTGAACACCGTGACCAGGAGGCCGAAGCACAGCACCACCAGCCCGAGGGCGATCACCGACACGGCGAGCTTCGTCGTCGACACGTCACCGCGCACCCAGGCCAGCACCGCGGTGACGACCAGGCCGGCGACCGGGACGCCGGTGCCCAGGCACCAGAACAGCAGCATCCGCAGGTTGACGCCGCCGCTGAGCGGCCGCGCCGGGGTGGTGCCCGCCAGCGCCCGCGCGGCGTACGGCCGCAGGGCGAACTCGCCGAAGAGGTAGGCGATCGCGCAGACGACGACGCTCGCGAACGCGACGACGAGGAACACGGTCAGCGCGACACCGGGCTGCAGGAGCACGGCCAGCCCGGCGAACACCACGGTCGCCACGCCCCACAGCACCGCCTGCATGAGCGTCAGGCGCAGCGGGACACGCAGGCTGGCGGCGCGCTCGGCGTCGCTGGGACGGCGTCCCTCGGCCGCCCAGCGGAGGGTCCGCAGGGCGCCCCGGGTTCCCCAGAGAGCGCCGATGACCACCGCGGACACGACGTAGGCCGGGACCGCGACCGCCGTGGCGTGCACGAGGTCGCCGGACAGGCCCGGCGCCGGCATGAGCAGAGCCGCGAGCCCGACGACGACCAGCGCCCCGATGACGTTGGTGGCGACCAGGGTGAGGGTGAGCAGCCGCTGAACGCGCCGCCGCAGCACGGAGACGTCCTGGTCGAGCGGCCCGAGCAACCCGGAGCCGAAGGGCCCGGCTGGTGATTCAGTGGATGAGTGCACCGGTTCCCGCCGATCGACACACGATTGAGTGAACGACTGTACACCGAAGCGCCGATGAGCCGGGGTGCGGCGCGCCGGGGTTCACGCCGACGGGTGGTTCACGTCAGGATGGTGGCCAGTGCTGCGCCCAGCAACCCGAGGTAGGCGGCGGTGTGCGCGCGGTCCGGAGGGCCGCCGGGACCGGGTGCGGCGTGCGCGGGTTCACGTCAGGATGGTGGTCGGTGCCGCGCCCAGCAACCCGAGATAGGCGGCGGCGTGCGCGCGGTCCGGAGCGCCGGGCTCACGCCAGAACGGTGACCAGTGCCGCGCCCAGCAAACCCAGGTACGCGACCGCGTGTGCGCGGTCCGGGATGGCCGGTGACCACCGCCGCAGCAGGGCGATCGTCGGCAGCGAGCCCGCGAGCAGCAGGCCTGCCGCGGCCGGGTCGATCGCTGCGGGCCCGGGCGCGGTCAGGTAGACGGCCGTCGCCACTGCGGCCACCGGGAGGCTCAGCGGGTTGGCCAGCGCCGTCGCGTCGCTCATCGGCAGGCCTCGCCGCCGGAGCAGCGGGACGGTCAGGACGCTGCCGCCGACCCCCAGGAACGCCGCCACCGCACCGATTCCGAGGCCGCCGGCGGTGACCGTGGCCCGGCTCAGCGGCCGCCGCTCGCTGCCGTGGACGAAGCCGCGTCGCAGGAGGCTGTCGAGGATCGTCGCTGCCAGGTACGCCGCGAACAGCGCGTGCAGCACGCCGTCCGGGACGCTCGTCGCGGCCAGCGCGCCCAGGCTCGCGCCGGCGGCGACGAACGCGGCCAGCGGCCACACGTACTCCCGGTGCAGCCGGCCCGCCCGCGCCACGGTGACCGTCGCGCCGAGCGAGTTGACGAGCATCACCGCGGCGGACGTCCCGACCGCGACGTGCATCGCGCCCGGGCCCGCCGCGGCCACGGCGTAGACCACCGGGACCGTCACGAAGCCGCCGCCGAAACCGAAGAGCGCCGTGGTGACGCCGCTGAGGACGCCCAGTCCGAAAAGGAGCACGTCCCGGAACGCTACGGCGGACGAGCCTGGCGGGCATTCGATGATCGGCCACCTTCTTCCGAGTTCCGGCCACCTAGGCTCGGGCTCGTGCGCAACATCCACATCGACACCGTCGACGGCCTCGAGCGGGACGTCGTCGCCATCGGCACCGACTACCCGCCCGGCCACGTGCTCGCCGAACACCGGCACCGGCGGGCCCAGGTGCTCTACGGCGTCACCGGCTCGATGCGGGTCGAGACGGCCGACGGGGCGTGGATCGTGCCGCCGCACCGGGCCGTGCTGATCCCCGCCGGCACCCCGCACGCGGTGCGGATGGACGGGGTCAGCACCCGCAGCCTCTACGTGGAACCCCGTGCGGTGCCGTGGTTTCCGGGCCGCTGCCGGGTCGTCGAGGTGACGCCGCTGCTGCGGGAACTGCTGCGAGAAGCCGTCGACGTCGAGCCGCGGTACACCCTGCGCGGGCGCGACGCGGCGCTGCTGCACCTCGCGCTGCACGAGCTGCGCCGGGCCGCTCCGCTGCCGCTCGACCTGCCGCTGCCCGCCGACCCGGAGTTGCGCCGGCTGTGCCAGGACTTCCTGGTGGCGCCCCGCATCGACGTCCGCCCGGCGGCCTGGGCGGCGCGGCTGCACGTCGCGGAGCGGACGCTGCACCGCCGGTTCCGCGCCGAGACCGGGCTCGGCCTCGCCCCGTGGCGGCGCCGGGCCTGCGTACTGCACGCGCTGCCGCTGCTGGCAGCGGGCGCGCCGGTGGCCGAAGTGGCCGCCGGCCTCGGCTACTCCGGGCCGGGCGCGTTCACCACGATGTTCTGCCGCCTGCTCGGCGCGCCGCCGAGCGAGTACCGCTGACTCCGAGGACGGGTGTGCACTGGAACCGGTATGTGTTACGGTTGGTAACAGTAAACCGTGGTAACACCTGACGAGGAGGTCGGCCATGACGAGCATCGGCGAGCGCGAACCGGAAGTGACGGACCGCGAGACCATCGCGCGGCGGCTGCTGGACTCGTCGGAGCAGCTCTCGTACGACCCCGTCACGGAGGTCGACTGGGAGACGCCGCTCGACAAGGGCTTCCACGGCGCCAGCCCCGAGTGGAGCACGCTCTACGGGACGTCCTACTGGGACGAGATGACCCCCGAGCAGCAGCGCGAGCTGACCCGTCACGAGGCGGCGTCGGTGGCCAGCACCGGGATCTGGTTCGAGATGATCCTGCAGCAGATGATCCTGCGGGACTTCTACGCCAAGGACCCGACCGACCCGGCGTTCCAGTGGGCGCTGACCGAGATCGCCGACGAGTGCCGTCACTCGATCATGTTCGCCCGCGGCGCGGCCAAGCTGGGCGCGCCCGCCTACCGGCCGACCCGGTTCGTCGTCGAGATGGGCCGCGTCTTCAAGGCGACCGCGACCGGTGAGGCCGCCTACGCGGCGATCCTCGTCGCCGAAGAGGTCCTCGACGTCATGCAGCGCGACTGGATGCGCGACGAGCGGGTCGTCCCGTTCGTCCGGACCATCAACAACATCCACGTGGTCGAGGAGTCGCGCCACATGAAGTTCGCCCGCGAGGAGACCCGCGAGCGGCTCGAGGGCGCCGGCTGGGTGCGGCGGCAGATCAACGCCCTGGTCGTCTCGATCGCGTCCTTCTTCATCGTCACGAGCATGGTGAACGCCAAGGTCTACGAGAACGCCGGGCTCGACGGCAAGCGCGCGCGGCGCGAGGCCAAGGCCAATCAGCACCACAAGTCGATGCTGCGCTCGAGCTGCTCCGGGCTGATGGAGTTCCTGCACTCCGCCGGGCTGCTGACCAAGCCGGCGCTGTGGTTCTACAAGCGCGCGAACCTGATCTGAGTCATGGCCTTCGCGATCACGCAGACCTGCTGCGCCGACGCCTCCTGCGTGTCGGTCTGCCCGGTCAACTGCATCCACCCGACACCGGACGAGCCGGACTTCGGCCGCACCGAGATGCTCTACGTCGACCCGGGCACCTGCATCGACTGCGGGGCCTGCGCCGACGCGTGCCCGGTCGACGCGATCTTCCCGGCCGGCGACCTGACCGGGTCGCTGCGGGTTTACGAGGAGATCAACGCCGAGTACTACGCCGGGCGCGACGTGCTGGCCGAGGCGACCACGGCGCCGAACTTCCACCGGTGGGCGCCCCCGGCGTTCACCCGGGTGCTCCCGAGCGACTTCGCGCCGCTGGACGTCGCCGTCGTCGGCACCGGCCCGGCGGGCATGTACGCCGTCGAGGACCTGCTGCTGCACACCAACGCCCGGGTCACCCTGGTCGACCGCCTGCCGGTGGCCGGCGGCCTGATCCGCTACGGCGTCGCGCCCGACCACCCGTCGACCAAGAAGATCGGCGAGACGTTCGCGCGCTTCCACGACCACCCGCGGCTGCGGCTGCGGCTCGGGACCGAGGTCGGCCGCGACGTCACCGCGGCCGAGCTGGCCCGGCGCCACGACGCGGTGGTCTACGCGGTCGGCGCCACGGCGGCCCGCCCCCTCGGCGTCCCGGGGGAGGACCTGCCCGGCAGCCTCGCCGCGACGACCGTCGTGGGCTGGTACAACGGCCACCCGGACATCAAGCCCGGCGCAGTCGACCTCTCGGCGGAGCGGGTGGCCGTCGTCGGCACCGGCAACGTCGCCCTCGACGTCGCCCGCATCCTCACCGCCGACCCCGAGACCCTGGCCGGCACCGAGATCGCGCCGGCCGCGCTGGCCCGGCTGCGGTCGAGCAAGGTGCGCGAGGTCGTGCTGCTGGCCCGCCGGGGCCCGGAGACCGCCGCGTACACCCGCTCGGAGCTGCTGGCCCTCGCCGGACGCGCCGGCGCCGACCTCGTGGTGGACACGCACGACCCGCGGGTCGCGGCGGCCGTCGACCAGGGGGAGGGCCAGGCGGCGTGGCTGCGCGGGCTGCCGCGGGAGGCCGTGGACTGGTCCGCGCCCCCGCCGGACGACCACCGCCGGATCGTGCTGCGGTTCCACTCGGCGCCGGTCGCGTTCACCGGCGACACCGAGGTCCGGGGCGTGCGCGTCACCGGCCCCGGCGGCGACGTCGAGATCCTCGCGGGCCGGGTCGTGCGGGCCGCCGGGTTCCGCGGTGCCCCGGTGCCAGGCCTGCCCTTCGACGAGCGGACCGGGCGCGTTCCGAACACCGCGGGCCGCGTCGACGGCCTCCCGGGCACGTACGTCACGGGCTGGATCAAGCGCGGCCCGTCCGGCGGGATCGGGGCGAACCGGACGTGCGCCCGCGAGACGGTCGGCGCCCTGATCGAGGACGCCGTCGCCGGACGCCTGCCCGCGCGCCGCCGGAAGCGGTTCGGCCGCCGCTGACCTCGTGCAGCCGCCCCGGTCTCCCTCGGAGACCGGGGCGGTTTCGTGCGTGCGGCATCCCCCGGATGAGTGATGCGGTACCGCACCGAATCCGGTGCGGTACCGAAGAAATAAGGATGTCCATATCGGACAACTCCGGAAAGCTGCTCATCTGAGCGGGACGCCCGTGTCGACTTTCCCGGGCCCCAGCCGAAATCCGCGACTTTCGTAGGGTTGCCCGCCCGCGGCGCCGGGCGTTCCGGGGCAGACCTTCGTGGCTGGAGGGGCAGCGGGCGTGCGCGACCCGTATCCCCCGGGGCGCTCGCGGCGGGTGATGACCGGCAATGTCCGGTTCTGCCCGAGCGTTCGCACCGCTGTGTCCATAAGGGAACCGAGGCGCGCGAACCCGCGAATCCCTCCATACGATGACCGTGCTGTCTCCGTCAGGCTTTCACGTCTTCCGGCGTCGAGAGTGCCGGGCGGGGCGATGCCGGGGCTCTCGGAAATCCTTTGTGGACGGACGGGGCCCCACCCCGTTCCGGCAGGGCAGAACACACGGATTCGAGGAGGCGAAATGGCGGCTCAGAACGGCGCCAAGGTAGACACCGGGATCATGCGCCAAGGCGCGAGCACCATCACCGACACCGGCCAGGGCATCACGGGCGTGAACCGCCAGGTGGACTCCACGATGCAGGAGCTGCTGGGCACCTGGCGCTCGGACGCGGCCGTGGTGTTCCAGGAGGCGATGGGCACGTTCGACCGCACCGTGCAGACGATCGTCGAGCGGCTGAACACGCTTTCCCAGCACGTCACGACCGGCGCGAACGACTACGACCGCCAGGACGAGGACAACACCTCGAACGTGCGCCAGCAGGCCGCGACCATCGGCGGCCTCCCCGGCTTCTGACCGGACTCCCACTCAGGAAAGGAAAACCCCATGGCTCTGGGCCAGTTCACCATCAGCTTCGCGCAGATGGAAGCCACGGTCGGGCGCGCGCAGCAGCAGTCGCAGCAGATCACCGAGCTGCTCGACCAGATGAACCGCACCATCACCGCGCAGCGCGAGCACTGGCTCGGCTCCGCGGCCGACGAGTTCCAGTCGACCTACGAGTGGTGCCGCCAGCAGGCGCAGACGCTGCCGCAGTCGCTCGACGCCGCCGGCCGCACGCTGGCGACCGTCAACGAGGGCACGTCCAGCACCGAGAGCGCCAACGCGACGCGGTTCGCGCAGCGCTGAGGAACCCCGCGCTCCGGCCGGGGCCCGGCAGTCAGCCGCCGAGCCCCGGCCGGTTCGTCCGAACGCGACAGACCGGAAAGGACTCCTCCCGCCATGGCTTTCGACCCCGTGGTCTTCGAAACCGCCTCGATCGCGAACCCGAACAACCAGCACAGCGACACCCCGCCGTCGACCGAAGGCGCCTTCAACAGCCCCGGCCACCAGGACCCGGGTGACCAGGGCAACGTCTACATCCCGGTCGGTGACGTCTCCACCGCGCCGCCGGTCCCGGGCGGCGCGGACCACCCCGGCAAGGGCGTCACCGCGGTGAACACCCAGGCGATGCACACGTTCGCGCAGAACCTGCGCACGCTGGCCGACGGCCCGCTGGCGAAGCTGCCCGGCCAGCTCGACACCGTCAACATCAAGCCGGGCGTGTTCGCCACGGCGCACGACAAGCTGCTCCAGCCGATCGTCGGCGAGGGCGGGCTGCGCGACTCGACCCGCACCACCGTGCAGGACCTCATCACGGCGATGCACGACGCCGCCGACGCGGTCGACAAGGCGGCCAACGCCTACGACTCCGCCGACGAGGCCAACAAGATGACCACCGACGCCTACAACCAGTACTTCGGGCAGCTGAGCTCGGAGATCACCGGCGCGGGGTCCAAACAGCACTGATCGCGGACGGGTTTTCGGCGGGCTGACGCGAGCGAGGGACGATGGGCGACGACAACAACACCCACGGGTTCACCCAGGACGACAACGGCGTCTGGCCGGATTCCGGCAACACGCCGACGAACTCCACCGGTGACCCCGGCAAGGACTTCGACGGCCTGACCTGGAAGCAGATCGAGGCCGCGATCCTCGGTGGCGGGTCGATGGCGCCGGGCCAGGACCAGGCCGACCAGGCCTACTCCAACGTGAACTGGCAGTCCCTGCAAGCCGCCGCCGGCGTGTTCCAGACGACGCAGATGAGCCTGTCGGTCGTCGCCGAAGCGATCCAGAAACAGGTCCAGGCCCTCGCCGGGGACGACGGCCCGTGGAAGGGCACCGCGGCGACGAACTTCAAGGGCATGATGAACGACATGGCCGCGAAGTTCAGCGGCCTGGTGCACCAGATCACCGACGGCAGCAGCGGCGGGCGCAACATCCCGAACCAGCTGGCGAACTCGGCCGCGTACCTGCAGTGGGCGCAGAACACGTTGCGCTACATCGATTCCTACTACGCCCAGCAGGTCATCGCGCGCGGCAAGGTGCTCAACGACGGGCGCGCGTACATCTCGCAGTTTCCCGACGCCGTCGAGATGATGACGAACGACATGCGCCAGGTCGGCAACCAGCTGTCCGGCAAGTACCACTCGTTCTCCGTCGCCAGCTACACCGCGCCGCCGCCGGCGGCCCCGCCGCCCGGCGCGGACGTGCCGCCGCCCCCGCCGCCGCCCGAGGCCCCGCCGCCCCCGGACATCCCGCCGCCCGCGGACGCGCCGCCCCCGCCCGCCATCCCGCCGCCGCCCGGCGGTTCCGGTGGCGGCGGCGGTGGTGGCGACGTGCCGCCTCCCGAACTCCCGCCCCCGCCCGGCGACACGGGTGGGGCCGGTGGCGGAGGCACGCCTCCGCCGTTGTCCAGCGCCGAAATCCCGCCGCCACCCGGTGGGGACTCCGGCCTGGGCGGGGGCGGCGGGGGCACACCCCCGCCGTTCCAGAGCCTCGCCGCCGTGCCGCCGCCTCCCGGTGGTGCGGACGGCCCCGGCGGCCCGGGTGGCCTCGGGGACGTCACCCCGCCTTCGCTCGACGGCCCGCCCGGGGACGTCGGCGCGGGCGGGGGCGCCCTGCCGCCGCTGACCTCGCCGAGCCTGACCCCGCCGCCGTCGGGTGCCGGGGGCAAGGACGACCCGAAGGCCGGTGGCCTCGGGGACATCAAGCCGCCCGCGCTGGACGGCCCGCCCGGGGACACCGGCGCCGGCGGCCTGGGCAGCATCAAGTCGCCGTCGTTCGACTCGGCGCCGGGTGACGTCGGCGCGGGTGGTGGCGCCGGTGGCGTCAACGGCCTCGGCGATATCAAGTCGCCCGCGCTGGGCAACCCGCCTGGTGCCGGTGGCCTCAACGGGCTGGGCGCGAACGCCCTCAACCCGGCCGACGTGCCGTCGTCGCTGCAGGACCCGAAGGCGGGTGGTGGTTTCACCTCGCCGATGGGCGGCATGCCGATGATGCCGCCGGGTGGCATGGGCGGCGGGATGAACCCCGCCGGCTCGGAGCGCCCGGACTCGGCCGGCCTGCTCGGCGGCGTCGACAAGCCGTGGACCAGCAGCCTCCCGGACGGCCTCGGCGACCCCAGCGCCCTGACCGACGCCCCGGCGTTGAAGTCGGCCTCGTGGTCGGCGCCCCCGGGTGACGTCGGCGGCGCGGGTGGCGTCGGCGATGTTGGCGGCGCGGGCTCGGTCGATCCGGGTGGGATCAAGGGCCTGGACCCGAGTCAGCTGCAGGGGCCGGGTGACCTGTCGTCGTCCTCGAACGGTGGCCAGCAGGCAACCCCGGGTGCGGGGATGCCGATGATGCCGCCGGGTGGCATGGGCGGTGGGATGAACCCCACCAGCGCGGAGCGTCCGGATTCGGCGGGGCTCCTCGGCGGGGTGGACGCGCCGTGGGATTCGGCGTTGCCGGATGGTCTGGGCGACCCGAGTTCGTTCGGCGAGACCCCCGCGCTGGAGTCGGCCTCCTGGTCGGCCCCGCCCGGTGACGTCGGCGGCGG
Source organism: Amycolatopsis heterodermiae (assembly GCF_034929455.1). Lineage (NCBI taxonomy): Bacteria > Bacillati > Actinomycetota > Actinomycetes > Pseudonocardiales > Pseudonocardiaceae > Amycolatopsis > Amycolatopsis heterodermiae. The sequence goes on from NZ_JAYFSI010000006.1 coordinate 42,477, forward strand.
CTCCGTCGACCCGGGTGGGATCAAGGGCTTGGACCCGAGCCAGCTGCAGGCGCCGGGTGGTCTTTCGTCGAATGGTGGTCAGCAGGCAACCCCGGGTGCGGGGATGCCGATGATGCCGCCGGGTGGCATGGGCGGCGGGATGAACCCCACCGCCGCGGAACGTCCGGACTCGGCGGGTCTGCTGGGCGGCGTGGACACACCGTGGACGGCGGACGTCCCGGATGGTCTGGGCGACCCGAGTTCGTTCGGCGAGACCCCCGCGCTGCAGTCGGCATCCTGGTCATCCCCGGGTGACCTCGGCGGCGCCGGTGACCTCGGAGGGATCGGCGGCGCGGACGCGGTCGACCCGGGTGGCATCAAGGGCCTGGATGCGAACCAGCTGCAGGCACCGTCTTCGAACGGCGGCCAGCAGGCGATCCCGGGCGCGGGCATGCCGATGATGCCGCCGGGCGGCATGGGCAGCGGCATGAACTCGCCGAGTGCGGAGCGCCCGGATTCGGCCGGTCTGCTCGGAGGCATCGACGCACCCTGGACGCCGGACGCGCCCAGCGGCGTCGGCGACCCCACCTCGGCCGGCGAGACTCCGGCTTTGAGTGCGGCCTCGTGGTCGGTACCGGCAGGCGAGCCCCCGGCGCTCGACGCGGCTTCGTGGTCGTCGCCGGTCACCTCGGCCAGCGGCGTTGGCGAGACCCCGGACCTTGGGGCGGCCTCGTGGTCTTCCCCGGCTGGCGAGACTCCGGCCTCCTGGTCGGCGCCAGCGCTCGGCTCGCCGGTGACCCCGGGTAATGGCGTCGGCGAGGCCCCGGACCTGGGAGCGGCATCGTGGTCTGCCCCCACCGGCGGAACTCCGTCCTCGTGGCCGGCACCCGGTTCGCCGGTGACCCCGCTCGGCGGTGTCGGCGAGCCCCCGTCCGCCGGAACACCGGTCACCCCAGCGATCGGCATCGGCGAGACACCGGCCTTGGGTGCGGCTTCGTGGTCGTCACCGGCTGCCGGTACACCCGGGACCCCGTCCGCCGGAACGCCCCTGACCCCGCCCGGTGGCGTGGGCGGCGGCGTCCCGACCACCAACGACCGTCCCGACTCCGCCGGTCTCCTCGGCGGCGTCGACACCCTGTGGACCCCGAACGCCACCGCGGCCGGCGATCCGGTCACCGCCGGTGCCATGCCGATGATGCCGCCGCCGATGACCCCGCCCGACAACGGCGCCGCCGCCGAGCGTCCGGACTCCGCCGGTCTCCTCGGCGGCCAAGCCGAAGCGTGGGCCGCCACCGACGGCACCCCGGGCGAACCCGACCCGGGCACCGGCACCCCGCGCGGCTGGGCGACCGCCGTCCCGGTCAGCGGCTGGGGATCCGCCCTCGTCGAGAAGGACGACGACGTGCGCGTCGAGGTCGTGCGGCCCGTCGACACGCACGAGGACACCTCCGCCTGGGACGTCGGCACCGCCGAGTTCCTGCCGGGCCTCCTGCCGTTCGCGCCGCCCGCCGAAGAGGAGCCGGACGTCGGCACGGATCTCGTCGAGCGCAGTGACGAGCCGTGGCGACCGGCCGAAGACGAGCCGCGCGGGACCTACCAGCGGATCAGGGTCGGCGACGGCGAGTTCATCCCGGACGAGCTGCCGACCTGCGGTGACGGCCCGGCGATGGAGACCGAAACCGAGGCCCCCGAACCGGAACCGGAAGAAGAGTCCGAAGAGGAGGAACGCACCATGGCTGACCTCCTGAGCCAGGACGACTCCGCCTGGGGCCGGTCCGCGAGCCGGCCGTCGGGGGTGCTGGAGTGAGCACGGAAACCGTCAAGCGCGGGCCGCGCGCGTCCGGCCCCGAAATGCCCGAAGGCCAGGAAGAGCTGCAGGAGCCGCCCGTGCTCGCCGAACCGGCGGCGCGGGACTTCAACTCGCTGCTCATGATGCTGCCGATGGGCATCGGGTCGATGGTGATGGTGCTGTCGTTCTCCGGCGTCGGCGGCAGTTCGCCGATGACGTACGTGCTCGGCGGCGGCATGGGACTGTCCATGATGGCCATGAGCGTCGGCCAGCTGACCCGCGCGGTGGGGGAGCGCAAGCGCAAGATGCGCGCCGAGCGCCGCGACTACCTGCGCTACATCGCGCAGGTCCGCACCCGGGCCCGCGCGACCGCCGAGCAGCAGCGCCGCGCCGTCGCGTGGAACAACCCGTCGCCGGACTCGCTGTGGTCGCTGTCGCTGGGCCGTCGCCTGTGGGAACGCCGCGTCAGCCACGACGACTTCGGCCGCGTCCGCATCGGCCTGGGCTCGCAGCAGTCGGCCCTCGAGCTGGTCCCGCCGGTCACCAAGCCGATCGAGGACCTCGAGCCGCTGTCGGCGATCTCCCTGCGCCGCTTCACCGAGACCTACCGGTCGCTGTCGGGCATCCCGACGGCGGTCGGCCTGCGCAGCTTCACCAGCGTCGAGTTCGACGGCGACCCCGAGGCCGCCGTGAGCCTGGTGCGGGCGATGCTCGCGCAGCTGGTCGTGTTCCACTCGCCGGACGAACTGCGCGTCGCCGTGCTCACCACCGAAGCCGCGCAGTCGCAGTGGGACTGGGTGAAGTGGCTGCCGCACAATCAGCACGCCACCCTGCGCGACCCGGCGGGCCCGCTGCGGCTGCTGGCCGCCGACCACGACGAGCTGATGGACGTCCTCGGCCCGGACGTCGCCGACCGCGACGACCACGACAAGGCCGTCGGCCCGACGACGACCGAGCCGTTCGTCGTGATCGTCGCGCACCTGGCCACCATCCCCGAGTCGTCACGGCTGCTGGGCGCGGGCCTGCGCAACGTCGTCCTGCTGGACGTCACCGGCGCGCTTCCCGGCGGCCCCAAGGTGTTGCGACTGACCACAAAGGACGACCGGGTCGAGTTCCCGGCCGGCACCGGCGTCGGCTCGGCGGTCCGCGACGAGCTGTCGGTGACGCAGATCGAGGGCCTCGCGCGGCTGCTCGCGCCGAAGCGCACGAGCGGCACGCTGGAGATCACCGAGCAGCCGCTGGAGAGCGACTTCGGGCTGACGGCGCTGCTGGGCATCCGGGACGTCCACACCTTCGACATCACCGGCCAGTGGCGCCCACGCGCCGTGCAGCGGGCGCGGATGTCGGTGCCGATCGGCGTCACCGAAGACGGCGAGATCGTCGAGCTGGACCTCAAGGAGTCCGCGCAGGGCGGCATGGGCCCGCACGGCATGCTCATCGGCGCCACCGGCTCGGGCAAGTCCGAGCTGCTGCGCACGCTGGTCCTCGGCCTCGCGGCGACGCACTCGTCGGAGATCCTCAACTTCGTCCTCGTCGACTTCAAGGGCGGCGCGACGTTCCTCGGCATGGACCGGCTGCCGCACACCTCGGCGATGATCACCAACCTCGCCGACGAGCTGCCACTGGTCGACCGCATGCAGGACTCGCTCAACGGCGAGATGGTGCGCCGCCAGGAGCAGCTGCGCGCGAGCGGCCACCCGTCGCTGTTCGAGTACGAGAAGGCCCGCGCGGCCGGCGAGCAGCTGCCGCCGATGCCGACGCTCTTCCTGGTCGTCGACGAGTTCTCCGAGCTGCTGAGCGCCAAGCCGGAGTTCATGGAGCTGTTCGTCTCGGTCGGCCGGCTGGGCCGCAGCCTCGGCGTCCACCTGCTGCTCGCCTCACAGCGGCTGGACGAGGGCCGCATCCACCGCGTCGAAGGCCACCTGTCGTACCGGATCGCGCTGCGGACGTTCTCCTCGATGGAGTCCCGCAGCGTCATCGGCGTCGGCAGCGCGTACGAGCTGCCGTCCGAACCCGGCAACGGCTACCTCAAGATCGACACCACGAACCTGGTGCGCTTCAAGGCCGCCTACGTCTCCGGGCCGGTCCCCGCGGGCAGCGGCGACGGCGTCAGCGACGTCGCCCGCGCCGGCGCCGAGGTCGTCCCGTTCTTCACCCAGGTCCGCCCGACCCGGTTCATCGTCCGCGACGACGAACCGGACACCACGACCGAGAAGACCGCCCAGGAGGTCCTCGAAACCGCGCCGAGCGGGCCGACCCTGGCCGACGCGTTCGTCGAGCGGCTCACCGGCGCGGGCCCGGCGGCGCGCCAGGTGTGGCTGCCGCCGCTGGCCGAGTCGCCCAGCCTCGACGCGCTCCTGCCGGGCGTGCTGCCGGACGCCGTGCGCGGCATGACCGTGCAGGACCCGGCCCAGCTGGGCCGCCTGCGCGTGCCGCTGGGCATGATCGACCGGCCGTTCGAGCAGGTCCGCGAGCTGCTGACGGCAGACCTGTCCGGCGCGGCCGGGCACGTCGCCGTCGTCGGCGGCCCCCAGACCGGCAAGTCGACCCTGCTGCGCACCCTCGTGCTGGCCCTGGCCATGACGCACACGCCGGAGGAGGTCCAGTTCTACGGGCTGGACTTCGGCGGCGGCGGGATCATGTCGATCAGCGGCCTGCCGCACGTCGGCTCGGTCGCCACCCGCCTCGAGCGCGACCGCGTCGTGCGGACGATCGAAGAGATCTCGCAGGTCATGGAGCACCGCGAGAACGTCTTCTCCGAGCGTGGCGTCGAATCGATGGACGTCTACCGGCAGCTGCGCCGCCGCGGCCAGGTCGAGGACCCGTTCGGCGACGTCTTCCTGGTCGTCGACGGCTGGTTCTCGCTGAAGAACGACTACTCCGAGCTGGAGCAGAAGATCGGCGAGCTCGCCTCGCGCGGGCTGTCGTTCGGGATCCACGTCGTGATCGCGTCGACGCGCTGGTCGGAGATCCGGCCGTACCTGCGCGATCTGCTGCAGACCCGGTTCGAGCTGCGCCTGGGCGATCCGATGGAGTCCGAGATCGGCTCGCGCAAGGCCAAGACCGTGCCGAGCCAGCCGGGCCGCGGCCTCACCCCGGACGGCCTGCACTTCCTGGCCGGCCTGCCCCGGATGGACGGCAGCGCGGCCACCGACGACCTCGCCGCGGCGACCAAGGCCGTCGCCGAAGAGGTGCACACGTTCTGGCCGGGCCGCCGCGCCCCGGCCGTGCGGCTGCTGCCCTCGACGCTCCCGCTGTCCGAGCTGCCCCGCCCCGACGGCGACCTGCGGCTGGCGCTGGGCCAGGACGAGCAGCGGCTGCTGCCCGTGTGGCACGACTTCCGCGCCACCCCGCACCTGCTGGTGTTCGGCGACAACGAGACCGGCAAGACCAACATGCTCCGGCTGGTGCTGCGCTCGGTGCTGGCGCGGTACGGGCCGGGCGAGGCCAAGATCGTCCTTGCCGACCCGAGTCGCCAGCTCGACGCCGAGGTCCCCGAGGCCTACCGCGTCGGCTACGCGACGACGACCGAGGCGCTGCAGGAACTGGCGACCCAGACCGGCGTTTCGCTGTCGCCGCGGGTGCCGGACCAGAGCGTCACCGCCGACCGGCTCAAGCGCCGCGACTGGTGGACCGGCCCCCGGCTGTTCCTCGTCGTCGACGACTACCAGCTGCTCACCGGCGGCATGGGCTCGCCGCTGGAACCGCTGCTGTCGCTGCTCGCGCAGGGCGCCTACATCGGCATGCACCTGATCGTCGCGCGCAGCACGTCCGGCGCGATGCGGGCGCTGAGCGACCCGGTGATCCGACGGCTGTGGGAGCTGGGCAGCCCCGGCGTCGTCTTCTCCTACCCCAAGGAGGAAGGCAAGTTCCTCGGCGAGGCCGCGCCGCGCAAGCTGCCGGCCGGGCGCGCCCAGGTCGTCACCCGCCGCGGCGTGAAGCTCGTCCAGACCGGGTTCGTGCCCGGTCCCGACCAGCAGCTCGTCGGCAGCACATTCGGCACTCTCGAAGGGAGCGGACGTTGACCGCCATGCAGCAGGGCGAGCTGTGCCGGATCACCGTGCACGGGCCGCAGGGCCGCGCCGACCTGGCCGTGCCGATGGGCATCCCGGTGACGAGCCTGCTGCCGGTGCTGCTGCGGCACACCGGTGGCCATGAGGAGCTCGGCGACTCCTGGGTCCTGCAGCGCCTCGGCGAGGCGCCGCTCGACCCGGCGGGCACGCCGGAGTCGCTCGACTGGCAGGAGGGGGAGGAGTTCCACCTCCGGCCCCGGCTGGACCCGTTGCCGGAGCTGGACTTCGACGACATCGCCGACGGCATGGCCACCGCCGTCAGCCGCCAGGCCGGCCGCTGGAAGCCCGAGTTCAACCGGTTCCTGTTCCTCGGCTTCTCCATCGCGGCCCTGCTGGTGCTGGCCCGGGTGCTGCTTTACCCGGGCACACAAGGACTTTCCGCGATCGGCTGCGCCGTCGTCGCGCTGGGACTGCTGGTCGCGGCCGTCGGCTCGGGCGTCCGGTCCGACGACGAGGCGCTGATCACGCTGCTCGGCCTGGGCGGCTGCGGGTTCGCGTTCGTGGCGGGCTCGGTCGCCGTGGCGGGCATCGGGCCGGCGTTCGACCTGCAGACCGCGCCGATGCTGTCCGGCTGCCTCTCCTTCGGCCTGGCGGGCGGGCTCATGCTCGGCGGGCGGGCCGCGTGGGCGCCGGTCACGCCGTTCGTGCCGTTCGGCACGGTCGTGGCCATCGCAGCCGCCGGCGCGATCACGCTGTGGCTGCACTACGGCCCGGAGTTCTCGCCGGTGCAGTCGGCCGCGCTCGTCTCGGCCGTCCTCATCGGACTGCTGGTGTTCGCGCCGCGGATCGGCATCCGGTTCGCCCGCATCCGCGGCCCGCAGCTGCCGCGCACGGCCGACGAGCTGCAGTACGACATCGAGCCGGCGCCGGCGGAGAAGATGGTCGCGCAGACCGCGTACGCCGACGGCTACCTGACGATCGCCTGCGTCGCCTCGGCCGTGGTGTTCGCCTGCTCGTTCCCGTTCCTGGTCGGCCAGGGGCTGTTCCCGGGCATCCTGGCCGGGCTGCTTGCGGCGGCCGTGCTGATGCGCTCGCGCAGCCTGCTCGGCGCGTGGCAGCGGGTGCCGCTGTCGGTCGCCGGCGCGCTCGGCCTGGTGCTGCTGGCGTTCTCGCTGATCGAACCGCTCACCCCGGACTGGCGCGGCGCGTCGGCGGCCGGGGTGGTGCTGGTGTTCTTCCTGCTGGTGCTGGCGATGCTGCGGCCCCCGCCGCGGCGGCTGCTGCCGATCTGGGGCCACCTGGCCAACTGGCTGGAGACGTTGAGCGCCGTCGCGATCCTCCCGATCCTGCTGCAGCTGTTCGGGACGTACGCGTGGGCCATCGGACTGACGGGCTGAAACCATGGTGCAGACGCAGAAGGACCACGTCGAGGCGTATTCGTTCCTCATTGGACGGATGACCTCGGCCCTCGTGCTCGGCGACGCGAGCCACCTCGACGTACCCGCCAAGCGCACGTGGACCGGCCTGCTGGTCGGCGCGGCGCTGGCGGTGCTGATCGTGCTGGGGTTCTTCGTGTTCGGCCTGATCGCCCACCACACCGGGCACGCCGTCCAGGCGCCACCCCCGGTCCGTCGAGCCTGAAAGGGAGGGTCACCATGGATCTCTCGCTGACGCGCCGCCGCGGCGGCCCGGACACCGATCTGGGCAAGCAGACGGTCGGCAACGCCCTCGTCGTCCACCCGGCCGCCGGGATGACGGAGGAGGCGCAGGCGCTCGCGCTGGGCGTCGCGGCCGACGACGAACACGACCTCGTCGTCGTCGACCTGCCGGTCGACTCGCCGATCTCGCTGTGGGAATCGGTGGCCAAGGCGCTGCCGCGGCGACGTCGCGGAGTGCGCCTGGTCATCGGCGGGCGTTCGCGGGAGACGTCGGCGCTGGCCGGGCAGTGGCTGGCCGAACGGATCGGCCGCCCGGTACTGGCCCCGGACGGCTCGGTGATCCCGAGCGCGGGCGGTGCCCTGTTCGTCCACAGTGGACGCGGCAGCGGCTGGGTCCGGTTCCAGCCCGGGCGTCCGCCGAAGTGGGAGGCGAAGCGCTTCCCGCGTCCTTCCTGGGATTCCGGCGTCACGGCCGAACTGACGTCGACGAGCTCCCGCGGCGTGGCCGAGCCGCTGCCGGGCGGCCTGTGGATCCGCCCGGTGGGCTTCGACCGTCAGCTCGGCTACCACCGTTCGGCGCTGATCCGCGGCCTGCCCGCGCTGCCGGACACGATGACGATCGTCCTGGGTTGCCCGGGCTGCCCGCCCCTGACGATGGACGACGCGGCCCGGCTGTGGATGCGCCTGCCGGAGCCGGTGCGCCACAAGGCCCGCTTCGTCCAGTACGGCCCGATGTCGGTGCCCGCCGGGACGACCCTGGGGCAGGCCCTCGCGGACCTGCTGGGCCGCGAAGTCGGGTTCTACAGTGGACTCCCGATCGGCGCCCCGCACGACCTCGACGTCTGGACGGTCCTCTACGACGGCGGCCTCGGCTGGGCGACGTTCGCCCGAGAGCTGGCGTACGTCCCGCGGCAGCCGCTGCCCCGGCTGCTGGACCACCGCGCGCCGATCGACGGCCTGAAGGAGATCGAGCCGGCGGTGTACTGGTACTCGCCGGACGCGGTGCTGGAGGTCGTCCAGTCGGGCCTGCTGCTGCGCCCGCCGACGGCCGGCCCGACGGTCGAGGCGCTGCGCGAGGTCACGCTGGACACGTCGCTGCACAACCTGACGTACGACGTCCCGGAGGAGGGCGCGGACGCGGTGGAGCGCATGCGCCTGCTGGCGGAGGACGTCCTGGCGAGGCTGGACGAGCACACCCGCAGGATCAGCAGAATCCTGCCTGCGGCGGCGCTGCTGGCCGAGCGGGCCCGGGTGACGATCCCGCGCCGGGCATTGGCGGAGATCGAGGCCGCGTCTCCTTCGCTTACGCCTTTGCCGGTCGCCCCGCCGGCGGCGCCCCCGACCCGGGTAGGCGGAACGGCCCCGGCGGAGGCCCCGCTGATGACCATCTCGGAGCGCCTGGACCCGGGAGCGGTGATAGCGGCAACGATCACCACAGCCGCCCCACCCCGGCTGCCGGCGCTCGGTACGGAGGAGCGCCCCACGGAGTCGGTCGTCTCGGGCCCGGCGATCAGCGCACCCCCCACGGGCTCGCCGATCCCCGGCGGACCGATCACGCTACCGCCACCGGCAACCCCGCCCGCGGGCGTCGGCGGTCCGATGATCACGAACGCCCCGGAAACCCGCTTGGACGCCGCGGTCACTCAGGAGTCGGCCGAGAGCGCCCAGTCGCCGACCGGCGTGGACAGCCCGGCGCCCACCTCCGGCATCGATGCTCTGGCCTCCGGCACCGATGCGGATGACCCGGCGACCGGCGCCGGCGTCAATGGCGCGACGACTCGCGGCGGCATCGATGCTCTGGCCTCCGGCACCGATACAGATGGCCCGGCGACCGGCGCCAGCGTCAATGGCGCCGAGCCCGACGCGCGGTTTGCTTCCCGCAGTTCGGCGACCCCGCCTCCGGCGGGCCCGCCTGCCACCCCGCAGCCCGAAGCCCCGGCGATGATTACCCCCGCACCCCTGCCCCCACCGGCCGTTCCCCTCGCCGGTATTCGCGAGGCGGTAGCCGGTTCGGTGCTCTCAGCCGGGTCCGCGGCACCCTCGCCCGGCGTGGCCACGGACCTGCCCGCCAGTCCGGCCTCCGCGGTTCCGCCGCCGGCGCCCGCTGCTGAGCCTCCCGCACCTCCGCCCGCCGGAACCGTCAGCGGACCAGCCGCTCCTGCGACCCCGCCTGCCGGGCCCGGGGGTGGGTCGACCGCTCCTGCGACTCCTCCTCCTGCGGTTCCGCCCGCCGGGGTTGCCGGTGGACCGGTCGCTACTGCGGTTCCGCCCGCCGGTTCCATCAGCGGTCCAGCCGCTCCCGCGGCTCCGCCTTCGGCGGTTCCGCCTGCCGGGGCCATGGGTGGGTCGTCCGCCCCCGCGACTCCGCCTCCCGCGGTCCCGCCTGCCGGGGTCGCCGGTGGCCCGGCCACCCCCGCGACCCCGTCTCCTGCGGTTCCGCCCGCCGGTTCCATCAGCGGACCAGCCGCTCCAGCGACCCCGTCTCCCGCGGTCCCGCCTGCCGGGGTCGCCGGTGGCCCGATCACCCCCACAACCCCGCCTCCCGCAGTCCCGCCCGCAGGCGTCCTCAGCGGCCCGGCCGCCGAAGCCCCGCTCAGCCAAGCATCGACTCTTCCCCAGACCCCGCCGTCCGCGGCTTCGCCCCTCGAGGTCGCGGGCGGCGGTACCACCTCCGCCCGGCTCCAGCCCACCCCCGCCGCCGAGGCGAGCGCTCTTCTCCCCAAACGTGGAGTCGATAAAGAACGTGAGTGGCTACGCAAGTCACTCGGTGCGGAATACGGCCTCATGTCCAACGCCGCCGCGCGGATCCTCTCCGAGCACCCCGGCTTCCAGGGCGCGCTCGCCGCGTCGGCGGCCGATGTGCTCACCGATGCCGTCGCCGTGCAGCTCTACCTCTCGGCCAAGGGCACCACCATCGACGCCGGCCTGCGCGCCGGGCGCAACGGGCCGCACGTGCCGATCGCCCGCTGCGTCGTCGCCGGGCTCGGGCGGCTGCCGTCGCACCGGGGGCCCGCGTCGTTCGCGACCAGCCCGACCGCCGACCAGTGGGCGCTCTACCGAACCCGCAAAGTCCTCACCGAGTGGGGTTTCCTGCACACCCAGACCACCCCGATGTCCACATCGGACGGTGATACGGACATCCTCGTCTGGTCGGTCACCGCCCGCCGGACGAAGCTGCTGGAGCCGGCCGAAGGCGTCGTCAACCGCGCGCTCTTCGTCCCCGGCACCAGCTTCAAGGTCCTCGAAATCACCGAGCCGGCTGACACGAAGCGTGGGCTCGTGCTGCTGCGGGAACTGACCGTGAGCGAGGTCGACGAGACCGGCAAGGTCGCCGCCGACCGGATCTCGCTCGACGAACTGGCCCTCGAGTCGCTGCGGCGCGAACTCGAGATGTGGGCCGAGACGGACGGCCGCGCACCGATCGCCGCGGCGGCCGCCGGGCGGTTCGGCGTCGTGCCGGGCCTGGTGTGAGGGAGAGGCGGAACTGATGAACCGACAGGTGCTCACGGTCGGCGGCGAAGGCGCCTACCCCACGATCGGCGCCGCGCTCGCGCAGGCCCAGCCGGGCGCCACGATCAGTGTCCACTCCGGACGCTACGAGGAGAACCTCGTCGTGGACCGCATGGTCTCACTGGTCGCGGAAGGGGACGTCGAGATCGTCGCCCGCGAGGGCAGCGTCCTCGTCGCCAACGCCGAAGCCGTCCAGCTGCGCGGCTTCACCCTCACCGGCCAGGACGACAAGCTCGTCGCGGTCGACGTCGTCCGCGGCGAGGCCGCCCTCGACGGCTGCCGCGTCACCGGCGCCTCCTGGGCGACGCTCCTCGCGCGCCTCCAGGGCTCCCTCGCCCTGCGCGGCTGCGCCGTGACCAGCACCGCCGGCGCCGGGATCGTCGTCGCGTCGCCGTCGCAGAGCACCATCGAGGACACCGAAATCACCGGCACGGCGTCGTCGGGCGTCGTCGTCGCCGAGGTCGGCTCGGTCGTGCTGCGCCGGTGCGCGGTACGGCAGCCGAAGGGCAACGGCGTGTGCGTGAACGGCGAGGCCGTCGCGGTGGTCGAGCAGTGCGAGATCACCGGCGCCGAGAAGCCCGCGATGGTCGTCGAGCAGCAGGGCCGCGCCACCATCACCGGTCTGACCGTGCGCGAAAGCGCGAACGTCGACCTCTACCTGACCAGCGAAGGCCGGGTGTCCGTTGTGGACTCCCGGTTCCTGTCCGCGCCGATGCAGGCGGTGCACGTCGCCGCGTCGGCCGCGCCGGTGCTGCGCGAATGCGCTTTCTCTGGCGCGGAACGCAACGCCGTGCAGGTCACCGGCAACGCGTCACCGCACTTCGTCGACTGCACCTTCGAGGATTCGCCGGTCGCGATCCTCGCCGACGGCGAAGCGACGCCGAACTTCGAACGCGCGACCGTGCGGCGCGCGACGCAGACCGGCGTGCTCGTCACAGGCGACGCGAAGGCCCGGATCGCGGGGCTGCGGCTCGCCGGCAAGGGCATCGTCCTTTCCGGACAGTCGCGTTTGGACGTCATGGACGCGTCGATCGAGACCGGCCGGGACGCCGCCGTCGAGGTCACCGAGTCCTCGTGGCTGACCGGCACCGACCTCCACGTGCGGGGCAGCGGCTTCCGGATCACCGGCACGGCCGAGCTGCAGGACTGCGAGATCGCCGACGAGGTCGTGGTCGCGCCCGGCGCCACGCTCACGGCGTCGCGCTGCCGCGTGCGTGACGGCATCTCGGCCGACGACGGCGCGAACGTGACGCTCACCGAGTGCGAAGGCGACGGTGCGGTGAGCGCCGAGCCGGAGGTGCCGCCGCCGGCCGAGCCCAGCGTCAGCGAGGCTTCGGGTGAGGTGCTCGACGGCCCGCTCGGCGAACTGGAGTCGCTGGTCGGCCTGGCCGGGGTGAAGAAGGAGGTCACCGGCCTGATCAACCTCATCCGGATGTCCCAGATGCGGGAGCGGATGGGGCTGCCGATGCCGCCGATGAGCCGTCACCTCGTCTTCGCGGGCCCTCCCGGCACCGGCAAGACGACGGTCGCGCGCCTCTACGGCACCGTCCTGGCCGAGCTCGGCATCCTGTCGAAGGGGCACATGGTCGAGGTCGCGCGGCAGGACCTCGTCGGCCAGTACATCGGCTCGACGGCGATCAAGACGACCGAGGTCGTCGAAAAAGCCATCGGCGGCGTGCTGTTCATCGACGAGGCGTACACGCTTTCGGCCGGTTCCGGCGGCTCCGGGCCGGACTTCGGCCAGGAGGCCATCGACGCGCTGATGAAGATCATGGAGGACCAGCGCGATTCGCTCGTCGTGATCGTCGCGGGCTACTCCGAGCAGATGGACGTCTTCCTCGAGTCCAACCCCGGCCTGGCGTCGCGGTTCACGCGGACCATCGAGTTCCCGAACTACAGCGTCGACGAGCTGGTCACCATCACCCTCGGCCTGACCCGCAAGCACTACTACGAGCTGACCGACGACGCGCTGACGGCGCTGCGCGAGTACTTCGAGCGGGTCCCGAAGAACTCGACGTTCGGCAACGGCCGCGTCGCGCGGAAGTTGTTCGAGGCCATGGTGAACAACCAGGCGTCGCGCCTCGCGCTGCAGCCGCCGTCGAAGGACTCCGAGCTGAACCGCCTGACGGCCGAGGACCTGCGCGCCGAGCTGGCGAACCTGCCCGCGGCGGCCCAGGCGGCGGTGTCGGTGGGCACCGATCCGGCCGCGGCCGTCGGCGCGGCGAACAGCGTGCACCGGCTGCGCAAGCTTGTCGGCCAGAAGACGGTGCGGGAGCACGCCGAACGCCTGCTGGTCCGGCTCGGCGGGCTCAAGCACGGACGTCAGCCGCTCGGCCAGGAGGCGAACGTCGTGCTCAGCGGCGAGCGCGGCTCGGGCCGGGCGGAGTTCGCGCGGCTGTACGCGCGGGGGCTCGCCGAACTGGGCCTGGTCGGCGTCGGCCAGCTCGTCCGGCGGTCGGTCGCCGAGGATCTGATGCCGCGCTGGCCGGGACAGGCCGAGCATTTGGTCCGCACAGCGCTGGAAGACGCGAGCGGCGGTGTGCTCGTGCTCGATTTGGACGGTGAGTGGGAGTCCACAGTGCACACTCCTGGTCACGAAGTCCTTGAGGCGCTGGCGGAAGCAGTCGGGCGCTGTCCCGCGGACCCGGTCGTCGTGCTGACGGGCGAACCGCGTCGCGTTCGGACACTCGCCGGGCTGGTGCCGTCGCTGCGTGACCGGTTCCCGGCGGTGTGGGAACTGGGGGAGTACACAGTGGACGAACTCGGCGAGATCGCCGTGCGGCTGCTGGTCCGCGGCGGTCACGAGGTCCCGGACGACGTCCGCGACGCGCTGGCGCACGAGCTGGCGGCGGCGTCGGAACGGACGGTGCACGCCGCGCACGAACTGGCCCGCACGCTGTCGGCCACGGCGGCGTCCCGCACGCTGGCCGCGGCGGACCTGCGCGGCGTCCGCCCGCCGGACGTCGAACCCCTCGCCCTCGGGCAGGGACTGGCTTCGGTCGGCTGAAGGAGGAGTCATGGCATCGCCCTACGAGAAGATGCTGGAGGACGCGCTCGGCGCGTACCAGCGGCAGCGCGAAAACCTGACCGCGGCCAAGGAACGGATCGACGAGGCCACGGGCACGGCGACCTCGGCGCGCCGCGAGGTGACCGCGACCGTCGGCCGGACCGGTGAGGTCACCGAGCTGACGTTCCCGACGAGCGCGTACAAGCGGATGGCGCCGGCCGAGCTGGCCGGGGTGATCGTCCGGACCATCGCGCAGGCGCGGCAGCAGGCGATCGACGCGTCGGCCGAACAGCTCGCGCCGATGCTGCCGCCGGGGTTCTCCGCGCACGATCTGATGGCCGGGAAGGTCGACGTCGAAGCGTTGTTCGCTGCCCGCGTGCCGGGTTTCGAGGGAGGGCAGGAGAATGACTGATCAGTTCTTTGTGGACGCCGACGGGCTGGACACCGGCCGCAACGGCTACCGCGAGAAGGCGACGGAGCTGGAGGCGCTGGTGCAGCGGATCCAGGCGCTCGGCAGCTCCGGGCGTGTCTCCGAGGCGGCGGGCAACGACAAGAACGGCAACGCGTTCGCTCAGACGCACATCAAGGCGGTGGCCGAGATCCGCGACGGCGTCCGGCTGTGGGCGAAGGCCGTCGACGGTACGTCCGACGCGATCGGCGACATGGCCGGCTCGTTCCGCGACGCCGACCAGGGCGCGTTCGACATGGCGCGCGACCTGCAGAAGAACTTCCTGCAGCTGCAGGAAGACGTCTCGAAGCCGCCGACGGCCTAGGTTCCGGAGCCCGCGATGAGCCTGATGGTGGATCCCAGCCTGAACTGGATCTTCTACATCATCGCGGGTGACGCCTGGCCGCAGGGCGACGAGGACAAGCTGCGCGAGCTGGCCGCGGAGTGGGACCAGGTCGCGCGCGACATCGCGGCGGCGGGCCAGGGCTTCAACCAGCTGTCCCAGCACGTGACGGCGAACGTCGGCGGCGACGTCCAGCACAATTTCACGGACTTCTCGCGCAACCTGAGCACCCTGGGCGCGGACTACGTCCAGCGCGCACGGGCGCAGGCGGCGTCGCTGCGGGAGCAGGCGCTGAACGTCGAGAACGCCAAGTACGGCATGTTGATCTCGATCGCGGTGACGGCCGCGGAAGTGTTGTGGGCACTGACGAATCCGTTCACGGCGCCGCTGGTCCCGGAGATCATGGCCGCCGGCCGGACCGCGGTGGTGACGGTCCAGCGCACGCTGGTCCAGCGCCTGACAAGCTTGCTCGCTCGCATTGCGCGCGAGGCGGCGCAGGAGGCGGCCGAAGAGGTCGCGGAAGACATGCTGGCGCAGTTCATCCAGATCGCCCAGGGCAATCGCCACGGCTTCGACTGGAAGTCCATCGGCCAGTCGGCCGCCCTGGGCGCGGTCGGCGGCGCGTTCGCCCACGTGGCGGGCAAGGGCCTGGGCAAGGTCGACGGAAAGTACGGCACGAATTTTTCGAAGAACGTCTGGGGCGAGGCGGGAAACGAGGCCGCAACGGAGGTGGTGGTAGGCCTCACGGGAGCCGCAGCCTTCGGCGGAGACTTGGACAGCCTGGGCTGGGGAGCGTTGAACGGTGGCTTGAGCGGCGCGGCAACGCACGGAGCCCACCACGCGGGAGAGTCTCTGCACGACAAGCTGACCGGCGGAGGCCCGGGGCCCTCGGACGCAGGCCCGAAGGACGTTGGCGACGTGGGGTTCGACAAGGCGAACATCGGCCCGATCGACGCACCCCCGGCGCCGGCTTCCGGCGGGTCCGGCTCTGGCGGCCACCGTTCGAATGGCGCGGGCTCTGGCGCTGGAACCGGTGGCGCAGGATCGAACGGGGCTGCCACGGGCTTTGGGACCGGCGGCGGTTCGGGGTCGAACGGGACGGGTTCTGGTGCTGGTGCGGGGGCCGGAACGGGTAGTGCAGGCTCGAACGGGGCAGGTTCGGGGGCCGGGACCAGCGGTAGTTTCGGGTCAGGTGCTGGTGGTGCAGGCTCGAACGGGGCCGGTAGCTCCGCTGCTGGCACCGGCACCGGGTCCGGTGGCGCAAGCTCAAATGGGGCTGCCACGGGCGCTGGGACAGGCGATGGTTCGAACGGTGCGGGTTCGGGAGCCGGTAGTTCCGGTGCTGGTGCTGGCACCGGGTCCGGCGGTACGGGCTCGACTGGGGCTGCTACGGGCGCTGGGACCGGTGGCGGTTCCGGTTCGAACGGGGCGGGTGCTGGTGTGGGCGCCGGAGCCGGTGGTCCAAGCTCGAACGGGTCAGCTTCGGGGGCGGGGACCGGTGGTCCTGGTTCGAATGGCGCGGGTTCTGGTGCGGGCACTGGAACCGGTGGTCCAGGCCCGAACGGGGCCGGTATGGGCGCTGGGGCCGGCGGTGGTTCGGGGTCGGGGACGGACTCCGGTGCCGGAACAGGTTCCGTTGGACCTGCTTCAGGCGGGATTGGTACGGACACCGGAGGGCCCGGCTCGGGCGGCACGGATTCCGGTGCGCCCGGCTCCGGCAACCAGACTCCAGACGGGGCGGGCACGGGTGGAACCGGTTCAGCCGGGACGGGCGCGAGTGCCGGCACAGGCACGGCCAGTTCCGGCGCACCCGGCTCGATCGGGGCAGGTTCTGGTTCGAACAACCCCAGCTCCGGCCTAGGTCCGGTCGCCGCTGTCCCGGGGGGAACGAATGCTGGTTCCGGCTTGCCGGGCTCGACCGGAGCAGGCTCGGGCCCGTCGGCTTCCGGTACCGCCGGCGCAGGAAACGGTGCGCCCGGCGTCGGGGGAGCGGGCGCCGGAGTCGGTACGGGTGGTGCCAGTACCGGTCAGTCCGGCTCCACCGGGACCGGTACGGGTTCGGGGCCGTCCGGCACAGGTTCACCCGGAGCGGGGCAGGGCATGGGTGGCTCCAGCGCGGGCGTTGCCTCGAGCGGTTCAAGCGTCGGAACGGGAACGAGTTCGACCGGAGGGGTGGGTTCCGGCACGGGCAGCCCGTCGGCGCAAGGCCCGGGAGGAGGTGCGGTCGAGCAGGGTGCGACCGCACCTTCCCCTGGTGCCGCCAGCCCCGGCTCAGGATCCACCGCCGGGACTCAGAGTCCAGTCACCGGTTCCCCGGGCTCCGGCCCGGCGAGCCAAGGCCCCGGCACCGGTTCCGCATCGGCGGGCCAGAACGCGGGGAACGGTCCGAGCGCGAACCCGGGTACCTCGGCCAGTCTGGGCCCGAACGGCTCGAGCGCGGTGACACCCGTCGAAGCCCCGGGTACCGGCCCTCTGGACCAGAATGGACCACAGGTCACCGCTCACCCAGGGCCGGGCGCCGGGACCAACACGAATCCCGGTACCAGCGGCACCACTGCCGGAAGCTCGGGGGCCAGCACGCCGAGTACCGGCCAAGGCACGAACGCGACAGGCACGAACCCGACCGCCGGCGGCAACTCGAGCGTGAGCGCGACCAGCACGAACCCACCCGCGAGCGGGACGAGCAACACCTCGGGAATCAACCCCTCGGACGGTCGTCCCGGCAAGACCTCCACCGAGGGCCTGCCGGGCTTCTCTCCGCAGGGGCAGGCGAACCACACTCGGCCGGACACGAACGCGCCTGTGGCGGGAAGCGTCAGTGGGGCTTCCGTAGCGACCCCTGCTCCGCAGCAGCCGAACACGGGACCGGCGACCGTCAGCAACTCGACGGCCCCGGAGACCGGAGCCGCCAAGGCAGGCCCTGAGTCGAACACCAGCGCCGGACCGCCGGCCAAGGACGGCTCCGCGCCATCGACCGGCACCGGACCGGTCAGGGGTGAGCCTGGGGCAATCACTGCGGTGGAGCCGGCCAAGGGCGATCCCCACCTGACCCCAGGGACGGCAAAGGTAGGCCCAGAGTCGACGGTGGGGCCTGGATCGGCGAAAGTCAGCCCGACGACGATGGGAAATGCCAAGGCAGCCCCCGGACCGACTGGCATCGAACCGGCCACGGTGCCCGGTGCCGCCAAGGCTGGTCGCGGGGCGAATACGGTGGCCGGGTCGGTCGAGGCTGGCTCGCAGTCGGCTGGCGTGCGACCGGTCACGGTGTCTGGTGCCGCCAAGGCTGGTCCGGGGTCGAGTACGGGGGCCGGGTCGGTCGACGCTGGCCCGCAGTCGGCTGGCGTGCGACCGGTCACGGTGCCCGGTGCCGCCAAGGCTGGTCCCGGGGCGAATACGGGGGCCGGGTCGGTCAACGCTGGCCCGCAGTCGGCTGGCGTGGGACCGGTCACGGTGTCTGGTGCAGCCAAGGCGGGTCCGGGATCGCACACGGGAACGGGGTCGGCTACCGCTGGCCCGCAGTCGAACGGCGTGGGACCGGACGCGGTGCCTGGTGCCGCCAAGGCAGGTACCGGGTCCGGGTCGGCCAACGCAGGCCTGCAGTCGGCTGGTGTGGGACCGGCCTCGGTGTCTGGCGCCACCAAGACAGGTCCCGAGTCGAACGTGGATACCGGGTCGACGAAGCCAGGCCCTGGATCGACCGGCTCTGGGCCGGCCACAGCGCTCGGTACCGCCAAGACGGGTCCTGAGTCGAACGCGGGCACCGGGTCGATCAACGCAGGTCCGCGGCCCGGGACCGGGGGCAGCGAGTCCGGTGCCGAAACCGGGCCTTCCGGTCAGAAGGCTGGACCCGTCGCGCCATCCAGGCCGATCAAGACCGACTCGGCGCCCGGCTTTGCCGCACCGGGGAAGGCGGACACCGGCGCCAAGCCGGGCCCCGGGAGGCAGGACGACTCGAGTTCGAAGAAGAACTCTGTACCCCCGAAGGGGCAGGGGTCGGCCGATGCGAAACCAAAGAGCGACACCAGCCACGCGAAACCCAAGCCGGTCCGGACCGAAACCCCGGGGCCGAAGAAGCCCTCCCATCACACGCCCGCCGCCGCTCCGAAAGCGAAGACCACCACCGCACCCAAAGCCGACGGTGGGAAGGCCGACTTCCACCAAGCCCGCCAGGACTTCGCCTTCACCTCCGTCCGCGAGACCGGCATTCTCGGCGACGTCGGCCACCGGAACGACAACAACCAGGACTCGATCGGCGTTGTCGCCACCGTGGCCGCCACTCCGGATGTCGACCTCACCGCCCTTGCCGCCAAGTACGGGCAGGGTTTCGACGGTGACAGCCACCGTGGACGCTTCGGGTTGGTCATCGGGGTCAACGGCCGCGATGCCGCGCAGGTCGACCAAGCCGTGCGGAACTTCCAGAACAGCTGGGACGGGCGGTATCCCGTCGCCGTCGTCGGGTTCACCTGGCGGCATCCGGCCTCCGACGTCAACGACCAGAAGACCATTCCGTACGGCGCCATCCGCGAAAGCATCGTCCGGCATCCCGTCACCACCGAACTCACCAGCCGGATCACCGGGGACGTCTACCTCCACATCGGTGACGCCGACGTCGACAGCTTCACCACCGACCGCGGCCCGCTCTTCGACGCCGTCGATGCCTCCGTCAAGGACAACCCCGACGGGCCGCCCGAGATCCTCAGCGGTGGTTACCGCGTTCGCGACCAGGACGGGCCGCACGCCAACGCCGCCGCCCAGCTCGACCTCGACGTCCGCGACGCCATGGCCGGCGTCGACCCCCGCAGCGTCTACTTCCCCGAGCCCAACACCTTCGTCCGGCTCACCGGACCCAAGCTCGAGAACGACGCCACCTTCGGCACCAAGAACCCCCACACCGGCCGCTTCGACTACGGCGCCAAGGAAGGCCAGGGCCTCCTCGACTCCGTCATCGCGCAGCGCAACGCCGGCTGGAAGTACGGCGAGCACCCTGCCGCCATTGTCAAGTTCGACACCGGCCTCGCGATCCGCACCGACGGCAGCCGCATCGCCGCGAAGGCCGGGCCGGATCCCGCGACGCTCACCCAGAGCCACGCCCACCCGACCACCTGGACCGACCAGGTCACCCACCACCTCGCGACGCACACCGCCGTCGACCCGAACCTCGCGCGCACCGCCGCGAAGATGGCCTTCCACGGCATCACCCCGAACGGCCCCAACCCGCCCAAACTGTCCGGCCCCGACCTGCTCAAGACGCTCCCCAAGGACGAACGCGCCGCCTTCACTGCCGCGGCCAAGGCCGACCCGGACGCCCGCGCGCTCGCCAACCTCGCCGTCAAGACCCGGGACGCGCTGATCGACCACCGGCACCAGAACTCGGCGCAAGCACCACCGAAGGTCCACAACGGACAGTCCACACCGGAAACTACAAAGACCACGGACACCAGTCGCCGCGACACCGCGCCACCCGCGCGGCTGGTCTCCGAACGCTTCGACCCCGCCAAGTCCATCGCGCAGCAGTTCGAGGGTGACGGCCTCAAGGACGGCGAACTCGACGGCGCCATCACCCAGATCCGCTACGACGTCCGCCGGTACCAGACCGAGAGTGGCGACTGGGTCAGGGACTTCACCGTCCCGCTCGACCTGACGTCGAACTCCGGCTCGGTGACACCCGAGGCCCGTGCCCAGCTCGCGCAAGACCTGCAGAAGCACCTCGACGCCACGGTCAACCAGGACAACCACCTGCCCGGCGGCGACAAGCTGCACGTCACGGTCGACGTCAGGACTCCACAGGGGACGGTCGACGAAGACTGGCAGACCGACCACAGCCGCGGTGTCCCGGTCGACGTCCACGACTCCACAGTGGACGGGATCCGGCCGACCGACCAGACCCACTGGGACGTCCACGACGCCAAGACCGGCCTCACCCACGAGGTCATGCACTACCTCGGCCTCGGCGAGGGCTACCACGACGACCACCTGCTCTTCCACCGCGTCGACCAGCCCGGCGTGATGGGCCCGGACGCCTGGACCGACTCGACGCTCACCGACCAGAACCTCGCCCAGATCCAGGAGATCTCGGACACCGCGCCGATCCGGGACCACCACCTCGGCGACCCCGGCGTCGCGCCCACGCCGCGTCCCGAACCCCCGTCGGGACACACACAACCGCCGTCGAGCCACCAAAGCCCGGCCAAGGCGCCCATCACGGTCAACACGGTGACCGTCGAAGACCCGCACCCCGGCCAGGTCCTCGACCGCAGCGTCCTGCCGCCGCCGCAGCACACCCTCCTCGGTGTGCACGGCCTGGATCCGGTGCTCGTCGGCGGGGACACGCCGCACGACAACTTCCGTGAGGCCGTCGCCGCCAGCCTCGACGACAACGCGCCCCGGGAGCACGCCCGCATCACCGGCGCGCTCGACGCGAACCAGCACGAGACGAACCTCGACGCGCTCGCCGAGGCCGCCAACGTCCACGTGCACGTCCTGGACACCCGGGGAAACTGGACCAGCCACGGCCCGGAGACCGGCCGTCCGGTCCACATCGTCCAGACCGAAGTCGACGGTAAACCGACCTACCTGGGTACAAAAGAGAACGTCCACATCGGACGTCCACAAGTGAGTTACCCCGGCTCCACGGTCCTGCGCACCGAAGAGGGGCGCAAGGTTGTCCACCGCGGCGAGTTCGAGATCGAGACGGTCAAGGGGCAGCACCACGTCCGCCTCTACACCGCGATCCTGACGCCGGCCGCGCGGGGCTCGGAGTTCAAGGACGTCCACCAGGACGCCGACGGCACCGTCCACCCGTTCAGCGGTGACGGCAAGGAGGGCTCGAAGATCTTCTGGGTCGGCGGCGGACGTCCGCTGCGGGCCCTGCAGTGGACCGCGAAGTACGAGCACGACATCAACCGCAAGCCCGGCATGCAGCCCGTCCTGCGGTCGTTCCTCGTGCCGCTCGACACCTTCACGAAGGTCAGCGAGCAAGCCACCGTCGAGGCGCAGTCGCAGGGCAACAGCCTTTCGATGAACGTCGATCAAAACGGCGACACGAACCAGTTCGGCTTGCGGGGCAAGGATTTCGACGCGCTCCAGCGGCAAGCGCTCAAGGGCTCGCTCGTCACGTACACCCCGGGCGGGCACGACCACCAGATGCCGGACGTTGCGGGCCGGCAGGAGGATCTCGCCGACCTCTACCACCGGCTCGGCATCAGCCCGGACTTCGACTCCGCCGCGCTCGGGCGCGAAAACGACCCGTGGTTCAGCTGGACGCCGGACGGCCGCAAGTACTTCCGCAACGACCCCGCCGCGCTGCGCGGCCTGGCCAAGACGCTCGGAAACCACTACCACACCTGGAAGAACTCGCCGGACCTGTTCTTCGGCCCGGCGGGCGACAGCATTCCCGACGTCGTCACCAAGGAAGCCGCGGACAGCAAGGCGCGCCGCACCGAGGGCATGAACGTCTTCCTCAACACCCATGGCCCCGGCCGCGCGACCGTCGGGCAGCTCTCCGACGGGATCGGCGCCGCGATCGACACCGCCGTCCGGCAGCACGCCCCGGACGGTGTCCCGGTGGGCCCGCAGGAACTGAAGGACACGATCCTCGGCGAGGTCAAGGACAGCCTCAAGCTCCCGAACCAGGTCCTGGCCGAGGCCACGCCGAACGCCCGGCGCGACACCCTCGACAACATCCGTGCCGCGATGACCGCCGACCCGAAGGTCTCGGCAAAGGCCGCGGACGTCGTCACCAAGGCCGTCACCGACCGCCTGACCAGCGAACTCGGTGACACCGGGACGTTCGGGCCGGACGTCGCGAAGATCGTCCACCAGACGGTCCGCGAGCACTTCGACGCGCTCAAGGGCGACCGAGGCACTCAGCTCGACCAGGTTCCGCAGGGCAAACGCGGCTACCTGAGCGGCCGGCGCGCCGAGGCCTTCACCAAGGGGATCGCCGACGACCTCGCCAAGAACCTGAAGAACCTGCTCACCAGGCCGAGTGTCACCATCGCCCCGGACGTCTTCGCCGCGCAGCTCAAGGCCCAGGTCGTCCCGAAGGCGATGCACCCGGTCACCAAGACGTCCCTGGTCGGCCTCGACGCCGACGCCCTGCGCGCCCACTTCCAGGCCAAGCAGAAGGATGTCGCCGACGCCCTGACCAAGGAGCTCGGCCGCAAGAACGCGGGCAAGCTCGCCGACACCGGCTTCCGGAAGACCCTCGTGAACGCGGTCGGCCCGGAGGTCCGCAACCCGGACCTGCTGCGGAACGCCCGGTTCGACCCCGTCACCCACGAAGACGCCGACGCGTTCATGGACCGGCTGCCCGACTTCGCGACCCAGGCGGAGATCGGCTCGGCCATCGCCACCGACGAACGCCGGATCAAGGCCGACTTCGACACCCGCGAAACGGACCTGACCGACGACGGCATCGAGGGCACGCCGTTCGCGAACGAGTTCGGCCGCTGGCAGGCCGAGCACACCCTCGGCTACACCCAGAAGAACGACCCGGCGGTGTTCACCCGGCACCAGGCCGCGGGCCGCGAGCTCACCTCGGCCATCCACGACGAGCTGGCCGCACCGAACCCGGAGTCCGCCAAGAAGATCCTCGACCGCCTGGTGTCCAGTGTGGACGAGCAGACGGCACGCAAGTTCGCCGAAACCGTCAAGCCGCAGGCCGACGGACGCCCGGACCGCGCACCGGGTCAGAGCAAGCCGAACACCTTCGGCGAGCACGCCCAGATGGTGCTCAACCAGTACCTCAAGCTCACCCAGGGCCACCAGGACGCCGGCCGGTTCGTCTCGCGGGACGCGATCGCGAAGGCGATCCTGTTCCACGACGCCGACAAGGTCAACTCCAAGGGCCAGTACGGCGACGCGCAGGTCAGCCACGACCGCGAGCCGGAGCACCGTGGCGCGGTCCGGCAGATGAACCGCCACGAAGGACTCTGGGCGAACAAGCGCGACTTCGAGATCGCCCGCCAGTTCGTCGACTCGGACCCGTTCGGCTTCTACTTCCGCGACATGGGCGTGTCCGCAAAGGACGTTCACGCGTTTGTGAAGGACCTTGCCCACAAGGCGAAGACGCCGGACGGCCGCACGCCGAGCGCATCCGACGTGCGGGACCTGTTCCGTGAGTTCCACCAGTACTACCAAGCGGATTTCTCGTCCTACAGCCCGCAGGCGAAGTTCGTCAACGACACCACCGGCGAGGTCCAGGACGGTTACGACAAGCTGACCGGTCTGGCCGTCGAAAACGGCGACCACGTGAAGGTGCCGGGTGAGCACCGGTTCGCCTACTCGAACGAGCCCCGCGACGGCGGGAAGACGCCGTACGAGCAGAAGTACCAGGAACTCGCGAAGCTCTTCGACGACGCCGTGCACGACGGGACCGTGCTGGTCGGGGACAACGACCCCGATCCGGGCGTCGACCAGGACTCGGCCCACGGCGTCCGCGCCGTCCACGAGACGAACCCGCAGGCCAAGCCGACCGTCCTGGCCCGGGTCAAGCCCCGCGAGTTCACCGCCGACGAGACCCGTGCAATCGACGACGCCCTGAAGCACTACGCCCCGATCCTCGGCGAGCGCCGCGCGAACTCCAGCCGCGCGCACGCCGAGCAGGAGGTCAAGCACTTCGCCGCGGTGTCGTTCGGCGTCGAACGCGGCCAGATCGCGCCGACCGCCCGCGCGGAGTACCTCGCCTCGCACGAGACCGTGAACCTCTACGCGATGGGCGTGATCAACAAGGAGTTCGGCGGCGGCCACCGCGGCATCGAGGGCACCGTCACCCACGAACTCGCCCACGGCCTGCTCTCCTACGCCCTTGACGACTACGGAAAGCACGTCGGCAGCTGGAACCCCGACGGCTCGCCGCACCGCAAGCCCGGCGGCGAACCGCCGGCCGACCCGAAGATCCGCGACGACGTCGCCGACTTCAAGGCCGCCCTCAAGTCCCACCTGCTGGACCCGGACGGATTCGCGACGCGCTCGCCGCGCCGTTCCGAGTTCGTGACGCAGCTGGCCCAGGACAACCCGGACGTCTTCACCCGGCTCGAGAACGAACTGTCCGGTAAGGCCGCCGAGCGGATCTTCAAGGCGCTGAAGGACAACCAGGCCGCGTTCAACGTCCACACCGGACACTGGGACGCCGACGGCTACCCGGCGTTCGACGGTGAACGCCCGATCAGCAAGTACGGCGCGACCAACGTCCACGAGGACATGGCCGAGACCGCCAAGTACTACTTCATGGACCCGGACCACCTGCGTCAGCACGCACCGCACCGCGCCGAGTTCTTCGACCGGCTCATCGCCGGCTGGAACCCGGGCCACCGCGACGACGTCCTGGTCGACGACGCTCCCGACACGCGGCCGCTGCGGGCCCGGTTGCCGGAGTACGCCCGCGACGGCCGTGCGCTCGGCGCTCTGGCCCCGGTCGACGTCCGGGGGGCCGAGGAGGTCGGCACGCGGATCGAGCAGCTGCTGCGCCCGCTGGCCGACGGTCGTCCCGAGGGCGTCGACGCCATCACCGCATCCCTGAAGGGCGGCGGTTTCGAGTCGTTCCTCGGCTCGGGCAAGGCGTCGATGGTACGGGTGGGGGAGAAGTGGTTCGAGGTCCGCGTCCAGGCCGAACCGAACCTGGCCTCGGTCGCCGCGGACCAGATCACCGACGCCGCACCGGCCAGCGGCGACGTCACGAACAAGAACGAGACCACGCACGGCGACCCGAACGCCGACACCACGACCGGCAGCATTGCGACGTCCGCGTTCTGGCTGTTCCCGGCCGGGCCCTACGCCTCGGTCGGCGTGTCGGCGCAGCTCGCGTCGCCCGCGATCGAGCACACCTCGACGAACACCGGCACCGAGCAGCGCGTGATCCGTTCGGCCGGTGACCTGCGCAACGCCGACGTCCCGGTGAAGTACCGGATCACCGTCACCACCCAGACCGGCGGGCAGACCGGGTCCGAAGTGGACGGCAGCGTCCGGCTCCTCGTGCCGACCGACCTCGCCGGGCTGGAACCGCACGAGACCCAGGATGCGACCCCGCGGGACGACTGGGCCGAGCGGGTCGAGTTCCTTGCGCCGGAGGCCGTGCTTCTTGACGAGCAAGTGTTCTTCGACCAGGTCAGCGGCAAGCTGCACCCGTCGGTGACGAAGTTCGGCGCGCCGGGCCGCACGGCGCTGCGCGAGTTCGTCAGCGGCGGTGGGCTGCGGCAGGTCATCGGCACCGCGCTTTCCGGCACGCCCGTGGTGTCGAACGACCTGTTCAGCCCGCACGGCAGCTACCGCGAGGCCGTCGAGCTGCGGGCGAAGCCGACCAACGTCGAGCTGCTCGGCACCGTGCCCGGCGACTCCGAGGTGAAGCTCACGGACTCCTCCGTCGCCGGTGGGAGCACGTCGGCCGCGTCCAAGTCCGGCGGCGACATCAACGGGCTCTTCGGCGGTGGCGCCTACGTCCCCGGGGCCGTCGGCGGGGTCGCGGGCGTCAGCGCGAGCGCGTCGGCCAAGGTCACGCAGACGTCGCAGAGCGGCACGAGCGTCACCACCAAGACCAACCTGAACGCCAAGGGTGACATCGGGTTGTACAAGGTGACCGTCGATCTCGCGGTGACGACGTCGAGCGGGGAGACCGTCACCGTGCCGGCCACCGCGTATGTCCGCATGGGACTGCCGGAGGCGAAGGCGCAGGGTCTCCCGGTGCCGGACGGGACCCGCGACAAGGTCACGCCGGGGGAGAAGCGGTTCGAGCCGCCGTACCTCGCCGCGGCCGCGGCGGCCGGGCACGTCCGCGCGGGCACCTTCACCCCCGCGGCGAAGGTCCAGGCCCAGATCGAGAACACGCTGCGCGAACGCCCCGGATTCGCGAAGTTCCTGCCCCGCTTCGACAAGTTCCAGCGTGACGTCTCGAAGGGCTCCGGCGCCGACACCGCCGAACGGCTGAGCAACCTCCGGAAGATCACCGCCACCTTCTCACCGGCCGCCCTGCGGTCCAAGATGGACGATCTGCTCGGGCCGGGCGTTTCGACGCAGCTCAAGCGGCGCGGCCTGTTCACCGACGAGTACCTGAGCGTCACGGTCAAGGCGAAGCTGTCCCCGGGCCGCCACCTCGGCCAGGCCACCGGCCGCTCGGTCAAGGGCAGCACCGTGACGTCACCCACGCTGACCAGCAGCACGACCACGGAGAAGGGCTGGAGCGTCGGCCTCGAGGGCCGGATGATGATCCCGAAGACGACGTCGCTGACGTCGCTCGGCATCAGCCCGACCGTCACGCCGGTGCAGTACTCCGACACCACGACCTGGAAGAACTCCGGCGGCCCGACCACCACCACGACCACCGGCATCGGCGGCAGCCCCGACGCGCAGGTGTTCGAGCACGACGTCGAGTTCGAGGTCGAGATCACCAGCCACACCCGCCACCGCTCGTGGGTGAAGAAGCTGACGCCGGGCTCACCGTTCCGCCAGACGCCGCGAGTGTCCACAGTGGCCAAGACCGGCGACGGCCTGCCCACGATCTCCGGTCAGGTCGACCTCTGGGTCAGCGACGGCTCGGCGCCGAAGACCGACCCGGCGCGGTTCGCCCCCGGCAAGCCTTCCGCCGTCGACCTGGACACCGCGCCCAAACTGGACGCGCTGCTCGGGGCCGACCGGCCGCCCGCGCCGAAGTTCCTGCACGTCGAAGCCGTCGCGAACACCGAAGCCCTGCGCGACGAGGCGCTGCGGCAGCTCGAACGCGCCGCGGGCGGGGACGGCGTGCTCGGCCTGCCCGGCGGCGAGGCGCGGAAGCGGATCGACCGGATGTTCTCGCCCCAGACGTTCCGCTCCGGGCTGCCGCGCTTCCTGCGGCAAGGCGCGCGCTCGGGTGGGTTCCGCTACGAACGCCGTGTCGCGGACCGCGTCGGCGGTCTCGGCATGAACGTCGGGCTGAGCAACCCGAAGCTCGTCATGACGTCCGAGGCGGGCGGCAGTGACACGACGTTCGCGGGCGGCACCAAGGCGGGGTACGAGAAGTCGCGCAAGCAGGCGGTCGAGGGCAACGTCCAGTTCGGCATGACCGTGCGTCCCGACGGGGGTGACCCGCACGGCCAGGGCCAGCTGTACACCTCGGCGAAGTGGAGCCCGTGGAGCCGTACGAAGGGCACGTCGTCGGAGCTGAGCGCGAGTGTCGACCACGTCCGCCGCGCGCCGTCGGACAGCCGGACGGTGCTGGTGCAGTACGACGCCGACGTGCGGCTCGTCGCCGAGACGCGCCAGGAGAGCGTCGTCAACGGCGGCAAGTCGCGTGCCGGCGCCGACGTGAAGCTGCCGGGGGCGGTGTTCGTCCGGATGTCCGAGGACCAGGCCCGCGAACAGGGCCTGCTCCCGCCGCTCGAGCCGCGCACTCCGGCGCCCGGCACGCTCACCGCGCCCGCGCTGGTCGGTGGCACGTCGAGCGCGCTGGGGGCGGCTGTCGTCGAGGACGCTCCGGACCTCAGCGGACTCATCCGGAACGCGCGCGCGACGCTCGGCAAGACCGGCGACCGGCTGCTGCCGAAGTCCGTTTTGGACGATTCGATGAACAATCTGCAGCGGATGCTGGACACGGCGTCACCGGAGAGCGTCACGTCCCTTGTGGATGGTGCGCTCGACGGCGGCGTGCCCTTGGTCCTGCACGACCCGGGTGTCGTCACCACCGACACGTATCAGGTGCAGCTCAAGGCGAAGATCACCGAGACCGAGTTCCTGGACGTCGCGCACGACGGCTCCGAGATCGACCACGCCACCAGCTCGACCGCGACGGCCAAGGAGACCGCGGGCCACGGTTCGTCCTACGGCGGCCAGGTCCGCGGCGCCGGGCGTGGTCTCTTCAGCGACAGCCACGCCAAGGTCAGTGGTTACGACGGTGTCTACAAGGGAGTGTCCGGGACCCGCACGAAGACCGACCAGACCACGGCCGCCGGCACCAAGACCACCTCGAAGACGGCGTCCTCGAGCGGCCCCTCGGCGCGGTACCGCGCGAAGGTGGAGTTCGAACTGGTCGTCACCCGCGGGGACAAGACGTTCCCGGTCACGTCGCAGGAGGCCGACCTGGTCGTGCGCACCGCCGCCGACGATCAGAAGATCACCACGGGGTCCGCGCTGAAGGACCACAACGCGGCGGCGACGAACGTCAAGGCATTCACCGACGCCGACCTGAAGACCTGGCAGGACGGCGGGCACGGCGCGCTCCCGCCGTCGGCGACCACCGAGGGCCTGCGCGGCGCGGCCGAGGTGCGCGCGGCGGCCCGGCAGGCGCTGCGGACCGCCGGGGCGCGCGACGGCCTGATCAGCAACACGACGCTGGCGTCGGCGGTCACCAACGAGCTGCTCCAGGCGAGCCTGCCAGACCTGGTCAAGGGGCCACTGAACGTCCCTGACCTGCACGAAGCCGCGGTGCTGCGCAACGGCCACGGCACGGTCAAGGTGTACGCGCGGGTCGTCAACCCGAAGCTCGCCGGGCTGAGCGACAGCGTCAAACTGGAGCACTCGGCGACCGAGACGGCGACCTTCACCGGCGAGGCCAAGGCCACGTCGAGTTCCGAGCAGCAGCACAACCTCGGCGGTGGCGGGGTGACCGACCCCGGGCAGAACGCGCACTCGTGGGGCGGCCTCGACACCCGCTCGCCCGACCCGAGCACCGACCCGACGTCGTCGACGTCGGCCGGCGACCGGTCGGTGACCGGCAAGCCGAAGGGCCGCACCGGGCTGGTCGGCTTCGACGTCGAGTACCGCGTGGTCGCCGACCTCGGCGGCGGGCGGACCGCGGCGGTCGAGGTGAAGGTGCCGTCGTCGGCGCTGGTGCGGATGACCGACGCCGACGTCGAGGCGTTCCTGAAGACGAAGCTGCCGGACACGCTGACCCAGGCCCAGGACGCGGTGAAGGACGCCGCCGAGGCGTGGCGCACCGCCGAGGAGGCCGTCGACCAGGCGCAACGTGATGCCGACGATCGGTGGCTGGACCAGCGCGAAGGCTCGCATCAGCTGACCGAAGGCGGTCCGGCGCTCGGCGTCGACACGTCGGGCGACGCCGTGCAGGCGCTGCGGGACGCGCTGGCCTCGGCGGAGGCCGACGCCCGCGACGCCGGGGCGCGGCTGCGTGCGGGCAACGCCGAGATCTCGCGCCTGAACGACGTCGCCGACCAGGCCCTCACCCTGGCCGCGGCCGCCGAACCCGGCTCGGCCGAGCAGCAGGGGTTCCTCGCGACGCGGGGTTCGGCGCTGGAGCAGGCCGCCGCGATCCGCGCGGCGCAGCCGGAGCTGACCCGGGCACGTGGCGCCGCGCAGGACCGCGCCGAGCGTCTCGCCGCGGTGCTCGACGACCACCGCAACAACCGCGCCGATCAGATCTCCCGTCGTAAAGCCGCTCTTGACGAGGTCGCTGTCGCTCGCCGCCAGGCCGATGATGCCCGGCAAGCGTGGTGGGACGCCAAGGCGGAGCTGGACCGTCGGGTCGACGCGTTCGATCCGTCCACTGTGGACGCCGTGCTGGCGCAGGACACGGTCACCGGCGTCGACACCGGGACCGGCCTGCCGTACGACTTCGACGTCTCCCAGATCGAGGCCCGCCCGGTCACCGACCGGTCCGGCCGGGTCGTCGCGGTGTCGTTCCTGCCCGCCGCCGAGCACACCGCCGACATCGAGCGCGACTGGGCGGACGACCACTCCGATACCGTCGGGTCCCTGCCCGAAGGCGCGACGCCGGAACGGACCACGGCGCTGCTGCGGGACGGCGCGAAACCGGACTTGGACGGCCGCGCGTTCGGCGAGTGGGCTTCGAATAGCCCGGCGCCGTGGGACCCGGGGACGCTGTTCGTCATGGCCCACGGCCGGCCGCAGTCGGTGAAGCTCACGCTGCTGGGCGGGCGCACGGTGCGGGTCGACGGCGCGTCGTTCGCGAAGATCCTCGCGGCGTCGAAGCCGTTCGCGCAGGCGGCCGGGTCGGCGCGGCCGTCGATCACGCTCATCGCGTGCAGCACCGGCAAGCTCGACGGGCCGGGGGGTGTCGCCCACGACTTCCAGCGCGCGTTGTCCGAGCTGGGCGGGCCGCTGCGAGTGCACGCGCCGACCGAGCCCGCGCTGTTCGGCCGTCCGTCGGCGGCCTTGGGGCGGGCGACCGGTGCCACGCGCGGCTTCACCACGGTGACCGACGGCGGGCACTTCGCGACCTTCGGAGAGCGGTTCGCCGGGGAGCCGGCCGACCAACCGGGCACGATCGTCGAATTCGACGCGCTCACGGCGACCCCGCTGCGGGACGCGTCCGGTGAGGTGCGCGGCGTGAGCTTCCTCGAGCCGGACGAGGCGGCGAAGGTGCAGGCCTGGCTGTCGCAGACCACGGGCGAGAACCTCATCGTCGAGGCCGCGCCGGACGAGATGCGCGACTTCGCGTCCGGCGCGCAGCCGTCGTTGCGCGGCCGCGGGCCGGGGGAGGGCGGCGTGCTGGTGCGCGCACCGTGGGCGGAGGAACTGGCGCAGGGCAAGACGTTCCTCGTCACCGGGCACGGCGAGGAGACCCGGGTGAAGGTCTTGGCCCAGGTGGACGGTGTCTCGCGCGCGGTGTTCGTCGACGGTGCCACGCTCGCGCGTCTGGTCACGTCGTCTTTTGTTGCCACGCAACCGGAATCGGTGACGCTGTTCCCGTGCGCGGCGGGCCGCCGTCCGGGGTCGGGCGGGGTCGCGTTCGACTTCCACGCGGCTTCCGGTCTGCCGGTGCACGCGGCGACCGACTCGGTGCTCGCCAACCACCGGGACGACGACGAGCCGTCGGCGCCGCTGTTCGGCGCGACCGACGACGCGTTCACGGCCGTCGTCCGCGGCGGGCACTGGACGACGTTCGGGAAGCCCGCCGACACCGGCGCGGTCGTCGCGGAACTGGCCGAGGCCCTGGCCAAGGACTGGCAGTACGCGCGGCCGGAGGCCGCCACGGGGCTGGTGCCGCTGGCCGATCGTGCCCGGACGCTCGAGGTGGTGCGCGAGGCTGTCGCGACGAGGCTGGCTCTGCGTGATCCTGCTCCGGTGCTGGCGCAGCACGAGCACCCGGATCTCGTCCGTGCGGTCGTCGACCGGCATCTTGGGCACCGGGACGCGGATCTGGCCGCCGGGGCCCGTGAACTCGCGGAGGCGGTGCTCGTCGCCGACACCGGCGACGGTCCGCTGCCGGCCATCAGCCTTTCGGGGTCCGGGGCCGGTGCCGTCGCGAAGGCGCTGGCCGGGCATCTGGGTGCGGCGCTCGCGCACGACGTCCTGGCGCGTGTCCCGGTGAAGATCCGGGGCGGCGACAGCGGGCACGTCGAGATCTCGTTCGCCTCGACGCGGCTGCGGATCGACCCCGCGGTCGCCGAGATCGTCGGACGGCTTCGTACGGGGCTGCCGGTGGTGCGTTTGGACAGTGTTGCGGACTCCGTGGAGTCGCACGAGAACCCCGGTCTACTGTGGACCTCGGTGTTGGCGCAGGTCGCGACGTTCACCGGGGTCACGCACGTCGTCGACCGGCGGTTCGATGCGGTGACGGGCAAGTGGCGGCCGGTCGGTCCGTCCATTCGGGACTTCTTCCCGAGCGCGGGCAAGGGTGACTGGCGGGACGGTCTGGTCTATCGGCCGTTGGTGGCCGTTCCTTCTGGCGACACGGCCCGTTCGCTCGCGGAGTCCATTGTGGAGCGTCTTGGCGACGGGTTGCCGGTGCCGGTCGTGCCCGAGGCTCTTGCGGGTGAGGTCCAAGCCGAACTCCTTGCGTTGACTCCGCCGGGTGCGGCTCCTTTTGTGGTCGACGGGTCGTCGAGTCCGGCCGACGCCGCGGCCGCGGTTGGGCTGGCGGAGGAGTTCGCTCTGCTGCAGCTGCACGGCGTCACGGACACCGTCGCCGGCCGGGACGACGTCCTGGAGATCGCGGCCCGGGTGGCCGACGGACAGGACGTCGGCGCGGCTGCCGACGCCATCGACGCCCTGACCAGGCACGATGCGCTGCGACCGGGTCTGGTCGCGGTCGCGATGGACGCGGTGCTGGCCGGTCCGGACGTCGAGGCGCGGGCCGGCGAGGTCGCCGCGGTGCTCCGGGAGCTGTCCGATGTGGACCTGCCGCCGGCGGTCATGCGCGAGGCGGTGCGTGGCGCGGCAGGCGATCCCGAGCCCACGCGACGGGCGCTGTGGCTGATGCGGCGGTTCCGCGTCACGAACCTGGCGTGGCTCTACCGGTGGCGGATCGCGGAGGGCGTGCGACGCTATCAGGAGCAGGAGAAGGCCGCGTCGGAACGATCGGCCCGGCTGACGGCCGCGGTGGGAGGGGTGCGTGATGACGGCTGAGAAGTGGGTGTTGCTGGTGGACCCGGCCCGGCAGCCGGGGCCGTCGGCGCCCGACCGGACCCACGTGGTCGGCGGCTGGCTCGCCCTGGAGGACGGCTCGATCGGCGCGTTCGAGCCGAACCCGGAGTACGAGCCATCGAGCCCGGACAGCCCGGCGGACCCCCTGGACGCGGTCCTGCGGCTGCTGGCCACGGGCGACGCGGAGTTCGACCAGGTGGCAGCGGTGTTCCGCCAGGCCACCACAGCGGTGGCCCTGGACGCGACGGGCTCCCCCTTGACGGCACCATCCCCGGACGGGGTCCTGTGCCTGCTGGTGGCAACGGCCCCGGCCCACCGCGGCCGGGTCCGCACGGCGGGCTGGCGAGCAGTCGGAGCCGGGGAGCTGGCGGCGCTGCTGGCGGCCAACCCGGGCACGGACCTGCTGCTGAACCCAGGCGCGGCGGGGTGCACCCGCCTGCCCGCGGAGACGGTCCGGGAGCTGGCGAGCACCTGAAAGCCGTGAAGGCCACATTGAGGGACTCAGAGTCCCTCAATGTGGCCTTCACGGACCGCGGACGCGCGGTTCAGCGCCGAGGGGCGTCGGCGGTGCGCGTCGGCAGGCACCAGTGCGTGCCGGTCGTCCAGCCGAGGAACCGCCGTCCCGCACCGTCGGCCGTGGTGCCGGACCCGGTGAACCGTCCATCCGCCACGACCTGCGCGAGACCCGCCACCGCCGGGCCGAAGCGGTCCTCCAGGCCCGCTCGCGCCACCTGCTCGCCGAGCCGGTCCACCGCCGCGCGCTGGGCTGGCACGTCGCAGAAGCTCAGGAAGAACACTGCCTGCCGCCAGGCGTAGGCCGCGTTCTTCACCGTCTGGAAGGCTGCGTGGCGGTTGTCGGTTCGCTGGGACAGGCGGCGGATCACCCAGGCGAACGCCTCACCGGCCAGTTCGGGGGCCAGCTCCCGGAGCCGGGCGTGCAGCCCCAGCGTCTCCACCAGGACCGCGAGGTTCTGCGTCGTGAGGATCTGGCTCTGCTCCAGGACCGTGCCGTTCTCCGCCACCCAGCCGAGCCCGCCGCGCGGCCGTTCCGCGACCGCGCGCGCCCGGCACACCGCCGCGAAGTCGTCCGCGGTCCGCCGGCCTCGGGCCCAGCGCGGGCGGCGTGCCGGCTCGGTCCACGACGGCAGGTCGTAGTAGCGCGCGTACAGCGTTCCCGCCATGACGCGGCTCGTGAGTTCCGCCGCCGTGTGCCACTTCGCCGTGAACGTGCCCGTGAAGATGTCGGCCGCGACCTCCTCGACCAGCGGCATCGGCAGCCCGGCCTGCTTCGCGAGTGCGCCCAGCTCGCGGACCAGGGTGTTCGGCAGGATCGCCTGCGGGAACGAGCCGAGCGCCAGCAGCACCGTCTGCGTCAGCGTGTGGCGCGCCGCGCGGTTCGTGTCCGGGCGGTGCTCACGCAGCGGTTCGAGCGCGCCGATCCACGGCAGCTCCTCGATGCGGACCTGGTGCTCCAGGTCGAGCAGCAGCAACCCGCGGCGACGCCGGAACGCCGCGTACGCCTGCGCGTACAGCGCCGCGAGCCGGTCGTCTTCGAGGTTCGCCGCCAGCAGCTGCGCGGTGATCTGCGGCAGGACCGTCGCGAGCACGTCGCCCGAGGTGATGACCTCGCGCGCGACCAGCTCCTCGATCGGCGCCTCCAACGCCCGGGTGACCTTCGCGACCAGGTGCGGCGGCGCGTCTTCGACGACCGGTTCGAGCTGCGGGAGCCCGCCCTCGGCCGGATAGCGGTCCAGCCGCTCGGCCAGCACGGCCGCCAGTTCGGGGTACGTCGGCCGCGCTGCGACCGAGGCCTGCACCGCACGCAACGCCGCGCGCGCCTCCGACCCCGGCGCACCGTGCTTGGTGACGGTGTTCGCCAGGGCGCGCCGGATCCAGCCGACGTCGCGGCCGGTCAGCGCCGTGCTGTCGTGTTCGCACGCCAGCAGCGCGTGGTGCAGCCGCGCGAAGTTGCTCTTCGGGTGCGTGTGGGCGGTGGACGCGGTGTGTCGCGCGCTCGCGGTCGCGTAGTCGGCCAGCCACCGCGCACGCCGGCCGGCCCAGTCGGCCGGCCACTCACGGCACGGCCAGCCGCCGCTCACCGGGCCGCCCTCGGTCAACCGCGGCAGGTCACCGTCGACGGTGTCGCACCACAGCGCGACCAGGCGGTCGAACAGCGGGTGCCACACCCGCAACGTCTCGAGCATCGCCGCCATCGCGGGCTTCGTGCCGGTCGCGCGCAGGGACGCCTGGACCTCGCCGACCGTGCTCAGCCGCACCAGCGACCCCGCCGGCCGCGGCGTCGCGCCGGGCAGGGGCGCCAGGCGCAGGCGGTGCAGCAGCGGGCGCAGCTCGGCGACCAGGTCCAGCGCGGCCTCGGGGTGGCCGTGGTCCAGCAGCCACGCGACGACCGGCAGTGCGGCGTCCTCCGGGACCTCGATCCGGTAGGACTCGGTGGCCAGCGCCGCGCGCAGCGTGGCGAGGCCGTCGTCGGTGAGGTACCAGAGGTTGAGCCGCTCGCGGTCCGTGGTGCCCGGCCCGTCGGCGGGCAGGGCCGCTTCGGCCGGGTCCAGCGGAACTTCGGCGAGGTAGCGGCCGGTGGCGAACCCGCCGTGCGCGACCTCGAGGGTCACCCACGCCGGGGTACCGGCGACCGGCGTCCGCGAGCCGATGCGCAGCGTGCCGTCGGCCATCCCGGACAGGACCTCCCGCCACCGCCCGGCCTTCGCCTGCGCCCGGGCGCGCGCCGCACCGTCCGTTGTGGACGCCGCGCTGCGCATCGCCCGCTCGAGCTGCCCGTAGGCGTACCCCATCGCCATGTGTCGTCCCCCTGTGAAGCCAAGACTTGGAGGCAGGGTTCGAACCTGCGCCCTCCCGGAGACAGCCGGGTGTTCTGCCTGCTGAACTACTCCAAGGTGCGGGACTTGACATGGAGGCGGGATTCGAACCCGCGCCATCCCGTTCCGGAGCCGGGCGATCTTCCGCCGATCTCCTCCATGCCGTTCCCGCAGGGGGAAGCCTAGGCGGCCGGACCGCCTGGGGCCACCGGGTTTCAAGCGCTCCCGAGCTTGTGCAGCACCGCGGCCGCCAGGGCCGTGCGTTCCAGCATGCCCGCCACGCTGATGTGCTCGTGCCGCGCGTGTGCGCCGTCGCCGACGGCGCCGAAGCCGTCCAGGACCGGGTGGCCCAGTGCTGCCACGAAGTTGCCGTCGCTCGCTCCGCCCACCGAGCACTCCTCCAGCGCCACCCCCAGCTCCGCCGCCGAGGACCGGGCCAAGCCGTACAGCTCGGCGATGGCGTCCGAACGTTCCATCACCGGGCGGTTCCAGCCGCCTTCCACGGTGACCGTCGCCCGCGGGTCGTGGGCCGTCAGCGCGGCCAGGCCCGCGTCGATGCGGGACGCCTCGGCCGCGCTCGACACGCGGACGTCGATCTCGCCCGAGGCCGCTCCCGCGATCACGTTCTGCCTGGTCCCGCCCGTGATCACGCCGACGTTGACCGTCGTGCCGGCGGCCGGGTCGGACAGGCCGTGCAGGGTCAGGATCGCCCGCGCCAGCTCGTCGATCGCGCTCGCGCCCTTGGCCGGGTCCAGGCCGGCGTGGGACTCGACGCCGGTGGCGCGCACGCGGAACAGGCCCACGCCCTTGCGGGCGGTCTTCACCGCGCCGTCGGCGCTGGCTTCGAACACCAGGGTCGCGCTCGTGCCCGCCGCCGCCTCCTCGATCACCGGGCGGGACGCCGGGCTGCCGATCTCCTCGTCGCCGTTGAGGACCAGCCGGACGGCCGGGCAGGGGAGGCCGGCCGCGTCCAGCGCGCGCAGCGCCCACACCGCGTGGACCAGGCCCGACTTCATGTCGAAGATCCCCGGCCCGGTCGCGCGGTCGCCGTCCACCGTGAACGGCCAGTCGGAGAGGGTGCCGAGCGGCCACACCGTGTCGTAGTGGGCCAGGATCAGGACCGGGGTGCCGGCACCGGCGAAGTCGTAGACCTTGATGTCGCCGTGGACGCCGCCGTCGACGTCACGGACCGACGCAGGCGCGCCCAGGCGTTCGTGCAGCCAGCCGTCCACCCAGGACAGTCCGCTCGCGAGGCTTTCCTTGTCGTCGCTGGGGGTTTCGATGCTGACGTACGCGTTGACGTCGGCCAGCAGCTCGTCGCGGTGCGCCCGCACCCACTCGTGCAACTCCCGGATCACAGGCTTCGCTCCAGTTCGCTCAGGTGGTCTTCGGACATCGCCGCGGCGCCGGCCTCGACGTCCCGCAGCCGCGCCAGCATCGCCCGCAGCAACGGTACGTCCGCTTCCGCCAGCACGGGCGCGTAGTGGTGGTGCACCTCGACCGGCCGGTGCCGGACGGCGATGTCGCGCCAGATGCCGCTGCGGTCCTTCGGCTGGGTGCGCAGCCACGCGACCAGCCGGTCGGTCGCCTCCTCGCGCCCGGACGCGCCCGGCAGGTACGCGGCCGGGTCGAACTGGTCGAACGCCTCCAGCGTCCGGTCGCCCGCCGCCGTGAGCACCTCGGCGGTGAGCGCGTGCATCAGCGGGCGGTGCCGGTCGATCAGGTCGGCCATCGGCGCGTCGGCCAGGGCCGTCGTCGTCAGCATCGCGCCGAAGCCGAGCTTCGCCCACAGATAACCCTCGACGTTCGCCGTCGCCTTGGCCGGGCCCCAGGCCTGCAGGTCGGCGACGACCTCCTCGACGCGGTCGCTGATCCGCCCGTCCGGCTCGCCGACGACCAGCGCGCCCAGGCCGCCGTCCCGCACGACGCCGGGTTCGGCGACGTCGGCGAACAGGTTCACGAACGCGCCGACCGTCCGCTCGGCGCCGACGTACGACGCGATCAGCGCCTCGTTCAGCCCGTTCTGCAGGGAGACGACGAACCCGTCGCGCGCGAGCCGCGGTTCCAGCCACTGCACAACGGTCTCGGTCGCCTGCGCCTTGACGGCGAGCAGCACGCGGCCCAGCACCGGGGGAGCGGCGTCCGGCACGAAGGCGGGCAGGTCCACCGTCTCGTCACCGCCGGGACGGCGCAGGGTGAGGCCGCGGTCCGCGATGGCGGCCACGTGCGCGGCATCCGCGTCCACAACGGACACGGCGTGACCCGCCCGCGCGAGGTGGAAGGCGAGCGTCCCGCCGATCGCGCCGCCGCCGACCACGGTGTACGAACGCCGGTCAGGCATGTGCTTCCTCTCCTTTTTGGACGGTGGTGCCGCCGGACCAGTGCAGGGGCAGCCCCGCCGCGCCCGCGGTGGAACCGCCGTCGACGCGCAGGATCGCGCCGGTGATCCAGCCCGCCTCGGGCCCGGCGAGCCAGAACACCGCGTCGGCGATCTCCCGCGGTTCCCCGCGGCGCCCGAGCGGGTTCACCGACACCGCCGCCGCGTACTCCTCGGTGACCGGGTTGGCGTCGCTGTCCACGGTGACGAAGCCGGGGCTGACGGCGTTCACGCGGATGCCGAGCCCGCCCAGTTCGACCGCGCAGGCCTTGGTCAGCATCTCCAGCGCGGCCTTCGACGTCGCGTAGTGCGCCGCACCCGGCCGGGCGCGGGTGGCGGCCCCGGAGGAGATGTTGACCACCGCGCCGGGCCGCCCGGCGCGTCCGAACGCGACGGTCGTCAGCATGGCGGCGCGCACGTTCACGTCCTGGACCCGGTCCCACGTCGCCGCGGTCATCTCCAGCAGCGGCGTGGCGGGGTAGATGCCCGCGGCGTTGACCAGGACGTCGATCGCGCCCGCCTGCGCCACGAGCCCGGACGCGTGGTCCGCGTCCGCGAGGTCCCCTGGCAGCTCGACGACCTCGGCGCCGTGGTCGGCCCGCAGCCGTCCGGCCACTGTGGACAGTTCGACCAGACGCAGGTCGGCCAGGACCAAGCGATCACCGGCGGCGGCGAACCGGTCGGCGATCGCGGCGCCGATGCCCCCGCCGGCGCCGGTGACGAGCACGGTGCGCACTACAGCTCCTTTCCCTTCGTCTCGGGCATCGTGAGGTACACCGCGACGCCGACCACGGCGGCCGCCGCGACGTAGACCCACACCAGGTTGCCGAGGTGGTTCGCGTTGAGCCAGGTCGTCACGTACGGCGCGGTCCCGCCGAAGATCGCCACGGCCAGCGCGTACGGCAGCCCGATCCCGGTGGTGCGCACCTCGGCCGGGAACTGCTCGGCCATGATCACCGCGCAGTTGGCGGAGTACCCGACGATCAGCACGAGCCCGATCAGCTCGATGACGAACACGCTCCAGAACCCGTTGGCCAGGAAGTGGAACGCGGGCCAGGCGAACACCACGAACCCGGCGGCGAACGCCGTCATCGTCGGCTTGCGCCCGAGCCGGTCCGACAGCAGGCCGCCGAACGGCAGCAGCACGATG
Source organism: Amycolatopsis heterodermiae (assembly GCF_034929455.1). NCBI lineage: Bacteria > Bacillati > Actinomycetota > Actinomycetes > Pseudonocardiales > Pseudonocardiaceae > Amycolatopsis > Amycolatopsis heterodermiae. The sequence continues at coordinate 81,897 of NZ_JAYFSI010000006.1, forward strand.
AACACGACCATCGCGAGCGTGTTGGCCAGCAAGGCCGTCTTGAGCGGAATGCCGGTCGACAGGTGCGCGTACGTCGGCATGTACGTGACCCACACGTAGTAGATCAGCGTGCCCGCGATGGTCACGCCGGCGACGCGCAGCGCGGCACCCGGATGGTCGCGGACCATCGCGACCACCGGGTTGCGCCGCCGCGGCTGCGCGGCGACCTTGGTGAACGCCTCCGTCTCGTGCACCGACTGCCGCAGCCACAGGCCGACGAGACCGAGCAGCCCGGCGATGCCGAACGCCAGCCGCCAGCCCCAGCCGTGCAGGTCGGCGTCGGACAGCGTCGAATTGAGGATCGTGCCCATCAACGCCGCGAGCAGCGAGCCGAGGCCCACCGAGACCTGCTGCCAGGACCCGGCGAACGCGCGCCGCCCGGCCGCGGCCGACTCGATGAGGAACGCCGACGACGAGCCGAACTCGCCGCCCGCGGAGAAGCCTTGCACCAGCCGGGCCAGCAGCAGCACGATCGGTGCCAGCACGCCGATCTGCGTGTACGTCGGGCACAGCGCGATCACGATCGACGCCCCGGCCATCAGCGAGATGGTGAGCGTGAGGCCCTTCTTGCGGCCGCGCCGGTCGGCGTACGCGCCGAGCACCGCGCCGCCGACCGGCCGCATGACGAACCCGACGGCGAACACGGCCAAAGTGGACAGCAGCGCCGCGGTGTCGTTGCCCCCGGCGAAGAACTGGCCGGCGAACACCGGGGCGAACGTCGCATAGACGGCCCAGTCGACCCACTCCACGGTGTTGCCGACGGCACCGGCGACGATCGCCTTGCGCTGCTGGGCCGTCAACCGGTGGGAAACGTCCGAAGTGGAAGAGACGGTGGTCATGGCCGCTCCCCGAGAACGTGGTCGACGACTTGGGCGTGCGTGGCGAACCAGACGCCGTCGTGGCCGCTGATGTGGTCGAGCAGCTCGGTGAGGATCGCGATCCGCGAGCGGTGCCCGATGATGTGCGGGTGCATGGTGAGCTGGAACAGGCCGCCGTCGGCGTAGGCCGCGTCGAACTCGTCACGCCAGATCGAGAGCACCCCGCGCGGTGGCGTGTACGGCCGCAGCGACGCGAAGCGGTCCATCATGAAGTACGGCGCGTCGTCTCGGATCCACTCCACGGGCAGTTCGACGACGCCGGTGGGCTCGCCGTGTTCGAGCAGTTCGTAGCAGTCGTCGTCGGCCATCAGCGACGAGTCGTACCTCAGGCCGAGTTCGCGGGTGATGACCAGCGTGTGCGCGGAGAAGTCCCACGACGGCGTCCGGATGCCGACCGGCCGGGTGCCCGCGAGCCGCTCCAGGACGTCGGCCGCGCGGAAGGCCAGGTCACGCTCTTCGGCCTCGGACAGCGCGGTGTTGCGTTCGTGGATCCAGCCGTGCAGCGCGACTTCGTGCCCGTTGTCCACATAGGACTTGACCTCGCCCTCGTGCAGCAACGCCGAAACGGCGGGCACGAAGAAGGACGACGGCGCGGAGTACCGTTCGAGCAGCCGCAGCAATCGCGGCACGCCGACGCGGGCGCCGTACTCGCCCTGCGCCATCTTGCCGGCCAGGACGTCGCCGTCGCGCAGCGCGGGCGTCTCGTGGTCGGAGTCGAACGACAGCGCCACGGCGACCTTCGCGCCGCCGGGCCACGATTCCGGGCGCAGCGGGCGGCCCGCCCGGACGTGCTCGACGTGCCCGCGCCACGTCTTTTCGTCCCACAGCCAGGGTTGTTCGGTCATGCGTCCTCCAAGCTGGCGGCGGGCGTCGGGGCCCACGCGCGCTTGAGCGTCGAAACCTGCAGGGTCACGTCGGCCTCCCGGAGCCCGGGCAGCGCGCCGACGACGTCGGTGGTGTGGCGGTACAGCTCGCCGTAGTGGCGCAGCACGATCTGGCCCACCAGGTTGAACCGGCCGGTGGTGGCCGAGAGGTACTTGGTGCCCGGGTGCGCGGCGAGCTGCTGCCCGGCGCGGTCCAGCTCGCCGGGGACGACCGAAAGCCAGAGCATGAACTCCAGCGCGTACCCGAACATCGCGGGCTCGGCCAGGGTGCGGAAACGCAGGCAGCCGCGGCGCACGAGGGAGTCGACCCGGCGGGCCACAGTGGACTCGCTGGTGCCGACCTGGCGGGAGACCTCCTTGAACGGCAGCCTGCCGTCCTCGCCGAGCGCCGCGCAGATCGCCAGGTCCAGCTCGTCGAGCTGCTCGGGCGGGCGCTCCCAGTGCTGCTCCTCGAACGGCCGGACGTCACCGCCGCGCAGGTCGGTGACGGCCTCCGGGCTCAGCTCGCCGGAGTCCCAGTCGTGGTTGGAGGTGAAGGTGCGCATGACGGCGAACGTCTCGACGTCGTGGACGTCGCCGGCCGCCGGGAACCCGTCACGCTGCAGCCGCGCGATGTCGCGGTAGGAGGGCAGCACGAACTCGGCGGAGCAGTCGGCGCTGCCGGCCAGCACGGTCGCGTACCGCACCTCGGGCCGCGCGGCGAGCGCTTCGGCGACCCCGGCTGCCGTGCCGGGCCGGCACCGCAGCCGGGCGAGCACGGGCACGCCGAGGCCGCACCGGAGCACGTCCAGCACGGCGATGACCCGCAGCTGCCGGGTCTCGGTGAGCTGCGCGGCGCGCCGCAGCACGGTGGATTCGCTGGCGCCCACGTGCCGCGCGACGGCCCCCCAGGAGGCCCGCCCGTTCAGCTGCAGGGCACCGGCGATGCGCCGGTCCAGCTCGGTCGTCTTGACTTCGTTCTGCACAAAACGCATCCTGCGTGCAGGAAAACGTCAAGTCAAGGGGTCTGGATGCAAGAAAGCTTCAAGCGACGTCGCGGGTGAGCGCGCCCGCGCCGCGCGCCACCTGCCGGAGCAGCACCACGAGCTGCTGGACACCTTTCACCCGCGTCTTCCCCCCGCCGCGGTACGCGTAAGGGCTCAGCTCGCGCGGATCACGCCCAGCCCCAGCGGCGTGATCCGGTGGATCTGCGACTTGCCGACCCGCGCGCTGGTGATCAGGCCGCTGGCGCGCAGGATCGACGCGTGCTGGCTCGCCGTGGCCAGGGAGATGTCCGTCAGCTCCGCGAGCTCGCTCGTGTTGCACGGGGTGATCGCCACCGTCATGAGGACGCGGGCGCGGGTCTGGCCGAGCAGGGCGGCCAGTGACGGGCCGGGTTCGGCGTCGCTGTCCAGGCTCGTGTGGCCGATCGAGTAGACGAGCACCGGCGGCAGCCCGGGGTTCTTGTACGTCGTCGGCATGCCGTGGGCGAAGAACGTCGGGAGCAGCCGCAGCCCGCGGCCGCCGAGGTGGAGCGTCTGCTCGACCGGGAACCGCACCCGCAGCACCGGCGGGCTCCACGTGATGTCCGGGTGCAACGTCGAGAGCAGCAGCTGCGGGCCGCCGCGCTCGAGGCTCGACTGCAGCCGCCGCCGGTCGCGGGCCACGGTGCGGCGGATCACCGGCCAGTCGGGGGCGAGGCACTGCCGGTAGTAGTCGTGCAGGGCCGTGCCGAGCCGGCGCAGGTCGCGCGTGTCGCCGTCGCCGACGCGGCGCAGCCACGGCGGGACGCGGGTGCCCTGCGCGGCGAGCTCGGAGACGTCGGCGGCCAGGATCCGCTGCGGGGTTTCGAGCACGGCCGCGATCCCGTCGCCGACCGTGGCGGTGCCGGGCGGGGTGAGGAAGTCCGGGCAGTAGCCGTACGGCGGGACGGCGGTCATGAGCAGGCGCCCCGACTCGGGGACCGCGGAGCGTGACCCCCGCCGCCACCGGCCGAAGAAGGGCTCGCCCTCGGGTCGCCGGATCCGGTAGCTGCTCATCAGCAGCTCCCACATCGGGTCGGCGTCCTCGGCGATGGTCAGCTTCGCCAGGTCCGCGTCCGTGAAGTGAATTTCCAACATGCCGGGCGCACCCCTTTCGAAGGCAGACTAGCGCTGGTCGGAGCGGGTTTCCGCGGGGGAGGCGGAGGTGAGCGTCACACGACGTTTCGGCCAGGTGCGAAACGTTTTCGGGCCGGTTGACCCCGCTCGCGCGCCGCTGGCACGTTCTGCTGGGCGGGACGGCCCGCAGCCGGCTGGGGGACGGCTGCGGGCACGTCTCGTGACCGGGCCGCGCGGCCGCTAGCCCCGGTTGTTCCAGACGGCGATCATCTTCTCCTGACGACGGTGCAGAGCGGCGCTGCGCCGGGCCTCCCACGGGGAGACCTCCGGGCGGCCGGTGACCAGGAGGCCGTGCGGTGCGTAGTCGTTGCCGCTGTCGGCCACCGCGAAGCCGGCAGCCGTGAGGATCCGGCGGAGCGCGTCCTTCATCGCCTCGGCGATCGCGGTGCCCTGCCGGGAGAAGGCGGCGTATTCGGCCCCCTCGGCGAGCGGGTCGTCGGCCCAGGCGTCCTGCGCGGCGTCCAGCAGGATGGCGTGGGTCCGCCAGCCCACCTCCACTCCGTCCAGCTCCGTCGGGTCGATGCCGACCACGGCGCCCGCGGTGCCGGGCGGGTGGTCTTCGGGGGTGACGGGCAGCCCGGCGGCGGCCAGCTCGGCCCGGACGAACGTGGCCAGGACCTGCAGCTGTGAGCGCGTTTCGCGATCGTCTTCGGAGGACACCCGCTCATCCTGGCCCACGTGGGATCCTGGTGGCATGGCCCAGCCCGGCGACGACGATCCGGCGCTCCGCACGCAGATCCTGCTCGCCGAGTACGGCGCCCTCCGGACGGAGGTCGAGCGGCGCGCGACCGTCCAGTGGAACGTGTTCGCGCTGCAGCTGGCTTCCGCGGGCGCGATCGCCAGCGTCGCGATCTCCACGGCGAACTTCGCGCTGGTGCTGCTCATCCCGTTCGCCTCGTACCTGCTCGGCAGCCGGTACCTGCTGCACGACTTCCACATCAAGCTGATCCGCCGTTACCTGCGCGAGTCGCTGGCCGAACGGCTTGACGGCCACGTCCGGTGGGAGTCGTGGCGCACCTCGGCGCTGGCGGCACCCGCGACGCGCGGCTGGTTCAGCGTCACCGGCTGGAACTTCGCGCACCCGACCCGGCTGGCGTTCGAGGGGGTCGGCTTCCTCGGCCTCGCCGCCGCGGCGCTGGCCGCGGGATACCGCTGGTCACGGACGCCGGCGCCGTGGCCGGTGGCCGTCGGCTTCGTCCTGGGCTGGCTGCTGGGCCTGACCGTCGTCGTGATGCTGGACCGCGCGTTCCGGCGCGCTTCGGACCTGTGACGGCTCGGCCACCGTGGTTGTTAACATCGCGACAAACCGCGGAGGAGGGACAGCGATGAGCGAACCCGGCCGGGTGGTGCCCGCGCGGCGCCGGGGGCTGGCCGACGAGGTCGCCGACCGGATCCGGGACGCCATCTTCGACGGGGCCTATCCGCCCGGCAGCCAGCTGCGGGAGGTGGAGCTGTCCGCCGCGCTGGGCGTCAGCCGCGGGCCGGTGCGGGAGGCCCTGCTGCGGCTCGAGCGGGAAGGCCTGGCGCGCAGTGAATGGCACCGCGGCGCCACCGTGACGAGCCTGTCCGAGCAGGACGTCGCCGAGCTGGACACGCTGCGCGCGGCCCTCGAACAGCTCGCCGTCGCGCTGGTGATCGACCGGGCCCCGGCCGAGGGGCTCGCGGACGTCGACGCGGCCGTCGCCCGGATGGCGCGTGCGGCGGACGAGCACGAGATGGTCCGCTGCGACATCGACTTCCACGACGCCGTGTACGCCGCCGCAGGCCACCGGCGGCTCCTGGAGGCGTGGCAGGCCATCCGCTCCCAGGTGCACCTCTTCCTGCTGACCCGCGTCGGGGTCGAGGCCGACGGCTACCTCGCCGCGATCCCGGAGGAACACCGGCAGCTGGCCGCCGCGCTGCGCGCCGGTGACCGCGAGGCGGCGCTGGAGCTGTTCGCCACCCACCGCCGGCACGCGTTCGACATCCTGACCGGTAAGTGACGCCTCAACTTTCGGATGGCGACGGCTCGGCCGTGAGCGCGGCGTCGGCGAATCCCGCGGTCAACGCCCGCAGGGCCGCGTCCAGGTAGACGGTCAGGTCCGCGTCGGCCCGGGCCGACCAGCGTTCGTAGGCCGCGCGGCACGCCGCCAGCACCGCCCGGCCCACGGCCAGCGGGTACAGCGAGTCCGCGGGCTGACCGGTGCGCGCGCCGACGTAGGCGCTGACCGCGCGTTCCCAGGCGTCGTAGTGGATCGTCGCGCTCGCGGCCAGCTCGGGCACCGAGCTGAGCAGGCTCATCCGCATCCGCAGCTCGGGGACGTCCTCGGCGTGGTAGTGGTTCGCGGCCAGCACCGCCTCGCGGACGGCGTCCATCACCGGCAGGCCGGCGGGCGCGTCGGCGAGCAGCTTGCGGATCGTCCCGACCTCGTTGTCGAACTCGTTCCACAGCACGTCGGACTTGGCGTCGTAGTAGCGGAAGAACGTGCGGCGGCTGACCCCGGCGGTCGCCGCGATCTCGTCGACGGTCGTCTCGTGGAAGCCCCGTTCGGTGAACAGGCGCAGGGCGATGACCTCCAGCTCACGGGCGCTGGTGCCCGGTGGACGGCCGCGGCGGGCGACGGGGGACGGTTCGGTCATCCGAGTGCGGTTCCTTCGTGAGGCTTGTTTCTGACACCGCGTGACATTACTCTGCCTGACATTCGTCACAGGGTGCCGAAAAGGAGCTGGTGATGCGACTCGCGGAATTGTCCTCGCCGGACGTCGCCGAGCGCGCGGCGGCCGGGGCGATCCTCGCGATCCCGGTCGGCGCGACCGAGCAGCACGGCCCGCACCTGCCGCTGACGACCGACACGGACATCGCTGCGGCCCTGTGCCTCGGCCTCGCCGCGGCCCGCCCGGACGTGCTGGTGGCGCCCCCGGTGGCGTACGGCTCCAGCGGCGAGCACGCGGGCTTCGCCGGGACGCTGTCGATCGGCCAGGAGGCAACCGAGCTGCTGCTGGTGGAGCTGGGCCGCTCGGCCGCGGAGACGTTCGGCCGCCTGGTGTTCGTCTCGGCCCACGGTGGCAACGCGGGCCCGGTCGCGCGAGCGGTCGCCCGGCTGCGGGCCGAATCGCGTGAGGTCGAGGTGTTCCAGCCGCGCTGGCCGGGAGATCCGCACGCCGGGCGGCCGGAAACGGCGCTGCAGCTGGCGTTGCGGCCGGGCGCGGTGCGGATGGACCGCGCGGAGCCAGGTGACCGCCGGCCGCTGGGGGAGCTGCTGCCGCTGCTGCGCGAGGGCGGCGTCCGCGCGGTGACGGTCACCGGAGTCCTGGGCGACCCGACAGCGGCGACGGCGGAGGAGGGCCGGGAGTTGCTGGCGCGCTTGGTCGAGGCGCTGGTGTCCCATGTGGACGCTTGGCAACCGGTGGTGGTCGCGTGACCGCGACTGCTTGTGTCCACGGTGGACATGCGCCTGGTGGTGGCGCGACGGCGGCGACTGTTCTTGCCTTCGTTGGAAACGCTGGCTTCCTGGCGCCCGGTCGTGGCGCGATGACCGCGATCGCCGGGCCCGAATGGCAGGGTGCCGACCGGCATTCCGTGGGTGCATCGGCGCCGCGGTCCGCGGTCCGTCTGTCCCGTGTGGACACATTGGCGGTAGTCGGATGAGCATCCGCACCGCTCTCGTCACCGGCGCGGCCCGCGGGATCGGTGCCGCGACCGTTCTCCGGCTCGCCGAACAGGGTTACGCCGTTCTCGCCGTTGACGTCACCGCCGACGACCCGGCCCTCCCGTACCCCATGGGCACCGCCGCCGAACTGTCCACTGTGGTCGAGAAGGCGGGCGGGAACACCGCGGCCTTCGTCGCCGACGTCCGGGATCCCGCCGCGATGGCCGCCGCGGTCGCCGAGGCCGAGCGCCGCTGGGGCGGGCTCGACGTCGCGATCGCCGCCGCGGGCGTGATCGCCGGGGGAGTGCCGCTCTGGGAAGTCCCGGCCGAACAGGAAAAAGCCGTCCTCGAAGTGAATCTGAACGGTGTCATCCACCTCGCCCGGGCCGCCGTTCCCGCGCTGCTTCGTCGGACCGAACCACGCGACGGGCGGTTTCTCGCCGTCGCCTCGGCCGCCGCGACCCGGGGCCTGCCGATGCTCGCCGCCTACTGCGCCGCGAAGGCCGGGGTCGCCGGGCTGGTCCGCGCGCTCGGCGCCGAGCTGGGCCGCACCGGCGTCACGGCCAACGCCGTCAGCCCCGGCTCGACCGACACCCCGATCCTCGCCGAGAGCGCCCGGCTCTACGACCTGCCCGAGGCGGCCGCGTTCGCCGATCAGCAGCCCGCTGGCCGGCTCCTCGACCCGGCGGAAGTCGCCGCTGTGCTGGCGTTCCTCGCCAGTCCCGAAAGCGGCGGGATGACCGGCGCGGTCGTGCCGGTGGACGGAGGACTGGCCCTGTGACGCCGTTGCCGCCCGGGTTCCGCATCGCGCTGGACCAGGACACCCGCGAACTCGCCGACGGCCTCTGGTTCGGCGGCTCCCCGGCCCGCGTGCTGCGGCTGACCGGGGCGGGGCGCCAGGCCTGGCAGGACCTCGGCGACGGCCCGGTCACCTCGGCCGTCACGGGCACGCTCGCCCGCCGGCTCACCGACGCCGGTCTCGCGCACCCCGTGCCCCCGGAGCCCGAGGCGCCTGCGGACGTCACCGTCGCCGTCCCGGTCCGCGACCGCGCGGAGCTGCTGGATCGGTGCCTGGCCGGGCTCGGCAAGGCGTACCCCGTCCTGGTCGTCGACGACGGTTCCGACGACGCCGCCGCGATCGCGGCCGTGGCCGCCGCGCACGGCGCGAAGCTCGTGCGACGGGACGTCAACGGCGGCCCCGGCGCCGCGCGCAACACCGCGCTGGACCACGTCGGCACCGAGCTGGTCGCCTTCCTGGACAGCGACTGCGTCGCGGCGAGCGGCTGGGTCGACGGTCTCGCGAAGCACTTCGCCGACCCGCTGCTCGCCGCCGTCGCGCCCCGCGTGCGCGCGCTGGCGCCGGACAACTGGGCCGGCCGCTACACCCGCGCCGCGGGCAGCCTCGACCTCGGCGACCGGCCTGCGCGCGTCGCGCCCGGCACGCGGACGTCGTACGTGCCGACCGCCGCGCTCGTCGCCCGCCGCAGCGCTTTGACGTCGGTCGCGGCCGACGGCGCGGTCTTCGACCCGCGGCTGCGCGTCGGCGAGGACGTCGACCTCGTCTGGCGGCTGCACGAGGCCGGGTTCCGGGTCCGCTACGCCCCGGACGTCGCCGTCGGCCACCACGAGCCGGAGACCTGGCGCGCCCTGCTCGGGCGCCGGGCCCGCTACGGCACGTCCGCCGCACCACTGGCGTTGCGGCACCCGAAAGCGTTGGCGCCCTTGGCTTTGCACCTCTGGCCCGCGGTGACCGTCGGCGCGCTGCTGGCCCGCCGTCCGGTGCTCGCCGCGCTGGCGTTCGGCGGCTCGGTGGGCAGCATGCGCAAGCTCCTGCACGCCCACGACGTCCCGGACGCCGGGGTCGTGCGCGCGATGGCCACCGCCGTCCGGCAGACCTGGCTCGGCTGCGGCCGCTACGGCACGCAGTTCGCGGCCCCGCTCCTGGCCGCGCTGCTGGTCCCCGGCGGACGGCGGCGCTGGGGCCGCCGCGCCGCCGTCGCTTCGCTGCTGCTGGGCCCGCCGCTGACCGCGTGGGCGGGGCGGCGGCCGGAGCTGGGTCCCGTCCGTTACACCGCGGCCGCGATCGCCGACGACATCGCCTACGGCGCCGGCGTCTGGGCCGGGTGCCTGGCGCACCGCACCACGGTGCCGGTGCGCCCGGTGCTCGTCCGGCGCCCGCTCGAGATCGACCCGAAGGGAAAACGATGACCTGGTTCGAATCGGTCGCCGAAGCGCAGCGACGAGCGAAGAAGCGTCTCCCCGGCTCCGTCTACTCCGCCCTGATCGCCGGCTCCGAAAAGGGCCTGACGCTGGCCGACAACGTCGGCGCGTTCGACGAACTGCGCTTCGCCCCGCGCACGGCCGGGCACTTCGGCGAGCGCGACCTGAGCACGCACGTGCTCGGCCGCGACGTCGCGCTGCCGGTGCTGATTTCGCCGACCGGGGTGCAGGCGGTGCACCCGGACGGCGAGGTCGCCGTGGCCCGGGCCGCGGCCGCGCGCGGGACGTCGATGGGGCTGAGCTCGTTCGGCAGCAAGCCGATCGAGGAGGTCGTCGCGGCCAACCCGAACACGTACTTCCAGGTCTACTGGACGGGCAGCCGCGAGGACATCCAGCGCCGTCTCGAGCGCGCCCGCGCCGCCGGGGCCGTCGGCATCATCCTGACGCTGGACTGGTCGTTCTCGCACAGCCGCGACTGGGGCAGCCCGCACATCCCGGAACGGCTGACCTTCCGCGAGCTGCTGCGGTTCGCGCCGGAGGGCCTGACGCACCCGCGGTGGCTGCTGGACTACGTGCGCACGCGCGCGCTGCCGGACCTCGGCGTGCCGAACATGGCCTCGCCCGGCGAACCGGCACCGACGTTCTTCGGGGCCTACGGCCAGTGGATGCAGACGCCGCCGCCGTCGTGGGAGGACGTGGCCTGGCTGCGGGCGCAGTGGGACGGCCCGTTCCTGCTCAAGGGCGTCATCCGGGTCGACGAGGCCCGCCGCGCGGTGGACGCGGGCGTCAGCGCGATCTCGGTGTCCAACCACGGCGGCAACAACCTCGACGGCACCCCGGCGACGATCCGCGCCCTCCCGGCCATCGCCGAGGCCGTCGGCGACCGGGTGGAGATCCTGCTGGACGGCGGGATCCGCCGCGGCAGCGACGTCGTCAAGGCACTCGCGCTGGGCGCGCGCGCCGTGCTGATCGGCCGCGCGTACCTGTGGGGCCTGGCCGCGGACGGGCAGGCGGGCGTGGAGAACGTCCTGGACGTGCTGCGGGGCGGCATCGACTCGACGTTGCTGGCGTTGGGGAAGCAGAGTGTGGGCGAGCTGAGCCGTTCGGACGTACTGGTTCCGCCGGGTTTCGAAGCCGACCTGGGCGTCGCCGTGATGTGACTCGTTAGTCTGCCGGCACTCTGACGAATTCGGAACGGGGCAACGCGGCGTCTGGTGTATGCTGCGGGGCGCGGTTGCCGATGTTCCGGCCTCTCTACTCGAGCTCGTGAAGCTTGCCGGTTGGTCGCCTGTTTGCGACCTGCTGTTGGCCGACCGGGCGCGATCGCCCAAGTTACAGGGACCGCGCTGCTCAACTATCGGACTCCTTGCGTGCCCAAGAGCCCGCCGACGGTGTGTCGGCCTGCCGTGGCTGGGACTGTTCAAACTGCCCGGGAGGCTCCGACGATGCCACTGCACTTTGCCCAGCGCAACCGGCCGCTGCGGCCGGAGTGGTCTTTGCCGGGAAACGTGCCTACAGGTTTCCGCGTCGGGGTGAGGCTGTCACCTTGCTTCATATGTTTGACACGGGAGTGGGCATCCTGTCCCTGCCGTGGCTATGGGTGACGCGTGCTTCCTCTCACGGTCCGGCAGCGGTCATTCCTCGTTGCCCGAGGCCACATACCAGATCGGTCGGGCCGCAGACGCCGTCACAACGGTCGAGCATCACCTGAACGGAGTAGCTGGGAGCATTCCCGGGTAACGTAAATCACCGGATTTCGATATGAGATAAATCATCCGACTGGGAAGAGACGAGGGACATGGTCGGCATCAGGGGCAGGTCCACTGACCGCCGGATATCCGCCATGAGTGTCCGCTTGCTAGTGTTCGGCATCCTTGCCGTGGTCACAGCAAGTCTCGGCCTCATCGGCTTCGCGGCATACCTGCCGTCGCGCCCGGAGTTCGGTCGTGGTTTCCTCGATCGGTTGTTTTACAGTATCCAGCTGTTTTTCGTCGCGGCGGAGCCGGTCAAGAACGGCGGACCGATGCCGGCGGTGCTGAACCTCGCGCGGTTCCTCGGACCGATGGTGACGGCATCTGCTGTGATAGAGGTGTTTGCCACCGTTTTCGCTGCCCAGCGTCAGCAATGGCGGGCAAGGTCGTCCAGGCGCCACGTGGTGGTGTGTGGGAGTGGCGGGGACGCGCTGCTGCTCGTCAGCCGGTTGCGCGCGAAAGGATCGAGTGTCGTGCTGGTCGATCAGCGGCCGTCGGATGACGCGGTGAATGCGTGCCGGCGGGTGAGGGTTCCGGTTGTCGTGGGGGATCCGACGGACGAGACGGTGCTGCGCAGTGCGGGTACTGCAAACGCCGAGAGCGTGTATGCGATGTCATCCGGCAGCGTGGCGAACACGTCGATCGCGGTGGCGGCCAGAGCGGTCGACGCTGGCAGGCAGATTCCACTGACCTGCTTCGCATCGGTACCTGACCGAGACCTGCGGGCAGCGCTGTTGGCCCGCGGGCTGGGCCGCACCGGTAACCATGAGTTCCGGCTGGTGCTGTTCAGCACAGACGAGATCGCGGCACGAGTACTCGCACAGAACAGTCCCCTGACGACGAGATCGACTGGTGCTGCGCCGCACATCCTCGTCGCAGGGCTGGATGACTTCGGGCAGACGCTTGCGCTCGAACTCGCCCGCCGCTGGCGAGTACATGTCAACCTCGGACGTGCCAGATTGATTCTCACGGTGGCGGGCCCGTACGCGGCGGCCTTCGGCGATCGACTGCGCCAGCGGTTTCCGGCGCTGGACACAGTCTGCGAGGTCAGGTTCGTGCCGGCGCAGCTCACGTCTCTGGCCAACGAACACGCCGGCCTGCTGGAATCTGCGGACCGGGTATTCGTGTGTGCCGACGACGACGTCGTAGCCGTCAAGATCGGATTGTCGATTCTGCGCGCGCTGCGTGACCACGAGGTCCAGGTCACCGTGCGCGTGAGGGAGCGCGGCGCCGAACTCAATGAAGCGTTTCATGGCGCGAGTGGCAGGTTGTTCGACGACGTCTCGGGGTCCCTGCGGATCTTCGGCGCGCTGGACGAAGCGTGTCGCCCTGACGCGATCCAAGCGGGAGCTGCCGTCGAGGAGATCGCTCGTTCACTGCATGACGAGTACGTCGCGCAGTGTGCGGCGAACGGCGATACTCCGTCGGCCAACCCGTCAATGGCCCCGTGGGAAGCCCTTGCGGAGGATCTCAAGAACGCCAACCGCGCACAGGCCAGGCACCTCGGAGAGAAGCTGAGCGCGATCGGGTGTATAGCGGTTCCCGTTTTCGATAGCACGATGTCCTTCGCCTTCCGGAGCGCGCCCGACGAGGTGGCGCAGCTCGCCAGGATGGAGCATCAACGGTGGGCCGAGGAGCGCCGAGCACGAGGATACATTTACGGTCCAAATCGCGGAGAACAAAGACATCCGAACCTCGTGGACTGGGACGAACTCCCGGAGTCGGCTCGAGAGAAGAACCGGATGTTCGTCCGCGCTTTGCCGAGGGTTCTGGTCGGTGCCGGGTTCCAGATCCTCCGGCTCGCCATTTCCCCGCCGTGACTCAGGGCCTGACAGCTCCGTCCGGCCAGCAGATCCGCACGGGCTTGCCAATACTCCTCGCATAGCTCACCGCGGCGAAGGTCCCACCCGGCCCCCGAGGTGTATCACCGTCCCACACAGCGACAAGGAGGTCGCAGCGCTCGGCTACGTATCGGCCGGCGGCCTCATACGCCGGCGGACCGGGCTCGGTGAAGTCCAGCGTGGTGACTTCGGCTGCGGCGGCCAGCAGTCGCTGATACGTCTTGCCGTCGTGCAGGGTGTTCTCATACCCGGCGGCCGGCAAGACCACATGCAGCCGTCCACCCTCCTGTAGGACCGTCTCGGCGAACAACTGGTCGGCACCGTCGGCCAGACTGCCCAGGCCAAGCAGTGGATTCGGTTGTTCGCGCAGCATCGCGACGATCTGGGCCCGCACATGTGTCGTGATCGCGGCTGTCAGCTCCCGATGCCCGGTCACTCCGATGATCGACATCATCCTCCAACGACTCTTCGGGCACATGCCGATGGTCTACCTGCGCAGGCGACACGGGCGCGCAGCGCGATGTGTGTTCGGCAATCGACCATCGGACATGTCATGCTACATCCACGCCATTGAGGCGGAGGCGCGTTCGGAGCGGTCGAGCCCCCCTGTCGCAGGCACCTTCGAGGAGTGCTCAGCTCCAAGTATCAGGACAGCGAGATCGAGCCTTGCTGTCGCACAGCTGACAATGCACGGCATCGCTACGGTGGATTTGTGCAAATTGTGGGTCGCAGTGTCGGCCCGATTGCCGTCAGGACCAACCCGATCCACCTCATCCTGACGGCATTTGTGCGGATTCTCCCGTCGCTTGGCTGCAATTTCCCTGCAGTGGATCTAGGGCCTCGGTGAGTCTGCGACGGCTCCCACTAGCCACTGAAGCCACTCTACGTCGACCTCGGTGAGGTAGGGCGCGCCGCGCGTTGCTTCCGCCAATGCCGCCGGGTCGAGCAACCCGGTGGATGCCCGCGTGTTGGCAAGCTGGAACAGCAAACTGGAGAAGGTGCTGTCGGCGTTACCGCGCAATATTTCGACGATCTCTGTCGAGAACATCGGTGACTTGTCGTTGAGGCTGCGGAAAGTGGTCAGCAGGTAGCGGAGATCAGGATCTGGATCGTTGACAGCGGCAGAGGTCCAAGCAGAGTCTTTCATTCGGATGAGACCCTCAAGCGCGATTCGCCGGACGGCGGGACACTCGTCTCGCATGACCGACAGAAGCAGATCCCGATTGCCGGGATCGTCGCCTGATCGGGCCAGGATAGCTGTGAGCGTCATCGCCCGGAGGATGTCGTGGTGTGGAAGATGTTCGCGGAGAACTACCGCCACGTCCGGGTCCTCGCCCCATCGGGCCGCGAGGAGGAGAAGCTCGGGCACACGCCGCGAAGCAAGGAGAGTCGAGCGATTCGGCACCTCGTTGGAATCGCGTCCACTCAAGCGCTCGCAGGCCAGGTAGTGCTGCCAGTCGAAGCTGGAACAGACTGCCCACCCGAGCGCCTCGTAGGTATTGTCGTCGGCGGGCCATCCGGCGACAAGTCCCTTGACAGCTTCGAGATTGACGCTGAGATCCTGATCTTTCGCGGCCTCGAACAGCGCGGCTTGAGCCTCCGGGATGCGCCATAGTACCAGCAGTTGAACGGCGCTGTACCGGACAAACCAATTGGAGTCCCTCGTCGCACGGCGAAGCATCGGGACAGCGAAAGACGAGTCAGGCAGCCTGCATGTCAGTTCTCGTGCCACATTCTGTCGAATTTGGACGTTGTCATCGTCCAATGCTCGAGACAATGCCAGATGTGTTTCTGTCCAGTCCGGCCATCGCCGGGTGAGGACCTGCAATGCTTCTCCGCGGATCAGCCGGTCCGTCGATCTTGTGAGGTTCAGAACGATCTGCGGTGATGCAGAATCATCCGGCAGTTGAAGGTCCGCTTGCCTGAGTTGTTCGAGCGCCCCGGACCGCGGGTCTGCGACGGACTCCGTCGAGGGCAGGGGCTCGGGATGTAGCTGAGTAGACGTAAGGCGGGCGAAATCCCGCACGAACACGGAGACATCGGTCTTCGCCTCGGTCAGAGCGGCCAGTGTCTTCGGGTGTCGGGGCCATCCCACCAGCAGAGCTTCCAGCGCGGACTTCCGGTTGTTCGGGATGTAGTCACGGCTGGCCATGGCGAGTCGATCAAGAGTCAGTGACTCGTCCGACCAGCACGTCGTAAGCAGCCGGAGAGCGGAAGCCCGTATCTCCCAGTCGGGATCAGTCGACGACCGGACGGCGATATCGAGGGAGGACGCGGCTTCGGGGTCGGCTTCGATGAGTAGGTTGAGCGCAGTCATTCGAACCAGAAAATCGACGTCGTCCATGGCGTCCCGCAGGACAGCACACGATTCGGTCGATGCCGGCCACCTCCCTGCTTGAACCTGAAGGTTGATGATGCGTGCCCGATAGCTCGGATGAACGCGGGCAGTCCGAAGGACCGAACGGACCTGCTGATCATCGGTCGTCGTCAGTAAGGCGAATCGGATGGATGACCAGACGGCTTCACTGGTGTCCCGAATGCCGAGACGCAGCAAGTCTGTTGAATCGGTCGTGACGGGCGATCTGCGCGCCAGCTTGTCCGCGGCCAGCCAGCGGCAGACGACGTCAGGGTGCCGCAGATCAGCCGTGCGACAAGTGTCGTCGAAGGCTTGGTCGTCGTCCGCGCCACGTTGCAGTTCCCAGGCCGCGGTGGCCACGTCCGAAATGTGGTCGCGACGGGAGGTCTCCAGAAAGGCGCGGACCCGGTTGTCACGCGGCCAACCAGTGGCGAGGCTGCGCAACGCCTGGGTGCGGCGACCGGGGGCCGGATCGCCCACGCAACTGGCCACCGTGTCGAACGTCGACTCGTCGTTCGGCCAGACTCCTCGCAGGACATCCATGACCACCTGGCGGATACTCTCGTCGGGATGGTGCATCGCTGCCTGCAGGGTGGAGAGAGTCTGGGGCTGGTCGCGCCACCGAAGGCAGAGGGTGTCCAAAGCGAGCCGCCGGGTAGCCCAGTCATTGGCGGTGATCGCCGTGGTCATGGCAAGGCGCGTCGCGGGCGCGTTCGGTTCCCGAAGGATCGATGACTCGAGCGCAAGCCGGTGGATCTCGTCCGAAGGGTCAGTGAGGCCGCGGCGACGCGCAACGCTTGTCTGATTGTGTTCCGGCCAAGCCGCCAGTAGCGCGGACAGTCCGAGTAGGCGGATTGACGGGTCGAAGTCGCGAGACGCTCTGGTAATCAGGTTTAGCGCGCCGGGAAATGTGCCGCGCCGGGCATTGATGATTTCGTAGGCCGTCAGGCGCACGTCGGCATCGGCATGGTCCGTGGCTGCACAAACGTTCGATATCGCCGTTTCGTCGAATTCGGACCTGGCAATGGCGTCCAGTGCCGCTTCGCTCATCGGCGGGTGCTCGCTGCTTTCCTTGTCTGCTCCGGGTTGCCCGTTCGTGTCCATCGTCAGAGCGCAGAGTAACGACGCAGCCCACCGCCGCGTCCAGACGTACGGATCGGTGGTAGCTGCCTCGACCATGGCGGCACGCTCCCTGGTGTCTCGCCCGAGGCTCACCATCACAGTCGTCGCCGTGTGGCGCACCGAACCGGACGGATCTCGCCGGCCCCTCCGCAACGCCTGCCGGGTTTCGATGGTGTCGGGCCAGCGTGCGGCCAGCGATTCCAACGCCACCCGGCGCAACTGCCAGGACTCGGCCCGGGTGGCCCGGAGCAGAATTCTTACCACTTCGGGCCTGTCTCCCCAGAACCGTGCCGCGACTTCGATGGCCTTCTGCCTGACATTGTCGATGGCGTCCTCACACAGACGTACCACAGCAGGCCGAAAATGAGACAGGTCTGGGGTTATGCCCGACAGTCTGCGCAAAGCGACCGATCTGACTTCCGAGTCAGGGTCGACCATTCCATTGGCCAGCGCCGGGCCACTGAATTCGGCGGCCTCCGACACAAGTACCTCAAGTGCGGCTCGTCGGGCGTCGGCGACCGGATCGTCGGTAACGATCGAGTTCAGGATGCCAATGTACTCCATTTCTTGGCTTATCGGATCGGTCCATACAGTAAGCGCCGTTACCCTGATATCGCCGTCATAATCGGTCTGCGCGAGTTTCAAAGCTGAGGCAGCCTCGGGAATTTCACGCCAATGTCGGGCGATCGCGCGGACCGCGGCACGCCGCACTTTGGAGTCGACATCGCGGACGGCCCTGCAGACGGTGCTTGCGGATTCGGGGGCTTCGGGCCATCGGCTGGCCAGTGATTCGACCGCAGTCTGCCGGACGTCCTCATCGGCGTCCCGGGTAGCGGCGAGCACTCGCTCAAGTACCGGTGGCTCAGTGGCGAAGCGGGCGACCACGAGGCGCAAGGCTGATCGACGAACTTGCCACGCCGGGTCGCAACACGCTTGGAGGAGGAGCGCTAACGTGTCCTGTGGGTTTGCTGAGTCGGAGGCCAGGGCCGTTACAGCAGCGTCGCGTACAGTGTGAGCCCCGTCTTCACGCAGTGCCCGGATTACGGTCGGCCAGGCATCTCGGACTTGGGTCGCGTGCTGTGCCAGAGCTTCGATCGCCCGGCGACGTACGCTCGCGTCAGGGTCCTCGGAGGCACGGATCATCACCTCGCGCACGCGGTCGTTGCCCGGCCAGTGGGTTACCAACAAGTCGAGGCTGGTACGACGGACGAAGGCTTTCTCGTCGTACAGGCCTTTCTCGACGAGTTGCATGGTTTGCGAATCACTTTTCCAGGACTGCGCAAGCCCCAACAGTGCCGCTTCACGCTGGTGCGGAATACCGCTTCGAGCGTTCTGGTGCAGTTGTTCCCGAACTTGGTCGTCGTTCGGGAAAAGTGCGGCGAGGAACTGCGCACCGAGTTTTGCCGCAGGTGCAGTGGTGGCGTATCGCCCGCTTCGGGCAAACCAGTCCCGAAACGCGGAGCGTCCCGGCCACGCGGAGACGGCGTTCATAGCGGGAAGGACGGTCTCGTGGAGGTGCGTCTCGCGCCTGTCATCGCCGAACGATCGGACAGGTGACTCGATCAGTTCGATGACCGCGCCAAGAGTGCGTTCGGCCGCAGTGGCCGCCGCATGCACGTTGCGGATCTCGGCGATGCATTGTGCCGCTAGTGCCACCGCTGCAAGAGGTCGCTGGTCTAGGGCCGAGGAACGATGGGTGCCAGTGCTGGTGAGGAGATGCTCGACCAGCCTGGTGGCGACTACCGCATCCACCATGCCGACGATCAGTCGAAGTACTTCCGCCCAGGCGGGGTCTTCACTGCGTGTTAGGAAGACCTTTTCGACCAAGTCGTTTTCGGACAAGGTACGGGTCTTCTCGAATCGGTTGACTATGTCGCCGGCACTGAAGAACTCCAACAGGGCCCGGTGGACGAAGCCATATACCCCAGAACCGTACCGGGCGAAGATAAAATTGCGTTCGCGCAGCTGTTTAACCATGACCGTGCTGATCGCAGCTGCTTTCGGTGGCTCGTACCGAAAACGTTCGATCAAGTAGTTCTCGATGTCCTCGAACAGATCGGTCTCGGCTAAACTGTTGCCGGCGAATCCATGACTTCCCTCCTGCATCCGGATGGCGAGCTTGCGCAGGAGCTCCTTCTTGTCGTCCTCCCGGATGACGTCCGCGTCGATGTTCTCGTCGACCAGGTGCTTGTTGACATCCCAGTGCTGTACGAGGACACTGGCCGCGTGGTCGTAGACCTTCCAGCGCTCCCGCGGCAACTCCTGGTGCTTGCCGATGATCGCGAGGATGGTGAGCAGCAGAGGGTTGCCGGCCAGCTCCCGGATCGGCGAGGAGTCCTTGATCGCGCGGGTGAGCCGCTCCCGGCGTATTTCGACTGCTGCCGGACGATCGTGCAGAGCCAGCTCATACCAGCCGCGGAGAAAGGTATCTATTTTTTCGGGGTCGAGGTCCTGGACGGTGTACTGCACGAAGCCTGCATCCCGGAGGACCCTCGGTCGATAGCCGACGACCCGTGAGGTCACCACTACCCTGCTGGCTGGGAACTGGGCGGCGAATCCGGCGATACGGCGAGACACGGTCTCACGCAACCGTGGCTCGAAGATCTCATCCAGTCCGTCGAAGACCACCAACACGCGCCCGTCTTGGCGAAGATAGGATTCAACCGTGTCCTGCTCTATTCCCATGCCGTCGGTGCGCTGGCGGTAGTTGAGATACTCGCCGAAAGTTTCGTACTCCTCGCAGTTCAACGCATAGTCTCGCAGCTCGATGAGGATTGGCCGCCAATTATCCAGTATGGCGAGAGCCGGCGCGGGGCGCTTCTCCGCCAAAGCCAGCGCCAGATACCGGGCGAGCGTCGACTTTCCGGCACCGGGGTCACCGAGCAGTACACATGTACGGGCCAACGGCGCAATCAGCGCATCGAAGGCGCCTCGGGCGGGTTGGCGCCGGTACGAGTCGCGTGTTTGTTCCACCAGGTAGCGGTCGAGCCCTCGTGGCACTTTCGAACTGGTCGAGTCAGCCGTTTCAGCGAGCTTGCGCAGCAATTCCTTGGGCAGCTCGGTGTCCGGCATGTCTTCCCGGACAAGCGGTTCGACGAAGACGTCCCGGAGTGCGATCTGCAGATGCTCGTCGCGGTCGGGTGGGGTCAAGGCCTCGAGATCCAGGCGACGATATTCCTGTATCAAGCGCTCGCAATACGCGTCCCAGGCGGCGTCCGCGCCCACAGTGATTCCATGCTGATCCTGCAAGTGCAAACTCACCGCCTCGGCGACCTTGGCCCGGAGATCCTCTGCGGACAGAAAGGTGTCACACACATGCGCTTCGAGGACGTGATCGCGGAATGCATCGACCCGGGAGGAGTCTTTGTCCATGGCTGAGCGTGGCCACGGCGCATCAGGTTCCAGCACAAAGATGAGCCGCGGGATACCTGCCTCTCCTGCAGTGCGGTACTCGAGTTCGGTGATCGAGCGGTCCTCACCGTTCGGTACGAAGCCGTACCGCCAAGCCAGAACACCAATGTAGAGGTCGGCCGACCGTACATCATCCAAACATCGGTCGACCGGCCGATCCTCGTCGGCAACGTACGTCTCCATGGCGATGTCGTCCAGCCCCATCCGTTGAAGGGCGAACCGGATGGCGTGACGGCAATCCTTGAGGTCCTGATAGGTCGAGGAGACATATACCCGAAGCGAAGGTGGCGAGGATCGTGCGGCGCGGAGTACCGGGATCGCGCGATTCGAACCAGGCGGCGTGCTATCGGATGAACTCATGCTGACATCCTCGGTGGCAGGCGTGGGTGGTTGATCATGATCACGAGCGCGGAAATAATATGCAGGACTGGAATGATGCGATTCGGTCGGTTCTCTGGTGGGCATGTCGAACCAATGTGGAACCATCGCCATGCAGTCGACCGAGTATAGCTGTGCGCTTCGATCAAGGTCATGGCGCTTGGCCGGGCGGACGTTTAGGCGCCTGTTCGCGACGGTCCCAAGCCTTGGATTCGAGTTCGGGTAGGCATCGTCACGAGATGATCGAATCAAACGATCTCTTGACTCCGGCGCCACGTGGCACGACGCATCACGCTGAAGCGCCGCTGGGAGATGGCCGGGAAACGCGGGGCTGTGCAGGACAAGGCCATCGCGGACGCCCCGTCTCAGGTGTTCGATCGTTCCTGCGGTGCGCCTAGGCGACATCATGGGGTAGTTGTCGGGCACTTGTGGTAGTCGGTTCCGGACATGCGTGCGTTACCGTTCGCTGGCGATGGAGGTGCCGGGCGTGAACGCGTCGGCGGGACGTGGCCCATATGGGTTGGTGGTTGAAGGCCGAGGCCGACCCGGATCTACGAGGTTGTGCAGCGGCGCTGACGCGCACGACTTGCTGCACGTTGTCAATCGACCCAGGTGGGGCGACCTGAAAGATTACCGGTTGGTGAGTTAATCAGTTTCTTTGCAGCAGCGTCAAGTGAGTTCAGTAATGAAGTCGACGTTCCCATAGGTGAACGTAGTGGTGATATCAGTCTATTTAGGCTGGGGGTAAGGATTACGGGTGCTATCATGTCGGTAAATATAGGACGCAGTCTGATGTCGCTCATTGCTTCAACAATTCGTCCAACAAGGTCCACCTGCGGTGTGCAGTCAAATTGTAGATTCGATAGCGCTGCCGCCTGGGTCAACTTTAGTTCCAGGCTGTTGTGTGGACTGTAGTCGGAGGCGATCTCGAGGGAATCTTCGTCGAAATCAAAAGAATTCAAGTGTCGTAAGGCTTGGCCAAAGTCACCTCTCTCGATATCCCACCAGCTTCTTGCAATTGCGACTGACAGTCGGAAATCTACAGGTGTCGCAAGATCATCAATGATTTCAAAGGATCCCTTTACTGCTTGCGAGTCGGTCCGCTCAAAGAAGCTGCCTATAACCTTCCGGCGAAGAGTGGCTGCTTCGGACATGGTTTGCAGGTTGTCTCGCAGTACGATTTCATACAGATCGTTGGCGCGCTTCCATTCGCCGAGATCCTGGTATATGTTGGCGATGGATAGAAGCAGGTCAGATCGTCGCGCACGCGGGCAGAAGGGGGATGCTTCGATCCATTGGCAAATTCTTCCTATTATTCCCTCCAAAAGCTCGAGATCCATGCGGTATGGGAGATAAAACATTGCCTGAGAGAGGAAGGCCCAACCGTCGTCCTCTTGTGCCTCAAACTCGTTGGGAGCTCGCATGGAGAGTGTCTCGCCCAGACGGGCACATCCGAAAGCGAGTGCCGGAGTTCCTTGGTGAAAATGTTTTCGAGCCTGATGCAGCAAGTTTTCGGCAGTCAGATCGATACTGAACTTGTAGCGAAGGTTTCCGCTCCACTGCCACGAACGGTGCCCTGCTGGGCGGAGCCTGTGCTTGCGTCCAAGTGGGACAAGATTGTCAAATCGTATATTTCCGGTGTCCTGGTCAAGTGCGACCCATTCGGTGTCCGTGGTGCTCTGGCCGTCTACCACGCATGCGCCTTCGCCGTAGAAGCTGCGAAGTCTTCCCTCTAGTAGGCTAGATGTCGCACCGACGTTGACAACGGGCCGGTTTATGGGTACTTCCCTGGGTGTTTTTGAGGTATCTGGATCTCGCTTTCGAGTCGTATTCGGTAGAGTTGAAGTGTGTCTTGATGCTTTGGGGGAGTTTCGTGATCCGATCATTTCGGAGCCGCTTCGTGAGCTGGTCAAAGAATGCAGAAGTAGGGCTTCAAGATTGTCTGGCGTCCTGACGTTCGCCGAGACCAAGCCGGCGTCACTGAGGCGCTTCCGGAAGTTGGCTTGACGTTGACCGTGTATCGCGTCTATGAAAAGTTCGGCTGGACCCTGCGTGTCTTTGTCAATCACGAAGATCAAACGCGGTATTCGCTTCTCCGTGGCGGCCTCAAACTCAAGTTCGATGTAGGACTTATCTGGGTAGCCGGGAACCAGTGATCCGTAGACAAATCCTGCAATCAGGACATAGACATCCGCTTTCTGTACCGCGGTGCGGCAGACTGTCGCCGGGGTCTGGTCTATCGCCGGAAAATATTTCATGTCTGCAACCGCATCCTCGGCGCGTGCCACTGCTGACTCTGCCGCCGCGACAAATGATCTCTCTGCAGGCAGTCTGCGGAGTTCTGACGTGTGACTGAGAAACACTCGTCGGGGTGAAACGCGGCGGCCGGTCATTGGTGCATACTAGCGCAGGCTCGACTGTGCGCTGATGATTGACCGTGGAGTGCTGTGCGTGCAGATCTGCCAGGCGTCCGGTGCGCAGGTTGCCACCTTGGTCATTGTCGGAGTGGACGATCCTTGCCGGACAGGTCCTGACCCACTGTTTGATCATCGATCAGGCTCGGTGCCGCAGCATCTGGGAGACGGCGAGTTGGGACTGTTTGTTATCGGCGAAGCGTCGGGTTGGTTGCCTGCTTACGAGCTTTCCGATGGGTAGCGGGCGACAGGGGCGAAATGTGGATTCCTGACGGCTCAAATCTCGGAATATGGTCGAACCTGTCGGATGCGTGTCCGTCGGCTGGCGCAGAAGGTCCATGCTTTGAACTCGGCGTCCCGCTAGTGACCAGCGCTCGCCGTCGACGAGACCCGAGGCGATCGTCGCGTTGTTGGCGAGTTGCGCGGCGCCCACACCGCCGTCTGGGAGATACGGCGTCGGCGATGGGACGCCACGGCCGGTGAGCTCGTTGACCGCGCCCCTTCGCTGAATGGAGGCCGTCGCCATGTCGATCGTGGCAGTGCTCCATGTGCTGTCGCAGCTGATCACGAGGCACGTCATGGCTGCTCGCACTGGACCGTCGAAGGGTCAACTTCTCTCCCGCCGGGGACGGGGGTGGGCTACTCGGGCGCAGGACTAGCTCCGCTGGATGGTCCAGCTGCCGAAGGCTATTCCCCGGGCGGTCCCGACGTTCGGGTCTGGACCACCGGTACCCGATGCTGATAAGCCTCTGCGCGTGACGATGGACGCGATCGACCTGCACAGCATCAACCCGTGGGAAGTGTCGTTCCTGCGCGAGGAGGTGGGTGGCTACTTCGCCCACGGCATCGAGTTCGCGCCCGGCGCCACCGTCCTCGACGTCGGGGCCAACGTCGGCGTCTTCTCGGCGGCCGTCTACGAACGGCTGGACGGGGACGTCCGGATCTTCGCGTTCGAGCCGATGCCGCCGCTGTACGAGACGCTGGAGCGCAACGCCCGCGAGTTCTTCGGCGGCGCCCTGACCGCACTGCCGTTTGGCTTGTCGTCGGCTGAGGACGAGCTCGACTTCAGCTACTTCCCGGCGGCCACGATCTTCTCGTCTTCCTTGCGGGACGCGGGAAACGTCGAGGCCGAACGCAAGCGCGTCACGGCGAGCATCGTCGAGATGATCCGCCGGGGCGGCCTCGGCTCGGCCGCGCGCCGCGTGCCCGCGCCGGTCCTGCGGGGGCTCGTCGGCCGCAAGCTGCGGGTCATGCGGGAGCTGGAGACCCACCGCGTCCGCGTCCGGCCGCTGTCGGCGGTGCTCGACGAGCACGGCATCGACCGCATCGACCTGCTCAAGGTCGACGTCGAGGGCGCGGAACTCGACGTCCTGCACGGCATCGAAGACCGCCACTGGCCGCTCGTCCGGCAGGCGGTCGTCGAGGTCGAAGGCTGGCGGCGCCACCGGGACTCGATCCGGGAAGTCTTCGAGGCGAAGGGTTTCACGGTCACCGCGGAGCAGGACCCGATCCAGGAAGCGGCGGACATCGGGATGGTGTTCGCGGTGCGCTAGCCGCGCCGCCGCCGGACGACCCAGAAGAACAGGAACGACGCGGCGGCCAGCACCGCGGAGAGCGCGGCGAGGAAGATCGCCGAGCCCGTGAAGTCCAAGGGATCCCGGACGTCCCAGAGGGTGGTGTCCGGGCGTTCGGGGTCGTACCCGACGCGGAGCCGGTCGCCGACCTCCAGACCGGGGTCACGCGGGAAGTCCACGAGCCGGGCGGAAACCTCCCGGCCGTCCGCGGTGGTGAACCGGATCCGCACGTTGTAGCCGGACTTGTGCGGCAGGACCTCCGTGACCGTGGCCGGCGCTTCCTGCCCCGACGTGCTCAGCCGGCTCCCGGTCCGCTGCACCGCGACGGCCTGGAGCGCGACGGCGAGGGCGAGCACGAGCCCGGCGGCGAGGATCCACGCGGCGACCCGGGTGGTCAGCCCGCGACGCCGGTGCTCCCAGGCGGCGGGGACGGGCACGAGTTCGCTCACGTGTCCAGTATGGGCGAATGTCACGCTTCGCGGGTCAGATCCAGCAATTGCCGTTCCAGCCGCCGGGCCGCGCCGACGTTGATGCCGACGCCCCACAGCGGCGCCGTGCTGGCGCCGTCGGCCGCCGCGACGACCAGGGTCACCACGTCGGCGGGCAGGCCGTCCGCATGGAGCTCGCTATCCCAGCGCTCCGCGTCCGCGCGGGCCAGCTCGGCGATCTCCGGGATCGAGATCAGCTGGGCGATCAGCGCGATGTTCTCGCGGACCGCGACCTCGTCCTGCGACGTGTCCAGCGACGCCCGGACGTACGCGCGGGTCAGCCGCCCCGGCCCGGTGTCCGCCGGGTCGAGCGCGGCGGACACCTCGGCCCGGAAGGCGTCCAGGATGTCCTGGGCGAGCGCGCGCACCAGGGCGTCCTTCGCTGGGAAGTGGTAGAGCAGCCCGCCCTTCGAGACGCCGGCCTGCCGGGCGATGTCGTCCAGCGACGCGGACACCCCGCGGGCCCGGATCGTGGTCCCGGCGGCGTCGAGCAGGGCCCGGCGCGTGTCCTCCGGGCTGCGCCCGGCTTTGCGAGGCATGCTCAGTCCTTTCCGGACGGGATCGTACGCCAGGCGATCACCGCGGCGGCGGCGGTGACGACCGCCGCCGCGACCGACGTGACCTGCATGGCGCCGGTGAACGCCTGCCGGGCCGTCTCGGCCTGCGGCGACGCCGGGTCGAGCACGGTCACCGCCGTCGCCAGCGACTCCCGGACCCCGGGCGCCGCGTCGGACGGCAGCAAGCCGCGGTAGACGAGCGTGACGACCGAGCCGAGCAGCGCGATGCCGAGCGCGGCACCCAGTTCGTACGCGGTTTCGGAGATCGCCGACGCCGAGCCCGCCTTGTCCCGCGGGACGGCGGACAGGACCGAGTCCACCGTCAGCGTCAGCGCCAGGCCGACACCGAGCCCGACCGGCACCAGCGTCAGGCCCAGCCAGATGTACTGAGGCGCCTGCTCGGTGACCGCGACCAGTAGCAGCCCCACCGCCGAGACGGCGAGGCTCACGGCCACCGCGCGTCCCCGGCCGAGCCGTGTGACGACCACGCCGACCGCGGCCACGACCGCGATCGAGGCCAGCGTCGCCGGCATCTCGGCCAGCCCGGCCTGCAGCGGGCTGAAGCCGCGGACCAGCTGCAGGTACTGCGAGAAGAAGAACAGCAGGCCCATCAACGCGAAGACGGCGACGAAGTTGGCCACCACGGCCCCGCTGAACGCGCCGTTGCGGAACAGCGTCACGTCGATCAGCGGGTCGGCCGCCCGGCGCTGCCGGCGCACGAACAGGAAACCCGACACCAGCCCGACGGCCGCCGTCAGCACCACCTGCGTGTCGACGCCGGAGCCGATGGCGTGCTTGACCGCGTAGACCAGCGGCACGATCGCCGCCATCGACAGGGCGGCCGAGAGCAGGTCGAACCGGCCCGGGTTCGGGTCCCGCGACTCCGGCAGCAGCCACGCGCCGGCGACGAGGAAGACGACGACGATCGGCACGTTGATCAGGAACACCGAACCCCACCAGTAGTGCTCCAGCAGCGCGCCGCCGACGAGCGGGCCCAGCGCGATGCCGCCACCGGAGCCCGCCGACCAGATCGCGATGGCGCGGGTGCGCTCGCGGGGGTCGGTGAACAGCGTGCGGATGATCGACAGCGTCGAGGGCATGATCGTCGCCGCGGCGATCCCGAGCAGCAGCCGCGCCGCGACGAGAACGCCCGCGGTGGGGGAGAAGGCGGCCAGCGTGGAGGCCACCCCGAACGCCGCGGTGCCGATGAGCAGCACCTTCTTGCGGCCGAACCGGTCGGCGAGGTTGCCCGCCGTGACCAGCAGGCCGGCCAGGGCGAGCGAGTAGACGTCCCCGATCCAGAGGATCTCGGTGGCGCTGGGGGAGAGCTCGCGGGTCAGGGAGGGCACCGCGAGGTAGAGGACGGTGCCGTCGACGGCGAGCAGCAGCACGGCGCCGACCAGCACGCCCAGCGCGGCCCAGCGGCGGCGGTGGCTCAACGGTGCGGGTGCGTACGTGGTCATGCGTTTTACTGTACCGTCTGGACGGTACAGTAAGCCAGGTCAGACCGGTCACACCGCGCCGGGCCGGTGATCGGGTCCCGCCACGCGCGGCGCGGGTAGGCTGGAAAGAGCCGGAAGGAGGCGGACGTTGACGCAGGAGGAACTGATCGTCGAGTTCGCCCTGACGCGCCTCGACCACCCGGACCTCGACCTCGAGGAGCTGGCCGCGCTCGTGGTGCGCCGGGGCGGCCCGGAGCGCGAGCTGGAGTTCGCATCCCGCAACCTGGCCGACCGCGGCGAACTGCGCGGGGCGGCGTTCCCGGCTGCGGTCGAGCACGTGCTGCGGGTGGTGCTGACGTTGCGTGGGCGCTCGGACTGACGCTTGGGTCCGAAGTGGACGCTCGACCCGGGTCTCGCTCCCTGCGCAGGTCGAAGGTTGTGTCGACGTGGGGATGCCCGTGCCGCGGCCGGGAACGTGGTGACCTGGTGACTCCCGCGGCCGCTTGCCGTGGAGCCAGGGTCTTGCCCACTGGGCGGGTCGAATGTGGCGTTGAGGTGGTGACGCCCGAGCCGCGACCGGGAGCGGCGACCTGGTGACTCCCGCGGCCGCGTGCCGTGGAGTCCGGGCTTCGCTCGCCGCGCAGGTCGAGGGCCCAGTGGCGCCGACGCGTGGGGACGCTAGGCATCTCTCCCGTCGCGCGGCGCAGGCCGCGCCGGTTGAAGGCGGAGCCCAGCGGCGCCGAGGTGTGGACGCTAGGCCTCGCCTGCTGCGCGGCGCGGGCCGCGCAGGTCGAAGGTGGCGTTGAGGTGGGGATGCCCGAGCCGCGGCCGGAAGCGTAACCCGGTGACTTCCGCAACCGCTCGCCGCGGACCCTGGGCCTCGCCAGCCGTGTAGGTCGAAGGTGGCGTTGAGGTGGGGATGCCCGAGCCGCGGCCGGAAGCGTAACCCGGTGACTTCCGCAACCGCTCGCCGCGGACCCTGGGCCTCGCCAGCCGTGTAGGTCGAAGGTGGCGTTGAGGTGGGGATGCCCGAGCCGCGGCCGGAAGCGTAACCCGGTAACTCCCGCAACCACTCGCCGCGGACCCTGGGCCTCGCCAGCCGTGCAGGTCGAAGGCCCGGTGGCGCCGGCGTGCGGGGTCGCTAGGCCTCGCACCGCGCAAGCCGCGCCGACGTGTGGGGCCCCTAGGCCTCGCCCGCCGCGCGGCGTAGGCCGCGTCGGTCGAACACCAGGTCGCGGGCCGTGCCCAATGCCGTTGCGATCGCGCCCGCCAAGACTGCGTCCACGCCCAGCTGGCCGGCCACTATCTCCGGGACCACCGGCACCGTCGCGGCCAGTGCCCGCCGCATCGGGTCGGCCAGCAGGTCCGCGTTGCCGCCGATCCCGCCGCCCAGCACGATCAGCCGGGGGTCCAGGACCGCCGTCACCGCCGAGACGACGTACGCCAGCTTCTCCGCCTCGTCCTCGACCACCCGCATGGCCCGCTCGTCACCCTGGCGGGCCAGCCGGAAGACGTCCTTCGCCGAGCGCGCCTTGGTGAGCCCGTGCTCGTGGGCCGCGGCGACCACGGCCTGACCCGCGGCCGCCGTCTCCACCGGGCCGGGCCGGTGGGCGTCCGCCCCCGTGGGCAGGGGCCCGAACGGCAGGTCGGCGATCTCGCCCGCCGCGCCGTGCGCGCCGCGGAACAGCCTGCCGTTGACCAGCAGCCCCATCCCGATGCCGGTGCCGACGGTCAGGCACACCAGCACGTCGACACCGAGCGCGGCCCCGAGCGCGTGCTCGCCGACCGCGCACAGGTTCGCGTCGTTCTCGACCACGACGTCCGACCCGGCGCCGGCCAGCGCGGCGACGAGCTCGTGCAGCAGCCCGCGCCGTTCCCAGCCCGGCAGGTTGGGCGCGCGGTGCACCGTCCCGGTGGCCGGGTCCGGGACGCCGGGGGTGCCGACGACGGTCGAGACGACCTCGTGCGGGCTCAGCCCGGCCGACGCGACGGCGCGTTCGACGGATTCGCTCACCGTGCGCACCAGCGCGCTCGCCGAGCGGCACCGGTTGGGCTCGTCGAGCCGCGCGACGATGCTGCCGTCGAGGTCGGCGACGGCGATGCGGATCGCGCGCCGCCCGATGTCGACGCCGACGACGTGCCCCGCGTCCGGCGCGGCCTGGTACACGACGGCCGCGCGCCCGGGGCCGGCCAGGCTGCGCCCGGTCGCCCGCACCAGGCCGTGCTGTTCGAGGTCGAGCAAAGCCTGCCCGACCGTGGGTTTCGACAACCCGGTGTCGGCCGCGATCTGCGGCCGCGTCGCTTCGCCGTGCGCGCGAAGCCTTTCCAGCACGAGGCGCTGGTTCAGCGCCCGCATGCTGGCCGGAGTCCCCACCTGCGGCCCGTTTTGGCCCACGACGTCCCCATCTCCTGTCCGCGTTGCCGCAAGTTTACCTACGGAACCCTTTCGACCCCGCACGTTTTATGTTAAGAAACTTTACTAACTATCGGACGGAGGCACGTCGTGAGTTCACCCACTCGTTCAGGGGACTCCGGGGCCGCGGTTTCCCCGCAGCCCGCCCTTGAGCGCAAGATCGGCCCGCTGCAGGCCACCGCGATCAACATGACCCAGATGTGCGGAATCGGCCCGTTCGTCACGATTCCCGCCATGGTCGCGACCATGGGCGGCCCGCAGGCGATGTTCGGCTGGATCATCGGGGCGATCGTCGCACTGGCCGACGGGCTCATCTGGGCCGAACTCGGCGCGGCCATGCCGGGCGCCGGCGGCACCTACATCTACCTGCGTGAAGCGTTCCAGTACCGCACCGGGCGGCTGATGCCGTTCCTGTTCGTCTGGAGTGCGGTGCTGTTCATCCCGCTGATCATGTCGACCGGCATCATCGGCCTCGTCCAGTACCTCGGCTACCTGATCCCGGGCGTCACCGACGACGCCGGCGTGACCGCACTGGGCAAGATCATCGGCATCGGCGTCACGCTGCTCATCGTGCTGGCGCTGTTCCGCAAGATCGGCCAGATCGGCAAGCTCACCACGGGGCTGTTCGTGGTCATGCTGGTCGCGGTGCTCGCCACGATCGTCGCGGCCGCGACGCACTTCAGCGCCTCGCAGGCGTTCGCGTTCACGCCCGGCGCGTTCAGCTCGGCCGGCGAGGGCACGTTCTGGGGCGGTCTCGGCGCCGGCCTGATCATCGCCATCTACGACTACCTGGGCTACAACACCACCGCCTACCTCGGCGGCGAGGTCCGCTCGCCGGGCCGCACCCTGCCGCGCTCGATCCTCTTCTCGATCGTCGGCATCATGAGCCTGTACTTCCTGCTGCAGGTCGGCGTGCTCGGCTCGGTGCCGCTGGAGGAGCTGAAGACGGCCACCTCGGTCGCCTCGACCGTCCTCGAGCAGGCTTGGGGCAGCGTGACGGCGAAGATCGTCACCGTCTTCATCGTCATCGCGGCCATCGGGTCGGTGTTCGCCGGCCTGCTCGGCGGCTCGCGCGTGCCGTTCGAAGCCGCGCGCGACAAGGTGTTCCTCTCGGTGTTCGCCAAGCTGCACCCGAAGCTCAACCTGCCGACCGCGGGCGTGCTCACCATGGGCGCCATCACGATCATCGGCTCGCTGTTCACCCTGACCGACGTGATCAACGCGGCGGTCGCCACCCTGGTGATCATCCAGTCGCTGGCCCAGGTCGCCGCGATCGTCGTGCTGCGGCGGCGTCAGCCGAACCTGAAGCGCCCGTACCGGCAGTGGCTCTACCCGTTCCCGACGCTGCTCGCGCTCGTCGGCTGGGTCTACATCTACGTCTCCGCGACCTGGCTGTCGATCGGGCTGTCGCTGGGCTGGCTCGTGCTCGGCGGCATCGCGTACCTGATCTACGCCGGGGCCGAGCACACCTGGCCGTTCGGGCCGAAGGAGATCAAGGAAGCGTTCGCCGACACCGAAGGGGCTCACGCATGACGAAGTCGCCCAAGGCCAGGATCGCCGCCGTCGCGGCGCTGATCCTGGTGCCCGGGGTGCTGAGCGTGGCCGCGCCGGCCTCGGCTCAAGAACCCGCCCAGCAGGAAACGGCCAGGCCGCACGGCTTGAGCACGATCGGCGCGCAGGGCTGGCAGGTGCTGACCACCGCGAGCGTCAAGGACGGCGGGGACAAGGTCTCCACGCCCGGCTACACCACCCGCGGCTGGCTGCCGGTGAAGCCGGACGACGCCGGCGCGCCCGGCACCGAGATCAACGCGCTGGTGCAGAACGGGAAGTGCCCGGGCGTCTTCGTCTCGGACAACATGCGCAAGTGCTTCGGGTACGTCACCTCGGTGGGCCCGGTCGTCACGAAGCCGTTCTCCGACCCGTGGTGGTACCGCACCGACTTCACCCCGGACTTCCACGCCGGCCAGAGCGCGAAGCTGACCATCCCCGGCATCGTCGGTGAGGGCGACGTCTGGGTGAACGGCAAGCTGGTGGCGTCGAAGGACATCGTCAGCGGCGCGTACGCCGGGCACACGTTCGACGTCTCGAAGCTGGTGAAGCCGGGCAAGAACACCCTGGCGATCAAGGTCTACCCGAACGACCCGTCGAAGATGTACACGCTCGACCAGGTCGACTGGGGCCAGATCCCGCCGGACAACAACACCGGCATCCAGTTCCCGCCGACCCTGCAGGTCTCCGACGCGCTCACCGGCGACAACGCGCACGTCGTGCAGGACAACGCCCCCGACCTGTCCAGCTCCTCGCTGACGGTGAAGGTCGACGTCACCAACAACGCGGCCGCCGCCCAGACCGGGGACGTCGCCGCGACGATCACCCCGCCCTCGGGTGCGCCGATCGTCGTCAAGCAGCGCGCGACGATCCCCGCGAACACCAAGCAGACCGTGACGTTCGCGCCGGTCAAGATCAGCAAGCCGAAGGTCTGGTGGCCGTATTCGATGGGCGACCAGCCGCTGTACACGCTGACCACGGCGGTCTCGCAGAACGGGACGCTGTCGACGTCGTCGAAGAGCACCTTCGGCATCCGCACGGTGACCTCGCGCCTGGTCGGGAAGTCGGCGCCGCTGCCCGACGGCGCGCGGCAGTTCACGATCAACGGCAAGGACTTCGTCTTCCGCGGCGGCGGCTTCGCGCCGGACCTCTTCCTGCGCTACGACAAGGCCGACACCGCGCACCAGATCGCGCTGATCAAGAACATGGGCCTGTCCGGCGTCCGGCTCGAGGGTCACGACATGCCGCAGGACTTCTACGACCAGGCCGACCGCGCCGGGCTGCTCGTGATCGGCGGGTTCATCTGCTGTGACGCCTGGCAGCCCGAGGACGCCTCGACGCTGACCGAGCGCGACTACCGGATCCTGCACGACTCGGCCTACACCATCGCGCAGATGGAGCGGAGCCACCCGAGCGTCTTCAACTACGGCTGGAGCGACAACGAGCCGGTGCCGCGCCAGGAGAGCGAGACGCTGAAGGCGTTCAAGGACGCCGACTTCCAGGTGCCGGTGATCGCCTCGGCGGAGTACAAGAGCACGCCGACCCTGGGCAACTCGGGGGAGAAGGAGGGCCCGTACGACTGGGTCCCGCCGTCCTACTGGTACGACACCTCGCACTTCGACGCCGAGGACTCCTCGCGGACCAATGCGGGCGGCTCGTGGGGCTTCGCCAGCGAGCAGAGCGCCGGGCACACCGTGCCGACGCTCGACTCGATCAAGCGGTTCCTCTCGCCCACCGAGCAGGCGAAGCTGTGGCAGGACCCGGCGTACAACCAGTACCACGCCAACTTCGAGCCCGACCACGGCGGTTACGCGTTCGGCACGCTCTACACGCTGGACCAGTCCATCACCCAGCGCTACGGCAAGTGGGACTCGCTCAAGTCCTATGTGGACCTCGCGAACATCGCGAACTACGAGAACACCCGCTCGCAGTTCGAGGCGTTCCTGCACCACTCGACGGACAAGGCCAACCCGGCGACGGGCGTCGTCTACTGGCAGCTGAACAAGGGCTGGCCGACCCTGCTGTGGTCGCTCTACAACGACGACGGCGACCAGGCCGGCGCGTTCTTCGGCGCCAAGAAGGCGAACAAGCCGCTGCACGCGATCTACG
The DNA here is from genome assembly GCF_034929455.1 of Amycolatopsis heterodermiae. Classification (NCBI taxonomy): domain Bacteria; kingdom Bacillati; phylum Actinomycetota; class Actinomycetes; order Pseudonocardiales; family Pseudonocardiaceae; genus Amycolatopsis; species Amycolatopsis heterodermiae. Next base: position 115,089 of record NZ_JAYFSI010000006.1, read on the forward strand.
GCTACGACAACGGTTCCGTGACCGTCGACAACCTCGGCGCCGGTACCCAGAACGGCCTTTCGGTGCAGGCGCGCGTGCTCGACACCGCGGGCAAGGTGCTGGACGACCAGACGGCGTCCGGGATTGCGCTGGGCTCGCAGGGTGTCAAGACCGGTGTCCTCAAGCCGAAGGTGCCCGCCGAGACGAAGGCGCCGGCTCCCGCGAAGGTGTACTTCGTCGAGCTGCAGGTGAAGCAGGGCGGGAAGGTCGTCGACCGGAACGTCTACTGGCTCTCCACGCAGAAGGACGTCGTCGACTGGGGCAAGACCCTGGGCAACCCGCAGGCGACGCTGTCGCAGTACAGCAACCTGCAGGCGCTGCAGGACCTGCCGAAGTCGCAGGTCAGCGCCGTCGCCTCGACGAAGCCGGGCCGCGGGCCGAACGGGGACGACACCGTCACGACCGTGACCGTCACCAACACGTCGAAGACCCCGGCGGTCGGGTTCTTCCTGCGGGCCGACATCCGGCGCGGCACGCCGGACGGGCACGAGGCGGGCGGTGACAACCAGCTCGCGGCCGCGACCTGGGACGACAACGACATCACGCTGTGGCCGGGCCAGTCGCAGACGCTGACCGTCACCTACAAGGCGTCCGACCTGCGTGGCGCCGCGCCGGTGATCAGCGTCGACGGGTTCAACACGGGCCGGATCGTGGTGCGGGCGGCCGGGGGGTACGGCCACCACGGGGACGCGGCGGTGGCGCCGCAGATCGAGGGGACTGGAGGCTCTTTCGAGTGAGTGACAAACGGATTCTCGGGATCGACTTCGGCGGCACGAAAGTGGCGCTGGGGCTCGCCGACCACGACGGCAACCTGCTGGCCACCTGCCGGCTGGACACCGACGCGCAGGCGGGAGCCGAACAGGTGGTCGTGCGGGCGCTCGCCGGGGCCAAGGGGCTCTTGGCCGACGCGGGTGCCGTGCCTGCCGCGATCGGCGTCGTCAGCCCGGGGATCGTGCTGCCGGATCGGATCCTGCTCGCGCCGAACGTGCCGGGCTGGGAGCAGCTGCACCTGGCGGAGCTGGTGGCGGCGGAGTTCCCGGCCGTGCCGATCTCGGTCGGGACCGACGCGAAGGCGGCGGCACTCGCGGAATGGCGGTGGGGCGCGCTGGCCGGGACCGATCCGGCCGTGTTCCTCTCGCTGGGCACCGGTATCGCCGCGGCGGTACTGGTCGGCGGCCGGTTGCTGACCGGCGCCAACGGAGCTGCGGGTGAGATCGGGTACAACCTGCTCTCACCGCAGGACACCGAGGGTTTCGCCAGCGGAGCGGCGCCGCTGGAGGAAGCCGTCGGTGGGCGTGGGCTGGGCGGCCGGGCGAGCATCCTGCTCGGCCGCCCGGTCACCGCGGGCGAGCTGTTCGCCCTGGCCAAGGAGAACGCCGAGGCCAAGGAGCTGGTGACCGCGGCGCTGGACGAGCTGTCGATGCACGTGGCCAACCTGGCGCTGATGGTGGACCCCCAGCGCATCGCGGTCGGCGGCGGCCTGGTCCGCTCGGCGGACGTGCTGCTGCCGGCCTTGGCGGCCAGGCTGGCCCACGCGGTCCCGTTCCCCCCGGAACTGGTCGCGGCCCGCTTCGACCAGGACGCGGCCCTGCTGGGCGCGGTAGCGCTGGCGTTGGGGGACCAGTAACGACCGGGTGGCGTGCCGGTGCCCCGACCCGGCACGCCACCCGGTATCACGTCGAAGAGCCGGAGAGCGCCGTCTTCAGCGGTCGTCGCCGGAGACGTCGAGCAGCAGTTCGCCGGGGAGGGCCAGCAGGCGGCCCAGCAGGTCGCGGTCGAGTTCGACCGCGTGCTCTGCCGCGTGCGAAGCGACCATGCAGAACCAGTCCGCGAGGTAACCGTCGCGCGTGAGGGCCCACAGCTCGGCTCGCCGGGGTTCGAGGACGTCCAGCAGCTGCCGCAGGTGCGTGGCGAGTTCGGCTTCGGTAGCCGCCGGAGAAGAGGACAGGCACCACAAGGAGCCTGAGCGGACCGCCCGGGAGCGGGCACCCACGGGTTCGCCCGCCTCCCCGGCGGTGGTCGGGTCGACACCCAAGCGGCGCGTGACCTCGGCGGCCGTCCGCCCGGGCGCGCCGAAGAGCCGGAAGGTGGCCGTGGTCAGCATCAAGCCTCCGCTGCGGTCAGTTCTTCGGTGCGGCGGAACGCCTCCGGCGACAGCTGGAACCACACCAGCACCGCGCTCACCGCCTGGATCGCCGCGACCATCACCCACACCCCGCGCAGGCTCCAGTGGGCCGCGACCAGGCCGCCGGTCAACGCACCCAGCGGGGTCAGGCCCCAGGCCAGCGCGCGGTGGCTCGTCAGCACCCGGCCGAGCAGCGGCGCCGGGGTGAAGCGCTGGCGGCTCGACTGCGAGCACACGTTCCAGACCAGCACCGTCGAGGTCATGAAGACCAGCACCAGCCCGATCAAGGCCGGCCACGGCGGGAGCACGGCCAGCAGCAGCGGCGCCACCGCGCCGAGGCCCTGCGCCAGCCGCATCGACCACGAGTAGCCGAGCCGGTCGACGATCCTCTGCACCACGAACGACGACAGCACCCAGCCGATCGCCAGGCACGTCAGCAGCAGGCCGTACCCGACCGAACCGACGTGCAGCACCTGCGTCGCGTACAGCACCAGCATCGAGCTGCCGGCGCTCGCGGCGAACGAGCCCAGCGCGACGTTGATCGTGATCGACCGCAGCAGCGGCGTCCGGACCAGGTGCGTGAGCCCGGCCGAGAGGTCGCGCAGCGGGTGGGTCCGCGCGGCCACGACCGACGCCGACGGGATCCGCCGCGCCAGCACCAGCGCGGCCAGCGCGAACGCCGCGGCCAGCCACGCGGGCACGCCGGTCCCGACGCCGATCAGGAAGCCGGTCGCCGGCGGGACGATGAACTGCACCACACCCCGGTCGATGACGGTCAGCCGCGCGTTGGCGTGGGCCAGCCGGTCCGGCTCGACCAGTTCGGGCACGAGCGCGCCGCTCGCGCCGTCCCCGAGCACCTGCGCGGAGGTGATGACGAACGCGATGACGAGCAGCGCGGGCAGCGTCAGCGCGCCGGCCGTCGTGATCGCGGCCAGCACCAGCGCGGTCCCGACCTGCACGGCGTAGGCCCAGGCGAGCACGGCGGTCCGCCGCACGCGGTCGATGAGCACCCCGGCGAAGAGCGACAGCAGCAGCCACGGCGCCTGCCCGGCGACGTTGACCAGCGACACCTCACGCGGATCGGTGGTGATCGACACGGCCAGCAGGGGCAGCGCCGCCAGCAGCAGTCCTTCGCAAGCCGAACCGGACACCGCTACGGCCTGGAGGCGCACCCATCTGCTGGTCATGATCGTTAGCATGCCTAACGATCAAACCGGACTCAAACCATTTACGAGGGGTCAGCGGCGCACACGGGTCGACTCGCGGACCACCAGTTCCGGGGTGAACACCACGGCCTGGCGTTCCGCCTTCGTGTCCGCCGTCTCCGCCAGCAGCAGCTCCGCGGCGGTGCGCCCGAGGCGCCGGGCGGGCTGGCGGACCGACGTCAGGGGGACCGCCGCTGCGCCCGCGAACTCGATGTCGTCGTACCCGACGATCGCCATCTCCTCCGGCACGCGCACGCCCGCGCCCACCATCGCCTGCAGCACGCCCAGCGCGAGCAGGTCGTTGGCGCAGAACACCGCCGTCGGCCGGGGGCTCATGCCCAGCAGCCGGGAACCCGCGTCCCGGCCCGACTCGACGTCGAGGCCGAGCCCTTCCAGCACGGTCAGCTCGGCCGCCGAACCGGACAGCACCGACCGGACGCCCTGCTCGCGGTCGCGGCACTGGTCGAGGATGGCCGGGCCGTTGACGAAGGCGATCCGGTCGTGGCCGGTCTCCAGCAGGTGCCGGGCGCCGAGTGCGCCGCCGGCGACGTCGTCCACCGCGACCGAACTCGCTTCGCTCGTCGAGGCCTTGCGGTCGACGAAGACGTACGGCGTCCCGCTGCGACGGAACGCGTGCAGCGCCTCGCTCGACGCCCCGACCGGGCTCAGCAGCACACCCCGGACCCGCTGTTCGGCGAACATCGCCAGGTACGACGCTTCGAGGTCGGAGCGCTGGCCGCTGTTGCAGGTGATGATGTTGAGGCCTTCGGCGTGGGCGGCCTGCTCGGCCCCGCGGGCGACGTCGACGAAGAACGGGTTCCCGAGGTCCAGCACCAGCAGTCCCAGGATCCGGCTGCTGCCGGCCCGCAGCTGCCGGGCGGACTCGTCGCGGACGTACCCGAGTTCCTCGATGACGGACAGCACCCGGTTGCGGGTGGCGGTCGCGACCACGTGCGGCCGGTTGACCACATTGGACACCGTGCCGATCGAGACGCCGGCCCGTTTCGCGACGTCCTTGATGCCGACCACCGCACCCCCTCGCTGAGAAAGACCAAGCCTAGCACGGTGATGAAACGTTTCACTGAAGGCTGTTTCCCACCATAAGTCGCATGATCGCGGTACTAGGATTCGACTCGCGTTTCCTGCCACTGGGAGGAGTCCGGGTGCGGATCTTCACGATCGTCCTGTCCCTGCTGCTGATGACCGCGGTCTCCGGGGGAATCGCCTCGGCCGATCCCGTCCTCGAACACGACACCGACGATCCCGTGCTGGCCGCGCCCGCGGTGACGCGGCCCGACACGCCGCACTGCACCGTCACGCTCGCCGATGCCTTCCGCTCCAACGCCGCCGACGGCACCTCGCAGTTCTACGAAGGCACGCTCACGCCGCCGAAAGCCTGCGCCGGGCCGTGGGCGAAGGTCGTCATGGACCAGACCGTGACCGTCAGCGGGCGGCAGTACGACCGGATCGGCGACCTGAAGATCGGCGACGCCGAGGTCTGGTGGGGGACCACCGAAGAACCCAGCGGCGAGGGCAACCGCCCGATCACCTACCACTTCGACAAGGACCTCACGCCGTATTCCGCGCTGCTGCGCACCCCGCAGCCGTTCCACGGCGGCATCGAGAACTTCACCTCGAACGTCTACACCGGCGTCTACGCCCAGACCGTGACGCTCACCTACTACCGCGCCGACCGCAGGCACCCGGCACCCGACGTCCCCGACCACGTCACCGGCATGGGCCACGTCGACGCGACCCCCGCGGCGCCGACCGTCCACTTCACCGCGAAGGACCTGCCGCGCAACATCACCCGCGCCGAGCTGGAAGTCACGCTCGAAGGCCACGCCTGCGACGAGCAGTGGTTCGACGACGTCCCGGACGAGGTCGCGGCGAAGTACCCGGCGGCCGGGATGTGCGGCCACGGGCCCTACCGCGAAGCGAACTTCGCGATCGACGGGACCGCCGCCGGGTCGGCGTTCACCTTCCCGCACATCTACTCCGGCGGGATCGTGCCGCAGCTGTGGCGCCCGATCGTGGCGATCGACACCTTCAGCCTGCACTCCGAGACCTACGACGTGACACCGTTCGTCGGCAAGCTGGTCGACGGCGGCGCGCACGACCTGTCGTTCACCGTGCCGGACATCGGCGGCGAGTGGACGGTCGTGCCGACCCTCCTGCTCCACACCGACGACCACGCCGCGCGGACGTCCGGCGCGCTGACCCAGGACGACGTCGCGGCGGCGCCGGTGCGGAAGACGACGGTGAAGGACATCGCCGGCGGGGTCAACGCGACCGTCAAGGCGAAGCGCCACGACGTCACCGCGGGGTACGTCGACACCTCGGCGGGGCGCGTCTACACCCGCGTCGAGCGCACCCGCGACTACCGCAACAGCGACGACGTCACCGGTGGCGGTTTCACCCAGCACGTCGTGCAGGCCGACTCGGGCCAGCAGACCTCGACGTCCACTGTGGACGGCCGGGTGCGCTCCGCGGCCCGGCACACCTGGTCCTACCCGCTGACCACCGACGCCACCGCGAACATCACCGACGACCAGAACCTGCGGATCTCCGGCTCGGCCGAGATGACCCAGATCCTCGGCGACCTGACCGGCGACGGCCGGAGCTGGCGGCCGGTGCGCGCGTCCCGGGAGTGGCTGTCCGCGTCCGGCGTGCTGGCGCGCACCAACGGCGTCAACACCGAGGCCGACGGGAAGTCCCAGACGCTCTACACCGGCCCGGACGACCTGGGCCGCCCGTACCTCCACTACATCGCGAGCGAACACGGGCGGATCACCCAGAACCGGGAGCTGCCGCCGCGGAGGTGAGTCTCAGGCCGGTTTGCGGCCCCACGCGGTGATCATCGGCGCGAGCATGAGATCCAGGTCACCGCGCACGAGGTTCGCGAGGTGCGTCCCGATCTCCTCGGACGTCGCCAGGTCCGCGGCCAGGAGCTGGTCGCGGACGTGGCGGACCGTGGCCGCCTCCAGGACCGCGCACGCGCGGGCCGCGACGGGGAAGTAGGCCTCGGCGCGGACGTCGGTGAGGTCCGACTCGCGCAGCAGCCGGGGCAGCGTCCGGCCGTAGGCGAGGTCTGCGCCGCGCTCGGCCATCAGCGTCCGGATCCGGGTGCGCAGCCGGTTCGCCAGCGCTTCGGCGGGGCCGCGTTCGTCCGGGCAGGCGAGGGGCTGCAGCGCCGGGTCCGCGTCCTCGATCACGAGCCAACCGCCCGGCCGGAGTGCGTCGACCATGACGCGCATCGCGGCCGCGCGGTCCTTCAGGTGGACCAGCACCAGCCGGGCGTGGACCAGGTCGAACGTCTCCGCCGGCGGTGGGTCGCGCAGCACGTCGTGCCGGCGCACCTCGAGCGCGCCGCCGGCCGCGGGCCCGGCCCACGACACGTCGATGTCGGTGGCCAGCACCCGGCCGCCCGTCCCGACGCGCTCGGCCAAGCCGAGTGGCACCGAGACGCCGCCGGCGCCGACCTCCCAGCACCGCCACCCTTCGCCGAGCCCCAGGTCGTCGAGGTGCCGGAAGGTCCACGGGTCGAACAGCTCGGCGAGCGCCGCGAACCGTTCACCGGCCTCCGGGCGACGGTTGTCGAGCAGGTAGCGGTTCATCACCCCAGCATGGCCCGGCCGGACACCCGTGGTCCACATCGGACACATGCCGCCCGTCCGCCAGGTTTCGGTCTCGTGAACCCCGTCTCGTGCCCGCTCACCCGATCGGGCTAGTGGGGTACTGTCGGAGACATGGGGAGTCTCCGCTCGCGGGTCCTGGGCTGGGTCGGCCGACGCTATCTCGCGCGGCAGTCGAAAAAGGGCTTCGACCTCGAGAAGATGTCGTCCTTCCTGCCCGATTCGGCGCTGCTGCCGCTCAAGCGCGACGGCCTCGACCCGGTCGCGGAGATCGGCGCGATCCGGGCCGAAGCCCCGATCAGCAAGCTCGATCTGCCGTTCGGGATGAACGCCTGGCTGGTCACGGGGTACGACGAGGCGAAGGCCGTGCTCGGCAAGGTGACGGAGTTCTCGAGCGACTTCACCAACCTGGTCGGCAGCGCCGGGGTGACCGAGGACCAGAACCCGGGTGGCCTGGGCTTCGCGGACCCGCCGGTGCACACCCGCCTGCGCAAGCTGCTGACGCCCGAGTTCACCATGCGCCGGCTCAACCGGCTGACCTCGCGGATCGACGAGATCGTCGCCGAGCAGCTCGACGCGATGGCCGCCGCCGACGGGCCCGTCGACCTCTGGCAGGCGTTCGCGCTGCCGATCCCGTCGCTCACCATCTGTGAACTGCTCGGTGTGTCCTACGAGGACCGCGAAGACTTCCAGCGCCTGAGCACCGCCCGTTTCGACCTCTTCGGTGGCGCGAGTGCCTCGCTCGGCGCGATGTCCGAATCGCTGACCTACCTGCTCGACATCGTGAAGAAGCAGCGCGCGGAGCCCGGTGACGGCCTGCTCGGCATGCTGATCAAGGAGCACGGCGACGAGATCTCCGACCAGGAACTGGCCGGCCTCGCCGACGGCGTGCTCACCGGCGGCCTGGAGACCACGGCCAGCATGCTCGCCCTCGGCGCGCTGGTGCTGCTGCGCGACGAGAAGGCGTTCGACGCCGTCCGCGGCGACGACGAGTCCGTGCACCGCTTCGTCGAGGAACTGCTGCGCTACCTGACCGTCGTGCAGATGGCGTTCCCGCGGTTCGCCAAGCAGGACATGGAGATCGCCGGCGTCCAGATCAGCGAGGGCGACATCGTGCTGGTGTCGCTGTCGGCCGCGGACCGGGACACCAAGCTGGGCTCGGACATGGACACCTTCGACGCCACTCGCGAGCCGACGTCGCACCTCGCGTTCAGCTACGGCATCCACCGCTGCATCGGCGCCGAGCTGGCCCGGATGGAGCTGCGCACGGCGTACCCCGCGCTCGTGCGCCGGTTCCCGAACCTGCGCCTCGCCGTGCCGGCCGAAGAGCTCTCGTTCCGCAAGGTGTCCATTGTGTACGGTCTGGACGAGCTGCCGGTCCTGGTCGGCTGACTCAGTGCGGCATCGCCCGCCCCGGCCGTCGCCTTGCGCTTCGACGACCATGGCGACGTCGGCGGCGGTGCTGGTCGTGGCCAGGTCGTCCAGGTAGCCGACCCCGGCGGCCAGGATCGCCAGGTCGACGCTGAAGTAGACACCCATCAGCGGGTTCGATGCCGAACCCGAGGCTGACGACCAGCCGGTCGACCCCGTCGAGCGCGGCCACCGACGCGAGGCTGGTCATGTCCTCTTCGGGTGTGCCGAGCTCGGCTTCGTCGCCGCGCAGCAGGATGTCCGTGCCGCCGTCGACGAGCACGACGGTGTCCACGCCGAGGTGGGTCACGAGGTCGCGGTAGGCGTCCCGCACCGGCTGGACGCCGACGCGCGGGAACGCGTGGACGACCGAAGGCAGCCCGCGTGATGCGAGCCACCGCGCGAGGGTTACGCGTCGTCACCCGCGCTGCCGGGCCGCACCCGCGCGACGCCGGGGAAGAGCCAGTCGTCCAGGTCGAGCCGGTTCAGGTCGCTGAAGGCCAGGTTCGCGAGGTGCACCTCTTTGCCCTGCGCGCGCAGGGCGGTCGCGAGCGGAATCCCGCCGCGCGGGCCGGAGCCGGGTGAACAGCGGGGTTCGGCAAGGGAGTACACGATGTCAGCCTACGGAGGTGAAGCCACTCCTTTGTGGAGCGCTCAGCGGACCCCGCGCGGCCGGAACTGGATGCTGATCCGCGGCCCGGCCGCGCGGTTCGTCTTCGGGATGGCGTGCTCCCAGGTCCGCTGGCACGAGCCGCCCATCACGATCAGGTCGCCGTGGCCCAGCGCGTACCGCCGGGACTCGCCGCCGCCGCGGGGGCGCAGCGCGAGCTGGCGCGCGGCACCGACCGAGACGATCGCGACCATCGTGTCCTCGGTGCTGCCGCGGCCGAGCGTGTCGCCGTGCCACGCGACGCTGTCGCGGCCGTCACGGTAGTAACACAGGCCGGCCGTGCGGAACGGCTCGCCCAGCTCACCCGCGTAGTGCTCGCTCAGCGCGGCGCGCGCCCCGGCCAGCACGGGGTGGGGGAGCGGGGCGGCCTCGCGGTAGAAGCAGAGCAGCCGGGGGACGTCGACGATCCGGTCGTACATCCGCCGCCGCTCCGCCTGCCACGGGACGGCGGTGACCAGCTCGGTGAACACCTCGTCGGCGCCGTCGAGCCAGCCGGGCTGCACGTCGACCCAGGCGCCCGCCCCCAGCTCGGTGCGCCGGGGGGCGAGCGGGTGGAGGGTGACGGGGCCCGGCTCGCCGAACAGCGAGGGCTGCAGTGCCGGTGTCGTCATGCCCCGACCGTACACCACAGTCGAACACTTGTTCTACTTCACGACGTCGTAGACCAGCTTCTGGATCCCGTTGCCGTACGCCTCGCTGCTGATCAGCTTGAGGTTCTGCTTGTCCTTGTCGGTCTCGCTGAACAGCCGCTTGCCCGCGCCGAGCAGTACCGGGAACAGCAGCAGGTGGTAGCGGTCGATCAGGCCGGCGTCGGCCATGGCCCGGTTCAGCGCGGCGCTGCCGTTGACGATGATCGGGCCGCCCTCGGTCTCCTTGAGCGCGGCGACGTCGTCCAGCGAGCGCAGGATGGTGGTCTCGCCCCAGTTCGTCACCAGGTCGGACTCCTGCAGCGTGGTCGACACGACGTACTTCGGCATCGCGTTGTACTTGGCGAACTCGACGGTCATGCCCGGCCACACCGGCGCGAACACCTGGTAGCTGACCCGGCCGAGCAGCAGGGCCGTGGCCTCCTCCTGCTCGGTGCCCTTCATCTCGTAGGCGGCCGGGTCGAACTCGACGTCCTTGAAGGTCCAGCCCGAGTTGCGGTAGCCCGGCTCGCCGCCGGGTCCTTCGACGACGCCGTCGAGCGAGACGAACGAGGTGGAGATCAGGGTGCGCATGGGGTGCTCCTTGGTTGATCAAGCTTGCGTTCACCAGTGTGTCGAACGGGGTCCGCCGGATTCGACAGCACGCGCGGGAAAACTTCCGACGCACTCGTCCGGGCGGAAGTGGGTCTTGTCCACCGGGCACCCCGGCTCGTACAGTCTTCTCAAGCCGGACAAAGGTCTGAACCTGTGTCCCGCCACCGCCGCCTCCAGTCACACAGGAGGTTGGATGGTGCGCAGACTTCGCGGTGCGGGAGTGCTCGTAACGGTCGCGGCGGGGCTCGCGGTGCTCGCCCCGACAGCGGAAGCCCAGGTCGGAGGCGGTACGTGGACCTCGGACTCGCCGGGCTACAAGACCCAGAACGTCGGCTGCGGCTCGACGTCCGGGCTCACCTTCAAGCTCACCTGCTCCAGCAGCAGCGGTGAGCAGCGGGCGGAACGCCGCTACGACACCTACACGGGCGGCACCCACCAGTTCGAGGGCTCGTTCAAGATCACCAGCATGACGGGCTCCCGGATCAGCCTGAAGCAGACCTTCCGCGACGGCTCGGACTCCGGCCCGTACTTCCTGCTGGCGGTCGAGAACGGCGGCCGGATGTACGCAGTGGAAGGAGGGGCAACCCTGGGCAGCGGCGCGACCGTCGGCACGTCGGTCCGGGTGAACACGATCAACCAGGTCGGCACGTCGCACAAGGTGTACATCAACGGTTCGCTGAAGCAGACGATCGCCAGCCCGAGCGGCAGCTACTACGACAAGTTCGGCAGCTACCGAACCTCGAGCGGCGCGGGTCCGATCACTGTGACGTGGAGCGGCGTCAAGTTCTGGCACAAGTAGGGTCGATCGCGTAAGGCCGTCTCGGGATCTTCAAGCCGTGCCGCCCCGGCGTGGCGCGGTTTGAAGGTCCCGTCGGCTGCCGACGGGATCAGGTGGGTGTAGATCCGGAGCATGTAGCCCGGGTCGTGGTGACCGAGGTACTCGGCCGGCTCCTTGACCGACACTCCGGACGCAAGAGCGACCGAGGCGTAGAAATGGCGCATGCCGTGCATCCCATCCCGTCGCGGAATGTAGTTGAGCTCCGCTGCTCGGTAAGCGGGCCTCCAAATGGCGGTGTTGAACTCAGGGCCGCCGATTGCCTCGTAGGCCGTGCGAGCACCGAGCCGCCGGAGGACCTGCGGCTTCCGGATGAGCAGTCGAGCGGTGCGATGTGCAAAGACAACTTGGTGAAGTCGTCCAGCGCGACCTGTGCCCGGTCGGGCGGCAAGCGACGGGCAGCGTAGCGGCAAGCCAGAAACACTCGGTGGCCTCGAGTGCAGTGGGGTGTGACCCGAGTTGGCATAACGCCGTTCCCGTCAGGTCGTCGTTCACCTGAGCCAGCCCCGCGAGCTGCGGCAGGTCGAGGACTGTGTAGCTATTGAGGGTCAATTCGCGGCAGAACCGCGTGGCCACCTCGCGCGCCAGATTCCTGATCTGGGCGCGTGTTGCCTGTGGCATGACTTCGACGTCACCCAGTCGGTCGATCGACGTCGCGTAGTTGTACGGCGTGAAGTGCGGATTGGTGAGGAACGCCGCCGGCACGTGGCCGAGGTCCGCCTGGCGGGCACCGATGGCCAGATCGGCGAGAGCGTCGAAATAGATGACACCGTCAGACGTGGTGATGATCGAGCGGGCCTTCTCCCAGCCTTCTGCTATCCTGAGGTCACTCTGAGTAAGAGCGTCACGGGTCTGCTCAGCCTTGGCGGCGCGGGCCTGGCCGTAGTCGGTCGAAAGCCAGTCATCGTTCATTCGAATCGGAGAGTCCGGTCGTTCCGCGACTGTGGCCGCATCCGATGCCAGGGGATGGCCGGACAAATCGATGCCGAGCTCAACAGCGACGCTGCCGAGCCGGTTACAGCTGCGTGGCGTGCTCGACCGGCTCACCGACCCACGCGCCCGCCTGATTGTCGAGCTCGCCGCAGTCCACGCGCTGGGTATCGAGGATCTACGCGCACTGAAACTAGGCCACTACGACGCCGCAGACGGCACGATTGCCGTCGAGCGCGGAGGCTTGCCGTTCACGTTCACTTCGGACGCACTCGTCGCCCACTTGATGTTGATGGCCGAGTGGCTACGAACTCGGCACGAGCGCTGGCCACTCAGCCTGACCCCGCACCTGCTCATCACCCGCCTCACCGCGCACGAGCAAGTCCCGATGAGCCGGTACGGCCTCGGTGCCCCGTTCCGGCAGCTCGGGATCACTGCGCGGCAACTGCGCACCGACCGCATCCTCGACGAAGCCCACCACACCGCTGAGCCCGTCCAGCTTATGCGCGTATTCGGGCTCGGCGTCACCACCGCTGTGAGCTATGTCCGCGCAGCCCACCTCGACCGATTCACCCCAGATCCCACCAGTGCGTGACAGGAGCTGCCGACCCACGAGAACGTCCGCTACTGCCGACCAGCGAACTTCATTGCGATGATGATCTCAGCGGCTGCTAAGCCATTGTGAGTCCTTTGGCGTCCGACACCTGGAACGTCCTGGATACGCTCAGCCTAGCAGGTTCGGAATTTCTGCCGTTGGCCTATCAGTCAAGAGCTTCAATCTAAGGCTTCAAAATCTTGTTCGTTTTCTTCCGCGTCACCTTCAGGAGAGTCCATTGTCGACGAAGTCTCAATGGCGGTCGCAAGCATCTCCAAAGCCATCGACGGATTCTTTTGGATCTCAGGATAGCGCTCCAGAGCCAAAATCTCGCTTGTAGAAAGGTTTCGTACCAGCAAGACCGGCCCAGACGTGTCTAGCGTATACTTGATCAAAAGAATGCTCCCCAGTCGAAGGCATGCACTGGGCACATCTGCGACCGATGCGATCAGCTGGCTTGCAGATTGACTAAGCTTAAAGGTGACGTCCGCTTCCGGGATCATCAAACCTTGTATCTCGAGTGCGCGCCCTGCCTTTTCCCGAAGTTCTGCAACTTCGTCAGACTTAAGAAAGCCCTTAACTCGCGACCATGAACGGCGAAAAATGGACCCCCTGATGGTCTCGACGTCTTCAGGAGGACCGTAGCCCATATCGCCGACCAGGTTATCGACGTTCTTCAGGACGCGACGGATTAGTTCTTCGTCGTCCGTGTCGAGGTATACGGCGACACTGATGGACTGATCAGGAAATTCTGATCTGTTGATTTCAGAGACGTTTGCTTGCCGGGTGACGGGAGCTTCCAGATTCAACTGTGATCCCTTTCCTCCTGGCAATGGCAGCTTACTTCGAAGTTCATGACCCACGGGCAAAAGATCCGGAGCTTCCTCTTCGCGCGAAAGCTCAGCCATTCTACCCTGAAAAAACCTGTCGGCAAGAATAACGAAATCTTTGAAGTTCTGAATTGCCGAGGCGAGCTCGGGCGCCAAAATGCCAAGAGGTGTGTAATCGTGACGACTGTACTGTTCAATGGTTATTCTCATGCCGTACAAAGCGTCGTGAAGCTGGTCAATCAAGTGAATAACGTCTGCTTTTTTGTTCATGCTGCCGACTGACCTCCTTGGTCTCGACCAACAAGTCGCCACCAAGGATGACATCGTTACACAGTTAGGAGTGGTTCCAGAGCTCGCGCGTAAACGCGAATTTCGGGAATTTCATGATCGGTTTGGATGGCCACGATGAAACCGGCGAAGAGCGGCCGGGCGCTGGAGCAGGCCTTCACCGACCTGGTGGCCGCCGCTGTGCAGGACGGCGCCGTCCGCGACGACGTGAACGCCGGTGCCGTGCTGATGGCGCTGCGTGGCATCGGCGCGGCTCATGACCGCCCCGGGTGGCGGGCCGAAGCCGACGACGTCATCACCCTCGTGCTGGACGGGCTGCGCCGCCCGCTGTGACAAGGGCGCGCGAAAGTGATCAGGGCGCGCCTCTCCCGGCACCACCGGAACGCCGGATTGCGCATTCCGCTCACCGCCCGTTGACCACATAAATTGTTGCTCAGAGTAGAACAACCACGAGTTTACCTTCCCCGATCGAGGCTTTGCCCGCCTGCCACAATGCTCGGGTCGCGCACCTGCGCGCCTACGGGTTCCCAACCCCTGCAAGGGTCTTGCGGCAACCCGGTCGAGCTTCGGAAACGGAGGACAATCAGTGGACACAAACGTGACAACCCGTGTTCGCTGCCACGTCCCGAATCGGCACCCGTTACGCTGCCGACTCGTATTCCGACCGAGCTGAACGTCGAGCGATCGCTCGTCGTACATTCACCGTTTTCCGAAGGATCGTGATGCTGTTCCCGTCTTTCCGGAAGATCCATTGGGCGCTGGCGGGCACCGCCCTGACGCTCGTCGCCGCGCTGGCCTCCTGGCTGCTCTGGCCCAGCTCCTCGGCCACCGCGAAACCAGACCCCGGCCCCGGTCACCTCGTGTCCTACGCCGCCGCGGCCGGGAGGCTGGCCGGCCTCGACGCCACCGAGACCGACGAGCAGGTCCGGGACTGGGCCCGGCTCTCCCTGGCCGCCCGGTTGCAACTGGACACCGCCCAGGTCCGTGACAACCTGTACGACACCTTCCCGCTGCGGGACATGGGTTTCGCCGACCTGACCCGGCAGCCGACCGGGCCGGGACGGACCCTGCTGGACGGCTCGGGAACGCTGCACGTGCTCGTACCCACCGGCGACCCCCACGAGGCGCGCACCGTGGGGCTGGCGCTCGACCAGCACCGCACCGACAGCGGGGCCGACGCCTCGCAGGTGCAGGTCCACCACTACGCGATCGACAGCGCCGCCTGGACGATCCGGATCACCGACGACGGCGCCATGGCCGCCGACGCCGCCCGCGCGAAGTACGGCTACGTCAGCGAACAGGTCGGCACCACCGAAAACCTGGCCGCTTTCCTGGCCCGCACGTCTTCGCTGTCCACCGTCGAAGACCGCGGTGGCGAGCTCTGGGCGGGTGGCTGGGCCTGGCCGGGCGAGCCCACCGGGCTGCTCGACGCCGAGGACGTTTCCGTGCTGCAGCGCGGCTACGCGCAGCTCACCGGCCCCACTCCCGGCTTCTCCCTCGACCCGGTCCCCTCGGAGACCGACGCCGACCTCCTCGCGTCGATTCCCGGCCTGCGTCCCGATCTGGCCGCACGCATCGCCCAGGACGAGTGGGCCGGCTCGCCGGAGAGTTCGGAAGATCTCCTGAACCTGGTCGACGAAGCGTTGTTCGACGGCGACGTGCCGGCCGGAACGCTGACGGACGCGGGACTGCCGACCGACCGGACCGCCCTGTGGGGCGTGTCGAACGCGCTGACCCACCGGCCTGTCTTCAGCCAGGCGCGTTACGATGGCGGGCTGGCCGGCACGAAGGTCGGCATGACACTCTTCTACACCGACTACGTCGCCAAGAACTGGGTGGCCGACGTCGGCACGGGCGTGCCGACCGCGGCGGTCGGCGGCTTCGTGCGCGAGTCCGAAGCCGTGACGCCGTGGAGCGAGTGCGACGGATCCGGCGGGGCCGACGAGAGCGGCCGGTTGTGGTTCGCCCAGTCCGACGCCGGGTTCGCCTACGGTGCCGGCAAAGTCAGCTTGGGCGCGAACACCACGCGGCTGTTCAGCCGGGCGGACGCTCCCGGCGGCGGCCAGGGCGACGAGGTCGAGCCGAGCTACGCGGCAGGCCGCGGCCTGCACTGGTGGGACCAGCACTTCCAGGCCGTGGCCGACTACGAGCGGCAGTACGAGCGGCTCGACCAGATCATGCGCTGGAGCGGCGCGCTGGACTGGCTGGTCGGCAAGACCTCGGCGCGGCTGCCCCAGCTGCCGGACTCGCAGATCCGGTCCGACCTGAAGTTCGCCGACTGGTACCGCGAGAACACCGAGCTCAAGGAGCGGGGCGACGTCGGCTTCGTCACCCCGCCGTCGGCGAAGCAGGAAGCCGTCGTCTCCATCCCGTCCAAGGCCTCACTGGAGTGCGGCGGCCAAAGCATCCGCGGCGGGGTGTCGCTCGGCGACCGCACCACGCGGACGGCGGACAAGACCTTCCGGGCGAGCCTGCCTGCCGGCATCGACCGCGCCGGGCTGCAGGACCCCTCGTCGACCTTCGACGGGACGAGCGGGTCGGGCCGGATCCAGGAGGTGACGGCGCTCGACGACCAGGCGAACGTCGTCGACGACGTGACGCGCACGCTGCGCCCGGCGCCCGACGGGGGATCCGCGATCGGCGTCGAAGCCACCGGCCGCAAGGTGGCGCCGTACGGCGGGTTGAAGGTCTGGCGCGCGGAACAGTCTCCGCGCCGGTTCGACGTCGAGCTGCGCGCGGACCACGGCCGGGTCTCCCAGCGGATGTCCATGCAGGGCACCGATCTCGGCGAGCTGGTCGCGACCAGGCAGAGCGCCGACCTGGTGACCGTGCAGTGGCGGCGCGGCCTGGTCGACCGGGTTCGCACGGCGCTGGAGTCGGTCCAGAACCGGTTCGCCTCGAACCCGGGAGGCGCGGTCCCGCCGGTGACCGACGGCGCGCTGTACAGCACCGAGGACGCCGGTGGCCGGTGGTCGAGCCGGGTGGGCGGCCCGGACGAACCCTGGCTTTCGGTCGGCGACACGGTGTCGCCGCCCGCCGACGCGCTGGCGTTCCGGCTCGGTGGTCCCGACAGGGCGGGCGAGGCCCGGTTCCTGATCGGCCAGCTTGCCCCGCACCCCACCCTCGACGGACCGTGGCTGGACGTCACCTCTTCGCCCGGCCACGGGACGGTGGTCGCCTCCGTCGGCGGTCCGCCGAAGAACCACCAGACCGTCCGGGTTTCCGCGCAGGACGGGAAGTCCGCGGACCTCAGCTGGGCCGACGGGCACGTCTACGTCCCCGCCGGCGATCCACTGCTCGGCGTGAACGGCACTGTGGAAGGCGCGGCGCTGCTGCGCGACTTCCCGCGGGTGCTGGACGCGATGGAGCTCGCCGGCAAGGCGCGCGACGGGCTGATCCGCGCGGTGGACCTGGGCTCCGACGGCGTCGCCCTGGTCAAGCCCGACGAGATCCAGCTGCTGCCCGCCGCCGACCCCGGCGCGGAACGCGTGGTCCGCGCGACCGGCCCGGCCGGCTCACCACCCCCGACGGTACGTGTTGTCGCGGGCCGGCTCGAGCACGTCGACACGAGCCGGCTGACGACCTCGGCGTCCCGGACGTCCGACCTGGGACAGGTGCTGGGCGAACCCGGCGCCGACGTGTACCTGCACGAGGGCATGCGGGCGACGCTCTCCGTGGCGGACGGCCCGATCCTCGTCGAAGCCCTGCCGCACGACACCAAAGTCACCGTGCGCGAGGCGCGGCTCGACGACGAACAGGCATCCCAGCCGGTCACGGCACCCGACGTGCGGGTGTACGAGGGGCAGGACTGGCAGTTCGTGGGCGGGCTCGGGCGCGGCTTCGTGACCGGCGTTGCGGGCCAGGCGCCTTCGATCGGCACCGGCACCCCGTCGGCGACCACTTCGACGACGCCTTCGGGCCCTTCCCCGCAGGCGCGCCGGAAGATCCTGCTGGTCTGCCCGGACACCGGCCAGCCCCTCGCCGGGTGCACGGACTGATGAGCGCACCGCGGAGCATCGGCCCCGAGCACCCGGCGGCCGCTCTCGTCGCCCGGGCCGGCGAGGCGTTCACGACCGGCGACGTCCGCGAGCTGGACCGCGCCTACCAGGCGATCGTCCCGCTCGTGGCCGGTACCGCGGTCGCGGCCGCCGTGGCGGTCGACCACGTTTCGCGGTTGCTCACGCTCGAACACCCCACCAGAGCGCGGAACCGGTGCGAAGAGCACCTGGCCCGGCATCCGCGAGAGGCGGTCCTTCGGGTGCTGCTCGCCGAGATCGCGTCGTCGACGGGGGATCACGAGCGCGTCCGGTCCGAGGCGAAGGCGATCCGGCGGTCGAAGCTCGACGACGAGAGCCGGGCTCGGCTGCTGCGGGTGGAAGGGCTCGCCGCGGCCGACGACGGGCCGGCCGCGGCCGAGCTGTTCGCCGCCGCCGCACGGCTCTTCGCGGCGGCGGGGAACGCGGCCGGGGTCGCTTCCGTCGGCCGGGCCCGTGAGCTGGTCGCCGTCCGGCGCGGCGACGCGGACGCCGTGGCCCGGGTCCTGGCGACGGAGGGTGCCCGGCCGAAGCCGGATCCGGTGCGGCTCGCCTTGGCGTTGAAGCGAGAGCTGCGTTACGAGGAGGCGTTGCGAGTACTGCGGAAGGCGGCCCGCAGCCGGCGCCACGATCACGCCCTGCTGTTCCCGGTCCTGCACGAGTGCGCGGTGCTGCTGCGGCTGACTCGCCAGGACGAAAAAGCACGCCAGGTGGTCGAGCAGCTGGAGGAGCTGGCCGCCACCGCACGCGACCCCGCCGCGGCCCGGGCGGCGATCGCCCTGGTCTCCGGTGATGTCCAGGCGTCCTGGGACGAGCGGTTCGACCATCGATTGCGCCACGTGCGGCAGCTGGTCGAGAGCCGGCGGATCGCCGACGCGGAGCACCTGCTGCCGGAGCTTCGACCCGCACCGGAAGCGGACCGCGAGACGGCGTTGTGGCACCTCGCCGCAGGTGAACTCGCCCAGGCGCGGTACCAGGAGACCGGCCGGCGGGAGTTCCTCGCCGAGGCGGCACGCCGGTTCCGAGTCACGGTCCGGCACACGGATTCCGTGTCGCTCCACGACGTCCGGCAGCTGGCGCTGCGCCTGCTCGGCCGGGTGCACGCCCGCCTGGGCGACGCTGGGCAGGCGGGCGCGTGCTGGGCCGAGGCCCACCGGATCGAGGAGGACATCGCCGGGCGCCAGGTCACCGACGACGTGCGGATCCGGATGTTGCTGGCGGCCCCCGACGAGCACGACGAGCGGGTCCGCGCGGCCGGGGAACTGGTGGCGGAACGGGGTCCCGAGGCGGCCGCCGGGGTCGCGGCCGCCATCGAAGCGGCGCGGGGCACGTCGATCCTCGGCGCGGTCCTGCCCGGCCGCGCCGGGGCCGTCCGCGACCTCCCGGCGCTGGCCGACTTCGGCAGCGCGTGGCGGTGGCTGTCCCGCACCACGCGCGATCTCCCCCGGTCGCAAGTGGTCTGGCTGCTCCACGCGACCCCGGAGCGGGTGTACCACGCGATCGCCGGCCGCGATCTGCTGCTCCAGTTCTCGGTCGGGGCACGAGCTCTCGAACTGAGCGACGCGGTGGGCGGCCTGCTGGCGTGCTGCAGTGGGGATGTCCTGCCGAGCGCCATCGAGAGCGGCGATTTCGAGAAAGCGCTGGCCCGGATCGGCGACCTGATCGGGGTGGCGGAGGTGGTGGAGGTCGTTCCCCCGCACGTCGAGCGGATCGCGGTCGTCGCGGGCGGGGTGCTGTCCGAGATCCCGCTGGCGGGCCTGCTCGTCCCGGACACGGCCGAGCGGCTGGGCCACCGGTTCGCGCTGTCCGACCTGCCGTGCCTGTCCGCGCGGGATCCCTTGCGGCGCAGGGCGTCCCGCCAACGCGGGGATCGGACGTTGAGGATCCGGCCTCCGGTCCCGGGGCTGTCGCGGACGAAGGTCCCGCCCCGGTGCACCCCCCTTGACGACGCCGACGCGACCACCGATCGGTTGCAGGAAGAGGTCAAAACCGGACGCTACCACCGGATACGCGTCGACGCCCACGGCGCGCACGACCCCGCCACGCCCGCTCGGTCGTGGCTTCAGCTGAGCCCCGAAGGTGGCCAAGGACGGTGGTACGCCGAGGATCTGCGCGCGATGGACCTCGGCTCCTGCGCGACCCTCGTGCTCGGCGCCTGCGAGTCCGGCATGGCCCGCCGGCGGGGGCGCGACGAACGGGCCGGCTTCGTGCGCGCAGGACTGCAGGCCGGAGCGTCCACTGTGGTCGCCGCCCGGTGGGACGCCCAAGGCCGAGCGGCGACGAAGGTGCTCGACCGGTTCGAACGCTACGTCCGCTACCTGCCCCGCGACGTCGCGCTGCAGCGGGCGCAGCTGGACCTGTGCCGCGAGACCCCCGCGCTCGGCCACCCCGCGCACTGGGCCTGCTGGACCCTGTACGGCGATCCGGGCCTGGAGACCGCTGCCGGCCCCCTGCGCCGTTTCGCCCGCCGCATTTTCGACCCTGTGAGGAACCGAGACGCCGATGCACGATGACGCCCCCAGCAAGGTCTTCATCTCCTTCGCCGGCGAGGACCGCGCAACGGCCTGCCGGCTCAAGGCCGACCTCGGCCGCCACGACGTCCAGGCGTTCGTCGACGAGGAGGACCTGCCGCCCGGCCGCGACATCCTGCTCGGCATCGACGCGCTCATGTCCGCGGCGGACTACTTCGTCCTGCTCTGGTCCAAGCACACCCCGGGCCGGAGCTGGGTGGACGCGGAGTGGTCGGCCGCGTTCGCCAGGGAGCTGGACGAGTCGGACGCGGACCGGTTCCTCCGGGACCACCGGGTGTTCCTGTTCATCGTCCGCCTCGACGACACCCCGCTGCCCCTGCTGCTCGCGCCACGCAAGTACCTGGACGCCCGCGGCGGCTGGGATCCGGTGGTCGACAAGCTGACGGCGGCTTGGCGCCGGGACCGGCTGGCGGGCTCGCCGATCCGCCCCGCACCGGTGACGACGGCCGACAGCATGGACCTCGGCCGCGTCACCCTGTACGTGCACAACCAGGCCCTGGAAGTGACGCACACGGTCGTCGTGCCGGCGTCGACGACCGGCCGGGACGTGGAAAAACTGGTCCAGTCGGCGCTCAAGCTCCCGGACCGCGAAACCATGTTCGACGGCCGGATCGGGATGGACTTCCGGTACCGCCTGTTCACCGGCGGACTGCCGTTGTTCGAGGGGCCACTGAGCGAGGCGGTGGTCACCGACGACAGCCGGGTCGATCTTGTCGTCCTGGTCGACACTTTCGGGCCGAACGGGACGACGTCCAAGGAGGTGTATCTGTCGGACAAGCCGCCTGGGGGGCTTTCGCCCGCTGCGCGCGAAGCGTTGATCACCGCCGCGTTCGGTCACCTCAGGATCTGATCCGGTCACCCTTCTCGGTGGCCGGCGGACGAGGGACCCGCACCGCTGGTTGAGCGAAGAGCTGCTCTGCGGCCAGTTCGTCTCCGCCGTGTTCGATTGCGCGGGGCGGTCGGACGCGCTCGAAATGTTCCGGCGAGTTGCATCGGCTCCGCTTTCCGGTGAAGTGATCCCGGGCCGGCTGCTGAGCTGTTCGGGGGATTTCGCCGTCATCGGGGGTGAATCGCGTAACCGGGGCGGTGCGGCCGGCGACCTTGGGCGGGGAATCCGGTCGAAGAAAGCTGAGGGTAGCGGTGATGGCGCGCACCACGTGGTGGCGAGTGGGGCTGGTAGTGCTGCTGACGGCGGCGCTGGTGTCGTGGGTGGCGGGATCCGGCTGGCTGGACTGGATGCTGGCCGACCACCATCCGGCTCGCAATGTGCTGGAAGCGCTGAGCTGGCCCGCCGGTGTCCTCGCCTTCCTCTGGCTGGCGGTGCCCTCCCTCCTCAAGTGGGCACGCCCCGCGGATTCCACGGCGGATACGCCGCCTCGGGCCACGACGATGACCGCACATCGCGGCACCGGCGTGACCATCCAGGCCGGCAGGGACATTCGCGGCAAGACCGTGCTGAAGACCGTCCGGTCGCCGGGGGACCACCCGGACGAGCCTGCAAGTCCCGCGGCTGACGAACCTGATGAACCCGATGCCCCAGCTTCGGCAGACGCGTCGACGATGCGCTCGCACACCGGATCGGGCACCACGATCCAAGCGGTGCGGGACATCCGCGGCGGCATCAGGATGGGGACCTTCCTCAGCGTTCCGATGCCCCGTGCGGTGCGCACCCTGATCATCGTGGTCCTGGTGGTCGCGCTGGCCGGAGGCGCGGTCGCCGCCGTGGTGACGTGGGTCCTGCCGGAGTTCGCGCCCACCTACAAGACCGAGTTCCTGGTCGACCTGTCCGCGACGGGCGCCGACCAGTCCGCTGTGGCGGAAAGCAGTGAGTCGCTGCGGAAGGCGATCGGGAACACCGGCGATGACGACGCCGTCGCGCTGCGGACCTTCGGCGGGCAATGCGGAACGGACGGCAACACCTCGCAGGTGGTCACCTTCGGGACGGGCAACCGCGATGACATCGGCAGCGCGATGAGCGGTGCTTCAGTGAGCGGTGCGGCGACCCTCGTGCGAGGCTTGATCGGGGCGGCCGAGGACTTCAGCGCGCCGTTCTCGCAGAACGCCAAGCAGGTCAACCGGATCGTGGTCGTCACCCGCAACGGCGTGGACGCCTGCGACGACGACACCGGCTTCGTCCAGCGGGAGATCCGGGACCGGCTGGCGGCGTCCGGCCTGGCGGTCGAGTTCCGATTCGTCGGCTACCGCCTGGCCGACAAGGACAAGCCGGTCCTCGACAAGCTGGCGAGCAGCGCGTCCGCACCGCCACCCGTGCTCGCGCAGGATCCCGCGGAACTGCAGGCGGCACTCGACTGGATCGCCAACGTCGAGCCCGTCCTGCGGTCGGCGCACGACGTCGTCGGCGCTCTCAACCCGGTCGCCAAGCAGCTCAACGACGCGGCGCAGGCTGTCGTCGACGGGAGAATGGACGTCGCCGACCGCACACTGGCCGCGATCAAACCCGCCTCGGCGGACGTCGAGTTCTCCAACCTCGAGAGCCGGGCGAAGACACCCGACGCCATCGAGGTCTACCGCCGTGCGACGTCGTTGCGGGACAGGCAGAAGAACGCCGTACCCGCCGTGACCGGGCTACTGGACCTCGCCAGGGCGGGCAAGCCGTTCGCGGCCGAACTGACCGCGTTCCGCCACGAGGCCGACCTCTACAACTCCGAAGTCGACGTCCTGAACACACTCTTGGCCCGGATGCGGGCCGCCGGTCCGGGAGGACACTAATGAATCGGCGTGCGGTGCTCATCCCGCTGGCCGCCCTGCTCGTCGTCGTGGCGTGCGCAGCGGTCTACGTCTTCGTCCTTTCGGTGCCGGCCTACCGGACCGCCGTGGTGGTGGACACCTCCGCTCCGGGCACCGGCCTCGCCCAGATCGCCGGCGCGGTGCGGTCGGTCACCAGCAACAGCGGCGACTCCGACGCGCTCAGTGTCCGCCGCTTCGGCGGTGAATGCGGTTCTGCCGGCAACACCTCCGAGATAGCCGACAGCCCGGACGAGGTGCAGCAGGCCGTCGGCTCGCTCTCCCCGTCCGGCAAAGCCACCATGGTCGACGGCGTAGCGGCGGCCATCGACGGTTTCAGCGGCCTGCTGACCCGCCGCGGCAGCGTGCGCAACCGGATCGTCGTCATCTCCACTTCGGGCGCCGACGCCTGCACGAACGACCCGGCCGGCGCGCGCAAGGCGCTGGACGACCGCCTGGCCGAGGCGGGACTGGACCTGGACATCAGGGTCGTCGGCTTCCAGGTCCCCGAAGACCGGAAGGCCGCGCTGGCGCAGTTCGCGGGTGCGTCCGCCGCCGCGTTCACCGGCAACGCCGACGAGCTCAAGGCGGTCCTCGACCGGCTCGTGGTCCCGGCCCTGCCCGACGCGGCCTCGATCAGCCTCAGCGCTCCGGAGCCGGACCCGAGCTATGCGTTCGTGACCGGCGACCGCCTTGCGGTCGTCCGCGGGACGAAGGTGGTCGCGCAGACCCCCGGCGTGTTCACGAGCACCTACACCGTCCACTACTCCGCGGACGGGCACTTCGTGTTCGCCGTGACCGCGGCGGGCATCTCCACCCTCGACGTCCGGTCCGGCGCCGCCAGGGTGGTGCCGTGCGGAAGCTGTCAGGACGCGGTGGCAGCGGGCGGAAGCGTGCTCAGCTGGCTGGCCGGCAACGTCCTGACCACGCTCGACCTCGCCGAAACGGGCGCGAGGCCCCGCTCGGTCACCACCGTTCTGCCCGACCGCAAAGTCGACGAGCCCAACCAGATCCTGCCGCTGCGGATCCTGGCCGGACGAGAGGGGAGCACCCTCGTTTCCGCGCCCGACGGCGTGTCCGCGTACGGCGGTGGCGCGGAGAACCTGTACCTCGTCCGCCCGGGCGGCCAGGTGTTCCCGCTCGGCACCGCCCAGGGCAACGTCGCGATTTCCGGGACGACGTTCTCCCCGGACGGCCGCTTCGCCGCCTACGTCGCCGCAGGCCACGCGGGGGCCTGTGAGACCCGGTCCTCGATCGTCCTGCTCAACCTGGCGACGGGCACGCACGAGGAAACGCCGCCGGTGGGCGACCCGAACGACGAAGGGTCCGGTGTCGACGACGTCTGGTACGACAAGGACGGCACCCTGAACATGATCTACACGTCCTGGCGTTGCGATTCGAGCGGCGGCCCCCGTACGTCGGTCACCGTCCCCGAGGGTCGCTGGCGCCTGGAGAACTCCGGGTGGACCCAGCGCGATCCCAGCTCGGCCGGCTACACCCGCCAGGTGGCCCCCGGCTTCCGCGCGGTCCTGGGCGATCCGTCCCTGCAGGACTACACCCGGGAGCTGTCCTCGGAGATCAACGGCGCTCGCACCAAGATCTCGGACAACGTCAGGGCCATCGCCGTGCCGGACTGACGGTTCCGCCGGCCCCGGTGAGATGACTCTCTTACCGGGGCTGGATCACGACCTTCCCGCGGACGTCGCCCGCTTCGCTCCTGCGGTGCACGTCGGCGCGGCCGTTCACCGTGTGCGTCTCGGCGATGTCGACGGTCACCTCGCCCATGTCCACCAATCGCACCAGCTCGGTGAGCTGGGCCGCGTCGTAGCGGACGACCACGTGTGTCGACGTCACGCCCGGTGGTGCGGGCACGGGGGCCGCCGCGGAGATGATCGTGCCGCCTCGGCGGACCGGTGGGGTCCATGGTGGCGGGGTGCCGACCAGGTGGATCAGCACGTCGACCGGCTCGATTGCCGATGCGACCAGCTCGCTCGTGTAGTCGATGATCTCGTCGGCGCCGTGGTGGCGGACCGCACCGGAGCTGCGCGCGCTCGCCGTGGCGATCACTCGGCGACCCTGGCGCGCTCTGCAGCACGCCCGGGCGGTAGCATTCCCCGACGTCGAGCGCGAGGGACGGTATCTGGTCGACCTCGCCGCTGTGCAGCTTCAGCTCGGTCAGCCAGGGGCGGCTTACCGCACACTTCTGGCCGCCGAGGAACGTGCCCCAGGCGAGGTGCACACTCGTGCCGCCGTTCGGACAATCGTCGAAGCGCTGCTCGGCCAGAACCAGGCCGCCGTACCAGGAATCCGTAACCTTGCCGCGCGGGTTCACGTTCCGGCCTGACCATTCTTGTTGATGACATCCACCGGGCATTGTCAACCAGCCCAGCCGCAAGCTTTGAGGACCAACGTGCCGGCCAAGTTGAGGCCGTCTGCGTTCGCCGCGCTGATGGCCCAGGTTCCCGTGCCCGGCGGTGTCGAGGGCATCGAGGTATCGATCCCGGGCAACGAGCCCGGCCGCGTGATCCTCTACTTCCACGGCGGCGTCTACGTCATCGGCTCGGCGGCGACCTCGGTCCCGCTGGTGGGCGAGCTTGTCCGGCGCACGGGCGTCGACGCCGTCACCCTCGACTGCCGGCTGGCCCCCGAACACCCGTATCCGGCCGCGCTCGAAGACGCCCGCGGCCGGATACGAGGGCCTGCTCGCGCAAGGTATCGACCCCGGCCGGATCGTCCTCGCCGGTGACTCGGCCGGCGGCGGGCTGGCGGTCGTCACCCTCCTCGCGGCGAGGGAGGCTTTGCTGGCGGTGGCCGACGCCCCGAACCCGCCGTTGCGGGTGCTGTTCGGCACCGGCGGCCTGGACGTGACCGCCATGACCAGTGACTGCGGGGGCCTGTGATCTTTACCTCTCGGTACAGAATCTGCCTGCCGAGTTCTATACCGTCAGGTACATAACCGGGAAGGTTCGGTCGATCTCGAGGAGTCGAAGCCGTGAGTGACGTTGTGCGCATGTACCGCCAGGGCGAGGCGGAGGTCCTGCAGCTGGAGAGCGAAGACGCCGGAGCTCCGGGACCCGGTCAGGTCCGGCTCCGACAGGAGGCCATCGGCCTGAACTACGTCGACACGTACTTCCGGAACGGAACGTTTCCGGTCCGGCCGCTGCCTGCCGTGATCGGTGTCGAGGCGGCCGGGACGGTGGACGCCGTCGGACCGGGCGTCACCTCGGTATCGCCGGGCGAGCGCGCCGGCTACTACTTCGCGCCCGGCGCCTACCGGGAGGTCCGGCTGATCGCCGAGTCGCAGCTCATTCCCCTTCCCGACGACATCCCGTCCGACGTCGCCGCCTCCGTGCTGGCCAAGGGACTCACCGCGTGGGCACGGGTGCGGCGCGTCCACCCCGTCGGGCCGGGAACCCTGGCCGTGGTCACCGGAGCCACCGGTGGCGTCGGCTCGCTGCTGGCCTCCTGGGCGTCGGATCTCGGCGCGAAGGTCATCGCCGTGGCGGCCCGCCCCGAGCAGGTCGCGACACTCAACGCCCGGGGACTGGGGAACGTCGCCGTTGCGGGCACGGGTGGTCTGGCGCGGCTGGTGGCCCGCGAGGCGCGGCCGGTGGACATCGTCTACGACCTGGTCGGACAAGCGGTGTTCGACGACGTGGCGAGCGTGCTGAACGAGGGTGGCCGGCTCGACCTTGCGGGAAGCGCGTCAGGGGAGATCGACGCATCCCTGCTCAGGCTCAAGGCGCCGGGCGTGCACGTCACCCGATCCTCGACCGGGGATCATCTGGCCGGCCGCGAGGTGCTGCTCGGTGCCGCCGACGAGGTTTTCGGCGCGCTGCGCAACGGCGTGTTCGGCATGCGCGAGGTCCGCAGGTATCCGCTCGCGGATGTGGTGCGGGCACATCGTGACGTCGAGGCGCGCTCCGCGGGCCCGGCTCCGGTGCTCATCCCGTAGCGACCGGCTGGACGAACACCCCCTGGATCGCGAGATCCACCATGCGATGCAATTTTGCGGCCGGGACGCCGTCGTTGGCCCGTACCGCGATCCCCTCACTGAGGCCGGCGGTGTACAGCGCCAGCGTCTCCGGGTCGGCGTTCATCGTCGGATCCCCCTCGGCCACGGCTCGCTCGAAGCGCTCACGGATCAACTCGAGGGCGTTGGCCCGCTGCTGGGCGACGTAGTCGCGCATCGGCCGGTTGTCCGGCGAGCACTTGCCGATGCCCTGCACGACGAGGCAGCCGTGCGGGTGGTCGTCGCTCGCGACGACGTCGACGGTGCGGTGCAGGAACGTCGCGGTGGCCTCGCGTGCCGTGGGCAGCGCGAAGGCCTCCATCTCCCACGCCGGGCCGACGGCGATGTAGCGCTGCACCGCCTTCTCGAACAGCTGACGCTTGTCGCCGAAGGCGGCGTACATCGAAGGCTTGTTGATGCCCATCGCCTCGGTCAGCTGCGCCAGCGACGCGCCCTCGTAGCCGTGCTCCCAGAACACGTCGACCGCCCGGTCGAGGGCGGCGTCGACATCGAATTCGCGTGGCCTGGCCATGCCCCAACTATACCTCGCGGTACAGAACGTGCCATCACGGTTTGATACCGTGCGGTACAAAACCAGTACAGGAAGCAGGACATGGGAAATCTCGAGAGCAAGGTCGCCCTCATCACCGGCGGATCACGCGGCATCGGTGCCGCCGTCGCCCTCCGGCTCGCCCGCGAGGGCGCCGATGTCGCCATCACCTACACCGCGGCCGAGGAGGCGGCCAACACTGTCGCCAAGGAGATCGTCGGTCTGGGTAGCAAGGCCCTGGTCCTGCGGGCGGACCAGGCCGACCCGGCCGCGGTCGACGCCGCCGTCCGGCAGGTCACCGGTGAGCTGGGCCGGCTCGACGTCCTCGTGAACAGCGCCGGCGTCACCCACACCGGCCCGGTCGGGGCCGACGGTCTCGACCTGGAGACCTCCGACCGGCAGATCGACATCAACTACCGGGGCGTGCGCAACGCCGTCCGGTCCGCGGCGGCGGTCATGGCCGACCACGGGCGGATCATCAACATCTCCACCTCCACCGCCACGGGCTCGATCATGTTCCCCGGGTTCGCCGAGTACTCGGCGACCAAGGCGGCGGTCACCGTCTACTCCAAGGGCGCCGCCCGCGACCTGGGTCCGCGGGGGATCACCGTCAACGTGGTCCAGCCGGGCCCGATCACCACCGACATGAACCCCGACGAGGGCGAGCTGGCCGACCTGCTCAAGGCCCGCGGCGCGCTCGGCCGCTACGGCACGGCCGAGGAGGTCGCCGCGCTGGTCGCCTTCCTGGCCGGTCCGGAAGCCGGCTGCATCACCGGCGCGACCTTCAATATCGACGGAGGGCTCGCAGCGTGACCAAGGGCCTCGTCCGCGCGGGTCGCGGACGAGGCTCACTCGGAGCGGCTTCCCTTGCGCGTGGCTCCGGTGCGTGTTTCGGGGTGCTTGCGGCGTGTCCGATCGAGCCTGGTCGCCGGCGACCAGCAGATCTCCGACGCCGGGATTGCGCGGCGTGACCGTCAGCTTCACCTTGTGCGTACGGCCTTGCGCTACATCGGCTTTGACGTCGGCCGGGACCAGCCACGCCTTGAACCCGGCCGTCGTTGTCGCGTCGCGTCGCATCTCTAACGAAAACTCCAGCTCGCCCTCAGCTGCCAGTGGCCTCGACCAGGCTGGCCAGGGTCGCCCGCGCCTCGGCGTAACCGCGGGTCTTGAGGCCGCAGTCCGGGGTGACCCACAGTCGGTCGGCGGGGAACACCGCGACGGCTTTGCCGAGCACACTCAGGACGTTGACGAGGACCGGTGCTTCGCATACGGCCGGGGCGTCTTTACCTGCACATCGGCGCACACGTCTACGGCGTTCTGTGTGAAGCGGCGACCTGCTCAGCGTGCCGGCGCAAACAACCCACTGGTTCGATATGGGAACTCGTCCCGACTGCGTGTCGGTCCGATTTCTTCCACGACGACGGCGGCTGGGTCGGCACGTTCACCGGTTTGCCGATCGCTGCGGCCTTCCCGGACTTCGACACCTTGTCGGGTGGGCCCCGGTCGCTGACGTTCTCGGAGGTGGCCGCGCGCTGTCCGAAGCGTCGGGGCGGACCATCCGCCGCGTCGATGCCGATCTCGAAACGCATTGCGCCCGGTTCGGTCGTCCGGACGCGTGGGTCGAGCACATCATGGACCTGTTCGTCTTCGTGCGCGCCGATGTCTTCGACGGCGTCACCGGCTCGCGACGCCAACGCCACCGGACTCGCGGGAACCGAGCGGCCCCGGCAGCCGACTATTACGTGGGGGACCAAGACGAGGAGTTGACGGCCGTTCCCGCGGACATCGCGCAATGACGACCGCTCACCAACACGTCTAGGTGCGTGCTGCCAATGAACGTCCACAGTGGACAACTGCGGAGACTGTTCGGTGAGGTGGGTCACAATCCGCGCCGGAACTCCGGCGGCTCGCGGCCCGACTGTTCGACATGGCGGATGAAGGGAGCTCGATGTCCATCGACGAGCGTGCGGAACGCGTGGTGGAGGCGCGGGGCGGCTGGGCGTCGATCCGTCCGTTGGTGCTGCGACTGCACTTCTACGCCGGCGTTTTCGTCGGGCCCTTCCTGCTCGTCGCCGCGGTCACCGGGCTCGCCTACGTCTGGGCGCCGCAGGTGGAACAGGCGGTCTACGACCAGGAGCTGCACGTTCCGGCGGTAGCGGGAACCGTCCCGTTGGACCAGCAGGCCGCGGCTGCACGGGCGCTCGTGCCGGACGGCACGCTGACCGGGGTGCGGCCCGGGCCGTCGCCGACCGACGCGACCCAGGTGATCTTCACCCGGCCGGACCTGGAACCCAGCTACCACTGGACGGTGTTCGTCGACCCGCACACCGGCGACGTCCGGGGGCAGCTGGAGACCTACGGTTCGGGACAGGCGATGCCGTTGCGAGGCTGGATCGACGTCTTGCACCGCAGCCTGCACCTCGGCGACTTCGGACGGCTGTACAGCGAGCTGGCGGCCAGCTGGTTGTGGGTCGTGGTGCTCGCCGGGCTCGCGCTCTGGTTCGGCCGGCGCCGTCGCCGGCGCGCCGCGGCCGCGAGTTCCCGCGCCAAGCTGCTGACCTGGCACGGCCGGACCGGCCTGGTGCTCGCGATCGGGTTGCTGTTCCTGTCCGCCACCGGCCTGACGTGGTCGCAGTACACCGGCACCACCATCAGCGAACTGCGCGCGCAGCTGGACTGGACCAGCCCCGCCGTCTCGGCGACGGTCCCCGTTTCCCCGGGCGGACGCGACATCGGCTTCGACGGCGCGCGCGAGGCGACGCTGCGGGCCGGGCTGACCGACCCGGTCGAAGTGCGCCCGCCGACCGGCCCCGGAAAGGGTTACGTGGTCGCGCAAGTCGGCCGGAGCTGGCCCGTGCAAGCCGACTCGATGGCCGTCGACCCGGCCACCGGGGCCGTCACCGACACCTTGCGGTTCGCGGACTACAACCTCGCGGCGAAGCTGAGCACGTGGGGGATCGACGCCCACATGGGCTTCCTCTTCGGCCTGGCCAACCAGATCGTGCTGACGCTGCTGGCGGTCGCCTTGGTCTGCGTGATCGGCTGGGGCTACCGGATGTGGTGGCTGCGGCGTCCGGCACGCGGCGGAGCCCGGTTCGGCCGGCCACCCGCGCGCGGCGTGTGGCGGCGGATCCCCGGACGGGTGCTGGCACCGGCGCTGGTCGTCGTCGCCGTCGTCGGGTACCACCTGCCGCTGTTCGGGTTGTCGCTACTGGGCTTTCTCGTCGTGGACGGGTTTCTGGAGCTGCGGCGGCGGAAGGTGGACGCATGATCACGGCCGGGGGCCTGCGCTGGATCCTGACGATCTTGTTCGTGCTGACCGGAGCGTTCTGCGCCTACCGGTGCGTGCGGCAGGGAAGCGTCCCGGAGCGGGTGGGCGACGTCCTGCACGTCGTGATGTGCGTGGCCATGGTGGCGATGGCGTGGCCGGTGGGAATGGGCATCGCCCGGCTGCCGCAGACGGTGGTGTTCGGTCTCGCGGCGGCGTGGTTCGCGGGCGTGGCCGCGACCGGTGCGTCGCACGCGGACCACGGCGGGCGCCGGGCGGCGGTTTACCACGTGGTGATGATGGCGGCGATGGCGTGGATGGTGTTCGTGATGCCGCGGGCGATGGGCGGCATGTCCGGTGGCGGCGGGACGATGGACATGCCGGGTCATCCCGGGATGTCGATGCCCGCCGGTCCCGCCGGCGGCGGATCTCCGGTCGACGTGACGATCGTCGCCTTGGTGTTGCTCGTCGTGTTCGTGGTGGCGGGCCTGGTCTTCCTGGCCCGGGCGATCGACGAAGCGCGAGCCTCGGGCCCGCCACTGCGGTCCCTCGGTCGTGGCGCCGACGGGGTGATGGCCCTCGGCATGGGCCTGATGCTGCTGACCATGGCCTGACGACGTCGCTACCGCGCGGCGCACCCGGCAACTGAACCTGGTTACCCGAAGATCGCGGGGAACTGGATTTGAGACGTCTCGGCGGCGCGCTGGCACTGGCCGGCCTGGCCTTGCTCGCGACCGCGGTTCCGGCTGCCGCGCACACCGAGCTGCAGGGCAGCGATCCCGCCGAAGGCGCGTCCTTGGCCGCGGCGCCGACGTCGATCAAGCTCACGTTCGGCGAAGCGGTCACGGTGCCGAAGGACCCGATCCAGGTCACCGGGCCCGTGGTGAGCGCGCCCGTGCAGGCGGCCGGCCCGGCCGGGGCCTACACGGTCAGCTACAAGGTGATCGCCGACGACGGCGACGAGGTGACCGGTGCCGTCCACTTCACCCTGACGGCCGCGGCGCCGTCCAGCAGCGCGGCGCCGTCGAGCAGTACCGCCAGCACGAGCCCTTCGGTCGCGCCCGCGGCGTCGTCCGGCAGCGGAGGCGGGTTCCCGCTCTGGGCCTGGATCCTCATCGCCGTGGTGGTCGTCACGATCATCGCGGGCGTGGTGCTCCGGTCGCGGCTCAGCCGGCCGAGGGCGTGAGAACCTTGTCCAGCACACCGGCCTTGACGTCGGAAACGAGGACCTCGAGCTGCGCGAGGCTCATCTCGATCCGCTGGCCGAAGTCGTCGGTGATGACGATCGCGCGCTCCGGCGGAGCGCCTTCGGCCACGTAGAGCTCGGGGCAGCCGCAGTTGCACTGGCCGCAGAAGGTCGCGATGTGACGCAGGTCGGCAGGCTGTGAGGTCATCGTCGGCTCCTCGGGAGTTGAGTGACTGCCTCGGTAGTCGTCCGGCGAGCCGGGTTGGTTCCCCGCGATCGTCAGGCCGCGCGACGACGGCTCGCCGGCAGGTGCGGGAACCGGCGGCGCCGGCCCCGGCCGCCGTCTGCGGCCCGGGGTTCCCAGTCGAGCGTGACCTCGTCGTGCGTCGTGGCGCCGACGCGCGTGCTCGGGCCCGGTGTCGACGTGCGGCGGTGCTGGCGACGGACGCCGTAGAGGAGCCCGAGCCCGGCCACGAGCAGGCCGTGGGAAAGCACCCGTGACACGGTGACCGCGCCGTCGAAGAGATCGATGCCCGACATGAGACCGAGCACGGCCACGAAGCCGGCCAGCGCGGGCAGCAGCCCCGACGCGGTGGCCGGTCGCAGCGCCGCCCAGAGCAGGCCGAAGCCGACCGCGAGGTTCCAGGCCGCGCTCTCGTTGCCGAGGTGCACCGCCATCGCCATCATCCCGCCGTGTCCGGCGTGGCCGACGTCCGCGCCGAGCAGTTCGGCGAATCCGAGACCGCTCTGGCCGAGGGCGACCAGGGCCAGCGCGATCCGCAGGCCCCAGCGTTGCGCCGGCGGGGCCGGGATCTCGGTGAGGATGCGCTCGGTCAGGTCGGGCACCCTCGGCGCCTCGCGGACCAGGAGCACCCGCCGCAGCCGCACGGCGTCGTCCTGCCAAGCGCGGCACTGCGGGCAGCCGGCGAGGTGGAGGTCCACCACGGAGTCCGGCAGGGTCGCCGTTTCACCGTCGATCCGGGCCGAGAGCGCTTCGCGGAAGTCGGAGCAGTTCACCCCCACATAGTCGCGCGGAGACCCCTCGGAGTTCCCGGTGGAGTGGGTTACGGTGTCGTTTCGTGAACTCCAGCCGGGAACGTGACGACGAACGGATCACCGCGCTCGCCATCGCCGCGGCGCGCGGTGACCAGCGTGCCTACGAGCAGTGGGTGCGGTCGACGCAGGCCGACGTCTGGCGGTTCGTGGCCCACCTGACCGACTCCGCGGCCGCCGACGACCTCACCCAGGAGACCTACGCCCGGGCCGTGAACTCCCTCGCCCGGTTCGCCGGCCGTTCCTCGTCGCGCACTTGGCTGCTGTCCATCGCCCGCCGCGCCGTCGTCGACCACTTCCGGGCGCGCTCGGCCCGGCCGCAGGTGTCCGGACAGGACTGGGAGACGGCCGTCGAGGAGCACTCCGTCCGC
The DNA here is from genome assembly GCF_034929455.1 of Amycolatopsis heterodermiae. Lineage (NCBI taxonomy): Bacteria > Bacillati > Actinomycetota > Actinomycetes > Pseudonocardiales > Pseudonocardiaceae > Amycolatopsis > Amycolatopsis heterodermiae. The sequence goes on from NZ_JAYFSI010000006.1 coordinate 148,642, forward strand.
AGCCGCGCGGATTCCGCGGGGTTCGAAGAGTTCGTCGAGGTCGGTCTGTTGCTGCGGGGCCTGGACGACGAACGCCGTGAGGCGCTCGTGCTGACGCAGGTGCTCGGGTACACCTACGCCGAGGCCGCCGAGATCTGCGGTTGCCCGATCGGGACGGTGCGTTCCCGCGTCGCCCGCGGCCGCGATGACCTCCTGGCCGCGCGCGACGAGCGCGGCAACGCCATTTGACAGTCCACAGTGGAATAGGTCAGCCGACCGCCGGGTAGCCCGGCCGGGTCCCGGCCATCGCCGCCAGAAGGTCTTCCCGGGCTCTGGCCACGCGGGAGCGGATCGTGCCGACCGGGCACCCGCAAACCTGCGCGGCGTCCGCATAGGACAGTCCCAGGGTCTGGGTGAGCACGAACGCGTCGCGACGGTCGGCGTCGAGCGCTTGGACCAGCTGATCGAGCACGATCTGCTCGTCGAACCGCTCCGCGTGGTTCGGCTCGGTGCGCTCCGCCGCGGCCTCCCAGTCGGTCACCGACGACCGGCGCGGCCGGGCTTGGAGCGCCCGGATGTGGTCGGCGACCGTCCGTCGCGCGATGGACAGCAGCCAGGTGCGGGCCGAGGAGTCGCCCTTGAAGCGGTGCAGGCTGCCCAGCGCCCGCAGGTAGGTCTCCTGGCTCAGGTCGTCCGCCGACTGGGCGTCGCTGAGCCCGGCGACGAACCGCCAGACGAAGGGCTGGGTGGAGCGGAGGAACTGCTCGAGAGCCGGGCCGTCGCCGCGGCCGGCGAGCAGGGCCCACGCGTGATGTCGGCGTCGTCCGCGCGTTGTGGCCTCACATCCGCTACTACGTCGCCGGTGCCGGTCCGGTTGAAAACGATCTTGAGAAATATTCGCGGGAACCATCCGCGTCGCGGGGCCGACCTTGCCTCGGCGAGGGCTCTTCCCCCGTCACGACACGGCCACGGCCGGGAAGGTGGACACGATGACCCAGACGACTTACGCGGTGACCGGGATGACCTGCGGGCACTGCGCCGGTTCGGTCCGTGAGGAGCTCGGCGAGCTGCCCGGCGTCCGTGAGGTCGACGTCGATCTCGGCACCGGCAACGTCCTGGTCACCAGTGAGACGGCGCTCGAGTTCGGCCGGGTCGAGCAGGCGATCCGCGTCGCGGGCTACCAGCTCGTCCGATGACCACCGGAGGCCGTCGGCCCGACCCCGTCACCGCCCCCATCCGCGCCCTCGACCCCGGTCGTGTCGATGTCCGGGACGCAGTAGCGGCACCGGCGCCTGCTGCGGCCGGGCCCGGGATCGAGCTGATCATCGGCGGCATGACCTGCGGGTCGTGCGCCGCCCGGATCGAGCGCAAGCTCAACCGGCTCGACGGCGTCGAGGCCAGCGTCAACTACGCCACGGAGAAGGCCCTCGTGCGGGTGCCGCCCTCGATGACCGTCGACGACGTGATCCGCGCGGTCGAGGCGGCCGGCTACACCGCCGCGCCACCCGAACCACCCCAGGCCGAGGAAAGGGCCGAGCCGTTGCCGGCCGACGCGCTGCTCCGCCGGCTGCACGTCTCGGCGATGTTCGGCGCACCGGTGATCCTGCTGGCGATGGTGCCGTTCCTGCAGTTCCCGGCCTGGCAATGGGTTTCGCTCGTCCTGGCGTCCCCGGTCGTCGTGTGGGGCGCCTGGCCGTTGCACCGGGCGGCCTGGACGAACCTCCGCCACGCCACCGCGACGATGGACACCCTGGTGTCGATGGGAGTGGCCGCGGCCTACCTCTGGTCGCTCTACGCGTTGTTCTTCGGCGGCGCCGGCGTCATCGGCATGCGCCACGAGTTCGAGTTCACCCTCTACGCCGACCACGACGTCGACGGGATCTACTTCGAGGTCGCCACCGGTGTCACGCTGTTCATCCTGGCGGGCCGGTACTTCGAGTCCCGGTCGCGACGCCGGGCGGGTGCGGCGCTGCGGGCGCTGCTGGACCTCGGCGCCAAATCCGTCTCGGTCCTGCGCGACGGCTGCGAAGACCGCGTCCCGATCGACCGCCTGCGCGTCGGTGACCTGTTCGTCGTCCGGCCGGGGGAGAAGATCGCGACGGACGGCGTCGTCGTCGAGGGCGCGTCCGCGGTCGACCTCAGCCTGGTGACCGGCGAGGCCGTGCCGGTCGAAGTGGCGGCCGGCGCCGAGGTGGTCGGCGCGACGGTGAGCATGAGCGGGCGCCTCGTGGTCCGGGCGGCGCGCATCGGCACCGAGACGCGGCTCGCGCGCATCGCGGCGATGGTGGAACGGGCCCAGAGCGGCAAAGCCGACGTGCAGCGGCTCGCCGACCGCGTGTCCGCCGTCTTCGTGCCCATCGTGATGGGCCTTTCGGTGGCGACGCTGGGTTTCTGGCTCGGCTCCGGAGCCGAGACCGGGATCGCGTTCACCGCGGCGGTCGCGGTGCTGATCATCGCTTGCCCGTGCGCTTTGGGGCTGGCGACGCCGACCGCGCTGCTCGTGGGCACCGGTCGCGGCGCCCAGCTCGGCGTGCTGGTCAAGGGACCGGAGATGCTGGAGTCGACGCGGCGGGTCGACACCGTCGTGCTCGACAAGACCGGCACCGTCACCACCGGGAAGATGACGCTGGCCGGGGTCAAGACCGTCGACGGCGTGCCGCAGGACCTCGCGCTGCAGCTGGCCGGCGCCCTGGAAAGCGCGTCGGAGCATCCGATCGCCGTCGCCGTCACCGAAGCGGCCCGCCGTCGCTTCGGCGACGTCGGCCAGGTGCGCGAGTTCCGGGCCGTCGCCGGCTACGGCGTGCTCGGCCGGGTGGACGGCCACCGCGTCGTCGTGGGCCGCCCCGAGCTTCTGCAGAAGATGTCCGTCCGGGTGCCGTCGGTGTTGTTCAAGGTGAAGCAGCAGGCCGAACGTGCCGGGAACACCGCGGTCATCCTCGCGTGGGACGGGTTCGCCCACGCCGTGCTGGTCGTGGCGGACACGGTCAAGCCGACGTCCGCGCCGGCGGTCTTTCAGCTGCGCCGCCTCGGCCTCACCCCGGTGCTGCTGACCGGGGACAACGAAGCGGTGGCTCAGGCGATCGGGCAGGAGGCGGGCATCACCGAGGTGATCGCCGGCGTTTCCCCCGAGCAGAAGGTCGAGGTGATCGCCGACTTGCAGGCCCAGGGCCGCGTGGTCGCGATGATCGGCGACGGCGTCAACGACGCCGCGGCGCTCGCCACCGCCGACCTGGGGCTGGCGATCGGCACCGGCACGGACGCCGCGATCGAGGCCGCGGACCTGACCCTGGTCCGCGGTGACCTGATGGCCGCGGTCGACGCGATTCGCTTGTCCCGCCGCACATTGGCGACGATCAAGGCGAACCTGTTCTGGGCGCTGGCCTACAACGTGGCGGCGCTGCCGCTGGCGGCCGCGGGCCTGCTCAACCCGATGATCGCGGGCGCGGCGATGGCCGCGTCGAGCTGCTTGGTCGTGTCGAACAGCCTGCGCCTGACCCGGTTCCGCGGCACGGCCACACCCGAGTCCGCCTGGAAGCCGCGCGGCTGATGAATGGTGCACCGGCACGAAGCCGACGTCCGCCGCCGACTCTCGCCGATGCTCTGGGGCTTGCAGTCCCTACCGGCTCCGCCCCCAACGATGTTTCGTGCACCGGAGAGGCGAACGCGGGTCAGCCGAGACCCCCGTCCCTCGCGGCGCCGCGCTTCAGAGGCTGCGGGCGACGATGTCGCCCTGGGTGGTGGTGGCGTGGATGGTGAGTTCGGGGGTGCCGTTGTTCTTGAGGGTGTTGTCGATGCGGCCGTGGGTGGTTCCGGCGTCGAGGGTTGCGGAGACGCCGGGGGCGGCGCCGATGGTGATGCTGCCCGCCTGGGTTTGCAGTGTGACCGTGCCGGTGGTGGCTTCGGTGATGTGGATGTCGCCGCGGGCGGTGGTGATGTCGGCGGGGCCGTCGAGGTGGCCGATGTGGATGTCGCCGTCGGTGGCGGTGAGGTGGATGGCGGCGGTGTGGGCGAGGGTGATGTGGCGGTGGGCGCCGGTGAAGGTGACGTTGCCGAGGCGGCCGGTGCTGTCGAGTTCGGCGGCGGTGGTGGTGGCTTCGATGTGGGAGCCGGTGGGGAGTGCGATGGTGACGTCGATGGAGCCGGACGGCCCGAAGTACTGGTTCTTGCCCTGCGGGGTGTGGATGTGCAGGACGCCGTCGGTGTAGGTGACGGTGGTCTGTTCGGCGGTTTTGACGTCGCGGGTCTTGGCCGGGTTGGCGGGGTGGATGTCGACGGTGGTGTCGGTGCGGTCGGTGGCGTGGAGGTGGATGCGGCCGGCGGGGAGGTCGAGGGTGGTGGTGATCGGGGTGGTGGTGGCGAAGGTCTGCATGGGTTCTCCTGGGTTCGTGGTCCCCGGTGGTGGGGACGTGAACCACTGTTGCGGGGTGGGCTGACATCGGGCGGCCACGGCGCTGACACGGCGGCTGACACGGGCGGCCGGCGTCAGGGTCGATTGCGAAATGGAACCATGCTCCGTATAGTAAGTGGAGCAAGGTTCCGCTTCAGTCTCGGCCGAGGCTGAACCTCCTTGCTCGCCCTGCGATCAGCGGGGAGCTCTTCGAAAGGAACGTTTCCGCATGCCCGAATGGACTTCCGTCGCCGACACCTACCTGCACCCGTCCGCACCCCCGGTGATGTCGGTCAGCCCGGTCACGCTGACCGTGCCCGGTCGCCCGCTGGATCTGGAGGTCCGCGTTTCGGCCCCCGTGACCGGCGCCGATCTGCCGATCATTCTCTTTTCCCACGGCCAGGGCGGGGCGTACGGGCTCTCGTCGCTCGACGGCTACCTCCCTCTGGCCAAGGTCTGGGCGGCCCGCGGGTTCGTCGTCATCCAGCCCCACCACCTCAGCGCCCCCAGGCTGAGCCACCGGGTCGCCGACCAGCCCGGAGCGCCCTTCTTCTGGCGCTCGCGCGTCGAGGACATGAGCGGCATCCTCGATCGGCTCGACGAGATCGAGCAGGCCGTGCCGCAGCTCGCCGGACGGCTGGACCGCGGCAAGGTCGCCGTCGCCGGCCACTCCGCCGGCTCGTTCACCAGCGAACTCCTCCTCGGTGCCGGCGCCACCGACCCCGACACCGGTCGGGCGATGAACGCGCTCGACCCCCGGATCACGCAAGGTGTGCTGCTGGGCGCCATCGGCCGGGGCGGCGACGCCTTCGACGGGTTCATGTCCGCCCGCGTGCCGCTCTTCCGCACCACCGACCTCACCACGATGACGACACCGGCTCTCGTGGTCGCCGGCGACAAGGACGACTCCCAGCACTGGACGACGATAGGACCGGACTGGCACGCCGACCCCTACCACCTCGCGCCCGGACCGAAGACACTCCTCACCGTCTTCGACGGCGAGCACCTCTTGGGCGGCATCCAAGGCCACGACAGCATCGAGACCACGGACGAGAGCCCCGACCGGGTCGCCGCGATCGCCGAGCTCACCGCGGCCTACCTCCGCTCGGCGTTCCACCCCGGCGACAGCTCCTGGCAGACAGCCCAGGCCGCGCTGACCACCGGCCCCGGCGCCCTGGGACGCGTCGAATCCAAGTGATCCCGAAACGGTTCGACGCGCGGCGAAACCGTTGGCTGAGTGCCGGGAGCGACACCACGCCGGCTCAGGCCCGGTTGATCCGTTCGATGAGCTCATCGCGGTACTCCTGCACCGCCCGGAACTCCGGTTCGTCGCCGGTCGCCCGCTTCAACGCGCCTTCCAGGATCTTCAGCCCCTGGCGTTCGTCGCCGCGTGCATCCGCCTGTCTCGCGGCGTTCTCCATGGCTTTGGCCAGCGTGGTCCGTGCTTCGGGTTCCTGGGCGGCCTTGCTGATCCGGATCCAGTTGCCGCCCGGATCGACGACGGTGAACCCGGTGTACCGGTCGTTGCGCAGCCGCGGCCGGGTCATCCGCGGGATGCCGGAGACGAGCAGTTTTCCGTGCACGGAACGCATCCCCGCCGCGAAGGCCTCGAACAGCTCGCCGGTGTCCGCCACGATGACCAGGCACGTGCTGTAGGACTGCGCCGGGTCGTAGCCGTCCATCCCGAAGAAGTGCAGATTGATGTCTTCCCGTCGCACCGCGACGTGCGGGTTCGGCCGCATCTGCCGATAGGTGATCTCGAAGCCGAGCATTTCGTAGAACGACGCGATCTCGTCGATGGAAGGACAGGGCAGGAGCGGAATCGTCAGTTCGTTCGCCACCACGCGAAGGTAAGCCCGGACCTGCCGAAACGACACGTAGCTATTTGCTCATGCGAACAGCGCGATCGTTGACGATGTCCCGCTTGCGTGGCGGCAGTTCCGCCGGCGCCACTTCAGCATGAGCCGGTCTTCGGACTTGGTGAGGTCGCCCAGTCGGCCGTGCTGGTGCCGAACTGGGCGTCCTCGGCGATGACGTTGGTGGTCTTGCCGTAGTAGGTCTTGTAGTAGTTGTCGACGGCGCGCTGGACGCACCACACACCGTGTCCGCTGTCGCCCTTGCTGATGGTCTTCGGCGGGGTCGCCGCGGACGCCGCCGGGGCGGCGGCCATACCCAGGGCGACGGCGATCACGACCAAAGACTGCCGACACCGATCACACCGTCCGGCTCTGGGACGTCAGCGGCACGGGAACGCCGGAACAGCTGGGCGCACCGCTGAACGGGCACACCAGCTTCGTCTACCAAGTGACCTTCACCCCGGACGGCGCCACCATGGCGAGCACCGGCCAGGACGGCACGATCCGGCTGTGGGACGTCCACGACCCGGCCAACGCCACTCCGATCGGGCAGGCGCTGACCACGCACACGGCCCCCATCGACGGCGCCGTGTTCAGCCCGGACGGCACCGTGCTCGCGACCGCGAGCGACGATCGCACCATTCAGCTGACCGCGATGGACGTGCGGGAAGCGGAGCGCCGGATCTGCGCCGACACCGCGGGGGTGCTGACTCCGCAACGCTGGGCTCAGCACGTGCCCGAAGCGACGTTCCCCGCTTCCTGCGGATGACTGTCGCCTTCGGAGCCGGACTGTGAGCCCGCTGTCCGCGCCGGTCTCGCGCGACCGGCGCGCACAGCGGGCCGGGTGGAGTCAGCGGGCGGGAAGCCCGGTGTTGCCCGAGGCGAGCAGGGCGCCGGTGTGGCTGCTGTGCTTGTCGGCCGACGCGACGAAGGTGTACCTGGCCGCTTGCCCGTTGAGGTTCGGCGTCCAGCACCGGCGCTGCCCCGGCAGCACCTTCCCGTTGCCGCCGGAGCTGTCGCAGGTCACGGTGCCGACCGGCACACCCTGGTCGTAGCGCACGAGGTACGCCTGCGCGTACTGGCTGGCCGTCATGGCCTGGTCGAAGAGCACGAACGCGAAGTACAGGTCACCCTGGCGGCACAGCTGGACCTCCCCGACGACGACGTTGTTGGTGGCGATCACCGCGGCCCGCGGTGTCACGAGCGTCTGGTAACCGGCGCTGTTCTGGCAGTCCGGACTCGAGCGGACGTCCGCCGACGCGGGCACGGCCAGCCCCAGCACGGCCGCGCTCGCGATCGCGCACGCCGCCATCACCTTCTTGATCACGTGTTCCTCCCCTGTTCGATGTGGTCTCCTCACCGACACGCGTGAAGGGGACGGCGGGTTTAGGAGAAGAGGGGAAGTATTCCGGCTGGAGGCGACGCCTGACGCTTGCAGGTTTGGGCGGCTGGTACGACCGCCGCCAGGGTCGCGAAGGCCGTCCGGATCAGCGGGGCGCCTCCGGGGGTGACCAGTTCACCGCGGTCTGCGCGAACTGTGGGTCCGCTGACGGGACGCCGTAGTTGCCGTCCGGCAGGGCTGGTCGCCGTCGCCCGTGGATGATCGCGTCGACGACCTGCAGTGCGATGGCCAGCGCCGCGTAACCGGCCAGCCAGGGCGCGAACCCGGGTGGCTGCCGGTGGGTGGTCACCAGGTCCGTGAGCACCGGGGACGCGTAGATCGCAGGCAGGGTGAGGCTGAGGTCCTCGATCCGCAGCACGGCGTCGACCGCCAGCGACGGCTCGTCCTCCGCGATCACCGGCCGGCGGACCACCCCGGCGAAGGCCGCCCCGAAGACGACCGCGCTCATCGCGAGGAGACCGAGCCAGCTCCAGGCGTAGGTCCGGTACTCGGTGGTGAAGAACATCGTCGCCCCGAGCGCGGCGCCACCGGCGAAGGTCACCACGACCGACGCGAAGTACCAGCCGCTCCTCAGCGCGCGCCACGGCGGCCGCGGCCGGTCGAGCGCCCGCTGGCCCAGTGCCGCGGCGGCTTTGCGGTCCCGTTGCCGGAGGGCGGACCAGATCGCCCCCTGGATCGCGAAGAGGAGGAAGTACGCGACCTTGCTGTCGGTCATCTCGACCCCGCGCACGCCGGGCAGGTACTGCAGGCTCTGGTACCCGAGGGCGCCGGCGGTCCCGGCGAGGTAGAAGACGGCCAGCCGCCCCAGCACCGCCAGCGGCCGCGCGCCCACGCGCATGCCGAGCCGTGTCGCCAGCAGCCGGGTCGGGACCCGCACCCGGACCCCGTGCCGGCCCAGCCAGACCGCGGCCTGCGCCACCTCGCCGCGGGTCGGCACCTGTGCCCCCATGACAGCCCCCTCGCCTCGGGGAGTACACGCGCGAGACGGGCGAAAGGTTGGCCGTTCGTGGATGCTGACCGTGGCTGACGAACACGACGATTCCGCTACGCCGACCTGGTGGAGATCGGGACGTGGTTCGGGATCACCCGTTTCCCGAGCCGGACGGTATGCAGCCAACCCGGCAGAGCCGCCCGGCGTTCGGGCTCGGCGCAGTAAGGCTGGTTGTAGGCCCATTTCTCGCTCCGCGTCGTGCAGCGCGGCGATGCTCCCAGGGCATCGCCGTGATCGAAAGAGGTCTTGGACTCCCACACGGGGCCGGTGGCAACGTCGGGTGGTGAACGTCGTGCATCGCGCTTCGGACGCGATGGGAAACGGGCCTCTCACGCTGCCACGAAAAGGAGACACACCATGAGCAACATCAGCATCATCGGTCTCGGGGGCATGGCCCGCGCCCTGGCCGAGCGGGCGCTCGCCGGCGGCCACGCAGTCGAGGTCGTCGGCCGCGACGCGGCCAAGGCCGAGGAGGTCGCCGCTGCGCTCGGCGCCACAACGGGGACCTTCGGCGCCACCCCGGCCGGCGACATCGTCATCCTCGCCGTGCCACACGCGGGCGGCGTCGCGGTCGTCAGCCGGTACGGGGACGCGTTGGCCGGCAAGGTCGTCGTCGACATCTCCAACACGTTCGCCGGCGCCGACGACACCACCCTGGTCACCCCGGAGGGCACGTCCGGCGCGCACCAGCTCGCCGCCGCCCTGCCGGCGAGCGCGCACGTGGTGAAGGCGTTCAATACCGTCTTCGGGCACGTCCTGGCCCGGGGCGGCCAACTCGATGTGTTCTTCGCCGGTGACGACCCGGCTGCCAAGGCGAGCGTGGCGGCGTTCATCGAGAGCCTGGGCCTGCGGCCGCTGGATGTCGGTGGCCTGGAGATGGCGCGCTGGCTGGAAGGAACGGGCCTGCTCATGATGGGCCTGGCCCGCAGCGGCGCTGGTTTCGACATCGCCCTCGGCGCCAGGCTCCTCGGCTGACTGCGCCCACACTGCCCCTTATCCCCAGGCGACGTCACCACAGCCGGTCGACGGCACGGGGAGAACTCCGCCAACCCTGACAGGGAGTATTGATGCGCGTCTTCGTCACCGGCGGAACCGGCCATTCCGGTTCGTTCATCGTCCCCGAGCTGATCGCCGCCGGCCACGAGGTCACGGGCTTGGCCCGGTCGGACACGGCCGCCGCCGCGCTGACCGCGCTCGGCGCGACGGTGCGGCGCGGCGGCCTCGAGGACCTCGACGAGCTCAAGGAAGCTGCCGCGGACGCCGACGGCGTCATCCACGTCGCCCACCGGCAGGACCTGCTCCCCACCGGCGGGATGAGCGCCGTGGCCGCGGCGGAACTCCCGATCATGCACGCTTACGGAGAGGCGCTCGCGGGCACCGGCAAGCCGCTGGTCGTGGCCGGGAGCATCGGATCACCCGGCAACCTCGGACGGCCGATCGTCGAGGACGACCCGGCCCTGCCCAGCGGCGATGAGCACCAGGGCACCCTGCGGGCTCGCAACGCCGTGGAAAGGGCCGTGATCGACCTCGCCGAGCGAGGGGTCCGGTCGTCGGTCGTGCGGATCGCCAACATCGTGCACGACACCACCGACGATGCCGGCTTCCTTCCCCTGTTGATCGCACTGGCGAAGGAGAAGGGTTTCGCCGGTCACCCCGGAGACGGCACGAACCTGTGGAACGCCGTACACGTTCGCGATCTCGCCTCATTGTTCCGCCTGGCGCTGGAGAAAGGACCGGCCGGCAGCTACTGGCACGCGGTCGAGGACGAGGGCGTTTCCTTCCGCGAGATAGCCGAGGCCATCGGCAGCCGGTTGGACCTTCCCGTCGTGAGCATCCCCGCGGACGAACTGATGACGCCGGGATACTTCGGCTTCCTCGCGAACGTCGCCACCCAGAGCTACCCGGCGTCCAACCTCATCACCCGCCGCACCCTGGGCTGGGAACCCAGCCGGCCCGGCCTGCTCGCCGATCTGGACAACGGCCACTACTTTCCCGCCGTCACCGCGCAAGTCCACGACGACGTGGCCACGCTGGAGGACTTCGTCCGAGGCGGAGAGGGCGCTCTTGCGATGGTCGACGAGAACGCCGTCTGGCGGGAGGCGGAGAGCTTGCCCTGGGGTGGGGAATGGCGAGGGCCGGACGGGTTCGCACGCCTGACCCGTGAGATCGACGTGCTGGCCGAGCTCACCGCACGCGGGCACGAGATCGTCCGGGCCGGCGACGTGGTGGAACTGCGGCTCGACGCCGTTTTCACCTCCCGCAAGAGCGGGCGACAACTGCCGATGAAAGTCGTGGAGCACTATCGAGTCCGTGGCGGGAAGATCTACGGCGCGGACGCCTTCTACAAGGACACGCAGGCTGTCAACGACCTGGTCGTGAACGGTTGATACACCCGGAATCCCCGCAGTACGCGAACACTTCGCCCACGGTAGGGCTCCAAGCAGCAGACGCTGAGAAACAACGCACGGTCGCGGCGCTTCAGGTGATCGACGCGGATGCCGCCGATCTGCTGGTAAATAGGTCATGAGGTGGGCGGCGAGTTCGTCTGCGCTGGGTGTCCAGGTAGGGCGGTGGGCGTCGATCTCGTCGAGCGTCGGCAGGTGCCCTCCTGGGAGGGCTCGAGGTAGCGCTGGAGGGTGTGGCGGTCCTCGTGCCCGGCAGGTTCATCAGGTCAGTCTCGGTGGCGCCGTCTTCGCCGGTGCGCTCCGTGCCCCCGGGTGCCCGGCGGGCCACCAGGAACACCGGGCCCGGCGCAGCGGCCGAGGATCTCGCGGCCGCGACGAAGTAGCTGGGTCTCGTTGCCTCTCCAGTTCGGAGTGGGTCCGATCAGGAGATCTTGAAGGAGTTGGCGCGGTCGTTCATCGACCCCAGGGTGCCGGCAGCGTCCAGCCATCCGGTGGCTGTGCCGGTCGCGTTGTTGCCGTCGAACAGCTTGATGTCACAGGAGTGGTAGGTCCGCACCGAGCTGATCAGGTTGGCCGCGGCACCGAGGTTCGCGCCGCCCTCGTTGTCGCCCGTTCCCGAAGTGCAGCCGACCTGGTAGGCCGGGTTGAAGATCACGACCTGCGAGCCGGTGAAGTTCGGGTCGTAGTAGAGGATGCTGACCACCAGGCCGTCGCCCGGCGTGCCTTGCTGACATCCGAATGCGTTGTCTCGGACGGCGCAGTACAGGGTCGAGGCGACGCTTTCCGGATGGGCACTGACCAGATCCGACACCGTGACCGGCGTGGCGCTGTCGACTGCCTGGACCTGAATTCCCTGCGACTCGGCGACGGGTGTCGACGCGCCGGCCGGGGCGGCCACCGCCAGCAGTGTTGCCGCGCTGGCCGCCGCTGCGGCAAGGCCGACCACGCAGCGTTTCCAGGAAGCGATCATTTCCGGTTCCTCCCTCGATGTGAACCCGACTTCGGGCTCTCGTGAATGCGGCTCTGAGCGCAACCGCGTCGAGGACACGCGCCGGTCGAGCGGCCGGTTTAGCTGCCTGGATCGCAGTCACTCGAACGGCACATCGTCAGCCGAGATGCGCCGAGTGGCAAATCCCGCTGGGAAGAAAGGGGAGCAGACATCGGTCGTACGTGCGCTGTTTATGCTGCAGTAAATCGCGCGAGTACCGGCACGTCGAAGTCGAACGCACGATCGGCGGCATGAGCGGATGTTCGGAGAGCGAAAAGGTTGATCTGGCCTTGAGGACGGCTGCATCTGTGCGTTTGGGCTGCCGCTGTGATCAGGCGTGACGGGTCAGCGGGCGGCGTCCGGTTGGTGGACGCTGAGCTCGCCGTAGGCCCGCAGTACCCCGGCCACATCGGTGGAAGCACCTCGCAGGACGGTGTCCAGGAAAGCGAGAGTGGTTGCGGCGACGATCCGCGGGCTCTCGGTGCGGCCCAGGGAGCCGACTATCGAGGGCACCGGTGGGAGGTACAGCGGGCCGTCGGTGAACGTGAGGTGGGCTGCGCCTTGGATGGTGAGCCGGTAGCTAGGCGCGGTGCTGCTGTCGAGCGCCGCGGTGAGGCGGGGCAGGTAGCGCGGGTCGGTTGCCGGGGTGATGGCCTGGGTGAGCGCGAGCGCCGGCCGGTCGAGGGCGGGGGACAGGGGGCCGTGCGGGTAGCCGTCCAGGTCGATGACGGCGGCGAACCGGTGGTCCTGCCGGACGACCTGCAGGGCGGCGGCGCCACCCAGGGAGTGGCCGGTCGCGGCGACCCGGCCGGTGTCCAGGCGCCCGGCCAGCGGGTCGGCGCCCTCACCCCGGTCCAGAGCGGTCAGCCGGGTGAGGACGAAGCCGAGGTCGGCGGCCCGGATCGCGGTCCAGCCGGCCGCCAGTTCCTCGTCCTGGTCCCGGTCGCCGCTGGAGACGGTCTCGGTGGTGATCGTCCGGCCGTCGGCGAGGACGACGGCCGCGGAGTCGTACGGGTGGTCGAGGGCGGCGACCACGTAGCCGTGGCTGGCCAGTTCCTCCGCCCAGGCGGTGTTCTGGGTGCGCACTCCGCCGGACCCGGGGGAGAACAGCACGATCGGGAACCGTCCTCCTTCGCGGGCCACCGGGGCGTCGGAGACCGAGTGGGTGCGGGCGCGCGGAACGTCGTCCAGCAGGAACCGCGGCAGGCCGGTTCCGGCGGCGAGGGCTTCGGAGACGGTGCGCGCTTCGTCCTCCGTGCGTCCTAGGTACGGGGCCCGTGGTGCGTCCGCGGGGCTGCTCTGCGCGGGGTACCAGAGCTGGACCACGACCGTGCGCCGGTCGTCCGGATCGGCGGTGAAGGTCTCGGGGCGGAGCGGGTCGGTCCACTGCAGCACGCGGGTGCCGACCGCGAACCCGCCCGAGGGGACGGGGAACACGGGGACGGGAAAGGCCCAGACGGCGACGGCGCCCGTGGTGATCAGCCCGGCACACGCCACCGATCCCGGCAACGCGAGCCACCAGCGGGCCCGCCGTGCCGGCCGGCCGCCACGACGTCGCAGCAACGGCGAGAAGGCGAACGGCGCCGCGAAGGCGGCGCCCGCCAGCACCGGCAGCATCTGCCAGCGGATCCCCGTCACGCTCAGCGCGATCGCGGACGCCAGGAGAACCGCCCCCGCCGCAATCGTGGTCCGTGCGCGGGCGGCGGGCGGGAGCCAGCGCGCCACCACCAGCGCGACGGCTCCGAGCAACGCCAGGATTTCCAGGAGGCACAGGTTCAGTCCCGTGATGATCTCGGTCACCCGGCCATCTTCGGCGCGGGGGAGGCGCGGCCACATCGCTCCCGGGTCGCCATTCCCGGGCGACCGGGAGCGCAATCCGGAGCAGGCCCAGTGAGACGGGAGTGGCAATCGGGCGGCCCGGATCGGTGGCCGGTTTGCGACTGCGGGAGGTGGTGGAACTCCTCCTCAGGTCGTATCCGGGCCGGGTGCCGTCAGACGCCAGGCTCATGTGCGGAGCCGGGCCCACGGCCTAGCATGGCGGCACCGGGTACGCGCCCTGTACTCGGCTCCGGCGGTACGCGGGGGCCGCTCCGGGGCTGGATCGACAGGAACGTGCGATGACCGTGGCGGCTGCCGGATCCGGCGATCAGCAGGTGCGCTCCGCGAGGACAGCCGGCACTCTTCCGGCACGGGCGGCGCGGCTGGGGAGAGCCGCCACACGCCGGGTGTCCCGGCTGCCGCCGGTGGTGCGGGGTTCGCTGCTGCTGGCGCTTCTCCTGCTCAACGTCGTGACCACTCGGCCGCCGCGAGAGCTGCCGGCCGCCGTGACCTTCACCGTCGTCCTCATGCTGCCCCTGGTGTGGCGGCACCGGGCCCCGCGCACGGTGTTCGGTGCGGTAGCGGCCGTGGCCTCGGTCCAGTGGCTGCTGGACGTCCAGCTGCCGGCCGACATCGCCTTGCTGGTGGCTCTCTACACGGTGGCCGTGCATTCGGACCTGCGCGGCACGCTGGTCGCCGGGGCCGTCCTGGAGGCCGGGGGCTTCCTGGCCTGCCTGCGCTGGGCCACCGACGGCGCGTTCCTGACGCCGTTCGTCGCGGTCACCGCGATGATCGTCGCCGTCGGCGTCCTCGGGGTGCACGTGCGGACCCACCGCGCCTACCTCGCGGCCGTCGAGGAACGGGCGGTGCGCTTGGAACGGGACCACGACCGGCAGGCGCGGGTGGCCGTCGCCGAAGAGCGGACGCGGATCACGCGGGAGATGCACGACATCGTCACCCACAACCTGTCCGTCATGGTCGCGCTCACCGACGCCGCCGTCTACGCGCAGCACCGGTCGCCCGGCAAGGCCATCGCTGCGATGCACCAGATCTCCGAGACGGGCCGGCAGGCCCTGACCGACATGCGGCGGTCCTTGGGCGTCCTGCGCACCGGCGAACCGGACGCGCTGCGCCACCCGCTGCCCGGGATCGCCCAGCTGACGACCCTCGCCGACCAGATGTGCGCCGCCGGGCTGCCCACCCGGATCGAAATCCACGGCGCCCACACCCGCATACCCGCCAGCGCGCAGCTGACCGTCTACCGCCTGGTCCAGGAAGCCTTGACCAACAGCTTCAAGCACACCCCCGCCGGCACCGACGCGAAGGTCCGGGTCGAGTGTTCGACGGAGACCGTCACCGTGGACGTCTCCGACAGCGGGCCCCGTCTGCCTTCTGCAGCCCGGTCCGGTCACGGCATCACCGGCATGCGAGAACGCGCCGCCGCCTACGAGGGGACGGTGCGGGCCGGACCGCTGCCGGGCGGCGGCTGGGGCGTTCACACCCGCCTGTTCCTCGCCAGCAGCGGAGCGGCGACCGCATGACGATCCGCATCCTGATCGCCGACGACGAAGCGCTGCTCCGCATGGCGTTCAGCACGGTCCTGGAGGCCCAGCCCGACATGGAGCCGGTCGGCGAAGCCGAAGACGGCGCCCAGGCCGTCCGCCTCGCCCGGGAACTGCGCCCCGACGTCGTCCTCATGGACGTCCGGATGCCCGGGACCGACGGGATCGAGGCGACCCGGCAGGTCATCGGGTCCTGCGCGCAGACCCGGGTGCTGATTCTCACCACGTTCGACCTGGACGAATACGCCTTCGCCGGGCTCAAGGCCGGAGCTTCGGGGTTCTTGCTGAAGAACACCCGGCCCGAGGAACTGCTCACCGCGATCCGTCACGTGGCCGCGGGCGACGCGGTGGTCTCCCCGCGGATCACCCGCCGTCTGCTGGAGAAGTTCCGCCCGCACATCCCCGGCGGCAGCGCCGGATGCGACGAGCGGCTGAGCCGGCTCAGCGCCCGCGAGCACGAGGTGCTCGTCCAGGTGGGCGCCGGCTTGTCCAATTCCGAGATCGCGGCCACGTTGCACCTCGCGGAGGCGACCGTGAAGTCGCACCTGGGACGGATCCTGCAGAAGCTCGAGCTCCGCGACCGGATCCAGGCCGTGGTCTTCGCCTATGAGAGCCGCCTCATCCACCCGGCGTGAGGACGAACTTCGTTCAGGGAGCGGTGGTCCTCGGCCGTCCCGGAGTGCTGGTGTGAGGCCCGCCGAGCGCCGGCTCGTTGGTGGCGGTCCTGGCCGGGCAGAAGCCGGCCAGGACCGCGCGAGCCCCGCAGTGCCCGGCTCGTGCCGAGGGGACTGTTGATCGCGGGGTGTCGATCAGTAGGGGTGGGGTGCGTAGATCGTCTGGACGGTGGTGGTGGAGTAGGTGATGTTGTTGTAGGTGGCCTGGTGTTCGCACGTCACGGTGACCGCGGCCCCGGGCGGGATGCCGGGGGTGCTGTAGGTGACGGTGGTCTTGGTGGCCTTGTTCTCCTGGTCGGAGCCGGAGCCGCCGTAGTTGTCGTGGCAGGCGACGCGGGTGTTGCGGGCGTCGAGGCCGTCACCGTTGGTGCGTTCGAACCGGATGTAGCTCTGCATGCGGGCGGATTTGACCGGGCTGCCGCCGGAGTAGGAGTCCCAGCGCAGCAGGGTGGTGTAGGCGTGGACGCGGTAGCCGGTGCCGCAGTCGGGGCTGTAGGACGTGGCCGAGCCGCTGTAGACCGGGGTTCCCTGGTTGGCGCAGGTCGTCGGGGCCGGGGTGGTGGGCGGCGGCGTACCCGGGTCGCCGGGATCCCCGGGGTCGCCGCCGCATCCGTCCAGGGGACATGGCTGCGGGTCTACCACGACTGCTTGAGCCGTGGCAGGAATTGCCGCTGTTCCTATGCTGCAAGCGATCGTCGCTGCCGCGAGAACTGCGAGGAGTTGTCTGCTCGGTGTTTTCACGATCGGACCTTCGTGGACGATCATGAATGCGTTACAGCTCTGCTCGCGGTTCTTGCGCAATTCTTTGGAGTTGCGGTTGTGGAGATTTCTCTCCTCGGCCATCTTTCTGGTCATTATCGGACTTCTCGACGTCAGTGCGGCCGGATCCGGGTTTCCGCACAGCCGTCGTAATTGCCCGCACTCTTTCGGCCCTGTCTGCCGGGTGTCGCGATATGTATCGTCCTCTTGTTGCGCGAAGAATTGCCGGGGTTTCGGAAGCAATGTGGTGCGCCCTCGTTTCGGCCACCGTTCTGCGGGCCGGTGCCGTCCTCAGCGCAGTGGCAGGCTTTCGAGGGTGAACACCGGGCTGGTCAGCGGGGTGCCGTACAGGTAGGTGTCCATCTGGGAATTGGTCACCAGCAACCGATCCCCGTTCAGCGCGACGCCGGTCGTGGTGTCGGCCCCCGGGTAGGTGCGCTCGGTGACGACGCCGGCCCGGGTTCCGTCGGCGGACAGCCGTGCCGTGGTGACGACGTTGTTCACCGAGCGGGCGATGTAGAGGGTGTGCCCCCGCAGCGCGATGCCGTCGGCGCTGTGCAGGGCCGGCGCGTCGATCTTGCGGACTTCGCCGGTGGCGAGGGTGAGCCGGTAGAGCGCGCCGCTGTACCAGTAGCCGATGATCAGCGACTTGCCGTCCGGTGTGGCGACGATGCCGTTGCCGTTGGACTGGCCGGCCACGTAGTCCGGCAGGTGATAGGCCACCTGCAGGGTCCGGTGGGTGCCGGCGGCGGGGGCGTGCACTTCGGCGGCGGGGATCCGGTAGACGACGGCGCGGAAGGAGTCGGTGACGTAGACGTCACCGCGCGGGGTGACGGCCGCGTCGTTGACGAGGGTCGCCTCGCCGGTGTCCGGGACGGTGTAGGCGGAAACGAGCCTGCCGGTGGTGGTGTAGGTGAAGAACCGGCCCGTGAAGGCGCCGGCGACCAGCAGCCGGTCGCCCGCGACCTTGATCCCGGTGGCCTGGGTGCGGCCGTCCTGGGCGGCCGCCAGGAACGGTTCGAGCGTCGCCGCGCCGGTGCGTCCGCGGTAGACGGTGCCGTCGCCGATGCTGGTGGTGTAGACGAAATCGTGGTCGGCGGCGACGCTTTCGGGGAAGGCGTTGGCGCCGTCGATCGTGACCGGGGAGCCGCTGTCCTCGGGCGTGGTCGTGGCGGTGGCGGGAACGGCCAGGACGCCGAGGGCGACGGACGTCGCGACGAGGGTGAACAGCGTGGTGTGCATGGACATCGTGATGAACCTTTCCGTTCGGGTGGCAGGGGACGTGTGGCCGGTCAGCGCAGCGCGTCGGCGATCGCGGTGGCCAGTGCGGTGGCCGGGCGGCCGATCAGGCGGCTCAGGTCGCCGGATTCGGTGAACAGCTCACCCCGCCCCAGTCCCAGGTCGGCGTCGGTGAGGACGTTCGCCAGCTCGGCGGGCAGGCCCGCGCCGATCAGCGCTTCGGTGAGATCGCCCGCCGGCAGATCGGTGTAGGCGACGGGTTCGCCGGTGGCGGCCGAGACCGTCGCGGCGAGCTCGGCCAGGGTGAACGCCTCGTCGCCACCGAGCTCGTACACCGCGCTCGTGTGGCCTTCGGTGGTCAGCGCGACCGCGCCGTGCCGGAGGATCGAGGGCAGGGTGGCGGTGTAGTTCTCCAGGTACCAGCTGTTGCGCAGCAGCACGTGGGGGACGTCGCGCTCGCGCAGGTACTCCTCGGTGGCGCGATGGGTTGCGGCGAGGATCGTGGTGGCCGTACCGGCGTGCGCCATGCTCGTGTACGCGACCAGGGAGACCCCGTGTCCAGCACGACGCCGCGGTCGGCCAGGTCCTTGAGCGGCTCGAGGTTCCGGCCGGTCGCGATGATCCGCGAGGCGGGAACTCCGCGCCGCAGCAGTGCTTCGACGGTGAGCCGGCCCAGCTGGCCGGTGGCTCCGGTGACGACGATGGACACGTGCGGTTCTCTTTTCCGTCGCGGCTTTTCCGCGGCACGGACCCACCGTGACCCCGTGGCTCACCGTTGGGAAGTAGCCACCTTTTGGTAAGGTAACCACCCGCCGGAAAGAGAAGAGGTGGATGCGGTGGCGACCGACAAGGCTGTGACCAGGACGACACCGTCGTGGGATCCGTATGAGCGCGGCTGCCCGTCGCGGGATCTGCTCGACCGGATCGGCGACAAATGGTCGATCCTGGTGCTGGGTGAGCTCGGCAAGCAGGGGCCGAGCCGGTTCACCCAGCTGCGCAACCGGCTCTCGGGGGTGAGCGAGAAGATGCTCACCCAGACTCTGCGCGCCCTTGAACGCGACGGCCTGGTCTGGCGGACGGTCCATCCCGCGGTGCCGGTGCGCGTGGAGTACGGGCTGACGTCGCTGGGCGAGACGCTGCGGGTGCCGCTGAAGGCGCTCACGGAGTGGTCGGTGCAGCACCTGCCCGAGGTCCTCACCGCCCAGGACGCCTACGACAACCGCGACGGGCAAACCGGCTGACGCCTCGTTGCAGCGACCGGGCCAGGTCGCGCGCCGGATCTCTGATCACGCCTCGCCGACGTTTCAGTCCCCTACGCAAACGAGACAGTCATCGGCGTCCCTGCGGAACGGAAGCAGGCCCGGCGGTTCCGCGGTTATCGCTGGGCTGCCGAGGATGACGCGGGGATGGCGCTGTCGATGAGGACGGCGGCGATGGCGGCGGCGGTGGGGAAGGAGTCGCTGTCGAGGACCCGGGTGCGGGCCGCGGCGCCGTCGATGAGCAGGGCCAGTTGTTCGCCCAGTTGTTCGGGGTCGGTGGCGCCGGCTTCGCGGGCGGCCTCGGCCAGACGCGCGGCGATGGCGGTCTTGTACTCGCGGGCGTACCGGGACGCGGGGTGCTGGGGGTCGTGGAGTTCGACGGCCGCCGCGATGTAGGGGCACAACGGCGTGGACGCGGGCATCTCGAACGCGGCCAGCAGCCGTTCGCGGGGCGTGAGGTCGGCGCGGTCGAACACTTCGGGCATGACGTCGGGATCGAACCGGCGCAGGTATTCGGTGACGAGCTCGTCCTTGCCGGCGAAGTGCTGGTAGGCCGTGCGCTTGGACACCTGGGCCACGGCGCAGAGCTCGTCCATGCCGGTGCGGTTGATGCCCTGGTCGCGGAACAGCTGCTGTGACGCGCCGAGGATGCGCTCGCGTGCACCCCGGCCGCGGCGCCGGCCCAGGGGGCCCTTCTCCAGCTCGGTCATGCTCTCGAGCGTACACCGTTCGGTACTGATCGGTGTACATAGCTTGCGCTCCAGGCCGTCTGCGGTTACGTTACATACACAGATTGGTGTACATAACGCCAACTCGGCAACGCAAGGGAGTGACCATGGGAAAGCTCGAAGGCAAGGTCGCGGTGATCACCGGCGCGTCCACCGGCATGGCACTGGCCGGCGCCAAGCTGTTCGTCGACGAAGGAGCGCACGTCTTCATCCAGGCCCGGCGGCAGGAGGCGCTGGACGACGCGGTCAAGCTGATCGGCCGCAACGTGACGGCCGTGCAGGGTGATGCGTCCGATTTGGACGACCTGGACCGCTTGTACGACACCGTTAAGCGGGAAAAGGGCTCGATCGACGTGTTGTGGGCCAGCGCCGGGACGGGCGAACCCGCCGTGCTCGGCGAGATCACCGAGGAGCAGTTCGACCGGGCCTTCTCGCTCAACGCGCGGGCCACCCTCTTCACCGTGCAGAAGGCGTTGCCGCTGATCAACGACCACGGCTCGATCTTCATGACCGGGTCCAACGCCTCCCTCGGCGCCTTCCCCGGCTGGAGCATCTACGCGGGAAGCAAAGCCGTCCAGCAGGCCTGGGCCCGGGTGTGGCTCAACGAACTGCGCGACCGCAAGATCCGGGTCAACGTCCTGACCCCGGGTCAGGTCGCCACCGCGAAACAGGAAGAACTGTTCGACGAGGCGACCAGGGACGCGTTCGAGTCCCTCATCCCCCGCGGAAAGATGGGCCGCCCCGAAGAAATCGCCTCTGCGGCCCTGTTCCTCGCCTCCGAGGACTCCAGCTACGTCAACGGCCTGGAACTGGTCACCGACGGCGGCGCCACCGCGATCTGAGCCACCCGCCCGGAAGAACAGGAAGAGAGCACACCTCATGAGCAGCATCACCGTCATCGGTACCGGAAACATGGCTCGCACCATCGGCACGCTCGCGGTGGCGGGCGGCAACACCGTCGAGGTCATGGGCCGCGATCAGGCCAAGGCCGACGACCTGGCCACGGCTCTGGGCAGCGGCACGACTACGGGCAAGTGGGGCGCCGTCCCGGCCGGGGACATCGTCATCACGGCCCTGCTGTACGACGGTGTCGTCCCGGTCGTCGCCGAATACGGAGACGCCCTCGCCGGCAAGGTCGTCGTCGACATCAGCAACCCCTTCAACGCCACCGGCGACGGACTGGCGCACAGCGAGGAAACCTCGATCGCGCAGGAGGCCGCCAAGGTGGCCCCGGCCGGCGCCAGCGTGGTGAAGGCGTTCAACACCATCTTCCGTGGTGTCCTGGAGAAGGGCCGGCCCGACGTCTTCTTCGCCGGCGACAACGCACAGGCCAAGGCGAGCGTGAAGGCGTTCATCGAGAGCCTCGGGCTGCGCGCGCTGGACGTCGGCGGCCTGAAGATGGCGCACTGGCTGGAAGGAGCGGGCGTGGTCACCATGGGGCTCGCCGGCAACGGGGTCGGCCACTGGGACTTCGCCCTCGGCGTCACCGAATTCACCGGCTGAGCGGCACCGCACTATCGGCGGACGATGGTCTGCCCGGAGGAGCCCCCACCATGAAGCTCGGCTTCACCCTTCCCCTTGTCGGGCCCGCTGTCAGCGGCGCTGGTCGATCTGGACAGCACCTACCTGACCCGCGGGCCGCAGATGGGGCGTCACCTGGATCCGTTGCTGCTGTTGACGGTCGCCGCGACGGCGACCAGTCGGATGCGGCTGGTCACCAGCACGCTCAGCACGTTCTACTACGAGCCGCCGCACCTGGCCCGGTTGCTGACCACGCTCGACGTGCTCAGCGACGGCCGCCTCGGCCTCGGTGTGGGGCTGGGGTGGATGAAGGAGGAGTACGAGGTCGCCCGCAACGCCGA
This sequence comes from Amycolatopsis heterodermiae, assembly GCF_034929455.1. Taxonomy (NCBI): domain Bacteria; kingdom Bacillati; phylum Actinomycetota; class Actinomycetes; order Pseudonocardiales; family Pseudonocardiaceae; genus Amycolatopsis; species Amycolatopsis heterodermiae. The sequence continues at coordinate 170,551 of NZ_JAYFSI010000006.1, forward strand.
CTGGCACCGGCGCGGCAAGATGCTCGACGACGTGCTGGCGTTCCTGCAAGCGTGGTGGACGACCACCCCGGTGTCCTGGAACAGCGAGTTCTTCTCCCTGCCGCCGGTCCACGCCGACCTGCGCCCCGTCCAGGCGGGTGGGCCACCCATCTGGATCGGCGGTGAAAGCGAGGCCGCGATGCGCCGGGTCGGCCGCGTCGGCACCGGCTGGCTCGGGGTCGAGGGGCCGCCGGCCGCCGCGTCGATCCCCGGTCGCGACGAGAGTACCGACCACCTGTGGTCGATCGCGCGCCGCGCCGCGCGGCGCAGGACGCAGGCCGCGATCCCGACGCGCTGAAGACGGCCATCCGAATCAACGTCGGCCCGGGCACGTCCGTCGACTCGCTTGCGGACAGGCTGAAGCAGCTTGCCGAATCCGGTACCGACGAGGCCTACGTGGATGCCTTCGCGATGCTCCACAGCCTTGATCAGATGCTCGACTTCGCCGGCCAGGTGATCGCGCGAACCGGCGGATTGTGACGACCGAAGAGCCGTCGCCGGCAGCCGACCCGCGTCGCCTCGCTGATCGGGCTGGCTCTCAGGACCGCAGGGGCACGATCGTCAATTCGCGCTGAGGCGCGGGTCCCTACCTGGTCCTGGCTGAGGGCGTGCGGCTCATCGGAACGGGCGGTCATCCGTGCTGCGCGGCGTGTAGAGCATGACCCAGTGATCCCGGTCGGGGTCGTGGAGCATCTCGATGTCGTAGCCCAGCATGAGCTTCACCGCTGACCGCCAGGTGCCGACCTCACCTCGTTCCCAGTGGTCGCGGAAGCTCGCGCTGTTCGCCGTCGAGGATCTCGCGCTGCGCCGGCGCTGACGGCATGAGTGTCACTCCGCGCAAGATCGAAGGCCCGCGTGCGAGTCGGCGGTGATCCGGCCGATCCACCCGTGCTGCTCCTGCACGGCGTCGGCCGCAGCCTCGAGGACGGAATTGGCGACGGGCAGGTACTGCAGGCGCGGCTTGCCAGACGATCAGAGGACGTCGCTCGGGGCTCTGGCCGCGCGGACCGGGCTGTCCGTCAAGAAGATCCGGTTCTACGCCGACAAGGGGATCGTTCCGGCGACCTGTCACAGCCCGGCCGGCTACCGCCTCTACGACGTGGCCGCCCTGGCTCGGCTGGAACTGGTCCGCACGCTCCGCGCCCTCGACGTCGACCTGGCCACGATCCGGCGCGTGCTGGCCGAGGAGACCTCGCTGGCCGAGGTCGCCGCCGCGCACGCGGCGGCCCTCGACACACACATCCGGGTGCTGCGCCTGCGGCGTGCGGTGCTGGCCGCGGTCGCCCGCCGGGAATCGACCCCCCGGGAGATGGATCTGATGCACAGACTGGTGAACCTGTCCGATGCCGAACGGCGCCACTTCATCCACGATTTCATCGACGACGCCTTCGGCGGTGTCGACGCCAACCCGGCCATGGTGGAACTGCTGCGTTCGAGCATGCCCGAACTCCCCGACGACGCCACCCTCGAACAGGTCGAGGCGTGGATGGAACTCGTGGAGCTGGTGCAGGACAACGACTTCCGGGCCGCGGTGCGGCGGATGGCCGAGTACCAGGCGGCCCAGCGCGCCGGCGGAGACACCACCGGCCTGCACCACGAGCTGACCGAGACCGTGCGCGGGGACGTCGGACGGGCGCTTGCCGCGGGGATCGCGCCGGACTCGCGGGAAGCCGGCGGCGTCGTCGCCGCGCTCACCGCGCGCTACGCCGAGACCTTCGGTAAGGCCGACGACAACCAGCTGAAGCGATGGATCCTCGAACGGCTCGAGGTCGCGAACGATCCTCGCGTCACGCGGTACTGGCAGCTGGCCGCCACCATCAACGGCTGGGCCCCGCTCCCGGACCTGCAACCGGTGTTCAGCTGGTTCGGCCAGGCACTGCGCGCTCACCACGACAGCCGGACCTGAGGCCCCGGCGTCCTCGATAGCGAACGGATAGCGCGGCTGAGCCACGATCTCCCGGTCGATTCCCGTTAGTGAGAGGAGTGATCATGGCTCGCATGATCAACACCCTGGGTGACCGGTTGCTGGGGCTGTTCCTGCGCGAGGTCAAGGCCGGCGCCTGCGTCGCCGAGCACGGCCAGGTCTGCAAGACGTTCCACTACGACTGCTACGGCAGCTGCAAGTAACCGCGACGCCCATGCCTTTCCCGCCGCGGCCTCGCGGCGGGAAAGGCGTTGCCGCGCAAAGGAGGTTCACCGATGATCGGCGCCCAGTTCGTGCTCGCCGCCCGGGTGCTGACCGGGCTCGTGTTCGCGGTCGCGGCCGTCGGCAAGCTCGCCGGGCGGGTGCGGCTGGCGGAGTTCGCCGCGTCGCTGTCGCCGCTCGGCCGGTCGCCGGTGGGCTGGCTGCCGATCGCCGCCGGGACCGCCGTCGCCGAGCTGGCCGTCGCCGTGCTCGTCGCGTTCCCCGCCACCCACCGGCTCGGGCTCGGGCTGGCGACGGCGGTGATGCTCGTGTTCTGCGCCGCGATCGCTCGTTCGATGCGCCTGGGCCGCCGCGTCACCTGCCGCTGCTTCGGCCGCTCCGGGGCGGTGCTCGGCCGTGCCCACCTCGTCCGCAACGCGCTCCTCGCCGGGTGGGCCGCGGCGGCCCTCGCCGTTCCGCAGGGGCCCGGTCTCGGACTCGACACCGCCGCGGCCGCCGTGCTCGTCGGCGCGTTCGCCGCACTCGTCGCAATCAACTGGGACAGCCTGGCCGGCCTGGTCGGCAAGGCGGACACCGCCCATCGCTGAAAGAGGTATCTCATGTCGTTCCTGGTGGCCGTGGTCGCGGTGCTGGCCGTGCTGACGGTGCTCAACCTCCTGCTGTCCTCGGCGATCGTCCGGATGCTGAAGGAGCAGCGCCGGCCGGTGACGCCCGCGCTGCCCGCCGTGGGCACCGAAGTCGGGGCGTTCGAGGTGACCGACGCCGGCGGCCTGACCGTCACCGACCGCGAGCTGGACGACGCGCTCGTCGCGTTCCTGTCGCCGACCTGCGGGCCTTGCCGGCGCATCGCCGCCCAGCTGACCGAGCCGACCGTCGCGTTCGTGCTCGACGGCGGGGACCGCGACAAGGCCGTCGAGTACGCGGCCGGTCTGGGACCCTCCGTGCGCGTCGCCTTCGTCGGCGACCGCAGCCCGGTGTCGGCCGCGTTCACCGCGGGTGATGTCACCCCGACCCTGATCCGCGTGCGGGACCGGCGGATCGCCGCCGCCGGCCACGACCTCGACGCCGTGCGTCCGCAGCACGCCCGGTGAGCCTGTTCCGGGCGGCGGGCCCCGCGTTCGGTGTCGCCTGGCGTGCGTCGCGGGTGGCCACCGGCGGCACGATCGCGCTGGCGGTGCTCGCCTCGGCCCTGCCGGCGGTGTCGGCCTGGCTCGGGAAGCTGATGTTCGACGAGCTGACCGGCGGCCGGGACAGCGGCCTGATCGTGCTGCTGGCCATCGGCTCGGCGGCCGGCCTCGCCGTCGCGACCGCGATCACCGCGGTCGCCTCGTACTGCACCTCGATCGTGCGGGCCAAGTCCGCGATCGAGGCGGAGGACCGCCTGGTCGGCGCGGTCGGTGCGCTGCCGGGGCTGCGCCGGCTCGAGGACCCGGCGTTCCTCGACCAGGTGCGGCTGGCCGAGCAGGGCGCGCAGGAGGCGGCACCCGCGGTGCTGGCCCTGATCGTCGAGTCGGTGCGCACCGTGGTCGCCGTGCTCGCGTTCGGCGGCGCGGTCCTGCTCGTGTGGCCGCCGATGGCCGGGCTGCTCGCCGCGTCACTGGCGGCCGCGGCGATCTCCCAGCTGACCCTGTCCCGTCTGCGCGCGCGGGAGGTCGAGGCGATGATGGCCACCCACCGCGAGCGGTTCCTGTTCCGCTCGCTGTGCTCGGACATCCGGGCGGCCAAGGAGATCCGGCTCTTCGGCCTCGCGGACCTGTTCCGGTCGCGCATGGTGACCGCCGTCCGCACGGCCACCGCGAGCGAGTGCGCGATGCAGCGCCGGATCGCGGTCGCCGGGATCACCGCCGCGATCGTGTCGGCGGTGGTGGCCGGCATCGCCCTCGTGGTCGCCGCGACCGGCGCCGCCCGCGGGGCGTTGTCCATCGGCGACGTGACGCTCTTCACCGCCGCGGTGGCCGGCATCCAGTCACCGGTGGGCTCGCTGCTGGGCCAGCTCGGCCGGGCCGGCGGCTCGCTCGGGTTGTTCAAGCACTACCTCGACGTGGTGACGACCGCACCCGACCTGGCCTCCGGGACGGACGCCGTGCCGGAGCTGAAGGCCGGCATCGAACTGCGTGACGTGTGGTTCCGGTACGACCGGACCGGCCCGTGGGTGCTGCGCGGGGTCGACCTGATGATCCCCAGCGGCGCGGCCGTCGGGCTGGTCGGGGTGAACGGCGCGGGCAAGTCGACGCTCGTGAAGCTGCTGTGCCGCTTCTACGACCCGGACCGCGGCCGTATCCTGTGGGACGGCGTCGACATCCGCTCCTGCGACCCGGCCGCGTTGCGGGCCCGCATCGGCGCCACGTTCCAGGACTTCACCAGCTACGACCTGACCGCGGCCGACAACATCGGCATCGGCGACGTCACCCGCCTCGGCGATCTCGACCGCGTGCGCGCGGCGGCCCGCCTCGCCGAGATCGATCCGGCGCTCTCGGCGTTGCCGCGCGGCTACGAAACCCTGCTGTCCAGGGCGTTCCTGGACGTCGACGACAAGGCCGGGGCGGCCCTGTCCGGCGGCCAGTGGCAGCGGGTGGCGCTGGCCCGCTCGCTCATGCGCGACGAAGCCGACCTGCTCATCCTCGACGAACCCAGCTCCGGCATGGACGCCGACGCCGAGACCAGGACCCACGAGGCCCTGCGCGGCCACCGGGCCGGCCGGACGAGCGTGCTGATCTCCCACCGCCTCTCCGCCCTGCGCGGTGCGGACCGGATCGTCGTGCTGGGCGGCGGCCGGGTGATCGAAGAGGGCACCCACGACGAGCTGCTCACCGCGGGTGGCGAGTACGCCCGGCTGTTCTCGTTGCAGGCCAAGGGATACGCGATGGTGGAGGCGTGATGGCCGGGCTCGTCGTGGTCTTGGTCGTGCTGGTACTGCTGGTCGTGGTGGTGCGCCGCCGTTACGTGGTGGTCCGCGTCCGGGGCCACAGCATGTCCCCGACCTTCCACGACGGCGAGCGGGTGGTCGCGACCCGGCGGCGGCACTACCGCGTCGGCGACGTGATCGTCTTCCGCCCGCGAACCGGGTCCACCAATGACACCGACGTCGCGTGGCGCATCAAGCGCATCGCCGCGGTCGCCGGTGACCCGGTCCCCGCCTGGCTGGGGACGGACCACCCGGTCGTCCCGGCCGGCCGGGTGGTGGTGGTCGGCGACAACACCGGCCACAGCCAGGATTCCCGCCAGCTCGGCTACATCGAGATTTCCGGCGTCGCGGGCGCGGTGCCCGACCGCCCGGCGGGCGGCTGACCGTCGATCTCCGCCAGCACCTTCTCCACCCCGGCTCGTTCGACCGGGCTGTCGAACCGGTCCTGCAGGTCCAGGGCCGCCTGGGCGATGCGGCGGGCGGCGGCCCGGTCACCGGCGGCCAGCTCGATCGAGGCCAGGGCGAGCATCGCGGCGGACTCGGCGTCCGGGCGGCGGGTGCGGCGGGCCAGGCCCAGCGCGCGGTCCGCGGATCGCCGGGCGGCGTCCGGGTCGCCGTTCGCGCGGTGGGCGTCGGCTTCGGCGGTGAGGCACCAGGTCTGGCCGATCGGGTCGCCGTTGCGCTCCGACAGGCAGCGGGCCTGTCCGGCGAGCTCGGCCGCGGCCGCCGCGTCGCCGCAGGCCAAGGCGGTGCGCAGGACCACGAGCCGCACCTGCCCGCGGGTCTTCCAGTCACCGGCGGCGTCGGCCAGGCGCAGGGCCTTCGTGCCGTGCGCCGTCGCCGCGCGCAGGTCGCCGAGGTGGTCCCGGTACAGGGCGGCCAGTGTGCCGTGACAGCCCGCCATTCCGGCCAGGTTGCCGGACTTCCGGAAGCACACGACGGCCTCGCGCAGGGAAGTGATCGCGCTGTGCCAGTCCCGGCAGCGCTCGTACGCGTCACCCAGCTTGGTCAGCACCTCCGCCCGCAGCGCGAGGTCGACGTCGGCCAGGGGCACCTCGTTCAGGATGGCGACCACGTCGGCGTACCGGCTGCGGTGCATCCGCGCCGTCGCCGCGACCAGCGCCGCGGTCACCCGCACCACCGGGTCCGGGCCGGCGACGTTCGCCAGCCGCGCGGCCGCCCGGGCGCCGTGGTCGGACAGGTCGAGCCGCACGAGCGGCGCGCGCACCACCAGCAGCAGCGCCGCCGCGGGACGGAGCAGGCCGCCGCGCACGGCCAGGCCGAACACGGCGAGCAGGACGTCGACGTCCGCGCCCACCCACGGCAGCGGCTCCTGCACCACGTGCCCCACCACGTCCTGGCCGAGGGGCGCGGCGGTCTCGGCAACCACCGCGTACCCGACCCGCATGCCCAGCATGCCCTCGCAGGCGTGCCGGGTCAGCGCGACCGCCCACCCGGCCAGCCGGTCCAGGGCGCGCGGACCGAGCGGCGGGCCGACCGTGCGGCAGTAGGCCCGGACCAGGTCGTGCATCCGGTAGCGGGGCATCCCGTCGCGCCCCGGCCCGGCCTGGTCGAGCAGGTTCATCGCGCACAGGTGGGCCAGCACCTCGCCGGTGCGGGGGAGTGGCACGTCGAGCACGGGGGCGAGCGGCCAGCCGGTGAACGTCGGCGCCCCGATCGCCGCCAGCGCCAGCATCGCGGCCCGCGCTTCCCGGTCCAGCAACCGGAAGCTGGCGTCGAGGCTGTCCCGCACGCTGCGCTGCCCGACCGTCAGCTCCCGCATCCGCCTCGACTCGTCGGACAGTCGCGCGGCCAGCTCCGCCACGCCGAGCTTCGGGTACGCGGCGAGCTGCGCCCCGGCGATCCGCAAGGCGAGCGGCACACCCCCGCACGCCTCGATCACCGTGGCGACCGTGCCCTCGTCCTCGCCCAGCCGCGCCGCGCCCGCCGCGTTCGCGAGCACCGTCCCGGCCACCGGGTCGGACAGCGGCGCGAGCGGCACCCGGACCGCGGGCTCCACCTCGGGCAGAACGGACCTGCTGGTCACGATCGTGGCGCAGCCCGGATCGGCGGCCAGGAGCGGCTCGATCTGCGCGGCGGTGGCGGCGTTGTCCAGCACCACGAGCACCCGCCTGCCCGCCGTGCGGCTGCGGAACTCGGCCGTGCGCTCTTCGACGGCGGCCGGCATCGACCGCGCCGGCACACCCAGGGCCCGCAGGAAGCCGGCGAGGATCTCGTGGGGTGCGGCCGGTCTTGTGTCGGCGCCCCGCAGGTCGGCGTAGAGCTGCCCGCCGGGGTAAGCGTGTGCCGACGCCGCGCCCGCGTGCAGGGCCAGCGCCGTCTTGCCGATCCCGGGCATCCCGGTGATCAGCACCAGCGGTGGCGTGTCGGTCCGGCGCGCCACCGCGGCCCCGATCGCGGACGACTCCGCGTCGCGCCCGGCGAACCCGGAGGTCCGCGGCGGCAGCTGGGCGGCACCACGGTCACCGCCGGAGGCGTCTCGACGGAGAGGATCTCCGCCTCCAGCGCGAGCAGCTCCCGGGAGGGATCCATGCCCAGCTCGTCGCGCAGCACGCGCCGGGCCTCCTGGAACGCCGTCAGGGCGTCGGCCCGCCGCCCGGCGCGGTGCAGCGCCAGCATCCGCCGGTGGTGCAGGCCCTCGCGCAGGGGGTGGGCCTGCACCAGCGCGGTCAGCTCGGGCAGCAGCCGGGCGGCCCGCCCGCATGCGATCTCCGCGTCGATCCACTCCTCGGCCAGTCCGATCCGCAGCTCGTCCAGCCGGGGCTGCTCCACGCCCGCCAGGTGCGCGGTCACCCCGCCCAGCGGCGTCCCGGTCCAGCGGTCGAGCGCGGACCGCAGCAGGCCGGCCGTGCCCGCCGGGTCCCCGGCCGCCCGCGCCGTGACCAGCAGCTGCCGCACCTCGTCGACGTCGGCGAGGCAGTCCAGCAGGTACCCGCTCGGCACGGTGACCACCGCCCCGCCCGCGCCGGCCCGGTCGAGCGAGGCGCGGAGCTTGGACACCTGGATGTGCACCTGGGTCCGCGCGGTGGCCGGCGGCAGCTCGCCCCACAGGGCGTCGATCAGCCGTTCCACCGACACCGGCTGCCGGCAGGCGAGCGCCAGCGCGGCGAGCACCGTGCGCCCCAGCCGCCCCTTGACCGGCACCGGTGTCCCGTGGACCCGCGCGCCGACCGGGCCGAGGACCGTGGCTTCCAGCAATCCGTGCCCGCACCCTTCACGATCGTGTGGCGACCCCGGGACCGCGCGCAGGCGCCCGGCACCGCGGCGTGCTGACGCTGCCAGCGGCGCGAGAGCACCGTCAACCGGCCCGAAAACGTTTCGCGCTGGCCCGAAACATGAGGCTGGTGCCCGGATCGGGGCAACCACCGACCTGGCGGCGCGCCACAACTGTTCGTTGTGTCACTAGGGTGCGGGGGTGGACCTCGACGCGGTACGGACCTTCCTCAAGGTCTCCTCGGAAGGACAGTTCCAGCGCGCGGCCGACGAGCTCGGCATCACCCAGCAGGCCGTCTCGAAGCGCATCGGGGCCCTCGAGCGTGAGGTCGGCGTGGTTCTCTTCGCCCGCGGACCCCGCGGCGCCACGCTGACCGTCGACGGCCAGGCGTTCCTGCCGCACGCCCACGAGCTGCTGCAGGCCGAGGACCGCGCCCTCGCCTCGGTGACGCCCGGACGCCGAGCGCTGCGAGTCGACGTACGGAACCGGCGGACGGCACCGGCCACGCTCCTGCACGCCTTCTACCGGCAACACCGCGAGCGCGACCTGGACGTCGTCGCGTTGCCCGATCTCACCCTCGAGGCGGCGCTGGCCGCCGTCGCCAGTGGCGCCGTCGACGCCACGTTCCGCGGCCTGACCGACCCGAAGAGGCAACTCTCCGGCACGGGACTCTCCAGCGCCCTGGTCATCGAGGACCGCCACGAGCTGCTGGTCGGCCCGAAGCACCCGCTTGCCGATGCTGCGTCCGTGACCCCACGCCGGCTCGCCGATCATCCGATCTGGATGCCGGGGCTGCCCCGCGGGGACGAGGTCGCGGCCTACTACGCCGAGCTCGGCGCCACCTTCGGGCTCACCATCGACGTCCTGGGCCCGGCGTTCGGGGCCGAGGTGCTGATGACCGAGATCGCCGAGTCGGCGACGCTCGCGAACCTCGTCGGCGAAGGCTCCCGCTACCTCTGGCCCGCGCACTACGACCTTCGCCGCATCCCGATCGTCGACCCCACCCCGGTCTTCCCGCTGTGGGTCGTCTGGCGCACCGGCAACCGGCAGCCCGATCTGGCCGAGCTGCTCGCCTTCCTCGAAGCCGACTTCGCCGGCCGGAAAGGGGGCGACAGCTGGCGCCCGTCCTGGGGACGCGACGGCCACTAGTCAGAGCACCGGCGGTCGAAGAGATCCCGTCCTGGGGATGCGGTACGTTGCACGTACTACGTGGCGCGTAGTAACGTGCGGGCGACCGAAGGGGCCGCTCATGCCGAACGACGCTCAGATCTTGGTGCTCTACGCGCTGACCGATGGCCCGCTGCACGGGTACGCGATCAACACCGCGATCGACGAGCTGACCGGTGAACGGCTGGGGCCGGGCAGTCTCTACGGTGCGCTCGCCCGCCTGGAGGCGAAGGGGCTCGTCGAAGCTCTCGACGGTGAAGGTCGACAACGCCCGGTGCGGATCACCGAGCAAGGTCGCGTTGTGCTGGAACGTGAGCTGCGGGCCATGGCGCGGGTCGCCGACGCCGGTCTTCGGCGGCTTGGCGTGCGGCCGGCATGACCGTCGTGCGGTGGCTCGTGCGGCTCTACCCGCGGGCGTTCCGGGAGCGCTGGGGTGCCGATCTGGCGGCGGACGCCGGCGCGAGCGACTGGGCGGACCTGCTCGTGGGCGCGGCCGACGCGTGGCTGCACCCTGCCGTCTGGCCCGCGCGCTCAGCCGCCCAACGCCAAGCCCGGGTCACCGCGATGGCGGTGATCGTCACCGGGATCGGCTGGTTCGCCGTGCACCTGATCGTCGAGGACGGTCGCGGGCTTTCCCGGGTACTCGACGTCTGTGCGGTCGCCGTGGTGGCCGGCCTGGGGCTTGTCGCACCGCGGCCGAACCCGGCCACCCTGATGGCCCTCGGGCGACGGCTCGTGCGCGGGCTCGCCGGACCGGCTGTGCTCGGCCTCATCGTGGTCGCCGTTGTCCACGCCACCAACGGTTCCTTCGCGCCGCCGGTCCGGCTCACGCTGCTGCTGTGCTGGTGGGGTGCGTGGGGTCTGGCCGTGATCCAGGTCGGCAGGGCGGTCGCCGGGATCGGACCGGTGCCGGCCGTGCCCCCGCGGCGCTTCCGGCTCGGGGTCCGGGTGCTGGCCACGGCGGCCGCGGCCATCGGGGCGACGCAACTGGTCGCCGGGGCGGCGCCGGCGCTCGGGCTGGTCCTGCTCGCGACACCCCTGGTCCTGCGAACCCCGGAAACCGCGGCCTGAAAGGCGGGCAGATGCGCATCACCGCACCGCTCTACGCCCTGTACGCACGGCGCCTGCGCAAGCAGCTCACCGGCAGGGACCTGCCGGACCACGTCGGGCTGATCATGGACGGCAACCGGCGCTGGGCCCGGCAGCAGGGCATGGCCAACCCCAGCCTCGGCCACCAGTACGGCGCCGAACACGCCGAACGCGTGCTGTCCTGGTGCGAGTCGCTGGGCATCCGCTACGTCACGGTCTTCTTGTGCTCCACCGAAAACCTGACCCACCGCGCCGACGGCGAGGTGGCGTTCCTGATGGACGTCGTCGAGCGGCTCGCCACCGAGCGGCTGGCCCGGCCGGGCGCACGGTGGCGGGTCCACGTGGCCGGCGCGGTCGATCTGCTGCCGGCCAGCACGGCAGGCGCGCTGAAACACGCCGCCGAAGCCACCCGGGACTGCCTGACCGGCGCCCACGTCACCCTGGCGATCGGCTACGGCGGCCGCCAGGAGATCGTCGACGGCCTGCGTGACCTCCTGGTCGAACGCGCCACCGCCGGCAGCACCCTCGCCGAGGTCGCGGACACCCTGACCGTCGACGACGTCGCCGCGCACCTGTACGCGCCGGAGCAGCCGGAACCCGGCCTGATCATCCGCACCAGCGGCGAGCAGCGCCTGTCGAACTTCCTGCTCTGGCAAGGCGCCTTCGCGGAACTGCACTTCTGCGACGCCTACTGGCCGGCCTTCCGCGAGATCGACTTCCTCCGTGCCCTGCGCAACTACGCGGGCCGGCAGCGCCGGCGCCCTTGACGCGGCAGGATCAGCTGTCCTGCGCGGTGGTGGTGGCGACGTCGACGAAGCCGTGCACGAGCGGCCTCCGGTCCCGGCGCCGCCACGCGACGACCAGCGGGCTGGGGGCGACGCCGTCCACCGGGACGACGACGATGCCGGGCGCCCGGGTGATCGTCAGCGGCGCGAGGCCGATCGAGTCCGACCACAGCACGGCCTGGACGCACTCGCGCACGGTTCGCACGATGGTGTCGGCCTCGCCTCCGGGCTCGCGGCCGCCGGCCCAGTACGCCCGCCAGAGCGCGTCCGCGGTGTCCGGGACGCGGAACCAGCGCCGGTCGCGCAGTTCGTCCAGCCGGACCCGGTCCCGGGACGCCAGCGGGTCGGCGGCGCGCACGATGACGCCGACCGGGTCCCGGCGGATCTCGGCGACCACGACCCCCGCGGCGTCGAACGGGCCGCGGGTGAGGGCGACGTCCACCTGCCCGCGATCGACCCCGACGGTGGGGTCGGTGAGATCACCTTCGACGACACGGATCCCGACGCCGGGGTAGCGGGCGCGGAACGCGTCGATCAGGGACCGCCCCGCGCGGTCCACGCTGTCGGCGAGGGTCCCGATGGTGAGGGTGCGCGGTTCGGCCGCCTGCGACACCACCGACGGCAGGGACTCGACCCGCGCGAGCACCTCCCGGGCTTCCGGCAGTAGCGTCTGGCCGGCCTGGGTCAGGGTCATGCCACGGACGGACCGCGTGAACAGCTCGACGCCGAGGTCGCCTTCGAGCTGCTGGATCGCCCGGCTCAGCGGGGGTTGCGACATGTGCAGCCGGGCCGCGGCCCGGCCCACGTTCAGCTCCTCCGCCACCGCGACGAAGTAGCCGAGGGACCGCAGATCCACCACCCTCGGACCATACCCTGACGGTATGGCCCGGTCTGATCAGGTGTTGGACCTCGCACCCGCCGCCGGGGTCTGATCGTAGGGTGAACGACAAGAACGAAAACCCGCGGGGAGACCGGATCGGCCGGGGCATCGCGGTGTACGCCGAGACGTTCGGCGTCAGCCCCGGCGACCTGCCGGACGTGTTCGCGGAGCGGGTCGGCCGCCGCTTCGCCGACGAAGCCGTCCTCGCCGCAGGCGGGCCGGCGTGGCACGACCCGGCCCTCGACGACCGCGGCCGCAGCGTCGCGATCCTGACCGCGCTGATCTGCGAGGGCGTGCGCGGCAACCGGCTCACCACGCACCTGGAACGCGCGGTCCGCGCCGGGCTCGACCAGCCGGCGCTCGAGGTCCTCACCGTGGTGCTGTCCCTGTACGTCGGCCAGGCCCGCACGTCCGTGGCGGCCGAGGAGATCCACCAGTTCTTCCAGGACCAGCGCCCGGAAACCACCACTTCGGAAAGGCCCGACGCACCATGATCCACCTCTGGACCGCCCTGGCTCTCGTGGTCATCGCCGGCGCCCTGATCGTGATCCGTTCGTTCCGGCCCGCGCCGCTTCCGGCGCCGGAGCCGTGGACGGGTCCGCTGCCGGCCGCGTCGCCCCCGGCCGGGATGGCGCTCTACCAGCTCCCGACCGGCACGTACGAGAACCGGGCCGCGCTGGCCTACCGCGGTGGCTCGTTCGGTGACCTCCGGAAGTTCGCGGCCACTGCGGTGCTCGTCCGGCACCCGGCCGGCGACCTGCTGATCGACGCGGGTTTCGGCGCGGACGTCGAGGCGCACATCGCGACCATGCCGTCCTACCGGCGCTCGCCGCACGACCTCGGCGCCACGGTCCGGGACCAGCTGCGGGACCGGAACTACGACCCGGCGCGGCTGCGCGGCGTCGTCATCACCCACGCCCACTGGGACCACGTCAGTGGGCTGGCCGAGCTCGACGTCCCGATCTGGATGAACGCGGCCGAGAGCCGGTACGTCGAGCGGGCCAAGGACGCCTCGGTGTTCCGCGACGTCGCCCGCGGGCACGAGATCCACCACTACACCTTCGACGGCCCGCCGTACCTCGGTTTCCCGGCCAGCCACGACGTCCACGGGGACGGCTCGGTGGTCATCGCCGAGGCCGGCGGTCACACGGACGGCTCCGTCGTCGTGTTCGTGACCCTTCCCGGCGGCGGCCGGTTCGCGTTCATCGGCGACCTGACCTGGCAGTGCGAAGGCGTGACGCTGCGGGCGGAACGGCCGAAGCTGCTGCGGATGCTGGCGGACGTCGAGCCGTCGCAGGTGCGGGACGGCCTCCTGCGCGTCATCGCCCTGTCCGGCCGGATGCACGTCGTGCCGGCCCACGACGTCCACGCCTACGACCCGATTCCCGAGTGGACGGCCGGCAGCTACAGCGGCGTGTGACCGCCGCCGGTCACGGCCCGCGGTGGGGCAGCCAGGCGAACACGGTGGTCCCGTGCCCGCCGGTGTCGGTGATGACGATGCCGCCGCGGTGGGCCGTGACGATCTCACGGGCGATGGCGAGCCCGAGTCCGCTCGTCCCGCTCGCGCGGTCCCGGCTGCCGTCGAGCCGGACGAACCGGTCGAAGACCCGGTCCCGGTCTTCGACCGGGATGCCGGGGCCGTCGTCGGCGATCTCGACGACCACCCGCCCGCGGCCGGTCGTCGTTCTGATGTGGACGGACGTCTCCGCGTGCCGGACGGCGTTGTCGAGGACGTTGCGGAACAAGCGTTCCAGGTGGCCGGCGTGGCCCAGGACGACCGCGTTGCCGGTGCTCTGAACGTCGATCGTCACGCCGTCGGCCGGCGTCGAGGCCCGGATGTCGTGCAGCAGCCGGCCGATGTCCACTTCGGACGCCTGCGCCGTCAGCTGGTGTTCGTCCGCCCGGGCGAGCAGCAGCAGCTGCTGGATCAGGTCCTCGAGCCGCTGGGACTGCCGGGTGGCCCGCTCGGCGATCTCGGGCCAGGGGGCGCGCTCGCGGTGGGCGAGCCCGACCTCGAGCGTGGTGCGCAGCGCCGCGAGCGGGCTCCGCAGCTCGTGGGAGGCGTCGGCGACGAAGCGCCGTTGCCGGCCGGCCGAGTTCTCCAGGCGGCCGAGCATGTCGTTCATCGTCCGGGCGAGCGAGCCGATCTCGTCGGGCGTGCCCGGCTCCGGCACCCGCCGGGACAGATCGGCCGAGGTGATCTCGGTGACGGCGTGCCGGATCCGCTCGACCGGGCGCAGCACCCGGCCGACGATCAGCCAGACCGTGACCGCGGCGACGAGGAGGATGACGGGAAAGCCGAGGAGCAGGTTCGAGGTGAACGCGTCGCGCAGCTGGGTGAGCAACCCGGTGGGGGTGCCGGCCAGCACGGTGACCGGCTGCCCGCCGACGACCTGCCGGACCGCGACCACGCGGACGTCGTCGGGGACGACGCCGTCGGCCGCGGCCGTGCGCCGCGGGGTGCCGGACCCGGTGCTGTACATCGCGGGCAGGCCGGCCAGGGTGCGGGTCGCGGCGAGCACGTGCCCGTCCGGGGCGAGGACCTGGGCCTGGGCGTCGGCGTCCAATGTGGACGGTGCCAGCAGCCGCGGCCACGCGCCGTTCGCGGCGGACTCCGTGATCTCGACGGCGTAGGCGCGCAGCTGGCCGTCGAGGGTGCGGTCGACGGACTGGACCTGCAGCAGGTAGAGCAGCACGATCCCCAGGACCACGGCGCCGGTGATGACGAGCCCGGCGACCAGCGTGAGCCGGACCCGCAAGGTGTGCCACCGCGGGTGGTCACCGCTCATCGGCGTCGTCCCGGATGAGGTAACCCTGGCCCCGCAGGGTGTGGATCACGCCCGGGCCGCCGGGCCGGTCGAGTTTCCGGCGCAGGCGGTGGACGGTGACCTCGACGACCGCCGGGCCGCCGTCGTAGGCGGTGTCCCAGCAGTGGTCCAGCAGTTCGGCCTTCGACACGACCTGGCCCTGCTTGCGCAGCAGGTACTCCAGGACGGTCAGCTCGCGGGTGGTGAGGTCGAGTGCGACGCCGTCGTGGACGACGGTGCGCCCGGCGGGGTCGAAGCGCAGGCCGGCGGCGGTGAGGACCGCGGGACGGCGGCCGAGCCCGCGCCGGGTCAGCGCCCGCAGCCGGGCGAGCAGGACGGGGTAGGCGAACGGCTTGACCAGGTAGTCGTCGGCGCCGCAGTCGAGCCCCTCGGCCTGGTCGAGGTCGTCGTCCATGGCCGTGAGCATCAGGATCGGCGTCCACAGCCCGTCGGCGCGCAGGCGGCGGCAGACCTGGTAGCCGTCCAGCCCGGGCAGCATGACGTCCAGGACGATCACGTCGTGGGCCGTTTCCCGCGCTCGCCACAGGGCGTCCCGGCCGTCGGCGGTGACGTCCACGACGTACCCCTCCGCCCGCAGTCCCCAGGCGAGCGACGCGGCCATGGCCTCCTCGTCCTCGACCACCAGTATCCGCATCGCCCCAGTATTGCCGGGCGACGGCAAAAGCGCGTTTACCCGCTGAAAGGGTCCTGTAAGGCGGTTTTCGCGAAGCTCCTGCCGTGACGCACTTCCCGAAGCGCCGTGCGCTGGTTCCGGTCGCGTGCCTGGCGTTCCTGCTCGCTGCGAGCCCGGTGACGTACGCCGATTCGCCGTCTTCGGGTGGCGACGTCACGGTGGCCCAGACCCTCGGCGACCGCGAACTCACCGTCGTGCTGCGCCGCATCACGAGCGTCCCCGGCCCGCTGCACCTGGACGTCGTCACCCACGCCGGTACCGCGCCGGGCCGGCTCACCGTGGCGGCCCGGGCGACCGCCGAAAGCGGCGCGCCGGCCACCGCCGCGGTCGACCTCGGGGCGGAACCGCGGGCCTACAGCGCGGTCGTGACCGTGGACCGGCCCGGACCGTGGGAGCTGGCCCTGGGCGATGGGACGCGCACCGCCCGGATTCCCTTCGTGGTGCCCGTTCAGGTGATCTCGCCGCCGGAACGCCTGGTGTACGGCGGTTTC
Organism: Amycolatopsis heterodermiae; assembly: GCF_034929455.1. Lineage (NCBI taxonomy): Bacteria > Bacillati > Actinomycetota > Actinomycetes > Pseudonocardiales > Pseudonocardiaceae > Amycolatopsis > Amycolatopsis heterodermiae. The sequence goes on from NZ_JAYFSI010000006.1 coordinate 186,789, forward strand.
CTCGCGGCGGGCGTGCTGCTGCTGGTTTCGGTCGTGACGGCGACCCGGACCCGCCGGACGGCCTGGGCGGTGCTCCCGGCCGGCGGGATGGTGGCCGGGTTGGCGGTCGCCGTGACCGCCGCGGTGCTCTCGGCGTCGTTGCCGCTGCCGCCGCAGCCCGGTCCGCAGCTCGATCCGACCGTCGCCAACGTCACCGATCCGTACGCGCTGACCCAGCCGATGACCGGCGACTACTCGCGCCCGCCGGTGGTGCTCACCGTGGACGGCGCGCCGGCCGCGGGACACGCGAGCGACCTCGGGCTCACCCTCACCGACGGGTCGACGGGCCTGCCGGCGGACGACCTGGTCGTCCACGACAGCGCCCTGGTCCACCTGCTGCTGATCGGCCCGGACGGCGAGCTGTGGCACGAGCACCCGATCCGGACCGCCCCGGGCCACTACGCACTGCACGTCACGCCGCCGATGCCCGGGCACTACGCGCTGTCTGTCGAACTGGTCCGGCGCGGTGGCGGGGTCCAGCTCGTGCACGCCGCCGCCGGGATCGACGTCACGGGCACGTCCGCGTCGCCGGCGGTCCCGGCCCCGGTCCGGCTCGGTGCCGGGCAGCTCACCGGCGTGACGGTGCCGGGCGGCATCACCGTCACCACGACCACGCCGGCGGCGGGGGAGCCGACGACGGTGACCGCGCGGGCCGGCGACACCGGCGACCTGCAGCCCTGGCTGGGCATGGCCGGGCACCTCATCGTCGCCGGGCCGCTGCCGCCCACGGCGCCGGTGGGAGCGGCGGCGCAGACGGCGCCGGTGTGGGCGCACGTCCACGCCATGGGTTCGACGTCCACAATGGACCCTTCGCGGCCCGGGATAGCCGGCCTTCCGCCGGTCAACGGCGACAGCGCCCCCGACGAGACCGTCGCCGCCTACGGGCCGGACGTGCCGTTCACCTACACCTTCCCGGTGCCCGGCCGGTACCGGCTCTGGATCCAGGTCGAACGCCGCTACGCCGTGCTGACGGTCCCGGTCGTGCTCGACGTCGCCCCCGCACCCCGGGAGACCCCGTGACGCCCACCCGCTCCCGCCGCGGGCTCGCCGTCGCCATCGGCGTGACGGTCGCCGTCGTCGCGGTGCTCGTGGCGGTGTTGTGGCCCAGCCCGGCCGGCCCCGCCGTGCTGCACGCGGCTTCGGCGCGCTACGCGGTGACGGCCACGGTACGGAACCCCAAGCCCGGCAGCACTTCCGTCGACATCGACGTCACGGATCCGGCCGGTCGCCCCGTTTCCGGGGCCGCGGTCCGGGTCCAGCCGGTGATGCCGCAGATGGGCCACGCCGGCCCGCCGGTCGCCGCCGTGCCCACCGGTGGCGGCGGCTACCGCGCCGACGGCGTGCCGCTGATGATGGCCGGCTCGTGGCAGCTGCTGCTGTCGGTCGGCGCGGACCACCTCACGCTTTCCGTCCCCGTCTCGAACTGAGAAAGGACACGAAGATGGACATATCCGCGTCAGTGGCCGGCGTTCGCGCCGCCACCCGGACGGGAACCGCCGCCCAGGCCGGTGCCTGGACGGTCTTCCTCGGCACGGTGATCACCACGGCCGGGCTGAGCTGGGACATCCAGTGGCACACCGAGGTCGGGCCGGACACCTTCTTCACGCTGTCGCATCTGGCCCTTTACACCGGCAGCGCGTTGTCCGGCGTCGCCAGTCTCGTGATGGTGCTGCTGGCCACCGCCGCCCAGCGCGCCGGCCGGCCGATGCCCCGGACGACCGGCGGTACGCCCGTCCGCGTGTTCGGCGGCGTCTTCACCGCGCCCCTGGGCTATCTGGTCTCGGGGATCGGCGCGGCGTCATTCCTGCTGTACGGGCTGCTGGACCTGGTGTGGCACTCGATCTACGGCTTCGACGCCGTGCTGAACACCCCGTCGCACGTCGCGCTGTTCCTCTCGATCACCGTCACCATGATCGGCAGCATCATCGTGTTCGCCGCCGCGAAGGACCAGCGCTGGGGCCACTGGGGCGTCATCGGGTCGATCCCGATCCTGATCACCTTCGCGCCGATCCCCGCGAACGCGCTCAAGAACCTCCCGCTGCCGGTCGACCCGACGATCATCGGGATCATCTTCTTCACGCCGCTGCTGCTCGTCATCGGCGCGACGCTGCTGCGGCGGCCGGGTTCCGCGACCGCGATCGCGGTGGTGCTCGGGGTCCTGCAGGCGTTCCTGTGGTGGTTCTCGCCGTGGGCGGCGGAGACCTACGCCGCGGCCGTCGGGCTCCCGCTGCGCGACGGGCTCACGCCCCAGCCGCCGGACCTGCCCGGCGCCATGCCGATGTTCCTGATCGTCGCGGCGGTCCTGGTCGAGGGACTGCTGCACCTGACCCGCCGTCGCGGGCTCGACGCGAAACGGGTCCTGCTCCTGGCCGGCACGGTGACCGGCCTGGTCGTGGCCGTCGGCCTGCCGCTGCAGCAGCTCCTCACCGACCCCACCGCGGAGATCTCCGGGACCGAGTTCGCGCTCGTCGCGATCCTCGGCCTGCCGCTGGGCCTGCTCGCCGGGTTCCTCGGCGGCCGGTTCACCACGATGCTCGACGCCCTCACCCCGGAGGAAACCCGATGACCTCGCGGACCCGGCGCCTCGCCGTCACCGCCCTCGCCATTGTCGCGTTGACCTTCGCCGGGGCGGCCCCGGCGATGGCCTACGCGCCGGTCGACATCGTGCACACCGAACACGTCCAAGCCGGTCCGTACAGCGTGACGGTCGGGTTCTCCGTCTGGCCGATCCGCGCCATGCAGTCGCTGGACTTCACGTTCGTGCCCGACGGCGGCATCGCGGGCAAGTCCGGCACGCTGCTGCTGGACGGCCCCGGCGTCAAGTCCGACGAACACGCCGGGCCGCTGGTCCGCCACCCGCGCAAGCTCGATGCGTGGGGCCTGGACGTGAAGTCGTTCAGCAGCGCGGGCACGTACCGCTTCGGGTTCGCCATCGACGGCCCGCAGGGGCACGGTGAAGGGCACCTCCCGGACATCACCGTCCTCGACCAGCCGGGGCCGCCGCTGGCGTTGAGCTGGCTGGTCGGTTCCCTGCCGTTCGCGGGCCTGATCGTGTTCCTGGTGATCACGTGGCGCCGCGTCCGCCCGGCGAGCCGGCCGCTCGTGGTGTGATCACCGGCGGGGCACGTGGTAGCGGTGTTCCGGACGGCCCGCGGTGCCGTAGTTCAGGCTGAGGTCCAGCAGACCGCGGCGCACGAGGTCGGCCAGATACCGCTGCGCCGTGGCGCGGCTGACACCGAGCCGTTCGGCCACCTCGGTCGCGGACAGAGCACGCGGCGCGGTCCGGACCTGCTCCAGGACCTGGGCCATCGTCGCGGGCAGCCGCCGCCGGCCGGCCTGGTGCCCGGCCGGGCCGCGCAGGAGCCCGTAGAGCGTGTCGACGGTTTCCTGGTTCGCGACGTCGAGCCCGTCGAGGCTTTCGCGCAGCCGGCCGTACGCGGCCAGCTGCTCGCGCAGCTGCGCGAACCCGAACGGCTTGACCAGGTAGTAGACGGCACCCAGCTGCATGGCCCGCCGGACGCTGTCGATGTCCTGCGCGGCGGTGATGACGATGAAGTCCGGGCGGGGCACGGTGTCGTGCAGCGACCGCATGAGCTCGAGCCCGTGGCCGTCGGGCAGGTACAGGTCGAGCAGCAGCAGGTCCGGCCGGAGCGTCCGGACCAGCGCCCGCGCCTCGGCCAGCGAATGCGCTTCGCCGGCCGCGACGAAGCCGTCGACGCGGCCGACGCCGGCCGCGTGCACCTGGGCGATCCGGTAGTCGTCGTCCACCACCAGGGTCCGGATCACGGCCGCTCCCCGGCCCGGACGGGCAGCCGGACGTCGAACGCGCCGCCCGGCCCCGGTGCCACGGTGATCCGGCCGCCGAGCCGGACGACCAGCCGGTGCACCAGGGCCAGGCCCAGGCCGCGCGGCAGGCCGCTGCGGGACGGCTTGGTGGTGTAGCCGTCCTGGAAGACCCGCTCCGCCAGGCCGGCGGGCACGCCGGGGCCGCTGTCGGTGACCGACACGGCGATGGCGCCGTCGTCGTGGGCCAGCCGCACCACGACCTCCCGCGGCGCGGGCGTGTCGGCCACGGCGTCGAGCGCGTTGTCGACGAGGTTGCCGACGATCGTGAGCAGCGCGTCCGGCGCCGGCTGGTCGAGCCGCGAATCCTCGGACACGGTCAGCCGGACGTCCCGCTCGGCCGCGATGGTGATCTTGGCCAGCAGCAGCGCGGCGAGCGACGCGGGCGCGATGCGGGAGCGCAGCTCTTCGGCCTGCCCGGTGCTGCCCGCGGAGATCTCGTCGAGGTAGGCCATCGCCTCCTCCTGGTCGCCCATCCCGACGAGCACCGACAGGACGTGCAGCCGGTTGGAGAACTCGTGCTGCTGCGCGCGCAGCGCGTCGGTGAGCCCGGTGACGCTGTCCAGCTCGCGCAGCAGGGCTTCCAGCTCGGTGCGGTCCCGCAGGGTCACCACCGAGCCGACGTCGCGCCCGCGCACCCGCACCGGCATCCGGTTGGCCACCAAGAGGTGCTCGTCGGTCAGCACGATCTGATCGATCCCGTCGCCGCCGAGCACCTCACGCAGGCGGCCCTCCGGCACGACCTCGTCGAGGGTCCGGCCCAGTTCCGCGCTCCGCCAGCGCAGCAGCCGCCGGGCCTCGTCGTTGACCATGGTGAGCCGCCCCTGCCGGTCGAAGGCCACGACCCCTTCCCGGATGCCGTGCAGCGTCGCTTCCCGCTCCTGCAGCAGCGACGCCAGTTCGTGCAGCTCCAGCCCGAACGTCATCCGCTTGAGCCGCCGGGCGAGCACGAGCGCGATCAGCGTCCCGGCCAGCAACGCCGCGCCGGTGTAGCGCAGCAGGGTCGGCACCTCGGCCCAGAAGTGCTGGGAGACATCGGTTTCCAGGATGCCGACGGACACCTCGCCGGCCAGGGTGCCGTCCGGCGCGCGCAGCGGGGCCTTGCCGTTGGCCGAGTCGCCGAGGCTGCCGGCGTCGAGACCCACGTGGCTCCGCCCGTCGAGGGCGATCACCGGCTCTTCGATCCGCCGTCCGACGAGCGCGGGGTTCGGGTGGGAGTGCCGGATCCCGTCGCGGTCGATCACCACGACGTAGGCGGCGCCGGACGCGGTCCGCACGTCCTCGGCGACCCGCTGGACGGCGCCCGTCCGGTCCCCGCCGGCGATCCCGGCGCGGACGGCCGGGTCGGCGGCGACCGCTTCGGCCACCGACAGGGCCTGCCGCTCGCTGTAGCGGTCCAGCAGGTCCCGGGTGACCTGGGTGTAGAGCGCGAAACCGAGCACCATGGTCACGACCAGGATGGCGAGCACGTACCCGAGGATCAACGACGAGAGTGCCCTGGGATGGCGCACGGCGGCCTCCTCGCGTCTTCGCCGACGATCCCGGGAGTGTCCTCCACCGCGTGCTAACGCAAGGGAAAGCGGCCTGGCAGAACGCGCAAAACCTGCGGATACGCGGGTAACCGGCCAAAGCCGCACAACGCTGTCGCCGGGCCGCGAGCCGAACCTAGGGTCCCCGGCCCATGGACACCTCGACTCCCACGGCGATCCGGCTGCGGAACGTCACGAAACGGTTCGCGACGCCGTCCGGGCGGATGTACACCGCTTTGGCCGACCTCGACCTCGAGATCGGCGCCGGCGAGTTCTGCGCGGTCGTCGGCCCGACCGGGTGCGGGAAGTCGACCACGCTGACGCTCGTCTCCGGGCTCGAACGCGCGTCCACCGGGCAGGTCCTGGTGGACGGCGGCGAAGTGACCGGAATCGACCCGAAGGTCGGGTTCGTCTTCCAGAACGACGCCGTCCTGCCGTGGAAGACCGTGCTGGGCAACGTGTCCGCCGGGCCGTTGTGGCGCGGCGGTGACAAGCGCGACGTCCGGGACCGCGCCCGCGACTGGCTGCGGCGGGTCGGGCTGTCCGGCTTCGAAGGCCACTACCCGCACCAGCTCTCGGGCGGCATGCGCAAGCGCGTCGCGCTGGCCCAGTCGCTGATCAACGAGCCCGGCATCCTGCTGATGGACGAGCCGTTCAGCGCGCTCGACGTCCAGACTCGTTCCATCATGTCCGACGAGCTGCTGCAGCTGTGGCAGTTGACCCGCCCGACGGTCATCTTCGTGACGCACGACCTCGAAGAGGCCATCGCGCTGGCGGACAAGGTCGTCGTGCTCACCGCCGGGCCGGGCCGCGTGAAGGCCGTCTACGACATCGACCTCCCGCGGCCGCGCACGGTGCAGGAGATCCGGTTCCAGCCGCGGTTCGTCGAGCTGTACCGGCAGATCTGGACGTCGTTGCGCGACGAGGTCCAGCTCGCCTACGCCCGCACGACCACGCAGGCCGCGTCGTGACGGCCCGGATCGCCGCCCCGGAGGAGACGGCCGGTGCCCTCGAGGAAACCGCCGCCAGGACCCGGGCGCGGCGGCGTGGCGTCCTGGTGAACGTCGCGCGGGTGGCCGTCGCGGTCGTCTTCCTCGGGGCCTGGGAGCTGGCCACCGACCTGAACGTCCTCGACCCGTTCTTCTTCGGCCAGCCCAGCGCCATCGTGCGCCAGCTCGGGGACTGGCTCCAGCACGGGACGGACGCCGGGTCCATCTGGGAGCAGATCGGCGTCACGCTCGAAGAGGCGTTCCTCGGCTTCGGGATCGGGCTCGTCCTCGGCGTCACGTGCGGGGTGGCGTTCGGCCGGGTCCGGCTGCTGTCGCAGATCTTCGGGCCCTACATCAAGATCATGAACTCGATCCCGCGGATCGTGCTCGGCTCGATCTTCCTGGTCTGGCTGGGGCTGGGCATCGAGTCCAAAGTGGCCCTCGCGGTCGTGCTGGTGTTCTTCGCCGTGTTCTTCAACGCCTACCAGGGCACCCGCGAGGTCGACCGCAGCTACATGGCCAACGCCCGGATCCTCGGCGCGTCCCGCGGCCAGGTCACCCGTCAGGTCGTCCTGCCCTCGGCGTTCACCTGGATCATCGCCAGCATGCACATCAGCTTCGGCTTCGCGCTGATCGGCGCGATCGTCGGGGAGTTCCTGGGGGCCCAGCGCGGGCTGGGCCTGCTCATCCAGCAGGCGCAGGGCAGCTTCAACCCGAACGGCGTGTTCGCCGCGATGGTCATCATCGCCGCCGTCGCCTTGATCACCGAAGGCTTCATCGGGCTGCTGGAAAGGAAGCTGCTCGCCTGGCGCCCGCCCGTCACCTCGACCGGCGCGGACCTGTGAACCCGGAACGAAGGAGTTCTTCCATGAAACTGCTCGTCACGTCCGCGCTCGCGGCGGCTTCGTGCCTGGTTCTGGCCGGCTGCGGCGGCTCGTCCACCCCGGCCGCCGCGCCGTCGAACGCGCAGGGCCAGACGGTGGTCAAGCTGATGGTCGGCGGCGCCAACAAGCAGATCTACCTGCCGGCGAAGCTCACCGAACGGCTCGGGTACTTCAAGGAGCAGGGCCTGGACGTCCAGCTCTCCGACGAACCCGCCGGCGTCGACGCCGAAACCGCGATGCTCGCCGGCCAGGTCGACGGCGTCGTCGGGTTCTACGACCACACGATCGACCTGCAGGGCAAGCGCAAGGCGGCCGAGTCGGTGGTGCAGCTGCTGCAGGTGCCAGGCGAGGTCGTGCTGTGCCGCACCGACGTCGCGGACCAGATCCACTCGCCCGCCGACTGGAAGGGTCGCAACCTCGGCGTGACCGGGCTCGGCTCGTCGACGAACTTCCTCACCAAGTACCTGGCCGTGCGCAACGGGTTGCAGGCCGCGGACGTCCATTCGGTCGCGGTCGAGGCGGGCAACACGTTCATCGCGGCGATGCAGCACAAGTCCATCGACTGCGGCATGACCACCGAGCCGACGATCTCGGCGCTGCTGAACACCGGGCAGGCGAAGGTGCTCATCGACATGCGCACCGCCGCCGGCGCCAGTCAGGCGCTCGGCGGGGTCTACCCGGCGTCGGCGCTGTACATGCAGACGTCCTATGTGGACGCCCACAAGGACGTCGTGCAGAAGCTGGCCAACGCGTTCGTCAAGACGATGAAGTTCATCGCCAGGAGCAGCGCCGACCAGATCACCGACAAGATGCCGCCGGAGTACTACACGGGCGTCGGCCGCGCCGCCTACGTGAAGGCGCTGTCCGACGAGAAGGGCATCTACACCCCGGACGGCATCATGCCCGAGGGCGGCCCGCAGACCGTGCTGAACGTCCTGTCCGCGTTCGACCCCAACGTGAAGGGGCACAACGTCGACCTCGCCAAGACGTTCACCACCGAGTTCGCCCTGCAGGCCAACAAGAACGCCGGCTGACCGGGGTCCGTGGGTGCGCGGCCGTCCCGCGCACCCACGGACGAGGTTTAGCCAAGGGTTGTGAGCAACGCCGTGAGGGCATCCTTCTCGGTAGCCTGATCCGGGCTCGTCGACCGCAGTGCGCGCAGGACCTTGTCGATCCGGCCGTCGACGTTCGTCCACTCGGTCTTGTCCTTGGGCTTCAACCGGGCTTCGGCGGTGTCCCACTGGATTTCGAGGTCGTCGACGCGGGTCGTCGCACCCGCCTGGTTGCCGCCGTTCAGCAGGTTCAGGGTGTCCTGGGTGATGCCGCGGAACACCGACAGGTCACCCAGCGGTGAGGTGTGGACCGGCACGGGCTGCGCCGGGCCGGCGCCGGGCACCGGCGCCAACGCGACCGGCACCTGCGGCGAGGTGTCCTGCAGGGCGGCGGTGCGCAGGGTGTAGCCGACGCCCCCGGCGACGAGGATCACCGCGAGGAACACGACCGTCTGCCACATCCCACCCCGGACCGGCTCGTCGGCGGTGACCGCTCCGGGGACGACGTCGGCCTTCGTAGCCGACAAGTAGACGACGGTGACGACGATCGCCGCGACGAAGATCAGGCTGGTCACCGTCGCGCCCAGGCCCAGACCGCCCTGGCTCGAGGGCTGGGAAAGGTAGTCGCCGAGGGACGCGCCGAGCGGCCGGGTCAGGACGTAGATGAACCAGAAGGCGAGCACCGGGTGCAGGCCGAGCCGCCAGGCGAGCGCGGTGACCGCGATCAGCGCCACGACAATGCCACCGGTCACCAGATAACCCAGGCCGAGCACTTCGGCCATGAGGTCGCCGGTCGCCGTGCCGAGGGCGAAGGTGAACAGGATCGCCAGCCAGTAGAACGTTTCCCGCCGGCGGGTGACGATCGAGTGGATGGACAACGTCTTCTCGGACGCGTACCAGACCACGAACGTCACGGCGAGCAGGACGCCGAACACGAGCGTGCTCGCCTCCAGCGGCAGGCCGGCGTTGTCGGTGAGGTTGTCGGTGACCAGGGTGCCGAACACGCTCACGATCGCGACGGTGAGCCAGTACAGCCCGGCGACGTACCGGGCCGCGCGGAACTGGAAGACCAGCGCGACCACCAGGAGCGCGCCGGTGACCAGCGAAACCCCGGTCAGCCCGAATCCCAGGTCGACGTTGAGGAAGTCGGCCGCCGTCTCGCCGACGGTGGTGCACAGCACCTTGATGAGCCAGAAGTAGAGCGTGACCTCCGGGACCTTGTTCAGGAAAGTGCTGCGGGGCAAGGGAGTTCGTACTGAGGTCATGGCGCACCGTAACGAGGTCCGGGTTCACGTTCCGGCAACGCCGGGTGAGGGAATGGCAAAGTGCCGCGCCACGAGCGGGTGATTCACAGGTCGCGCAGTTCCTCCACCGCGGGCCGGGTGGACGCGCGGGCACTGATCGTCGCGGCGAGGACCACGGCGGCGACCACCGCCGCGGCCGTCGCCGTCAGGTAGGCCCACGGCACGGCGATCGACGACGGCGGCGGGTCGAACACGCCCGTCAGGACCTTGACGAGCATTTCCGAGACGCCCCACGCGATGATCGCGCCGCCGAGCAGGCCGCCGGCGACCAGCACGAGTCCCTCCCCGAGGACGAGCCCGCGCAGGTGCCGCCGTCTCGCGCCGAGGACCGCCATGATGGCGAGACCGCGACGCCGCTCGGCCAGGCCCACCGCGAGCACGATTCCGCCGGCGCCGGCGGCGATCAGGATCGCGAAGGCCAGTTCCAGGCGGGTCAGCCCGGACAGGTTGACCGAGGTGAGGCTCGACCCGACGTGGGCGCGGGTCTGCGTGATGTCGGTGACCGTCGCCGCGGTGCCGACCCGGGCGCGCAGGGCTTCGGCCACCCCGGGCTGGCCGGTGCCGCCGGTGTCGACGAGGAACGCGCCGACGGCGTCGGAGCCGGTGGCCTGCGCTAGGTAGGCCGCGTTGGCCACGAAGAAGCTGTCCTTGGGCGCCGTCGGGAACTCCTTGACGATCCCGCGGTAGCGGAAGGGCACCGTCCGCAGGGCCTTGGTGCGGGCGTCCTGGACGCGGAGGTTGATCAGGTCGCCGGAGGTGAGCTGGAAGTCCTTGACCGTTTCGGCGCTGACGAGGATCGAGTCCGGCTGGTTCGCGAGCGTCGTCATCAGGTCCGCGGCGCTGCCGCCCTGGAAGTACGTGTCCTGCAACGCGGTCGCGTCCCGGATGCTTCCGGGGCGGACCCCGTAGAGGTCCTGCAGGTCCGCGCCGACGTAGGCGAACCGGTGCTGGATCGGCTCGACGTGCCGGACGCCGGGGACGTCCCGAAGCCGGTCGCCGGCGGTGGCGGTGACCTGGGCGGCGGGTGGTTCGGTGACGGCGACGTCGGCGCCGTTGGTCAGCTGCGCGTCGGCTTCGGCCTGCTGCTGGTAGGTGCGGTTGAACACCGCCGTCGACGCGGCGAACGACAGGGCCAGCGCGAGGAGCACGATCGCGCGGGCCAGTGGACGGCGCTGGCGGGAGATCCCGGCCGCCCCGGGTGCCGCGAGCCGGCCGGACAGCGGACGCAGGAGCCGCCGCAGCGGGGCGCGGCCGTGCCGGAGCACGAGCGTGGTGAGCCGCCACAGCAGCGCCGCGGCCCCGAGCCACAGCAGGGCCGGGCCGAGGAACGCCCAGTAGGACACCGAAATCGACGGCACGCCTTCGGGGGCCAGCACCAGCGCGTAGTCGTTGCCCGAGGATGCCTGGAACACGACGAGCGCGGCGGCGACGAGCAGGACGTCGAGCCCGGCCTTGGCCCACCACGGCGTCCGGTTCGCGCCGATCACCTGCCGTGCCTGGGAAACCGTCCGCTGCCGCAGGCCGGTCACGGCCGGGACGAGCACGGTGAGGGTGGTGATCAGCAGCCCGGCGGCGAACGCGATCGCGTACCACCACGCCGTGGCCGCGCCGCTCCCGCCGTCCGGTGCGGGCCCGAAGGCGAGCCGCCCGGCCAGCGCGGCGATGCCCAGCCCGGCGGCTCCGCCGAGCACCGCGACGAGCGCGGCTTCGGAGACGGCGAGGCCGGCGACCGTGCGCGGGGTGTGGCCGCGGGTGCGCAGCAGGGCCTGCTCGGTGCGGCGCCGGTCGCCGCCGGCTTCCACGAGGGCGCTGGTCAGCAGGGCGGCCAGGACGACCCCGGGCAGGCCGAGGAACAGGAACAGCATCTGCGCGTAGGCGGCGTCACCGCGGGCGGCGTCGAGAGCGGCGCCGACGTTGTTGCCGACCAGCGCGGCGCCGGCGACCTGGGCTTCGAAGTTGTGGGCGGCGGCGATTTCGTCCTGGTACGCGGTGGCCGGGTCGGGAGAGGCGGGTGCGTCCCGGGCGACGTGGAACTGGGTGACCGGCGCGGTGTTGCCCGTCAACGCCGTGAAGGTGGCTTCGGGCAGGAGGAGGACGTTGTCCGGCGGTGCGGACGGCTGCGTCTGCGCGGGCGCGCCGACCTTCTGGAAGAGCGAGTCGGCCTGGGGCAGGTCGACGACGCCGGCGATGGTGACCGGCCGCGGCCCGGCGCCGGGCAGGCCGATCGAGACCTGGTCACCGGGGCGGACGTGCAGGTTGGACGCGGTCTGCTGCGCGATGAGCACGCCGTCGGGGGAGCCGCTGAGCTGCCGGATCTGGTCCGGGAAGGTGGCCGCGTAGCCGGGCGGGATGCCCAGGACGACGCCGGGGCCGGTGGTCTGGGTCGTGCCGCCGGTGGTGGCCTCCAGCCCGCTGGTGCGTCCAGTGTGGACGGTCCGGACCGCCGCGGTGCCCGGCAGGCTCCGCAACGTGCTCAGCACGGCCCCGGCGTCACCACCGGCCTGCACCTCGACCTGCCAGGCGACGGCGACCGACCGCAGCGCGCGGGCGGTCATCGTGGCCTGCGACGAGGCGAGGAACGAGCCCAGGGCGGCGATCAGCGCGACCGCGAGGGCGATGCCGGTGGCGGTGGCCAGCAGCCGGCCCGCGCGGCGGCGCAGCAGGCCGCCCAGCCACAGCCCGATCACGACGTCACCGTCCGGTCCGCGGTGGTGCGGAGCCGGCCTTCGTGCATGGTCCAGCGCGTCTCCAGCCGGTCGATGACGGTCCGGTCGTGGGTGGTGACGACGAGGGCGGCGCCCAGGTGCTCGGTCGCGGCCAGCAGCGCGTCGAGCAGCCGCTGCCCGGCCGCGCGGTCGAGCTGCCCGGTGGGTTCGTCGGCGAGCAGCAGCCGCGGCCGCTGCGCGAGCACCCGGGCGACCGCCACCCGCTGGGCCTGGCCACCCGAGATCTCCTCGGGCAGCTTGGTGGCCAGGTCGTCGACGCCGACCAGGGCGAGTGCCTCGGACACGCGCTCGGCTCGTCCGGGGTCTTCGACGCCGGCGATGACCAGCGGCAGGCCCGCGTTCTCGCGGACGTCCAGGTTCGGGACCAGGCTGGGACTCTGGAAGACGACGCCGATGTCGCGGATCCCAGCCGGATCGAGCGCGGGCCAGGTGACGGTGCCGCGGGTGGGGCGCTCCAGCCCGGCCATCAGGTGCAGCAGCGTCGACTTGCCCGAGCCGGACGGCCCGGCGATGGCGATCCGCGCTCCACTGTGGACACTGCAGCTGGACCCGTGGACGGCGACGACCGCGGCCGCCCCGCTGCCGAAGGTGCGGGCCACGTCGTCACAGACGACGAGCGCGTCGGTGCTCATGCCGCCACCTCGCCGTCCCGGATCGTGACGACCCGGTCGGCGATCGCCACGACTTCGGCGCTGTGGGTGACGATCAGCAGGCCCGCGCCCTGGGCGGCGTGGTCGCGGAGCAGTTCGAGGACCTGCTCCTCGGTGTAGCCGTCCAGTTCCCCGGTCGGCTCGTCGGCCAGCAGCACGTCGGGATGGTTGGCCAGGGCGACGGCGAGACCGGCGCGGGCCAGTTCGCCACCCGAGAGCTGCGCGGGCGTCGCCCGTCCGCGCTCGCCGAGGCCGACCCGGTCCAGCAGCTCGTCCGCCGAGGGGCGGAAGCCGCTGTGGCGCCACGCGCGCCGGGCCAGCCGGATGTTTCCGCGGACGTCGAGGTGGGGCAGCAGGTTGCGGGACTGCAGCAGCACCCCGATCCGGTGGGCGCGGATCCTGGCGCGGACCGCCTCGGGACGGTGGCTGATCCGTTCGCCGGCGACTTCGACGCTGCCGCCCGCGGGTTCGTCCAGCCCGGCCAGGCAGGCCAGCAGCGTCGACTTCCCCGAGCCCGACGGGCCGACCACCGCGACGGTCTCGCCGCGGGCGACGGTGAGCGAAACGCCGCGCAGGGCCAGCGTTTCGTCGTCGCCGGTGCGGAAGAAGCGGTACAGCTCGCGGGCGTTCAGGGCCGGGGTGGCCCAGCCGGTTGTCACGACCAGCTCAGGGAGTCGGTGACGGTGCGCCACGGGTCGACGTTGTCGGCGTTCGTGGGGCCGGACAGCGTCAGGTCGACGCGGATCCCGCCGTGGAAGAAGCTGTAGCGCTCGAACGCGTCGCGGACGACCTTCCCGGTGACGGGGTTGGGTGCCGAATCGCCTTGGTAGGTCAGGAGAGTCGCCTGGCCGGCGGCGCGGGGGACCGTCGAAACCTGGCCCATGGCGAAGTTCGGGGTGCGCGTCTGCAACGTGGGAACGTCGGACGCGGTCACCGACTCCGGCGTCGGGGCGGCCGCGCCGCGGGACGACGTCACCTGGACCTGGTTCAGCTTGTCGGTGAACGTCGTGGTGGCGCCTGCGGTCGAGGACGCCCAGCCCTCCGGGATCTTGACGGTAAAACCGCCACCGGGCGGGGTGAAGGGCACGTAGGCCTGGTTGTCGGGGATGTCCCCGGCGGGGTTGACCTCCGTTGCCGTGGTGCCGCTCGCCGCTTCGCTGCCGGAAGCCGGACTCGAAGCCGGACTCGGTGCGGGGGACGGGGTTCCGCCGCAGGCGGTGAGCACCGATGCCGCGATCGCCGCGAGGGCGGCGCGGGCCGTGGTTGCTGGCATGACGACCTTTCTGCGTTAGGTGTTCGTCTCGCGCTCTTCGAGCCGCTGCAGGGCGAGGGAGCCGGACAGCCAGGCCGTCACGAAGGCCAGGCTGCCGAAGACGTCGGTGGGCCAGTGGACGCCGAGGTAGACGCGCGTCCAGGCGATCAGCAGGGCGTACGCGGCGGCGAGCGCCCACGCCACCCACGCCGTGCGGCGGCCGGGGAACCGGCGGACGACGAGCCAGGCGATCAGCCCCGCGGCGAGGGCGCCGTCGGAGGTGTGGCCCGACGGGAAGGACAGGCCGCCGGCCTGCACGACCCAGTCCGCGGTGGGTGGCCGCGGCCGGGCGATCAGCTCGGAAATCCCGTAACGGCAGAGCACCGCGGACAGCATCACGGCGAGCACGAGCCCGGCACGGACGAGCCGGGCGCGCGGGTTTCCGCGCGTGAGCACGGCGGCGACCAGGAACACCAGAGGCGCGGTGAACGCCGAGGACGCCGTCGAGGTGACCACGGCGGCCACGGCGGCGAGGGCCGCGGACCGGTGCGCCACCAGCCACGCGTGGACGTCGAGGTCGAACCCCCTGGCCCAGGGCAGCGCGTCACTCGCGGATGCCAGCAGCGCCAGGAACACCAGCACCGCGAGCGCCGCCGCCAAGACCGGCATCCGCACGCCGAGGACGGTGTCTCGCTCGGTCGACGGAGGGATGGCCACGACGCCAAGCTAGGGCGACCGCGGTCAGCGACCGGTTCGCTGCGCGCTAAGCCGCGTTAACCTCGCGGGATGCGGATGCTGCGGACCGTCGCGCTGGTGGCCTGGCCGATCAGCTGGTACCTGGTGTGGAAGGAGATCTTCCACTGGCGGCACATGACGAAGACCCTGCGGTTCCGGGTGCCCGACCTGCCGCCCGGGGTGACCGTGACCCCGAGGCCGGGCGTGCCGGTGCGGTGTCTCCGCGCGGTCGCCGTGGTGTCGCCGGTCGTCTGCGTCCTCGGGTTCGCCGTCGACGCGCGGCGCCGCGGTCAGGCCGGCCGCACCAGGCCGACGTCGTAGGCCAGCACCACGGCCTGGACGCGGTCGCGGAGTTCGAGCTTGGTGAGGATGCGCCCGACGTGGGTCTTGACCGTCGCCTCCGCCAGGACCAGCTCGTCGGCGATCTCGGCGTTGGAAAGGCCGCGGGCCAGCTTCCGGAGGACCTCGAGTTCGCGTTCGGTGAGCCGTTCGAGACCGTGCCCGGTGACCGGGGCGTCCCCGGCCACGCCCCGGTCGGGGAGCCGTGCGGCCATGGCGTCGAGCAGCCGGCGGGTGACGCTCGGCGCGACCACCGCGTCGCCGCTGGCGACCGCGCGGATCGCGGAGATCAGGTCCTCGGGCGGGACGTTCTTCAGCAGGAACCCGCTGGCGCCCGCCTTGAGACCGGGGAAGGCGTACTCGTCGACGTCGAAGGTGGTCAGGATCAGCACCCGGGAGCGGGCGTGCGCGCGGACGATCTCGCGGGTGGCGTCGATCCCGTCCACCCCGGGCATGCGCACGTCCATCACGACGACGTCGGGGTCGAGCTCGGCCGTGCGGCTGATCGCGGCCGCGCCGTCGGCGGCCTCACCGACGACGGTGAAGTCCGGCTGCGACTCCAGGACGAGCCGGAAACCCAGGCGCAGCAAGGGTTCGTCGTCGACGAGCAGGATGCTGATCACGCGCCGGCCGCCGATCCGGCGTACCCGGGTTCGAGCCGGGCCGTGACCCGCCAGCCACCGCCGGGCCGGGGACCGGCGGTGACCTCGCCGCCGAAGACGCCGACGCGCTCGCGCATGCCGCCGAGCCCGTGCCCGGCCACCGGACCGGCGGCGGCCCGGCTGCCGGCACCGTCGTCGTCTACCTCGAGGGTGATCGCCGGGTCGGCGTAGCTCAGGCGGATGTGCGCGGCCGACGGCCGGACGGCGTGCTTGAGCACGTTGGTGAGCGCCTCCTGGGCGATGCGGTAGAGCGCGAGCCCGGCCGTGGGGGAGAGGGGGAACCGCTCGCCGGTGATCGTCCACGACGTGGGGAGCCCGGTGGTGCGCACCTGCGTGACGAGCTCGTCGATCTGGGCGACGCCGGGCTGCGGCGTGCGAGGGCTGCCGCCGCCGTCGCCGCGCAGCACGCCCAGCAGCCGGTGCATCTCGTCGAGGGCCTGCCGCCCGGTCGAGGAGACGTGCAACGACGCGGTTTCCGCGGCGGCGGCATCGGTGCGCGCGGCGTACGCGGCGCCGTCGGCCAGGGCGATCATCACCGAGAGGTTGTGCGCGACGATGTCGTGCATCTCCCGGGCGATGGTCGCTCGCTCGCGCGCGGCCGCGATCTGCGACTGCTGGTCGCGCTCGCGTTCGGCCCGCAGCGCGCGGTCCCGCAACGACACCAGGTACACCCGCCGCATCCGCACGTTGACCCCGAGCACGAACGCCGCGACGACGACGGCCGCGGCGAACACGAACCGGGCGGCGGACTCGGCGAGCTCGTCGCCGCGGAAGACCACGACCGCGATCAACACGCCGAGAAGCGCCAGCGCAGTCAGGGCCCGCCGCCGTCCGGAATGCGCGCCGACCGTGTAGACGGCGACGAGCACCGCGATGGAGGTCGGCGGGAACGGTGGCCCGAAGAGCCCTGGGACCAGCGCGAACGCGCACGCCGTGGCCAGGGTCGCCAGCGGGAACCGGCGGCGGAACGCCAGCGTCGAGACCAGCAGCGTGCCCGTCCCGAACAGCAGCGGACGAGCCGCCGGCGTCACCCCGCGGTGCTCGACGACCAGCGCCAGCGGCAGCAGTGCGCACGCCAGCACCACGTCCGTGGCGCCCGGGTGAGCGCGGGCCCAGGTGCGCAGCCGCTCGGCCCCGGGCCACCCGCCGGCCGGCCACGCCGAACCCGTGTCGTTCACCCCGCCGTCCTCAGGCGTCCCGGCGTTCGAGCAGGACGAACGCGGCCACGAGCGCGACGGCGACGTAGGCGCAGAACACGGCGAACCCGGTCCACGGCGCGAGCATGGCCGCGTCCGGGCGGACCGTGATCAGGGCCTGTCCGGCGTTGCTCGGCAGGTACGGCACGACGTGCGGGGCCCAGCTGTCCGGCAGCGCGTCGGCGATGCCCGGCAGCACCAGCAGCAGGCCGAACAGGGTGGCGATCGCCCCGGCGGTGTGCCGGATCAGCCAGCCGAGCGCGACGCCGAGCATGCCCACCACCGTGAGGTAGAGGCCGACGCCGAAGACCGCGCGGAACACGCCGGGGGCGGCCAGCGTCGTCTCGATGTGCTGGGAGCTGAGGAAAGCCTGCCCGCCGAGGAACGCGGCGAACGAGCTGACCGTGCCCACCACGAACGACACGACCGCGAAGATGACGAGCTTCGCCCACAGCACCGGCGTCCTCGTGGGGACGGCGGAGAAGGTCGCGCGGATCATCCCGGTGCCGTATTCGCCGGAGACGACGAGCACGCCCAGCACGCCGATCACCAGCTGCGCCAGCACGTAGCCGCGGATGCTGACGTCGGTCGGGTCGAAGTGCGCCTTGGCCTGGGGACGCATGACCGGCCAGCGGTTCGCGTCGGCGGCCGAGAAGATCCAGCCGAGCGCGATCATCCCGACCACGGTCACGGCGACCGCCAGCGGCGACGAGCGGACCGTGCGGAACTTCAGCCACTCCGAGCGGAGCACCCGGACCGGGGTGACCTTGAGGTCGTCCGGCAGGGACGCCCGGGGTGACGGCGTCGCGGCGGGGGCGGTGGTGGTCGTCATGACGCGGACCTTTCCTGGGCCGCCGGGGTGACCCGGTACTCGAGGGCGTCGTCGGTGAGCTCCATGAACGCCTCTTCCAGGGATGCCTGGACGGGCGTGAGCTCTTCGAGCGGGATGGCCTCGCGGCAGGCGACGCGGCCGATCTCGGCGCCGTCGAGGCCGCTGACCTCGAGCAGCCCGGCGGCCAGGCTGGTGACGCCGACATCGGGCCCGGTGAGCAGGTCCCGCAGCCGGGTGGCCTCCGGGGTGCGCACCCGCACGACCCGGCTGGAGGCGCGCCGGATGAACTCTTCGACCGAGGTGTCGGCGATGAGCTTGCCCTTGCCGATCACGATCAGGTGCTCGGCGGTCAAGGCCATTTCGCTCATCAGGTGCGAGGAGACGAAGACGGTCCGGCCCTCGGCGGCCAGGCCGCGCAGCAGGGTGCGGATCCAGAGGATGCCCTGCGGGTCGAGCCCGTTGACCGGTTCGTCGAGCACCAGGGTCGCGGGATCACCGAGCAAGGCGGCGGCGACGCCGAGGCGCTGGCCCATGCCGAGGGAGAACCCGCCGACGCGCTTGCGGGCGACCTCGTGCAGCCCCACGAGGTCGATCACCTCGTCGACGCGCCGGCGCGGGATGCCGGTGCTCAGCGCGAGGGCGAGCAGGTGGTTGTAGGCGGATCGTCCGGTGTGGACGGCTTTGGCCTCCAGCAGCGCCCCGACTTCGTGCAGCGGCGCGGGGTGCTTCCGGTAGGGCTTGCCGTTGACGGTGACCGAGCCGGACGTGGGCGCGTCCAGGCCCATGATCATCCGGATGGTGGTGGACTTCCCGGCGCCGTTCGGGCCGAGGAACCCGGTCACGACCCCGGGTTTCACCGTGAACGTGAGGGCGTCGACGGCGACCTTGTCGCCGTAGCGTTTGGACACGGCACGTGCTTCGATCATGGGCGGTCTCGTCCTCTCCGGCGGTGCGTGGGCGGAGCCTAGGGCCGGGCGTGGCGCCGGAGCGACAGCCTGGCGGGTGATCCGCGGGAGCCGGCCGTGCGACTTCCGGCGTAGCGTGTACGCCGGAAGTCGCACAGTGCGCCGTCCCGGTTGAAGTTCTACACCCTCGTAGTTTAAGATGGCGAGCGGGTGCGGCGCGTGCCCGATGTCGTTGTGCGCCAACGACTGTCCATAGTGGACTTGTTGTGCGCCGGTGTTCACCCGGTGTTCGCACCGAGGTCTCCTCGCCGCCGGATCGGTGGCGTGGGATTCCGGGGACGCCCCGCCCCGGGGCGTGCCGAGGAGGAAACCTTGTCCCCGAACCGGATCCGCGTCCCCGCCGTGCTCGCCGCGCTGAGCCTGCTCACCGCCGTGCCCGTCGCGTCGGCGTCGGACGGCGCCCGCCACGTGCTGCTCATCTCGGTCGACGGCCTGCACCAGTCCGACCTGACCGCCTACGCCGCCGGTCACCCGCGTTCGGCGCTGGCGGGCCTGCTGGCCCGGGGGACGTCGTACACCAGCGCGCGCACGCCGGTGCCGTCCGACTCGTTCCCCGGCCTGATCGGGCAGCTCACCGGCGGCGACCCGGCCACCACCGGCGTCTACTACGACGCCACCTACAACCACGCGCTGCTGCCCGCGGGCACTACGTCGTGCGCCGGGGTGCAACCGGGGGCCCAGGTCGACCTCACCGAGAACCTCGACCGCGACCAGAGCCGCCTCGACGCCGGTCAGGGCCTGACCGGCCTCCCCGGGTCCGTGCTGGGCATGACCGGGAACCCGCGGACGCTGCTGAACGCCGCGCTGCTGCCGGTCGATCCGCGGACCTGCCGCCCGGTACCACCGCACGAGTACCTGAAGGTCGACACGGTGTTCGAGGTGGCCCGGCAGGCCGGGCTGCGGACGGCGTGGTCGGACAAGCACCCGGCCTACGAAATCCTGAACGGGCCGTCGGGCACCGGCGTGCAGGACCTGTTCACCCCGGAGATCAACAGCGCGGCCGGGACCGGCGACTGGACCACCGACAACGCCGCCACCCAGCAGTACGACGGCTACAAGGCCCAGGCCGTGCTGAACGAGATCGACGGTTACGACCACAGCGGTAGCCGGCGCGTGGGCACCCCGTCGGTGTTCGGGCTCAACTTCCAGTCCGTGTCCACCGCGCAGAAGCTGCCGACGTCCGGTGGGCGCACCGGCGGCTACCTTCCGGGCGGTACCGTGCCCGGCCCGGTGCTGACCTCGGCGCTGGACTTCGTCGACGGCCGGATCGGCGCGTTCGCCGCCGAGCTGCGGAGCCGGCACCTCGACCGGTCCACGACGATCATCCTGTCCGCCAAGCACGGCCAGTCGCCCACCGACCCCGGCGCGCTGACCCGGATCGACGACGCCAGGCTGCTCGACGGCCTCAACGCGGCTTGGCAGGCCCGCCACCCGGGCGCCGCCGAGCTGGTCGTCCATTCGACCGACGACGACGCGATGCTGCTCTGGCTGACCGACCGCTCGCCGGCCGCGACGGCGTTCGCGAAGCAGTACCTGCTCGCGCAGAACGGCACGGGCACCGACAGCGCGGCCGCGCCCAAGGCGTTCACCCATTCCGGCCTGCGGACGGTGTACGCGGGCGCCGACGCCGCCCGCTACTTCGGCGTCCGGCCCGGCGACGACCGGGCGCCGGACCTGTTCGGCGTCACGCAGTACGGCGTCGTCTACACCGGAGGCACGAAGAAGATCGCCGAGCACGGCGGCGTCGCACCGGACGACCGCGCGGTCCCGCTCGTGGTGAGCGGCGGTGCACCGCGCACGATTCCCGTGCCGGTGGCCACGACCCAGATCGCGCCGACGATCCTGCACCTGCTGGGCCTGAACCCGCGGGCGCTGCGGGCAGTGCGTGCGGAAGGGACCCGCGTGCTGCCGGCGCTGGGCTGACGGGAAACCTGAGTGGTTCAGAAAGTAGCGTCTGTATATCGAACCCCAGGTTATCGCGTGGCTAAGGGATTGTGCGCTGGACTTCGACCTGGGAATACGGTGAAGGCGCGGCCAGCAGTGCCTGGGGTCGGCCGCTGACCGCCCGGTCCGCGAACGCGCTGAGGTAGGCGCCGGTGATGGTGAGGACGACGTCCCCGTCCGCGGGACCGAGGGCGAGCAGGAGCCCGGTGGGGGCGGCGAGGTAGTAGGCGGCGTAGTCGGTGAAGTTGAAGTGCTCGGTCCCGGCGATCCGGTAGCACCAGACGGGACCGCTGCCGGCGTTCAGCAGGGATTGGGCGGCGGCGCGGTCGGATCGGTCGGCCGGCGTGGCCGGTGCGCAGGTGCCTGTGATGCAGGAGTCCTGACTCCCGAGGAACATCAACGGCTTGGCGAGTCCCGAGTGGACGACGGTGCCGTACTGGGTGCCGTCGAGGTCGGCGGCACCGGCGCAATATGGATCCGAGCGGCATGCCTCGAGGGCGGCGGCACCGCCGAACGAATGTCCGATGTAGATGGTCTTCGTCGTGTCGAGGTGGCCGGTGAAAGCGCTCTGGGTCAGCACTTGCGCCGCGGCGAAGCGAGCATCGTCCGCCCAGACGCGGACCAGCCGATCACCTGCGGCCTGCGCCTGGCCGGTGTGCAGGTCGTCGCCGTCGAACACGGACGGATTGCCCGCTTCGCTGGCCTGGACGGTCGTTCCGCCGAGAACGGTCAAGTTCGCACTGTAGGTGGGCGTGACGCCCACGACCAGATATCCGTGCGACGCGAGGTCCTCCGCGATCGTGGTGTACTGCGGCGCGGCAAAACCCATGCCCGGTTCCAGGACGACGACCGGGAACCGGCCGGCGGCGACCGGGACATCGGCGATCGCGTGGACACGGACGTCTTCGAACTTCGTCTCGCTCCAGGCGAGTGCGCCGCCGAGGTGGAGTCCCGTCCATGCACCGGGCGCGTACGGCGCGGTTTCGGCACCGGCCACCGGCTCGGCGGGGTACCACAGCCACACCGACAACCGCCGCGGCCCACCAGGCGGCGGCGCAAGCGGATCGGCGCGCGCGTGGTCCGTCCATTCGGCGATGGCGCGGCCGACCCGGTAGGGACCGGTCGGCGCGGGCAGGGTGACCGACCGTGTTGCCCGCAAGGCGGCGTAGCCGACATAGGAGCCGAGTCCGGCGAGGAGCACCAGGACGGCGACGAGCAGGATCCGCCCGATGCGACGCAGTCGAGCTTTCGGCAGGGGCATGCGCATGGACGAGATAGTACACGTCGCGTACTACGAGACGCGTACTAGAGCCGATGGCCTGCCTCCACGAGCTCTCAGGTTCGGTTCGAGGACGACCGAAGGCAAGGCGCCGGTTAACCCGGCGCAAAACCTGCCCTTAACTCGGACATTTCACCGGCGAGGTGTCCGCCGGACGGTTCCCGTTCGGTCGGCGTTCACCCTGCGCGCCCGCCGAAGTCATTTGCCGTGCCTAAGTTTCTTGCGCGAGCCAGGAAAACGGCAAGGGGAGTCATGGACACACCCGTCGCGGTGCGAGCGCGTGGGATCACCAAGTACTTCGGCGAGGTCGTCGCGCTCGACGGCGTGGATCTGGACGTGGCGCCGGGGCAGATGCACGGGCTGGTGGGGCCCAACGGTGCCGGGAAGACGACGCTGCTCGGGCTGCTTCTGGGGCTGGCCGTCGCCGACGAAGGACGGCTCGAGGTCCTGGGCACGCCGATCGGGCGCGCGCTGGCTGCGCCCGGTGGGGTCGCGGGCTTCGTGGACGGTCCTGGCCTCTACCCCTCGCTCACCGCGCGGCAGAACCTCGCCGCGCTGGTGGCGCTGCGCGGCCGTGACCGGCGGACGGCCGGCATCGACGGTGTGCTCGAGGAAGTCGGGCTCACCGACGTCGCCGACGACCGGGTGCGGGGCTTCTCCCTCGGCATGCGGCAGCGGCTCGGCCTCGCCGCCGCCTTGCTGACCGAACCGCGCCTGCTGGTGCTCGACGAGCCGGCCAACGGCCTCGACCCGGTCGGCAAGAGGCACGTGCACGGCGTCCTGGACCGGCTCGTGTCCGGCGGCACGACCGTGGTGCTCTCCAGCCACCGGATGGACGACCTCGAAGCCCTGTGCTCCGAAGTCACGATCCTCGCCGCCGGGCGCGTCGTGTTCACCGGCCCGCTGGGCAAGCTGTCCGCCGAGAACCGGGAGCTCGACTACCGGCTCCGCACGTCCGACCCCGGCGCGGCCCGGCGGGTGATCGCCGGCACGGCGGGGGTTCGCCTCGTCGAGGACGCCGGAGCCCGGCGGGACACCGAGGTGCTCGTCGTGCGCGCGCTGGTGCCCGCGCTCGACGAGCTGGTGCCCCGGCTCGTGAAAGACGGCATCGCGGTGCGCGAGCTCGCGCCGGTGGTGTCCCCGCTGGAAGCCGCGTTCCTCGCCCTCACCGAGCAGGAGACCACCCGATGACCTCGACCGCCGTGGAGACCCCGGCCGCCGCCGGTCCCGTCCCGGTGTCGCGTGGCTACCGCTTCGAACTGGTCAAGCTGTTCTCGACCTGGCGGATCCGCCTGCTGGTCCTCGCTTGCTGGATCGCTCCCGCGTTGTTCGTCGCCGCGGTGAGCGGGCAGAGCTCGCTGCCCGTCGACACCCTGTTCGGCCGGTGGATGAACGCCACGGGCTGGGCCGGGCCGCTGGTGATGCTCGGGTTCGCCGGCACCTACGCCCTTCCGCTGCTGACGTCGGTGGTCGCCGGGGACGTGTTCGCGGCCGAGGACCGGCTCGGCACCTGGCGCCACCTGCTGGTGGCGGTCCGGTCCGCCCGGCGGATCTTCGTGGCCAAGGCCCTGGCGAGCCTCACCGTCATCCTGGTGCTGGTGGCCGGGATGGCCGTGTCCAGCAGCGCCGGCGGGCTCCTGGCGGTCGGAAACCGGGCTCTGGTGGGCTTCGACGGCCACCTGATGACGCCGGGGGAGGCCGCGGCGCAGGTCCTGCTGGCGTGGGTCTGCGTGCTCGCCCCGACGCTGGCCCTGGCCGCGGTCGGGTGGCTCGGGTCCGTCCTGTGGGGACGTTCGCCCATGGGCCTGCTGCTGCCCGCCGTCGTCGCCCTCGCGATGGCGCTGGCCCAGCTGCTGCCGCTGCCCGTCGCGCTCCGCCTCGCCCTGCCCAGTTACGCCTTCATCGCCTGGAACGGCCTGTTCACCGACCCGGTCCAGCTCGGCCCGCTGCTCATCGGTGTCGGGGTCGGCCTGGCGTGGGCCGTGGTCGCGGCCGTGCTCGCCTACCTGCTGTTCGTGCGCCGCGACTTCACCAACCTCGCCCACGACGGATCGGGACGCCGGGTCCTCACCGCCGGGGCCCTGCCGCTGGTCGCGCTCCTGGCCGTCACGGCCGGGATCATCGCCGTGGCGACCCCGGCCACCGGGTCGGGGATCGGCCAGGACAAGGTGCAGACCTCGCTCGCGACGGCGTTCGGTCACCTCTACCGCCTGCAGGCCGGGCAGCTCAACCGGCCCGACGTCACCGAGGCGCAGCTGGCCGCCACGGCCGCGTGCACCAAGGGCGACGGCCTGGTCGCGGCCGACGGGCCCGGCAACGACTGGCGCTGCGTCGTTTCCTGGCACCTGCCCGGGATCGCGGCGACCGGACAGGCCATCTACCAGCTGGACGTCACCTCCGACGGGCGGTACGTCGCCGACGGCGACGGGCCGAAGGAAGTGAACGGCTACTTCCAGGTGCGCACCCCGGCCGGGGACCAGCCCAACCCCCTCTGGCAGTTCGACGGGAACGTCGAGCTGCTCTCCTCCACGAAGGGATGAACCGATGCAGGTAACACGCCGCAGGCGGCGTGTCCGGAAGGCTCGCCTTCTCGGTCACCTCGGTGGTCACCGGTTCCGGTACGCGACAGCCGGTTCCGCCACGCTCGTGCTCGTCGCCACCGGCACCGGCGTCGGGGTCGCGTCGACGCAGCAGTTCGGCAAGGACCAGGTCGGCCAGGTCACCGAGAACGGCCAGGTCGTCTCCGCGGACCAGTACCTCAAGCCGATCGGCGACCGGCTGGTCGTGAACAACGGCAAGATCATGGCGTCGTCGGTCAGCCCCGACGGCGCCCACCTCGCCGCGCTGACCACCGACGGCGGGATCGCGCTCACGGTCGTCGACCTCAAGAGCTGGAAGGTGCAGCAGCTCGTCGGCAACTCCGCGACGGCGAACCTGCGCATCCCCGGCAACGACGTCGGCCAGGAAGGGCCGTCGTACTCCCCGGACGGCAGGAGCCTGTGGCTGGCGCAGACCGACGGCTACACCAGGTTCACGGTGAACCCGGACGGCACGGTCGCCGCCCCGGCGGCGGTGAAGATCCCGGCCGACGGCGCCAAGCACGCGCTGGTGGCCCAAGCCGTTTTCTCGCCCGACGGGTCCACTGTGTACTCCGCGGTCAACGGCCAGAACCGCGTCGTCGCCCTCGACGCGGCGACCGGTGCGATCAAGCAGAGCTGGGCCACCGGCAACGCGCCGCGTGACCTGGTCCGCGTCGGGACCAAGCTGTACGTGAGCAACGAAGGCGGGCGCCCGGCGCGCCCGGGCGAGCCGACGCTGAACTCGTACAACACCCAGGTGCCGGCCAGCGGGTTCACCGGGGCGACGACGAGCGGCACCGTCAGCGTCATCGACTTGGCGAACGCGGCCGCCCCGCCGAAGAGCATCGACGTCGGCCTCCACCCGACCGCGGTGTACGCCAAGAACGGTGCGCTGTTCGTCACGAACACCGCGAGCAACACGGTTTCCGTCATCGACACCGGCCGCGACAAGGTCGTCCAGACCATCGCGACCCAGCCGTGGCCGCAGGCTTCGGTCGGCTACGAGCCGGATGGCGTCACCCTCACCGGCGACGGGCACCTGCTGGTGACGCTCGGCCGCGCCAACGCGGTCGCCGTCTACCGCTACCAGCGGCCCCAGGAGCCGGTGAGCTACGTCGGCCTGCTGCCGACGGACTACTTCCCGACGGCGATCACCACGGTCGGCAAGGACGTCGTGGTCTCCAACACCCGCGGCGTCGACGCCCGCCGTCCCACCACGGCGGCCGGGCACGGCACCCACGACACGACCTCGAGCGTCCAGCGCTTCCGGCTGCCGGACGACCGCGCGATCCGCGGGTACACCGGCCAGGTGTTCAAGCAGAACGGCTGGACGGCCGACTCCGTGCAGGTGGCCCACGACAACGGCCACCGCAAGCCGGTTCCGGTCCCGGCGCGGCTCGGCGACCCGTCGACGATCAAGCACGTCTTCCTGCTGGTCAAGGAGAACCGGACCTACGACCAGGTCTTCGGGGACGACGCGCGCGGCAACGGCGACCCGGCGGTGACGCAGTTCGGCGAGAACGTGACGCCGAACCAGCACGCGCTGGAGAAGCAGTTCGGGTTGTACGACAACACCTACGACATCGGCACGAACTCCGCCGAGGGCCACAACTGGCTGATGCAGGCCGACAACCCGGAGTACACCGAGTCGTCGGCGGGGGAGTACCTGCGCAGCTACGACACCGAGGACGACGCACTCGGCCACCAGAGCTCCGGGTTCCTCTGGACCGGCGCGCAGGCGGCCGGGAAGTCGGTGCGGGACTTCGGCGAGTTCCAGCAGTTCCTGACCAAGCCGGCCGGCGCGAGCTGGCAGAACCTGTACTGCGACGCGAAGAACATGGCCGCGACCGGGCAGCCCAGTGCCTACCCGCTGGTGTCGTCGTCGCCGATCCCGTCGCTGAACAACGTCTCGGTGCCCGCGTTCCCGAAGTTCGACACCGCGGTGCCGGACGTCTACCGGTACCAGATCTGGAAGGACGACTTCGAGAAGAACGGGCCGGCCAACCTGAACATGTTCTGGCTGTCGAGCGACCACACCGGCGGCCCGCCGAACGCGGCCGCCCAGGTCGCCGACAACGACCTCGCGGTCGGCAAGATCGTCGACACGATCTCGCACAGCCCGTACTGGAAGGACTCGGCGATCTTCGTAGTCGAGGACGACTCCCAGGCCGGGCTCGACCACGTCGACGGCCACCGGGCCCCGGTGCAGATCATCAGCCCGTACGCCCAGCACGGCGTCGTCGACAACCACTACTACTCGCAGATCACGATGATCCGGACGATCGAGCAGATCCTCGGGGTCAAGCCGATGAACCAGAAGGACAGCGCGGCGACGCCGATGAGCGCGGCGTTCACGCAGAAGCCGGACTACACGCCGTTCGCCGCGCTGCCGAACCGCACCTCGCTGACGGACGGCCTGGCGACCCAGCCGTCCTGCGGCGCGGACACCCCCGCACCGCCGGACCCGGCCGCCGCGCCGGTGCCGTCGTCGGCGGTGCCGGCGGACAAGCGGCAGGTGGCGGCGCAGTGGCAGGAGTGGACGACCCACCAGCGGCTGACCGGCCCGAACGCGGTCGCCGACTACGCCAACCCCGCGCAGATGAACCACTTCACGTGGTACCAGACGCACGGCTGGCAGCAGCCCTACCCGGGGGAGAACCAGGTGGTCGCCCCGGACCAGGTGCCGGGCGCCTACCTCCCGTCCGCGGAGTCCGACGGCTGACGCGCCGGAGCCCCGGCGGACGTAGAGTCGATCACCGACTCGGGTGATCCGGGACCGATCCGCACCGGCCATCGGCTCCGAATCCCCGGTGCGGGGCGACGACGGTGGGTGCGGATGGCGGACGGACGGGTGGACAGCGGCGACACGGCGCGGTCGCTCGCGGCCAGCGTGCTGGCCGGGCTCGACCGGCTGACCGACGTCCTGGTCTCGGTGATCGGTGACCAGAATCCCGGCTACCGCCTGGTCGACGTCGTGCCGCGGGACGATCTGTGGCACTCGTGCCACGACAACCTCCGGCGCGTGCTCCAGCTCATCGGCCATCCCGGCGACGACGGGGACTTCTACGACGCGGCCCGCGCGACCGGGCGACGCCGCGCCGAGCAGCAGCTGCCGCTCGACGACGTGCTGCGCTCCTTCCGCCTGGGCGGGCGCCTGGTCTGGCAGGCCCTGACCGAGCAGGCCCGGGCCACCGGGGACGTGAACAACGAGGCGATGCTGGACCTCGCGACCCGGGTGTGGGAGGTCGTCGACGCGATCTCCGCCCAGGTCGCGCAGGCCTACCACGCCGCCGAGCGCAGCCTGGTGCGCGCCGACGAGCAGCGGCGCGCGTCGCTGTGGGAAGGGCTGCTGCAGGGCCGGGCCGCCGACGCCGGGTTCGCCTACGAGGCCGGCCGCACCCTCCGCCTGCCGATCTCCGGCCCTTACGTCGTCGTCGCGGCGGCGGGACCCGGTGGCGGCGACTGCGTCGAACCGCTGGGCGCCGAGCTCGAGAAGCTCGGCTCGGCGTCGGCCTGGCAGCTGCGCGCCGACGTGCTCGTCGGCGTGGTTTCGCTGCCCGGCCGCGACGTCGTGAAGGCCACGATGGCCGTCGGGTCCGTGCTGGCCACCGCGGCCGGGGTCTCGCTGCTCGTCGACGGTCTCGCCGCCGTGCACACCGCTTACCGCCAAGCGGTCCTGGCCATGCGGACCGTGCCGCCGGGGCGGACCGGCGTCGTGTGCCTGGCCGAACGGCTTCCCGAGGCGTTGCTGCTCAGCTCGCCGGAATTGACCGATTCGCTGCTGCAGACCCGGTTGCGCAGCCTGCTGGACCTAGGCGGCGACGAACGCGGTCTCCTGCTGGAGACCCTCGCGACCTGGGTGGGCACCGGCGGCTCGGCGACGCGCTCGGGGCAGGCGCTGCACTGTCACCGCAACACGGTGCTCAACCGGATCCACCGGATCGAAGGGCTGATCGAGCAGCGCCTCACCGGCGGGGAACTGCCCCTGGAGCTGGCGCTGATCGTGCGCGCCCTGCCGTTCCTCCCGCCACCGCGCGTGCCCTGACGAGCACCGGCTGTGCACCGTGCACAACGGCACTAGGCCAAACGTAGGCAGTCAGGGCATTCTTTCGGCGGCGTGATCCATGCAACACTCCGGCTCGGCGGCGTCCCAGCCCCGCACTTCTCCGACACCGTCGTTCGAGAGGAACCAGCCGCTCATGGCCCACCACGTCCCCGCCGAGCAGCCACCCGAACCGCGCACCCTCGGCCGCCGCCGCTTCCTCGGCTTCGTGCTCGCCGCGCCGACGCTCGCCGTCGCCGCCCAAATCGGCGTCGCCGAACTCGCGCCGGGGCAGGCCGAGGCGTCGATCCCGTCGCTGCCGCAGCCCGAGGACATCTTCGACCTGGGCGACCTGCAGAACGTCGCCGCCCTGCCCACCTCGGGCCTGATCACCGTCGGTGTCGGCACCGACGGGCGCGCGTCCTTCGCCGTCCCTCGGGCCGAGGTCGGCCAGGGGATGACCACCGCGGTCGCGATGATGATCGCCGAGGAACTCGACCTGCCGCTGGACCGGATCGACGTCACCCTCGCCGACGCCCGGCCCGAGCTGCTGATGAACCAGCTCACCGGTGGCTCGAACTCGATGCGCAGCATCTACACCCCGGTCCGCACCGCCGCGGCGATCGCCCGGCAGCGGCTGCTCGCCGCGGCCGCCGCGCAGTGGGGCGTCCCGGTGTCGCAGCTGACGACGTCCGCGGGGACGGTCCGGCACTCCAGCGGCCGGCAGGCGAGTTACGGCTCCCTGTCCAAGGCCGCGGCCTCGGCCACGACGATCAGCGTCGTCGCCACGCTCAAGGCGCGTTCCGAGTTCAAGGTCCTGGGCACGCCGCAGAACCGGCTCGACGCCCACGCCTCGGTCACCGGCACCAAGCAGTTCACCCTTGACATCACCGTCCCGGACGCGCTGCCGACGATGGTCGCCCGGCCGCCGACGATCAACGGGACGCCGCGGTCGATCCTCAATGCGGCCGAGGTCAAGGCGATGCCGGGGATCACCGACGTCGCCGCGATCGCGCACGGGGTCGCGGTGCGCGGCCGCACGTTCGGCCAGTGCATCGACGCGATCCGCGCGCTGAAGGTCACCTGGGGACCGGGCACAGTGGACGGTGAGTCCGACGCGACGGTGCTCAAGAAGCTGAAGGCCGCGCAGCTGCCGATGGCCGTGCCCGGCCTGCTCGACCAGTACGTCGACGCGGAATTCACCTTCGCCGCCGCCAGCAACAGCCCGCTGGAGACCGGCGCCGCGATCGCCGACGTCCGGCCGGACCGTGCGGAGATCTGGTCGTGCCTCAAGGTGCCGATCGTCGCGCAGGAGGACATCGCCAAGCAGCTGGGCCTGCCCCAGGACGCGGTGAAGGTGCACGTCACCCAGGGCGGCGGCTCGTTCGGCCGGCACCTGTTCCACGACGCCGCCGCCGAAGCGGCCGAGGCGTCGCAGAAGATGGGCAAGCCGGTCAAGCTGATGTGGTCGCGCACCGACGACTTCCGGCAGGGCCGCATCCACCCGATGTGCGTGTCGCGGGTGCGGGCGACCTACCTGCTGGGCAACGTGATCAGCTTCGAGCAGCGGCACACCAGCGTGCAGACCGAGTTCAGCCACGGGCTGGGGGAGATGCTGACGGCGTTCGCGTCGCGGCTGCCGATCGCCGGGAACCTGAGCTTCGCCGAGTCGATCTTCCTGCTGAGCCAGTCCTCGCCCTACAACTTCGGCGTGACCACCCAGCTGCTCAACGAGATCCCGCTGAAGTTCAACACCGGCAGCATGCGCAACATCTACTCGCCCAACGTCGTCACCGCCGAGGAACTCGTCGTCGACCAGCTGGCGAAGAAGTTCGGCAAGGACCCGGTCGCGTTCCGCCGGGAGTTCCTCAAGGACACCCGGTTGCGCGCGGTGCTCGACAAGGCGGCGCAGGTCGGCAACTGGGGCCGGGCGATGCCGGCCGGTACCGCCCAAGGCATCGCGCTGCACGCCGAGTACCGCGGCGCGATCGCCGTGCTGGTCGAGATCGACTGCCGGCCCGAGACCGTCAACCGCAAGATCCCGGACGCCGTCACCGGCCCGCGGGTGACGAAGGCGCTCGTCGTGGTCGATCCCGGGTTCGCGATCAACCCGCGTGGCCTGGAAGCGCAGATGATCGGCGGGCTCAACGACGGCATCGCGATGTGCCTGACCTCGAGCGTGCACATCAAGGACGGCATCCCGCTGGAAGGCAGCTGGGACAACTACTTCTACACCCGGGAGTGGAACACCCCGCCCGAGACGCAGGTCGTCGTCATGCCGAACACCTCGGCCAGCCCGAGCGGTGCGGGCGAGCTCGCGGTCGCGCCGTCGTTCGCCGCGGTCGCGTGCGCCTACGCCCGGGCGGTGGGCAAGATGCCGACGTCGTTCCCGATCAACCACGGCACGCTCAGCTTCGAGCCGTTGCCGCTGCAGCCGTCCACGCCGCCGTCGCCCACCGACGGCCTCGACCACGCCTTCTAGGAGCCAGCCGTGCCGCAACACACGTTCAAGGTCAACGGCCGGCAGGTCACCGTCGACGCCGACGACGACCTCCGGCTCCTCTGGGTTCTCCGTGACCTGCTCGGGATCACCGGCCCGAAGTACGGCTGCGGGCTCGACGTCTGCAAGGCGTGCACCAGCCACATCAACGGGAAGGCGTTCAACCCGTGCTCGGTGCGGGTCGCCGACATCAAGGACACCGACGAGATCACCACGATCGAAGGCCTGCCCGCGACCGTCGGGAAGGACCTGCACCCGATGCAGGAGGCGTGGCTGCAACTGGACGTCGCCCAGTGCGGCTACTGCCAGCCGGGCCAGATCATGGCCGCGGTCGCGAAGGTCAAGCAGGCGACCGCCGCAGGCCACGCGATCACCGACGCCGACCTGGACGAGATCCGCAACATCTGCCGCTGCGGCACCTACGCCAGGATCCGGGAGGCGATCCAGGCGGGGGCCCAGAACATGTAGCGGAAACCGGCGAACCACCTCGCATTGTCCTCTGTGGACAACGCCGTCTTCGCGGTCGCTTTGCGCCAGATCTCGCGCAGGCCTCCCGCGTGACCCGTTCGAGTGGGCGCGGGAGCGCAGACCTGAACGGCCTTCGCCGCGCTCTACGACCCGATCTGCGTTCACCGGAACGGGTGAAGTGTGACCAGGGACGGCGAATGACCAATCCGGCAGGCCGTCGCCCCCGAATTCTGGTCATGGTCACCTCGAGAAGCACTTCGCCGAGCCCGTTCCCTTGGGAGCAGGCTCGGCTGCGGCTCTCGAGGGTCCGAAAAACAGTGTGGTGAACCACCCATCCGGTCGCCCGACGGCGCCGAATGGTCCCCGAAGAAGAGTTCCGCGGATTCCCGCCGAGAGCTCAAGCCGTATTTCACTGGAGTGACTTCGTGAACAAGCTTCGTATTGCCGGTATCGGCCTGACCGCGGCCGCCGCCCTCACCCTGACCGCGTGTGGCAGCAGCGACACCGGCTCGTCCGCCAGCTCGAGCGCCCCGGCGCCGTCGTCCTCGATGGCCGCCCCGTCCTCCAGCGCCGACTCGGCTGCCTCCAACGGTGTCACCACCAACGCCGACGTCTTCGGCCCGGCCTGCTCGCAGCTGCCGCAGGGTTCTTCGCCGGGTTCGCTGGACTCGATGGGCCCGCAGCCCGTCGCCTCGGCCGCCTCGACCAACCCGCTGCTGACCAAGCTGGTCGCCGCGGTCAAGGCCACCAACCTGGTGGACACGCTCAACTCGCAGCAGGCGATCACGGTGTTCGCGCCGGCCGACCCGGCTTTCGCGGCGCTGGGTGACGCGAAGTTCAACGAGCTGGCGGGCAAGCCGGCCGAGCTGGCGCCGATCCTGCAGTACCACGTCGTCGGCAAGCGTTACGACGCCAAGGGCCTCGCCGCCGCCGGTTCGCTGGAGTCGCTGAACACCGCCGGTGGGCCGCTGAAGATCGAGGGCACCGGTGACAACATGACCGTCAACGGCGCGAAGATCCTGTGCGGCAACATCCCCACCAAGAACGCCACCGTCTTCGTGATCGACAAGGTGCTGACCCCCGGCACCAACAAGTAAGACGAACGCCTGAGCTGCCGACGGGTGGCCTGGCACCATGCGGCCGCCCCGGCTCCACGACCTCCTGGAGCCGGGGCGGCCGCCCTTTGCTGTCCGAGAAGGAATTCCGGCTCGGACAGCGACCGTGATCCGGCGACGGATCACAGGAGGTCCGCCGCCGGGGGACGCCCTCAGCGGCGGCGTCCCGCCGGTCGTCGCCACCGCCGGATCACTCCAGGGTCGTGGCGGCGACCGGCCCCTCCCGCGATGGCGACGATTCCCTCGCCGGGTGTCAACAAGCCGCGGGGAAGACCGTGATCGGCACGAGGGCCCAGACCACCTTGCCCGCGTCGTCGGCGCGAACGCCCCAGTCGAGGGACAACTGGTCGACCAGCCGGAGGCCGTAGCGGGTGGATTCCGGTCGGCTCTCGTGCAGCGACGTGACGTCCGGATCGTGGTCGCTGACTTCGACCAGGAGGTTGCCGGCCGTGCGGGTGACGCGCAGTTCCCGGACCGCGGTGGCGTGCTGGTAGGCGTTGCCGACCAGTTCGTCGATCACGAGCAGGACGCCACCGAAGCGATCGCCGGGACAGTCACCGAAGGCCAGCGCCTCGGCGACGGACGACCGGACCCGGCGCAGGTCCGGCAGGTCGTGCAACGCCACCGTCATTTCGGCCGCGTCGGCGAGCTTGCGGGTGAGCTGCGCCAGCTCCTCGTCGAAATCCATCACAGAGATCGGCCTTCCCTCGACACCTGCCCAGGGGTTCGGCGCAGCGCGGCCTCCGGATGGGCGCGGGCCGGTCACGGGCAGGTGACGACTTGCCCGGCGTAGGTCAGCCCGGCACCGAAGCCGAAGAGCAGCACCGGTGCGCCCTGGGGGATCGCGCGTTGGCCGACGAGTTTGGACAGGGCCAGGGGGATGCCGGCGGCGGAGGTGTTGCCCGATTCGGTGAGGTCGGTGGCGATGACGGCGTCCGGGGCGCCGATCTTGCGGGCGAGCGCGGTGATGATCCGGACGTTGGCCTGGTGCGTCACGATGCCGCCGAGGTCGCGTGGGTCGACGCCGGCGCGGGCGCAGACCGTCCGGGCGATCGGGGCGAGTTCGGTGGTCGCCCAGCGGAAGACCGCTTGGCCGTCTTGGCGGAACGTCGCGGGCAGGCCGTGCGGGCCCGGCGTTCGCAGGGTGATGCTGGAGCTCTTGGCGGGGTTGGATCCCCAGACGACCGGCCCGATCCCGCCGGGTGCGTCGGCTGCTTCGACGATCGCGGCGCCGGCTCCGTCGCCGAAGATGACGCAGGTGGAGCGGTCGGTCCAGTCGAGGAAGTCGCTCATCTTGTCGACGCCGACCACGAGTGCGCGGTGGTTCGCGCCGGCGCGGATGGCGTGGTCGGCGTTGGCCAGGGCGTAGGGGAATCCGGAGCACGCGGCGTTGAGGTCGAAGGTCGCGGGTGCGGGGATCCCGAGCCGGTCGGCGACCTGGGCGGCGACGCTGGGCATCCGGTCGAAGGAGGTGCAGGTCGCGACGATGACGAGGTCGACCTCGGCGGCGGACCGGCCGGAGTGCCGAAGGGCGTCGGCGGCCGCCGCGGTGGCCATGTCGGCGACCGACTCCCCGGGTGCGGCCAGCCGCCGGCTCCGGACGCCGATGCGGTCCCTGATCCAGGTGTCGGTGGTGCCGAGGGAAGTACTCAGTTCGTCGTTCGAGACGCGCCGGGCGGGCTGGTGGTGTCCGCAGGCGACGATCCGGCTGCCGGGTGCTGAAGTGGGCATGGGTTCTCCCGTCGGGATGGCTGAACGTCCCAGGCGCGGGTGGCGCCAGAGGGACCGTCACGGCCACCAGGTGGTTCGGCACGGCGACGGCCCCGGCTTGTTCCCCGGGCGGGCGGGGTCGAGGTTTGACGGTCCTCGGACCGGGTAGGCGCGAAGGACGCCGCAGGGTTGACCTGGGCGAATCCCGGAGGAGGCCGCACATGGCCGAGGAGAACGAACGACAGCACGCAGTGAGCCGATTCGACGACGAGGACAACCATGGCTGGTCCCCGGACCTCGGGAGCGGCGACAGAACGCCCGCCACCGACAAGGCCTTCGAGAACCACCCCGGTGAGCCGGCGACCGGTGCGCCGGTGGACCACTCGCCGGATGGCACGTTGTCCTCGACCGACATGGAGCCGGAAGCTCCGTTGAGTGGTAGCGACAGCAAACGCCGCAGCGGTGAGGAAATCGGCCCGGGTCCCGGGGAAAACGCGGACGGTTTCAAAGGTGCCGCACAACGGCCCTACGGCACATCGGACGCGTGACTGGTTCTCCGTTCCGGTGGCGTGCGCCGTCGCCCAACCCGAGAGGGGGTGTCGTGATCCCGGCTGTCGCGACACCCCTCTCCGTGACGCCGCCGCGGTTTCGTGGTCGTGCTCACTCCTCGGACCCGCACCGCAGGCCTGCGCCGCTCGCAGCCCGCTCGATCGATCACCGGCGATCGCGGATGCCATCCTCGTAACGGCCGCAGGCCGCCGGGTCCACGTCCGGCCGGTGATCGCTACGCTGCCCGAGGTTGAGCCCACAGCCGATCATCAGCGCGCAGATCGGTCCCCACGATCGAGCCGGCCTTCCTCCGCGCACCGTCCGGTGCGAGACAAGTGCGGTGCCCCTTGACGTCCCCCGCCGACCCCGCTGCCGAAGGCCACCACCCGCTGGTCGGGCAGCCCCACAGCGAAGACGAAGAAGGCACGGTCGCCGAGGCCGAAGCCGAAGCCGCCCAGATCAGCACCCCGGATCAGCCCCTGGGCCAGGTCGGCAAGCGGCTCGACCGTCGGTCGCCGTTCTTCATCGGCATGGCCGCCGCGGCCGGCGTCGCCGTGACCTACGGCCTGATCCAGCTCCTCGCCGGCGCCGAGCAGATCCTCGTCCTGGTCGGGCTGGCCCTGTTCCTCGCCATCGGCATGGAGCCCGTGGTGTCGTGGCTGGTCATCCACCGCTTCCCGCGCTGGCTGGCCGTCACCGCGGTGTTCGTCGTCGCATTCGCCGCGATCGGCGGGTTCCTCGCCGCGGCGATCCCCGTCATCGTCGAACAGGCCACCGCCCTGGTCGACCAGGCCCCGGAGTACCTGCGCGAGGCCCAGGACCACAACACCTTCCTCGGCCGGCTCAACGAGCGGTTCCACCTGCAGCAGGCGATCGGGTCGGCGCTCTCCTCGGGCGGCGGCCTGACCAGCGGCGTGCTGGGCGCGGGCAAGGCCGTCTTCGGCGTCCTGACCGACAGCCTCGTCGTGGTCGTGCTGACCATCTACTTCGTCTTCGACCTGCCTCGCATCCGCTCCACGATGTACCGGCTGATCCCGCATTCCCGCCGGCCGCGGGCGATCCTCATCGGCGACGACATCTTCGCCAAGGTCGGTGGCTACGTCCTGGGCAACCTGGCGGTCTCGGTGATCGCCGGGGTGCTCACGCTGATCTGGCTGCTGATCTTCGGGGTGCCGTACGCGGCGCTGCTGGCCATCGCCGTCGCGGTGCTGGATCTGATCCCGGTGGTGGGGTCGATCATCGGCGGGGTGCTGATCTGCCTGGTGGCGCTCACGGTGTCGCTGCCGGTCTTTCTCGCGACCGTGGGTTTCGCTCTCGTCTACCGGCTGGTGGAGGACTACCTGCTGGTGCCGAAGATCATCGGCAACGCGCTCAAGGTACCCGCTCTGGTCACCGTCGTCGCGGTGCTGATCGGCGGCGCCCTGCTGGGCATCATCGGGGCGCTGGTCTCCATCCCGGTCGCCGCGGCGCTCCTGCTGCTGGTCGAGGAGGTGCTCTACCCCCGCCTCGACAAGGCATGAGTGCCAGGTGGCCCGGCACCGTGACGGCTAACGCGTGCGGGCGCCGGTCTTGGTGGTGAAGCGGAATTCGATGGTGACCGGGAGGACGTCGAGGTCGAGGGCTTGGCGCAGGCGCGGCAGGCCCTCGGTTTCGAGCCGGTCGCGGAGGGCGCTCGGGTCGCCGTCCTGCTCGACGCTCAGCACCAGCGCCAGCGCAGGGTCGTCGTGGGTGCCGGCGAGCGTCGCGTGTGCGGCATGGACGCCGGGATAGGTCTCTACCTCGGCGAGGAACGGCGCGGCCGCGGTCGCGGCGGCCAGTTCGGTCCGGCCGCGGTCCGGGTCGGTCTCGAAGCGCCAGGTGTGGGTTTTCGGTTTCCGCGCGAGCTGCGCGGCCAGCCAGCGCAGCAGGAGCAGGCCGACGACGATCGCGGCCGCCGCGACGACGTACCAGACCCAGGCCGGGGGTGCGGACGTGCCGGGCGTGAGCGCGGAGTCCGGCGAGAGGAGCGTCAGCTTCCCGAAGTGGGTGGCGACGGCGAACCCGCCGGCGGCCAGCAGAACCAGGCCGAACAGCGCGAGCAGCGTGCGGTTGAGCCGGGCCGGGCGGTTGAGGCTCATGACGTGCTCCTGGTGGAGGTGACCCGGACCTTGACGGCGGGCGTGGTGGCGGGGGCGATCTGGGCGAGCCGCCGTTCGATCGCGGTGCGCACGGCCTCGGGCAGTCCTTCGACGTTCGTCCGCGCCGTGCGGACCCGGGCGATGACCTTGCGGCGCTTCACCTTCAGCGTCGCGGCGGCCACACCGTCCACATCGGACGCCGCGGCCCGCAGCGTGGAGCGGTAGCTGCGCCGGGAAGCACCCGAATCGGTCTCGCCCTGCAGCGGGAGGACGACGAGCTTGCCGGGCAGGAACGCCGCCGCGAGCAGCACGAGCCCGAGCACGCCGGCCGCCACGCCGGCGAGCACCGGGACGAGGTCGTTCCAGTGGGTGGCGTGCAGCCGGTCGGCGATGCCGGAGTAGCTGATCCAGGGCGCCTGGCCGAAGATCGTCTGGATCGCGACGACGGCGGCCAGCACGCACCCGGCGAGCAGGACCACCGCGACGAGTGCGGCGGGGGTGCTGCGGCGGGGACGGCGTTTCACAGGACTCTCCGGGTTTCGGCGGTCTCGGTGTGCAGGGCGGTCACGGTGATGTCGACCCGCTCGACGCTCAGGCCGGTCAGGTCCCCGACCCGGCGGGTGAGGTGGTCGCGCGTGGTCTCGGTGGTCTTGCGGACCGACTGCGGGTAGCCGACCGAGAGCCGGACCGCGAGGGTGGCGGTGCCGCCGGTGACCGTCGCGGTGACCTTGGCGCTGCGGTCGAGGGTCTCGCCGCCGACCGCCACCCCCAGGACACGGGTGGCGGCCCCGCCCACGCCGTCGACCTCGGTGACGGCGTGGGCGGCGATCCGCTCGACGGCCGAATCCGCGATGGTCAGCGTGCCGCGGTCGTCCGCGGCGATGCGCTCGGTCGTGGCGGTCATGGCCTGCTCAGCCCCGATCCCGGCCGGACAGCGCGGCGATGTCGAGCTTGCCGTCGAGGAACCGGCCGACCAGCAGGCCGAGGCCGCCGAGCACCAGCACGAGGAGGAAGGCCCAGAAGCCGCCGAACGCGGCGGCCAGGCCCAGGACGAGGCCGGTCAGCAGGCCGAGGTGGGTGTGGTTCACGGGAACTCCTGAACGACGGCGGCCACGAGGGTCGCGGTGGGGGCGGCGATGTCGCCGACGTGGACGTGCACCGGCCGGTCGGCCGGCCCGATCGCGACGCGGACCGCGGCGTCGATCTCGGCGACGGTGGCCGGGTAGCGGCCGGTGACGCCGATGGTGATCTCCCCGGGCCGGATCCGGACGCCGGGGACCCGGCGTCCGGGCAGCAGCGTCGCGATCTCCCCGAAGTGGCCGTCGTGCAGGGCGGCGACCTGGGGGAGCGCCGTCACCAGCGTGGCGAGGACGGCGGCGTCGATCTCGACGCCGGGGGTCACAGGACGCGGCCGGTGACGGTGGCGGTGTCGTCGCCCTCGTCGTCGCCGGGGAGGTGGACGTCGGAGACGGTGAGGTTGACCTCGACGACCTCGAGCCCGGTCATCGTCTGGACCGCGTTGATGACGTTGCGTCGCACGGAACGGGCCAGGTCGGCGATGGAGACGCCGTACTCGACGAGGATCTGGAGGTCGATGGCGGCCTGGCGCTCGCCGACCTCGACGGCCACGCCCTGGCTGGAGGAGGCGGTCGCGCCGGGAATGCGCTCGCGCAGGGCGTTGAAGGCCCGCGAGGCGTTCCCGCCGAGGGCGTACACCCCGGCGATCTCGCGGGTGGCAAGGCCGGCGACCTTCTGGACGACGACGTCGGAGATGGTCGTGACGCCGTGCGCGGAGGAGAGAGCGCCGGTCTCGCGCTCGACGACGGTGGCGTCGGAGTGGGCCGGGGTCTTCGCGGCGTTGCTGGTGGTGGTGGCCGGGTTGGTCATGGGGACTCCTTCGGGGCTGGCTTGGCGGGAGGCTCCCGCTTACCTGGACACCGAATGGACCCGGCCAACCGAAGAACGTCACGGGGCAAGCGACGTGGGGAAACTCTCGCCGCCTTGAGGTTTGAATCCGGCGCGAACGTGGAGGGCGCCGCGGGCCGTGGCGTTGTGTTGCGCGGCGCGGCGAGCGACTGTGTCGAGGACGCGTTGCTGCTGGCGACAGAACTGGTCAGCAACGCTTTGGACCACGCTCACGGTCTGCGCGTCCTGCTGGTGGGCGGCCTTGGATGAATTAGTCGACTGACGGGAGTAACGGTGATGGCTTGGTCTTCGCTCTCCGCGGTCGCGAGCGCCGTGATCGCTTTGGTTGCCGTCGTGGTCAACGTGGCCTTGTTCCGGACGGCCCGACGCGCCGAAGACGAGCGTGCGCGGCAGCAGCGGATGCCCGTTCTCGTGTCCTTCGGAGAGCCGGACGGCGGAATCCGGGTGACGAACGTCGGCTGGGGACCGGCGTTGAACGTGTTCTTGGCGAGCTGGCGGTCTGACGGTGATGAGCAGCGGATTCCGCTGTCCGCCGATGCGGACGTCGGTGGGAGCTGGTTTCATCCCGTTCACCTGCAGCCCATTCCGGTCGGCGGAGCGGAGCGGATTCCGCCGGTCTACCGAACCAGGATGGCGCCCGGCGTGACCAGCTTCGGGATCGCCTACACGGACCAGAGCGGCCAGCATTACACGACGACAGTCAGCGACGAGGGGACAGTTGTGCGTCGAGGCAACCTGTTACCGCTCTGGACCGGTATCAAGATTCCCTATCCGGGCGAGCTTCACGATGCATAGCTCGGCGGCCGCGCTCGAAGCTGATCACCTCTTGTTCCGGCGGGACCCGGTTGCGTCGGCAAGGGCGGCCAGTACGGCGGTCACCGCGGGTGGGTCGGGTGGGTCGCCGTAGGTGGCGGCGTGGAGCCGGCGGTGGTGGCCGGTGAGTTCGGTCGTGTGGATGTCGGGTCGGCGGTGGGCTTCGAGCGCGAGGCCGGGCAGGGTGGCGACGCCGATGCCGGCGGCGACGAGGGACTGCACGACGACCATGTCGTCGCTGTGCGAGGCGATGCGGGGCGTGAAGTTCTCCTGCCGGCACACGGCGTTCAGCTCGTCCTGGCACCGGTCGCAACCGCCGATCCAAGCGGAGTTGCGGTGGTTGGCGAGGCTGTCGCCGGGTTGCCGGCTGATGAGGTGGATCGGGTCGTCGCCGAGGTGCTCGAGGCGGAAGCCCTCCTCCTCGACGGGGGCGTCGGCGTAGCGGTAGACGAGGGCGACGTCGACCTCGCCGTGGCGCAGCATGTGGAGCGCCTCGACGGGGTGGCGGTCGAACACGCTCAGCTGGAGTCCCGGGTGGGCCTGGGCCAGCGCGGCGGCCGCCGTGGGCACGATGGTGCTCAGCGTGGACGCGTTGGCGGCCAGCCGGACCCGCCCGGCCTGCAGGCCGACCTGGGCGGCCAGCTCGCCGGCCGCCGCGTCGACCCGGCCCAGGATCTCGGCGGCCCGGCCGGCCAGCAGCTGCCCTTCGGGTGTCAGCCGGATCCCGCGGCCGATCCGCTGAACGAGCTTGACGCCGGTGGCCGCTTCCAGGCGGGCCAGGTGGTGGCTCACCGACGGCTGGGAGTAGTGCAACTCCACCGCTGCTTCGGTGACCGAGCCGTGCCGGGCCACCGCGGCCAGAACCTTGAGCTGGAGCAGGGTGAGCATGGATCAAGGATATCGATGTATTCCGGGCGGAATTGGCATTGGATGTCATGCGTCGTCATCTCCATGCTGGCACGTGACAGCAGGTCGCCACGAGGAGGGCAACGCACATGACCACGCGGCTGGGCAGGGTGACCTGCGATCTGACGATCTCGCTCGACGGCTACTCGGCGGGGCTCAACCAGAGCGAGCAACGGCCGTTCGGCGACGACGGCGGAGACGGCTGGGGTGACAAGCTGCACGCCTGGTACGCCGCCGCCGAGGAGAACCGGGTCGAGCTCGACCGGGGGACCGCGGCCAAGGCGTTCATCATGGGGCGCAACATGTTCGGCCCCGTCCGTGGCGAGTGGGACCGGCAGTGGAACGGCTGGTGGGGCGACAACCCGCCGTACCACGGCCCGGTCTTCGTGCTCACCCACCACGCGCGCGATCCGCAGCCGATGGACGGCGGCACCACGTTCCACTTCGTCACCGACGGAATCGAAGCCGCGCTGAAACGCGCCCGCGAAGCGGTCGGGGACGGCGCCATCTCCATCCACGGCGGCGCGACCACCGTCAACCAGTACCTCGCCGCCGGCCTGATCGACGAGCTGCGGCTGCACATCGTGCCGCTCACGCTCGGTGCCGGGACGCGGCTGTTCGACGGCGTCCCGCCGATGAATCTGCGGCAGGTGGAGTCGCGAGCAGCCGACTCGGTCATGCACCTGACCTACCACGTGCTGCCCTGACCCGGGAGTCACTGGCCGGCGTCTTGACTTTTGATAGACAGTTTTGCGAGAGTCTGCGGTGTGGATCTGACCCCGGACCAAGCCGCCTCGGCAGCGGAGCAACTCGACTGCCCCACCTGCGGCGTCCCGGCCGGCAGCCCGTGCCGTAACCGCAGCGGCACCACCGCGCTCAAGTACCACACGCCGCGGTTTCTCCTCATTCCCGCGCTGCGTGACGCGCACGAGGTCGACGTCCCGGACGACCGCGGGCCGGGGCGTCCTTGGCAAGGCGGCCCCGCTCGAACAACAGGCGAAGCAGGCACGCCGATCCGCATCGGGTACGCCTGCTGTTCGCCCGCGTCACCGGACCTGGACCGCCAACTCGGCGCTCTCACAACCGCGCGGTGCGACCACGTCTTCGCCGAGCAGGTCGGCGCCCGAATCAAGACACGCGCCGAACTGGAGAAGGCCCTGGCCATCGGGAGCACCCGAGCGGCGCCCGGCCGGACCGTGATCCTGACCGTGCACGAACTGAAGCGGCTCGCGCGCACCACCGCCGAGCTGATCACCGTGTCCGCCGAGGTCGAGGCCGCCGGCCTCGAGCTCGAAGTGCTGACCGGCCCGCTCGCCGGGATCCACGACCCGAACGGGCCGGGCCAGACCTTGTTCGCCGTCCTCGCGGCGGCGGCCCACCTGGACCGGGACCACGTCCGGGAGAAAACCCGGGAAGGCCAGCAAGCGGCCACAGCCAAGGGACATCGCAGCGGCCGGCCGAAGGCCCTGGACGAGGAGATGCTCGCCCTCGCCCGCCGCCTGCACGGCCAGGGCGTGTCCGTTCCCGACATCGCCCGGCAGCTGACCATCAGGACCGGCAAGAACGCCGGACGGCACCCTTCGGTCGCCTCCGTCTACCGGGCACTCGCCGAGCCTGTGGCGTCCCACCCGGACCACCCCGCGCCGGTGCGCTGATCCACCGATCACCGGAAGGAAGCGACCATGACCTGGACCCGCCAGGCGGCCCACTCGCTGACCGAGGCCCTCAGCGGCTCGTCCGGCACGGAAGGGGTGGTGTTCGCGGCTGCCGCCCTCGACCGCGCCGAGACGGCCACCGCGGTCACCCCGACGACCACCGCCGCGGATCGGCGGTTCGAGATCGGTTCGGTCACCAAGACCATGACGGCGACCCTGCTGGCGTTGCTGGCCGGGGACGGCACCCTGCGGCTGGACGACGAGATCGGGCGGTGGCTGTCGGCCGGTCAAAACGGCGCGATCACGCTCCGCCAGCTGGCCACGCACACCTCCGGCCTGCCTTCGACGGCGCCGAACCTTCGGATCGGCCAGGGCGATCCACGCAATCCCTGGGCCGGCTACGGCTTCGACCGTGCCGAGGAGGGCTTGCGCCAGGCGAGGGTGACGCCCGGAAACCCTTGGCGCTACTCCAACCTCGGCTACCAGCTGCTCGGCCTGATCCTGCACCGCGCGAGCGGGCACGACTACCCGGCACTGGTCACCGAGCGCCTGCTGGACCCGCTGGGAATGACCCACTCCGGGGTGGGGTCATGCGGCGCGGGCACCCTGCTGCCCGGCCACGCCGACGGCCGCGAGGTGCTCCACTGGGACCATCCGCTCGGCGCCGGCGGGGTCGAGGCGACGATCGAGGACCTGGCCCGCTACGCCCGCGCCTGCCTGTTCCCGCCGAAGACGGCGCTGGGCACGGCGATCACGCTCGCCCAGACCCCCGTGCTGCGGGTCGACGACGGCGCGGAACAAGCCCTCGCCTGGATCGTCCGTCCGGGCGGCGTGCGCGAGCACAGCGGCGGCACCGGTGGGTTCAGCGCCTGCGTCGCCGTCGATCACGGGCGCGAACGGGCCGTCGCGATCCTCGTCAGCAGCCAAGGCAGCCCGGCCTACTCGTCGCACCTCAAGCAAGCCGCGCAGCTGGCGCTGGCCGGCGAGGATCCCCGGCAAGCCGGCACGCCGCAACCGTGGCCCTCCTGGCGGGACGACGCCCACGCGGTCGCCCGCGCCTTCCTGGACGGACAACACCTTCAGGTGCACGCGCGGCTGGCCCCGCAGGCCCGCGCCAAGATCACCCCTGAACAACTCGAACGCGTCTGGACGAGCAAGATCCGGCCCGCCGGCCCGGCCGGGGAGATCCTGATCGCCCACCACGAGATAGCCGCGTCCGGAGCCGTCGTCGCGGACGTCACGCTCCCGTTCGCCACCAGCCCGCAACGCCTGCGGATGGTCATCCTCCCCTCCGGGGAGCTCGGCGGCCTGGCACTCCTGCCGAGTCCCGCATAGACCCCCGCGCCCGAGACCGGCCGGTACCGGTCGAGGCCGGGGACCCGTCCCCGGTGCCCGGCTTAGGATCCGTCCCATGACCGGCCCCGCCGACATCCTTCGCACAGCCGCGCGGCGCCACCCCGGCCGGATCGCGCTGATCACCGCAACGCGCACGCTGACCTATCGCGAGCTGGACACGGCCGCGGCCGCGGTGGCCGGCGGCCTGCGCGACCGCGGGATCACGCCCGGCGACGTCGTCACGCTGTACGCGCCGAACCGCTGGGAATGGCTGGCCGCCTACCACGGCGTCCTGCGGGCCGGCGCGATCGTGAACCCGGCCAACGCCCTGCTCACCGCCGAAGAACTGCGCTACGTCACCGGCGACTGCCGAGCCGCGGCCGTCATCACGACCAGCGCCCTCAAGGAGCGCGTCGAAGGCGTCCGGCTCGTCGTGGACCTCGACAACGGCGGCGACGCCGTCGGGTTCGCGGACCTCCTGGACGCACAACCTCTTGAACCGGCCGAAGTGGACGGTGCCGGTCCGTGCACGATCGCCTACACCTCCGGCACCACCGGCCACCCGAAGGGCGCGGTGCAGAGCCAGTACGGCGTCCTGGTCAACTGCGCGCTCACCGCCACGATGCACGCCCGCCGCGAAGACGACGTCGTCGTCACCGCGCTGCCGTTGCCGCACGTCTACGGGAACGTCGCCGTGCACAGCACGTTCTGCGCCGGCGGGACCGTGGTGCTGCGGGAGCGGTTCTCGCCCGAGGACGTCTTCGCCGCGATCGAAGCGCACCGCGCGACGATGTTCGAAGGCGTGCCCGCGATGTACGCGATGCTGCT
This sequence comes from Amycolatopsis heterodermiae, assembly GCF_034929455.1. Classification (NCBI taxonomy): domain Bacteria; kingdom Bacillati; phylum Actinomycetota; class Actinomycetes; order Pseudonocardiales; family Pseudonocardiaceae; genus Amycolatopsis; species Amycolatopsis heterodermiae. The sequence continues at coordinate 231,552 of NZ_JAYFSI010000006.1, forward strand.
CGCCGACCCGGCCCTCGCGACCGCCGACCTCTCGTCGCTGACCCGCAGCACCGTGGGCGGCCAGACGATCGCCGTCACGACCATGCGGGCCTGGCAGGACCGCAGCGGTGCGCCGCTGCTGCAGGTCTGGGGGATGACCGAGCTGTCCGGGCACGCCACCACGCACAGCCCGCACGCGCCCGAGGTCCTCGGCTCCATCGGCGTCGCCTACCCCGGCGTGCAGATCCGCGTCGCCGATCTCGGCGACCCGGCCCGCGACGCCCCGGACGGCGTCCGCGGCGAGCTGATGGTGCGTGGCCCGGTCGTGATGCTCGGCTACCACGACCGGCCCGGGGCCACCGCCGAGACGATCGGCGCGGACGGCTGGCTGCGCACCGGCGACCTCGGCTACCGGGACCCCACCGGGCACCTGTTCGTCGTCGACCGCAAGAAGGACCTGATCATCACCGGCGGCTACAACGTCTACCCGGCCGAGATCGAGCGCGTGCTCGCCGGGCACCCGGCCGTCGCGATGGTCGCCGCCGGGCCGGTGCCCGACGCGGTCAAGGGCGAGCTCGCCTGCGCGTACGTCGTGCTTCGTCCCGGCGAGACCGCCACGGCCGACGAGCTGATCGCGTTCACGACCCCGCACCTCGCGCCGTACAAGCGGCCGCGGCTGGTCCGGTTCGTCGACCGGCTGCCCGCGACGCCGTCGGGGAAGATCAAACGGCGCGAGCTGGCCGGGCTGTGAGACCGGGTTCAGCCCCGCCCGGTCAGGTGCGCGCCGAGCTGGGTGAAGAAGACCCGCGTCCCGGCCTCCAGCGCCGCGAAGTGCTCGTCGGTCACCACGCCGGTCTGCCGGAACTCCTGCCGGGTGCCGCCGTCGACGTCGGTCAGCGTCACGGTCATCTCCGTGCGCTGCGGCTCGTCGGGCGACGGGTTGTCGCTCAGGCCGAACACCAGCCGCTCGTTCGGGACGACGTCGACGTAGAACCCGGCGAAGGGCATCGCGAAGTCGCCCGCTTCGGACGACTGCGTCGCGGCGAACCGGCCGCGCGGCTCGACCTCCATGACGAGGTCGTGGGTGCGGAAGCCGGGGCCGACCCACCAGCTCGCGAACCGCTCGGGGTCGGTCCAGGCCGCCCACACCTCGTCGCGGGGCACCGGGAAGGTGTCGGTGAGCACCAGCTCGTGCGGCGTTTCCACTTCGGACATGCGGACCACTCCTCGGGTTCGTCGGTGACGGGAACCACCTTCGCCGGGTGGCCCATCCTGCCGCTATCGATCCGCTATGGACGACACTGGTGGTGATGACCGAGCCCACCGCCCCGCCGCGACTCCGCCTGCTCGGGCCCGCCGAACTCGGGTCCCCGGCCGCGCCGGTGGGCAGCCCGCGGGAGTCCGTCGTCCTGGCCGTCCTCGCGCTCGACGCCAACCGCGAAGTCGCGGCCGACCGGCTGGTCGACGCGCTCTGGGGCGAGCAGCCGCCGGCGACGGCCCGCTCGCAGGTCCAGATCTGCGTGTCCGCGCTGCGCCGCCGGCTGCGGGACGCGGGCGGGTTCGCGACGATCACCACCCGGGCCCCGGGCTACCGGCTCGACGTCGCCGCCGACGACCTCGACCTGACCCGCTTCGCGGAGCTGGCCGTGCGGGCGCGGACGGACGACGACGCCTGCGAAGCGGCGCTCGCGCTGTGGCGCGGGCCCGCGTTCGCCGGCCTGGACAGCGAGGCCCTGACCCGCGCGGCCACCCGGCTCGCGGAACGCCGGCTGGACCTGGTCGAGCAGCGCGTCCGCGCCCGGCTCGAGCGCGGCGACGACGTCCTGCCCGAACTGACCGCCCTGGTCGACGAGCACCCGCTGCGGGAGAACCTGCACCTGCTGCTGATGCGGGCGCTGCACCGCGGCGGCGGCCGGGCCGAGGCGCTGACCGCGTTCCGGCGGGCGCGGGACGTCCTGGTCGACGAGCTCGGCGTCGAACCGGGACCCGAGCTGCGGGAGCTGCAGGCCGCGATCCTGGCCGGCGAGCAGCCCGCCGTCCAGGCCGTCGTCGCGACGCCGGTGCCGCGCCAGCTGCCCGCGCCCGCCGCGAACTTCACCGGCCGCGACGCCGCGCTGCGGGCCATCGGCGCGCGGCTGTGCGGGCCCGCCGACCCGCAGACGCCGTTCGCGGTGCGGGTCGTCGGGATCTCCGGTGCCGGGGGAGTGGGCAAGTCGGCGCTGGCGGTGCGGGCCGCGCACGAGCTCTCCGCGCACTTCCCGGACGGGCAGCTCTACGCCGACCTGCACGACGACTCGGCCGAGGACAGCACGACCTGGTCGGCGCGGGTGCTCGGCAGCTTCCTGCGTGCCCTGGGCATGGCCGAGGAGCTGCTGCCCCGGGACCCGCGCGAACGCGCCGAGCTGTACCGCACGCGGCTGGCCGGCCGGCGGGTCCTCGTGGTGCTCGACGGCGTCCGTCGGGAGGCGGACGTCCTGCCGCTGCTGCCCGGTTCGGCCGGCTGCGCGGTCCTCACGACGTCACGGGCGCGGCTCACCGGCCTGCCCGGCGCGGCCGGCGTCCAGCTCGACGTCCTCGAGGACGACGTCGCGCTGCGGCTGCTCGCGACCTTCGTCGGCGAAGACCGGCTGACCGCCGAGCCGGAGGCGGCCGAGGCGCTGGTCGCCGCGTGCGACCGGCTGCCGCTCGCGTTGAGCATCGCCGGGGCGAAGCTCGCGTCCCGCGACCACTGGGCGCTCGGCGACCTGCTGGACCGGCTGACCGACGAGAAGCGGCGGCTGGACGAGCTGTCCTTCCGCGGGGTCCAGCTGCGGTCGACGATCGCGTTGTCCTACCACGGCTTGAGCGAGCCGGCCCGGTCCCTGTTCCGCCGGATGGCCACCCCGCAGCACCCCGACCTGCCGCACTGGGCGCCGGGCGCGCTGCTCGACGTCCCGCACGTCACGGCCGAGGACGCGCTCGCGGAGCTGCTCGAAGCCAACCTGATCGCCGACGGCGCGCCGTCCTCGGCGTTGTCGCGGCGCTGGCGGTTCCACGACCTCGTGCGGGTCTTCGCGACCGAGCGCGCCTCCGCCGAGGACGGCGTCGCCGAGCACGCGGCGGCCCTGCGCCGCCTCGGCGCGGGCTGGCTCGGCCTCGCCGAGCAGGCCCGGCGTCCCGAGTTCGGCGACCGGCTCGACCTGCGCGGGAGCGCGCCGCGCCGGGAGCCGCCGGCTTCGGCGACGGCCGTCGTCCGCCGGGCGCCGTTGCAGTGGGTCGACGAAGAACGCTTCGCGCTCGTCGCGGCGGTGCGGGAGGCGGCGGCCGCGGAGTGGGACGACCTGTGCTGGGAACTGGCCGTCACGGCCGCGGCCCTGTTCGAGATCCGCGGCTACTTCGACGACTGGCGGGAGATCGCCCAGCTCGCGATCACGGCGGCGGACCGCGCGGGCGACGCGGCCGGCGCCGCCGCGGCCCGCCATTCCCTGGGTGCGCTGCTCGTCCACCAGGGCCGCCCCGAGGATGCGGCCCGGGTCCTCGAACCCGCGCTGGCCGGGTTCCGCGCCGCCGGGATCGGCCACGGCGTGGGCGCGACGCTGCGGCAGCTCGCCACCGTCCGGCGGCTGAACGGCGACCTCGCCGCGGCCCGCGCGTGCGCGACCGAGGCGCTGCCGCTCCTGCACGCGGCCGGCGACCGCAGCGGCGAAGCGCACGCGCGGTCCGAGCTCGCCCGCCTCGACCTCGACGACCGCGCGCTCGGCGACGCCGCCGGCCAGGTGGCCGAAGCGCTGCGGCTCGCGCGGGAGGCGGGCGCGTCGCGCACCGAGGCGCAGATCCTCTACCGCAGCGCCGACGTCGAGCTGGCCGCCGGGCACGTCGGCGCCGCGGGGGTGGCGGTGGACCGGGTCCTGGAGATCGCTTCCGGTCTGGGGGACCGGATCGGCGTCGGGTACGCCCTGTTCGGCCAGGGCCGCGTCGCCGTCGCGGCGGGAGACGCCGTCACGGCCGTCACCCGGTTCACCGAGGCGGTCACCGTGGCCGGGGTGACCGGCGACCGGCACCTGCAGGCCCGGGCCCACCGGCGGCTCGGCGAGCTGGCCGAGGACGCCGCGACGGCCGCCGAGCACACCCGCCGGGCCGAGCGGCTCCTCGCCGACGTCGCCCAGCACGCGAGCGGGCACCGATAGCGCGCCGATAGCCCACCGGAAGGGGAACGGCCGAATCTCGGGGCACAGCAAGCGAACCCCGGGAGCAGCCGATGCGCAAGATCGTCAACTCGACCTACGTGACCCTCGACGGCGTCGTCTCCGACCCGCACCTGTGGTCGCTGGACTACTTCGACGAGGACGCCGCCGCGTTCGCCCTCGGCCAGCTGCGCGCGAGCGACGCGCTGCTGATGGGCCGCGCCACCTACGACGGGTTCGCCGAAGCCTGGCCGGCCCGCGGCGGCGACGAGTTCAGCGACACCATGAACAAGATGGCCAAGTACGTCGCTTCGTCCACGCTGACCTCGCCGGAGTGGAACAACACGACCGTGCTGTCCGGCGACCTGGCCGGGGCCGTGCGGGAGCTGAAGCAGGCGCCGGGCGCGGACATCCTGATGTACGGCTACGGTCCCGTCGCCCGCACGCTGATCGCGCACGGGCTGCTCGACGAGCTGCGGCTGTGGATCCACCCGGTGCTGCGCGGCGCCGGCGGGCAGCTCTTCGGCGAAGGGGTGACCGGGGCGTTCGGCAAGGTCGAAACCCGCGCGTTCGCCAGCGGCACGGTGGTCCTCGTCCTGTCGGAGCCCCGGGACTGCGCTTGGATGACGTCATGAAGTACGTCCTCCTGATCTGCGACGACGAGGTCGACGCACCGACGAACGAGCAGCTCGCGGCCGACCCCGTCCACACGGCGTGGCTGGCGGACCTCGCCCGGCGGGGGCGGGTCAGCGGCATGGCGCGGCTGCGCCCGGTGGAGAGCGCGACCACCGTCCGGGTCCGGGAGGGCGAGACCCTGATCTCGGACGGTCCGTTCGCCGAGACGAAGGACTTCGTGGGCGGCGTCGTCATCGTCGACTGCGCGAACCTGGACGAGGCGGTCGCGATCGCCGCCGGCCATCCGTACGCGCACCGGGGCTGCGTCGAGGTCCGCCCCGTCTGGGAATGAGCGCGGACGTCCGCGCGGCGGTCGAGACGGCCTACCGGGAGGAGTGGGGCCAGGTCGTCGCGACGCTGATCGGCTTCACCGGCAACTGGGACCTGGCCGAAGACAGCGCGCAGGAGGCGTTCGCGGCCGCGCTCACGACGTGGGCGCGCGACGGCGTCCCGCGCAACCCGGGGGCGTGGCTGACCATCGCGGCCCGCAACCGGGCGACCGACCGGATCCGCCGTGACGCGGTCGGGGCGGCCAAGCTCCGGGACCTGGCCGCGGGGCAGCCCGTCCACGACGACCCCGCCGGCGCCGGCTCGGAGGACATCCCGGACGAGCGGCTGCGGCTGATCTTCACCTGCTGTCATCCCGCGCTGCCGCTGCCCGCGCGGGTGGCGCTCACGCTGCGCACGCTCGCCGGCCTCACGACCGCCGAGATCGCCCGGGCCCTGCTGTCCGCCGAAACCACCACGGGCCAGCGGCTGAGCCGGGCGAAGCGCAAGATCCAGGACGCCGGCATCCCCTACCGCGTACCACCGGCGGAGCTGCTGCCGGAACGCCTGGCGGCGGTGCTGGCCGTCCTGTACCTGATCTTCAACGAGGGCTACGGCGGGGCGGACCAGCGGGCGCTGACCGTCGAGGCCATCCGCCTGGCCCGGGTGCTGGCGACCTTGATGCCCGCGGAGGCCGAACCACGCGGCCTGCTGGCCCTGATGCTGCTGCACGAGTCGAGACGCGCCACCCGGCTGCGCGACGGCGAGCTCGTCACCCTGGAGCACCAGGACCGGTCCCGGTGGGACGCCGCCCTGATCGACGAGGGCGTCCGGATCCTGGACGAAGCCCGGGCGATGCGCCGGACCGGCCCCTACCAGCTGCAGGCGGCGATCGCGGCCTGCCACGCGACGGCGCCGGACGCCGCGGCGACCGACTGGGCGCGGATCGCCGGGCTGTACGCGGACCTGAGCAAGCTGACGTCGTCACCGGTGGTGGAGCTCAACCGCGCCGTGGCGGTGGCCATGGCGGACGGTATCCCGGCCGGCCTGGCGATCGTGGACGCCCTGGCGGAGTCCGGCAGCCTGGAGGGCTACCACCTGCTGCCGGCGACCCGCGCGGACCTGCTGCGCCGTGATGGCCGCGACGCCGAGGCCCGTGCGTCCTACGAGCAGGCCCTGGAGCTGGTTCCCTCCGAGGTGGAGCGCCGCTACCTGGCCAAACGGCTCCTTGATCTGGCACCGGAAAACTGAGCGAAGATTTTTCCCGGTAGTCGGCAAAACCGGCTCCCGTCGTTCGTCGGTGGCACAACAGGGTCCTCCAGGGACCCGCACCGACCACGAGGAGACAGCCGTGAACGACAGCTACACCACCACCTTCACCGTCCCCAACACCGCCGCCGAGGTCACCGACGCGATCACCGATCCGCGGGCCTGGTGGATGGCCGACCTCACCGGCGCCACCCGGCAGGTCGGCGACGAGTTCTCCTTCGAGGTCCCCGGTGTGCACTATTCGAAGCTCCGGGTCACCGACCTGGTCCCGGGCGAGCTCGTCGTCTGGGAGGTCGTCGAGGGCAAGGTCATGTTCGTCGCCGACCAGGACGAATGGACCGGCACCCGGATCCGGTTCGAGATCTCGCCCGCCGACGGCGGCACCACGGTCCGCTTCACGCACGTCGGCCTGCGTCCCGCCGACGAGTGCTACGACGCCTGCTCCGGCGCGTGGAACCTCTACGCCGGCGCCAGCCTCCGCGACCTCCTCGTCACGGGCACCGGACAGCCCAGTTCCAACCCCGACGAGGTCACCTTCCGGGAAAACGCCCGCAGCGACGACTGAAAGAGGAGGCTGAAGCCATGAAGACCGCTCTCGTCGTGGGGGACCTCCAACGCGGTATCACCGGCCGGTTCGCGTTCACCCGGGCCGTCGTCGAGCCGCTGCGTGACCTGCTGCCGCGCGCGCGTGCCGCGGGCACGCTCGTCGTGTTCATCCGCACCGCGTTCCGCGTCAACAAGGCGGATCTGCCGCCGGGTGATGCGCTGTACGCCGGTTTCTACGATGCGGGGGACGCTTTCCACGAAGGCTCGGCCGGGTCCGAAGTGGACTTGCCGGTGCAGCCCGAGGACGTGGTGATCCTCAAGCGCCGCGCCAGCGCCTTCGCCGCCACGGACCTGGATCTCGTGCTGCGGGCCCAAGGTGTGGACTCGGTGGCCGTGGCCGGCGTCGCGACCAGCGCGATGGTCGCCGCGACCTGTTACGACGCGGCCGATCGCGGCTACCGCGTGACGGTGCTGTCCGACGGTTGTGCCGACGCGGATCCCGCGGTGCACGACTTCTTCCTGGACAAGGTGTTCCCGTCCCGGGGTTTCGAAATCGTGTCCTGCGCGAAGTGGCGGTGATGCGTCCTTCGGTCAGGCGGTGACGAACGCGGTTCCGGTGAGCTGCTCGGAGGTCTGCCAGACGCGCCGGGCCTCTTCCTCGCTGCGCAACGGCGGGTAGAGGCGCTGGGCGGCGGGTGGGCCGCCCAGGTTGCCGGGGCCGCTCGGGCCGTAGAGGGTGCCCGGCTCGGCGTGCGGGTCGGTCGCGGCCAGCAGGGCGGGCAGCTTCGCGGTCTCGACGGTGCCCATCAGGATGCCGCGGGCCGAGAGCGCCCGGATCAGGCGGACCTGGAGGGTGTCCTTGCCCCGGCCGAGCTCAGGGCGGGCGGCCAGGAGGCTGGTGGGAGCGACGCCGGGGTGGGACAGGGTGCTGGTGATGCCCCAGCCCGCCGCTTCGCTGCGACGGTGGAGTTCGAGCCCGAAGAGCCCGAACGCGATCTTGGACTGGCGGTAGGCGCGCATGCCGTCGTAGGAGCGTTCCCAGTTCAGGTCGTCCCAGTTGATGCGGCCCCGGGCGGCGGCGACGCTGATCTGGGAGGTCACCCGGGCGCGGCCGGCGCGCAGCAGCGGGAGGAGCCCGGCGACCAGCGCGAAGTGGCCGAGGTGGTTGGTGCCGAACTGCAGTTCGAACCCGTCGGCCGTGGTCTGCCGGTCCGGTGGTGTCATCACGCCGGCGTTGTTGACCAGGAGGTGGATCGGACGTCCCTCGTCGCGCAGGGTGCCGGCCAGCGCGGCGACCGAGTCCAGTGAGGACAGGTCGAGGCTGCGCAGCGAGACGTCGGCGGCGGGGGTGGCCTGCTTGATCCTGGTGAGGGCGGCCTCGCCCTTGCGCGGGTTGCGGACGGGCATGATCACCTCCGCACCGGCCGCGGCCAGCCGGGCCGCGATGCCCAGTCCCATCCCGTCGCTCGCGCCGGTGACGAGAGCGCGTCGCCCGGTCAGGTCGGGGACGTCGATGTCGATCTTCTTGCGGGGCATGGCCGGCTCCTTCGGTGGTCGTGCCCTCGATCTTCGGCCGACGGTGCGGGGCTATCCAGGACCTCCCGATCACAGGCTCACCAAGATCACCCTTCCGAGTGCGGAGAGGGGGATCGGCAGGTCGTGGCTCGCCGGTGCGGCGGGAGGTAGAAACGAGGCAGTACTCGCAGAGGGGGCGTTGTGATCGACCGGACCGGGCTCGCGGAGTTCCTCCGCCATCGGCGTGAGGCGCTGCAACCCGAAGACGTCGGCCTGCTCCGCGGGCCCCGCCGCCGGACCGCCGGGTTGCGGCGCGAGGAGGTTGCGGGCCTGTGCCACATGTCCGCCGACTACTACTCCCGGCTCGAGCGGGAGCGCGGTCCGCAGCCTTCCGAGCGGATGCTCGCGTCGATCGCGCAGGGCCTGCACCTGTCGATCGACGAACGTGACCACCTGTTCCGCCTGGCTGGCCACAACCCGCCGGCCAGGGGAGCCGGTGACCACATCAGTCCCGGCCTGCTGCGGGTGCTCGACCGGCTGGACGACACCCCCGCGGAGATCGTCACCGAGCTCGGGGAAACCCTGCGGCAGTCCCCGATGGGCGTGGCGCTCACCGGGGACACCACGCGGTACACCGGACCGGCCCGCAGCTCCGGGTACCGGTGGTTCACCGATCCCGCCGTCCGGCGGCTCTACGCGCCGGAGGAGCACCCGTTCCTCACCCGGATGTACGCGGCCGGCCTGCGCGAGCTCGTCACGCTCCGCGGCCCCGGATCGCGGGCCGCGCACCTGGCCGAGCTGCTCCTGGGCGCGAGCGAGGAGTTCCGCCGCGTGTGGGACGACCACGAGATCGGGATCCGCCCGCACGAGGTGAAGCACTTCGTCCACCCCGAGGTCGGCGCGCTGGAGCTGACCTGCCAGCGCCTCGTGGACCCGGGGCAGGCCCACTCGCTGATGGTCTACACCGCCGTTCCCGGCAGCGAGAGCCACGAAAAGCTGCAGATGCTGTCCGTCATCGGCACGCAGACGCTTTCCTGACGACCGGCCGCCGTCCCGCTCGGCGACGATCGAATGTGTCGCGCCGTCCACGACGCCGGGTGGTCAGGTCTCGCTGCCGAAGGTGCTGATCCCGGCGGCCAGCAGGTCGAACGCCTCGTCTATCACCTGTTTCTGGTCCGCGGCGACCGCCGTGGCCGGTTCGCCGGCGACGAGGCGCCGGATCGGGGTGACCACGACGGTGGTCGCCGTGGCCAGGAGCAGGCGGGCGACCAGGTCGGCGCGGACCGGGTCGCCGGTTTCCTCGGTCAGCCGGCGGGTCGCGGCCGATTCCAGGTGCTCGCGTTGTTCCCGGGCCCGGGAGAGCAGCGCGGGGCTCTCCGCGATCAGGCGGCCGAATCGCGCCATGCCCGGCGCGGCGGTGGACAGCACGTGCCGCTGGGCCAGCAGCCGGTGCATCAGGGTCCGGACCGCCTCAACGGCGGGCTGGCCGGGCGGACGTTCCCGGAGGGCGTCGACGAGCAGGCGTTCGGCCTCGGCCTGCAGATCCAGGAGCAGGTCCTCCTTGCGCGGGAAGTAGTTGGTGACCGTGGCCTTGGCGACCCCGGCCGCCTCGGCGATCTCCACGACCGTGACAGCCTCGAATCCACGCTCGGCGAACAGGCGCGTCGCGACATCGGAGATGTGCTGCCTAGCCTCCCGCTTCTTGCGTTCCCGCAGTCCCTCGTGCATGGCTGAACGTTATACCAGAGTCAAACTTGACACGATCATAAATTTAGGACGATGCTAAGTTCATGAACCCTGACGTAGTGGTGGTCGGCGCCGGCCCGGTGGGGCTCCTGCTCGCGGCCGAGCTGAGCCTGTCCGGCGTCTCCGTGGCCGTGCTCGAGCGCCTGACCGAACAGAACCAAGCCCTCAAGGCAGGCGGGATCAGCGGGCGCAGCACCCAGCTGCTCGCCCGGCGCGGGCTCGCCGCGCGGATCGCCGAGGAGAGCGCGAAGTACGGCGAGGGGTTCGCGTCGTTCGCCCGCGAGCGCGCCGCCTCCGGCGTCGACGGGCGACCGCGGGCCCGGTTCGGCGGGCACTTCGCGGGCTTGCCGCTGAACGCCGAGTCGTCCCTCGAGATCCCGCCGCCCGCAGTCCTGCCGCAGCAGGCACTCGAGCGGCTGCTCGGCGCGTGGGTGGCCGAGCTGGGCGTGCCGGTGCTGACCGGCCACGAGATCACCGGCCTCACCCAGGACGCCGACGGCGTGACCGTGCACGCGCGCACCGGCGGCGGCGTGAAGACCATCCGGTGCGCCTACCTCGCCGGGTGCGACGGCGGCCGCAGCACCGTCCGCAAGCTGGCGGGGTTCGCGTTCCCCGGCACCGACCCGCTGACCACCGGCTACCAGGCGACGCTCACCCTGGACCCCGCCGTGCCGTTGCCCACCGGATGGCACGTCACCGGCCGCGGGTTGTACGCGCACGGGCCGAAACCCGGGCGGATCCTCACCGTGGAGTTCGCCGGGCCACCCGCCGACCGCGACGCCCCGGTCACCCGGGCCGAGCTGCAGGACGCCCTGCGCCGCGTCAGCGACACGGACGTGGTCGTCACCGCGGTCGATTCGGCGGCGCGGTTCACCGACAACACCCGCCAGGCGGCGACCTACCGGACGGGCCGGGTGCTGCTGGCCGGCGACGCCGCGCACGTGCACCCGCCCTTCGGCGGCCAGGGCCTGAACACCGGCCTGCAGGACGCCGCCAACCTGGGGTGGAAGCTGGCCGCGGCCGTGCGGGGGTGGGCGCCCGACGGCCTGCTGGACAGCTACACCGCCGAACGTCACCCGGTGGCCGAGCGGGTGCTGGAGAACACCCGCGCCCAGATCGCGATCATGCGGCCGGATCCGCACAGCCGCGCGATGCGCGCGCTGTTCGCCCAGCTGCTCGAGGCCGACGTGACCCTGACCGAGCTGCTGGGAGCCCGGCTGCAAGGCCTCGACATCCGTTACGGCGTAAGCCCTTGGCCCCATCCGCTGACCGGCCGGTACCTGCCCGACCTGGCCGGCCTGGCCGAAACCCCGCGGCCGATCCTGGCCGATCGAACCGGCTCGACGGAGGTGCGGGCCGTCGCGGACGGCTGGAGCGACCGGGTCGACCTGCGCCGGCTACCCGAGACGCCCGGGGTGACCGCGTTGCTGCTCCGCCCGGACGGCTACGTCGCCTGGGCCACGGACGGCACACCCGACACGACCTCACTGCGCGAAGCCCTGTCCACCTGGTTCGGCAAACCACGCTGAGCGGAACTCCCGCCGCCGCGACCGCTGCTCCTCCCGCACTCCGGCCGTCGCCGAGCAGGCCGTCCGAGCGGTGTCTACTGTGGACGCGGAAGCCGCGCGATCAGCCGAGCACCCGCCGGGCTGTCCGCCGCGTGGAGTGAGCCGCCGTGGCGGGTGGCGATGTCGCGGGCGAGGGTGAGGCCTAGGCCTGAGCCGCCGGCGTCGCGGGTGCGGGCGTCGTCCAGCCGGGCGAAACGCTCGAAGACGCGTTCGCGGTCCCCAGGCGGGATGCCGGGGCCGTCGTCGAGCACCTCCAGGACGACCTCGTCCGCCGTTCGTCCGAGGGTCACCGTGACCGTGGTCCGCGCGTGCCGCACCGCGTTGTCCAAGAGGTTGCGCAGCAGGCGTTCCAGCTGCACCGCTTCGCCGGGCACCGGCGCCGGACCGTCCACAACGGACCGCACCACCGGGCCGCCGGTGCCGAGTGCGCGTTCGGCGACCTGTTCCGCCACGACGTCCGCGAGGTCGACGACCCCGGACGGTGGCGCGGCCTCGGCCGGGTCGGCCGCGAGCTGCAGCAGGTCCGCCGTGATGCGCTGCAGGCGCCGCACGTCGTCCAGCGACCGGTGCGCGACCGCCGGCCAGTCCGCCCGGTCCGGGTGGGTGAGCGCGACCTCGAGGGCCGCGCGCAGGTTGGCCAGCGGGCTGCGCAACTCGTGGCTGGCGTCGGCGACGAACTGCTCCTGCTGGTCGTGCGCCTGCTGCAGCCGTTCCAAGGTCTCGTTGGTGGTGCGGGCCAGCTGTTCGATCTCGTCGCGGGAGCGGGGGACCGGGACGCGCCGGTCGAGCCTGCTGCCGCTGACCCCGGCCAGCTCCTGCCGGATCGCCTCGACCGGCTGCAGCGCGCGCCCCGCCGTGTACCACGCGACCAGCGCCGTGAGCACCACCGCGAGCGGGACGAAGAACAGCAGGGTTTCGTCGAACAGCGTCAGCGTGCGGAGTGTGTCCCAGGGCAGCACGAACAGGTACACCGTCAGCCGTTGCGGAGCCGCGCCGGAACCGGCGCCCAACCCGTGGTCCAGGGTGAAGCCTTCCCGGCCTAAGGGCTCGACCAGGGCGGCCGGGACGTGCTCGACGACCCGGCCCAGCACGGTGTAGCTGCGGTACTCCCGCCAGCCGGGGTGGGCGCCCGGCCGCAGCGTGACGCTGGTGATCGCGAGCCAGTTCGGCGCCGCGTCCGCGGGCGCGGGCGGCAGCGGGCTCCACGCGGGGTCCCAGCGCCGCAGGTCGGGGCTGGTCACCACGGCCTGTCCCGAGTCGGCGACCACGCTGAAGAGCGCGTCGCCGGAGCTGATGCCCGCGGCGAGGGCGGCCCGGCCGCCCCCGGCGGCGGCGACCGAGTAGGCGTCGGTCATCTGCCGGAGCTCGGCATCGGTCCGGTTGACGGCGGAGTTGCTCAGCTGGTCGCTGACGAACTGCCGCGTGCCCAGCCAGCCCAGCGTGAAGACGGCGATGCAGAGCAGCGTCGCCGAGAGCGCCGTGCTGCGCCGCACCGAAACCGGCCACCACCTAGTCATCGGCGACCAGCCGGTAGCCGATGCCGCGCACGGTGGTGATGGTGCGCCGCCCGAACGGCGCGTCCAGCTTCCGCCGCAGCGCGCTCACGTAGACCTCCACGATGTTCGGGTCGCCCCGGTAGGCGAGGTCCCAGACCTGCTCCAGGATCTCGTGCTTGGCCACGACCTGGCCGTCGTGCCGCAGCAGGCACTCGAGCACCGCGAACTCCTTGGTGGTCAGCGACACCGGCTGCCCGGCCCGGCGGCACGTCCGCCTCGCGGGGTCGAGCACGAGATCGCCGAACGCGAGCGCGGCGGGCGCCCCGGTGCGCCCTCGCCGGGTGAGGGCGCGCAGCCGCGCGGTGAGCACCACGTAGGAGAAGGGCTTGCTCAGGAAGTCGTCGGCGCCGGTGTCGAGTGCCTCGGCTTCGTCGTACTCGCCGTTCTTCGCCGTGAGCATGAGGATCGGCGTGCCGACCCCGCGATCTCGTAGCGCCGCGCAGACGCGATAACCGTTCAGCTTCGGCAGCATGATGTCGAGCACGATCACCTGGTAGGGGTACTGCTGCGCCAGCTCCAGGCCTTCCTCGCCGTCGCGCGCGAGATCCACGGCGTAACCGTCCGCCTCCAGTCCCCACTGCAGCGTCTCGGCCAGCCGCGCTTCGTCCTCCACCACGAGCACCCGCATACGACGATCTTCCCAGATCCGCGCGAGGCTTCCTGAACCGTTCTTCAGGTCGGTTCAGGAAGCGTTCAGGCGACCTGGGTCAAGATCGCCGCATGCAGTCGGACACAGAGGACGGTCCCGTCGCGGCGGGGGTGACGGACGTCGTGAAGACCCACGGCCGGGGCGACATCGCCGTGCGGGCGCTGGACGGCGTCACGCTCGGCTTCCCCGCTCGGCGCTTCACCGCGATCATGGGCCCCTCCGGCTCGGGCAAGTCGACGTTGCTGCACTGCCTGGCCGGTCTGGACACAGTGGACAGTGGGAGTGTCCGGATCGGACGGTCGGAGCTCACCGGGCTGTCCGACGCGGCGCTGACCCGGCTGCGGCGCGACCGCGCCGGGTTCGTGTTCCAGTCGTTCAACCTCCTGCCGACCATGAGCGCGGAGGAGAACATCCTGCTGGGCCTGCGGCTGGCCGGGCGCCGGCCGGACCGGGCGTGGTTCACCACGGTCGTCGGCGCACTCGGCCTGGGGCCGCGGTTGCGGCACAAGCCGGGCGAACTCTCCGGCGGGCAGCAGCAGCGGGTCGCGTGCGCGCGTGCCCTGGTCGGCCGGCCGGACGTCGTGTTCGCCGACGAGCCGACCGGCAGCCTGGACTCCCGCTCGGGTGCCGAGGTGCTGGACTTCCTGCGCACGTCGGTCCGCGAGCTCGGCCAGACGGTCGTGATGGTGACCCACGACCCGGTCGCCGCGTCCTACGCCGACCACGGCGTGCTGCTCGCCGACGGCCGCGTCGCCGCGCACCTCGCCCGTCCGACCGCCGAGACCGTGCTCTCGGCCCTCACCGGCCTGGGGGCGTGATGCTGCGGACCGTCCTCGCCGGGCTCCGGGCCCGGCCCCTGCGGCTGCTGCTGTCGGCGGTCGCCATCGCGCTCGGCGTCGCTTTCGTCGCCGGGGCGTTCATCCTGTCCGACGCCGTCGGCGCCCGGCTGCGCGCCGGGGTCGCGTTCGAGACGCGCGGGGTGGACGCGTCGATCAGCGCCACCGGCCGGGGCGCGGTGCTGGACGATACGACGGTGGCGAAGGTCCGCGCCGTGCCCGGCGTCGCCGCGGCGGAGGGCCGCGTCACCGCGAGCGCGCCCCTGCGCGACACCACCGGGCGCCCGCGGGATTCGGCCGTCACGGCGTTGGCCGCGGATCCGGGGCTGCGGCCGTTCGACCTCGCCGGCGGCCGGTTCCCGCGCACGGACGGCGAAATCGCGATGGACGGGCCCACGGCCGCGGGCCGGGCACTCGGGCAACCGGTGACCGTGTTCGGCGAGGACGGCCGGCCGCGCACGTTCACCCTCGTCGGCACGGTCACCCGGCCGGCGGACTCCGGTCTCGGTGGTGCTCCGCTGGTGCTGCTGCCGGAGGCCGTGCACGAGCTGGCTCCGAGCACGGCGATCGGCGAGATCGTCGTGCGCGCTCCGGACGCCCCGCGGCTCGTCGCCGATCTGACGCGGGCGGTGGGCGGCCGGGGCGTCGACGTGCTGACCGGACGGGAGGCCGCGGCGCAATTGCTGCGCGAGACCGCCCCGGACTCGACGGGGCTGACGAAGTTCTTCACGGCGTTCGCGGTGCTCGCGATGATCGTGGCCGCGATGGTGATCACCAACTCCTTCACCATCCTCGTCACGCAGCGGGCGCGGGAACTGGCGCTGCTGCGCTGCATCGGTGCGGGGAAGCGGCAGGTCTTCGCGGGCGTGCTCGCGGAGGCGGTGGTGGTGGGCGCGGTCGCGTCGGTGGCCGGGCTGTCCGGCGGGCTCGGGATCGCGGCCGTCCTGCAGGCGATCACCGGGGAGACGGTCCACCTGCCGCTGGCCGGCCGGACGATCGTCGCGGCGTCGGCGATCGGGGTCCTGGTGACGGTGGCCGCCGCGGCTCTCCCGGCCTGGGCCGCGACCCGCGTCGCTCCGGTCGAGGCCCTGCGGACCCCGCTGGAAGGCCGCTCCGCCCGCCCGAGGTGGCCGCGGGCGGTGGTGGCGGGCGTCCTGCTGGCCGGCGGTGTCGCGGCTGTTGTGGTCGCGTTGAACGTCGGGGCGGAGTCCGGCGCCGCGTTCGCGGTGACGGCGATGGTCGCGTGCCTCGCCGCGCTGCTGGCGGCCGGCCCGCTGCTGGCCGGCCCGGTCGTCCGGCTGCTGGGCGTGGCGGGGACCCCGCTGCTCGGCCGCCCGGCGCGCCTGGCCGCGCTGAACGCGGACCGCAACCCGAAGCGGACCGCCGCCAGCGCCGCCGCGCTCACCATCGGGCTCGCCGTCGTGGCCCTCGTGACCACGATGGCCGCGGGCGTCGAAGCCGGTCGTGGTCAGGGCCTGGACGAGCAACTGCGGGCGGACTTCGTCGTGACGTCGGTGGCCGCGACCCGGCCGTTGCCCACGACCCTCGCCGACACCCTCGCGGCGGTGCCGGGGGTCGCGGTCGCCGCGCCCCGGCACTCGTTCTCCGGCGACCTGGGGCCCTACGGTCCCTACGCGATGGCCGCCGTTCGCGGTGACGTGCTCGGCAGCCTGCTGCGGCCGGCGGTGCTTTCGGGACGGCTCGACCGGCTCGGCCCGGGGGAGCTGGCGGTGAGCAAGGAACT
Source organism: Amycolatopsis heterodermiae (assembly GCF_034929455.1). NCBI lineage: Bacteria > Bacillati > Actinomycetota > Actinomycetes > Pseudonocardiales > Pseudonocardiaceae > Amycolatopsis > Amycolatopsis heterodermiae. Next base: position 248,065 of record NZ_JAYFSI010000006.1, read on the forward strand.
CGCCGCGCAGACCGGCCTTGCGGTCGGCGATACCGTGCGCGCCGGGCCGGTGGACCGGCCGGTGCCCCTGCGTGTCGTCGCGGTCTACGACGCTGTCGACGCGCCAGGTGCCGACCTGGGACTCGCGCTGGTCGACCTCGGCCAGCAGGCCGCGATCGCGCGCGGCGACCACGGCTACGACGACAGCGTCCTGGTGCGTCTCGACTCCGGCGTCAGCGCGAACCAGGTCCGCCCGGCCTTGGAGCAGGCCCTCGCCGGGGCTCCGCTGGCCCGGCTGGACAGCGTCGCCGAGGTCGAGGACCAGCTGTCGGCGCCGCTGCGGGGCACGTTGGACCTGCTGTGGGCGCTGACCGCACTGGCGGTGCTGATCGCGTTCGCCGGCATCGCGAACACGCTGTCGCTGTCGGTCCTGGAGCGCACGCGGGAGTCGGCGCTGCTGCGCGCGCTCGGCCTGACCCGCGCCGGCCTCGGCGCCACGATCGCCGCGGAATCGGTGTTCGTCGCCCTGCTCGGCGCGGCGTGCGGCCTGGCTCTGGGTGTGGGCTCGGCGTGGCTGATGACCCGGGTGGCGTCGACACCGGGCGAGCCGGTGCTGTTCGCGCTGCCGTGGGCCCGGCTCGGGGTGCTCGTGGCGGCGGCGGTGCTGGCGGCGCCGCTGGCCGCGCTACTCCCGGCTCGCCGCGCGGCGCGAGGCTCGCTGACAGCGGGGATGGCTGAACTCTGAACGGGTCAGCCCAGGGATCGCGTGGGCTGCTTGGGCTCGGAGCGCGATGGTCACGCGCTCCAGGTCGAAGATCTGCACGCGATCCACCGGCTGCGGCAAGCGATCGAGTCGATCTGGCGAGGTTGGAGGAGGTGATCAATGCGGCCGGGCGGATCGAGCTGATCAAGCGGGACGGCCTGGCGCATGAGGTGGGCCGGCAGGATCTCGCTGTGGGCTGGGCAATCCGCGCGAAGGGCGGCGGCGGTGAGCGCCGGCTGCCTGAGCACGTTTGTCAGGCGCCGTGAGCCGGTGTCGCGACTCCTATTCGAGCCAACCGGCTTCGCGGGCGACGCGGATGCTGTCGACCAGAGAGCGGGTGCGCAGCTTCGTCTGGACCGCGGTGAGGTGGTTGCGGACGGTTCCGGCGGCCAGGCCCAGTGTGGTGGCGATCTCCTTGGGCGGACTTCCCCCGGCGGCCGAGGCGAGCACCTGGGTTTCCCGTGGGGTCAGCGGGGACTCGCTCACCGTCCACGCCGACAGGGTGAAGTGGCTGCTGACGGCGCGATGTCCGTTGTGGACGGTGTGGATGACGTCGTGCAGGCGATCGGCGCTTTCGTGCAGGAAGACGACCCCGCGGGGTTTCAGCGCGAGGATGTCCCGTGCGTCCTGAGGGGACAACGAGGACACGAGGAAGATGAGTTTCCGGTCCCCGCGCGGTGTGGCGTCATCGGAGACCGGCCGGGGGGAGCGGTGGTCCTGGTCGGGAAAGAGGACGAAGACCAGACCGTCGTCGGTGGCGAGAGCGTCGCGGGCGAGGGCGAGCTCCTCGAAAGCGAACACGCGGTTCGGGTCGAAGCCGTGAACCAGTTCGAGGAGCGCGGCGATCGCCGCGCGAGTGACGGTGTCCGGGCCGATGAGGATGGCGTCCTTCATGACAGTTCGCCGAGTTCCGCTAGCGCCCGGACATCCGGGTCAGCCCTTCCAGACCAGCGGGGACTTGTCGTAGCCGTCGCCCTTGTCGAACGTCGCGGCGCCGACCTCGCTGCCTTCGCGGGCGCCCTGCAGCGTGCACGTCTCGAACTTCGCGCCCGCCGTGGTGAAGTCCTTGCCCGCGGTGCCGGACTTGCACCCGTCGGTGCTGCCGGTGATGATCACGCCGGTCGAGCGGCCGTCGGTGCCGAGGGCGCGCAGGCTCACCGAGGCGTAGGCCAGGTCGGCGCCGTCGACGTTCTCGATCGTCGCGCGCAGGTAGAAGGGCGTGATTCCCTTCGCCTTGTCGCCGTACTTCGCGAGGTCGGCGTTGGCGCCCTTCTCGATCGCGGTCACGGTGATCGCGATCGTGCCGGACTTGGTGGTGCCGTACTTGAACGGCACCACCGCGCGCTCGCCGAGCTTCAGTTCGGTGCCGGGCTTCGTGACGTCGCCGGCCGGAGCGGCCGCGGCCGTCGACGACTCGGGGGACTCCGATGCCGGGGCGGCCGGGGTACTGGCCGGGGCGGCGGGCGCGGCCTGGCCGGACTCCCCGCCGCACGCGGACAGCAGGAGGCCGGCGGCGCAGGCGGCGAGCAGGGCGGTGGTGCGGACGTGCTTCATGGATCTCCTCGGAAAGCTGCCGGACGGGTTCCGGCCGGAGCCGGGCGCCGCGGCCACCCCCAGGTCGGTCGCGGCGGCCGGAACGGGGCGCCCTCGCGGCTCCGTCAGCCGGACGCTAACCCGGCCGCCCTGCCGGTGGTGTGGGCCGTTCGCACCACACGAAGATCACAGATCGTCGACGCCGATCAGGCCGTCCTGGATGGCCCGGGCGACGAGCGCGGCCTTGGTCGGCGCGTCGCGGCCGATGCGCGCGTACTTGACGCGGATCCGCTCCAGGTGGGAGTTCACCGTGCTGGCCGAGATCCCCAGCCGGTGCGCGACGAACTCCTTCGACTCCGACTGGAACCACTCGACGAGCACCTCGGCCTCCCGCGCCGAGAGCGCGGGCCGCGTCTCCGAGCGGTCGCCGGCCAGCGCCCCGGCCAGCGACGGCGGGGTGTAGGGCCGGTCCTGCGCCGCGGCGCGCGTCGCCTCCACCAGGTGCCCGGCGCCTTCGGCCTTCGTCAGGTAGCAGAGCGCGCCCAGTTCGAGGCACTGCAGGGCGACGTCGTCGTCCGCGCGCATCGAGTAGACGACGACGCGGCGCCCGGCCTCGGCCAGCCGCCGCAGGTCGCCGAACGCCGGCGCGGGGCCGCCGAGGTGCAGGTCGAAGATCACGACGTCGGCGGCGGCGCCCGCGCCGAGCCAGGCGGCCTTGACGTCCTCGCCCTCGGCGACGACGTCGATCGGCGGGTCGCCGCCCGCCAGCCAGTACGCCACGCCGGCGCGCACCGCCGGGTGGTCGTCGACCACGACGGCCGTCACTCGGGTCGCCACCGCGCCTCCATCCAGGTCTGCCCGTCCCGGGAGTGGGACGTGACGGGGACCGCCGCCGATCCCGCGGGTTCCGCGCGGCCGTCCGCGACGACGGCGACGCGGACGAGTTCGGGGGTGCGCAGCACGCTCACCCGCGCCCGGGTGCGGGCGGCGGCCAGTGCGGTGAGCACGGGGCCGGTCAGCTCGCGCCGGGCCGGTGCCGGGACGTCGACGACGTCCCCGCTCACGGCGAGCGTCACGGCGACCCCGCGCCGCTCGGCGACGTCGAGGCAGGCGGTGACCTCGTGCACGAGCGGGTCGGGCACGTCGTCGTTCTCGGCGAAGAGCCGCCGCAGCTGCGCGGCGGCCAGCGCGCAGCGGGCGCGGGCGTCCGGTGTGCGGGGGTCGAGGGTGCCGTCGGCGAGACCGGCGAGCAGCGGGAGGGTGGCCCCGAGCTGTTCGGCGAACCCGGCGCGCAGGTCCCGGCCGGCCTGAGCGGCGAGGGCGGCCAGGATGGCGAGGCGTTCGCTTTCGGCGGCGGCCGCGGCGGCCTCACCGGCGCGGCGGTCGACCAGCCGGATCAGCCCGGCGATGGTGAGCTGGAAGACGGTGACCCCGAAGAGCACGATCGCGGCGTCGCCGAGCTCGGTGCGGGTGGGCGTCCCGGTGAGCAGGAACTGGGCGACGCTGGTGGCGGTGTGCGCGGCGAGCGCGGTGAGCAGGGCGGGCGGCCGGTCGGCGAGCAGGACGAGCAGGTGCCACCCGACGAGCCCGAAGGACCAGTGCGGTTCGCGGAAGAAGGAGTCGGGCGGCAGCGCGGTGGTCGCGGCCGCGGAAGCGACGAGGACGACGAGGGTCCCGCCGGCGGTGAGAGCGGCGGGGAGGGGTTTGCGGCGCAGGACCCAGAGGGCGCAGAGGGCGGTGACCCCGGCGAGGACGGCATAGGCGAGGTCGGCGACGACGGGTGGCCGGTAGGCGGCGTGGTGGCGCAGCAGGGGTGGGAGTCCGAGGCCGAGCTGGATGATCCCGGTGACGCCGAGCAGTGCGATCCGGATGGCCGCGGCGAGCCGGACAGCGGGCTCGCGCGCGGAACGGGGTGCGGTTCCGGTGAAAGCGTCAGCCACGGGACCACCTCAACGTCACGGCCGTCCCCGCACCCGGGCTCGACGTGACCTCCGCGGTCCCGCCGGCCGCGCGCATCCGTTCCACCACCGAGCCCCGCACCCCGCGTCGCGCCGGCGATACCGCAGCGGGGTCGAAGCCCCGGCCGTCGTCGGTGATCGTCACCGTGACCCCGCCCGGCGACGACCCCAGCCGCACCGAAACCGAGTCCGCCCCCGCATGCCGTTCGGCGTTCCGCAGCGCCTCTTCCGTCGCGCGCACCAGCGCCAGCGCCGCCGACGCCGGGATCAGCGGCACCGGCTCCCACACCGCCTCGACCGGCACGGCGCGCCTCGCCAACGTCGCGCGCAGGCCCGCCTCCAGGTCCGCCGGCGTGTCCTCCTCCCGGTGCGTCCCGGTCAGGATCGCCAGGTCCCGGGCCGCGTACCCGGCCACCGTCGAAGGATCCGCCGCCGCACCGGAGGCGACGGCCAGGAACGTCGCCGACGCCGTGTCGTGCAGCAGCGCCAGGTACTCGCGCTCCCGGCGGCGGCGGTCCCGCTCGAGCGCCGCCGCCTGCTCGAGGGCCGCCTGCTCGGCGCGCGCCGCGTCCGTCCGGGCCGTCGAGCGGACCAGCAGCACGAACGCCGCCCGCGCCAGCACGCTCTCCACCACCACCCGCAGCGCCACGAGCAGCCAGTCCTCGCCGATCCCCACCGCCAGCAGCACCACCAGGGCCGGCCCGGTCAGCCGCGGCGGGTGCTCCCACTGCCACGTGATCGCCGTGATCGTCAGGACGTTCACCGCCCACAGGCTCGCCTCGCCGGGCACCGACGTGATCCACGGCTGGCACGCGACCACCGCCCCGGCCCGCACCGCCCCCAGCACGAACGACGTCCGCCGCCCGGCGAAGACGTCGGCCGCACCCGCGACGAGCGTCAAGGCGAGCAGACCGAAAGGCAGGAAGCCACCGGGCGCGGCCACCACCCCGAAGATCCCGACGACCGTGGTGGCCACCGCTCGCGCGGGCCCGGCGAACCGCGTGACGGACGCCCGGAACTGCGCCTCGACCGGCCCCGGCGCGCTGGCCGTCATCACACCCCCGGACACCCTCGAACAACCCGGTCGAACTGCGGAAATCGGACGCTACCAGGCCGCCGGGCGCGCAATCCACGCCGGAACGGGCACCCGGCGCCGGAAGTGCTCAGGGTTCGACGCTCTCGAGCGCGGCCGGCAGGGCTCGGCGGGATCGGGTTCCCGACTTCTGCATCGCCCGGGAGACGTGGTGCTCGACCGTGCGCTGCGAGAGGTGCAGGGTCTCGGCGATCGCGCGGTTGGTCATCCCGCCCGAGGCCAGCTCGGCGACCTCCCGTTCGCGCGGGGAGAGGGTGTCGTCGTAGGCCGGGCGGCCACGGCCGCGGGGTGGGGCGGCGTCCCCTTTCAGAGCGCGCAGGCGGCCGCGCACCCGGGTCGCGTCCCACGCCGCTCCGAGGCGGGTGAACGTCTCCAGCGCCGCTTCGAGGTGCTGGGGGCCGGCGGCGTCCTCCAACGCCAGCGCCGCCGGGTACGGGGCGGCGAGCCGCGCGTACAGCGCCGAGGCGCGTTCGAACGACGCGGGGTCGCCGTCGGCCAGCAGTGCGCGGGTCCAGCGCAGCGCCGCGGCGGCCATCGGGCTGTTCCGGCCGCGCAGGCCGGCGGCGAACTGGGCGGCCGCCTCGGCCGCCCGGCCGGGGACGCCGGCCGTGAGCCAGGTCTGCGTGGCGATCGGGGCCAGCCGGGCCGCCCATACCCAGATCCCCTTGTCCGCCAGCGATTCCCAGGCGTCTTCGACCGTCGCGACGGCCTCCTCGACCCGGCCCTGGGCCAGGGCCATCCGGGCGCGGGTGGCCGCCGCGGCGGCGTCGTAGGGCACGAACGCGAAGCCGTCCCGGCCGGGCCAGACGTCTTCGGCCTCGGCCCAGTCGCCGCGCGCCACGGCCAGCTGGACGAGCACCAGGCGCGCGTCGGAGTGGACACCCGCGTCCGACATGCCCCCGCGGCACCGCTCGGCCAGCCCGTCCCAGGCGCCGCGCTCGAAGTCGTACAGCAGCCGGGTGCCGCGGTCGCACTGCTCGAAGAACGGCGCCCCGAGCACGTCCGCGCACCGGCCGGCCTGGTCGAGGAGCTCGCCCGCGGCGGGGAACCGGCCCGCGAACACCGCCCCGACCGCCGTGTTCGTCAGCCCGCGCGCCAGGTATTCGTTGTGCCGCGGGTCCAGCCCGGCCCGTGGCGGCCGCACCCGCCGCAACGGCGCGGCTTCCCCGCACGCGACGGCCAAGGACGTGCGCGCCGCGGCGACGGCCGCCCGCGAGACGTCGTCGTCGGCCACCTGCTCGGCCCGCGACAGCCAGGACTCGTGTTCGGCGACGCCGGCGCCGGGCTGGAACGGGTTGGCCAGCGCGGTCATCGCGCGGACGAGCAGGGCCGGGCGCTCCCGCAGCTCGCCGATGGCTCGTTCCAGCTCCACCCAGCCTTCCGCCCGGTTGAGCTGCTTGTGCAGCAGTACGCCGAGTTCGAGCCGGATTTCGCCGCGCACGCCGGGCGCGAGCCCCTGGAGGCCGACGATCTCGCGCAGCACCGCCACCGTGCGGGGCGAAGGCAAGGTCAGGATCGCGTTGCGGGACAGCCGCAGCGCCAAGCGCGCCCGCACGTTCTCCCCGATCTCCGGGGCGGCGAGCACCGGCCGCACCGCGTCGACGACCGACTCGGGGTCGGCGAACGCGCCCGCGTCACCGGCGGCGTGCTCGACCGCACGCAGCCACTCCTCCGTGGCGCCGCCCCGGCGGCGGTGTTCGGCGACGTGCACCCACGGGACGGGCTCCCGGCGGCCCAGCACGTCCGCGGCCCGCAGGTGCAGGCGCCGCCGCCGGTGTCCCGGCAGCCGGTCCCGGACCGCGGCCGCGGCGAGCGGGACGGCGAACCCGTGGTCGCCACGGGCGTCTTCGGCGAGCAGCGCTCCGGCCTCGGGCAGAGCTGCTTCGGCGTCTTCGAGGGACAGCTCGGCCACGTCGGCCAGGTCGGTGGCGCCCGCCGGGCCGTCGAGGACGGCCGCGGCCGCCACGAGTACGCGCGCGGGCGAGGGCAGGGCGGCGAGGCGGGTGGCGGTCAGCTGCGCGAGCCGGGCGGGCACCCCGAGCGCGTCGACGTCCTGCGTGGTGAACGGCTCGTCCGCCGGGCCCGCCGCGCCGAGCAGCTCCAGCAGGTCGGCGACCACCTGGACGTTGCCGCCCGAGAGCCGGGCGATCCGCGCCACGACCTGGCGCGGGCACCGCTCGGGCCCGAGCCGCGCGTGGACCAGGTCCCGCACCCGGACCGCGGGCCAGGGGGTCAGCCGTTCGTGCCGCACGGTCAGCGCCGCCGGCAGCGCGAGCCCGGGGCCGAGCGGGAGCTCGGGATCGGCGAGCTCCTCCGGGCGGGCCGTGACGACGGTGACGCACCCGCTCCCGGCCCGCTCCACCCAGTCGCGCACCAGCGAGACGAACCCGTCCGGGGCGCGCTGGACGTCCTCGACGACCAGCAGCGCGGGCACCTCCCGGGCCAGGCGATCACGCCAGGCGCCGACGTCGTCGCGCCGCGCGTGGTCCGGCGGCGGGCCGACCCCCACGGCGGACCGCACGAGCGGGCCGCGGGCGGAGGTGAACGACAGGTCCACGTGCGACACCCGCGCGTCGCGGGCCAGCGCGAGCAGCTCCGCGGCCCGCGCGGTCTTCCCGGTGCCCGCCGCCCCGGTGACCAGCACCAGCAGCGGCCGATCCCGCTCGCCCAGCAGGGTCCGCCGCACCAGCCCGGTACTCGACCGGGCGTCGTCGCCGGCGGTGCGGGGGCTCATCGGCGCATCGTAGGCCGGGCCCGGGAGGGGGACACCAGACGAAAGACGGGGGCCGGCATTTGTTTGGGTATCCGTACTTCCCGGTGCGCGCATGGTCCCGCGCCGCCGGCCGGAGTGAGGATCTCCACCGCAGGGCACCGGCGCCGGCGGACGATCCCGCGCCCCGATCGCGCGATCGGACGGCACCGGACCTGCCGGGTCGAAGACGCCACCGCTGTCCGGTGCCCGAGGGCGGCTCCGGTACTCCGCGAGCCGGGGCCGCCTCCTCACTCCACTCCACCCCTGGAGCACAACCATGTACGACTCGCCGTTCCGGCGCGGCCTCAAGCGCTTCGCCGTCCCCGTCCTCGGTGTCTGCGCGACGCTCGCGCTCGTCACCGTGCCACCCGCCTCCGCGTTGAGCAGCCACCCCGGCACACCGGCCGGGACCGCCGTCCACCCCTTCGGTCCCGGCGGCGACGTCGCCACCGCGAACGCACCTGCGAAACCGGCCGCGGACGTCCTGCCGGTGACCAGGTCCTGCTCGGCCACGCTGCGGATCCGCGCCCAGCGGATGACCGCCGCCCAGCTGAGCTCGACCTGCTCGAGCCTCACCGGCCAGGACGCCTACTTCCACCGGCTGGTCAAGGACACCGGCCCGGTCGCCGGGGACCGCAACACCTCCCTCGAGGTGGACGTGTTCGACTCCCGCGCCGACTACCAGTACTACGCGCCGTCGATGTTCGGCATCAGCACCGACAACGGCGGCGTCTACCTCGAAGGCGACCCGTCCGCGGCGGGCAACCAGGCCCGGTTCGTCGCCTACCGCGACGACTCGAAGACCGCGTTCGAGATCAAGAACCTCAACCACGAGTACACCCACTACCTCGACGGCCGCTTCGACCTGTACGGCGACTACCAGGCCAACACCTCGACGCCGACGCAGTGGTGGATCGAAGGCCTGGCCGAATACGTGAGCTACGGCTACCGCCAGGTGTTCTACGGCCAGGCCGCGACCGAGGCCGGAAAGCGCACGTACCCGTTGAGCACGCTGTTCGACAACGGGCCCGGCAACGACCAGACGCGCACGTACGTCTGGGGGTACCTGGCGGTCTGGTACCTGGCGGAGAACCACCCGGCCGACGTCGCCACGGTGCTCGGCTACTACCGCACCGGCGCGTGGACCGCGGCGCGCACGTTCCTCAAGCAGACGATCGGCACCCGCTACGACACCGACTGGTACCGCTGGCTGCTCACCTGATCCGTCCGATGTGGACGGTGGTGTGCCCGCCGGGCCGGCCCGGCGCCCCGACCCGACATTTCCGGACTCTTCGTGTTTGCCCGGGCACACGTTCCGGGTATCGGTAGGGACCACGAGCCGGATGGGGTGCCTGTCGATGACGATCGATGGATCAGAGGACGGCGAGACGTCCACGCGGATCTCGCCGGGTTCGGCCGACAGCCCTCCGAGGCCGGCCGGGAACGAACTGCCGGACGTGATCGCGGGACGGTACGAGGTCGGGCCGCTGATCGGCCGCGGGGCGACCGCGAGGGTCCACCGGGCCGTCGATCGGGTGCTCGGGCGGGCGGTCGCGGTCAAGTTCTACGACCGGCACGTGCTGGCGGTGGACCAGCTGCGCCGGGTGCGGGAAAGGACGCTGCTGGCCAGCGTTCAGCACCCGAACGTCGTCGCGTTGTTCGACAGCGGCACCGAAGGGGACCGGCCGTACCTGGTGATGCAGCTGGTCGAGGGGGAGAACCTCGCCGAACGGGTGCCGGACGGGCCGTTCACCGCGGACGAAGTGAGCGAGCTGGCGATCCGGCTGGCCGACGCGCTGGCCCACGTGCACGCCCGGGGCATCGTGCACCGGGACCTGAAACCCGCGAACGTCCTGCTCGGCCCCGGCGGGCCGGTGATCACCGACTTCGGCATCGCGCACGCGCTGGACTCCACGCACATCACCGGCACCGGCCTGGTCACCGGCACGGCCGCGTACCTGGCGCCGGAGCAGATCCTGGGGGAGCAGGCCGGCCCGCCGGCCGACGTCTACGCCCTCGGCCTGATCCTGTTGGAGTGCCTGACCGGGCAGCGCGAGTTCCCCGGCACGCTGGCGGAGTCGGCGCTGGCCCGCCTGCACCGCGCGCCGCGGATTCCCGACGGCACGCCGGAACCGCTCGCGCACGCGCTGAGCTGGATGACCGCCCGTGACCCCGCGGACCGGCCCGGCGCCGCGGCACTTCTGGCGTCGCTGCGCGAGCCTTCCGGCACCATCGAAGCCGCGGTGGTTCCTCTCGGCGTCCCGGAACCGGTGCGGCGACGGCGTGCGCTGGTCCTGACCGGGGGTGTGGTGACCGCCGCCGCGGCGGCCGCGCTCGCGGTGGTGCTCGCGCAGCCGCCCGGTTCCGGCGGCACGCCGGCCCGGCTGCCCGCAGCCGCGCCGCCCACCAGTTCCGTCGTGGTCCCCACGCAGGTCACGTTGTCTCCGGCCTCGGCCGTGGTGCTGGCGACCTCGCACGCCGCGAAGCCGGTGACCGCGGGTGGGGGTGCCGTCGTGCCTCCGAAGGCCGGCCTGGCCGATGATCGACGGAGGTTCGGTGGCGGCCCGGTGAAGCCGCACGGCGGCCCTGGTCCGGACGCCGCGCGGGGCGCGGGCCCGGGAGGGCTGCCGGGAAGACGGTGACCGGCCGGCGGAACCGCTCCACGCGGATGCCCCCGTACGTGCCACTTCTGGGTCACGTGCGCGACGTGTCGGAAGCCGTATCAGCCGTCGGCGAGCCGGATGCGGATCGGCCCGCGCCATTCGCCGTCCGGGTCGAGGGTGCGGTTTCCCTGGGTGAGGCGCACTTCACCGGTCCGGGCCAGTTCCCGGGCGAGGTCACGGGCCTGCGGCAGCAGCGGCCGCCAGTCGTCGGCGACCGCTCGTGCCGCGTCGGAGGGACAGGTGCTGCCGGCCGGCCCCCGCTTGGTGGTGAGGGCGAGAATCGCGGCGCGCAGCTGGTCCCGCGTCGTTGTCGCGGACAGGGCGGTGCGAGCCTGGCCGGCGCCAGGGCCGCCGTCGTCGCGAACTCGCCGGAGTTTCCGCCGCGGATCACTCATCGAGCCAGCATCGCACTGTCCGCCTGAGGTCGCCGGCCGCGGTTCACGCCGGGGGTGCGGCCCACGCGGCGAGGTCGTCCCAGGCGGTCAGGCGGCGGCCGCTGGTGAAGTGGCGGTGCGCGCCCGTCACCGGGTCGTCGAAGTCGAGGACCTTGGCCAGCAGCTGCAACGGCTTCGTGAAGTCGTCGAGGGGGTTCTCGACCAGGTCGGGGTAGAAGTCGTCGCCGAGGATCGGGATGCCCAGGCCGCTCAGGTGGACGCGCAGCTGGTGCGTGCGGCCGGTCGACGGCGCGAGGCGGTAGCGGCCCAGGCCGTCGCGGTGTTCGAGCAGTTCGACGTACGTCTCGGCGTTCGGCTCGCCCGGGACCTCCTGCGCGGCGAGCACCCCGCGCTCCTTGAGGATCCGGCTCCGCACGGTCCGGGGCAGCTCGAGCGCCGGGTCGTGCGGCGCGATCGCCTCGTATTCCTTGTGCACCTTGCGATCCCGGAAGAGCGTCTGGTAATTGCCGCGTTTTTCCGGGGTGATCACGAACATCACCAGCCCGGCGGTGACGCGGTCCAGGCGGTGCGCGGGGGACAGCTGCGGCAGGTCGAGGTCGCGGCGCAGGCGCACGAGCGCCGTCTCGAGGATGTGCTGGCCGCGCGGGATGGTGGCCAGGAAGTGCGGCTTGTCGACGACCAGCAGGTGCTCGTCGCGGTGCACGACGTCGATCGTGAACGGCACCGGCACCTCGACGGGCAGGTCGCGGTGGAACCAGATGAACGAGCCCGGCTCGAACGGCGTGTCGACGCCCAGCGGGCCGTCGGCGCCGTGGATGCGCTCTTCGCGCAGCATCTGCTCGATGCGGGACGGCGTCTCCCGCGGCAGCCGGTCGACGAGGTGGGCCAGCAGGGTCGGCCACGCGCCCTCGGCGGGCAGTTTCAGCCGGGCGGGGTCGAGCCCGTGGCGGGGCGGGATCGGCGGCCGGAGCTTGCGTCTCATCGTGCCCCGACTGTAGCTAACCCTCCGGATGGGCCCGGTAGCGCGCGATGTACCGCGCGGTGGCCTCGGCGTGGGCGGCTTCGGCCGCTTCGGCGCGGAGACGCCGTCCGGTGCCGTGCGGGAAGCCGTGCTTGCCGAGGCGGTGCTCGATGCTCTCCTCCATGTACGCGCAGGAGTAGAAGTACGCGACCAGCGCCGCCATGAGGACCAGCGAGAGCCGGAGCCCGAGCGGCCCGGGCAGCAGCAGCCAGACGAGGCACAGCGGCACGATGCCGGTCGACCGCTCGAGCACGTACCGGGCCCGCCAGTGCTTCGACGTCGCGTCGTGCAGCACCCAGTCCGCGTAGCGGCTGGGCAGCCGCAGGCCGACGGCGTAACCGAACCAGCGGAGCACTCCAGGTCGTTCCATGAGACCGAGAGTACACTAATGCTTAGTGCACTAATCATTAGTGCGACGGGCGACACGATAGGATCCGGTCATGATCGATCTGGGCGAGGACCCGCTGAAGCTGGACCGGCAGGTGTGTTTCGCGCTGTCGGTGGCTTCGCGCAGCGTGATCGCGATCTACCGGCCGCTGCTGGAGCCGCACGGGCTCACCCACCCGCAGTACCTGGTGATGCTGGCGCTGTGGGAACGCTCGCCGCGCTCGGTCAAGGACATCGGCGAGTCCCTGCGCCACGAGCCGGCGACGCTGTCGCCGCTGCTCAAGCGGCTGGAGGCGCTCGGGTACGTCACCCGCGACCGCAGCCGGTCCGACGAACGCCAGCTGATCGTCGAGCTGACCGACAAGGGCCGCGCGCTGCGGGCCGAGGCCGAGAAGATCCCGTACCGCGTCGTGGAGACGCTCGGCATGGAGGTGGCCGAGCTGGAAGCCCTGCACGCGGCGCTCGGCCGGGTCATCGCCGCCACGGCTTGAGCGGAATGCCGGGCCGTCCCGCGCGTTGTGATCTGTAGTCGAGCTAGGGGGCAGGGTGCTGAAAGTCAGGCTGGGCGTCGCACCGGCGCCGGGGACCGGGCCGGCGGAGTTCGCCGGGCTGGCGGAACGGCTGGAGGCGGCGGGCGTCGACTCGCTATGGCTCTCGGAGCTGGTCTACTCGCCGGAGGTCGACCCGATGATCGGGATGGCGCACGCGCTGGCCCGGACGTCGAAGCTGAAGGTCGGCACCGGCGTCGCGATCCTGCCGGGCCGGCACCCGGTCCTGGTCGCCAAGCAGCTGCTCACCCTGGCCGGGCTCGCGCCGAAGCGGGTGCTGCCGGTGTTCGGCCTGCGCCCGGCCCGCCCGGCCGAGCACGACCTGTTCCCGGTGCCTGCCGGCCGCCGCGCGGCGGTGTTCGACGAGTCCTTGACGCTGCTTCGCCGCCTGCTGGAAGAGGACGAGGTGTCCTTCGAAGGCGAGTTCTTCCAGGTCTCCGGCGCCGGCCTCGGTCCCCGGCCGGGCAAGCGCCTGGACGTCTGGCTGGGCGGGACGGCCCCGGCGGCGCTGGCCCGGGCGGGCCGCCTGGCGGACGGCTGGCTCGGCAGCTTCCACACGCCGTCCCAAGCTCGCGATGCCCGCGTCGCGATCCAGCGCGCGGCGGCCGACGCCGGGCGCGAGATCGAGGAGGACCACTTCGGCCTGAGCCTGGTGGTCGCGGACAAGGGCCTCCCGCCGGAGCTGACGGCGCTGGCCGCCCGCCGCAGCCCGGACACGCCGGTGACGGACCTGATCGCGACGAGCTGGCCCGAAGCGCGGCGGCTGGTGGAGCAGTACATCGAAGCCGGGCTCAGCAAGTTCGTGATCCGGCCGGGGCACGCCGACTTCGACGGCTTCCTGGACAAGTTCCAGGCCGAGCTGGTGCCGCTGCAGAACTAGGCCCAGCGGTGGATCGAGAACCGGCTGCCGTCGCGACGCACCTCGGCCGCGCCGGAGCCGCCGAAATGGGCCGGGACGACCAGTTCCCGGTGGTCGGCCGCGCGCTCCAGGACTTCGTGACGCGTTTTCGCCGCTTCCAAAGGGTCCTCGCAGAAGCAGCTGCTGTGCTCCGGCTCGAGGATCTGCACCGGGCTGTGCAGCAGGTCCCCGACGAAGACCGCGCGGTCCGAGCCGGACGCCACGCGCAGCACCGACGAGCCCGGAGTGTGGCCGGGCGCGGCTTCGAGCGTCAGGTTGCCGTCGATGCGGTGGCTGCCCTCCCACAGCACCGCACGGCCCAGCACGGGCGCGACGCTGTCGGCGTAGACCAGCAGGCTCCCGTCCCGGCGCAGCTGCTCGCGCTCGTCGCGCGGCGCGGGGCGGCGGTGGGCGTTGCGGGGGTCGAAGTACACCTGGTCGGCGCGCGGGACGAGGTAAGTCGCGTTCGGGAACGCCGGCACCCACTCGCCGTTGCGCAGCTCGGTGTTCCAGCCGACGTGGTCGTAGTGGATGTGCGTGTTGACGACGACGTCGACGTCCTCGGGCCGGACGCCGGCCGCGGCCAGCCGGGCCGGGAAGTCCGTCCGCAGGTGGTCGAACAGCGGGATCTGCGGGCGCTGCCGGTCGTTGCCGACGCCGGTGTCGACCAGGATCGTCCGGCCTTCGCTGCGCAGCACCCACGTCTGGACGGCGCCGCGGTAGCCGCCGGTCTCCGGGTTCCAGTGGTCGGGCGCGAGCCAGGACGCGTTGTCCGCCCACAGCCCGGGCGGGCTGCCCGGCACGATGGTCCGCGCCGGGGCGATCTCGCCCTGCCACTCGACGACCTTCAGCACTTCGACGTCACCGATGTTCATACCGCCACGCTAGGACGCCCACCTGAGCGTTTCCATGGCTGAAATGCTCAGGATGATGCGTGAGCGTCTCAGAGCTACGATGAGTGCGTGGACCTGCTGAGCGACGCGATCGCCGCGGTGCGGATCGGGCAGCCGACGTCGAACCGGCTGCGCGCCGGCACGTCGTGGTGCTACCGCTTCGCGCCCTACGACGGCGCGGGCTTCCACGTGCTGCTGCGGGGGAGCGGCTGGCTGGTGCCCGACGGCGGTGAGCCGGTCCCGCTCGGGGCCGGGGACGCCGTCCTGGTGCCGCACGGCAGCGCCCACACGCTGTCCGCCACGCCGGACGCGGCCGGGGCGGTCCCGTTCGAGACGGCGGTGCCCGAGCCCGGCGGCCGGACCGAGTTCCTCTGCGGCAAGTACCGGCTGGACCACACCCGGCGCCACCCGGTGCTCGCGGGTCTGCCCGAGGTCGTCCACCTGCCGGCCGACGTCGGCCGCCATCCCGGGCTGCGGGCGGCCATCGACCTGCTCGGCGCCGAGGTCGCCGAACCGCGGCCGGGTCGGGCGACCGCGCTCGCCGGCCTGCTGGACCTCCTGCTGGTGCTCCTGATCCGCGCCTGGCTCGACGGCCACCCGGACGCGGGCTGGCCGCAGGCGCTGCGCGACCGCGAAATCGCCGCCGCGCTGGAGGAGTTGCACGCGAACCCGGCGGCGCCGTGGCGGATCGAGGACCTCGCCGCCCGGGTCGGGCTGTCGCGCGCGACCCTGGCCCGCCGGTTCACGGCCCTGACCGGGCAGCCGCCGATGGCCTACCTGACGTGGTGGCGCCTGACGACCGCGGCCAGGCTGCTCCTGGACACGGATCTGCCGCTGCCGTCGATCGCCGCGAAAGCGGGCTACGGCTCGCCGTTCGCGTTCTCGCACGCGTTCAAGCGCCAGTTCGGCGTCGCCCCCGGCGGTTACCGGGCCGCTAGAACTCCAGCTGTTCGGTCTTCCTCGGCATGAGCAGCAGCGCCACCACGGAGAACGCCGCGACCACCAGCAGGCCGAGGAACACGTGGTGCGTCGCGTCCGCCAGCGCGCCGCGGACGAACCTCGACACCGGGTCGTCCGCGTGGCCGCTGAGCGCCAGGCTCGTCGCGTCGACCGACGGCGGCAGCTTTCCCGCCACCTCCGCGGGCGGGTTCGCGAACCGCGAAGCCAGCGTCGCGTTCGCGATCGCGCCGAAGACGGCCGCGCCGACCGCGCTGCCCAGCGAGCGGCTGAACAGGTTCGTCCCGGTCACCACGCCCCGGCGGTCCCAGCCCACCACCGACTGCACCGCCACGAGCGTCGGGCTCGACGACAGGCCCAGCCCCAGCCCCAGCACGAACGCCGCGAAGGCCGCCGCCCAGATCGACGACTCCGCGCTCAGCATCGCCACCAGCACGCCGCCCGCGATGACGAACACACTGCCGATCAGCGCCGTGTCGCGGAAGCCGATCTTCAGGTAGATCTTGCCGGCCAGGGACGCCGAGAGCGGCCAGCCGACGGTCAGCGCGGCCACCGCGAACCCGGCCACCAGCGCGCCCGCGCCCAGCACGCCCTGGGCGTACGTCGGCAGGTAGGACGTCAGGCCCATCAGGACCGCGCCGACGACCACCGCGACGAGGTTGCCGCCCACCAGCACCCGCCGGGTGAACACCCACAGCGGCAGCACCGGCTCGGCGACCCGCTTCTCGACCAGCACGAACGCCACGAGCAGCGCCGCGCCCGCCACGAAGATCGCCACGCTCGGCACCGAACCCCAGCCCCACGCGACGCCGCCTTCGAGCAGGCCGAGGATCACCAGCGAGCAGCCGATCGTGAGCAGCGCCGCGCCCGTGTAGTCGACCTTGTGCGCCTTGCGCTCGACCTTCTCGGCGAAGTTCCGGTGCAGCATCAGCGCGGCGATCGCGCCGAGCGGCAGGTTGATGAAGAAGATCCAGCGCCAGTCCAGGTACTCCGCGAAGACCCCGCCGAGCGTCGGCCCGACGACCGACGCGACGCCCCACACGCTCGCGACGTACCCCTGGACGCGGGCGCGTTCCTCCACCGAGTAGAGGTCGCCGATGACCGTCATCGACATCGGCTGGATCGCTCCCGCGCCGATGCCCTGGACCGCGCGGGCGGCGATCAGCACCGGCATGCTCCACGCGGCGCCGCAGAGCACCGAGCCGACGAGGAACGCCGCGATCCCGAAGAACATCACCGGGCGGCGGCCCAGCACGTCGGCGAACTTGCCGTAGAGCGGGACGGTGACCGCCTGGGTCAGCAGGTAGATCGAGAACAGCCACGGGAACTGCGAGAAGCCGCCGAGGTCCCGCACCACCGACGGCACGGCGGTCGCGATGATCGTGCTGTCCAGCGCGACCAGGGCCGTGCTGAGCATGACGGCGATCAGCACCGGGCCGCGTTCGGACCGGAAGCCGACCCCTTTCGCGCTGGCGGGGGCCGGGGTCGTCATGGGTGGCGTGCTCCTCGGGGTGGCCATGACCGGAGTCAACTGCTTTGCAGCCCTAAGCATTCCATCGGGGTGGCCCGCACCCCAGCGAATTTCCGTCACGGCCCGAGGCGCGGAAGATGGTCAGGATGAGCGACTGGATCCGGCCGATCGAGCAGGGGTGGGTGGCCCGCGACGCGGTGCCCGGCCCGGACGTCGACGAGTTCGCCGAGCCCGACCGCGTGATCGCCGCGCTGGCCGCCCCCGGCGCCGCGGACGGCCTGCTGGCCGTGCAGCACCCGGCGCGCACCCCGGCGGCGCTGGCCCGCGGGCTCGACCTGGCCGCGGCGGTCCCGATCGCCCGGGCCGTGCTCGAACGGCTCCGCAAGCGGTTCTACCGGCCGGTGCCGCGGTTCGTCGCGCCCTACCGGATCGAGGGCCCGGACGGCGTGGCGCTGGGCCTGCTCTGCCTGGTCGATCCGGCCGCGGTGACCGACGACGGGTCCGCGCGGGTGCGCCACACCGAGGACGTCTACCCGGACGTCGTCGCCGAGCGGGCCGCCGTGCTGGCCGGGCTGGGCTGCGCGACCAGCGCGGCGCTGCTCGTCCCGGCCGTCGACGGCGACCTGCTGACCGAGCAGGTCGAGCGCGCGTGCGCCGGTCTCGGCCTGCCCGATCTGTCCACTTCGGACGCCGCGGGCCGCCGGCACGAGCTGTGGGTGGTGCCCGAAGGGCCGCTGCAGCACCGGCTGCTGGCCGCGGTCGCGGGCGCCGACCTGCTGGTCGCCGACGGCAACCACCGCGTGGCCGCGGCCGTCGCGGCCGGCAACGGCGCGCTCCTCGCCCTGGTCACGGCGGGTCCGCAGCTGCGGATCGGCGCGATCAACCGAGTGCTGACGGGCACCGGCTTCGACGCCGAAGAGCTGGTGTCACGCTGGTGCGCGGCCGGCCTCGACGTCCGCTTCGACGACCACGCGGTCCCGGTGCGGGGCGAGGTGGTGGTGCGCGCGGGCTCGGCCGTGCTGCGGGTCCCGCTGCCGAAGCAGGACTGGCCGGGCCCGGTGATCGACCACGAGATCGTCGAGCGCGTCCTGTTCGCCGACGCGCTCGGCCTCGACCCGGACGGCCCGCACGTCCACCCGCTCCCGGCCGGGCGTCCCGTCCCGGCGGACGCGGACGCGGTGGTCCTGCTGGCCCCGGTGGCCTATTCCGACGTCCTGGCCGTGCACGCGGCGGGCCGCCGGATGCCGCGGAAGGCCACGTACTTCACCCCGAAGCCGCGCAGCGGCCTGGTCCTGGCGGCGCTCTAACGCGCGTCCCACCAGTTCAGGACCCGGGTGCCGGCGAGCGTCAGCCACTTCGACGGCTCGCCCTCCGGGACGTCGATCTCGAACCACACCCGGCCGGGCTGCCGCCGCCCCTGCAGCCACGTGCCGTCCGGCTGCCGGGCCGCGCGGATCAGCTCGATCGCCTCCGCCATCCGCGGGTCCGGCTGGGGCGACGCCAGGCGGAAGTAGTCGGCCGCGTTGAGCACGTCGTAGTGCCAGCGGAACGGATACGCGAACCGGCTCACCCACGGCGCCACGGGCTCGCCTGTGGACAGCCTCCGGAAGAGCCCGCGTTCCAGCAGGTACTCCTCACCGCCGCGGCGGGCCTCGCGGGTCTCCGCCGTGCCGCCGGTCGCCGTCTCCCGCGCCAGGAGGGCTTTGAGCGAGTTGAGTGTCGAGTGGACGGAGGAGCGCTTCGAGCCTTCGACCCATTCGCAGTTCCAGCCGCCGTCCGGCTGCCGGTGCTCGACGAACCAGTCGGCGATCCCGGCGACGTCCGCGCCGAGCCACAGGCCGTTCATGAGCGTCCACGCGTTGATGCAGCAGTCGACTTCGCCGCCCCAGTACGGCAGGTCGTCGTACTCCCAGCGGGCGTTCTCGGCGAGCAGCTCGGCCGTCCCCTGCAGAGCAGCGGCGTCGACGCCCCACTCGCGCAGGTCGTTGAGCACCCAGGTCGTCGCCGTCCACGGCTGGCCGTCCGTCTTCATGCTCGCGAAGTCGAAGCCTGCCGGGAAGAACGCGCCGCCGTCCCACCGGCCGTCCGGATCCTGCTTTTCCAGCAGGCGTGCGCCGAAACCCTCGGTCGTCACGCGCGCTCGGGTGGCCTCCCAGACCGGCGGCGGCTCACCCAGCAGGTCGCGCTCGACCTGCCAGCGCAGGGCGGGGTCGGAGTCGCGCAGCCAGGCGAGCACGTCCATCAGGCCCCCGTGACGCCGTCGATGGCTTCCCGGAGGAAGTCCGCGTGGCCGTTGTGGCGGGCGTACTCGTGGATCATGTGGAGCATCACGAGCCGCAGCGAGACGTCCTCGCCCCAGCGCGCCTGGTGCCCGGTGACGTCCAGGGACTCGGCGGCTTCTTCGATCTTGCGGGACTGCTCCACTTCGGCCTGCCACGCCTCGAACGCCTCCGCGCGCGTCGAGGTGCTCGCGTCGTAGGCGGCCTGGAAGTCGCCCTCGGCCGACCACCGCAGCGGGACGTCCTCGGCGTTGATCACCCGCCGGAACCACGTGCGCTCGACCTCGGCCATGTGCCGGACCAGGCCGAGCAGCGACAGCGTGGACGGCGGGCTGGACGCGCGGCGCAGGTCCTCGTCGGACAGTCCGTCGCACTTCATGGCGAGGGTGGCGCGGTGGAAGTCGAGGAACGTGCGCAGCATTTCGCGCTCGCCCCCGACCAGGGGCGGTTCGGGACGTTCGGTGGTCACCGACAGTGTGTATCACGCCGAGAAATGTCGGTGGGGTCAATTAGGATCGCCGGCGTGGACCTGCCCGTGATGCCGCCCGTGCGGCCGATGCTCGCGAAAGCCGTGCACGAGGTGCCCCGTGACCCGGGGCTGCTCTACGAGCCCAAGTGGGACGGTTTCCGCTGCATCGTGTTCCGCGACGGCGACGAGATCGAGCTCGGCTCCCGCAAAGACCGCCCGCTCACCCGGTACTTCCCGGAGCTGGTGGAGCTGCTGGCCGCCGCGCTGCCGCCGAGGTGCGTGGTGGACGGCGAGATCGTCCTGGTCACCCCGGCCGGCCTCGACTTCGAGGTGCTGCAGCTGCGGCTGCACCCGGCGGCGTCGCGCGTGAAGAAGCTCGCGGAGGAGACGCCGGCCAGTTTCGTCGCCTTCGACCTGCTCGCGCTCGGCGACACCGACCTCACCGGGGCGCCGTTCCGGGAGCGGCGCAAGCAGCTGGAGAGCGTCCTGCGGACCGACGCGGAAGGACTCCAGCGCGTCCACCTGACCCCGCTGAGCGAGGACCCGGACCAGGCCGAGGACTGGTTCACCCGGTTCGAGGGCGCGGGGTTCGACGGGGTCATGGCCAAGCCCGCCGACGAGCCGTACGAGCAGGACAAACGGGTCATGTGGAAGGTCAAGCACGAGCGCACGGCGGACTGCGTCGTCGTCGGCTTCCGCTGGCACAAGGACGGCGTGGGCGTCGGCTCGCTGCTGCTGGGGCTGTACGACGGCGAGGGCGTGCTGCACCACGTCGGCGTCGCCAGCAGCTTCACGAAGGCGCGGCGGGCCGAGCTGGTCGACGAGCTGGCGCCGTTGCGGGAAAACGCGCTGGAAGGCCATCCGTGGCGGTCCTGGGCGGAGTACGAACCGGACCCGGGCCGCAAACCGGGCCCGAACAGCCGGTGGGCGCCCGGCAAGGACCTCTCCTGGGAGCCGCTGCGCACCGAGTGGGTGGCCGAGGTCCGCTACGAGCACCTGCAGGGCGGGCGCTTCCGCCACGGCGGGCGGCTGGTCCGGTTCCGGCCGGACCGCACCCCGGAGTCCTGCACGTACGCCCAGCTCGACGAGGCACCGCCCGCCGAGCTCGCGAAGCTGTTCGGGGAGGCACGATGAGCGGCGCGGTGCTGCTGGACGTCGACGGCGTCGAGGTCAAGATCAGCAGCCCGGACAAGGTCTACTTCCCCGAGCGCGGCGAGACGAAGCTCGACCTCGTCGAGTACTACCGCGCGGTCTCCGGGCCGCTGCTCGACCGGCTCGGCGAGCGTCCGCTGCTGCTGGAGCGCTACCCGGACGGCGCGGGCGGCAAGAACTGGTTCCAGAAGCGCGTCCCGAAGGGGGTGCCGCCGTGGCTGACCACCACGGTGGTGTCGACGCCGAACGGCACGACGAGTGACGCGCTGGTCGCGAAGGACCTGGCCCACATCCTGTGGGCGGTGAACCTCGGCTGCCTCGGCTTCCACGTGTGGCCGTACCGCGCCGACACGCCGGAGGTCGCCGACGAGCTGCGCGTCGACCTCGACCCGTCACCGGGCATCGGCTTCGACGACCTGCGCGAGGCCGCGGTGCTGACCCGCGAGTTCCTGGGTGAGCACGGGATCGAAGGCCACCTCAAGACGTCCGGGTCGCGGGGCCTGCACCTGTACGTGCTGCTGGAACCGCGCTGGGACAGCTTCCAGGTGCGGGCCGCGGCGGTCGCGCTGGCGCGGGCGCTGGAGCGGCGGCACCCGTCGAAGATCACGGCGCAGTGGTGGAAGGAGGAGCGCGGCTCGCGCGTGTTCGTCGACTTCAACCAGAACGCGCCGCACAAGACCGTGTTCGGCACGTGGTGCGTGCGCCCGCGCGTCGGCGGCCAGGTGTCGACGCCGATCTCGTGGGACGAGCTGGACGGCGTCGAGCCGGACACGTTCACCTTGAGCACGGTGCCCGCGCGTCTCTTGAAGGATGGCGACCCGTGGGCCGGCGCGGGGGAGCGGCCGCAGTCGATCGAGCCGCTGCTGGCGATGTCGGAGGCCGACATGGCCGCCGGGCTGATGGACGCGCCGTGGCCGCCGGTCTACCCGAAGATGCCGAACGAGCCGCCCCGCGTCGCGCCGAGCCGGGCGAAGAAGGCCTGAAGTGGCCACCGTCGCGGAGTGCGCGGCCGACGACGGTTTCCTGCGCGCGCTGGTCACGGCGATGACCGCCGAACTGGTGGTGGCCTACAACCTGCCGGTCGACGCACAACCGCCGCCCCTGCACCCGGAAAGCCGCTACCTCCTGGCCCGCGACGGCGAGCGCGCGATCGGCTGCTGCGCGGTGGAGCCGATCGAGCCGGGCCTGTACGAGCTGAAGCGCATGTTCGTAGCCCCGGACGCCCGCGGCACGGGCGTGTCGAGCGCGCTGATGGCCTCGTCCGAGCGCTTGGCCCGCGAGGCGGGAGGAGCCCGCATCCGCCTGGAGACAGGCATCCGCCAACCGGCGGCGATGAGGCTGTACGAGCGCGCGGGGTATCGCCGAGTACCGAACTTCCCACCACACGAGTCCGACCCGGAGTCGATCTGCTACGAGAAGGCGCTGGCGTAGGCGCCCGGCACGGGGTGGCTGTGCTCAGCGCGGGGGAGGCGGGCGTGCTTGTTGCTCAGGCGACCCCGGCAGTCGGAGGCGCTCGGCGCGAGTGGGGGGATGCCGTGCCTGCCCGATAGCGGGTGATTCTGGTGGTCTCGAAGCTCTCGCCGCCGGACTTTCGGCTCGTGTGAGCGAGGAGAGCCAGCCGGGTGACCCTGGCTGCCAAACCACCCGCCGCGGCTGATCTCCGGTTCGTGCGAGAGCCAGGAGTGTTTGGCGGCGACTCTGATTGCCGGGCTTTTGCTGCGACTCGGGAGGGTCCGTCGGGCTCAGCCGTCGAACCCGTGCCGGGCGGCTATAGCTCCAGTTCGAGAGACAGCTGACCCCGGTCCATGTCTCCCGGCGCCACCCGCAGGCCCACCGGGGGAGCGGGCAGCGTGGCAACGCACGCCGAACAGGGCGCTACCTCGGATGTCGTCAAGTCGACCGGCTTCCAGCTGCGGGACTCGCGCTCGCCGCAGGCCGACCTGCGGTAGCGGAGGTCGCCCGATCGGGTCATCAGGTGCGCCAGCGGCACCTCTTCGGGCAGCACGCCGACCAGGTACCAGCGTGGTGCGCTCACCTCGGTGGTCGTCATGGCCGCCAGTCTCTGCCGGGGCCGGCGGGAATCCTTGGTTTTGCCGATCTTCGGCGTGGCGGGAGCGGGACTCAGGCTTCGTCGGGGAGGTAGCGGAGGATGTGCAGCAGGCCGCGCTCGTCGAGCACGTCCGGGTCGGGCGCGACGCAGCTCCGCAGGTCGGCCAGCACCGCCGCGGTGTCCAGGCCGGCGCCGATCAGCACCAGTTCCGTCCCGTGCCGGGCAGCCGAGCGTTCCACCTGCACGAACCCGCCGACGGTGTGCAGCTGGAAGCTTGTCTCGGCGCCGAAGTCGGCCCGGCCTTTCATGCGGTAGAGGCCGGCCGGGCGGCGCTCCAGGAAGCCGACGAACGCGCGCGGGGCGAGCGGGGTGTCCGCGGTGAAGGTGACCGTCTCGTACCGCGCGTGCAGGTGCTCCGCGTGGTCGTGGTCCTCGCGCAGGTCGTCGAAGGACAGCTGGCCGACGCGCTCGCCGCGCGGCTCGGGGTCGAAGAACAGCCTCGGATCGACCCGGCCGTGCGAGGTGACCAGCAGCGGAGCGCCCGGGGCCAGTTCCTCGACCGTCGCGGTGACCTTCGCCAAGGCCTCGGCGGAGACCCGGTCGGCCTTGTTGAGCACCACCAGGTCGGCCAGCCGCAGGTGGTCGGCCAGCTCGGGATGGCGTTCGCGCGCGGCCTCGAACTCGGCGGCGTCCACCACCTCGGCCAGGCCGCCGTAGCGGATGTCCGGGTTCTCGCTGGCGATCATCAGCCGGATCAGGTCACGTGGCTCGGCGATGCCGCTGGCCTCGACGACGATGACGTCGATGCCCGCCTCGGCCGACGACAGCCGGCCCAGCATCGCGTCCAGCCCGCTGGCGTCGACGGCGCAGCACAGGCAGCCGTTGCCGAGCGAGACCATCGTGTCGACCTGCCCGGCCACGGCCAGCGCGTCGACGTTCACGCTGCCGAAGTCGTTGACCACCACGCCGACCCGGGCGCCCTCGCGGTTGGCGAGCAGGTGGTTGAGCAGCGTCGTCTTGCCCGCGCCGAGGAACCCGGCGACGAGGACCACGGGGATCCGGCTCACGAACATTCCCTCCTCTGCCGATCACCCGACTCTAAACGACGCCCCCGCACGCGCGTGTACACGGGGGACCGGCGCCGGAAAAGGCCGTTCGGCGATTGTCCACGAAAAGCCGAAGATCGGCGCCCGGGAAACAATCACGCGGACGTCGGGCGCAATTGTGATCGATTGACGGGAATTGCGCTGCGACATGTCCGGATAACGCTTGGTAACGGCTATTTTCCGGCGTTTTCCCAGGTGGCGGCGATATTTCGAGAACCGCGGGAGGTACTGGGCATTCGGTGTCCGTGGCCCCCGAAACGTGGGGTATCCTCCCCCGCCTGGTCGGAAGTGCCCGTGCTGCAGGCGTTTCCGGCCGACAGTGTTGTCGGCGACCATCGGAGGAACGGTGAACCTTCCCGTCGGGATGCAGATCACGATTTCGGAGAGTGGGGTAGTGCGGTGACGGCTACGTCCGAGCGGGTGACAACCGCGCCGGCACTTTACCACCAACGGGTGTCGGGAGAACAGAGCGTCAATTCCGCGGAGGCCGAAGAATTCCTCAACCTGATGTTCGAAGAAGGGGCGGCCGAGGAGGGCACGTGGCTCGAGACGCGCCTGGCCGAGGTGCGCACCGAAATCGCCGAAACCGGCACCTACCGGCACACGCCCGCCGAGCTGGCGTACGGCGCCCGGGTCGCCTGGCGCAACTCGGCCCGCTGCATCGGCCGGCTCTACTGGAACAGCCTCCGCGTCCGCGACCGGCGCCGGGTCACCGACCCCGCCGGCATCGCCGGCGAGTGCGTCGCCCACCTGCGCCAGGCCACCCGCGCCGGCCGGATCCGCCCGACGGTCACCGTCTTCGCCCCGGAAACCCCGGTCGTCGCGGGCCCGCGCATCCACAACGAGCAACTGATCCGCTACGCCGGGTACCGGCTGGAGGACGGTTCCGTGCTCGGCGACCCGCGCAACGCCGGGTTCACCGACGAGGTGCGGCGGCTCGGCTGGCGTCCACCGGAGCGGAGAGGCTCCTTCGACGTCCTCCCGCTGCTGGTCGAGGCGGACCCCGGCGATCCACGCCTGTTCGCGCTGCCCCCGGACGCCGTGCTGGAGGTGCCGCTGACCCACCCCGACCACCGCTGGTTCGCCGGGCTGGGGCTGCGCTGGCACGCCGTGCCGGCGATCAGCAACATGCCGCTCGAGATCGGCGGCGTCACCTACCCGGCCGCGCCGTTCAACGGCTGGTACCTGGGCACCGAGATCGGCGCCCGGAACCTGGCCGACGAGGACCGCTACGACCTGCTGCCGGTCATCGCGGAGCTGATGGGCCTGGAGACCGGCTCCGAGCGCACGATGTGGCGCGACCGGGCGCTCGTCGAGCTGACGCTGGCGGTGCAGCACTCGTTCGACACGGCCGGGGTGACGATGGCCGACCACCACACGGAGTCGCGGCGGTTCCTGACGCACCTGGAGAAGGAGGAACGCGCCGGGCGCCGGTGCCCGGCCGACTGGAGCTGGATCGTGCCGCCCGTTTCGGGTGGTCAGACCGCTGTGTTCCGCCGCTACTACGACGAACCGGATCCCGCGGCGCGACCGGCGTTCCTGCTGCCGG
The DNA here is from genome assembly GCF_034929455.1 of Amycolatopsis heterodermiae. Taxonomy (NCBI): domain Bacteria; kingdom Bacillati; phylum Actinomycetota; class Actinomycetes; order Pseudonocardiales; family Pseudonocardiaceae; genus Amycolatopsis; species Amycolatopsis heterodermiae. The sequence goes on from NZ_JAYFSI010000006.1 coordinate 273,981, forward strand.
ACTGAGCCCGGAACGCCCGTTCGGCGGATCGTGACCGGCCCGCGGCGCCGATTCGAGCGGGAGGGCCGACAATGGAGTGATGACCGCAGTCCTCGTCGCCCATTCCGGACGCCACGGCGGTACCCGGCAGATCGCCGAGGTCATCGCCGAGGAGCTCCGCGAAACCGGCCTGACCGTGGACCTGCGCGACGCCGCCGACGTCGCGACCGTCGACGGTTACGCCGCGGTGGTCGTCGGCAGCGCCCTGTACTACCACCGGTGGCGGCCGGACGCGGTCCGCCTCCTGGAGCACCACGCGCGGGACCTGGCCGAGCGTCCGGTGTGGCTGTTCCACAGCGGACCGTGCGGACCCGGTGCGGCCCTGCACCAGGTCAGCCTGCCGGCGAACGTGGCGCTGCTCGCGGCGCGCATCGACGCGGAGCGCACCGCGACCTTCGGCGGCCGGCTGGACCCGGCGACGGTGCGCGGGCTGATCCCGCGGCTGATGGCCTCGGGGCACCGCGCCGGCGACTTCCGCGACTGGGACCGGATCAAGGCCTGGGCGCGGGACGTCGGGCGCCGGGTGCGCATCGGCGTGCCGCACTGACCCTTGCCCGCACGGGGTCGTCGGTGCTAGACCAAGCCTGAAGTCTTCCGGTGAAGAACCGACGGGACGGGGCAAACGTGACGGATCGGCAGGCGGAACCGGCCCAGGCCAAGAAAGCGCTTACAGCGGATCAGCGGAACTCGTTCCTCGCGGCGCTGCTCGGCTGGAGCATGGACTCCTTCGACTACTTCCTCGTGGTGTTCGTCCTGGCGGACATCGCCAAGGACAAGTCGTTCGGCGCGACCGCGACGCAGCTGGCGTTCATCACGACGGCCACCCTGGTGATGCGCCCGGTCGGCGCGCTCCTGTTCGGCCTGTGGGCCGACCGCGTCGGGCGCCGGGTGCCGCTGATCGTGGACGTCCTGGTGTACTCGGTGGCCGGGCTGCTGTGCGCGTTCGCCCCGAACTTCACCGTGCTGCTGATCCTGCGGTTCGTCTACGGCGTCGGGATGGGCGGCGAATGGGGCCTGGGCGCGGCGCTGGCGATGGAGAAGATCCCGGTGGCGCGCCGCGGGTTCTTCTCGGGACTGCTGCAGGTGGGCTATTCGATCGGGTACCTGCTGGCCGCGCTGGCGTACCTGCTGTTCCACTCGGCACTGAACCTCGAGTGGCGTTGGATCTTCGTTCTCAGCATCTTCCCGGCGCTGATCAGCCTGCTGATCCGCGCCCGGGTGCGCGAGTCGGAGGTCTGGGAGGCGACCCGGGAGAAGCTGCGCGTGACGCGCACGTCGGTCAAGGACGTGCTGCTGAACCCGAAGGTGATCCGCCGCTTCGGGTACCTGATCCTGCTGATGACGGCGTTCAACTGGATGAGCCACGGCACCCAGGACGTCTACCCGAGTTTCCTCAAGGCACACGACAACGGCGGCGCCGGGCTGACCGCGACGACGAGTACGTGGATCGCGGTGCTGTACAACGTCGGCGCCATCATCGGCGGCCTGACGTTCGGCACGCTGTCCGAGCGGCTGGGGCGCCGCCGCACGATCGTCGCGGCGGCGGTGCTCGGCCTGCCGGTGATCCCGATCTTCGCGTTCGACCACGGGGCGGGCATGCTGGCGCTCGGGTCGTTCCTGATGCAGGTGATGGTCCAGGGCGCCTGGGGCGTGATCCCCGCGCACCTGACCGAGATGTCGCCGGACGCGATCCGCGGCTTCTACCCGGGCGTGACGTACCAGCTGGGCAACCTCCTCGCGGCCCTCAACCTCCCGATCCAGCAGGCGATCGCGGAGTCGCACGGGTACTCGTCGGCTCTACTGTGGACGGTGGTGCCCGGACTGGTCGCCGTCGCGGTGCTGACCGCGATCGGCAAGGAGGCCAAGGGCATCAGGTTCGGCGACTCGGCGGTGGCGACGGCTCCGGCGTCCGCGAAGTGACCGCCTCGGCGATTTCCCGGGCGCACGCCTCGGGTTCGGCGTGGGTGGTGTCCACTTCGAGGTCGTAGTGGACACCCCGGTGGACGAGATCCGCTTGGCGGGCGGCCATTCCGGGGATCCGGTCACCTCGGCCGGCTTCGCGTTCCGCGGCGACGGCGGGGTCGCAGCGGACGCCGACCCAGAGCACGGCCAGGCCGCCGAGCGCGCGCTGCCACCGCCGCTGAGACCCGGCGCCGCCGAGGAAGACCTCGTCGACGACGATCCGGGCGCCCGCCCGGGCCATCGCGGCGAGGCCCTCGATCCACGCCGCTTCGAGGACGCGGAAGTCTTCGCCGACCGTGACCGCACCGTCGGCGGCGAAGTCGATGTCCGTACCGGCCCCGGGCATCGCGTCCACGAGCGTGTCGGTGCCGAACGTGAGCCACGGCTCGGGAAAGAGCGCCTGCAGGCACCGGGCGATGGTGGACTTGCCGGAGCTGGACCCTCCATTGAGGACGATCACCCGGGGCCGCGTCACGGCGTGACGAGCCCGGCCTCGTAGGCGAAGATGGTCAGCTGCACCCGATTGCTGACGTCCAGCTTCGCGAACGTCCGGGTGATGTGCGTCTTCACCGTGGCCTCGCTGAGGAACAGCTCCCCGGCTATGTCGGCGTTCGGCTTCCCCTGGGCGACCGCCGTGACGATCTGGCGTTCACGCTCGCTGAGCAGCTCGAGGCCCGCACGGGCCCGCGCCCGCCGGGGGCTGACTCGCGCCGCCACGAACTGGCCGATCAGCTGCTTCGTCGTGCGCGGTGACAGCATCGCCTCGCCGCGGGCCACCACCCGGACGCCTTCGATGATCTCCTGCGGCGAGCCCTCCTTGAGCAGGAAGCCGCTCGCGCCGGCCGCGAGGGCCTCGAAGACGTACTCGTCGAGGTCGAACGTCGTCAGGATCAGCACCTTCGGCGGCCGCGGCTGGGCGAGCACCGCGGCGGTCGCGGCGAGGCCGTTCATCCGGCGCATCCGGATGTCCATGAGCACGACGTCCGGGGCGTGCCGGGCGACCTGCTGGACGGCCTCGTCGCCGTCGCCCGCCTCGGCGACCACCTCGAGGTCGGGGGTGCTGCCGAGGATCATCGACAACCCGGTGCGGACCAGCGGGTCGTCGTCGACGAGCAGTACGCGCACGCTCACCCGCCCATGCTAGGGCGTCGGCGCCACCCAGGGCAGCCAGGCCCGCAACGCGAAGAACCCGTCCGCGCCGGGGCCGGCGGTCAGGGTGCCGCCGAGCAGGGAGACCCGCTCGTTGACGCCGGTGAGCCCGGTGCCGGAGCCGGGGGAGGGCACCGGCTGCGGCGGCAGCGGGTTGACGACCTCGATCCCCAGGCCGGCGCCCGGCCCGCCGCGGACGGTGACCTCCGCGGGCGCGCCCGGCGAGTGGCGCAGGACGTTGGTCAGCGCCTCCTGCAGGATCCGGTAGGCGGCCGTGCCGAGCGGCGCGGGAGCCGTCGTGGCCTGGTCGAGCAGGATGGTGACGTTCGCCGCGAGGCCCGCCCGCCGGGCACCCGCGATCAGCTCCGGGACATCGGTCAACGTCGGCTGCGGCGGCTCGGCGGGGCCACCGGGACCCGCGGGGCCACGGTCGGTGAAGCCGTTGTCGCGCAGCACGCCGATCACCTGGCGCAGGTCGTCGAGGGACTGCCGGGCCGTGGTCCGGACGGTCTTGGCCGCCTCCGCCGCGTCCGGCGTGGTCGCCGCGGTGACCTCCAGCGCGCCCGCCTGCAGCGACAGCAGGGAAAGCCGGTGGCCGAGGACGTCGTGCATCTCGCGCGCGATCCGCGTCTGCTCCTCGCGGCGGGCGACCTGGTCGCGCAGCGCCCGCTCTTCGACGTCGCGGCGGCGGGTCTCGAGGACGCTGTACCGGACGACCCCGACGGTGAACGGCACGGCCGTGAACACCAGCGCCGTGATGATCACGCCGGTCAGCTTCGACGTCGTCGTCTCGGTGGACAGCCACGCCTCCGCGAGCGACAGGTCGGTCACGCGCCCGGCGTCGCGCCAGACGGCGAACCCGGTCGCGACTAAGACCAGCGCGGTCCCGGTCCAGCGCCGCCAGCCGGCGTGGTGCGCGGTGAGGGCGGCCAGGGCGATCAGCGCGGCCAAGGAGTCGCCGCGCATGAGCAGCGGCGCGAGGAGCGCGACGCCCGTGACGACGACGGGCCAGCGGTGCCGCCACACCAGCAGCACCGCGGCGGCCAGCGCCACGGGCCAGCTCAGCACCATCAGCGCGGACGGCTGGAGGTCTTCGGTGCCCGCGACACTCGCGTCGCCGACGAGGTTCCCGGTGCTGACCAGCACGCACGCGAACACCGCGAACACGGTGCACACGACGCGCAGCCCGGACCGTTCCATGCGCAGAGCCTACGAGGCGCCCGCGCGGTGCCCATCAGCCGTTCCGCCGATTCACCCGGGCGCCGGTGACGACTTTGGTCGTACGGCGTCGAGTCCCGCGGATGACGCGGAGCCCGGCGTCGCACTGCTTTCCTTCTCGCCGTCAAGCAGTGGCGAAAGGAACCCGATGACCGACAACTCCACTCTCCAGCAGGCACCGCCGCGCAACGGCCTCGGCACGGCGGGCTTCGTCCTCGGCCTGCTCGGGCTGGTGGTCGCGCCGATCCCGCTCGCCGGGGTGGTCGCCTGGCCGCTGGCGGTCGCCGGGCTGATCCTCTCGGCGGTGGGCCTGGCGCGGGTCCGCGCCGGGAAGGCGACGAACCGGGGACTCACGATCGCCGGCATCGTCGTGTCGGTGCTCGGCCTGGTCGTGAGCGTGCTGTGGGGGGTGGTGATCGGCAAGGCCGTGTCCGACGTCCAGGACCAGGCCACCCAGCACCACACGATCACCTACGAGGTGAGCGGGGACGCGAAGGCCGTCAACATCGACTACAGCACCTTCGAAGCGCACACGATCCTCATCAACACCGAGCTGTCCGCCCCGGTGCCGTGGACCAAGACCGTCGAGGCCACCGGGTTCCTCGAAGGGGCCCAGTTCACCGCGACGGCCGGGCCCGACGGCGGCTCGGTGACCTGCAAGGTCGTCGTGGACGGCAAGGACGCTAAGACGGCGACCGCGGCGGGGCCGGGCGCCGTCGCGAGCTGCACCGGCTTCTGAACCGCCCGTACCGCCCGGACGAGGGGGCCGGGCGGTACGGGGACGGCGGCAGGACCCGGCCAGGGGGCGGGTCCTGCCGCCGGTGGATCAGCCGCAGTGCTCGAACTCGCTGGTGTAGGACACGCCGCCGGCCGTCCCGCCCCACTTGACGCACTTGTTCGCCGCGGCCGCCTTGACCGGGCCGGCGAAGTAGGAGAACGACCCCGAGTCGGTCTGCCGCGCCGCGCCCTGGACCTCCAGGAACGCCGAGGTCGCCGTGGCCGTCCCGGCGGACGCGCTCTTCATCGTGCTGACGCAGTTCTGCCCGTTGGAAGCGTTGTAGGACAGGTAAACCGTGCCCGCCGTGCCGAGCGGCTGCGAGTCGATGACGCCGTAACCGCCACCGCAGGCGGGGGCGCCCAGCGCGGCTTCGGTCACCGTGGCGAAGCGGATGGTGTCGTTCGCGTGCAGCTCCGGGCCCGCCTCGAACAGCACGCCGACCGACGACTGCGAAAGCTGGACCATGTCCGAGTACGCCGCGTCCTGGCCCCACACGAGCAGGCTCGCGTCGGTGCCCGTCCAGTTGCCGCCCTCGTCGAACGAGGAGTGCACCCGCAGCTGCTTGCGACGGTCGCAAGTGGACGGTGCGGCGAACACGATCCGGTCGTACTTGCCGCCGGTGTCGGTGGCGCTCATCCGGGCCGTCGAGCCCTCGACGGTCGGGGCGACGAGGTCGGTGGCGAAGGTGAACTTCGTGCTGAACGTCGCGCCGCCGTCCGAGCTGATCGCGTACGCCCGGTTGTGCGTGCCGTCGGCCAGGCACTTGTCGCCGTCGTTGGCCTGGTTGCGCGCGGCGGCGTAGACCCGGCCGTCGGCCAGCTCGGTGACGCTGATCTCCTGCGGGTTCATCGTGCTGGCGCTCGGCTTGTCGGTGGCGCCGAGGTGCCAGGTGGAACCGTTGTCGTCGCTGTAGACCAGCGCGCCGATGTTCGAGTAGCTCATGCCGGCGACGAGACGGCCCTTGTGCGCGCCGCGGGTCAGCACGATCCCGTGCGACGGCCCGGTGGCCAGCCAGCTCGGCGCCGCGGAGAAGCCGAGCTCGGTGGTCAGCACGCGCGGCGCGCCCCACGTCTTCCCGTTGTCCTCACTGAGCGAGACGCGCGGGATCCGGCCGCAGGCGGGGTTGGTGTAGCACTGCATCGTCGACAGCAGCACCACGCGGTTGCTGCCCGGGATGACGATCGGCGCCGGGTTGCCCTTCGTGTCGCCGTTGGCCTTGATGACGGTCTGCAGCGCGCTCCACGTCTTGCCGCCGTCGGTGGAGCGCTTCATCACGAGGTCGATCGCGCCGAGGTCGTTGCAGACGCTGGCGCCGTCGTTGCGGCCTTCGGCGAACGCGAGCAGCGCGCCGTCGTTGGCCTTCACGATGGTGGGGATGCGGTAACAGTCGTGGCCTTCGGTGTTCTTGGTGAAGACCAGGGTGCTGGTCACGTCGGCCTGCGCGGTGCCGATGGACGCCGGGACGGCGACCACGGCCGCGCACCCCAGCAGCCCGGCCAGCAGGCCTCTCGCGATACGGGTGAACTTCACGGTGGGGGACTCCCTACGAGTTCGTTCTACGTCCTACGTCTCGGCGGAAGCGTCGACCCGGCCCGTACAAGACCCGTACAACCCGGCGTATAACGAGCTATATCCCTGGCCGGGAGGGAAACATCAGGTGAACGCGGCCAGCGTGGCGAAACCGGTCCCGAACACGAGAAGCGTGGACAGGAGACCCAGGAGCAGGGCTCGGCCGCCACCGCGCAGGAGCGGGCCGAGCCGGACGGCGCAGCCGAGGCCGAACAGCGCGCCCGCGAGCAGGAGGGTGGACGCGGTCTTCGCGACGTCGAGTGCGAACGCCGGGACCAGTCCGGTGCTGCGGACGGCGACCATGGCGAGGAACCCGAGGACGAACAGCGGCACGAGCGGCGCGTGGCCGCCGCGGCGGGTGCGTTCGGCAGCGCCGACGATCGCGACCATCGGGGCGAGCAGCACGACCCGGCTCAGCTTGACCACGATCGCGATCGTCACCGCGCCGGCGCCCGCCGGCCCGGCCGCGGCGACGACCTGGGCGACCTCGTGCACCGAGATCCCGGCCCAGCTGCCGGTGCGGACCGCGTCCAGCCCGAGCCAGTGGGCGAGCAGCGGGAGCACCCCGAGGGCGATGCTGCCGTAGCAGGTGACGAGTGCGACCGCGGTCGCGACGTCGGAGTCCTCGCGGTCGACGACGCCCTCCATGGCGGCGATCGCCGACGCGCCGCAGATCGAGAAGCCGGTGGCGACGAGCAGGGCGAGCCCGCGCGGCACCCGCACCAGCTTGCCGAGGCCGAGGGTGCCGAGGAAGGTGACCGCGACCGTCACCACCACGGCGGCGAGGGTGCCGGCGCCGAGGCCGAGCACCGTCGGCAGGGCGAGTTGCAGCCCGAGCAGGACGACACCCGCGCGCAGCAGGCGTTTCGTGACGCGCGCGACGGCTTGCCGGTGCTCGTCGGCCAGCAGGGGTGTGCTCCCGACGGCGATGCCGAGCACCACGGCGACGGTGAGCGCGCCGGCGACCGGCCACGCCGAGCTGAGCGCGTACGCGGCGGCGACACCCAGACCGGTGATCACGAGGCCGGGCAGGAGCGGTTTCGCCGTCGTGAGTGCCATGGACCCAGCGTCGCCCGGGCGCGCGCGTTCCGGTAGCCGTCGGTGACGGCCCAGGTCATAGACTGGAGCTATGACCGGACCGGATCTGGACTCGCTGCGCCTGCTGGTGCTCGTCGGCGACCTCGGCAGCATCGGCCAGGCGGCCACCGCACTGGGCATCGCGCAACCCTCGGCGAGCAAACGTTTGTCCACTTTGGAGCGTCAGCTGGGACTGTCCCTCGTGGACCGGACGCGGCGGGGCTCGGCGCTGACCCCGGACGGCCGGGTCATCGCGGGCTGGGCCCACCGGGTGCTGGCCGAGGTGGACGGGCTGCGGACCGGCGCCGAGGCACTGCGCACCCAGCGCGGGGCGAAACTGCGCGTCGCGGCGAGCATGACGCTGGCCGAGCACTTCGTGCCGGCGTGGATCGGCGAGGTGAAGCGGACCGGGCCGGACACCTACGTCGGGCTCGAGGTGGTCAACTCCGAGCACGTCGCGGACCTCGTCACGCACGGGAAGGTGGACCTCGGGTTCGTCGAGTCGCCGGGGCCGTGGCCGGGCCTGAGCACTCGCCGGGTCGCGACGGACCGGCTGGTCGTGGTTGTCCCGGCCGGGCACAAGTGGGCGCGGCGACGGCGTCCGCTCACCGCCGCGGAGCTCGCCGCGACACCGCTGGTGGTGCGCGAGCCCGGGTCGGGCACCCGCGAGACCGTCGAGGCGGCGTTGCGCCGCGCGGGCGCCGGGCCGGTGCACCCGTTGCTGGAGCTGGGATCGGCGTCGGCGGTGCGCAACGCCGTGATCTCCGGGGCCGGGCCCGCGGTGATCAGCGACCTCGACGTCGTCCGCGAGCTGGCCGGGCGCCGCCTGGTGCCGGTGGCGGTCGACGGCGTCGAGCTCGGCCGGGTGCTGCGCGCGGTGTGGCCGGCGGGCCGCCGGCTGGCCGGACCGGCCGCGGAGCTGCTGGCGCTGGCGGTCAAGTCCGGGAGCTGAGAGTTGCCGTCGATCCAACGGCGATATATCGTGCGAATGTCGGCGATACGATGAGCCTGAGGAGGCCACCATGGAGATGCACACCGGAGCGGGGCGGATGTTCGGCGGGTTCGGGGGCGGGGAGCCCTTCGGCGGCCACGGGCACCCGGGGCATCCCGGCCACCCGGGGCACCGCGGGCACCCGGACCACGAGCGTGGGATGCCGGGCCACGAGGACTGGGACGGCGTCCCCGACCTGCGCGGCGGGCCGCCGGGGGGTTTTCCGCCGCACCCACCCCACCCGCCGCAGCCGCCTGGGGTTCCCGGCGGCTTTCCGGGGTTCCCGGGCGGGCCGGGGTCGTTCGGCGGCCCGGGTGGCTGGGGCGGCGGCGCGTTCCATCGGGTGCGGGACTTCCGCGGTGGCGGGCGGCCGGCGGCGCGTCCGGTGCGGCCGGCCGTGCTCGCGCTGCTGGCCGAGGAGCCGAGGCACGGTTACCAGCTGATGCAGGAGATCCGGCGGCGCACCCAGGACCGGTGGCGGCCCAGCCCCGGTTCGGTGTACCCGATCCTGCAGCAGCTCGAGGACGAGGGCCTGGTCCGCACGGTCGAGTCGGGCGGCCGGCGCGTCGCCGAGCTGACCGACGCCGGGCGCGAGCACGTTGCCGGCCGTGAAGAGGAGTTCGCCGCCCTGTGGTCCGACGGCGCCCCCGAGGACGAGCCGAACGCCGACCGCTTCGCCGCGCTGTGGAACGCCCTGGGCGAGCTGTCCGGCGCGGCCGCCCAGGTCGGCTACAGCGGCAACGAAGCCCAGGTGGCCGAGGTGAAGAAGATCCTCGCCGACGCGCGCCGCCGGGTCTACGCGGTCCTCGCCGACGCGGACCTGGAGGACGAGGACGCCTGACCGCCCAGGTACCGAATGCCGTGAGGGGCACCCTCGGGGATGGATAAGCCCTGAAGGCGCCCCTCACGGCGGGTCTGCCTGGGCTTCGGCACTCGAAGTCCGTGAGGGGCGCCCTCACGGTGGCCCGCTTGGCCCTCGGTTGTCGAATGTCGTGAGGGGCATCCCAGGGACAGGTGAGCCCTGAGGGCCCTCACTGCGGGCCTGCCTGGCCTTCGGCGCCCGAAGTCCATGAGGGCGCCCTCACGGTGGCCCGCTTGGCGCTCGGTTGTCGAATGTCGTGACGGGCAGCCAGGGACCGATAAGCCCTGAGGGGACCTCGCAGCGGGCCCGCCTGGCCCTCGGCGCTGGGGCACCCCTAGCGACAGATAAGCCTTGTGGGTGCCCCTCACAGCAGCCCGCACGGCCCTCGGATGTCCTGAAGGGCGCCCTTAGGGACAGATAAGCCGTGAGGGCGCCCCTCATGGCGGGGTGACCTGCGCAAAACCGTCCACATCGGACAGTTGGCCCGGCGGGTAAGCTCGCTCCGCATGGAGGAAAAGGACTTCGCGGCGCATCTGACCGCGACCATGACCGGCAGCGCGCTGACCATGCTGATCGGGCTCGGGCATCGCACCGGGTTGCTCGAAGCGGCTGCTCGGGGGCCCGCGACCAGTGCCGGGCTCGCCGAGCGGGCCGGGCTGCAGGAACGTTACGTCCGCGAGTGGCTGGGCGCGATGGTCACCGGCGGCATCTTCACCTGCAATGCGGGGGAGTACACCTTCCCGCCCGGGCACGCGAAGTTCCTGCTCGGCGACACGGCGTCGAACCTGATGCCGTCGCTGTTGACGCTCAGCGCGTTCACCGGGATCCTGCCCGATCTCGAGCGCAGCTTCGCCGAGGGGGGTGGGGTGCCGCGGTCGGCGTACGGGCCCTATCTCGAGACGCTCGGCGCCAAGACCGGGGACAGCTGGAAGCACATCTACCGCGAGCACCTGGTCGACGGGTTCTTCGGCGCCGTCCCCGGTCTGACCGAGAAGCTGACCGAGGGTGCGCGGGTGCTCGACCTGGGCTGCGGCACCGGGAACGCCATCGCGGTGGCCGCTCGGGCGTTTCCCGCGTCGCGGTTCACCGGCGTCGACATCAATCCCGGTGTTGTCGCACAAGCGGAAGCGACCAACGCGGAGCTGCCCAACGCCGAGTTCGCGGTGGGGGACGCGGCCGAGCTGACGGCCGACCCGCCGTACGACCTGATCACCGCGTTTGACGCGATCCACGACCAGGACCGCCCGGACGTCGTGCTGCGGCGGATTCGCGGCGCGCTCGCGCCGGACGGGCTGTTCTTCATGGTGGACACCAACTTCTCCAGCCACGTGGAGAAGAACGTCGGCAACCCGCTCGCCGCGCTGTGCTACTCGATCAGCCTGATGTACTGCACCACGACGTCGCTCGCCGAGGGCGGCGCGGCGCTGGGGGCGATGTGGGGCACCGAAAAGGCGTCGGAAATGCTCGCGGACGCGGGGTTCCGGCACGTCGACGTGCTCGGGTCCCCGCGTCCGCAGAACTGCATCTACGTCTGCCGCCGGTGAATCACTGCTGGTACGGCGCCGCCGCGGCCTTCGCGGCGGTGACCAGCGCGCCCTTGTTCTTCGGCCAGAACGTGCTGTCGACGCAGGTGTAGCGCGGCAGGAACCCGCCGCAGGTGCCGCTGGAGCCGCCGACCTCGAACGTCACGCTGGCGACGCCGAGCTCGCCGTAGGTGAAGTCGTCGGTGGTACCGCTGGTGTCGTAGCCGACGGTCTCCTCGTTGGTGCCGACGAGGTAGCCGTTGGACGCGGCGTACTTCGCGCCGAGCTTGCGGTACTGCGCGTCGTTCGGCGAGGTGGCCTGGGTGAAGCCCCACGGGATGATGATGTCGTTGCCGTAGCTGTGCAACGTGATCATCGTGCCCTTGGCCGTCGTCGGCGCCGGGTCGTTGTTGCCGGTGCCGCGCTGGTCCGGGAAGATCGAGCGGGCCAGGCCTTCGAGCGCCTTCACCTCGGGTTCGGAGCCGGCGCTCGCGCCCTGGTAGGTCTCGGCGCAGGGGGAGTTGGAGTCGCCGCCCCACTTGAACGTCGAGTTGCGGTTGAGGTCGATGCCGATGTTGGTGCCGGAGCAGCCGCCGCGGGTGTTGTTCGCGTTCTTGCGCTGCAGCTTCGGCGAGTTCCCGCCGGAGGCGACGATGTCGACGCCGTCCGGGTTCGAGATCGGCACCACCCAGACCTCGGTGGTGTCCAAAATGGACTTCGCGGTGGCGTCGGTGGCGTAACCGTCGGCGAGGTAGTCGATCCAGCGCCAGGCGAGCTCTCCGGTCGACAGCTCGCGCGCGTGGATCTGGGCCATCAGGAAGAACTTCGGCTTCTTCGAGGTCGTCGAGAGCGTGCAGTCGCCGGTCTGCTTCTTGGTCAGGCAGATCGCCTGGATGTCGTGGCCGCCCTGACCCTGCTGCTTCTTCCAGGACTGGCCGATCGTGTACTTCGTGGCCAGGTCGGGGTGCGCGGCGGCGACGCTCGTGAGGTGGGCCTCGTGCGCGGTGACCGTGCGGTATCCGCCGTAGAAGGTGTCCGCGGCCAGGGAGTTCGCCTGGGCGGGCAGTTCCTTGTAGACGGTGTCGTAGAAGGTGGGGCGGTACCCGAGGCCCCGCAGCTGGTCCGCCACGGACCGGCCGCCGACGACGTACACCGAACCGGCGTCACCCTCTTCGACGTCGAACCCGGCGCCGGTCAGGGCGGCGGCCTGCGCGGCGGACGCCGGGACGCGCCAGAACACGGGCGTGTCGGCGGGCTGCGCGGTGGCGCTGCTCCCCAGCAGGGACGCGAGCAGGGTGCCGGCCGCCACCAGGGCGAGCCGGGACAGGGACCTTGACGCCATCGGGGGATCTCCTCACGGCCGCACGGATGGGCGCCAGGCTCGGCATCCCACGGTCACCGACCCGGCACGCACAGTGTGTCGGTGCGGGACAAACGCGCCATACCCCCGAAAGTCGCGAAACCGGTCAACGGCCCGCGCCCGGTCGGCCCAGCCCGGAATGGGTCTCGTTCAGCAGGGTGACGATCGCCTGGGGCGTTCCCGAAGTCACCACGACGGTCCGGTCTTCGGCGGGGTAGGTCAGCACGCGGCCGCCGTCGGTGAGGTCGAGTGCGGTGAGCGGGCGGGAGCGGATCCGGCCGGCTCGGGTGCGCCGTGCGGTGTAGAGCTGGTGGACGGCGTCGCGCGGGGCCTGCGTCAGCCAGGCCGGCAGGGCGTGGTCCGGCACCGCCAGATCCGGCACGCCGGCGCCGTCGGCGTCGGGCAGGGTGTCGAGCAGGCTGGTCGCGAGCCAGGCGGGCCGCACGGGCTCGACGAGCACCGCCGCGTCGTCGGCGACGAGCCGCACGGCTTCCTCCTCGCGCGCGGCGACCAGGACCGCGCCGCACCCGCCGTCGCGGTGCTCGGTCCACGAATAGAACTCGTGGTCGGCGTGCGCGAGGATCCGCAACGACCCGCGCCAGAGGTCGTTGAGGCGGTGGTTGCGGGCGAGCCCGAGCCGGGTGAGCGCGGCCATCGTGCGGTCTTCGAGCTCCCGCACCGCGTCTTCGCGGATCCAGTGGTGCCGGTCCGTGCCGAGGGCGGCGGGGGCCTCGCCGAGGTCCAGCATCCGCCAGGCGGTGAGGAACGCGAGCCGGGGCAGGACGACGGGCTCGTCGAGGACGGGCATGGCGGTTCTCCGGTCGGGTGCTCAGGCGCCGATGGTGGGATCGACGGTGGTCAGGCCGGTTTCGGGGTCCACGAGGGCGTAGCGCTCGTCGTCGGTGAACAGGGAGCCGTCGTCGAGGACGTACTTGCGTTCGTGCACCCGGTCGTCCTCGCGCCGGGACCGCGCGGTCGAGCCCGGGGAGGACGGACGCCCACCGCCACGGACACCTTCGCGCACACCGCTCGCGCCACCGCGGGCCGCTCCCGCCGGGCCGCCGGGCAGGGTTCCGCGGAAGGCCCCGCCGAACCCCGGGGAGGGGGTGCCGGACGGCGGCGGAGCGGAGGCCGCCGTGCCGCCGGGCCACTGCGGGGTCGCCGGGGACGCCGGGGTGCCGGTCACCACGTAACCGGTGGCCGAGGTCGTCCCGGCGGAGGAAGCACCGGCGGGTGACGGGGGACCGGCCGCGACGTGGGGGTCTGCTCCGTCCGGCACCGGCGCGGCGCCGAGCTGCGCGCCGGCGGCACCCGGCACCACACCCGGCACTGCACTCGGCGACGCACCCGGCGACGCGGCTGCGCCCGGTGCGCCGGGTGGGTGGCCGGTCGAGGCCCCGGCGGTGGCCGCTGCCCCGCGGGTGCCCAGCGGACCCCGAGCGGGTCGAGCGGATGACGCCGTGGCGCCCTCGGGTTCTTCGGTGCCCCAGTCGTACCTGAGAGCGCGAGCCTGGTCGTCGAGGTGGGCGGCGTAGGCGTGGTACCGCTCCAGGTACTGCGCGGCCTTCCCGTTGTAGGCCGTGATCGCCTTCTCGGTGTCGGTGTCCCAGAACGACAGGGTGTCGAACAGGTTCTTCTCCGGCCGCGGCCCCAGATGGGCCAGCTGGGTCCGCAGGTTCTGGAAGGCGTGGTCGGCTTCGGTGATGTTGAGGCAGTTGCGGGCGAACGTCGACTCGGTCGTCTCCACGGTCCGCCCGAACCTCCGGGCGCTGACGGCGGCCGCGTCGGCACCGCCGCCCTGCCAGGCCGAGTCGAGCTGCGCGAGCACGTCGTAGAGGATGTCGGCGGCTTCGCGGTGCGCGATCGCGGCTTCCTGCGCCGTCTTCGCGGCCCGGGCCCACTCGGTGCCGCTGCCCCGCGTGACCATGCCCGTCAGGTCCTGGACGGAGACCACCCTGGCCTCGGTGCCCTGGCGCACGAGGTCGGCGGACCACGCGACGGCCTCCTCCGTCGTGCGCACGGACGCGGGCGCGGCCCGGTGCGCGACGGCCTGCGCATGATGGTTCGACCACGGGAACAGCAAGAAGGCCTCCGAATCCGGGTCAGCGGGGCCCGACCGGCGGCAAGGCCCGGGCCGCGTCGGCGTCCTGCCCGCTCAGCCTCCGCAGCGCTTCGCGGGTCTTCGCGATCAGCTCGTTCAGGTACGCGGTTTCGTGCTCGAGGTGCTCCTGCCCGGCGGCGAACAGGGGCGTGAGCCGCGCGGTGTACCCCAGGCTGGCGGGATCGTCCGCGGGGGAGGACACCGAGTCGGCGTGCGCGGATCCCGCGCGGCGCAACAGATCCGCGGCGTCCGCGAGCCGGCCGGAGATCTCCCGCAGCCGCGCCGGATCCAGTGCGATGTCCGGGAACCGGGCGTCGAACGACGTCACGGTCCTCCCTCCGGCACGGCACGGGTGTGCGTCGCAAGGGGACAGTCGTGCGGTTCGCCCGGGCCGTTACGGCGGAAACGAAAACCGGGGCCGACCACCTCGGTGATCGGCCCCGGTTCGCGGGATCGGTTACTTCTTCAGGCCGTGCTCGATCGACTCGATGATGCGCGGCCGCAGTTCCGCCGCGCTGATGATCGCGTCCACCGAGCCGACCTCGACCGCGCGCTGGATGTTGTGGACGCGGTCGAACTCCGCGGCCACCTCGCCGACCTTCTCCGCGCGGACCGCGGACTGGACCTCCGCCAGCTGGGCGTTCAGCGCCGCCCGCTCGGCGCCGCTGGCCGCCGACACCTTGGCCTGCAGCTCCGTGACCCGCGGGTCGGTCGCCGTGCGGTTGTTGACGTCGCCGGAGAAGACCACCGCCGCGGCCGGGGCGCCGCCCAGCACCGAGGCGAACGAGCCTTCCAGCGCCAGCACCGTCATGTTCGGGTTGAGCGCCTTGGAGAACACCACGAACGCGCCGCCGTGGTAGCGGGAGATCACGCAGAACACGATCGGGCCGTCGAAGTTGACGATCGCCCGGCCGATCTCCGCGCCGTACTCCAGTTGCAGCTTGCGCAGCGACTCCGGCGAGCCGTCGAACCCGGACAGGTTCGCCAGCACCACCAGCGGCCGGTTGCCCGACGCGGCGTTGATCGCCCGCGCGGTCTTCTTCGACGACCGCGGGAACAGCGTGCCCGCGGTGTAGGCGTCCGGGCCGTCGGTGGGCGGGAAGCCGCGGCGCGGCACCGAGCGCGACTCGATGCCGACCAGGCAGACCGGCCAGCCGCCGATGTGCACGTCCTGCACCGCCGAGGTGTCGGCGTCGGCCATGCCCGCCCAGCGCTCCAGCACCGGGTGGTCCTGGTCCGACAGCGCGCGCATCACGGTGCGGATGTCGAACGCCTTCTTGCGGTCCGGGTTGTGCTCGGCCGAGAAGATCTCCCCGACCGTCTTGAAGTCGCTGCCGACGATCGCGTGCGGGTACGGCGAGACGTCGCGGTCCACCGGGTCGTTCGAGGTGGCCCGGCGCGGGCCGGTCTCGCCCGGCACGACGTAGGTGTGGTCGTAGTGCGCCATCAGCACGTCGCGGGCGGCCGTCAGGTTCGGCGCCCAGTACTGCGCCTGGCCGTTCGGGCCCATCACGCGGTCGTAACCGCCGATGCCGAAGTTGTCCTCGGCCGACACGCCACCGGAGAAGTCCAGGGCCTGCTTGCCGGTGAGCACCATCGCGGAGTCCGGCGTCATGATCAGGACGCCCTTGGTGTGCATGAGCATCGTCGCTTCGGCGTTCCAGTACGGCTGGGCGCCGACGTTGATGCCGACGACCACGACGTTGATCTCGCCGCCGTCCTGGGTGAATGTGACGATCCGCTTGAGCGCCGCGGCGACCCAGTCCATGTTCTCGGTGCCCGAGGACATCGAGATCCGGGCACCCGCGGACACCGCGAACCACTCGAGCGGGACCTGCATCCGCTCGGCCAGGTCCAGCGCCGCGATGACCCGCGAGCACTCCGGTTCCGACAGCGCGCCGAGCGCCTTCGTCGGGTCGCCGAGCAGCACGACGCGGGTGACGCCCTCGGGGTGCCGCTCGGTCGGCGTGGTCACGACGCCCGCGATGATCGCGGCGGAGTTCTTGCCCTTCGGGCGATCCACCGGCACCAGGGCGCCGGCCTCGTCGAAGTCGTGCTCGACGAAGCTGCCGTCGGTCCCGGAGAGCAGGCCGGTCAGCTCGTACGGGTAGACGTTGCCGCGCCGCGCCGCGCGCAGCACCTTCTGGCGGTAGTCGTCCAGGGGCTGCAGCGGCTCGTCGGTCGGTGCGCCGACGTGCAGGCGCGCGCCGTTGCCCGGGTCGAGGGTGATCCGGACGGCGATCTCGGTCAGCTCACCGGAGTGGGCGCGCTGGCGGGCCAGGAACTGGACCTCCTCCAGCCCGGCGCCCGCCGTGGTCGGCAGGATGCGCTGGACCAGCGTGTTCAGCTCTTCCGGGGTGATCTCGGTCGACGGCCAGACGTACATCATGATCCGGTTGGTGTCGAACCGCTTGTTCTGCGGCCGCTGCGCCTGGATGTTGCGGATCGCGTCGAGGCACGCGGTGATCGCGTCTTCGACCGCGGGCAGCGAGACCAGCCGGCCGTCGGCCTCCCGCAGCGGCGTCAGGTCGCGGACCTGGCCCATCGCGATGAGCCGCTCGTCGGCCGGGTTGCTCTGGGCGACGGCCTTGAAGAGGTAGATCTCCTCGTCCGACGACGGCAGCCGGGTGAGGTCGAACTCGCGCAGCCGCTGCAGCTGCAGGCGCTGCGCGATCATCGGGTGCAGGCCGCGGATCAGCCTGTCCTCGGCGAAGCCGGCCCCGTCGGGGCGGAAGGTGAAGTGGTGGTGCATCACCGCGCCGCTGGTGCCGGCCACGGTGGTGGTGATCCGGCGGACCCCGGCGGGCAGCGACTGCCCGGCCAGGATCTCGCCGAGCCGCACGGCCATCGCGTCGGCGTCCGGCTGGCCCTCCCACGTGACGTAGAGGTCGGCGACCAGGCCGCGCTCGGGGACGTCGGCGGCGAACGTGCCGACCGCGCCGATCGCGTCGGGCAGGGCGGCGATGTCGACGGCGGTGGTGACCACTCGCGTCACGCCGTGGCGCCCGGTGTGCTCGGCGGTGACGAACCGGCAGCCCGCGGCGTCGCGCGCGGTGACCTCGGCCAGGCCGCGGTTGCCGTAGTAGCGGCGGGTCACGACCTCCAGCAGCGGCGCCTGGTCGCGGCCGGGCCGCCCGATCCGCTGGCCGATCAGCCGGACCAGCGGCTCGGCGCTGGCGACCATGGTCTGGATCCGCTCGGCGCGGTCCGGGGCGTCCGGGTTCCGGTCGAGGTGACGCAGCTCGTCGCGGACCGCGGCGTAGACGCGGGCGCGGCTGCGGCGCAGCAGCGGCTGGGCGAACCAGCGGAACACCACGCCGCGGGCCAGGTCCGACACCGTCGGGAAGCGCACCTGCGTCGCCTCGACCAGGTGCTCCAGGGTGAGCCCGGCGCGCTCGCTGTCCGACTCGAGCGGCGGGGCGCCGGCCAGCCACTGCCGCAGCAGCTCGGAGACGACGGCGACGTCCGACGACATCCTCTGCTGCGCCAGGAAGATCCGGAAGACCGCGCCTTCCAGCTCCGGCGTGCGGTCGAGGTCGGTGACGCCGTAGTGGCCCAGGACCTTCTTCAGCTTGGCCTGGAAGCCTTCGGTGACGCCCGCGCGCTCGACGTCGAGGCTCTGCAGGTAGCTGTGGAAGAACTCCCGCGCGCTGTGCACCGGGCTGCCCGGCTCGGTGTCGAGCTCGCCGCCCGGCTTGTTGCGGCTCAGCTCGGACAGGTCGGCGAACACGGTCAGCAGCTCGCGCTCGCCCTCGAGCGGGCGGGCGCCCAGCTCGGCGCGGGCGGCCAGGTAGGCCGACAGCACGCGCTTGCGCTCGGCCGGGTCGACGTCGAAGCCCAGCAACAGGCTGCGGAGGTCCTGCAGGCCGCGTTCGACCCGGGCCTCGGCCGACACGCCCGACGGCACGGCGGGCAGCTCGATCTCGACGGTCTCGGTCTCGGCGGCCGCTTCCTCTTCGGCGCCGTCGGCCAGCGGCTCGAGCCGCATCAGCGGGGCGCCGGTCTCGACCTGGCTGCCCACCGACACCGGGCACTCGCGGACCCGGGCGCGGAACGGCGCGCGCAGCACCGTCTCCATCTTCATGCTCTCGAGCACCAGGATCGGCGCGTTCGCCTCGACCTCGTCGCCCACCGACAGCGGCGTCGCGACGACCAGCGCGGGCGCGGGGGAGCGGACGACGCCGCCTTCGTCGCGGCTGATCCGGTGGGTGACGCCGTCGACCTCGACCAGGTGGATCGGGCCGTGCGTGGCGGAGATGAACCGGAACCGCTGCCCGTTGACGACGATCAGGCCGCTGTGGGCGTCGAACCGGTCGATCTCCACGTCGGCCGGGTGCACGTCGCCGCCGCCCGAGATGCCGACGCGGAAGCGCTTCTGGCCGCAGCGGGCCACGGTGACGCGGTAGCCGACGCCGCGCAGCTTGAGGTCCAGCGGGCGGCCGGACTCGTGCTGCACCTGCGGGCGGCCACCGTACGCGGTGGTCAGCAGCCGCTGGACGGAAACCTCTTCCTCGTCCTGGTAGGCCTCGATGGCGGCCGCGGCCAGCGCGATCGCGGAGTGCCGGTGGGTGACCAGGCGGCCCTCGGCGCGGACGCGGTCGATCCAGCCGGTGTCGGCGCTGGCGTCGATCACCTCGGGCTGGTCGAGCAGGTCGAGCACGAAGCTCTTGTTGGTGGCGCCGCCCTCGATGATCACGATGGTCTCGGCCATCGCGCGGCGCAGCCGGGCGAGCGCCTCGTCGCGGTCGCGGCCGTAGGCGATGATCTTCGCGATCATCGAGTCGAAGTCGGCCGGGATCGTGTCGCCTTCGCTGACTCCGGTGTCGACGCGGATGCCGGGGCCGGCGGGCAGGGCCAGCCGGGCGATGCGGCCGGGGGAGGGGGCGAAGTCGCGGTCGGGGTCCTCGGCGTTGAGCCGCGCCTCGACGGCGTGGCCGCTTTCGGCCGGCTGCCCGCCTTCGAGCTTGCCGCCGCCGGCGACGTGCAGCTGCAGCTTGACCAGGTCGGTGCCGGTGGTGATCTCGGTGATCGGGTGCTCGACCTGCAGCCGGGTGTTGACCTCGAGGAAGGCGAACAGCTTCTCGCCCGGGTGGTAGAGGAACTCGACGGTGCAGGCGCCGCGGTAGCCGACCTTGACGGCGAGCCGCTCGGCCGAGGACTTCAGCTCGGCCGTCTGCTCCGGGCCCAGGACGGGGGAGGCGGACTCTTCGATGATCTTCTGGTTGCGGCGCTGCACCGAGCAGTCGCGCACGCCCAGCGCCCACGCCGTCCCGCCGTCGGAGATCACCTGGACCTCGACGTGCCGGGCGCCGGTGACCAGGCGCTCCAGGAACACGACACCGGAACCGAAGGCGCGCAGCGCTTCCTGGCTGGTGCGCTCGTAGGCGTCGGCGAGGTCTTCGCCGGAGGCCACCATGCGGATGCCGCGCCCGCCGCCGCCCGCCGTTGCCTTGAGCATCAGCGGGTAGCCGATCTCGTCGCCGGCGCGCAGGGCGTCCTCGAGGGTGGCGACCTCGCCGCGGCTCCACGGCGCGACCGGGACACCGACCTCTTCGGCGATCAGCTTGGCGCCGATCTTGTCCCCGAGCTTGCGCATCGCGTCCGCGCTCGGGCCGACGAACGTGACGCCGACCTTCTCGCACAGCTCGGCGAAGGCGGGGTCCTCAGCGACGAAACCCCAGCCGACCCAGGCGGCGTCGGCCTTCGTGTCGACCAGCGCCTGCTCCAGCTTGGCGAGGTCGAGGTAGGGCCGCGCCGAGGCCGGGCCCAGGTTGTAGGCGACGTCGGCTTCGCGGACGAAGGTCGCGGTGCGGTCCGCGTCGGTGTAGAGGGCGACCGTCTCGATCCGCTCCCCGGTTTCCGCGGAGAGATCCCGGACGGCGTGGATCAGCCGCATTGCGGCTTCTCCACGGTTGACGATGGCGACACGACTGAACACCGGCTGAGCCTCCCAAGTACCCACGCACAGAAGGCGACGCACCTGCCCCGGGGCGTCGCCTGCACCTGCCTACACCCTGGTCGATGACCGACGGGCTGGCCAATGTCCGGCATGGCGCATGCCGGAGGCGATGCTTTGTGGGAACCCGACAAAAAGCGACCGGCGCCACACCGCGCGGCGCCGGATTCTCGCGAGGACTGCCACAAAGCACACGGGGAACCCTACGCCGGGGGTGACTAGGAAAACATCTGGTTGCCACCCCTATGTTCAGGAGGCCAGCAGCACGTCCGACTCCAGTACCTGCCCCAGTTCCCGGCGTTCGGCCTCCGACAACGGCACGGCGGCTACGCTGCACCGCCCGTCCGGCCCGGGCGCGGTGGTGATGGCCAGCACGGGCCGCCCGTCGATCTCACGCAGGGTGACGCGGCCGCCGCAGGCGAGGTCCACGGTGACCCCGGGCCGCTCGCGATGCCGGCCCATCCAGCGGCTGACGAAGTCGAAGGTCATCGCGGTCCTCCCTCGGAACGGGCGTTCTCCCCGAGCACAGGTGTCACGGGTTAGTGCCCCGGATACACCCGGTTCACACGCCGGAGGACTGAAATTCCGTTTTCACCGCCGCCGGAACGCGCGGAGGGCGGTGCCGGCCAGCGTGACACCGCCCAGGCAGGTGGCGCCGAGGCCGCCCGCAGTCAGCGCCACCGTCGCGACCACGCCGGCCACGGCGACCGTCAGGACGAGGATGAGCGCCGCGGCTCTGGCGGTGCGCGCGCCGTCGGCCACGACGTGGCGCACGAGCGCGGTGTAGGCGTTGTCGGCGCTGTTCGCCACGGTCAGCTCCGTCCGTGCTCGGCCGCGGCGGCGCGGACGAGGTACCGCCGCAGCGCGAAGGAATGGGCGAGTTGCCTTGCCGCGTAGCGGATCTGGCGCCCGCGAGGCAGCTCGGCCAGCTCGCTGCGGAACTCCTCTTCGAAGCGGGGACGGTGGGTGCGCGGCAGTACTTGCAGCGCGAGGCCCAGGACGTTGCGGCAGACCAGGCCGGGCCGCCCGGAGATGACCGCGGTCGTGTCCCGCGCCAGCTGCCGGATGACCTTGGCGACCGTGACGCGCGCCTCGCCGACGGGATCGCCGTCGGCAGGCCAGGCGAAGGTGCGGGCGAACTCGAGCCGCCGGAACAGCTCGGCCCGCGCGCGGCGGGCGTCGAGTGCCATGGCCCGTGCCGCGTGGACGGCTTCGACGGTGGTCGCCGCCTGGTCCAGGGTGTTCTCCGCGCGCAGCGCCGCCCTGGCCGTGCCCTCCGCGGCCCAAGCCAGGTGCAGGGCGGTGTCGACGTCCGAGGCGGCGGCCAGGTCGCAGGCCAGGTCGAGGCTGTTGGCCAGGCGGCGGGTGAGCTCCCGGTTGGGGGCGAAGGCCAAGGCACGGTTGTTGGACAGGATGTGTGCCAGCCGCCGGGCCGTGGCCAGCTCTTCGGCGTTGTCCTTCTTGGCGCGAGCGCGGTCCAGGGTGTCCTCGAGCCGGCGGGCCAGCGCGAGGTCGGCGACGTCCTGGTCGGTGTGGCGGCGTCTCATCCGGCACCGCCGGCGAGTCCGGGCCGCAGACGCCGGCCGGCGAGCTTGGCCGCGGCGGCGTCCGCGCGGGCCAGCGCGGTCAGTGCCGAGGCCGCGCCGTCGGGGCTCAGGCGGTAGAAGCGGCGCCTCGGCCGTCCGGCTTCGCGCGGGTCGACGTCTTCCCAGCGGCTTTCGAGCCAGCCGATGCCTTCCAGCCGGGCCAGGATCGGGTGGATCGTGCCGCTGGGAAGTTCGGCGACAGCGCAGATCTCCAGCCCGTACATCTCTCGCGCGGGCTCGGCGAGCAACGCGCGCAGCACCAGTTGCGTCGGCAGTGTCATCCGTGGTCCGGTCCGGGCACCCATGCCTTTACTCTACCATGGCTAGGTAGAGATAGAGGTAGGGAACGGCCATGCCTGCGAAAGACACCTCGGCCGCGCTGCCTCTGTGGGAAGGCGCCGGGTTCGGGGTGCTCGTGGTCCGCCGGGGAGTTCGTCCTGTGGAACAGCCTCGTGAAGTGGGCGCCGGCCTTCGACGTGACGCGGCTCGGGCTCGCCGCGTTGGTGAGAGTTGTCGCCGTGCGGGCCGGGAGGTGAAGAGTTCACCGCCGGTTCTTGTCCGCGTTCGCGTTGCTGTCCTAGCGTCGGGCCGTCACTGATGCGGAGGTCGGCATGGATGTCAGCAGGCGTACGTTGCTCCGGGCGAGCGGGCTGGCCGCG
This sequence comes from Amycolatopsis heterodermiae, assembly GCF_034929455.1. NCBI lineage: Bacteria > Bacillati > Actinomycetota > Actinomycetes > Pseudonocardiales > Pseudonocardiaceae > Amycolatopsis > Amycolatopsis heterodermiae. Next base: position 296,811 of record NZ_JAYFSI010000006.1, read on the forward strand.
GCCGCGGGGATGCTGCCCGGCGTCGCGTTCGCCGAGCAGGCCGGCGGTACCCGGACGCAGACCGTCACCGGCACCTTCCGGCCCGACATCCCGGACTGGTACTACCTGCCCGTCGACGTCCCGCGCGGGGTCGAGCAGATCGACGTCGTGTACTCCTACGACAAGCCGCAGGTGCCCGCCGGCACCCGCGGGAACGCCTGTGACATCGGCATGTTCGGCCCGGAGGGGCACGACCTGGGCAACGCCCGCGGGTTCCGCGGCTGGTCCGGCGGGTTCCGCGACCGGTTCTCGATCAGCGCGTCCGAGGCGACGCCCGGCTACCTCGCCGGGCCGGTCAAGCCCGGCCGCTGGCACGTCATCTTGGGCCCGTACACCGTCGCGCCGCAGGGCCTGAACTACAAGGTGGACATCACGCTCACCTTCGGCCCCGACGGCGCGCCGTTCAAGCCGAACCCGGCGCCGGAGTCCGCGCCCGCCCGCGAGAGGGGCCGCGCCTGGTACCGCGGCGACGGCCACCTGCACACCGTGCACTCCGACGGCCGCCGCACCCCGGAGCAGCTGGTCGCCGACGCCCGCGCCGCGGGCCTGGACTTCATCGTCTCGACCGACCACAACACCTCCAGCGCGCAGCTGCAGTGGGGTGCGCACGCCACTGACGACCTGCTGATCCTCAACGGCGAAGAGGTGACGACGCGGTCCGGGCACTGGCCCGCGATCGGCCTGCCCGCCGGCACCTGGATCGACTGGCGCTACCGCGCGGCCGACCCGCAGGACTTCCGCCGGTTCACCGACCAGGTGCACCGCGCGGGCGGCCTGGTCACCGCCGCGCACCCGTTCGCCAACTGCTTCGGCTGCACGTACGAGTTCGCCTACGAGATCGCCGACCTCGTCGAGGTGTGGAACGGGCCGTGGACCCAGGACGACGAGGCGAGCGTCATCCACTGGGACGGCCTGCTGCGCGGCGGCCGGTTCATCCCGGCGATCGGCGACTCGGACGCGCACAACCCGGACCAGCGCGTCGCGCTGCCGCACACCGTCGTCCACGCCGATCGGCTGCGCCGCAAGGAACTCCTGGCCGGGCTGAAGGCCGGCCGGTCGTGGCTGGCCGAGTCGTCGGCGGTCCAGCTGGACTTCACGGTCTCCGGCGGCGGCCGCACCGCGGGCATCGGCGACCGGCTCCCGGCCGGGATCGGCACGCCGGTGACGGTCAGCGCGGCGGTCGGCGGCGTGCCGGGCACGACGGTGACGTTCCTCGACCAGCTCGGCCCGGAGCACACCGAGACGATCGGCGACTCCGGCGCGGCGACCGTCACGTGGACGACCTACCCCCGCTACAGCCGCTGGGTGCGCGTCGAGGTCCGGCGCCCGTCGGGCGGCCCGAACACGACGATGCCCAACGCCATGGTCGCGATGTCCAACCCGATCTTCCTCGGTACCGGCGACTGAACCCCGGCCCGCGCCCCGCGTCTTCCGACAGGGCAGACTGGTGCGAACGGGTGACGGGGAGGCAGTGTGCGTGGATGTGGCCTGAAGGTGGCCATCTTCCTGGGGGCGGTCGTCGTGCTGACGGCGGGGATCGTCGTGGTGTCGGTGCTCGTGCGCAGCCCGGTCCGGACGCCCGGGTGCACGGTGACGCCCCCGGGGGAGAACGCGACGACGGTCACGTTCACGCCGGAGCAGATGGACAACGCCGCGAAGATCTCGGCCGTCGGCACCAAGCTGGGCCTGGCCCCGCACGCGGCGACGATCGCCCTGGCCACGGCGTTGCAGGAGTCGAAGCTGCAGAACCTCGAGGGCGGCGACCGCGACTCGGTCGGGCTGTTCCAGCAGCGGCCCAGCCAGGGCTGGGGCACGGTCGCGCAGCTGCGTGACCCGGTCTACGCGTCGACGGCGTTCTACGAGAAGCTCGAGAAGCTGCCGGGCTGGGAGACGATGCCGATCACCGAGGCGGCGCAGGCCATCCAGCGCTCGGGCGCCCCGGACGCATACGCGCAGTGGGAGCCGCAGTCGCGGGCGATGGCGGCGGCGTTCAACGGCCAGTTCCCGGCGTCGCTGACCTGCCGCAACCTGACCCTGGCGCCGCCCGCGGACATCGCGGCCGCGGCCACGGCGGAGCTGGGCACTTCACGGTTGAGCGGAGCGCACCCGGCCGCCCAGGGCTGGACGTACGCGAGCTGGCTGGTCGGCCGCGCGGAGGCACTGGGCATCGACAAGGTGAGCTTCGCCGGCCAGACGTGGACGGCGGCGTCCGGGTCCTGGGCCCAGGACACCGCCGCCGGTCCGGACCTCTCGCTGCACCAGGCCCCGGCAGCCCCTCCCAGCCAGTAAGGCCCAAAGCGCCCCAATGTGGCGTTGGGTGCATCTGACGCACCGAACGCCACGTTGGGTGCGTTGGACGCACCCAACGCCACATTGGGGCGCTCTCAGGAAGCCTCTACTGTGGACTCCGGGTAGCGGGTACGGAGCAGGCCGCGGCAGAAGTGCGCGTTGCCCTCGATGGAGATGCGGACCGACCGCGCGAACCGCAGCCGCAGCGGGATCTCCTCGGGCGGGAACGGCGTCCCGTGCTCGTCGACCAGCACCGGCGACGACGGGTCGAGCGAAAGCCCGAGCGCCTCGCGACGGCGTAACAGCGCCTCGGACGAGGGCGCCGAAGGCAGGTCGGCGAGCGTCACCGCGTGCAGGTCGACGTGCTCGTCCGCGCGCACCAGCACCGTCAGCGCGCGTTCCATCGCCGCCTGGTGGGCCTTGCGGCGGAACGTCTGCCGCAGCTCTTCGAGGTCCTCCTCGGCCTCGTGGCCGAACGTGCCGCGGTAGCCCGCGTCCGCCGCGAGGCCGCGGTTGATCAGGTCCGAGTCGTGGTGGTCGTCGAGTTCGACCACCACTTCGGTCGTCCAGGGCAGCGCCGTCAGCACGTCCTTCGCGTCCGACGCCATGAGGTAGGCGAAGTTCGGCGCGCAGAACGACGTCGGGAGTCGCAAGTGGACGGTGACGCGCCCGCCGTCGACGTCGACCGAACGCACGAAGCCGAGGTCGGTGATGGGCTCGTCGAGCTCCGGGTCGAGAACCGCGTCCAGCGCGGTGTGGGCGTCCACCTCAGGCCACCGAGACGGCCTGGGTCTCGATCGGCGCGAGCTGCAGCTCCGAGGGCACCGGGATGTCGTACATCTTCGCCGCGTTGAGCCCGAGGATCTTCTTCTTCTGGTTCACCGTCAGCGGCGCGTACTCGGGCAGGTCCTCCGGGATCTGGAAGTCGACGAACCGCTCGATCAGCCACTTGGGCGTCCAGATCGCGTAGTCGCTGGAGAACTGGATGCGGTCCTCGTCCAGCCAGTACAGCAGCTCGCCGACGATCTGCGCGAAGTACTTCGGCCGGGTGTGGATGAACGGCATCGCCACCGCGAGGCCCGCGTGGACGTTCGGCTCCTGCGTCGCGATCCAGCAGAAGTCCTCCAGGCGCGGCAGGCCGCAGTGCTCCACGACGAAGTTCAGGTCGGTGAAGTCGGTCGCGGCGTGGTCGACGTCGGCGACGTCGAAGGCGTCGCGATCGAGGGGCCGGATCGTCGGTCCCTTGTGGACGTGGATGTTCTTGACGCCCAGTTCCTGGCAGGCTTCCAGGTACTTGTACGTCCACGGGTCGTTCAGCTTGTACCCGCGCGAATCACCCTGCCATTCGGCGGTGTAGAGCTTGACCCCCTTGAGGCCGAAGCGCTTGGCGTCGCTCTTGAACCGGTCGAGCCCGGCCTGTTCGAGCCGCGGGTCGAAGTTGTGGTTGTAGGTCAGCTTGCCGGGGTGCTTCTGCGCCAGCGCGAAGGCTTCTTCGGTCTGGCCGAAGCCGTTGTTGTAGAACGCGCCGAGGTGGGCGGGCTGGAAGATCGCGTGGTCGACGTAGCCGTCCTCGAACAGGTCCTTCAGCAGCCGCTCGCCGCCCTGGTAGAGGTAGTCCTCGTACGGCCACACCTCGGACTCCGGGCTGAGGTTGCGGTGGTAGTCGTAGAAGCAGTCGATGAACTGCTTGCCGTGGATGTTGCGCTGGTTCTCCGGGCGCGCGTCCCAGAGCGCCACGTGGGCGTCCACGATGAAGTAGTTTTCGCCGTCCTTGCTGTACATGTGCGTCCTCCGCGTCCGTGACCTCCGTTGGCCCGTGCTGGCGACGGTAGGCACGCGGACCCCGGTCGGGGACCCTCGTGGTGTCTCGATATGAGACAGGCGAACGCTCCCGGCGGACGTAGCGTCAGGGAGTCCGACGTCCCGGGAGGCCGAGGTGGAGCACCCGCAGGTGCACGTCACGCGGTCGTTCGCGCCCCGGCTGCGGGCGTCCTGGCGGCGCAGCGAGCGCTACGGCGTGCCCGAGGACGAGGTCCTGCCGGTGTTCTCGGGCGCGGTCGACACCGGATCGCTGCTCTACGAATGCGGCACCGAAGTGCTGCGCGGCCTGCAGACGACCCTGGCCAACGAGCCGATCAGCCTGATGATCACCGACAGCGAAGGACTGGTGCTGAACCGCCTCTGCACGGACGTCTCGATGACGCGCTCACTCGACAAGGTGTACCTCGCGCCCGGTTTTTACTACGCCGAGAGCAACGCGGGCACCAACGGGCTCGGCCTGGCGCTGGCCGACCGGGCGCCGTCGCTGGTGCGCGCCGGGGAGCACTACTGCACCGACCTGCGCGGGTACACCTGCGCGGCGGTGCCGGTGCTGGACCCGCTCACCGGCACGCTCGCCGGGAGCGTCAACCTGACGACGTGGTCGGAGCAGTCGTCCGAGCTGCTGCTGGCGCTGGCCCAGGCCGCCGCTGGCAACACCGCGGCGCTGATGCTGGCCCGCGCGTCCGGCCGGATCGCCCGCCCGACCCCGCGCGGCGAGGTGTTCCGGGTCTACGCCGACCGCGTCGACCCCGGGACCCTGCCACGGCTCTCACCCGCGTGGACCACCGCGCTCGCCGAGACGCGGGCGGCGCTGGCGGGTGGCCGGGTGGTCGCCGTCGTCGGCGAACCGGGAGCGGGCAAGACGGCGCTGGCCTCGCTCGCGCACCGGGCGGTGCGGCCCCGCGACCGCGTGCTCAACGCGCGCCCGCCCGCGCCCGACGACGTCGACACGTGGCTCACGCTCTGGACGCCCGAACTGACCAAGGATGACACGTGCGTCATCGTGTCGGGGGTGGACGCGCTGCCCGCGTGGGCGGCGGGGGAGCTGGCGCGGCTGTTCGCCGAGGCGCGCGCCGCGGGCGGGCTGGTCCCGTTCGTGCTCACCGCCGAGGACGCGGGCGCGCTGCCCGCGGCGCTGAGCCCGCTGGTCGACCGGGTCGTCGAGGTGCCGGCGCTGCGGTTCCGCCCCGACGACGTCCTCCCGCTGGCCCACCACTTCGCCCGGCGGGACCGCGGCCGCGACGTCACGTTCACGTCCGCGGCGTCGCGGGCGCTGATGGCCTATGACTGGCCGGAGAACGCGAAGCAGCTTCGGCGCGTGATGCGCGAAGCTGCCGCGCGATCGGACGTCGTCGACACCCAGCACCTGCCGGCCGAGGTGTTCACCGGCGTCGGGCACCGGCTGAGCCGGCTGCAGGCCCTGGAACGCGACGAGATCGTGCGCTGCCTGTCCGAGCCGGGCACGACGGTGGTGCACGCGGCCGCGCGGCTCGGCATGGGCCGCGCGACCCTCTACCGCAAGATGGCGCAGTACGGGCTCAACGCGCGCCAGCTGAAGTCCTAGCCCAGCGCACCGCCGGCCCCATGGCGAAGCCCGCGGCCAGGAAGATCGCGCCCATGAGCAGCCAGCCCGGCAGGCCCCAGCCGATGACGACCGTGCTCAGCAGCACCGGGCCGATCGCGCGGGCCACCGACGTCCCGGTACCGAAGAAACCCTGGTACTGGCCCTGCTTGTCGGCCGGCGCGAGCGCGAAGCCGATCTCCCAGGTCCCCGCCGACTGCAGCATCTCGCCGAACACCTGCACCAGCGCGCCGACGACCAGCACGGCGAACGCGACCCACGGCGAGGTGCCCGACGCCGACAGCGCGAAGGCGACGCAAGAGGCGAACAGCAGCACGCCGGACCGGCGGACCATCCGCGCCGCCGAGCCGATGCTCGCCAGCCGTCCCGCGACCCGGACCTGGAACAGCACCACGACGACGGTGTTGAGCACGAACAGCGCGGACACCGTCCAGCCCGGCGCGGCGGTGCGTTCCACGACCCACAGCGGGATCGCGACGCTCAGCAACGGCATGCGCAGCAACAGGATCGCGTTCAGCAGCGTCACCACCGCGTACGGCCGGTCGCGCAGCACGGCCAGCTTCGGCTCGCCCTCCCGCGGCGCCGAAGTCGTGACGGAGGGGAGCGCGAAGAGCATCGCCGCGGTGACCAGGAAGGTCACGGCGTCGAGCACGAAGACCGTCAGGTACGCCGACGCCGTGTCGGCCGACAGCGCGAGCCCGCCCAGCCCGGCGCCGACGGCGAGACCGGCGTTGCCCGCCGACTGCAGCTGCGCGCGGATGCGGGTGCGGTGCTCCGGGTCGGCGAGCGCGGCCAGCAGCGCCTGGCGGGCGGCGGCGAGGCCGGTCTGGCAGCTGGCGTAGAGGCACGCGGCCAGGACGAACAGCAGCGGCGACCGGACGACCAGGAAGGCGAGGATCGACACGCTCGTCGCGAGGGCCAGCAGCACCGCGGAGCCGCGGGCGCCGTGGCGGTCGGCGAGGTGGCCGAGGGGCACGCCGGCGACCGAGCCGACGGCCCAGCCGAGCGTGAGGCCGAGCCCGACCTGGGCCGGCGTCAGGCCGACGATCCGCGTGAAGAACAGGACCGAGCAGGTCAGGAACGCGCCGTCGCCGAGGGAGCCGGCCAGCTGGGCGGCCGCGAGCAACCGGCCGGGCGCCGTCTTGGGGGCCTTCGCGGGGCGGTCCAGAGTCACTGTCATGGGGGTAACGGTAGATCGAGACTTGGCCCGATCCCAGATCCAATTGTGGTCTGGTTGGTTGGGCCAATGTAGCCTCGGCGGATGGACTTCCACGTGAGTCTCGCCGGGCGGGGCGACCTCAGCGTCCGGATCTACCGGCAGCTGCGTGACGCCGTGCTCGACGGCAGGCTGCGCGCGGGGGAGCGGCTCCCGCCGACCCGTGAGCTGGCGCGGCGGCTGGCGGTCTCGCGCAACACCGTCGCGGTGGCCTACGACCGGTTGACCGCCGACGGCTTCCTCACCGGGCGCGTCGGCGCCGGGACGTTCGTGTGCGCCGAGCTGCCCGCCCGGGCGAAACCCCGCAAGGCGCCTTCGGGTGCCGGGCCCCAGCCGAAGGCTGTGTGGCGTTCGCTGCCGCCGCCGGTCGCGCCGGTGACGCAGGTCCCGGCCTACGACTTCCGCGTCGGCATCCCCGACGCCGGGCTGTTCCCCCTCGAGACCTGGCGGCGGTTCCTCGCGCGGGAGCTGCGGGACGCCGCGTGGTTCGCGCACTACGTCGACCCGGCCGGCCACCCGGGCCTGCGCGCGGCCATCGCCCGGCACGTCGGCGTCTCGCGTTCGGTGCGGGCGGGCGCGGACGACGTGCTCGTCACCCAGGGTGCCCAGCAGGCGCTCGACCTGCTGTGCCGGGTGCTGCTCGAACCGGGGGACCGGGTGGCCGTCGAGGAACCGGGCTACCGGCTCGCGAAGCTGCTTTTCCAGTCGCACGGAGCGGAAGTCGTCGGAGTGCCCGTCGACGGTGAAGGCCTCGACGTCGCCGCGCTGCCGCCGCGGACGCGCCTGGTGTACGTCACGCCGTCCCACCAGTTCCCGCTCGGCACGCCGATGTCGCTGGCCCGGCGCACGGCGTTGCTCGCCTGGGCCGAGCGGGCGGACGCGGTGATCGTCGAGGATGACTACGACAGCGAGTTCCGGTTCTCCGACCGGCCCCTGGAACCGCTGCAGAGCCTCGACCGCGGTGGCCGGGTCGCGTACGTCGGGTCGTTCTCCAAGACGCTGCTTCCCATGCTGCGCCTGGGTTTCCTGGTCGCGCCGGCGTCGCTGCGGGACGCGCTGCGCCACGCCCGCCAGCTCTCGGACTGGCACGGCGACCTGCCCGCGCAGGCGGCGCTGGCCCGGTTCGTCGACGAAGGCCTGTTCGCCCGCCACATCCGCCGCGCGACGAAGGTCTACGCCGAGCGGCACGAGCGGATCACGTCGACGCTGGACCGGGTGTTCGCCGGCCGCCTGCGGCTGGTCCCGTCGGCCGCGGGCCTGCACCTGTGCGCCCTGGCCGACGACGACCTCGAGCCCGTCGCGGCCCGCGCTTCCCTGGCCGGCGCGGAAGTCCAGACGCTCTCCGACCTCTGCGGCGGCTATCCCGGGCGGGGACTGGTGCTGGGGTACGGCGCGATCCCCCTGGAGAGGATCGACGAGGGCCTCGCGGCGTTGGACCGTGCCTGGGTCTCGTGAGTGTTTAGGGCGGTTCTAACCGCCCTAAACACTCACGACAGGTGCGGCAGGGCTGGGTGGTTCGACGTGGTGGTCGGTCCGGCGCCGCGCCGCGATCAGCAGGCCGCCGGCTGACGTCGCCACCGCCGTGGCCAGGATCAGGAGCCAGCCGCGGCGGAAGTCCGTCAGGTCCGCGGTGCCCGCGAAGATCGCGACCAGAACCGCGACGCCCAGGACCGTGCCGATCTGGCGGGTCGTGTTGACCATCGACGACCCCGCGCCCCAGCGAGCGGGCGGCAGGACCGTGCCCACCACGCCGGACAGCGACGGCAGGATCAGGCCGACGCCGATCCCGGTCAGCAGCTGGCCGGGGAGCATCGCGCCGGCGTAGTCGCGCGTGGAATCCATGCGCAGCAACCAGATCAGCACGCCCAGCCCGAACGAGACGCCGCCGAGCGCGACGATCGGGCCCGGCCCGAAGCGGTGCACGAACCGGCCGCCGAGGATCGACACCGGCACCACCATCAGCGGTCCCGGCGCGAGCGACAGCCCGGCGAGCAGCACCGAGTCGTGCCAGACCGACGTCAGGAACAGGACGTTGCCGAACAGCATCGCGGCGAACCCGGCGGCGAACACCCCGGTGGTCACGCAGGCCAGCCACAACGTCGGGACGCGCAGCGCGGGCAGGTCCAGCACCGGCACGGCGTGGCGCGCCGACCGCAGCGGCACCCAGGCCAGCGCGACGACGGCCACGGCGAACGCGAGCAGCACGGCGGGGGAGCCCCAGCCGTGGTCGGGCGCTTCGACCAGCGCGTAGGCCAGCGCGCCGACGCCGACCAGGAGCCCGGCCGCGCCGAGCAGGTCCGGGACGCCGGTGCTCGTGTCGCGCGACTCGCGCAGCACGCGAGGGCCGGCCAGCAGCGTCGCCGCGCAGATCGGCAGGTTCACCAGGAACACCCAGCGCCACGACGCTTCCACGAGCAGGCCGCCGACCGGCGGGCCGAGCGCCGCGGCCGCCGCGCCCACCGAGGCCCAGACGCCGACCGCCATCGGGCGCCGGTGCGCGGGGAACGCCGTCAGCAGCAGCGCCAGCGACGTCGGCATGACGAGCGCCGCGCCGATGGCCTGCACCGCGCGGAAGGCGATCAGCACGGGGATCGACGGCGCGACCGCGCACGCGGCCGAGGCGAGCGTGAACACCGCGACGCCGATGAGGAACAGCCGCTTGCGGCCGTAGCGGTCGGCGAGGCGCCCGGCGGGCGCGAGGCAGGCGGCGAACAGGACCGTGTAGCCGTTGAGCACCCACGACAGCGTCGCGAGGTCGTCGCCCGGGAACGCGGCCCGGATGCCGGGGAAGGCGATGGTGACGATGAACGTGTCGAGGCTGGCCAGGAAGGCCGCCGTCGAGACGACCAGCAGCACGAGGCCGGGCTTCGGCGCGGTGGCGGGCATGTCCCTCCTAGGTTTGAAAAAGCAACCTAGCCGGGAGAGTGGGTTTAAACAAGAGACTGAGCAGTTCGGAGCGACCTAGCTCACGCCGCGGCCCGCAGCTCCGCCCGCGCCTTGAGTGCCGCGAGGGTGTGCTCGATCGACTCGACGTTGTACCCGGGCCGGTCGACACGGCCGGTGACCTTGGGGCCCATGAACTTCCGGACGACCCAGCTGCCGATCCGGTACCAGTTCTCGGTGACGACGCAGCCGGTCGCGGTCGGCGTCAGCACGTACTCCCACCGCGACACGCGCGAGCCGAGCGGCGTCCGCACGTCGAAGGCGAACCGGCGGTCCGGCTCGCAGGTGACCACCAGCACCCGCGTCCACCACTGCAGCGCGCCGTTGCGGTTGCGGCCGCGGAACCGCGCGCCCAGCGCCGGGCCGGTGCCGTCGAGCCAGCGGCCGCCGATGTTCTCCGGGCTCAGCTCGCCCATCCGCGGCAGGTCGGTGACCCACGACCACACCGTGCCCGCGTCCACGGGCACGTCGATGCTGCGCGAAATCGTCGGTTCCACACTGGTGACGGTGACAGCGGCCGGTGCCGCCGGACAAGGGGCTCCGGCGTTGTCCGCAGCGGAGGAGAACCGGACGTTTCGGGTGGTCGGACGGGGTAGGCCGAGTTGGTGAAAAAGTAGCGGCCGAAAGCAGGGTGTGAACCCGGACTTTCTGGGTACTTCGCGCGCGGAGGGTCCTTACACGGAGGGTGCGGTGGTCAGCGTGATCCCGATCGAGGTTGTGGGGATGGCCGTCCCGGTGCCGGGCGAGGCCCCCTTGATGCTGCTGCGGGAGCCCGACGGCGCCCGCCGCTGGCTCGCGATCATGATCGGGTACGGCGAGGCCGAGGCCCTGGTCCGGGCCCGCGAGCAGATCGAGCAGCCGCGGCCGGGCACGATCGAGCTGCTCGGCGACGTGCTCTCGGCGTTCGGCCAGGGGGTCGCGGCGGTCGAGCTGACCGAGGTCCGCGACGGCATCTTCTACGCCGACCTCGTCCTCGTGGACGGCACCCGCGTCTCGGCCCGCCCGAGCGACGCGGTCGCGCTCGGCCTGCGCCAGGGCGCGCCGATCCGGGTCGCCGAGGAGGTCCTCGACGTCGCGTCGGTGCAGCTCGAGGTCGAGGAGCAGGAGGCCGAGAGCCCGGCGGCCGACGCGCTCGACACCGAGGCCGAGGTCGCCCGCTTCCGTGCCGAGCTCGACGGGCTGCGGCCCGAGGACTTCGACCTCTGACTCAGCCGGTTTCGCCGAAGTAGCCGACCAGGCTGTCCCAGGACCGCTCGTCCCGCCGCCGGGTCCACCACGACCGGAACGGGACCGACGCCATCGCGTGGCGGGTGTAGGACGTCATGGCCGCGCGGTAGACCTGCTCGGCCTGGTCCCAGGTCACGCGTTCCTTGCGCCAGGCCAGCACGAGCCGCAGGCGCATCGGGTCGTTCTTCAAGGGGCGCACGACCATGCCGGGCAGCTCGGGTGCGGTGGGCTCGAGCTGCCCAGCGCAGTCACCGGCCGCGATGAGCGGGCGGCCGCCGCCGTTCGGGCACTCGAAGCGGATCCGCGGGGTGAACCCGGCGCGGTGGGCGGCCGCGCGCAGCGACGTCAGCGAACCGTCCTCGGGGCCGGGCGGCCCGATCCAGGCCTCGTCCGCGAGGTCGGCCAGGTCGACGTCGTCCCGGCCGGCCAGCGGGTGCCGCGCGGGCAGGCCGACGAAGACCGGGACCCAGGGGAGCAGCACCCGGTGCCCGAGGTGCTTCGCCAGCGGCACCTCCTGGTCGTCCGACATGGCGATGACGGCGATGTCGAGCGTGGCGCGGGCCAGCGACCGCGCCAGCACCGCACTCGACGGTTCCAAGTGGACGGTCACCTCGAGGCCGGGCAGCGCGTCGTCCAGCCGCTCGACGAACGTCGGGAGACAGTCCATTTGCGACGATCCCAGCCGGAGCGGGCCGGTGCCGGCCACGCCGAGGAGATCGGCCTCGAACCGGTCGAAGTCCAGCAGCAGCACCAAAGCCCGGCGCAGCGTCTGCTCGCCGGCGGGGGTCGGGGTGACGCCGGTGTGGCTGCGGACGAACAGCTTCGTGCCGATCTGCCGTTCGAACCGCTGCAGCACAGCGGCTTTGCGGGGGTTCCGGGTGGCGGAGCCCCCGGCCCGGGGCGAAGGCCCGGATGTTACGGTACGTCAGCGACGGCTGGGACATGCCCAGCGCGGCGGCCGCCCGCGACAGGCTGCCCGCCTCGGCGATGGCGCAGATCGCCCGCAGCTGCCGGATCTCCAGGGCCATAGCCGGAGTCTATCGCCGCGGGCCATGACTTCCCGGGCGCGCGCGGTGTGAGGCTGGGCTCGCATGTCTTCCGACGAGGTGGAGGGGGAGCCGATGACCGGCGACCGAACGCGGCCCGACCTGCGCGCGCTGCTGGGCGCGAAGGGGTTCCGGAGCTGGTTCCGCGAGGGCTGGGAGCCCGCCGCGGACGCCGTCGACGTGCCGGAAGGCGCTGCCGAGGCGGCCGCCGCGCACCGCGGCCGGCTGTCCGCGGCGCTGCCCGGGCACCGGATCGCGCTCGCGGCCGGGCGTGCCGTGGTGCGGTCCAACGACACGTTCCACGGCTTCCGCGCCGACAGCGACTTCGTCTGGCTCACCGGCTGCCAGCGGGAAGGCGCGATCCTGGTGCTGACCCCGGCCGGCGACAGCCACCACGCCACGCTCTACGTCCCGCGCCCGGCCGAGCCGGACGAGACCGACTTCATCGGCGACGCCGACACCAGCCCGCTCTGGGTCGGCTCCGCCGCGACGCCCGCCGCGTACGCCGAGGCGCTCGGCCTCGAGTGCCGCCCGCTGGAGGACCTGCCGCGCGGCCTGCGCGGACGGCACCCGCAGGTGCTGGTCGCCGCCGGGGTCGACCCGGTGCTCGACGCGTACGGGCAGGGCCACAGCGAGCGGCTGCGCACGGTCCTCGCGGAGCTGCGCCGGATCAAGGACGACTGGGAGGTGGGCCAGCTGCGGGCCGCCGTCGACGCCACCGCCCGCGGCTTCGCCGACGTGCTCGCCGCGCTCCCGGAGGCGGTGCGCGGCGGCGGGGAACGCTGGCTGCAGGGCACGTTCGACCGGCGCGCCCGCACCGAGGGCACCGGGCCCGGGTACACGTCGATCGTCGCGGCCGGGCGGAACGCGCCGGTGCTGCACTGGACCCGCTGCGACGGGCCGGTGGCCGAGGACAGCGTCGTGCTGCTGGACGCCGGTGTCGAGCTGGATTCGCTGTACACGGCCGACATCACCCGCACCTTCCCGGTGTCCGGCGCGTTCACGACGGCCCAGCGCGACGTCTACGGCCTGGTGCACGCGGCCCATCTCGCCGCGCTCGCCGAGGTTCGCGCGGGCAACGACTTCGGCGCGTTCCAGACGAGGGCGCTGGAGGTGCTGGCCGGGGGCCTGCACGACTGGGGCCTGCTCCCGGTGTCCGTGGACGAGGCGCTGGCGCCGGACGGGCAGCACCACCGGCGGTACATCGTCTGCGGCACCGGCCACTTCCTCGGGCTGGACGTCCACGACTGCGCCGCCGCGAGCCCGGCCGCCTACCGGCTGGGCCCGCTGGCCGAGGGCATGGCGCTGGCCGTCGAGCCCGGCCTGTACTTCCACGCGGGCGACCGCACGGTGCCGCCGGAGCTGCGCGGCCTCGGCGTGCGCATCGAGGACGACGTCGTGGTCACGGCGTCGGGGTACGACCTGCTGTCCTCTTCGTTCCCTTCGACCGCCGACGAGGTCGAGGCCTGGGTCCGCGTGGCATGATGGCCGTCGATCGGTAAAGCGAACGATGTGCGCCGCCGATCGTACGGTTTGCCGAACGAAGGGACGCTGCGGTGGAGGACGGGACGCCGTCGATCCGGGACATGCTGGCGGTCAACCTGCGGGCCGCGCGGACGGCCCGGGGGCTTTCGCTGTCCGAGCTGTCTCGCCGGTCGGGGATCGGGAAGGCCACGCTCTCGCAGCTGGAGTCGGGCGGCGGCAACCCGACGATCGAGACCGTGTTCAGCCTGTCGCGGGTGCTCGAGGTGGCCATCTCCGACCTGCTCGACCACCGCGCGGGCGGCGCGCTCACGGTGGTGCGCGGGGCGGACGTCGAGGTGCTGCGCGGGGAGGGCGTCGACCTGCGCCCGCTGCGCCGGATCGACGCCGGCGACGGCGTCTTCGAGGTCTACGACCAGGTCGTGCGCGGGGACGCGCCGCAGCAGTCGCAGGGGCACGTCGGGATCGAGCACACCGTCGTGCAGACCGGCAGCCTGCGGGTGGAGGTGGCCGGGAGGACGGTCGACGTCGGCCCCGGCGACTACGTCGCGTTCGACGCCTGCGAGCCGCACTGCTACACCGCGCTGGAGGCACCGGTGCACTCGGTGCTGCTGCTGCAGTACCGCGCGGACGAGCGGCTCGACGGCCGGCCGCACCCGGTGCTGCCGACCGGGCGTTGACACGGCCGTTCCGAGAACCTAGCGTTCGGTTTGACGAACGCGGAGGGTCGATGAACGGAACGCGGGTGGTGGTGCTCGGGGCCGGTGTCGTCGGCGCCGCGTGCGCTCGTGAGCTGAGCCTGGCCGGGTTCGACGTCGTGGTCGTGGACCGCGGCCGTCCCGCCGGGGGAACCACGTCACACGGCGAAGGCAACCTGCTCGTCTCGGACAAGGCGCCGGGCGCGGAACTCGCGCTCGCCCGGCTGTCGAACCGGCTGTGGCCGCGGGTGCTCGCCGAGATCGCCGCCGAGGGCCCGCGGGCCGCGGCCGCGGCGGAGTTCGACGCCAAGGGCGGCATCGTCGTGGCCACCACGTCGGCCGGAGCGGCCGCCTTGACGGCGTTCGCCGAAGCGCAGGCCGCGGCCGGCGTCGTCACGAAGTCGTTGACTGCACTCGAAGTGGCGGCTCTCGAACCCGCGTTGACCCGTTCGGTGGTCGCGGCCGTCCACTACCCGGAGGATGCGCAGGTCCAGCCCGCGGGCGCGGCGCTGGCGCTGCTGGGCTCGGCCCTCGCCCACGGCGCGCGGCTGCGGGCGGACACCGAGGTCGTCGGTGCGGTCGTGGCCGGCGGGCGGATCACCGGCGTCCGCGTGCCCGGTGCGGTGATCGGCGCCGACGTCGTGGTGAACGCGGCGGGCCCGTGGGCAGGGATCGCGTCCGGGCGGCTCGGCGCCCCGATCGCGGTCCGGCCGCGGCGGGGTGAGGTGCTGGTGACCACGCCGATGCCGGGGGTGGTGCGGCACAAGGTGTACGACGCGGACTACGTCGGCGCGGTCGGGGCGGACAGCGGTGAGCTGCAGACGTCCGCCGTCGTGGAGTCGACGCGGGGTGGCACGGTGCTGATCGGCTCGTCCCGGCGGCAAGTGGGATTCGACGACACGCTGCGACCGGACGTGCTGGGCGCGATCGCGGAGAAGGCGTTGCGGCTGTTCCCGGCGCTCGCGGAGGCGGCGGTGATGCGCGCGTACGGCGGGTTCCGGCCGTACGTGGACGACCATCTCCCGGTGGTCGGTCCCGACCCGCGGCTGCCGAACCTGTGGCACGCGACCGGCCACGAGGGGGCGGGCATCGGCCTGAGCGTGGGGACGGCGTTGGTGCTGCGGGAGATGCTGACCGGGGTCGCGCCGTCGTGCCCGGTGGAGGAGTTCACTGTGGACCGTCCGGCGGTGCTGTCATGATCCACATCACGGTGGACGGCGAACCAGTGGCGGGCATGGCAGGCCAGACGGTGGCGGGAATCCTGCTGGCCTCGGGCCGCTTGTCGTGGCGCACCACGAGATCGGGCGCCCCGCGCGGAGTTTTCTGCGGAATCGGCGCGTGTTTCGACTGCGTGGTGACGGTGAACGGAGTCCCGGACGTCCGAGCCTGCCGCCGCCGCGCGGTGGATGGGGACGAGATCCGCACCCAGACCCGCGAGGAGAACCCATGACGCGGCACGTGGTGATCATCGGCGCCGGCCTGGCGGGCCTGGCGGCGGCCGAGCAGGCGCTGCTGGCGGGCGCGGAGGTCACGGTCCTGGACCAGGCCGACGCGCCCGGCGGGCAATACCACCGGACGCTCCCGGAGGAGTACGAGGCAGGGACCCGGCACGGCCACGCAGATTTCTCGCGGCAACGGCGGGTCTTGGAGCACCCGCGTTGCCGATGGTGGCCGAACAGCACGGTATGGGCGCTGGAGCGCCGCGACGCGGACAACATCGCCGCCGATCGGCTTGGGGTGGACCAGACAGGCCATGCCAGTGGCGGCGGGCTTGGGGTGGACCGGTCGGGCGGCGACCGTACTGAGGTGGGTGGGCTTGGGGCGGACCAGGCAGACCGGGGCCGTGCTGGGGTTGGTGGGCTTGGTGCCGGGGAGCCGGGTGCGGGCCATGCCGGTGTTGGTGGGCAGGGTGCGGATCCGGTAGTCCCAGGTCGTGCCGGGGTCGATCGACTTGGTGCGGACCACTTCGAGGGTGACAGCCCCGGCGCCGGTCGGCCGCCACTGGTTCATGTGCTTCGCGGTGACGCCGATGGCTCTGCGCGCGAGCGGCACGTTCTCACTCCCGATGCGTTGATCATCGCTACCGGAGCGCATGATCGGACCTTGCCCTTTCCCGGGTGGCAGCTCCCGGGCGTCTTCACTGCCGGTGCTGCCCAAGCCCTCGCTAAGGGTGAGGGCGTCGCCGTTGGGCGGCGGGTGCTTGTGGCCGGTAGCGGGCCGTTTCTGCTGCCCGTTGCCGAGTCGTTGCTGGGTGTTGGGGCCGATGTTGTTGCTGTGCTTGAGGCCAACAACATAGCGACTGTCCGGAAAGGATGGTCGAGACAACCCTGGCGGCTGATTCGCCATGTGGGCAAGGCCGGGGAACTGATCAGGTACGCGGGAACTCTGGCCCGGCATCGCGTCAGTTACCGCATGGGCCGCACCGTGGTCGAGGCAAAGGGGGAGGGGCGCGTTCGGGAAGTGGTCACCGCGCGGGTGAACCCGGACTGGTCGGTCATCAACGGCACGGAGCGCACCTATCAGGTCGACGCTGTCTGCGTCGGGCACGGGTTCGTGCCGCAGCTCGAACTCGCCGTCGCCGCGGGGTGTGACCTTGACGGCGGCTTTGTGCGTGTCGACCGGGATCAGCGCACCACGGCAAGAGGGGTCTTCGCCGCCGGGGAGGTCACCGGGATCGGTGGGGCCGTTGCCGCCGCGGCGGAGGGGGCCGTTGCGGGGCGGGTGGCTGCCGGGGGTGTGGCGGATCAGAAGCTGCGAAGAGCCAGGGACCAGAGCGGGGAGTTTGCGCAGAGGCTGGCCCAAGGACATCCGATCGGGAACGCCTGGGCCGGGTGGCTGCGGCCGGACACGGTCGTCTGCCGGTGTGAGGAAACCACCGTTGCCGAGCTGCGGGAAGCCGCGGGCGATCCCGTTCAAGCCGGGCCGCACGCACTGAAACTCGGTACCCGCGCCGGGCTCGGGCCGTGTCAGGGCCGGATGTGCGGTCCGGCCGTTGCCGAGCTCTGCGGGGGGACCGCCGCGCACCACCGTCCGATCGCCCAGCCCATCCGGCTCGGCGAACTGGCCCAGAAGGAGACCCATGAGCACCCGTGACCTCGGTGGCGTCATCGTCGCCACCGCCCTGCCCTACCGGCCGGACGACGCCGCGCCCGCCGGCCTCGCCGTCGACTACGACGCCTACGCCGAGCACTGCCGGTGGCTGGTGGCCAACGGCTGCCGCGGCGTCGGGCCCAACGGCTCCCTCGGCGAGTACTCCTCGCTCACCGACGTCGAACGCCGCCGCGTCGCCCGCACCGCGATCGAGGCCGTCGGGGACGACGGCATCGTGGTCGTCGGCGTCCACGGGCCCGGCGCGCACCAAGCAAAACAGTGGGCCGAAGCCGCCGCCGAGGACGGCGCCGACGGCCTGCTCTGCCTGCCGCCGACCCTCTACCGGGCCAACCGCGGCGAGGTGCTCGCCCACTTCGAGGCCGTCGCCTCGGTCGGGCTGCCCGTCATGGTCTACAACAACCCCTTCGACACCAAGGTCGACCTCACGCCCGACCTGCTCGCCGAGATCGCGCAGTTCGACAACGTCGTGGCGGTCAAGGAGTTCTCCGGTGACGTCCGGCGCGTGCTGGAGATCCGCGAGCGCGCCCCGGAGCTGGCCGTGGTCAGCGGCGCCGACGACGTCGTGCTGGAGAGCCTGCTGATGGGTGCCACCGGCTGGTTCGCCGGCTTCCCGAACGTCTTCCCGGCCGAGTCGGCGCGCCTGTTCGACCTGGCCACCTCGGGCAAGCTCACCGAGGCGAAAGCGCTTTACGAGCCGCTGGTCGCCGCGTTCCGCTGGGACTCGCGCACCGAGTTCGTCCAGGCCATCAAGCTGGGCATGGACCTCGTCGGCCGGTACGGCGGCCCGTGCCGCCCGCCGCGCGGCCCGCTCACCGGCGAGAACCGCGCGCAGGTCACCGAGGACATGAACCGCGCGCTGAACGCGCTGGGGGTGGCGTAGTGCGGGCCTCGCGCGCGATCACCGCCGTCGACTCGCACACCGAGGGCATGCCTACGCGGGTGGTGACCGGCGGTGTCGCCGTCATCCCCGGCGACACGATGGCCGAGCGCCGCCGGTACTTCCTGGAGCACCTCGACGACCTGCGGCTGTTCCTGATGAACGAGCCCCGCGGCCACTCCGCGATGAGCGGCGCGATCCTGCAGCCGCCGTGCCACCCCGATGCCGACTGGGGCGTGGTCTACATCGAGGTGTCCGGCTGCCTGCCGATGTGCGGCCACGGCACGATCGGCGTCGCCACGGTCCTGGTGGAGACCGGCATGGTCGAGGTCACCGAGCCGACGACCGTCGTCCGCCTCGACACGCCGGCCGGGCTCGTGCACGCCGAGGTCACCGTGCGCGACGGCCGGGCCGAGCGGGTCAAGCTCCGCAACGTGCCGTCGTTCCTGGCCGAGCGAGACGCCACAGTGGACGTTCCAGGGCTGGGGGAGGTGCGCTACGACCTGGCCTACGGCGGGAACTTCTACGCCATCCTCGAACTGTCCACACTGGACATCCCGTTCGAACGCGCCGAGAAGGACCGGATCCTGAAGGCCGGACTGTCCATCATGGACGCGATCAACGAGCAGCGGCCGCCGAAGCACCCGGCCGACCCGCTGATCGGCGGCTGCAAGCACGTCCAGTTCCTCGCCCCGGGCTCGGACGCCCGCACGTCGCGCAACGCCATGGCCATCCACCCGGGCTGGTTCGACCGCTCGCCCTGCGGCACCGGCACGTCGGCGCGGATGGCCCAGCTGCACGCCCGCGGCGAGCTGCCGCTGCACACGCCGTTCGAGAACAGCTCGTTCATCGGCACGACGTTCACCGGCGAGCTGGTCGCCGAGACCACGGTCGGGGGTGTGCCCGCGGTGGTCCCGGAGTTCTCGGGCCGCGCGTGGATCACCGGCACCGCCACCTACCTGCTCGACCCGGCCGACCCCTTCCCGACGGGGTTCGTCCTCTGAGCCCTCCGCTACAGATGTTATAGTCATCTCTATAGCGTCTGTAGTGGAGGTGGGATCGTGCGGAACTGGTTCATCACCGGCGGCACGCCGGGCGGCTTCGGGATGGCGTACGCCGAGGCCGCGCTCGAGGCGGGCGACCGGGTCGTGCTGACGGCCCGGCGTCCGGAGGAACTCAAGGAGTGGGTGGCCGAGCACGGCGAGCGCGCCCACGCGGTGCGGCTGGACGTCACCGCGCCGGACGAGGTGCGGCGAGCCGTCGCCGAGGCGCGGGCGCACTTCGGCGAGATCGACGTGCTGGTCAACAACGCCGGGCGCGGCTGGTACGGCTCGGTCGAGGGTACGGCCGACGACGTCGTGCGCGGCTCGTTCGAGCTGAACTTCTTCTCCGTGGTCACGGTGCTGCGCGAAGTGCTGCCGGCCATGCGCGCCCGCGGCCGCGGCTGGGTCGTCACGATGTCGTCGGCCGCCGGGATGGACGCCGTCCCGGGCTTCGGTTTCTACAGCGCGGCGAAGTTCGCGGTCGAAGGGCTGTCCGACGCGCTGCGCCAGGAGGTCGAGCCGTTCGGGGTCAAGGTCCTGCTGGTCGAGCCCGGCGCGTTCCGGACGCACGCCTACGCCGGCTTCTCCGGGGAACCGGCCCGCGAGACCGTCGACGCCTACGCACCGCTGCTCGACGCCGTCCGCGTCGCGTTCGTCGAGCAGGACGGGCGCCAGCCGGGCGATCCCGAGCGTGGCGTGCGGGCGGTGCTGGCCGCCATGGAACGGCCGGACCCACCGCACCGCCTCGTCCTCGGCGGCCCGGCGTTCGACAAGGTCACGTCGAAGCTCCAGCGGACCCTCGACGCCGTTCGCGCGGACGAGACCGTGTCCCGCGGCGTCGACTTCCCCGACGCGGCCTAGAAAAGGAGACTCCCGTGCTCGAGAACATGCCGGACGCTGTCCGCGCCTACCTCGCGCTGACCATCGCCGGTGACCGCACCGCCGCGATCGTCGCGTTCGCCGAGGACGCCCACGTCACCGACGACGGTGCGAGCCACGACGGCGTCACCGCCGTCCGCGCCTGGCTCGACCGCCCCGCCGGCGACTACACCTTCACCACGACCCCGCTGTCCGCGAAGTCCACAATGGACACAGAGGACGGCGAGGCGCT
The DNA here is from genome assembly GCF_034929455.1 of Amycolatopsis heterodermiae. NCBI lineage: Bacteria > Bacillati > Actinomycetota > Actinomycetes > Pseudonocardiales > Pseudonocardiaceae > Amycolatopsis > Amycolatopsis heterodermiae. The sequence continues at coordinate 317,296 of NZ_JAYFSI010000006.1, forward strand.
CGTCACCTGCCGCGTCGAGGGGAACTTCCCCGGCGGGCTCGTCGACCTGGACTACCGGTTCACCCTCGACGAGACCCGCCGCATCGCGCGGCTGGTGATCGGACCTCACCTATAGGCAACCGTCACCGGCAGGTGGACGTTCCGCGCGGGCAGCGTCACGGTCAGGGTGTGCGTCCCGTCGTCCCAGTGGTACGCGCTCGGCGCCAGCCGGTCACCGCCGACGGTGACCGCCTTCGGCGCGGTCGCCCCGAGGAACGCGACGGTCCACCGCCGGTCCCGCACCTGGCCGCGGAACGACCCGTCGGCCGGCTCGATCCGCACGGTGTGGTTCCCTGCGGTGTAACGGACCTTGGTGGTCGCGCTTCGGCCGCTGCTGCCGTTGTCGTCGTAGAGGGTGAAGGTGCTCGAAGCGCCTTCGGCGACGGTGAGCGTCAGCGCGTCGAGCGGGTTGCGGACGTCGTCGGTGACGTTCTTCGCCCGGCTCGGCACCATGCCGCCGGCCTTGACGAACACCGGCATCGTGCTCAGGTCGGTGGTGATCGCCTGGGTCGTGCCGCCGGCGTAGGTCTTGCCGGTGAAGTAGTCCGTCCACGTGCCCGGCGGGAACCAGACGTTCGTGGTGGCGGTCGTGCCCGGCGTGGTGACCGGGGCGACCAGCATGTCCGGCCCGTACAGGTATTCGCTGCCCGCGAGCCGGTACGCGTTCGCCTCCTCGGGATAGTCGAGGTAGAGCGGCCGGGTCACCGGCACACCGGTCGTGGCGGCCTGCTGCGCGAGGGTGTAGGTGTACGGGACGAGGTTTTCGCGCAGGTTGAGGAACTTCGTCGCCGACGCCTTCGCTTCCGGCCCGTACTGCCAGGGAAGCCGGTCGCTGTGGTTGCTGTGCAGGCGGTCGATCGGCTGGAACGTGCCGAGCTGCACCCAGCGCGCGTAGAGGTCGTCCGGCAGCTTGACGGTGTGCCGGCCGGACGGGTCCGTCTCCGAGCCCGGCAGGCCGGTGGTGTCGTTGTGCCCGCCGATGTCGTGGCTGACCGCGGACATCCCGGTGGCGGCGGCCTCACCCGGCGTGTAGCCGACCTCCATGCGCAGCGTGCCCCAGGTGGAGGACGTGTCGCCGGTGAAGTGGATCGTCGAGCGCTTGTCGGCCCACGGCCCGGTCGGCACCCCGGCCGGGTTGCTGTAGCCGCCCGACTGCAGGGACCCGTAGGCGCGGGAGATGACGAACCCGCGCCCGACCGCCGGGGCCGAGTCGTCGGCGTACTGCTGGTTGATCCACGCGTCCGGCGTCACGCCGTCCAAAGAGGACTGCGAGCCGTCGCAGCACCAGTCCAGCCACCAGAAGTCCACACCCTGCTGGTCCATCGTCCGGTGCAGGTCGAAGTAGGCCTTCAGCTGGTTCGGGTCGCCCCAGTCGAAGGTGTAGCAGTCGCCGCCGCCCCCGCCGGAGCCGCAGTTGGACGACTTCGTCAGCTTGCCCTTGGCCGTGGCCTGCGCCTGCGCGAACTGCGGGTCGGTGCTGCGGATGCTCGGGTGCGTGTTGAGCGTGTTGTGCAGGCCCTGCGCGGCCGACCAGTCGAAGAACGCCTTCGGGTCCGGGAACTTCTTGCGATCGATCTCCCAGCCGTTCCAGGTGTCCGGCGCCTTGAAGTCGGTGTCGGTGACCAGGACGTCCAGCGGGACGCCCTCCGCGCGGAACCGGGGCACGATGGTGTTCTCGTAGTCGGCCGCGGTGCGGTCGAAGTACTCCGAGTACCAGACGCCGTAGGCCCAGCGGGGCAGCAACTGCGGCGGCCCGGTGAGGGTGGCCAGGTCGCCCAGCGCCCGCTTGTAGTCGTGGCCGTAGGCGAAGACGTACCCGTCGCGGTAGGCCTTGCCGCCGTGGTCACCGCGCGGGGTGACCTTCTTCGTGGCCGGGTTGTAGACGGCCGACCCCGAGTCGTCGAGCAGGTACCAGCCGTCCTGGTAGAGCAGGCCGGGGACGGTCTTCGGGTCGCCGTTGTCCCCGTTCACGCCGTCGAGGCCGCGGCGGTAGCCGCCGAGCGCGAGGTGCGGGGCCGGGGCGGGCGCACCGGCGGGGGTCACCGCGAGGGTGTCCAGGTTGACGTGGCAGCTGGCGACGTCGGGGCAGGCGAGGGTGACGTCGTTGGTCCCGGCCTTGAGCGCGACCGGGACCGACGCGGTGCCCCAGGTGTCCCAGTCGTTCGTCGCGGGCAGGGAAAGCACCTGCGCGGCGCCCCCGGCCGAGACGGTCGCCGTGCGCGTCTGGTGCAGGCCGTCGCCGCCGGTGCCGTTGGCGTAGCGCACCTGCAGCGCGTAGGTGCCGTCGGCGGGCACGGCGACGACGCGCTGGGTCAGGCTCGAGCCCTGGTTCAGCTCCGCGATGAAGCCCGGGCCGGCGTACCCGGCGTGGTCGGACGCGAGCTTCGCCGACCCGGCGGCGCGGGCCGACTCGGCCTCGCAGTCGACCCCGAAACGGCAGTCCAGCATTGCCTTCGCCGACGACGGCGGATAATTCGCGTCCGGCGTGAGCAGGGCGACGCTGTCGACGTTGACGTTGCCCGAATCCGTGGCCGTGCGCGTCAGGGTGACCGTGTGCCGCCCCGCGGCCAGCTGCAGCGGGACGGACGCGACGTTCCACGTGTCCCAGTTCGCGGTCACCGGCAGGGACACCGTCGTGCTCGCGCCGCCGTCGGCCGACAGGGACAGGGTGCGCGTGCTGGTCTGGCCGTCCCCGCCGCCGGAGTTGGCGTACCGCGTGTCGAAGCGGTACTGGCCCGCGGTGGTGACGTTCACGTCGGCGGACAGCGAGTTGCCCGTGCCCTCGAACCCGGCCACGAACCCGCCGCCGGTGTAGCCGGTGTGGTCGGAGGCGACGGCCAAGCCGTTGTACGACAGGTCTTCCGCCTCGCACAGCGCGCCGGCCGCGCACGTCAGGTGCTGCCACGGCGTCGACGTCACCGGCGTCGTCCCGGCGCTCTCCTGCACCACCAGGTTCTGGGCGGTGAACGGGCCCGAGCCCACCTGGTACCGCAGGGTGACCGCGCTCGTCCGGATCGTCAGCCAGCCGCCCGAGGTACTGGAGGTGAACGACGTCGGCGCGAAGCCGTCCCGCCCGATCGCGGTGTAGGTGGGGCTGTCGAGGAACTTGCCGTCGGCGGCGTACTCGGTCCGGATCAGCGTCGGGGAGAGCACCTGGAAGCGCGCGTCACCCGCGGTCACCGCCCTCGGCCGGGACGTGCCGGCCGCCGGACTCGATGCCGCCACGGTCAACGCCGCCACCGTGCTCACGATCGCTGCGACCGCGCACGACCTCCGCCACATTTTCGATGCCAACGGGCTGCTCCGTTCCCGGGACCGCTTACAACGTTGTAAATCAGGCGGTAGTGATCAGAGCACAGGCGTTCGACGGCTGTCCAGAGCCGGCCGGGATGTGTCCGGCGATCTGGCGCACCGCTGCGGCCGAACGGATCAAGGGCGCCAGACGTCGACGGCGATCTCCCGCAGCTGTTCGCGGAACGTCCCGTCCGGGCTCGCCTCGTGCAGGAGCTCCCGCAGCTCGGTTTCGAACTCGGCGAGCCGGCCGCCGAACAGGTGCGGCGCCGAGCTGGACAGCGAGAAGATCGCGGCGACGACGTCGTCGACGTCCCGGGTGACGACCGCGCCGGGGATCTCGAGCCGCCGCGGGCCGCGGAAGCCGGCCGCGCGGTAGATCTCCGTCTCGCCCGAGGCCGTGCCGCCGGGGAGGACACCCTGGCCCGCGCGGCGGACCGAGCCGAGGTGCCGCCGCACGAGGTCCGTGATCGCGTCGTACGGTGGCGCGGAGTCGCCGGCACCCTGGTGCGTCGTGGCGTGGACGTGGGCGCAGGCCCCGCCGGCGGCCAGCATCCCGTGCACGGCCGCGGCGACGCGCGGGCGGTCCAGCCAGTGGAACGACTGGGCGAACGTGACCAGCCGGAACTCACCCAGATCGGCGGGCAGCTCCTCGGCCCGGCGGTGCACCCACCGGCAGGTGCGGATTCCCGCCTCGGACGCGCGCCGGGCGGCTTCGCCGAGCATGTCCGGGTCGGCGTCCAGGCCGACGGCTTCTTCGACCTTGCCGGACAGGAGCAGGGTCAGCGACCCCGGTCCGCAGCCGACGTCGAGCAGGCGGCCCGAGCCGTCCAGCTCCAGCTCGGCGGCCACGGCGTCGGCGAGGGCCTGCGGATACGCGGCGCGGCCGCGCGCGTAGTAGGCGGCACTGCCGGAGTACAGCGAAGGATCCCAGCTCCAGGTGGTCACGGTGCCGACCCTAGAACGACCCGATCGCCCCCGGAAAGCGCGTTTCCCCGCCGGAAGTTTGGGTATCAAGATCCCGTCGTTGATCACTTCCCTGCGAACGCCGGCCCGCCGGCGCGGAAGGCCCGCCGAACCCGTGTCCCCTCAGTCACCGATCCCCGTCCCGGCCGGACGCCCCCTCGCGGCCCGCCGGACGGAGTACCGCCCCGGCCTGCTGGTCCTGACCTTCGCCGGGGAGATCGACACCCTGACCGTCCCGATCCTGGAACGCGAACTGCGGGAGACCCCGCCGGGCACGACGCTGGTGGACCTCACCCAGATCGCCTTCGTCGGCCTGGCCGGCGCCCGCGCCCTGGCGGCGGCCGCGGAACGGGCCGGTGCCGAAGGACGGCGCTTCGGGCTGGTCGCGAGCAGCAGGACGCTCGCCCGGCTGTTCCGCATCACCGGGCTGGCCGCGGGCGTCCCGATGTTCGCGTCCCTGTCCGACGCCCTGCGGGAACTGCTCGCCGCCGGCCTCCAGGACGCCGGCTGAACCACGAGCAAGGGCCTCCGGCTCCCTGAGAGGAAGCCGGAGGCCCTTCGCTGAGCGCTACCGGGTCAGCCGACGCGGTAGTGGTACGGCAGGGTCGCGATGACCTCGCCGGTGCCCTCCTCCGGCAGGCCGGTGGAACCGGTCGGCAGGGTCGGGACGGTCACCAGGTTGAGGTGGCCGGCGACGTCGGTGCCGCGGGCGCCGGACGGGGTGATCGTCACCTGGACGGTGGCCGAGCGCCCCGGCGGGATGATCACCGGCGTGCCGCCGGTGCCCGCGGGGTCGACCGCCTGGTCGTACGGGTCTCCGGTCGACGACGTCACGGCGTGGTCGAAGCCCGCGGTCACGATCGACGAGGTGTAGCTCGCGTGCCCGGCGGGGGCGCCGGACGGCCCGAACGGGCCGAGCTCCTGCACGTCGGCGAACCAGATGCCCTTGGTGACGTAGCCCTTCTTCTCCCCGATCGTGGCGACCGAGACCGTGCTGCCACCCTGCGCCTTCTTCAGGTCGCCGAACACGTCGATGCCGGCGGCCGAGCCCTGCAGCTCGACCTGGGCCGGCACGGTCGACGACGTCGCCACCGTCAGCTTGCTCGTGTCCGGCGGCACCTCGTAGACCGGCGCGATCGAGCCCGGCTCGGGCAGGTCGACCTCGGTCTGGCCGCCCACCGGGACCGGCTGCAGCGTCTGGGCGGTGTTGGTGCGGGCGTCGACGCCGATCGCGATCGGCTCGATCCCGGTGTTGTGCACGGTCACCGGCACCGTGACCGCCTTGCCCGCGGCCAGCTTGCCGCCGTTCGGCAGCGCCGGCGCGGACACCGAGGCCTGGTCGAAGGCGACCGTGCCGGTGAACGGCTGCTGCAGTTCCTTGCCGGTGACCGGGTTCTGCACCACCAGCACCAGGTGCCAGCGCCCGGGCAGCGGGTTCGCGTCGGTCAGCTGCAGCCCCGGACCCTGCGACACGGTCGTCGGCGAGGCCAGGGAGATGTTGCTGTTGACGTCGGCGAGCTCGCCGTTCGGGTCGACCAGGACGCCGTCGAGGACCGTGCCCGGGTCGGACAGGTGCACGGCGACGTCGACGTCCTTCTTGCCGCGGGGCACGTCGAACTCGTAGCTGAACGTCTGCGCGGGGGAGACCGCGCGGGCGTTGCCGCCGGTGATGGTACCGCCGAACTTCCCGGGGCCGTTGCCGGTCGGGATGAGCGAGCGCAGCACCGCCGACACGGACGTCTGGTGGCCGTCGGAGCTGCCGAAGGTCACCGAGTAGTCCGCGTCGCCGCCCGAGGCCGGGGTCGGCAGGGAGACCTTGACCGGCTTGGTCTGGCCCGGGGCCAGGCTGAGGATCTGCGGCGAGACCTGGCCGTAGGGCACCGCGCGCTGCGCGTCCGCGGCCAGCTGGATGTCACCGGTGTACCCGGACGCGCCCGCGACCGAGTACAGCACCGCCGTCCAGGTGCCCGGGGCCGGGTGCCGGACGTCGACGTTGGCGTAGTTCGCGGTCGCCGCGCCACCCTGCGGGCGGCTGTTCGCGACGAACGTGCCGTCCGGCGCGAGCAGCGTCAGTCGCACCACCGGGGTGACCGGGGAGCCGTTGACCGTCTTGGGACTGCCCTGCCACGCCATCCTCGACAGCAGCCGGTCGGTCGCCGGCGGGACGGTGAACTTCACCGTCTTCTGCGCCCACTGCGCGCCGTTGTAGTAGGTGAACGTCGGCAGCTTGGTGGAGTCGAACGGCACGGTCTGGGTCTGCGTCGACGACGTCGTGAACCCGCGGGTGCCGGTGGACACCGTGAGCGGCTTGGTGCCGATGTTCGACACCTTGACCGTCGCGGTCTGCGTGCTGCCGGGCGCGCCTTCGAGGGTCAGCTGGTCGGTCGAGAGCGCGATGTTCGACGAGACGCCGGCCGGCGCGCCGGTGGTGCCGGAGGCGGTCGTCGCCGCCTCGACGGCCGCGCGCGCGTCCAGCAGGCCGGCGCCCTGCTCGTCGGCCGGCAGGCCGAGGTCGCGGGTGGTGCCGGTGATCAGCTGCTTGACCAGGGCCGGGGCCGGCGACGCGCCGTGGTGCGTGCCGCGGTAGGCCTGGATGACCAGCGCCGCGACGCCCGCGGTCAGCGGCGCCGATTCGCTGGTGCCACCGAAGGACTCCAGGTCCGCTCCCTGCGGCGGGGACTGGAACGTCCGGCACTCCGCGTAGGTCGGTTCGCAGTCGGCCCAGTTGCCCTCACCGGGGGCGACCAGGTCGATCGTGCGGCCGTTCTGCGTGATGCCCGAGGACGACAGCGCGGAGATGTTGTCGCTGATCCACTTCCCGTTGGAGAACGGGAAAGCCGCGTAGGTGGTCTGCGCGTACAGCCGGTTGTCCGTGGTCGCGCCGGCGGAGATGACCAGCGGGTCGGTGGCCGGGCTGCCGATGGTCGAGGTCGTGCCCGCGTCGCCGCTGGAGGTGGTGACCGTGACGCCCGCGGCGACGGCCTCGTCGTTGAACACCTGGAACAGCTCGCGCGAGCTGGCGTCCGGGTACTGGTTGAGGCCGAGCGACTCGTTGATGACGTCGACGTGGTCGACCGTCACCGCGTAGTCGATGGCCTGCAGGATCGCGGAGTTCGTCGCGGTGGAGCCGAACACGTTGAGCCCGACCAGGCTCGCACCCGGCGAGACGCCCTTGACGACGATGTTGCAGCCCGGTGGCAGCGGGTGCGCCTGGTTGACGAACTTCGAGAGGTCGTGCACGACGGTGCCCTGCGCGGCGATCGACGACGCGTCACCGAACGCCTCGGCGCCGGAGTCCGTGGTCGCCGGGCCGTCGCCGGAGAAGTCCTGGTAGTCCGAGAACACCTTCGACCCGTCGGGGCGGATGAAGTCGGCGTAGTTCGGATCCATGTTGTCGGCGAGGAAAGCGACCTTGACGCCGGAGCCGTCGGCGAGGTCGGACGCGCTCTTCGAGCCGTCGGTGCTGAAGGCGTGGATCGAGGTGAGCGCTTCCGGTTCCAGCAGCGGCTTCGCGGGGTCGGACGGGCAGATGGCGCCGGGCGCCGACGGGGTCCGGGGCTGGGCGTTCGGTGCCGCACCGCGCGTCCCGGCCGCCGCCGGGGCGCTCGGCGCGGGGAGGGTGACCTTGCTGTCCGGCAGCACGGACGCCACGGCCGGGTCCTGCGCGAGCGCGGCCGCCTGCGCGGGGCTGACGGTCGCGGAGAAAGCGTTGCCGACGGCGAAGTGCTTGACGTTCGCCGGTGCCGGTCCGGCGAGCTTGCCCAGCACCGCGTTCTGCGCTCTGGTCGTTTGGTCCCGTCTGTTCCCGGACGCCGTCTTCGTCGGTGGAGCGGACGCGATCTGGTCGGCCAGCACCACGATCACCGCCTGGGGTTCGGTGCCGGCGCTCGCCGCCGGAGCCGCCGCCCCGGCCGGCTGGGCCGATCCGGCCAGTACCAAGCCGCCGACGGCGGCCAAGACCACCGGACGAAGTATCAACGACGAACGCCGCATGTGCAGCTCCCTGGTCGTAAGGTTCAAATCCATCAGACCTGGTCAAATCGGACCCCGTTTTCCCGGGTTCGATTTCACCGCCTGGCGACTATTGCCTCTCCGACTCCGGTCCACAAGCGACAATCGTGGGAAATTCTCGTGGGATGAATGACGCTTTCGAACAATTCTGTCAAACCGGTCAGGCGGAGTGCAGCCGCACGGGCAGTTCGCGCACGCCCCAGGTGAAGTTCGACGCGGTGTAGCGGGGCTCGCCGACGATTTCGACGGCGGCCACCCGGTCGAGCAGTTCCTCCAGGAACACCGTCAGTTCGAGGCGGGCGAGGCGCGCTCCCAGGCATTGGTGGCGGCCGCCGCCGAAGGCGAGGTGGCGGTTGGGCGTGCGGTCCACCCGGAAGCGGCCGGCGTCGCCGAACTCGGCGTCGTCGCGGTTGGCCGAGACGTTCCACAGGGTCACCCGGTCGCCCTCGGCGATGTCGACGCCGCCGATCGTGGTGGGCGCGGTCGCGGTGCGCAGCACGTGCACGCCGGGGGTGGTCCAGCGCAGGACCTCCTCGACCGCGCCCGGCAGCAGCGCGCGATCGGCGCGCAGCGCCGCCCACTGGTCCGGGTGCTCGATCAGCGCCAGCACGGCACCGGCCGCCGAGTAGCGCGTGGTCTCGTTGCCGCCCGCGAGGACGCCGTTGCAGTTGACCACGATCTCGGTGTCGGTCAGCGGCCGCTTCGTACCGTCCGATGTGGACCGCCGGTCGGCGGCGATCCGGCTGACGAAGTCGTCGCCCGGGTTGTCGCGGCGGTCGAGCACCAGTTCCGAGAAGTACAGGAAGATCTCCGCGTGCGCGGCGAGCCTGCTCTGTTCGTCCTCGCCCTCGAAGGCGTCGTTCATCGTGCCGCCGAGCCAGTCCCACTCCTCCCGCGGCACGCCCATCAGCGCGCACACCACGCGCGTCGGCAGCCGGCGCGCGGTCTCGACGACGTCCACCTCGCCCGCGGCGAGGGCGTCGTCGAGCAGGCCCCGCACCACGGAGCGCACCAGGTCCTCCGCGTGCGGGATCGCGGCGGGCGAGAACCCCTTGGCCAGCACCGTCTTCAGCTGCGCGTGGTCCGGCTGGTCGGAGACGATCAGCATCTGCCCGGTCACCGCGTCCACCGCGGTCGGGTTGGTGCCGAGCCGCATCCCGTGCCGGGAGCTGAACCCGGTCGCGTCGCGGTAGACCGACAGCACGTCGGCGTACCGGGTGACGACCCAGAAGCCGCCGCGGGAGTCGGGGTGCCGGCTCACCGGGTCGTGCTCGCGCAGCCACGCGAAGTGGGGCCAGAACTCGGTGCCGGCGAAGCTCAGGTCGTCGGTCAGGTCCATCAGCACAGCAGGCTCCCCAGTGCGGGCACGGTCTCGTCGGCGAGGTCGGTCAGGAAGGTGTGGCTCCCGGCGAAGGAGCGCCGGGTGGCCCCGGCGGTGGTGTAGCCGGCCCAGCCGTCGAGCAGGTGCCCGGGCACCACCGTGTCCAGGTCGCCGGACCAGGCGTGGATCGGGCAGTCGAGCCGGAACCGTTCGGCGAGGACGTGGGTGTCGGCGAGCTTGTCGTCGCGGCGCAGCACGTCGAGCAGGAACTCCTGGCTGTCCTCGTCGAGGTCGCGGAGCTCGGGCGGGCCGGAGACGAACAGGTCGCGCAGGATCTGCTCGTCGATGACGAGGTGCTCGGCGGCGCTCCGGTTGCCCGGGGGTTCGGTCGCGGCGAGCACGAGCGCGTCCGGCCCGGTCGCTCGCGCGAGCTCGTAGGCGAGCAGCCCGCCGAAACTCTCGCCGACGATGACGAGCGGCGCGCCGGCCCGGAGTTCGGCGAGATCGGCGGCGACGGCATCGACGGCTTCGGCAAAGGTCGCCGGATGTTCTTCGGCGAACCGGTTCTCCCGCCCGGGCAGCTGCACCCCGACCACCGAGACGGCCAGCCCGAGCCGCGCCTGCCAGCCGCGAAAGCGATTGCAGCCGGCACCACCGGGCGGCGCGCAGACCAGGGTCGGACGGCCGGCGGGGGAGGGGTGCCACGGCACCACCCAGCCGCTCATGCGGACACCTCGGCGAGCTGGTTCTTTTGGCCGGGCAGCTGCGCGCCGGCCGCGGACACGGGCTGCGACGGCCACGGCACCGTCGGGCCGCTCGCGCGCATCTCGGCGAGCTGGTTCTCCCGGCCGGGCGGCTGCGCGGCGACCGCGGGCACGGGTCGCTCGAGCCGGGTCGGCCGCGGCACCGTCCGGCCGCTCACGTGCACCTCGGCGAGCTGGTTCTCCCGGCCGGGCGGCTGCGCGGCGACCGCGGGCACGGGTCGCTCGAGCCGGGCTGGCCATGGCACCGTCGGGCCGCTCGCGCGCATCTCGGCGAGTCGATTCTCCTGGCCGGGTCGTTGCGCGCCAACCACGGAAACGGGCCACGGCATCGTCCGGGCGCTCACGCCGGCACCTCCGCGAGCCGGTCCAGTTCCGCGGCCAGGGCGGCCGGGTTGGGGTTGCCCAGCAGCAACGGGATCGACGCCCGCAGCCCGGTCCGTTTGCGCAGCGCCGCGACCATCCGGGCGGCGAGCAGCGAGTGTCCGCCTAGCTCGAAGAAGTCGGCGGCCACGTCGGTCACCGGCTGGTCCAGCACCTCGGCGAAGACGGCGCAGACCTCGTGTTCGCGGGCGGTGGCCGGGGCTCGGCCGGCGGGCCGGGCCGCGTCGGCGGCCAGCGCGAGCGCCGCCCGGTCGACCTTGCCGCGGTCGTCGTAGGGCAGGGCCGGCACGAAGTCCACTGTGGACGGCAGCAGGTGCTCGGGCAGGAACGTCCGGCAGTGCTCGCGCACGAGCAGGGCGCCGGCGACCCGGTCGTGCCCGTCGGCGAGCACGGCGGCGACGCCGAGGGTGCCGCCCGCGGTCCGCACGAACGCCGTCGCCGCGATCACGGCCGGCAGCTGCTCGACGACCCGCTCGAGCTCGCCGAGTTCGATCCGGAACCCGCGCACCTTGACCTGGGTGTCGAGCCGGCCGAGGAACTCGAGCTGCCCGTCCGGGCGGGCGAGCACCTCGTCACCGGTGCGGAACAGCCGTTCCCCGTCCACCGTCACGAACTTGCGCGCGGTGAGTTCCGGGTCGCCGCGGTAGCCCCGGGCCAGCGCGGGCCCGCCGAGGCACAGCTCGCCGCGGGTGCCGGCGGGCACCGGACGCAGGTCGTCGTCGAGCACCCGGGCCAGGTAGCCGGGCATCGGGCGCCCGATGGTCGTGACGTCGTCGCCGCGGGCGCTGTCGGCGCAGGTCGCGGCGATCGTGGCCTCGGTGGGGCCGTAGACGTTCAGCACCCGGTGCCGGGCCAGCAGCACCTCGAGCAGTCCGCGCGGGCAGTGTTCCCCGGCGACCACCACGACCTCGGCCCCGGCGAGCGCGTCGGCGCAGGAGGCCAGCAGCGACGGGGTGAGGCTGGCCGTGCGCGGTGCGACCGCGGCGATCCGGCCGGCGAGGTCGACGTGCTCGCCGTCCTCGGCGAGGTCGAGGATCGCCGTGCCGATGCCGTTGAGCAGGTGCAGCAGCACGCACCAGAGCCAGCCGTCGAACGCGGGCGAGAGCGGGTTGATCCCCAGGCCGCCCGGTCCGATGTGGAGGGTGCTCATGGCGTCCAGCGCCGTTTCCAGGCCCGCGTAGGTGACTTCGACGGCCTTCGGCCGCCCCGCGCTGCCCGAAGTGTGGATGAGGTAGGCGATCTCGCCCCCGGCCGCGGTGAACGGCCCGCCCGCGGCGGTCTCCGGATCGAGCACCGGCAGGTCGGCCGGTGCGCCAGGAGGCCGTCGGCCGAGGACCAGTGACACGCCGTCGAGCACCTCGGCGGTCCGGGCGGCGGGGTGCCGCTCGTCCAGCGGCACCGCCGTCGCGCCCAGGCGCCACACGGCGAGCAGGCTCGCCACGGCCAGCCGGGACCGCCCGGTGGTCAGCGCGACCGTCGTGCCCGGCCCCGCCCCGGCGGCCGCGAGCGCCCCGGCGATCGCCGCCGTCCGCTCGGCGAGGCCGGCGAAGTCGAGCACGCCGTCCGGTGCGGAGCACGCCGTGGCGGCGGGCTGTTCGGCCGCCCACCGCTCGACCGCGTGCTCCAGCAACCCGATGCTGCTGCTCCGGGCGGCGTTCACCGGTAACGCGAGATCCGTCATCGTGCTGGAATCCATTCTTTCGGGCGCGACAATGAAACCGACAATGGGCGGCCCGGCGCCTTCTTCGGCGGGGCGCGGTCGGCAGGGTTCGGGGAAGGCGGCTGATCGCTGGAGAAGTTACGGTGATCTCGCGTTCGAGGCAATACCGCTCGAAGGGTGATCGACGTCGTTGCCCCGGCTGGACCGTATGCGTCGCACCTGCTCCGAATGCGCCGGCCGGCCACGGCGTGCCACCGTTCGTGGCAGGGTGGATAACCCGATCAGCGTAGGGATCGGCGGATCCCGCAAGTGTCCACTGTGTACAGTGAGAGGCGGCTGCGTAGTGACCCCCGTCACGTCCGCCGGTGGCGACTACGCCAGTCGGTCCAATTCGGAGAGTCGCCATCGGACCGCGACGTCGGCTTTTGTGATCGCGGGCGCGCCGATCCGGCCGCCTTTGCCGGAGGGTCCCGAAAAAGACCCTGTCGGACCCGGTGTGGTGGGCCGTACGATGCGGCGTCGCACGATCTGATCGAATGGGGAAAACACCGGATGTCGCAGACCATCGGCTGGAACAACTTCGTCGACACCCAGGCGCAGGCCGAGCGCCGCCGGCTCCACCTGCTGGAGGCGAGCTTCGATCCCTTCAGCTTCCGCCAGCTCGAAAGCCTCGGGGTGCGGCCGGGGTGGCGGTGCCTGGAGGTCGGCGCCGGGGCGGGGTCGGTGGCGACCCGGATGGCCGAGCTGGCCGGCCCGGAGAACGTGGTGGCGACGGACCTCAGCCTCGCGTTCCTCGGCCCGCTCGCCGAAAGCGGGGTCACCGTGCTGCACCACGACGTCACCACGGACGACGCGCCCGGGGAGTTCGACGTCATCCACACCCGGTTCGTGCTGGAGCACCTGACGGAGCGCGACGCCGTGATCAAGCGGCTGGCGTCGTGGCTCAAGCCCGGCGGGTGGCTGCTCATCGAGATCGGCGCCACGCTGCCCGAGCTGTCCTCGCGGCCGGCGACCCGACAGACCATGGCGGCGCTCTCCCGGGTCATGGCGGACCGGGTCGGCACCGACCCGGACTGGGCCCGCACCCTCCCGGTCCCGCTGGAAGCGGCGGGCTTGGCCGACTGCGCCGCCGAGGGCGTGGTCCTGCCGGCGCGGGGCGGGCAGCCGCTGGCGTTCTGGCTCAAGAACACCACGAAGCTCGTCGAGGAGCACGCGCTCGCCACCGGCCTGGTCACCCGCGAGGTGCTCGACGAGGCGTACGCGCTGTACGAGGATCCGTCCTTTGTGGACTACAGCTGGATGACCGTCGGGGCGCGCGGCCAGCGGAGCTGAGCCACGGCCGTCAGAGGTAGTCGCGCAGGGCGCCGGCCTCCACCACGAGCAGGTCGGCGTCCTGGAGCGGGTCGGCCCGGTGCGCCGCGGTGGCGGCCGGGCGGCGCGGGCGGTGGGACGGATCGACCTTGAACTCGATCGCGTCGGCGGCGATTTCGATCGTGCGGAGCCGGTTCTCGATCAGGGTGAGTTCGGCCTCCTCGACGCCGTGGAGTGCGCGGCGCACCGCGCTCCAGACGACGTGCTCGAGCCGGCGGTCCCGGTCGAAGGCGCCGGTGCGCCACGCCGTGCTCTTCGCGATCCGCTCGCCCAGCGCGCAGAGGCGCATGGCCTGAGTGTCTTCCTCGGTGACGTCGAGTCCGGGCTCCTCCGCGGTCTGCTTGCGGTAGCGCTCCAGCGCGTCGCCGGGACCGAGGAACAGTTCGACGCCGACGAGCACGAGGCCGGCGACCGCGCCGAGGGCGGTCCACAGGACGGCCGACCAGAACCCGCCGCCGGCGAAGAGGATCGGGAACGCGATGGCCGGTCCCAGGAGGAGCAGGACGGCGAGGCCGCCGAGGAGCTCGTCGGCGCGGTGGGTCACCCGGCCGGCGGGGGTCAGGGTGTAGCCGCCGGCCAGCAGCCGCGGGTCGTGGACGCGGTAGCCGGCGTCGGTGCGGATCAGGGTGGGCAGCCCGGTGAGCCGGGCGCCGGGCGCGAGTCCGTCCATCGTTGCTCCTGGTTCGACCCGGGGGCGGTGGTGGTTCCCGGTGGTGCGGGAAGCATGGTCCCAGAACTCCCGGAAACCGGGTCATACTCGTGAGGTGCCGCGACACCGAGGGGGCCGAGCGTGACCGATCGCGAAGCCGAGCTGCGGGTCCTGCTCGACCGGGTGGAAGACGAACGTTCCGGCGCCCGGGTGAACCGGTTCCGCCGCGCGGCCCGGCTGGCCGGCTGGTCGCTGGCGGCGCTCGTGCCCCTGGGCGTGCTCGCGGGGCTGGCGGAGCCGGCGGCCCTGGCCGCGCACCCGTTCGGGTCCGGCGCCGGGCTCGCGGTCCTCCTGCTCGTCGGGCACGGTCTCTCGGCCGAGGTGCACGGCTGGCTGCGCACGCACGAGGAGGACGTCCTGCGGCTGCGCACGTCCCTTCGCCTCCACCGCGGCCACCGGCTCGCGGGCTGGCCGGAACCGGGTGACGGCGACGCCGGTGAACGGCAGCGGCTGCTCGACGACCTCGACGACGCCCGGGCGGACCGGCGGCGCACGCGGTGGCAGCTGATCGGCGCGCTCACCGCCGCGGCCGGCGTCACCGGTGCCTTCGCCGCGGCGCTCACCCTGCTCGGCACGCCGTGGCCGGCGGCGTGGGGATCCCGGCTGCTCCTGCTGGGCACGGTCTGCTGCGCCGTCGTCGCCTTCGAAGTCGTGGCGACGCTCGCGACCGGCGGCCGGCCGGCCGTCACCAAGGCCAACCTCGTCGCGGCCCGGCGCCGGCACCGTGAGGCGGCCCTCTACGACGCGCAGCCGCCCGCCGCGCGCCCCGGGCCCGCGCACCTGCCGCCGATCAAGCAGGGCAAGGGGACCTTCGCCGCGGTGCCGGTGGTCGGGCTGGCGAGCCTGGCGGCCCTCGTCCTGGCCGGCGGGTTCACCGTCGAGAGCGCCCCGGCCCCGCCCGCCGGCCCGGCTCCCGACTTCTCGGCCGTGCCGACGCAGCCGGCCGGCCGCAAGGTCGCCGTCCCGGTGGACTGGCCCTCGGGAGTCGCCGTCGCTCCGGACGGCCGGCACGCCTACGTCGGCAACGCCGGCCCGCCCGACCGGCCCGACGACACCGTCGCCGTCGTCGACCTCGGGACCCAGTCGGTCACGGCGGCGCTCCCGGTGGCGCCGCACCCGATGGCGCTGGCCCTGACCCCGGACGGCCACCGGCTCGTGGTGGCGAGCACCGGCCCGGCCAAGACCCCGGCTGGCGCCTTCACCGTCCTGGACCCGGACGCGCGCCGAGTCGTTGCGACGATTCCCCTTCCCGGCCCGCCGCTCGACGTCGCGGTGTCACCGGACGGGCAGACCGCCTGGTGCGTGGTCTCCGGCGCCAGCGCGTACGACGCGGGCACGGCCGTCGCGATCGACATCGCGCGAGGTGCGGTCACGGCGTCGATCCCGGTCGGCGTCAACCCGGACGCGATCGCCGTCGACGCCGGCCGGGCGTACGTGGCCAACTTCGGCGAGAACACGGTCTCGGTCCTCGACACCGGCCGGAATGCCCTGGTGTCCACAGTGGACACCACGGCCGGGCCGGGCGGCCTGGTGCTCGACTCGCGCCGGCACACGCTGTGGGTGGCCGGCCAGACCGAGTCCGACCCCCGTGCCGCGCTGACCGCGATCGACACCACCACCCTCGCACCCGCGCCGGTCGACCTCGGCGCCCCGCCGCCGGGTGCGGGCGGGCCCGGCGCGCTCGCCCTGACCCCCGACGGCCGCCGCCTGCTGGTGGGCCGGTCCAGCCCGGGCACGGCGCCGCTGCCGCTGCTCACCGTCGTCGATCCCGCGACCCGGCGCACGACCGGCGTGATCACGCTCCCCGCCGTGTACCGGATCGCGCCCGGCCCGGACGGCCACCACGCGATCGCCGCCGCCGGCGACCTCTGGCTCCTCGACATCCCGTGACCGGGCGTCCCGGCGCTAAGATTTCGTAAATTCCGACCGGCCGCCTCCGCGTCCGCCCTGGACGTCCGGCGTCCGGCCACAGTGGACCGGTAGGGTCCGCGGGGGTGGGCCCGCCGGGCCGGAGGAGGGGTGCGTGAGCGAGGAGACGACGACGGCGGAGAAGCCGTCGCACGTCCGGGATTCGGTGCGGCTGGGCATCGTGGTCGGGGCGCTCGGCGTGGTCTTCGGGGACATCGGCACCAGCCCGATCTACACCCTGCAGACGGTCTTCAACCCGGCCGACCCGCACCCCGTGCCGGTGACCACGGACAACGTGTTCGGCGTGGTGTCGCTGATCTTCTGGTCGGTGATGATCATCGTCACGGTCACCTACGTGCTGCTCGCGATGCGCGCGGACAACGACGGTGAGGGCGGCATCATGGCGCTGATCACCCTGCTGCGCCGCCTCGGCTCGCAGCGCGGCAAGCGCGCGGCCGTCCTGCTGGCCGGCCTGGGCATCTTCGGCGCCGCCCTGTTCTTCGGCGACAGCATGATCACCCCGGCCATCTCGGTGCTGTCCGCGGTGGAGGGCCTGAAGGTCGTCTCGGACTCGCTCGACGCCTGGATCGTGCCGATCACCGTGGTGATCATCATCGGGCTGTTCCTGGTGCAGCGGCGGGGAACCGCCGCGGTCGGGCGGGTGTTCGGGCCGGTCATGATCGCCTGGTTCATGGTGGTCGGCGCGTGCGGCGTGGGCGGGATCGCCGGGCACCCGGACATCCTCAAAGCCCTCTCGCCCACCTACGCCATCGGGTTCATGGCCGGGCACTTCGACATCGCGTTCTTCGCGCTGGCGGCCGTCGTCCTCGCCGTCACGGGCGCCGAGGCCCTCTACGCCGACATGGGGCACTTCGGCCGCCGGGCGATCACCCGCGGCTGGCTGTTCCTGGTGTTCCCGGCCTGCGTGCTCAGCTACCTCGGGCAGGGCGCGCTGATCCTCGAGGACCAGGCGAACATCAGCAGCCCGTTCTTCCTGCTGGTCCCGTCGTGGGGCCGGCTGCCGATGGTGGTGCTGGCGACGGCGGCCACCGTCATCGCCTCCCAGGCGGTGATCACCGGGGCCTACTCGGTCACCGCCCAGGCCGCGCAGCTCGGGTACCTGCCGCGGCTGCGGATCGCGCACACGTCGGAGACCGAGCGCGGGCAGATCTACGTCCCGTGGATCAACTGGCTGCTGCTGGTTTCGGTGCTGACGCTGGTCTTCGCCTTCCGCAGCTCGACGGCGCTCGCGTTCGCCTTCGGCATGGCGGTCACCGGCACGATCACCATCACGACGTTGCTGTTCTTCTACGTCGCCCGGTCCAAGTGGGGGACACCGCGGTGGCTGATCGGCGCCGGCGCGGCCGTGCTGCTGGTCGTCGACCTGCTCTTCGTGGCGGCCAACCTGACCAAGCTGGTGCACGGCGCGTGGCTGCCGCTGCTGATCGGCCTGACGGTGTTCACGATCATGACGACGTGGCAGCGGGGCCGCCACATCGTCACCGCCGAGCGGGAACGTCACGAAGGCTCGCTGCGGGAGTTCGTCGAGCAGCTGCGCAACCGCGACACCCCGACGCAGAAGGTTCCGGGCACGGCGGTGTTCCTCAACCGGGGCGGGGCGACGGCGCCGCTCGCGCTGCGCGCCAACGCCGAGCACAACCACGTGCGGCACGAGCACGTCGTCATCATGTCGCTGGAGACCGAGCCGGTCCCGCGGGTCGCCGCGGAGCAGCGGGTGAGCGTCGAAGACCTGGGGCACAAGGACGACGGGATCGTCTTCGTCACCGCCCGGTACGGCTACATGGAGACGCCGGACGTGCCCGCGGCCCTGGCCCTGCTGGACCCGGCCGCCACCGAAGGCCGGCTGCAGCTCGACGACGCGTCCTACTTCCTGTCGAAGATCGAGCTGCAGCGCGGGACGAAACCGACGATGGCGGGCTGGCGCAAGCGGCTGTTCATCGCCACCTCCTACATCACGGCGGACGCCGCGGAGTACTTCGGCCTGCCCCGCGACCGCACGGTCATCATGGGTTCCCGCATCGACGTCTAGTCAGGAGTGGCATGACCGATCTGCGTGCCCGGGCCGCGGCCGGTGACCCGGACGCCGTCGACCAGCTGGTCGAGCTGGCGGGGGAGCGGGGTGACGCCGAAGAGCTGCGCACGTGGGCCGCGGCGGGGAATCCGGACGCCGTCGACCTCTTGATCGAGCTCGCGACCGAGCGCGAAGACCTCGGCGAGCTGCGCCGCCTGGCCGCGGAGGGCAGCCGGACGGCCGCCGAGCAGCTGGCCGAGCTGGAAGGCGACTGACCCGCTCACCACACGTACGGGACGAGCCGGGCGCGGCTCGCGGCGAACTGCCGGTACCGGTCGCCGAGCGCGTCGCCGAGGGCACGTTCCTCGATGCGGAGGCGGTGGATCAGGGCGAGCAGCAGCACCGCGACCGCGCCCGCCGCGCCGACCCAGTTGCCGACGACCAGGCCGCCGCCGGCGAAAACGAGCAGCAGGCCGGTGTAACTCGGGTGGCGCAGGACCCGGTACGGGCCGTGGTCGACGACGGGCTGGTCTGCGCTGGTCCGCACCGTCACGGTGAAGTACCGGCCCAGGCTGGCGAAGGACCACCAGCGCAGGAGCAGGCCGAGCCACCCGAGGACGATCCCGAGCGTGCACGGCCACGTGCCGCCGCCGATGCGGGCGGCCGGGACGACCGCCCGGCCGATCGGCCACAGCAGGATCGCCCCGAAGAACAGCGCCCGGAAGACGACTTCCGCGCGCACGTCGACGAGTTTCGCGCCGCGCCGCGTGCGGAAGGCCTGGACCAGTTCGCCCGCGAAGAAGGCGCCGGCGCTGATGGCCGGCGGCAGTCCTCCCCAAGGTGCGAGCACACGGCCATTATGCGCGGCGACGGCGGTCCAGCCTGGCCACGAGCACGACGGTGACCACGGCGAGCCCGCGCCACGGCGGCGAGCAGGAGCGTCCCGGTAACGTGACCTGCCGGAAGGTGCTCGGCCCCGCTGTCCGAGGGGCCGAGCCGGTCGAAGTGAGTTCTGCCGTTCCCGTCCGGGCGGCCGGGTGTTAGTTTGGCTCGGACAACTACATGAGTTTTCTGCCCGTGGCAGGGGAAGCCGGTCGAAATCCGGCACTGTCGCGCAACCGTGGGTCACCTTGGGTGACGAGTCGGGCTACCTCCTCGGGCAGGTGATGTCGAACCGCTGTCGCGTAAACAGTGAGTGGACGCCCGGTCCCCAGGGCCGGTCTCTCCCTCGAGCGCTGTGCCGCGCCGGCGTCTGGGGAGAGGAAAGATCAGGTGGCCGGCAAGCGGTTCGGACCCCTCGCGGCGGTGATGTCCGCGGTCGTCGTGTTCACCGTCGGCGCGGTGACCCCGGCCTTCGCCGCCTCGAAGGCGACTTCACAGTGGCTCGCCGCGCAGCTCTCGCCCGACGGGACCCTGCAGAACCCGCTCGGTGGGGACCTGCCCGACCACGGCCTGATGATCGACACGCTCTTCGCGATGTACGCCTCCGGCGACGGCGCGCTGGCCGCCCCGATCGTGAAGTACCTCGACGACGAGCACCACGCCACCGACTACTACACCTGGGACGGCCTCGTCCCCGGCCAGGGCTACGACGCGATCATCACCGGTGGCGCCGCGGCGAAGGTGCTGGTCGCCGCGGAAATCGCCGGACGGGACCCGAGATCCTTCGGCGGGCACGACATGGTCGCCGAAACCCTGGGCACGATCGCGCGCTCGGGCGTCGACAAGGGCCGCGTCAGCGACTACTCGAAGAACCCCGACTTCAAGGACTTCGTCAGCAACAACGCCAACATGTTCGGCCAGGCCTTGGCCGTGATCGGGCTGGCGGGCGCCGGACTGACCGACCGCCTCGCGATCGACACGATGCTCAAGCAGCAGTGCTCGGAAGGCTACTTCCGGATCTTCTTCGGGCTGATCGCCACCACCGAGACCGGCGACCAGGTGACCCCGGACGGCCACCGGATCTCGACGTGTGACGAGGGCAAGGCGCTCGGCCAGTCGTCACCGGACGGCGACACCACCGGGATCGCGCTCTCGGCCCTGCTCGCCGCGCGGGCCGCCGGCGCGGCGGACCTCGACGAGCCCATCACTAAGACCGTGCGGTGGCTGAAGGCCCACCAGGCCGCGAGTGGCGGCTGGGGCGGCGGTGTCGGCACCGAAGCGCCCAACACCAACAGCACCGGCCTGATCGTGCAGGCGCTCGCCGACGCCGGGTGCGCGGACGCCGCGATGGACGCGGGAACCGCTTTCCTCGAGTCCGCCGAAGCGACCGCGGCCGACGCGGGCACCCGGCTCGGCGACCAGCTCGGCGCCATCGCCTACACCCCGGCCGAGTACGCATCGGCGCGCACCACCGGGATCAGCGCCCTCGACGCCTGGATCCGCGCGAGCTCCCAGGCCGCACTCGGCCTGTCCCGGACCGGGTTCCACGACCTCACCCTGGGACACACCGGAGCGCCGACACCGCCGGACCCCGGCTGCACGCCACCGCCACCCCCGCCACCGGGCGAAAAGCCCCCGGCGACAAGCAATCCCGCCGCTCCGCCGCCGGTCAGCAAGAAGGCCGGCACCCCGGCGGTGCGGCCCGGCTCGCCGCGCGGCACCGTAGTCGTCCCCGCCGACGCCCCGGCGCAGGTGAGCGGCCCGACCCCGGCCGACCGGCTGGGCAGCTACCTAGCGAGCCGGCTCGTCGACGGCGACCACGTCGAAGTCGCCCAGGACGGCCAGACCTTCGTCGACTACGACCTCACCGCGGACCTGGTCCTGGCCCTGCGCACCCTCGGGCAGCAGCCGGACGCCACGGCCCGGGCCTCCCGCTTCCTGCTGAGCCCGGACTCGATCAAGGCGTACGCCCATGGTGCGCCTTATGAGCAGGGCCAGGCGGCTTACGCCGAACCGCTGGCCAAGCTGGACGTCATCGCCCACTTCGCGGCGGATCCGGCCGCCGGCCGGCTGGACGCGGACCTCGCCGCCCTGCGCACCGCATCGGGCGGGTTCACCGACACCGGGGAATTCGCCGACACCACCGGATCCCTGCAACGGCACGCGTGGGCCACGATGGCGACGACGATCGTCGCGCCGGCCGAAGCCGCGATCGGGACGCTCGCCGCGCACCAGTGCGCGGATGGTCTCTTCCCGCCTGTCCTGACGGAAAAGCCTTGTGCCACCGGCGATGTCGCCGCGACGGCCGCCGCGATCGAAGCGTTGAACGCGCAACGCCGGGACCCGGCCGCGGTGGAGACCGGCAACGTCCCACCGCCCGGCTGGACCGCCGAACACCGGCGGGCCCTCGAGTCGGCTGCCGCAGCGCTGACCGCCCGGACCGGGCCCGACGGCACGGTCGCCGGGCCGGACGGGCAGCCCGATCCCGTGCTCACGGCGGCCGCGGCCCGCGGTTCCGGCTCCGCCGGGCTTGACGCGAGTAAGGCCGCGCAGGCCCTCGGCGCGCTCGTCCTGGCCGACGGCGGGTTCCCGAAGACCCCGGGCGGGCCAAGCGATCCCGGCGCGAGCATCGCGACGGCGAGCGGGATCGCCGGCCGGAGCTGGCTCGACGCGGACGGCTCCCCGCTCACGACGGCGGTCCGGCTGCCGCTGGCGCCGCCGCTCGCCGCTGCGGCCGGCCCCGGCGTCGTCCCGGTGCAGTCAGCCGCGCACAACTCCACGCTCTGGCTGGCCGTCCGCCTGTCCGGCGCCGCGCTCGTCCTCGCCTTCGCGCTGGCCGCCGGCCTGCGCCACCTGATCACCCGCACACCACGCACCAGGGGGTAACACCATGAGACGTCTTCCACTCGTGATCGCCGCGGTGGCCGGCCTGATCGCCGCATCGGCGACGCCGGCCTCGGCCGTCGACCCGGCCAAGGGCTACAACGGCATCTGCACCGGCAACGACGCGCTGACCGGCGTCACCGTCGTCGTCGACTTCCAGGAGCTGGACGGCAACGGCGGCACCGCCGCGCCGACCATCACCCGCTGCTCGCCGAACGCCACGCCCGGCACGGACCGCACCGGCATCAAGGCCCTGCAGGACGCGGGGATCGCCGTGGCCGGCGTCGCGCAGTGGGGGCTCGGGTTCGTGTGCCGGCTGGAGGGCCGGCCCGCGGCGACCGAGGCGATCCCGGTCTCGGGCAACCCCACCTACAAGGAAGCCTGCGTGCGGACGCCGCCGGCCGGCGCGTACTGGTCGTACTGGAACGCCACCGGTGCGACCTCGACCTGGACGTACAGCAGCTACGGCGCCCTCAACCGCAACGTCGTCCCCGGCGGTTTCGAGGGCTGGTCGTTCTCCCTCAACCGGTCGGCGAGCTCGAACCCGGTGCCGCGGGTGACCCCGCTCAACCCGGCCGTGAACGCGGGCAACCCGACTGTGAGCCTGTCGGCCGACGACCTCGACCACAAGATCACCCTGGGCCAGAGCACCACGCTGACCTGGACGTCTGCCAACGCCACGACGCTCACCGCGCAGTCGGTCGCCCCGGCGGCCGGCGGCGGCGCCTGGTCCGGCTCGCTCGCCGGGCCCGGCGGGTCGCAGACGATCACGCCGACGGCGGCGGGTACCTACACGTACACGATCAAGGCGGCCGGGACCGGCGGC
Source organism: Amycolatopsis heterodermiae (assembly GCF_034929455.1). Lineage (NCBI taxonomy): Bacteria > Bacillati > Actinomycetota > Actinomycetes > Pseudonocardiales > Pseudonocardiaceae > Amycolatopsis > Amycolatopsis heterodermiae. The sequence continues at coordinate 340,340 of NZ_JAYFSI010000006.1, forward strand.
ACGGTCTACGCGACCGCGTCGCTGACGGTGCAATGAGGCGGATCCTCACGGGCGCGGCTGTCGTGCTGTTGACGGCCGCGCTCACCACCGGCCCGGCGCACGCCGTCGACCAGGGCAAGGGTAAGCCCGGTTTCTGCGCGGACGGCACCGGCGTCACGGTCGTGGTCGACTTCCAGCAGCTCGGCGGCACGACGATCGTCCGCTGCGACCCGCAGACCGGCCGCGGCACCGGCCTGGACGCGCTCAAGAACGCCGGCTTCCAGATCGCCGGGGTGCAGCGCTGGGGTGAGGCGTTCATCTGCCGCGTCGAGAACCGCCCGTCCGCGGTCGAGGAGATCCCGGTCAAGGGTAACGAGCACTACAAAGAGACCTGTGTGGACACTCCGCCCGCCGCGGGGTACTGGTCCTACTGGCACTCGGGGAACAACTGCGCCTGGGAATACAGCCAGTGGGGCGTGAAGAACCGCGACTTCACCACCGGCGGGTTCGAAGGCTGGTCGTTCTCGCTCAACGCGACCGCCGACGCGAACCCGGTGCCCCGCATCGCCCCGGTCCGGCCCGGGACGGCCGGTCAGGGGTGCACCACCGCGGCGGAGGCGCCGCCGAACTCCAACGACGTCAACGAAAAGCAGCCCGGTGGTGCCGGGCCCGGGGCCACCGGGGACACGCCGGGGGCGCCCGCGTCCGGCACCTCGGCCGCCACTCCCGGGCAGCCGGCGCCGTCCGGGGAGAGCAGCCGGGCGTTGCCGCCGCCGAAGCCGCGGCCGGGAGGGGGCGCGCAGGGGGCACCCGATCCCGCGAAGAACGTGACGTTCACCGGTGGTGAAGGCGCGCCCGACGTCGACCAGGCGATCAAGGAGCAGGCCGGGGCGAGCGACTACGCGCCCTGGGTGGCCGGGGGAGCGGTCGTGCTGCTCGCCGCCGCGGCGTGGTTCACCGCGCGGCAGCGCAAGCGCGCCCGGGAAAGGTGATGCGCGCGTCCTGGTTCCTGCCCCGCGACCTGCATCCCGCCGCGTGGTGGGTGTGGGCGCTCGGGCTGGCGGTCGCGGCCGGCCGGACGACGAACCCGTGGCTGCTGCTGACGATCTGCGCGGTGCTCTGGTACGTCGTCATCGCGCGGCGGGCGGACGCGCCGTGGGCGATGGCGTTCCGGATGTACGCCTACCTGGCCGCGGTGATCATCGGCGTGCGGGTGTTCTTCCGGATCGTCTTCGGCGGCGCCGAGGGCTCGACGATCATCCTGCGCCTGCCCGAAATCCCGCTGCCCGCCTGGGCCGCGGGGATCCGGTTGCTCGGCGACGTCTCCGCGGAGTCCGTCCTGGGTGGCCTCTACGACGGGCTTCGGCTGGCGACGATGGTGCTGTGCCTCGGCGCGGCGAACGCGTTGGCCAACCCGAAGCGGCTGCTGAAGGCGATGCCGCCGGCGCTGTACGAGATCGGCACGGCGGTGATCGTCGCGCTGTCGGTGTTCCCGCAGCTGGCCGAGAGCGTCCAGCGGGTGCACCGCGCGCGGAAGCTGCGGGGTGGTGCGAAGGGGCGCCGGTTCCGGGCCCTGCACGCCGTGATCATCCCGGTGCTGGAGGACGCGCTGGACCGGTCGCTGCAGCTCGCGTCGTCGATGGACTCCCGTGGCTACGGCCGCGCTGGGGTCGTGAAGGCACGAGCGCGGCTGACCGGGACGTTGATGATCACCGGCCTGATCGGCATCTGCGTCGGGGTCTACGCCACTTTGGACGGTTCGACGCCACGGTTCCTCGCGACGCCGTTCCTCGTGGCCGGCCTGGTGCTCGGCCTGATCGGGTTCCGGACCGCCGGCACCCGGGTCCGGCGCAGCCGCTACCGGCCCGATCGCTGGCACCCGCCCGAGTTCGTCACCGCGGCGAGCGGCATCGGGGTGGCGGCGGTGCTGTTCGCGACGTCCAGTGTGGACCCGACGAACCTCAACCCGTCGCTGAGCACGCTGTCCTGGCCGCTGCTGTCCTGGGTGCCGCTCGCCGGTGTGCTCCTCGGCGTCCTGCCCGCGTTCCTGACCCCGCCGCCCGCGCTGCCGTTCGAGGCGGAACCGGTGCCCGAGACCGAGAAGGTCCCCGCATGATCGAGCTGGACCGCGTTTCCTTCTGGTACCACGGGCAACCGGAACCCGTGCTCGCCGACGTGTCGCTGACGATCGGGGAGGGGGAGCTGGTGCTCGTCGCCGGGCGCACCGGCTCGGGCAAGTCGACGCTGCTCGGCACGTTCAACGGCCTGGTCCCGCACTTCACCGGCGGGCACCTCGAAGGCACGGTGTCGGTCGAGGAGGTCACCACCCGGGACCGGCCGCCGCGGGAGTTCGCGCACCTCGTCGGCGTCGTCGGGCAGGACCCGCTCGCCGGGTTCGTCACCGACGTCGTCGAGGACGAACTCGCCTACGGCATGGAACAGCTCGGCCTGGCCCCGCAGGTCATGCGCCGCCGCGTCGAGGAAACCCTGGACCTGCTGGGCATCGCGGAGCTGCGCCGCCGTCCACTTCGGACACTGTCGGGCGGGCAGCAGCAGCGGGTCGCCGTCGGGTCGGTGCTGACCATGCACCCGAAGGTCCTCGTGCTCGACGAGCCGACGTCGGCGCTCGACCCGATCGCGGCCGAGGAGGTGCTCGCGACGCTCGCCCGGCTGGTGCAGGACCTCGGCACCACCGTCGTGCTGGCCGAGCACCGGATGGAACGGGTGATCCCGTTCGCCGACCGGATGCTCTACGTCCCGGGCGACGGCAGCGTCACCGACGGCACCCCGCCGGAGATCCTGCGCACCACCCCGATCGCGCCGCCGATCGTCCGGCTCGGCCGCCTCGCCGGGTGGGAGCCGCTGCCGATGTCCGTGCGTGACGCCCGCCGGGTCGCCCGGCCGTTGCGCGAGCGCCTCGGCTCGCGCCCGGATCCGGCCGAAGCCGAACCGGGGGAGTCGGTGCTGACCGCGTCCGGCGTGGTCGTCCGGTACGGGCCGGTGGTGGCCGTCCGCGGGCTCGACCTGGATCTGCGGCCCGGGCGGGTGGTCGCGATGATGGGCCGCAACGGCTCGGGGAAGTCGTCGCTGCTGTGGGCCCTGCAGGGGTCCGGGCCGCGGCAGGGCGGGAAGGTCCGCGCCGCCGGGGTCGACCCCGGGGAGCTGCCGAGCGCGAAGGCGCGCAAGGTCGTCGGGCTCGTGCCGCAGACCGCGAGTGACCTGCTCTACCTCGAGTCCGTTGCCGCCGAATGCGCCGCGGCCGACGCCGAGACGGGGTCCGAACCCGGCTCCTGCCGGGGACTGCTCGACCGGCTCGCCCCCGGGATCGACCCGGAGCGGCACCCGCGGGACCTGTCCGAAGGGCAGCGGCTCGCGCTGGTGCTGGCGGTGCAGCTGTCCGCGTCGCCGTCGATCATGCTGCTCGACGAGCCGACCCGCGGGCTCGACTACCCGGCCAAGGCGGCGCTGGCGGCGATGATCGCCGCGATGACCGCCGAGGGGTGCGCGGTGGTCGTGGCGACGCACGACGTCGAGTTCGTCGCGACGGTCGCCGACCGGGTCGTGGTCATGGCCGAGGGCGAGATCGTCTCCGACGGCGCCACCGCGGAGGTGCTCGGCGGGTCCCCGGCGTTCGCGACGCAGGTGGCCAAGATCCTCGGTGGCGGCTGGCTGACCGTCGCCGAGGTCGAGGCGGCGGTCTCGTGACGCGGATCCGCCAGTGGGGGCGGGCCGACCAGGCCGTGCGCGTCGGCCCGCGCTCGGCCGTCGTGCTGGGGCTGGCGTCACTGGCCGGGCTGATGATGTTCGTCTGGCCGCTGCTGGTCCGCGTCGAGCCGCAGAGCATGCAGCACGGCCCGGACGCGCCGTTCGTCTTCTTCGGCATCCTGCCGATCCTGATCGTCATCGTGCTCGCCGAGCTGTCCGAAGGCGGCATGGACGCGAAGGCCCTCGCGATGCTCGGCGTGCTGTCGGCCGTCAATGCCGCCCTGCGGCCGCTCGGCGCGGGCACGGCCGGGATCGAGACGGTGTTCTTCGTGCTCGTCCTGGCCGGGCGGGTGTTCGGCGCGGGCTTCGGGTTCGTGCTCGGCTGCACGTCGCTGTTCGCCTCGGCCCTGCTGACCGCCGGGGTCGGGCCGTGGCTGCCGTTCCAGATGCTGTGCTCGGCGTGGATCGGGATGGGCGCGGGCCTGCTGCCGCGCCGCGTGACGGGCAAGGCCGAGATCGCGATGCTGATCGGCTACGGCATCGTCGTGTCGTACCTGTTCGGGTTGCTGATGAACCTGTGGTTCTGGCCGTTCATCACCGGCGCCGAAGTCCCGTACTACGCGGGCCACATTTCCTACGTGGCCGGGGATCCGGTGGGGGAGAACCTGCACCGTTTCGCCGTCTTCACGCTGCTGACGTCGACGGCCGGGTGGGACACCGGCCGCGCGATCACCAACACCGTGGCGATCGCCGTGCTCGGCCCCGCGGTGCTCGCCACGTTGCGGCGGGCCTCGCGCAAGGCCTCCTACGGCGTCGCCCCGACCTTCGCCGAAGTTCCCCTCGAAAGGAAGAACCGATGAAACTCCGTGCTCTCGCCGTCGTTCTCGCCGCCGCGGCCTCGCTCGCCGTCCCGGCCACGGCGTCGGCCGCGACGCCGCCGTCGCAGTCCGCCGCCGGCTGGCTCGCCAGACAGCTGGTGGGCGGCGACCACCTTGAAACCGTCTTCGGCGGAACGTCCTTTCCGGACACCGGCCTGACCATCGACGGCATCTTCGCGTTCGCCTCCGCGGGCGTCGCGGACACCGCGGCCGGGCGAGCGACGACGTACGTGGCGTCGAACCTCGCCGGCTACATCGGTGACGGCGTCGACGAGTCCTACGCCGGCGCTACCGCCAAAGCCGCGCTGGCTGCCGAGGTCCGCGGCCTCGACCCGGCTGCCTTCGGCGGGACCGACCTGCCGACCCGGCTGCGGGCCCTGCTCACGCCGTCCGGCCGGTTCTCCGACCACTCCGCCTTCGGCGACTTCAGCAACGCCTTCAGCCAGTCCCTCGCGCTCCTCGCCCTCGACCGGACGCCCGGTGGCGCACCGGCGTCCGCGGTGACCTTCCTCGCCGGCACCCAGTGCGCGGACGGCGGTTTCCCGCTGGACTTCGGCGTGACGCCGTGCGTGAGCGACACCGACTCGACGGCGATGGCCGCCCAGGCACTGCAGGCGACCGGCCGGCGCGGCAAGTCCCAGCAGGGCCTGACCTGGCTGGCGGGCAAGCAGCAGGCAGGCGGCGGAATCTCGGCCGGCACCGGTGACCCGGCGGTCGCGCCGAACACCAACACGACCGGCCTGGCCGGGCAGGCGTTCCGCGCGGGCCTCAGGCTCGCCGCGGCCCAGAAGGCGAAGACATTCCTCACCGGCCTGCAGCTCGGCTGCGCGGGCATCGTCGCGAACCGCGGCGCGATCGCCTACGACGCCACGGGCTACAACGCCGACACCGTCGTGCGCGCCACCACGCAGGGCATCCTCGGCCTCGGCGGCCGGGGTCTGGCCCAGCTGACGTCGGCTGGTTCGTCGGCCGTGGAGCCGGTTCTCGCCTGCCCGTGACCGCGGGGGAGCCCGGCGCCGGTGTGGTGCCGGGCTCCTCGGTGGTTCAGGCGTGCCGGAACTCCGCCGGGCGTTTTTCGGTGAACGCGGCCGCGGCCTGGCTCAGCTGACATCGGCCGCGGAGCTGGCTCTCAGCTGCCCGTGACCGCGGGAGCCCGGCGCCGGTGCGGTGCCGGGCTCCTCGGTGGTTCAGGCGTGTCGGAACTCCGCCGGGCGCTTCTCGGTGAACGCGGCCATGCCTTCCTTCTGGTCGTGCGTCGCGAAGGTCGCGTGGAACAGGCGGCGCTCGAACAGCAGGCCCTCGGACAGGCTGCTTTCGAACGCCCGGTTCACCGCCTCCTTGGCCAGCATCGCCGCGGGCTTGGACATCGACGCGATCTTCGACGCCGTGGCCGTGGTCTCGGCCAGGAGGGCGTCCGCCGCGACGAGCCGGGAAACCAGACCGGCGCGTTCGGCCTCGGCGGCGTCGATCGTCCGGCCGGTGAGGATCAGGTCCATCGCCTTGGCCTTGCCGATGGCCCGGGTGAGGCGCTGGGAGCCGCCCATGCCGGGGATGACGCCGAGGGTGATCTCCGGCTGGCCGAACTTCGCCGTGTCCGCCGCGATCAGCACGTCGCACATCATCGCCAGCTCGCAGCCGCCGCCCAGGGCGTAGCCCGCCACGCCCGCCACCAGCGGGGTCCGGACCCGGGACAGGGCGTCCCAGCCGGCGAACCAGTCCGCGGCGAAGACGTCGCCGAAGCTCCGCGGTGCCATCTCCTTGACGTCCGCCCCGGCCGCGAACGCCTTCGCCGAGCCGGTGACGACGATCGCGCCGACGTCCGGGTCGCGGTCCAGCCCGGCCGCCGCGGTGGTGATCTCCCGCATCGCCTGGAGGTTCAGCGCGTTGAGGGCCTCCGGCCGGTTGAGCGTGATGCGGGCGACCCGCTCGGCTGGCCGGTCGACGAGGATGGTCACGCTCATGCCGGACCGTCCCCGGTCGGGCCGGTTCCGGGAACCGGTTCGCCGGTTTTCGCGCAGGCAGGGGGAATCCGCATGCGTTCAGCTCCATCCTCGTGGACGAACACGAACACCCGCGGCCGGTATCCTGGCTCCCGGATCCACGACGCCCCGGCCTTCCCGGCTCGCGCCAGTGGCCATCTCACGGAGGCGCCGCTCCCCGGTCACAGTGGCGGGACCGCGCCGGTTTCACACCGGCTTCCCTGCACCGCAGACCTGGGGGACACCCTAAAGGAGGAAGTCCGGCCGTGTCGACGGCTACCCGGGTGGTGGGTACGGAAGGCCGGGTCGCCGTGCGGGCCGGCCAGAAGTACTTCTTGCCGTCCGGCAGTTCGGCGACCCGGGTGACGATCCGCCCCGGCGAGCCGAACGCCTCGCAGACGATCCACAGTGGACACAAGCTCGGCCGGTCGACCCGGACGAACGAGAAGCCTGGCTGAAGAAAGCGCTTACCAACCGGCGCGGGTCTACTTGGCCGGCCCCGCGTCCCACTTGATGGGAGCTGCCCGTCGAGCACCCACCGCGGCCGGCCGCAGCGCGCGTCGAGGAGAACCCAAGCCGGAGGCGGTACAGTGACGAGGCAGCAGGTTCGGGATCCGCACGCACGCCCGCGGTGACCGAGGCAAGAGGGAACCCGGTGTGAATCCGGGACTGCCCCGCAGCGGTGAGTGGGAACGAACGCCGTCAGTCCTCGAGGAACAAGCGAGGACGAGCACTGAGCCACCCGGCTTGGGAAGCGACGGCCAGTAGGAAAGAGCGCGAACGCCCACGAGTCCGAAGACCTGCCCGCTGCGCACCCCGTGACCTCGGGGTGCTGGCCGCGACCTCGTGGGTGGGTCCTCGCCGAGTCGCGACCGGACGACGGTCGTGGCTTGCCGTGCCCTCCCCCGGGGTCCACGTGGACTCGCGAAGGAGAGCCCCGTGACATCCCCCACCAGCCTTGCCACCGTGTACGGCTACCCGCGCCAAGGTGCCGCCCGGCAGCTGAAGAAGGCCGTCGAGGCGTACTGGAAGGGCCGCGTCGACGCCGACGCCCTGCTGGGCACGGCCCGTGACCTGCGGCTGCAGACCCTGGCCGAACTGCGCGACGCCGGGATCGACGAGATCCCCGGCAACCACTTCTCGTTCTACGACCACGTCCTGGACACCTCGGTCCTGCTCGGCGCCATTCCCGAACGGCACGTCGCCGCCGTCCCGGACGTCACGACCCCGGCCGGTGAGCTGGACCGCTACTTCGCCATGGCCCGCGGCACCGCGGACGCGCCGCCGCTGGAGATGACCAAGTGGTTCGACACGAACTACCACTACCTGGTGCCCGAGCTGGGGCCGGACACGACGTTCACCCTGAACGCGGCCAAGCCCCTCGCCGAGTTCGCCGAGGCGCTGGCGCAGGGAGTGACCACCCGGCCGGTGCTCGTCGGCCCGGTCACCTTCCTGCTGCTGGCCAAGGACCCCACCGGCACCGACGGGTTCCGGCCGCTCGACCTGCTCGACCGGATCGTCCCGCTCTACGCCGACCTGCTGCGGCAGCTGCACGAAGCGGGCGCGGAGTGGGTTCAGCTCGACGAGCCCGCGCTCGTCACCGACCAGCCGGCGGACGTGCTGGCCGAGGTCGCCGACACCTACGCCACCTTGGCGGCCGCGACCGCGCGCCCGAAGATCCTGGTCGCGTCCTACTTCGACCGGCTCGGGGACGTCCTGCCGGTGCTGGCGTCTTCGCCGGTCGAGGGCCTGGCGCTGGACTTCACCGGGAGCGCCGCGGCCAACCTCGACGACCTGGCCGCCGCCGGCGGGATCCTGGACAAGCGGCTGGTCGCCGGGGTGGTGAACGGGCGCAACATCTGGGCCGCGGACCTGGCCGCCGCGCTGGGCACCCTGGCCACGCTGCTCGGCCTGGCCGGTTCGGTCGACGTCGCCGCGTCCTGCTCGCTGCTGCACGTCCCGCTGGACGTCACCCTCGAAACGGACCTGGACCCCGAGATCGCCGGGTGGCTGTCGTTCGCGCGGCAGAAGCTCGAGGAGATCGTCACGCTGCGCCGCGGCCTGACCGAAGACCGGTCCGCGATCGGTGACGTCCTGCGCGTCAACGCCGAGCGCCTGGCCTCCCGGGCGGCCTCGCCGATCGTGCGGGTGCCCGCCGTCCGGGAGCGGGCCGCCGCGGTCACCGACGCCGACCTGCGCCGCGTCAGCCCGTACGGCCGGCGCCACCTGGCCCAGGAGGAGCGCCTGCGGCTGCCGGAACTGCCGACCACGACGATCGGCTCGTTCCCGCAGACCTCGGAGCTGCGCCAGGCGCGTGCCGCGCTGCGGTCGGGCAAGCTCGATCGGGACGCCTACCGCGAGGCGATGCGCGCCGAGGTCCGCGCGGTCGTCGCCGAGCAGGAGAAGCTCGGCCTCGACGTGCTGGTGCACGGCGAGCCCGAGCGCAACGACATGGTCCAGTACTTCGGCGAGCAGCTCACCGGGTTCCTGGCCACCCAGCAGGGCTGGGTCCAGTCCTACGGCACCCGGTACGTCCGGCCGCCGCTGATCGTCGGGGACGTCTCCCGCCCGGAGCCGATGACCGTCGACTGGGCCACCTACGCCCAGAGCCTGACCGAGCGGCCGGTCAAGGGCATGCTGACCGGCCCGGTCACCATGCTGGCCTGGTCGTTCGTGCGCGACGACCAGCCCGAGGGCGACACCGCCCGCCAGGTCGCGCTCGCCCTGCGGGACGAGGTCGCCGACCTGGAGAACGCCGGGATCGCGGTCATCCAGGTCGACGAGCCGGCGCTGCGCGAAACGCTGCCGCTGCGCACCGCCGACCGGGCCGCGTACCTGGAGTGGGCCGTCGACTCGTTCCGCCTGGCGACCGCGGGCGTGCGGGACGACACCCAGATCCACACCCACATGTGTTACGCCGAGTTCGGCGACGTCCTGCAGGCGATCGTCGACATGGACGCCGACGTGATCAGCCTGGAGGCGGCCCGCTCGAACATGGCCATCGTCGCCGACCTCGCCCGCGCGGGGTACCCCAACGAGGCCGGCCCCGGCGTCTGGGACATCCATTCGCCGCGGGTGCCGTCGGTCGAGGAGATCGCCGGGCACCTGCGCACGGCCGTCGCGGCGTTCCCCGCCGACCGGCTGTGGGTCAACCCCGACTGCGGCCTCAAGACCCGCGGGTACGCCGAGGTGCGGGCGACCCTGGCCAACCTGGTGGAGGCCACCGGGCAGCTGAGGGCACGCGCGTGACGAGCGGGCGGCTTTCCCCGCGGCGGGCGGTCACCCCCCCCGCCGCGGGCCGCACGGTCCGCGACCGCCTGGCCGCCGGCGCTCCGGTGCTCTCGCTGGAGTTCATGCCGCCCCGCGAGACCGACGACGCGGAGCGGATCTGGCAGAACGTCCGCAAGCTGGAGTCGCTGCACCCGGGTTTCGTGTCGGTGACCTACGGGGCGGGCGGGTCGACCCGGGACAACACCGTCGCGGTGGCCGCGCGGATCGGCCGGGAGACCACGATGCTGCCGGTCGTCCACCTCACCGCCGTCGGCCATTCGGTCCGGCAGCTGCGGTCGTTCGTCGGGGCGCTGGCCGACGCCGGGGTCGTCAACGTCCTGGCGGTGCGGGGCGACCCGCCCGGCGACGTCACGGGGGAGTGGGTCCGGCACCCGGAGGGCCTCGGCTACGCGAGTGAGCTCGTGACGCTGCTGCGTGAACACGGCGACTTCTGCGTGGGCGTGGCCGCGTTCCCGCACGGGCATCCGCGCTCGGCGAGCACCGAGGAGGACACGCGGCAGTTCGTGGCGAAGTGCCGGGCGGGCGCGGACTACGCGATCACCCAGATGCTCTTCGACGCCGACGACTACCTGAGGCTGCGTGACCGGGTGACGGCGGCCGGCTGCGACACGCCGATCATCCCCGCGCTGATGCCGGTCACGACGATGAGAACCATCGCCCGCTCGGAGCAGCTGTCCGGCGCGCCGTTCCCACCGCACCTGGCGGAGCGGTTCGCCGCCGTCGCCGACGACCCGGCGGCGGTCCGCGCGCTGGGCATCGAGCAGGCGATCCTCCTCGCCCGGCGGCTGCTCACCGAAGGGGTCCCGGGGCTGCACTTCATCACGTTCAACTTCGCCAAGGCCACCACGGAGGTCGTCGCCGAACTCCCGACGCTGGGGTGACCGAGCCGGTCCCGCGGTGGGGTCCTTCCGGGTGCGGATCGGATTGCCCGTGCTTACAGTCCCGGAGTGACCGCTGACGTACAGGAACCGCCGCGGGGCTGGGTACCGGTGGAGCACCGGTTCCTCGGGCTCGACCGCCGGACGTTCACCCCGGCGCTGATCACCCTCGTCATCGCGCTGGTGCTGATCTACGGATTGCCGGCGCTCAACGCGGTGATCCCGTGGCGCAACCAAATCCGGGCCGGCGACGTGCTCGACCTCGGCAGCGGGGCGACCGCGGTCCCGCCCGTGGGCTGGCAGCTGGAAAGCGGCACGCTCACCGGCGCCGACGCGGCGAATTCGACGTCCCTGCAGATCCTGCTGGCCACCGGGGGCGCGACCATCGCCCTGCGCGGCGCGCCGTACACCGGCACCGCCAGTGCCTTTCTCGACCAGGTCGAGCGATCCGAAGGCGGCGAGCCGGGCGTCGACGCGGCGCGGGGCACCGTCCGGAGCGACGCCGGACTGACCGGCGTCGTGCAGGCCGGGACCGGGCCGGGCGGGGACGCGCTCGACGTCGCGTTCAAGGTGCCCGCGGCCGGCCAGGCCGCCGAGGCCGCGCCGGCGTTGCTGGTCCGGGTGCGCACCGCGCCGGACCAGTTCGAGCGCTACCGCGACGACGTCACGGCGTTGCTGCGCAGCATCACCCCGGGAGCCGGCCGATGAGCGGCAAGGCGGCGCAGCTGGCCGCGATCGAGGATTCGGGCTGGGGCCTGCCGTTCCGGTTCTTCCAGCCGCACAACCTGGCGCTGTGGGTCTACCTGCTCGGCGTCGGCGGGGGCGCGCTGGCGATCGTGCGGTACTTCGGCTCCAGCGGCTTCTACGCCCCGGCCCTGGCCGGCGGCGTGCTGCTGTTCGGGCTGTACCTGGTGCCGTGGCTGTTGTTGCTGCGCCACCAGAACCGCTACACCGCCCAGCCCGCCGGGCTGCTCGCCGCGGCCTTCGCCTGGGGTGGCGTCGCCGCCCCGTTCTGGATCGCCCTGCCGGCGAACACCGCGCTGCTCGAGTTCTGGACGAAGGTCGGCGGCACCGCCTTCGCCGCCGACTGGGCCGCCGGCCTGACCGCCCCGATCACCGAGGAGTGGGGCAAGGCGCTCGGCCTGGTGCTGCTGATCGGGCTGGCGCCGCGGCTGGTCCGCAGCGCCTACGACGGGTTCATCATCGGCGCGTTCATCGGCCTGGGTTTCCAGGTCTTCGAGGACGTGCTCTACGTCTACAACGGCGCGGCCCAGACCTTCGGCGCCAACCAGCTCGGCACGTCGCTGCAGGTGTTCGTGTCCCGGGGCGCGGCCGGGATCGTCTCGCACGCCCTGTTCAGCGCGATCTTCTGCACCGGCCTGATGTGGGTGCTGGGCCGGACCCCGGGCGAGCGCGACGTCGTCCGGGGCGTGCTGACCATGCTGATGGCGATGGTCTTCCACTTCGCGTGGGACGACATGGCCGGCCTCGGCGGCCGCAGTGCCCTGGTCGCGGTGCTGCCGTTCGTGATCGCGGCCGTCGAACTCGTCGCCCTGTCCGCAGTGCTGCGCCGCGCCGCCCGCCGGGAGCGGGCCTGGATGCGGGACCTGCTCGGGCCGGAGGTCGACGCGGGCGCGCTCGACCCGGCCCTGCTCGACGCCGTCAGCGGCCTGCGCAAGCAGCGCAAGGCCTACCGCAAGCACGTCCACAGCCGGCGCCGGGCCCGGCACCGCATCGAGGCCGCGGGTGACCTGGCCCGCGAGATCGCCCGCGCCGGTGGCCGGGAAACCGGCCGGGTCACGCACGCCCGGGCCGAGGTCGCCCGCCTGTCCTGAACCGCATCTGGCTACCGCTCAGCAGAGCAGCGCCGCGCGTAGGTCGAGCCGGTCGTCGAGCCGGGACAGGTCGCGGCCCAGCAACTCCTCGGCCCGCTCGATCCGGTAGTGCACCGTGTTCACATGGACGTGCAGGGCCCGCGCCGCGCGGGCCCACGACCCGTCGCAGTCCAGGAAGGCCGCGACCGTGTCCAGCAGCACCGGGCCGCTTCCGCGCTCCAGGCCGAGCAGCGGGCCCAGCACCCGCTCGCGGAACGCCGTGCGCAACGCCGGATCGAGCCCCGACACCAGCGCGCCGAACCCCGTCAGCTCGGCCGCGGACGTCACCAGGCTCCCGGCCGGCCGGGACACCGCGGCGGCGTGCCGGGCCTGGGCGAGGCCGGACGGCAGGTCGTCCGGCCCGGCGAGGGTCGTGCTCGTTCCCGCGGCCAGCGGTGTCCGGGGATCGCACGCCTGCAACGCCTTCCAGCGGCCCGGGTCCGGGACGTCGGCGCCGGCCTGGATCGCGACCGCCTCGCCGCGCGGCAGGACGCCGACCGCGCACGGCACCCCGGCGAGCGCTTCGGTGAGCGCGCGGGCCGCGGCGGCCGCGTCGTCCAGGGTCAGGGTGTGGACCACGTACGGCCCGTCGGCGGGCAGGCCGGACCGGCGCAGCGCGGACCGGAGCGTGGCTTCCTCGGCTCCGGACGCGACGGCGGCGGCCAGCCGGTTCGCCGTCCTGCGGCCGGGCTCGAGCTGCTCGTCCCAGGCGTGCCGGAACCGGCCGACGACGGCGGTGATCTCCCGCAGCGCGCCGGGCGGGGTGCCGGTGCCGGCCGGCGCGTGCACCAGCCACGTGTCGTAGGGCGACGCCCCGGCGTCGACGCGCAGGGTCGTGCCGACCCGGCGGCGGACGTCCTCGCCGGGCTCGATCGGCGCGGTCGCGGCCGCCGTCCGGGCCAGCACCCGCCCGGTCGCGGTCACCACGTAACACGCGAGATCGCCCAGGGGCGCGCAGGCGGCCGCGAGGACGTCGTCCAGGGGCGCGCCTTCGGCGAGCAGCCGGTCCACTTCGCGCCGGGCGGGTTCCGGGAGCGCGGGCCGGGCCGAGGCGTCGAAACCACCCCATTGACGCAGGTAGACGGCGTCGGTGATGGCCCGGAAGTCGGTGTCGGCCGGCACCGACAGCAGCGGCAGGTCCAGCCGGGCGCAGGCGTCGGCGAGCGCTTCGGGCACCTGCCCGTGGGTCTCCTCCCCGGCGAGCAGCGCGGCGGCGTGGGCACCCGCGACGGCGTCGGCGAACCGCTCGGCCTTGGTGTCGCCGCCGTCGGCGGACCACCAGACCAGGCCGGTCAGCACGACGTCGCCGGGCCGGACGAACCGGGCCGGGTCGGCCAGGTCGGTGACCGTGACGCCGGTGACGTCCCGGCCGGTCAGGGCCTCGCCGCCCCAGACGAGCCGCAGCCGCAGTTCGGGGAGGTCAAGCAGGTCGCGCACGCGCATGGCTTGGATGATCCTCCAAAAGCGTGTGCGTTTACCAGGTGTTTTCGGTGCTGTTCGCCTCTCGTCCCGGGAGCGCGGTGTTGTTTGGCTGGGGGACGACCGCGAGGAGGTGCCATGGACCTGAACACCGTGACGGCGATCCGTGATCCGCGCCGGCCCGGCGCGTGGCGGCCGGGTGACGCCTGGCTGGCCGGCGGCACGTACCTGTTCTCCGAGCCGCAGCCGTACCTGCGCCGGCTGGTCGACCTGAGCCGGTTCGGCTGGCCGTCCGTCACCGGGCACGGCGACGGCTCGCTCGAGCTGGCCGCGACCTGCACGATCGCCGAGCTGTCCCGGTTCGCCGCGGGCCACGGCCCGGCGGTCGCGCCGCTGGTCGAGCAGTGCTGCCGGGCGTTCCTCGCGTCGTTCAAGATCTGGAACCTGGCCACCGTCGGCGGCAACCTCTGCAACGCCCTGCCCGCGGGCCCGATGATCTCCCTGACCGCCGCCCTCGACGGTGTCTGCCTGCTCCGCGCCCAGGACGGCACCGAGCGCCGGGTCCCGGCCGCCGCGTTCGTCACCGGCGCCGGCCGGAACGTCCTCGCGGACGGGGAGCTCCTGCGGTCGGTGACGCTGCCCGCGGCCGCGCTCGGCCGGCGGACGGCGTTCCGGCAGGCGTCGCTCCACGGCCTCGGCCGGTCCGGCGTGCTCCTGATCGGCACCCTCGGCTCGACGTTCACCCTCACGATCACCGCGGCCACCACCCGTCCCTTCGTGCTCACCTTCCCGCGCGTGCCGGACGCGGACGGCCTGCGCACCGCGATCGAGGCCGCGGTGGGCGACGGCGACTGGTTCGACGACATCCACGGCCTGCCCGCCTGGCGCCGTCACATGACGTTCCGGCTCGCCGGGGAGATCCGGGAGGACCTGGCGTGAGCTTCGAGCTGGACGTCAACGGGCAGCGCACCGAGGCCGAGCCGCGGCCCGGCCAGTGCCTGCGCACCTACCTGCGCGAGCGCGGCTGGTTCGGCGTCAAGAAGGGCTGCGACGCGGGGGACTGCGGCGCGTGCACCGTGCACGTCGACGGCGTCCCGGTGCACAGCTGCCTGTACCCGGCCGTGCGCGCGAGCGGTCGGCAAGTGACCACTGTGGAGGGTCTGGCCCGCGACGGCGAACTGCACCCCGTGCAGCAGAAGTTCCTGGACGCCCAGGGTTTCCAGTGCGGGTTCTGCACCGCGGGGTTCCTGATGACGACCGCGGCGCTGGAGGACACCACCGACCTGCCGCGCGGGTTCAAGGGAAACCTGTGCCGCTGCACCGGATACCGCGCGATCGAGGACGCCGTCCGCGGGGTCAAGCACGTCGAGGAGCCCGCTGCGGGGGAGACGGTCGGGCGGAACCTGGCCGCCCCGGCCGGGCCGGAGGTCGTCACCGGCACCGCGCGCTACACGTTCGACCTCGACGTGCCCGGCCTGCTGCACCTCAAGCTGCTGCGCTCGCCGCACGCGCACGCCCGGATCACCGCGATCGACCCCTCGCCCGCCTACGACGTCCCCGGGGTGCGCCTGGTGCTGACCCACCACGACGCCCCGCCGACGCACTTCTCGAGCGCCCAGCACGAACACGTCGAGGACGACCCGGCCGACACCCGCGTGTTCGACGACGTCGTGCGACACGTGGGCCAGCGCGTCGCCGCCGTGGTCGCCGATTCCGAAGCCGCCGCCGAGGAGGGCTGCCGCCGGATCGTGGTGACGTACGAGGTGCGGCCCGCGGTCACCGACCCGGACGCGGCGATGCGGCCCGGTGCCCCGGTCGTGCACGAGAAGGACCCGGAAACCAGCGGCATCGCGCGGCCCGTGGACAACGTCGTGGCCGAGCTGCACGGTGAGGTCGGGGACGTCGCGACCGGCTTCGCCGCCGCGGATGTCGTCTACGAGAACACCTTCCGGACGCAGCGGGTGCAGCACGCCAGCCTGGAGACCCATGGCGCCCTCGCGTGGTTCGAGGACGACGGGCGGCTGGTCGTGCGGTCCAGCACCCAGGTGCCGTTCCTGACGCGCCGCGCCCTGTGCGCGCTGTTCGGGCTGCCCGAGGACGCGATCCGGGTGGTCGCCGGGCGGGTCGGCGGCGGCTTCGGCGGCAAGCAGGAGATGCTCGCCGAGGACGTCGTCGTGCTGGCCGCGCTGCGGCTGCGGCGGCCGGTGAAGCTGGAGTTCACCCGCGCCGAGCAGTTCTTCGGCGCGACCGTCCGCCACCCGTTCACCGTGCGCGTCAAGGCCGGCGCCCGCGGCGACGGCACGCTCACCGCGCTGCAGCTGCACGTCGTGTCCGACACCGGCGCCTACGGCAACCACGGTCCGGGCGTGCTGTTCCACGCCTGCGGCGAGTCCCTCGCCGTCTACCGCTGCCCGCACAAGAAAGCCGACGCCTACGCCGTCTACACGCACAACGTGCCCTCCGGCGCGTTCCGCGGTTACGGCCTCGGCCAGGTGATCTTCGCGCTGGAGTCCGTCCTGGACGAGCTGGCGCACCTGCTCGGCCTCGACCCGCTCGTGCTGCGGGAACGCAACGTGATCAAGGCGGGCGAGCCGATGGTCGACGCGCACGGCGAGGAGGAGGACCTGCACCTCGCCAGCTACGGCCTCGGCGAATGCCTGGACGTCGTCCGCGCCGCGCGCGCCGAACCCGCCGAGCCCGCGCCCGAGGGCTGGCTCGTCGGGGAGGGCAGCGCGCTCGCGATGATCGCCACCGCGCCGCCGCGCGGGCACTTCGCCGACGCGACCGTCGCGCTGCTGCCCGACGGCACCTACGACGTCGCGGTCGGCACCGCCGAGTTCGGTAACGGCACCACCACGGTGCACCGGCAGATCGCCGCGGGCCGCCTCGGCACGACCGCGGCCCGGATCGCGATCCGCCAGTCCGACACCGACGTCGTCCGCCACGACACCGGCGCCTTCGGCTCGACCGGCACCGTCGTCGCCGGCAAGGCCGTGCTCCTCGCCGCGGACGCCCTCGCCGGCTGGCTGCTCGGCTTCGCCGCCGGTCACCTGGGCGTGGACCGGGCGGCGCTGCGGCTGGTCGAGGACGCCGTGGTGCACGGTGAGAACCGGTTGCTGCTCAAGGAACTCCACCAGGCGGCGGCAGCCGTGGGACGCACCCTGAGCGCCGACGGGCACTTCGGCGGGACGCCGCGGTCGGTGGCGTTCAACGCGCAGTGGTTCCGGGTCGCGGTCGACCCGGGCACCGGCGAGCTGCGGATCCTGCGCAGCGTCCACGCCGCCGACGCCGGGAGGGTGATGAACCCGATGCAGTGCCGCGGCCAGGTCGAGGGCGGCGTCGCGCAGGCCCTCGGCGCGACCCTGTTCGAGCACGTCCGCACCGCGGCCGACGGCACCGTGACCACGGCGGCGTTCCGCCAGTACCGGCTGCCCGCCTTCGCCGACGTCCCCCGGACCGAGGTGCACTTCATGACCACGGACGACGCGCTGGGCCCGCTCGGGGCGAAGTCGATGAGCGAGAGCCCGTTCAACCCGGTCGCCCCGGCGCTGGCCAACGCCGTGCGCGCGGCGACCGGCGTCCGCTTCACCGAGCTCCCGCTGACCCGTGACCGCCTCTGGCTCGCCCTCGACCGCCGGCGCCTGGGAGGTACTTGTCCCGCGTAAGCGGTTTGAAAGAAGTTTTTCCGCCGCGCATGCGGCACAATCAGGGCGTCGGACGGGAGACGCTCATGATCGACAAGACGCGGGTCGCGGTGCTGCTGGAGCGCTACCAGCCGGGCCGGTCCGTGCGGTCGATCGCCGCGTCGGCCGGGGTGCCGGTCTCGGGCCTGCACGGCTGGCTCGACGCCGGCTCGGCCGACCAGCCGGGCGCGCTGGTCCCGGTCGACACGATGATCCGGCTCGCCGGCGCCACCGGCGCGGACCTCTCGGTCGTGTCCCGGGCCTTCACCGGGACCTGGTTCGACCTCAACGGCTGGGAGTGGAACCACTTCCACCGCGGTGACCGGGTGATCGTCTTCAGCGAACCCGATCCGGAGAACGGGACCCGGCGGGTGCGCTACGGCACCGTCGCCGACGTCGACCCGCTGGACGTCATCGAGGTCGAGCTCGAGGACGGGACCCGGTACCGGCGGGTGCCCGAGAGCGAGGGCCGGATCTGCCACGTCGCCGGCAGCTGCCCGTGCGTGGCGACCCGGGCCGGGTGAATTCGAGGCCGCGTCCCCGAACCCGTAGACAGGCCGCACCTGCGGTGTTGTGATGGCTATCACACCGCATATGCGGCTTTGACTCCGGGTGACGAGGAGGTCACTGATGACTCTGGCCGTGGACGAGAACCGTGTCGACGAGGTCGTGAAATCGCTCAGCAGGAAGATGCTGATCAACGGGGAGTGGGTCGATTCGGCGTCGGGCCGGACGTTCGAAACGCTGAACCCGGCCACCGAAGAGGTGCTGGCTTCGGTCGCCCACGGCGAAGCCGAAGACGTCGACCGCGCCGTGCGGGCCGCGCGCGCCGCCTTCGACGACAGCTCGCCGTGGCGGAGGATGCCGCACGGCCAGCGCGGCCGGATCATCCACAAGCTCGGCGACCTGGTCCTCGAGCACCTCGAGGACTTCGCGCTGCTGGAATCGCTGGACAACGGCAAGCCCTACGCGGTCGCCAAGGCCGCCGACGTGCCGCTGGCCGCCGACCTGTTCCACTACATGTCGGGCTGGGCGACCAAGATCGAGGGCGCCACGATCCCGACGTCCGGCCTGGACCCCGCGCGCTACCTCGGCTTCACGCTGCGGGAGCCGGTCGGGGTCTGCGGGCAGATCATCCCGTGGAACTTCCCGCTGCTGATGGCCGCGTGGAAGGTGGGCCCGGTCCTCGCGGCCGGCTGCACCACGGTGCTGAAGCCGGCCGAGCAGACGCCGCTGTCGGCGTTGCTGCTGGGCGAGCTCGCCATGCAGGCCGGGCTGCCGCCGGGCGTGCTGAACATCGTCACCGGCTTCGGCGAGGCGGGCGCCGCGCTCGCCGCGCACCGGGACGTCGACAAGGTCGCCTTCACCGGCTCGACCGAGGTCGGCCGGGAGATCGTCAAGGCCGCGGCCGGGAACCTGAAGAAGGTGACGCTCGAGCTGGGCGGCAAGTCCCCGAACGTGGTGTACGCCGACGCCGACCTCGACGCGGCCATCGCCGGCTCGGCGAACGCGATCTTCTTCAACCAGGGCGAATGCTGCGTCGCCGGCTCCCGGCTCTACGTCGAGGCACCGGTCTACGACGAGGTCGTCGCCGGCATCCGCGAGCAGGCCGAGCTGATCAAGGTCGGCAACGGCCTGGACCCGGAGACCACGATGGGCCCGCTCGTGTCGCAGGAGCAGTTCGACCGGGTGACCGGCTACATCAGGTCGGGCCGCGACGACGGCGCGACGATCAGCGGCGGCGACCGGGTCGGCGACCGCGGCTACTTCGTGGCCCCGACGGTGCTGACCGAGACGCGGGAGGAGATGACCGCGGTCCGCGAGGAGATCTTCGGCCCGGTCGTCGCCGCGGCGCCGTTCGACTCGGAGTCCGACATCATGCCGACCGCGAACAACACGAACTACGGCCTCGGCGCCGGCGTCTTCACCAAGGACGTCGGCAAGGCCTACCGGACCGCGCGGCGGATGCGGGCGGGCACGGTGTGGGTGAACACGTGGAACGTCTTCGACGCGTCGCTGCCGTTCGGCGGCTACAAGGAATCCGGCTGGGGCCGCGAGATGGGCAGCGCGGTGTTCAACAACTACATGGAGACCAAGACCGTCATCACCGACCTCGGCGGCTGACGGCCGCGACCGCATCTGCGGGGCGAACTGCCGGTTTCGTCACGCAGATGCGGTCGCAAGAGGTCCCTTCGAACCGTAGGCTCAGCTCGTCGGAAGAACCGCCCCGAAAGCGAGCTGAACGTTGTCCCTGGCCCGGCCCCGGCCGTCGCGTGTCGACGCGATGCGCAACCGCCGGCTCATCGTCGAGGTCGCGCGCGGCATGCTCGCCGAGTCCGGCGCGGTCTCGATGAACACCGTCGCCAAGCTCGCCGGGGTCGGGCCGGCCACGGTGTACCGGCACTTCCCGACGCGCGAAGCCCTGATCCTCGCAGTCTACCGGCACGACGTGCAGCGCCTGCTGGACGCGGTCGACGACGAGATCGGCGGGCACGAGCCGCTGGACGCCTTCCGCGTCTGGTTCCGCCGCCTGGCCGCCTACGTCCGCCTCAAGCGCGGCCTCGGCGAAGCGCTGCACACGGCCGCGATGCAGGACGCGATCGACGAGACGTACGCGCCGATCACCGCCGCGGTCGGCCGGCTGCTCGACGCCTGCGTCGCCGCGGGCAGCATGCGGCCGGGCCTCGACCCGGCGGACGTGCTGGTCCTGATGAGCGGCCTGTGGCAGGTGGGCACCGGCGAGCCCGGCACGGACCAGGGCGACCGCCTGCTGGAGCTGGCCATCCGCGGCCTCCACGCGTGATCGGCCCCGCGGAAGCGCGGAGGAGGAGAACCGAAGCGGCCTGACCCACGAAGCGTTCGCAAGAACGGGAAAGGCGGTGCGGCGTCGCAGGACACCGAGGTCTACAGCGACGACGGCAACCGGGCCGGATGGCCTGGTTCAAGGCCGAGGGCGAGCACTTCGGCGGCTACGCCTGATCGCCGGTGGCCGCGTTCAGCGCAGCACCGTTCCGAACGCGAGGGTGAAGAACGCGGCGAAGGACGATCCGTCCTTCGCCGCGCGCTCGCCGACGATCGCGCCTTCCCAGGCGTTGACGAGGAACCGGGCCAGTACCTCCGGGTCCTGCTGGGACGTCACCGAGCCGTCGGCCTGGGCTTCGCGGATCGCCCCCGCGACGGCCGCCGACCAGCTGCCGAAGCTCGTCACCAGGCCGTCGCGGATGGCGGGGCTGTGGTCGGCCGCTTCGTTGCTGAAGTTGCCGAACACGCACCCGCGCTCGTAGCCGTACTTCTCGATGTCGCTCGCCAGGAACTCGAAGTGGTCACGCAGCCTGGTCAGCGGGGCGACGGCGGTGTCGGCCAGCGCCGGCACCCGCCGGGTGGCGCCGTAGCGCTCCATCACGACCAGGGCGAGCGCTTCCTTGCTCTCGAAGTGGTTGTAGAACGACCCCTTGGGCACGCCCGCGCTGTCGGTGATGAGCTTGACGCCGCAGGCGTTGTAGCCGAGCCGGTGGAACTGCTCGAACGCGGCGTCCACGATCTGCTCCCGCACGCTGGCCCTGGCCATGGGTCTCCTCCCGGGGTTCAATATGGGCGGTCGTCTACGTTAGGTCAAATGTTCGCGCGCCACCAGTCGGTGATCGCCCGCGCGTAGCCGGCCGCGGCTTCCTCCCAGACGAAGTGACCCGCGTCGAGGACGTCGAGCCTGCTGTGCGGGAGCCGCTCGTGCAGGTACTCGGCGTTGGCCACCGGCACCACCGGGTCCTTGCCGCCGACGACGATCTGGACCGGCGTGGTGATGCCGGGCAGCAGGTCGCCGAGGATCGGCAGCTCGGTGGGGTAGGCCCGGACGTACGGCAGTTGCTCGACGAACCGCTGGCCCCAGTACGCGGCCAGGTAGTCCTCGCGCACGACGTCGGGCAGCTCGTACCCCTCGATGTTGCCGAGCGCGACCTTCACGACGTCCTTCGGGCCCAGCGCCCGGTACGGCGCCAGATCCTCGGCCCGCACCCACTCGTCGAGCACCCCGCCCAGGTTCAGCGGAACGGCCGTCCCGCCGCTGCCCACGGTCACGGTCGCGAACCGGCCCGGGTGCTTCGCCGCGGCGAACAGTGCCGCCGCTGTACCGACGTCCGGGCCCACGACGTGCGGCTTCGCCAGCCCCAGCTCGTCGGCGATCCGGACGACGAACTCACCCATCGCCTGGGGTGAGAGCAGGTCCTCGCGCAGCTCGGAGTGCCCGAAGCCGGGCAGGTCGACCGCGACCAGGCGGGCGTGCTCCGCCAGCCGCGACCAGCTCGCGTCGAAGGCGTACAGGCTTTCGGGCCACGGGCTCAGCAGCAGGGCCTCGGCCTCGTGCGTCCCGTCGCTCTCGGCGTAGCGGACGGACAACCCGTCGATGCTGCGGAACCGGGGCTTGATCTCGCTCATGTCCTCGTCCTCTCTTGGGTCCTTTCAATATGACCGGTCGTCTTAGAATCGTCAAGGCGAGTGACGCAGGGAACAACGAGGGGCTCAGCCGTTGCCGTACTTCTCGCCGATCTCCTCGATCTCGGGCAGGCCGACCAGCTCGGCGAAGTCGGTGAGGCCGGGCAGCTCCCGGACGGCGTCGACCGGAGTGCCGTCCTGCGCGATGCGGGCGAGCACCGACTGCATGGCCTGGGTGGCCGCGAGCAGCGTCGAGATCGGGCAGATCACCAGCCGGAAACCCAGCTCCCGCAGGCGATCCCGGCCCAGCGGCGGCGTCTTGCCGCCCTCGGCCCAGTTGAACAGCAGCGGGACGTCGCGGAAGGTGTCCGCGACCCGCTCGATCTCGGCCTCGGACTGCAGCGCCTCGACGAAGAGCATGTCGGCGCCGGCATCCCGGTAGCGGCGGGCGCGGTCGATCGCCGCGTCGAGGCCTTCGACGGCGCGGGCGTCGGTGCGGGCGATGAGCACGAAGTCGGGGTTGTTCCGGGCGTCGGCCGCGGCGCGGACGCGGTCGGCCATCGTCTCGGCGGGTACGACGCGCTTGCCCTCCAGGTGCCCGCAGCGCTTCGGCGCGACCTGGTCCTCGAGGTGGATCGCGGCGACACCGGCGGCCTCGTACTCGCGGACGGTGCGGATGACGTTGAGGGCGTTCCCGTAGCCGGTGTCGGCGTCGGCGATCACCGGCACCTCGACCACCGACCGGATCCGGGCCGCGGCCTGGACCATCTCGGTCATCGTCAGCAGGCCGACGTCCGGGCGGCCGAGCAGCGACGCCGTCGTGCCGAACCCGGTCATGTAGACGGCGGGGAACCCGGCCGCCTCGACCAGCCGGGCGCTGAGCGCGTCGTACGCCCCGGGCGCGACGACGAGGTCGTCACCGGCCAGCAGGTCCCGCAACCGCGCCGGACCGGGGATCCGCGGTCCCAGCAGATCGGCCACGCCGATCACCTCCTCGTTTCCCGACGTTCCTGTGTAGCAGACGGCGCTCTGGTGGAAGTGCGCCGCGCCCGGACCACTCAAGGATGACTGCGCCCCTTGAACCGTCCTGAACCGGCCGGAACGGAGAACCGCCATGCCCATGATCGACGTGTACGCCCCGGCGGGCGTCATCGGCGACAAGAAGAAGCTCGCCCAGGAACTCGCGCAGACGGTGATGCGGTGGGAAAAGGTCCCGGTGATCCCGTTCTTCACCGAGAACACCGCGGCCTTCGTGCACGAACTGCCCGCCGACGCGCTGTCGGACGCCGGGGGCGGCGGCGACCACGTCCGCGTCCAGGTGACGACCAACGCCGGCGCGCTGGACCGGGAGCAGCAGCTCGGCGTCGTCCAGGACATCACCGCCCAGGTCGCCGCGGCCGCGGGTGACCCGGGCCTGGCCGAGCGGACGTGGGTCGCGCTCACCGAGGCCGTTCCGGGCGGCTGGGGGATCGGCGGGCACGCCTACACGAACGAGGAGATCGTCCAGCACGTGCGTTCACTGCTCGGGAAGTCCTGACGGACGCTGGTACGAATGTCTTCATGACGGTTTCGGGTGAGGAGCGGCCCGCCTGGCGGGAGGTCGGCGGCCGGGTGGTCGAGCGCGCGGCGGGCGGCACCGCGCTCGCCCGGCTCGAAACCCTGGCCCGCACCTCGGCGGACCCGATCGGCTGGCGCTTCCGCCAGCCGGCCGCGGCGCTGTTCTGGTGGGGCTCCGGGGTGCGCGAGCTGCGGCTCGCGGTGGACGGCCGTCCCTTCCACGACGTCGTCACCGCGACCACCAGCCTCTGCTACATCCCGCCGGACACCGAGGTCACCGGCACCTTCGTGATCGACGGGCTGTGCCGCTACACGGTGCTGTTCCTCGACCCGGATCTCGCCGCGGACCACGACCTCCCGGCGCCGCGGCGCGCGCTCGTCGGGTTCGACCGGCCCCCGCTCGTCCGGGCCCTGCGCGAACTCGCCCAGGAGGCGGCGGAACCGGACGAGACGTTCGCCCTGTTCGTCGACGGCGTCGCCCGCCAGAGCCTCGCGCACCTGGTCCGCCTGACCCGCGACGCGGCGCCGGAACCACCCTCGGCCGGTCTGCCGCCGGGAACGGTGGCGCGTCTGGACGCCCACGTCCGGCGGAACCTCCGCGATCCCGTCACCGTCGGCACCCTCGCCGCGGTGGCCGGCTTCAGCCCGCGCCACTTCCTGCGTTCGTTCCGGCGCAGCACCGGCGTGACACCGATGCGCTGGGTCCTGGACCTCCGCCTGCGCGAGGCCGAACACCGGCTCGCCGGGACGTCCGATCCGATCGGCGTGATCGCCGCGGACTGCGGGTTCAGCCACCCGCAGCACCTCAGCACCGCGTTCCGCCGGGCGCGCGGCATCAGCCCGTCGGAGTACCGCGCGGCGCTCTGATCGTCAGCCGATGGTCGGGATGAAGGCCGGGGCCCGGCGGGCCGGGGCCGCCTTCTCGAACGCCGCCGCGAGCGCGAGGACCCGCGCGTCGGCCCAGCGTCCCGCGAAGAACGAGACGCCGATCGGGAGCGGGCCGGCGAACCCGGCCGGCACCGACACGTTGGGGTAACCCGCGACGGCCGCCGGGGTCGAGGAGCCGAGGACGAACGCGTCGCCGGTGCCGTAGGTCGTCTTCCACGCCGGGCTGTTGGTCGGCGCGACGATGGCGTCCAGGTGCTGCGCGGCCAGGGTTTCGTCGATCGACCGGCGGGCCAGCGACGTCGCCGTCGCGCGCTGGGCACGGTACGTGGGGTCGGCCGGGGACGGGGCGGCCGCCGCCTGCTCGAACAGCTCCTGGCCGAACTTCGACAGCTCGACCGGGTCCTTCCTGTTGAAGGCGATCAGCTCGTTCAGGTTCGCGGGGTGGCCCGGCCGATGAGTCAGGTAGGCGTTGACGTCGCGCTTGAACTCGGTGAGCAGCGCGGGGGACTCGGCGGCGCCGATCTGGTCCTGGTACGGCGGGTCGACCTCGACGACGGTGGCGCCGCGGGAGGTCAGCGTGCGGACGGCGTCCTGGACGACCCGGTCGACGTCGGCGTCCTGGCCGGCCATCCGCCAGACCCCGATCCGGGCGCCGCGCAGGGCGCCGGGACGCAGCAGGGCCGCGTAGTCGCGGGGCTGGTTCGCGGGGATCGCCGCCGTCGCCGGGTCCGCGGCGTCGCGTCCCTGCAGGACGGACAGCGTGATGGCGGTGTCGACGACGTGGCGCGCCATCGGGCCGGCGGTGTCCTGTTCGGCCGAGATCGGCACGACCCCGGTCCGGCTGACCAGGCCGAGCGTCGGCTTCTCGCCGACGACGTCGTTGGCGCCGGCCGGGCAGACGATCGAGCCGTCGGTCTCGGTGCCGATCGCGACCTGCGCCAGGGTGGCCGCCACGGCGGCGCCGGAGCCCGAGGACGAGCCGCACGGGTTGCGGTCGAGGACGTACGGGTCGTTCGTCTGGCCGCCGATCCCGGACCAGCCGGACGTCGCATGGGTGGAGCGGTAGTTGGCCCACTCGGAGAGGTTGGTCTTGCCGAGGATCACCGCGCCGCCGCGCTGGAGCCGGTCGACGAGGGCGGCGTCGGCGGCCGGACGGCTGCGGGGCAGGGCCCGCGAACCCGCGGTGGCCGGCAGCGTCCGGGTGTCGATGTTGTCCTTGAGCAGCACCGGGATCCCGTCCAGCTGCCCGAGGGTGTGACCGGTGCGGCGGCGGACGTCGCTGGCGGCGGCCGCGCGCAGGGCCGCCGGGTCGACGGCGACCACGGCGTGGACCTTGCCGTCCAGCGCATCGATCCGGCGCAGGTACGCCTGGGTCAGCGCCACGGCGCTCAGCCGTCCGTGGTCCATCCGCTGCTGGAGCTCGGGGATGGTGGCCGCGTCCAGGTCGAAGCCGAGCGACGGGCCGGGCTGGGCGGGTACGGCGGCCAGCGCGGGCACCGGGGCCGCGACGAGGCCGGCGAGAGCGAGCAGGACGGCGGTCGAGCGCAGTCGGATCACGGCGTACATGCCACTCCGGATCCCGGCGGGGGTCAAGCCGCCATTCGTCGTGCCCGGGTGCCATCATGGGCGCTCGTGACACCTCGCGACGCGCTCATCGCCGTGGCCGGCCTGCTCGCGCCGGACGTGGCGCAGGTCCGTGACCTGGCCGTGGCCGCACACGACGATCCCGGCGCCTACCTGCGCGACCACGCCGACCGGCTCGACGACCGCGGCATCGACGAGCCGTTCGAGCTGCTGGCCTGGATCGCGCTGGTGAACGCGCTCACCGACCACGGGCTGCTGGCCGAAGTGGACTGGAAGGAAGCGCCCGACGAGATCACCGGGCAGCTGCGGGTGCTGCGGTCCGCGCCGACGGCCGACGAGATCTGGACGTCGCTCGCCGAGGCCGAGCTGCCGACCTACGAGTTCCTCGTGCTGGCGGGGGAGCGGCTGGCCGGGGCGGGCACCGCGCTGGCCGTCCTCGACATCGAGTCCGACTGCTACCCGCTCGTGCTCCTGCCGGCCGCCGGCGCCGGTGACCTGACGGCCCTCGCCGCGGCGGCCGGGTTCACGGCCACGGTGCTCCCGGCTTAGAAGGGTTTCCGGGCGGTGTCGAAACGGCGTGGGTGAGTTCGTTGTGTCCGTGTAGGAGCACCGGCACCGAACGGAGAGACCCGTGACGAACCCGCCCGTCGTCGACCTGGCCACCTGGCAGCACGCCCGTGACGAGCTGCTGGTCCGAGAGAAGGCCCACACCCGCGAGGGCGACGCCATCGCCGCGGCCCGCCGCCGGCTGCCGGTGGTGGAGTTCGACGCCACGGCCGAGGTCACCGGACCGGGCGGCCCGGTCCCGTTCACGGACCTGTTCCAGGGCCGCGACGAGCTCGTGGTCTACAAGCACATGTGGCACGACGGCGCGCCGCACCAGGGACAGTGCGAGGGCTGCACCACCACGGCCTGGCACATCCGGGACGCCGTCTACCTCAACGCCCGCGGCGTGTCGTACGCCGTGCTGACCTCGGGACCGTGGGACGA
The DNA here is from genome assembly GCF_034929455.1 of Amycolatopsis heterodermiae. Lineage (NCBI taxonomy): Bacteria > Bacillati > Actinomycetota > Actinomycetes > Pseudonocardiales > Pseudonocardiaceae > Amycolatopsis > Amycolatopsis heterodermiae. The sequence continues at coordinate 367,473 of NZ_JAYFSI010000006.1, forward strand.
GGTGGCCCCCTACGTCGAGTTCATGGGCTACACCGAACCCTGGTACTCGGTGCGCGACGTGCCCGCGCCGGTCGGTGGCGAAATGGGGTTCATCACCTGCTTCCTGCGCGACGGCGACCGCGTGTTCCTCACCTACTCGACGACGGGCCGGGGCAACGAGCGGGTCAATTCGTCGATGGGCCTGCTCGACATGACCCCGTACGGCCGCGGGGAGTCCTGGGAGGGCAACCCGGAGTGGCACGAGTCCGAGGGCCGCCACGCCTGCTGGTCCTGGCGCTCGGACGCGGACGGCGCCGCGAACTGGGGCCCGACCAGCAGGCCGGTGCCACAGTGGACCCGCCCCGGCGCGGGCCCGGTGGAGACCCTCGGCCGGCAAGGCGGCCACTGACGCCGGTGGCTTAGACGGTTATCGGCCGGTACCGAAGTGGACTCGCCCCGGCGCGACCCCCGTCGAGACACCCGGCTGGCAGGGCGATCACCCACACTCGTCGCTCGGACGGTTGCCAGCCGGCCCCGCTGCGACCCTCGGCCGGCGAGGCGGCCACTGACACCCGTCCCTCAGACGGGCTCCGCCGTCTCCGCGGCGGGCGCCTGGTGGGCGGCCGCGTAGTGCGCGGTGCCGATCGCGCCCGCGACGGCGAGTACGAACCCGGCGATGGCCGCGGCCGTGAAGCCGTCGCGGACGCGGTCGTCCAGGATGGTCACGCCGATCAGGGACGACACGGCGGTGTTGGTGGTGAACATCGTCGCGGTGACGGCGGTCGCGCGGCCGCGTTGCAGGGCCATCGCGAACACCACCGCGGCGACCAGGCCGTTGGCGATCATCGCCCAGATCGCCGGGTCCAGCGCGACCCGCCAGGCCGGGCCCGACGTGTCCAGGGTCCGGGCGGAGATGCCCACGACGCTGAAGCCCAGGCCGCCGCAGAACCCGAGGATCGGCGCCGACCAGCGGCGGTCGTGGCGCTGGATGTAGAAGCCCGTCGCCGCGATCGGCACGGCCGCGGCCAGCAGCAGGTACTTGGCGAAGGTGGGCAGCAGGTGCGCGGGACCCGGGTCCGCGGACAGGCCCAGCAGGACGAGCCCGGTCGCGCCGACGCCCAGCGCGGCCCAACCGGCCGACGCCAGCCGGATGCCGAGGAACGCGGAGATCGTCGCGGTGACGCCGACGCTGAACGCCAGCACCGACTGGACGAGGAACAGCGGCAGCCGGTGCAGCGCCGCCGCGGCGAAGACGAAGCCCAGCAGGTCCACGCCCACCCCGAGGAAGTAGAGCGGCTGGCTGCGCAGGGCGACGAGATCCTGGGGCGCGCCGCCGTAGGCACCGGCCCGCCGCACGCCGGCGGACTCCAGGATCGAACCGCTGCCCGACGCGACGGCGGCCAGCAGGGCGAGGACGTAACCGAGGATCACCGGTCGAGTCTGTCAGCCCGCTTGCCGCCGGGATCCGAAAGGCCCGGAAACCGCACGCGGCGCACCCATAACACCTGGCATAACACCGAGGCGGGGAAGTCCGCCGCGCGCCGCGAACTCGGCGTCCTGACCAGCGGATACGTGACGCGGGCCACCGCACGGCCGGCCGGTCGTTTACTCGTCGTTTACCGACTTGCGTCGGTTGTTGGAGATTTTCTCCTGCCGCACAGTGATGGTTCCCCTTTCCCTTTGCTGCAAGGAGAAGCTCGTGGTCATCGCGCTGGACAAACGAATGACGGGCCTGGTTCTCACGTGTGGTGCGGTCGTGGTCACGGCCACGCTCGCGCTCACCCCGGCGGCCGGGGCCCAGCCGGTCGAGCCGTCGGCGCCGAACGGCGTGACGCTCACCCACCCCCTCGGCGACAACGCCGCCCTGCGCCTCCCGGCGAACGTGGCCCGCGACGCCCAGGCCGCGCGCAGCCTCGACTACAGCCAGCAGGTGCAGCAGAACGACGAATGGTGCTGGGCCGCCGACGGCGCGAGCATCGAGCAGTTCCACGGCGCCTCGACGTCGCAGGACGAGTTCTGCGCCGCCGGCAAGGGCACCACCGCGGGCAACTGCCCGAACCAGGCCGCGCAGATCGGCGAGATCGTCAACGGCTTCCGCGGCACCGGGTTCTCCGCGAGCAGCGCCGGGGGAGCGGTGTCGTTCTCGACGATCACCCAGCAGATCGACGCCGGGAACCCGGCGCTCACCGGGATCTACTGGACCTCCGGCGGCGGCCACGCCGAGGTGATCTACGGCTACGACGCGGGCAACCAGTCGATGAACGTCGGCGACCCGTGGCCGACCTACCAGCGCTACCGCACGCAGTCCTACAACGACTACCTCCGCAACAGCGAGTTCACCTGGGGCGACACGGTCGTCGGCATCACGGGCGGGCGGTGAGCTAGGCCATGACCAGGTCTGCGACGAAGATCCTGACGGCGGTGGTGCTGGCGCTGGCGGCCCCGGCCGGGTTCGGCGCGGCGGCCTCGGCCGCGCCACCCGTGTGGGTGCCGGTGCCGGCCGCCCAGGTGGCGGCGGCGGTGACCGCGGCCCACTCGGACCGGGCGATCAGCTTCGCCAGGACCAACTTCCGCAGACCTGGTCAGCCCGACCCGGGCGTCATCACCGTGGCGGACACGGGCGTCCCGGCCTACACCCTCGACCCGGCGTTCGTGCGGGGCGACGGCGACGGCCGGGTGGCGGTCCTCGAGTACGTCGCGGTCGTCGCGCGCGCCCAGGACGGCCGCACCGCCACCATCCAGGCGGCCCCGGACGCGCAGGCGGGGTGGCAGGTCGGCAGCGTCCTCTCCGGGGACGACGAGACCCGGCTCGCCACCCGGCTGCCGGCCGGTGCCGTCCTGCTCGACGAGCCGCAGATCAACGGCTGGTACGCGCTGGGCGCCGACGGCGTCCGGCTGCTGCAGGCCAGCCTGCCGCAGACGCCGGTCGGCGCGTTCGTCCCGCTGCCGGACTACCAGCGCCAGGTCCACGACCGGTATGCGGACAAGCAACCCGGCTCCCAGTACCAGCGCGACGGCGGCCTCGGCTTCGCCCGGCACCCCGAAACGGCCGCGGCCGGAACGTCGGGGTGGTGGTGGTCCGGCCTCGTCGCGCTGCTGGCGATCGTCCTCATCGTCCTGTTCGCTCGCCGGAAGTCTTGGCCCAGGAAGGAAATGTCCGGGAACCCGTGACGGCGGTGCCGGGGTCAGGGCGCCCGCAGCCGGTCGCGCAGACCGGCGGCGAGCCCGGCCACCGTCAGCAGGTCGAGCAGCCCGCCGCCGTACTCGGCCAGCCACGGCCGTCGCGCGCCGCTGAGCCGGAAGCGGAGGTGGACGCGGGTGGTGCCGTCGCCGTCGTCCGTGAGGCGGATCGCCCAGCTGATCTCCAGGCGGCCGCGGGTGGAACGGTGGACGAGGGTGTGCGGCGGGTCGTGGGTGACGATCTCGAAGGTCGCGTCGCGGCCGCCCCAGTCGTCGATCACGTCGCCCGGGCTCAGGTGCTGCAGCGCGGGGTCGAGGCGGCGCAGCGCGCGGCGGCGCCGGGGGAGGAGCGCCTCGATCCCCGTGGGCAGGTACCAGCCGGCGCGGTTCTTGCCGAGCTGGGCGAACCACGGCCAGACCCGCTCGGGCGGCGCGTCCAGGGTGAACCCCCGGTCCATCACGACGTCCGGGCGGGGGACGAGGTCGTCGCCGGGCACGGTGGCGGCGACCTCCTCCGCGCGCGGTGCCACTCCGAAGCCGATCACCTCGACCACCACCATTCCGTATCGAATGAAACCGTATCACCCGACGCCCTTTGGGGTAGGGTGCTCGCATGACCGGTAAGCCCAGGACCCGCGCCACCGACCGCCCGGGGGACGTGTCCCCGTTCGCGCTGGGGCTGCTGCTGCGCCGGGCGCACGCCCGCGCGGCGGGGGCGATGGCCGCCGCGATGCGCCCGCACGGGCTGGAGCTGCGGCACTTCGCCGTGCTGATCATCCTTGCCGACCGCGGGCCGACGACGCAGCGCGACCTGGTCGAGGCGACCGGTTCGGACAAGGCCGGGATCATGCGCGTCGTCGACGACCTGGAGGCGAAGGGGTTCGCGGTCCGCAACGCCGTGCCGGGCGACCGTCGGGTGCGCGAGGTCGAGATCACCCCCGACGGCGTGAAGGCCTTCGACGCCGCGCACGAGGACGCGCTCGCCCCGGCCGAAGAGCTGGTCTCGCACCTGCGGGCCGGCGAGCCGGCGAAGCTGATGGACCTGCTGACCAGGTTCACCTATCCGCCCGGGGGCGAGGCGTAGGCGTCACACCGCGGCGAGCCCGTGCCTGAGGGCCGCGGCCATCGTCGCGACCCGGTGGCCCTGCGAGCGGGCCGCCGTCAACGCCGTTTCGCCGACGGCGATCGAGCCGTCGTCGCCGGTGACATGGCTTGCACCGTAAGGGTTTCCGCCGGAGTCGTCGTGGTGGTCCTTGTACCCGGGCGGGACGATGACGCCGCCGAAGTGGTAGACGGAGTTGTAGAGCGCCAGCAGCGTCGACTCCTGGCCGCCGTGCGCGGACGCGGTCGAAGTGAATCCACTGTAGACCTTGTCTGCGAGCAGATCGCGCATCCAGAGCCCGGACAGGGTGTCCAGGAACTGCTTGAGCTGGCTCGCGACGTTCCCGAACCGCGCCGGGGTGCCGAACACGATCGCGTCGGCCCAGAGCAGGTCGTCGTGGGTGGCCACCGGGATGTGCCCGGTGCCGGCCAGGTGCTCGACCCAGGCGCCGTTGCGGGCGATCGCCTGTACGGGCGCGATCTCCTCGACCCGCCGCAGCCGCACCTCCGCCCCGGCGTCGGCGGCGCCGGCGCGCACGGCGTCGGCGAGGGTGAAGATCGTTCCGGTCGCGGAGTAGTAGACGACGGCGACGTGACAGGTCGGCTCGGACATGACCGCTCTCCTCGTTGATTCATCACTCGGTGAATCCTTCACGACTGAACGTATCACATGATACCGTCGCGAACGCAACCAAATGACTTCGACGGGAGGAGGCGTATGGACCTGGACGGGATCGACGCGATCGGGCGGACCGCGTTCGAGGTGGCGCTGCTGCGCGCGGCCGAGGACCGCCGCCCGGACCGGCTGTTCGCCGATCCGTGCGCGCGGCTGTTCCTGGACGCCGCCGGGATCACCGGGGAGAAGCCCGAATTCGCCGCGGTGATGGGACCGCAGGTCGCCGTGCGGACGCGGTTCCTGGACGACGCGCTGCTGTCCGGCGAGGCTCGGCAGGTCGTGCTCGTGGCGTCCGGAATGGACGGACGTCCATGGCGGCTCGGCTGGCCCGGCGGCACCGAGGTCTTCGAGATCGACCAGGCCCCGGTGCTGCGGTTCAAGGACGCCGCCGCGGCGTCCTTGACGGCTCGGTGCGTCCGGCGTCCCGTCGTCGCCGACCTGCGTTCGGACTGGGCGGTGGCCTTGCAGGAGGCCGGGTTCCGCCCGGAGCGGCCCACGGCGTGGCTGACCGAGGGCCTGCTCTACGCGCTGGACGAGGCCGCCGCGGACGGGCTGCTGTCGACGATCACCGGGCTCAGCGCGACGGGCAGCACAATCGCGTTCGACCACGTCGAGGCCAGCGATGCCCTGCGAACGGCGATCGGGCCCGAGTTGCTGCGGTTGTGGCGGTCGGGGCCGACCGATCCGGCGCGGTGGCTGACCCGGCATGGCTGGGAGCCGGACGTGAGTGACCTCGCCGACATCGCCGCGAAATACGGGCGGCGGATCCACCTGGCCTACGACCCGGCGGCCGGTGGCACGGCGCGGGCCTGGCTGGGCCGTGCCGTGTTACTTGGACAAGAAAGGTGATCATGAGTGTAACGAAGTTCGTCACCCACCCCGACGGCGTGCACCAGCCGCCGGGCAACGCGTTTTCGCACGCGGTCGTCGCCGGCGGCCTGGTGCACACCTCGGGCCAGGTCGGCATGAGCCCGGACGGCCTGCTGCTGGACGGTTTCGAGGGCCAGGCGAAGCAGGCGTTCGAGAACCTGAAGGTGGTGCTCGAGGCGTGCGGCGCCGGGCTGGCCGACGTGGTGAAGGTGACCGTCCTGGTCGCCGAGACCGCCGACGTCCGCAAGTACCTCCCGCTCGCGGCGAAGTACCTGGCCCACCGCCCGGCGAGCACCCTGCACGCGGTGAAGGCCTTCGCCATGCCGGGACTGCTGTTCGAGGTGGACGCGGTCGCGGTGCTGCCGCGTTGAGAGGGCGGTGCCGGGGGAGGTGCCCCGGCACCGCTCATCCCGCTGGTTGGTGGCTCGCCGGCGCCGTGGGCTGTTGTGCGGCCGGGTGGGTGGACGCCATGCGAGCTTCGGCTGTTGTTCGAGGTGCCCGCGGTCACGGTGCTGCCGCGCTGAGAGAGCGGTGTCGGGGGAGGTGTCCCGGCGCCGCTCATCCCCGCTGGTTGGTGGCTAGACGACACCGTGGGCTGGTGCATGGCCGAGTGGACGGGCGCCATGCGAGCCTCGGCCGTTGTAGAGGTGGCTGCGGTCGCCTCGCTGGGGAGGTGGGAGTGCCGGGGGCCCCCAGCGCCGATCATCCTGCCGCCACCGTGGTTCGGTGACACCGTGAATTGCTGTGCGGCAAGGTTTGCCGCGGTCACCTCGCGGAGGAGGCAGGTGTCCTGGGAAGCCGTCCCCGGCGCCGCTCATCCCGCCGCAGCCGTGGCTCGGTGGCACCGTGGACTGCAGTGCGGCGGTCACCTCCCGAGGAGGTGGGAGTGCAGGGGGACCGTCCCTGGCACCGCTCATCCCACCGTCACCGTGGTTTGGTGGCGCCGTGAATTGCTGTGCGGCCAGGTGGGCCGCGGTCACTCGCTGAGACGGCAGCAGCGCCGGGCAACCGTCCCCAGCACCGCTCACTCACTCCGCCGCCTCGTGGCTCGACGACAGCGTGAACTGCTGCACCACCGGCCGCGCGATTGCCCACGCGGCTGCCATCCGTGCCCGCACCGCCGGGTCGGCCGTCATTGCGCGCACCGCTGCCGCGTTGGTCCAGTGGGCGTGGTTGACCACCGTGGTGCCGTCGGGGGTGGCCAGCAGGTCCGCCGTCAGGAAACCGGGCTGGTGGCGCAGCACCTCCTCCGCGTTGGTGCGCAACAGGTCCAGGAGTTCCTGCTGCCGTCCGGGCGGCACAGCAAAGGTCGAGATCACCACGAGCACGGCTCAGCGCACCGGGAACATGCGCTGCTTGACCGGCGGCAGCGCTTCGGCGAGGCGCAGCACCGTCCGGAAGGCGTGCCGCGGCAGCCGGGACGTTGTCGCCGCGCCGCGGGCGTTGCGGGTGGACAGCGCCAGCGCCGCGTTGGCGTAATCGCGCATCTCGTCTTCGTAGGCCCGCACGCCACCGCCGCCGGCCAGGTGACGGCGCAGCGTGTCGGCGTCGCGCAACGCCGTGTTGGCGCCGATTCCGGCCATCGGGGTCATGTTGTGGATCGCGTCGCCCAGCAGGGTGACGGCCGTGGGTGCCCAGTGCGGCAGCTCCGGCATCGTCTTGAGCGGGATCGCCGCGAGGGTCGCGGGGTCGGTCTCGGCGATGATCCGCCGGAGCGGGGGTGCCCAGGTGGCGGTCCGTTCCTGGACCAGTTCGCGCAGGTCGACGACGTCGAGGTCGTCCGGGTACGTCGAGCGGTCCGCGGCCCACGCCCACACGACGTACCGCGCCTCGGCGCCGGCGTCCCAGGTGGACAGGAACATCCAGCCGGGTCGCGCGGGCACGACGTTGTTGACGGCGCCGTCGATCAGCGTCTCCGGCAGGGCGCTCGCCAGTTCGGGGGTGAGCCGGACGCGGCCGGCGATGTTGACGATGCCCAGGTCTTCACGCCGGAGGCCGGGCAGCCGCTGCTCGCGGACGCGGGAGTTCGCGCCGTCGGCCCCGACGAGCAGGTCCGCCTCGATCGCGCGGCCGTCGGCGCCGTGCACGCGGACGCCCTCGCCGGTGTACTCGAAGCGGTCGAACGCGGTGCCCCAGCGGATCACGTCGTCGCAGCCGAGGAGCAGGGCGTCACGCAGCGCGTCACGGTTCACCGCCCGCCGTCGTGTGACGGGATCCGTGTTGGCCGGGGTGCCGGTGTGGTCGCGCTCGGCGAGCACCCGCAGGTCCTGGTCGTGAAAGCGGACGATGTCCGGCGCCAGGGTCGACGTCTCGACCAGCCGCGCCCAGTTCTCCCCGGGGAGACAGGTGTGCAGGGCGCGCAGGCCGTCGGCGTTGAGGTGGATGCCGTAGCTGGCCGGCCGGGCATCCCGGGTCGGGTGGCGTTCGAGCACGACGACGTCCACGCCGCCGCGGCGCAGTCCGTGGGCCAGGCACAGGCCGCCGAGCCCGGCGCCGGCGATGACGACTCGCATGAAGGTTCTCCCTCGTCGATGGATCAGGTGGATCAGGCTTCGCCGGGAAAGGCGAGCCGGGTGAGCAGGTCGAGCAGGAGCCGGACGTCGCCGAGGCCATCACTCAGGCGTGCGGCGACAGGCTCGGCGTGGCGGTGGGCGGTGTCGAACACGGCCGTCCCGGCGGGGGTCGGGGTGATCGTGTGCACCCGCCGGTCGCCGGGGCGCGGATCGCGGGTGACGAGCCCGGCGCGTTCGAGGTCGTCGACGACGCGGACCATCGTGGCCTTGTCGCTGCCGACGGCGCCGACGAGCGCCCGCTGGCTCATCGGCCCGCCGTGGTGGAGCGCGACGAGCACGATGAAGTGCCGGAACTCCAGCCCCAGCGGCCGCAGGACGCCCAGCAGCTCCGCGGCGACGCGGTCGTGGGCGCGCCGCAGCAGCAGGCCGAGGGCGAAGGGGGACTCGTCCCCCGGTCCGTCCGTCGCTCTCGCCGTGCACAGCTGCATCGTCATGACCGAGAACGTATCAGTCGATACGACCTTGCGCAAGAACGTTTCATGTGAGACGTTCTCTGGTGTGAACACGAACCAGGAAGTCCGCGTCCCGTCCGAACCCGCGGCGCCGCCGCGCAAGAACCGCTGGGAAGGAATCGTGGTGACCGCCGCGCCGACGGTGGCCTTCGTGGCCGCCAACGCCGTCGGCGATCTCACCGCCGGCCTGGTGACCGCCGCGGTCACCGCGATCGCCGCGTTCGGCTGGCGTCTGTACCGGCGTCAGCCGGTGCGCCAGGCCGTGCTGGGCCTGCTGCTGGTCGCGGCGTGCGCGGTGGTGGCGGCCGTCACCGGCGAGGCGCGCGGGTTCTTCCTCATCCCCGCGCTGATCCCGTTCGCGGTCATCGCCGTCTGCGTCACGACCGTCCTCATCGGACGCCCGCTGACCGGCCTCATCCTCAACCGGGTCGCCGGCGGCCCCGCCGACTGGCGGTCGGTGCCCCGGCTAAGGCGGATCTACACCGTCTCGACGCTCACCTGCGCGGCGGTCAACGTCGTCAACGGCGCGCTCCAGGTGATCTACTACCAGGGCAACCAGCCGTTGGTCCTGGGCGCGGTGCACATCGCGACGGGTCCGGTCTTCGCCGTCATCGTCGCGGTGACGGTCGCCTGCGTCCGGCGCGCCCGGCGCGGCTAGTCCGTAGGCACGCTTCTTGAGAGTTCATGGGGTATGGCGTTGTTCCACAGCGCTTCGGCCTCGTCGAGAAAGGTCTGGTAGCCCGGGGCACCGGGCTGGAGAACGAATTTCGGTTCCCCGGGCGCCTGGTACGTGTAGTACTCGGCGAAGACGGCAGACAGCGGGCCGGTGCGCTCCGGGTGGCTGTCCGTGGCGATGACGCCGACGGCGATCGGGTGCGGGACGAGCCGGACGGTCAGGTCGCCGTCCGTCGTCGTCTTCAGCTCGGCCAGCAGCCGCAGGGTGTGGCGCACCCGTTCCCGGGCGCTGGCGGGTGACCGCTCCGCGTAGTAGCGCGCCGCGGCCGCGTCGATCGCCGCCGACTCGGGGTCGATGAGAACGAACCGGACCTCGGCCCCGCGCTTGAGGAGCTTTTCCAGCCGGGAGTAGTGGTTGTTGACGAAGGTGTTGCGGGCCATGCCGGTGAGAAACAGATCGCCGGCGCCCTCGATCGCCCGCTCCAGCTCGGGGCCGAAACTTTCGCTGAAGACCGGGCGGCGGGCGCGGGCGAGCTGCTGCGCGGTCGACAGCGGCCAGGGCGTGCCGGCCTCCCACAGCCGCTCGGCTTCGGCGGCGAAGTGCTGGTACCAGGGCGCGTCCTGCGGTTCGAGGACGAACACCGGCGATGCCTCGCCGACCGGGTGGTACTCGTAGTGCTGGATGCAGACCAGCCCGCGCGGCCCGGAAACGTCGAGGCAGTTGAACCCCGCGGACGAGATCCGGGACGAGACGCGCACCTCCAGCCGCCCGGTGGTCTTGGCCCGCAATGTTGCCAGGTCTTCCAGCGTCGTCATGATCCGCTGGCGCAGCCGGCCGGGGCCGAGGCTCTGCGAGATGCGGCGGTCGGCGGTTTCGATGAGCGGATCGTCGGTCGGGTCCAGGACGAGCACGCGGACGCGGCCGCCGGCTTCGAGTATCGCGAGGATGTCGCTGCGCATGCCCTGCACGGTCCGGGTCATCGAGTGGCCGATGAGCAGGATGTCGAACGCGCCGGCCCGCCGGGGGATGAGGTCGACCGGGAACTTGGTTTTGAACAGGGCAGTCGGGCCGGCCTGGTGCGAGCGCCGGATCTGCTCGGTCAGGCGCCGGGACCTGATCTGGGAGAAGGCAAGCAGCGCCAGCAGCGCGAGGACCACGGACGACAACGTCTTCACATCGGAGATGCCGGTCGCCCCGAGCACGGTGAACGCCAGGGCGACCACGCCCAGGAGGTAGAGATCGAGGTTGTCGTCGTTGATCACCCGGACCAGGGACCGCCTGATCCGGCCGTGCTCGTCCGCCACGCAGCGCCACCTCCCCAGTCGCGGTCCACCCTATCCGTACCGCAGCGTGCGTAGGGAGGGTTCACGCATACGGCGGCGGACGTACGCGCGAAGCCGCCTCTCGACCGGCGACGGCGGTGTGCCCGGCCCGGGACACTTTGCGCGTCAAGGCATCCGTGACGGATCGAAGGTGGCGCTCATGACCGGGACAGTGCTCGGCGAACGGACGAAGGCGGGCTGGGCGTGGGCGATGCGGGTCGCCGCGACCGGGGAGGTGCTGCTGGTGCTGCTGCAGGCGGCCACCGCGGGGCAGCTGCTGGAGGGGGTGGCCTCGGCACGGACCCTGCACGGGGCCGGGGCGATCCCGGTGTCCGTGTTCGCGGTGGCCGAGCTCGTCGTCGCCGCGGTGCTGTGGCGGCAGGGGCGTAGTCCCGCGTGGCCCGTGTGGGCGAGCGCGGCCCTGGTCGTGATGACGGTCGTGCAGGCGATGCTCGGCGGGATGGGGAACCGGGCGCTGCACGTGCCGTTCGGGGTGGGGCTGGTGGTGCTGGCGTCGGTGCTGGCCGCGTGGTCCTGGCGGTCGCGTCCGTCTACTGTGGAGCGAGCGGCGCCGTGAACGTGTGCCGTCCCGGGCCTTCGGTCGTGGCTCCGCTGGGAAGCCGGATCTCGGCGCGGGTTCCGGGCGGTACCTCGACGGTGAGCCGCAGCTGGTCGCCGCCGCGGTGCCACGCACTGCGGATCGGGCCGTAGGGGCTGAGGTGCTCCGCTTCGGCCCGGTCCAGGCCGCCGCCCGGACGGGGCTCGACGATGAACCGGCGGTACCCGGCCTCTTCGGGGCCGGGGTCCTCGGGCAGCCGGATGCCCGCGATGTGCGTGTACAGGAACGAGATCGCGGCACCCTTGCTGTAGTGGTTGAGCGAACCCCGGACCTCGCCGCCGTCGACGGCGTCCCAGCGTTCCCAGAACGTCGTCGCGCCGCGGTCGAGCATCTCCAGCCACGACGGGATTCCCGTCGACAGCAGCACCCGGTAGGCGACGTCGAGGTAGCCGTGGTCGGCGAGCGCGGGCAGCAGCAGGCCCGTGGTGAGGAAGCCGGTGCCGACGTGGTCGCCGGCGTCGGCGACCAGCGAGGCGAGGCGGGCGGCCACGGCGTCGCGCAGGTGCGAGGGCACCAGCCCGAACGCGAGCGCCCGGACGTGGTTGCCCTGCGTGGACTCGCCGAGCGTGCCGAGGTACTCGCGCTGCCACGCGTCCCGGACGCGGTCCGCGAGCCGCCCGAACCGGACGGCGTCCGGCGCGTGGCCCAGCAGGGCGGCGACGCGGCCGAGCACCCGCGCGGAGCGGGCGAGGTAGGCCGTCGCGACGATGCCGTGGTCCGCCGTCGGGTTGGGGTTCGGCGGGACGCCCGGCTCGAGCCATTCGCCGAAGTGCCCGCCGGTGTCCCACAGGAACTCCTCGTGCGGCCGCGGACTCCCCGCGCGATCGGGGTGACGCCGTTCGCGCGCGGACGCCGCCGCGTACTCGACCCAGCGGACCATCGACGCGTACTGTCGGGCCAGGAGCTCCCGGTCGCCGTAGGCGCGCCAGAGTTCCCAGGGCACCAGCACGGCCGCGTCACCCCAGCCCGCGGACCCGGCCATCGCGTCGGTGAACGGGTTCCCGGACGGGCCGTCACCCGCGGGGTCGGGCGTGATCGTCGGGACGCGGCCGTCGGGCCACTGGTCGGCGGCCAGGTCGTTCAGCCACTTCGCGGAAAACCCGGCGACGTCGTGGGTCAGGGCGGCGGTGGCGACGTACACCTGCCAGTCGCCGGTGAACCCGGAGCGTTCCCGCTGCGGGCAGTCGGTCGGGACGTCGCAGGCGTTGCCGCGAAGGCTCCACACCGCGGCTCGGTGCAAGGCCTCGAGACGGGCGTCGCCGCACCGGAACCAGCCGGCCTCGGGGAGGTCGGTGTGCACGACGACGGCGGTGATGTCGGACGCGGCGAGCGCGCCCGGCAGCACGTCGAGCTGGACGTAGCGGAAGCCGTGGGTGGTGTGGCGCGGCTCGAAGACGCCCGGGCCCGCCGACACCACCGTGTCGACCTGCCCGGCGGGCAGGAGCTGTTTGGTGGCGAAGTCGAACGCCCGCAGGTGGTCGGTGGTGACCCGGCCGTCCGGGCCGAGGTGCTCGCCGTGGGTCAGCCTCAGCCGGGTGCCGGCCGGGCCGAGGTCGCACAGCCGGACCCAGCCGGTGAGGTTCTGCCCGAAGTCCACGACCACGCTCTCGCCGACCCGGCTGATCGAGACCGGCGGGATTTCCTCGATCCGCCGCACCGGCGGCGCTTCGGTGAGCACTAGCTGGTCCGGCCCGCCGTCGCGAACGCGTGCCGTGCGCCAGCCGGGCGCGTCCAGGCCCACGGAACCCGGTGCGGGCCGCCGGAAGTCGGTCGCCTGGCCGTCCATCAGGTCCGCGGTGATCCGGCTCGGCCGCGACCACCAGCCCGGGCCGGTGGTGACCGTGGTGACGCCGTCGACCTCCAGCACCAGCCACGCGGCGACGCGGTCGCCGAAGCCGTCCGCGGCGCGTTCGAACCCGTGGCGGCCGCGGAACCAGCCGTCGGACACCAGGAACTCGATCGCGTTGACGCCCGGCCGGAGCAGGGCGCGCACGTCGAAAGGCTCGACCTGGAGCCGCTTGCGGTAGGCGGTGAACCCCGGCGTCAGCTCGAGGTCGCCGACGCGGGTGCCGTTGACGAACAGTTCGTAGATCCCGTGCGCGGTCGCCCACGCCGTCGCGGTCTCGACCGGCTCGGCGAGCGTGAACTCGTGACGCAACTGGTGCGCGGGGCGCAGTCCGGGCGGCGCGAGCACCGGCTCGTGCGGCTCGATCCACATCGCCGTCGCCGTGGGCAAGGTGACGACGGCCCAAGGCGCGGGCTCCGACCAGTCGCTCTCTCCGACGTCCGTCCAGACACGGACCTGCCACGCCGTGGCCCGGCGCTCCGGCAGCTCGACGAGCACCGACTGGTCGCTCTCGCACCGGCCCGACGTCCAGTCCGGGCCGGTCAGCCGCACTTCGTACGCGTGCTGCACGGCCGCGCCCTCGGGCAGCCACCACGAAAGCCGAGGACGTGGTCCCGACGGCCGGCCCGGCGTGAGGTGGTCGAGCCGCAGCCGGGTAGGCGCGCTGCTCACGTCAGCCGGTAGAGGTCGTAGCGGACGGTGTCCGGGGTGCGTTCCGCCGACGCCACCAGGACAGCGGCGGACAGCCGCCGCTCGACCGCACCGGAAACCGTTACGGTCAGCCGGAATTCGTACCGGGACCGGTCGACGCGCTCCCCGCGGGCGAGCGCGGCCAGCACCTCGGGCGGCCCGGTGCGGACGCCGGTGGAGGTGATCGAGACGAGCCCCTCGCCGGTCTCGACTTGGTAGCGCGCCTCGACCAGCGTGGTGCCGTCGGGCAGGATCCGCTGCCAGTCCGCGCCGACCGGCCGGATCCGCCCGGCGAGCCCCGGGCCGTCGAACTTCCCGCCGATGATGGGGACGACCCGGCGGTGTCCCTCGAGCGTTTCGCCGACGTCCAGGGGTTCGCCGAGTTCGACGACCGCGCTGCTGACGTACTCGAGTGCGGGCGCGGCGAACAGTGGCACTAGCGCACCTTCCGGATCGGCAGGATCAGCACCGCGCCGAGCAGCCCGGCGACCGCGCCCGCGATGAACAGCGCGGGGAAGTTCTGCGGCACGGCGGCCGTCGCGCCGATGGCGAGGATCGCCGGGGCCAGCGCCGGCACGATCGACGTCGGCAGGTTGCCGGCCAGGTTCATCAGCCCCAGGTCCTTGGCCGTGTCGTCCGGGTGGGGCAGCACCTGGGTGATGAGGGCGATGTCGACGGCGAAGTAGACACCCTGGCCGAGGCCGATGATGCCCATCGCGACCAGGAACAGCGGGTAGGTGCTGGTGAAGGTGGCGAACAGCAGCCCGATCCCGAAGATCACGGCGGCGGTGACGACGAACGGCTTGCGGCGCCCGACGCGGTCGGAGATCTTGCCGGCCAGGGGAGCGAACAGCAGGGCCGCGCCGGTGAGCACGAGCGTGGACAGGAAGACCGCGTTCGCGATGCCGGCCGGCGAGATGTGGAAGACGTTCATCAGGTAGAAGGCCTGGTACGCCTGGATCGCGGCGACGCCGAAGAAGATCAGCAGCCGGCTCAGCCAGGTGTAGCCGAAGTTGGGGTGGCGCACCGGGTTCACCCAGAAGGTGCGGGGCAGGTCGCGCCACGCGAACGCGGGCCGCTCCTCCGGCGACAGGCGCCGGTCCCGCATCGTGAAGGTGAGCAGGAGCGTGCCGAGGACCGCGAGCCCGGCCGGCAGCAGGATCATCGCGGGCAGGTTCGGGGCGACCAGCTGCGCGATGAACAGGCCGACCACCGCGCCGACCGGCAGGCTCAGCCCGACCACCGCGGACGCCGGGCCGCGGCAGTCCGGCGGCAGCTGGTCGGGGATGACCGAGGTGAACGCGACGGTGGCCGCGCTCGCCCCGACCGTCGTGCAGCTCGCCGCGACGGTCAGCGCGAACGTCGTGGTCCCCAGCTGCAGGCCGATCGCGCCGAGGGTGAACAGGACGGCACCGAGCAGGAGGAACGGCCGGCGCCGGCCGAACCGGCCCGTGGTCCGGTCGCTCAGCCTGCCGAACACCGGGAAGGCCACGAGGGAGCACAGGGCGCTGATGCTGGTCACGATCGACACCATCGTCGTGGCGCCCGCCGGGTCGAGCAGGGTCGCCTTGACCGACAGGGTCAGCACGGCCGGGACGAGCACGGCCATCCCCGCACCGACCGCGGCGAAGGCGAAGAAGAAGAGGAACCCGCGCCGGGGTCCGGGAAACGCCGCTCCCGCGGAGGACGTGGACTCTTGGCGGAAAGAAGTACTCATCGTTGGGCACCTTTCGCGTCTCGGTCGGCTGACCTGCGGGGAAGGATGAGCGCCTCGCGCGGTGTACCGTGAGGGGGATGCCAATCAATGGAACACCGATGTCGATATGACCGATTCCGCGCGGGTGCGGGGCCGCCGTCCGGCCCAAGGCGAACCGGTCGTCGATCGCGCCCTCTCCCTGCTGGCGACGTTCGACGCGGAGCATCGGACCCTCACCCTGGCGGAGCTGAGCCGGCGGGCCGAGATCCCGCCCAGTTCGGCGTTGCGGCTCGCGAACCGGCTCGTGGACTGGGGTGCGCTGGAGCGGGACGACGCCGGCCGGTTCTGCGTCGGGCTCCGGCTCCTGGAGGTCGCGACGCTCGCGCCGCGCGGCCACGGCCTGCGGCAGGTGGCGCTGCCGTTCATGAACGACCTCGCCGAGGTGACCCACCAGCACGTCCAGCTGGCGGTGCGCGACGGGATGCAGGCGATGCTCGTCGAACGGCTTTCGGCGCACCAGGCCGCGCCGGTCGACTACCGGATCGGCGGGCGGCTTCCCTTGCACTCCACCGGTGTCGGGCTCGCGCTGCTGGCTTTCGCGCCGAAAGAGGTGCAGGAAGAACTGCTCTCGAAGCCGGTCTACAGCGAGCCGGACAACCGCCTGATCGCCGCGGACGTCCTGCGCCGCACGCTGGCCGACGTCCGGCGCGAGCGGCTGGCGATCTTCCGGCGGGAGGACGAGCACGAGTCGATCGTCTCCGTCGCCGCGCCGGTGTTCGGCCGCGACGACGTCGTGCTGGGGGTGGTGGGCGTCCTCGTCCCGAAGCGCGTCGCCCAGCCGCGCCGGCTGGGGCTCGCGGTGCAGACCACCGCGCGGGGCATCTCCCGCGAGCTCGGCGCCGCCGCCACGCGCCTCTGACGCTGCCATTCAATGGCATGGACGTAGGTGGGCGCGCCCGCGTGCGGTCATCCTCGGCGCCATGCTCCCTGTGCTCGACGACAACGGCGTCGCCTTCCGCGATCTCGACGGCGACGGGGTGATGGCCCCCTACGAAGACCCGCGCCGCCCGGCGGAGGAACGGGTGCGCGACCTGCTCTCCCGGATGACGGTGGTGGAGAAGGCCGGGTTGCTGTGCCACGCGCCGGTGTCGGTGGCGCCGGACGGCGGGCTGGTCGACGCCCCCGCCGGGCTGCTGCCGACGGCGCCCACGACGTCCGTGCTGCGCGACGGGCACCTGCGCTGCCTGAGCCTGATGGCCCCGGTCGCCGCCGGGCCGCTGGCCCGCTGGCACAACCGGGTCCAGGACGTCGCGGCGCACAGCCGGCTGGGGATCCCGGTGCTGCTGTCGTCGGACCCGCGGCACTCGGCCACCGAGAACCCGCTGACGTCGGTGGCCTCCGGCGGGTGTTCGCGCTGGCCCGAGCCGCTCGGGTTCGGCGCCCTGGACGACGAGGAGCTGGTGCGCGCGTTCGCCCGCACCGTGCGGGCGGAGTACACCGCGGTCGGCATCCGGCTGGCGCTGCACCCGATGGCCGACCTGGCCAGCGAGCCGCGCTGGGCGCGGATCTCCGGGACCTTCGGCGCCGACCCGGACGTCGTCGCGCGCCTGGCCGCGGCCTACGTCGAGGGCCTGCAGGGACCGGCGCTCGGCCCGGGCTCGGTGGCCGCGATGGTCAAGCACTGGCCGGGCGCGGGGCCGCAGGCGGGCGGGCTCGACGCGCACTTCGCGTCCGGGCCGGACCAGGTCTACCCGGCCGGGCGGTACGAGCTGCACCGCGACCGGTTCCGCCCGGCGCTGCGGGCCGGGGCCGCGGCGGTGATGCCGTACTACGGCCGTCCGGTGGGCGTGCCGGGGCTGCGTGAGGTCGGGTTCGCGTTCGACCCGGAGGTGGTGGCCGGGCAGCTTCGCCGCGGCGAAGGCTTCGACGGCCTGGTGTGCACGGACTTCGGGCTGCTGACCGACAGCGTGCTGGCCGACGGGACGGTGTGGCCCGCGCGGGCCTGGGGTGTGGAGCACCTCGACCGCACCGAACGCGCGTTGCTGCTGCTGGACGCCGGGGTCGACCAGTTCGGCGGGGAGTGGTGCCCCGAGGTGATCACGGGCCTGGTGGCGGCGGGCCGGGTGCCCGAAGCGCGGCTCGACGAGTCCGCGGGCCGGGTCCTGACGCTGATGGTCCACTTGGGACTGTTCGAGAACCCTTACGTCTCCGAGGAAACCGCGGTCTGCACGGTCGGCCAAGCGGACTTCGCGGCCGCGGGCGCGGCGGCCCAGCGGCGGTCGATGGTCCTGCTCGACTCCGGAATCCTGCCGCTCGCCGAGGGCATCCGGCTCTACGTCGAAGGCGTCGATCCGGCGGTCGCGGTCCGGTACGCGTCCCTTGTGGACACCCCGGCCGCGGCCGACGCGGCGCTGGTGCGCATCGGCACGCCCTACGAGGCCGCGCGGCAGCTGCCCGAGGCGTTCTTCCACCAGGGACGGCTGGACCTGCCGGACGACCGCCGTGATCAGCTGGTCTCCTTGGCCGCGACGGTGCCGACCGTCGTGGACGTCTTCCTCGAGCGCCCCGCCGTCCTGCCTGAGATCGCGTCGGCCGCGGACGCGCTGCTCGCCGACTTCGGCGCGTCCGACGAAGCCGTGCTGGACGTCGTCTTCGGCCGCGCGCGGGCCGAAGGCCGGTTGCCGTTCGAACTGCCCCGCTCGATGGCCGCCGTCGAGGCGCACCCCGAAGACCTGCCCGGCGGGACCGCCGACCCGCTCTTCCCCCTCGGACACCCCCAGAAAGGCTGAGCCGCATGCCGATCCACCCCGCCGTCGCCGGGAAGCTCCCGCTGCTCGACGGCGTCCCGTCGTTCGAGGCGCTGGTGACCGACCCCGCGTTCCGCGACCGGATGATCCGGTTCATGACGCCGTCCGTCGGCGGCCCGCCGCCGGCCGTCGAGACCCGCGACGAGAAGGTGCCCGGTCCGCACGGGCCGGTCCCGGTCCGCGTCTACGCACCCGGCGACGGGCCGTGCCTGGTGTGGCTGCACGGCGGCGCGTTCAAGATGGGCGACCTCGACATGCCGGAGGCGGACTGGGTGGCGCGCGAGATCGCCGGCCGCGCGGGCGCGACGGTGGTCAGCGTCGACTACCGGCTCGCCGTCCCGTACCCGGTTCCGCACGACGACGTCGTCGCCGCGGTCCGCTGGGTCCGCGACACCCTGGGCCCGCCCCGGATCGTGCTGGGCGGCGCCAGCGCGGGCGGCAACCTCGCGGCGGGTGCGGCCCTGCGCCTGCGCGACGCCGACGGCTGGCAGCCCGCGTCGCTGGCCCTGGTGTACCCGGTGCTGCACCCGGAACTCCCGCCCCCGCCGGCGTCCCTGACCCAGCTCATGACCGAGGTGCCGCCGCTGCTGCACTTCCCGCCGGCCGAGGTCCGCTCGATCACGGAGGCATACCTCGGCGGCTCGGTGAGCAGCGCGGACGGCTACGCGATGCCGGGCCTGGCCGTGCTGGCGGACCTGTGCCCGACCCTGCTGCTCACGGCGGAGTACGACGACCTGCGGCCGTCGGGGGAGCGGTTCGCGGGAGCCCTGGCGGCCGCCGGAGTGGACGTCCACCACGTCCAGATCCGCTCGATGCTGCACGGCTTCCTGGGCCTGCCCTCGGCGATCGAGCCGGTGGACCGCGCCTTGACGCTCATCGCGGAAGCTGTCGCCTGAGGAACTCCGCGGAGCGGTCGACGATCGCGCCGACGTCGCGGGCGTCCGTCCACATGTGACGGGCGCCCGGTACCAGGTCCAGCTCCACCGGCGCACCGGCCGCCCGCAGTACCTCGGCCAGCCGGACGCTTTGGGTGGCGGGCACGAGATCGTCGGCGTCGCCGTGCATCAGCAGGATCGGCGGGGCGTCACGGCGTGCGAAGGTGATCGGGCTCGCCGCTCGCGCCCGCTCGGGATCCGCCGAGGGGGCCACACCGAGCAGTTCCGTCTCGCGTGAGTCGTCGGCGGCGCCGGTGAGGTCGCCGGCCAGGCCCAGGAAGTCCGTCGGCGGGTACCACGCGACGACACCGTCGACGTCGCCGCCGTCCAGGGCCGTCAGCAGGGCCAGGTGGGCGCCCGCCGACTCGCCCCACAGGAACGTCCGGCTGCAGTCCACTTCGGACCGCAGCCAGGTGATCGCCGCGCGGACGTCGTCCAGCTGCGCGGGAAAACGCGCCTCGCCGCTGAGCCGGTAGTCCGCCGCGGCGACCGCGAAACCCCGCTCCGCCAAGGTCGAGCACAGGTTCGCGGGGATCGTCGTCCGCCGCGAGCCGCGCCGCCAGCCGCCGCCGTGCAGGTACACGATCGCCGGATGCGGGCCGGGGCCGGACGGCAGGTGGAGGTCCAGCTCCAGCGGGCGGAAGCCGAGGACTTCGCGGTAGACCGTCACGCGGCGGGCGCCTTGTGGAACCGGCCGCCCTGCATGATCGCCAGGAGATTGTCCTTGTCCTGCAGCAGGGTCACGTCGAGAGTCGGGTCGCCGCGCACCACCAGGACATCGGCGAGGTAGTCCTCCGTCAGGACACCGACCGGCATGTCCAGCACCTGCCCGCCGTACTGCGTGGTGGCGCGCAGCGCCTCGGCGGGGGAGTAGCCGAACAGCCGCACGAACAGCTCCAGATCCCGCGCGTTGCGCCCGATCGGGTTGTTCGGGAAACCGTAGTCGCCGCCGGGCAGCACCCGCAGGCCGCGTTTGCGCAGCTCCGGGTAGAGCTGTTCCATCGCGGCCAGCGACTTCACCGACCCCATCTTCTCCGCCAGCGCCGCGTCGATGCCGAATTCGGCGCCCTCGTGGACGTTCGCCCACATGATGCCGACGGCGGGGGACAGGAAGATCTCGTCCTTGTGCTCCTCCAGCAGGTCGATCGCCTCCTGGTCGGCGTAGGAGCAGTGGTAGACCGACCGGAACCCGCTGCGCACGGCCAGCTTGATCGACTCGGGCGACTGCGCGTGGCAGTTGAGCCACACCCCGGACTCGCGGGCCTGCTCGCCCGCCGCGGCGGCCTCTTCGGCGCTGTACTGCGTGACCATCGAGCCGCCCTCGAAGAAAACGTCGTCGTTGCTCATCAGCAGCTTGACGCTGTCGAAGCCGAGCGCGGCCTGCTCACGGATGAACGCGCGGACCGCCTCGGGCCCGATCTCCTTCGGAGTCGGGCCGTCCGGGCCCATCTGCACCGGGTTGTTGTCCCGCTCGAACGACGCCGCGCGCATCCGGGGACCGGGGACGAGACCCGCGGCGATGCGGTCGCGCAGCCGGACCTCGGTCGGCACCGGCGTCAGCGAGCCCGCGGAGTACGCGCTGGTGAAGCCGTGGTCCAGGAGGATCCGCGCGTTGCGCTCGGCGAGCGCGAGGTGCTCGTCGGGCGTCGGCATGTGGTGGAAGAACGAGACGTCCAGCGGCGGGTTGAACGACGGGTCGACGTGCCCGACCGCGGACGGGAACGTCAGGTGCGCGTGCGACTCGATCAGGCCCGGCATGACCGTGGCGCCGCGGCAGTCGACGACCCGGTCGCCCGGCTCCGGTTCGACGCCCGCGCGCACGGCTTCGATCCGGTCGCCGCGCACCGCGACGTCACCCGGCACGGCCGGGGAGCCCGTCCCGTCGAACACCCGGCCGCCGGTGAAGATCACCCTGGTTTCGCTCATTTTTCCGTCCTCACTGACGAAATCAAGCTGACGAGATCATGCGCCGATCATGTTGTAGCCGCCGTCGGCGACCATGAAGCTGCCGGTCATGTGGCTCGCGTCGTCGGAGGCGAGGAACAGCGCCGTCCCGGCGAGCTCCTCCGGGCCGGGGATCCGGCCCAGCGGGGTGGCGTCCCGCAGCTTCTCCGCCCGGCCGGTCTTCCAGTCCTCACGCCCGAGCGTCGCTTCGGTCTCCATGAACCCCGGCGCGAACACGTTCACCCGCACGGTGGGGGCGAGGGCGTGCGCGTACGACTTGGTCAGGCCGATGATCCCGTACTTCGCCGCCGCGTACTGCGGGGCGCGGGCGCTGCCGCGCGCGACGACGGTCGAGCCGATGTTGACGATCGCGCCGCCGCCCTGGGCGAGCATCCGGTCGCCGAACTCGTGGGTGCACAGCAGCGTGCCCTTGATGTCCACGGCGAGCACGTGGTCGATCGACTCCTCGGTGATGTCCCGCCACGACATCTGCTCGCGGGCGACGTCCCCGACGTTGTTCACGGCGACGTCGACCCGGCCGAAGTGGCTCCACACCTCGTCGGCCATCCGGCGGATCTGCTCGTGCTCGGCGATGTCGGCCTGCACGAGGAACGCCTTGCGGCCCAGCGCTTCGACGCGTTCCGCGGTGCGTTCGGCGCCCTCCCGGGAGCCGCGGTAGTGCACGGCCACGTCGGCGCCCTCTTCGGCGGCGCGCACGGCGATCGCGGCGCCGAACCCGGTGCCGGCGCCGGTGACGAGGACGACCTTGTCGGTGAATCGCACGAAAACTCCTTAAACGAGGGTGCGGCCGCCGTCGGCGTACAGGACGTGTCCCGTGACGAACGCCGAGCGGTCGGAGCAGAGGAACAGGATCGGGCCGAGCAGGTCGTCCACCGTGCCGAGGCGCCCGGCGGGGACCAGCGACGTCAGCTCGTCGCGGACGCCGGGCCTGCCGAGATGGTGCCGGGTCAGCCCGGTCTCGGTGTACCCGGGGGCGACGGCGTTCACGGTGACACCGCTCGCCGCCCACTCCCGGGCCATCACCCGGGCGAGTTGGTTGACGCCGCCCTTCGTGGCGGCGTAGGGCGCGTGGTGGGGGTGCGCGAGCAGGCCGGAGACCGACGACAGGTAGACGATCCGGCCGTACCCGGCCGCCGTCATCACCGCGCCCGCAGCCTTCCCGGTCCAGAACGCGCTGCCCAGGTTGAGCGTGACGATGTCGTCCCAGACCTCGTCCGGGGTGTCGAGCACCGGGCGCCGGTCGTTGACGCCGACGGCGTGCACGAAGACGTCCAGCCCGCCCAGCAGCTCGGCCGCCCGGGCGACGCACTCCCGGCTGCCGTCGGCGGTGGTCAGGTCGGCCTGGAGCGTCTTGGTCCCGACGGCGGCCAGCCGCTCCTCGTCGACGTCGGCGACCACGACCTCGGCCCCCGCTGCGGCGAGCGCTGCGGCGACCCCGCCGCCGATCCCGCCGGCGCCGGCCACCAGGGCCTTCCGCCCGCCCAGCCCGAGCCAGTCCACCGCACGCTCCTCTTCGGTCCTTGGTCCGCACCGACGCTAGATCGAGAGGCCGGGACGGGGAACGGGCGTGCCATTGGTTGGCACGTCCGGGCACGCCGGCCGGGGCCGCTGGTGGGATGGACGGCATGAGCAGGCTGCCGCACCTCACCCCCGACGACCTCGATCCCGAGCAGCGGGCGCTGTACGACGAGATCACCGGCGGCCCCCGCGCGGCCGGTCCGCAGCGGTTTCCGCTGGTCGACGCGGCCGGCCGGCTGGCCGGGCCGTTCAACGCGATGCTCGTGGCGCCGCCGGCCGGGCAGGCGCTGCAGGCGCTCGGCGCCGCGATCCGGTACTCGACGACGCTGGGGGACCGGATCCGGGAGCTGGCCGTCCTCGCCGTCGCGGCCCGCTGGGACAGCGCGTTCGAGCGGTACGCCCACGAGCCGCACGCGCTCGCCGCCGGGCTCACCGAAGCGCAGGTCGAGGCCGTCCGCGACGGGTCGCTTCCGGACCTGGCCGACGAGACCGAACGGGCGGCGCTGCGGTTCGTGTCCGCGCTGCTGCGCGAAGAGGACGTCGACGACGTGACTTACGCCGAGGTCGTGCCAATCATTGGCAACCGGATGGCCGTCGAGCTCACGACTTTGGTGGGCTACTACGCGACGCTGGCCCTCCAGCTGCGTGTGTTCCGCGTGGCCGACCCCGCAGGAAGTGGACCCCGATGAAGCTCGTCACCTTCAACGACAACCAGGTCGGGCGCATCGCCGACGACCAGGTGCTGGAACTCGACACCGCGTCGACGCGCGAGTTCTTCGAACGCGACCGGGACGTGCCCGAGACCGGCCGGCGCTACCCCCTGGCCGACGTGCGCCTGCGCGCGCCGATCGTGCCGAAGAAGTTCTTCCACACCGCCGGGAACTTCCGCGAGCACCACGAGGACCTCGTCCGGGTGAACTGGTCGCACCCGGTGAACAAGGGGATCGTCTTCTTCCAGAACGTCGACGCGATCATCGGCCCGGAGGAGCCGATCGTCTACCCGTCGCACCTGACGTCCGAGCTGGACTACGAGCTGGAACTGGCGATCGTGCTCGGCAAGCCGGGCAAGTTCTTCAGCGCCGAGCAGGCGGCCGAGCACATCGGCGGCTACCTCGTGTTCAACGACATCACCGCGCGCGACATCCAGCGCCGCGAGATGCAGTCCGGTGTGTTTTCGTTTTCCAAGGCCATCGAGACGTTCTGCCCGATCGGCCCGTACATCGTCACTGCCGACGAGATCGAGGACCCGCACAACCTGGACATGGAGCTGCGCGTCAACGGCGACGTCCGGCAGAAGTCCAACACCGGGCGGATGTCCGTGTCGATCCCGCAGCTGATCGCCTACCACTCGCCGCAGACCTACAGCGCGGGTGACCTCATCACGACCGGCACGGTCGCGGGTGTCGCGGCCAGCACGGAGGACCCGTTCGCGAACTACCTCAAGCCCGGCGACGTCGTCGAGGCCGAGATCGAGGGCATCGGCGTGCTGCGCAACCCGGTCGTGTCCTGGGAGGACGCCCACGGCACCCCGCCGCCGGCCGCGGACCAGTGGGTCTGATGCGCCTGTCCACAGTGGACGACCGCGCCGTCCTGCTGTCCGGTGACGGTTTCGTGGACGTCGCCCTCGCGAGCGACGGCCGGTTCGGTCCCGACCCGATGGCCGTCCTCGAACACTGGACGGCGTTCCGGGTGTGGGCGGCGAACGCGCCGCTGCCGCCCGCGCAGCCCCTGGACCGTGGCCTCGACGCGCCTGTGCCACGGCCGCGCCAGGTCTTCGCGATCGCCCTGAACTACCCGCCGCACGCCGCCGAAGCGGGCTTTCAGCCGCCCGCGGATCCGCTGGTGTTCACCAAGTTCCCGACCTGCATCACCGGCCCGGACACCACGGTGGAGCTGCCCGGCGACCGCGTCGACTGGGAGGTCGAGCTGGTCGCGGTGATCGGCGTCGGCGGGCACCGGATCGCGGCCGAGGACGCGTGGGAGCACGTCGCCGGGCTGACCGTCGGGCAGGACCTGTCCGAACGCGGCGTCCAGCTGCTCGGCACCCCGCCGCAGTTCTCGCTGGGCAAGTCGTTCCCGGGTTTCGGCCCGACCGGGCCGGCCCTGGTGACCCCGGACGAGTTCCCCGACCCGGCCGACCTGCGGCTGACGACCGAGCTGAACGGAACGGTGGTCCAGAAGGCCCGGACCGGCGAGATGATCTTCGGCGTCCCGGAGCTGATCGCCCGCCTGTCGGCGATCTGCCCGCTGCTGCCGGGCGACCTGATCTTCACCGGAACCCCAGCAGGCGTGGGCAATCGGATGACCCCGCCACGTTACCTCGGCCCGGACGACGTCCTGGTCAGCCGAATCGAGGGTATCGGCGAGCTGCGCACGCGGTTCCGGTGAGAGGTCTGCCGCGGCTTGTCGTGAGTGTTTAGGAGGGTTCTAACCCTCCTAAACACTCACGACCGTTGTGGCACAGCGCGGTGGCCGGGCCGCTGTCCCTGACGTACGAGCGGCTCGGCGTGGCCGGCGACGACGAGCACGTGCTGGTCGTCTACCAGCCCGAGCCCGGGACGCCGACCGCGCAGCGCCTGGGCCTGCTCGCGGCGCCGGCGGTCTGACGCACCGCTACCTCCGGCGCCCGGCCGCCTTGGCGCGGTCGTGCGCCCACCCCGTCAGCACGATCCCGATCGCCGTCGCGACCAGGTAGCAGACCAGCGTCCCCGCGAACCCTGCATGGAGCCAGCCGAGCAGGCCGACGTTCCCGTGGTCGATCAGCAGGCGGATCGCACCCTGCGCCCCGGCCACCGTCACGACCATCCCCAGCACCTGCAGCACGTCGAACTTCATGGGTCCCCTCCCGTTGGTGATACGACTGCATCATAACCAGGAGTGACCGACGCGCTCAACCGCGGGGAGCGCGGTAGCGTGTCCGGCGTGGCGGGGAGCCGGATCACGGTGCGGGTGGGCGAGCGGCAGCTGACGCTGTCGAACCTCGAAAAGGTGCTCTACCCGAAGACCGGGTTCACCAAGGGCGAGGTGCTCGACTACTACACCCGGATCGCGCCGCTGCTGCTGCCGCACATCCGCGACCGGGCCATGACCTTCGTGCGGTTCCCCGACGGCGTCACCGGCGGCTCGTTCTTCGAGAAGGACGTCTCCCGGCACGCCCCGGACTGGGTCCGCACCGCCCGCCTCGCCGTCGGCGGCCGCGGCAAGGAGCACGAGATCGTCGCCTACCCGCTGATCAACGACCTGCCCGAGCTCGTCTGGGCGGCCAACCTCGCCGCGCTCGAGCTGCACGTCCACCAGTGGACCGTCGACGCCGACGACGAGCGGAGCACCCCGGACCGGCTGGTGTTCGACCTCGACCCCGGGCCGGGCGCGACCGTCGTCGACTGCTGCCGGGTCGCCGAGCGGCTCTACGACGTGCTCACCGAGGACGGCCTCACCCCGGTTGCGAAGACGAGCGGCTCCAAGGGCATGCAGCTCTACGCGGGCGTGGTGACCTCTGGCGGCGGCGAGACCTCGCAGTACGCGAAGGCGCTGGCCGAGCGGCTGGCCACGGAGACGCCGGACCTGGTGGTCGCGCGGATGACGAAGACCCTGCGCCCGGGCAAGATCTTCATCGACTGGAGCCAGAACAACCCGTTCAAGACCACCGTGGCGCCCTACTCGCTGCGCGGGCGCGACGAGCCGACGGTGTCGACCCCGGTCACCTGGGACGAGGTGCGCGCCTGCCGGCACGTCACGCACCTGCGGTTCACCGCGGACGAGGTCCTGGAGCGCGTCGCGGACATCGGCGACCTCTTCGCGGACCTGGAACGCACGCGCGTGCCGATTCCGGCATTCGGCTGAATTTCGGAAAACGCAATTCCCCGCTGAATGGGCTCCGGTTCCGGCCGCGGCTGCCGAACCGATCGGAAGAATTGCGGGAAACGGGCGGGACCAGGGCGATTCGATCGTCCTCTTCGGACCGGTGCACGTGCAGACGGCCGTGTCGGTGCACGCCCCGCCGGATCGGGATCTTCCCGTTGTGCACCAAGGTGGACGGACTGGGTACGGTCTACGCGTAAACCGTCAGGATGAGCCGCCGGAGCCGGTCATGAGGATCCAGAAACCACCGCGGCTTTCGCGAGCCTTCGGCCGCAGTTCGCCGGGCGCGTTGTGCGAGCCGTTCTCGGTCACCACGACGTTCGAAGGTGATCGGTGCGCGATCGTCGCCGTGGTGGGCGACATTGATCTCGCCACCGTCGGAATTCTTGTCGAATGTATTGAGACCGCGATACGGGCGGGCGGGGTGCTCGTCGTCGACCTGACGGGGGTGACGTTCTGCTCCGGCGCCGGCGTCCGCGCGCTGCACGGGCTGCGGCGCGGCGCCGAGCTGGCGGGCGTGCCCGTCGCGTGGGTGGTGCGGAGCCCGCGGATGTGGCGGTTGCTGCGGGGGACCGGCGTCGCCGGGTTCGCCTGCTACCGGGATCGCGCCGACGCGCTCGCCGCCGTCGGCTGATCGCGGTCACGACCGGCCGGGCAGGGCGCCCGGCCGGCTTCGGAGGAGGGAAAGGAAACGGGTGTCCGGCCTGATCGACGCCGATCTCGAGTTGTGGTTCCAGCGCGGCCTGCGCGCCTACCTGGGCGAGGTGGCCAGGGCGCTCGGCTTCGGCCTCGAGTCGTGCACCGTGGACGTCGACGTCCCGGTGTCGGCCTACCTCGCGGTCGACTGGCGCCTGCGGCACTTCCCGGAACGTGACGTCGCGTTGCTGTGGGACGAGGTCCACGGCTGGGCCGTCGCGGTCGAGGCCGCCTGCGGGGAGGAGATGATCGTGCTGGCCTACCTGGGCGGGGCCGACATCCTGCCGGACCCGCGGGTGATCGTCCGGTTCCTGGCCGACCTGCGCGCCGGTGACCTGGCCCCGGACGGGCCCGGTTCGCCCGTGCTGCGCCGCGCCGGCAGCCACCAGGAGCTGCTGCCCCTGCTGCCGACCGGTTAGCGCGGCGGGCGCCGATCCTCCACACTGGACGGCATGGCGGGGACGGTGCCGGACGCGGTTTCGCCGATGCTGGCCGTCGACGGGCTCCTCCCCGACGACGACCGGCACGGCTACGAGTGGAAGTGGGACGGCTTCCGCGGCTGCGTGCGCGTCGCGGCCACCGGCGAAACCCGGATCACCAGCCGCAGCGGCAGCGACCACACGCCCCGCTACCCGGAGCTGGGCGACGTCTTCGGGCCCGCGCTCGGCGGCCGGGCCGCGGTGCTGGACGGCGAGGTCGTCGCGCTGAACGCGGCCGGGCGGCCGGAGTTCGAGCTGATGCAGCGCCGCGCGATGCACGAGCCGACGCCGAAGCTGCGCGCGGAGGTCCCGGTCGTCTACTTCGCCTTCGACCTGCTGCGGATCGACGGCGAGTCGCTGCTGACCGTGCCGTACGAGCAGCGGCGCGAGCTGCTGGCCGAGCTGGTCCGCCCGGCGGACGGCCGGATCGTCGTCCCGCCCTGGTACACCCGCGCCGACATCGCGCCGGCCCAGCTGCTGGCGACCGCGGCCGAGCACGGCATCGAGGGCGTCGTCGCGAAGCGCCTGGACGCGCCGTACCTGCCCGGCGCCCGGTCGCCGCTGTGGACCAAGCGCGCGCTGACCCACACGGACGAGGTGATCGTCGGCGGCTGGCGTCCCGGCGCCGGCCGCCGCGCGGGCACCCTGGGCGCGCTCCTGCTGGGCGCGTACGACGACGAAGGCGCACTGGTCTACCTCGGCGACGTCGGCACCGGCTTCACCGACGACGCGCTCGACCACCTCAGCGCGGTGCTGGCCCCGCTGGCCCGCCCGGCGAGCCCGTTCGACACCGAGGTCCCGCGCGACCGCGCCCGCGGCGCGCACTGGGTCGAGCCGTCGCTGGTCGGCGAGGTCGTCTACCGGCGGATCACCCCGGACATGCGGCTGCGCCACACCTCCTGGCGCGGCCTGCGCCCGGACCGGACCCCGGGCGAGATCCGGATTCCGCGGTCGTGAGGGCCGGAAACCGTCGGTGCCCGGTGGTTTCATGGGGGCCATGACGACATCGGTCCTGCAGGCTCCCCCCACGCGCATCCACCGGCCGGACGTCACGGTCATGGAACAGGCGACCGCCGACGAGCTGCCCGAGATCCAGAAGCTCTGGCCCGCGTTCGAGCGGCTGGTCGGGTTGCGCGGGCGCAAGATGTACGGGCGCGCCGACGTCGAGGCCGGCACCTACACCGCCTGCACACCGGTCAAGGACGACGACCGGCCGGAGGCGTTCGGGCTGGCGACCGGCGTGCTGGCCGGCGGCTGGTACCTGCGCGGGACCCTGACCGGGGAACCACCGGCGATCTTCGAGAAGATCGGGCCCGGCATGGCCGAGCTGGAAGGCGCCGAACCCGTCGACCACGGCCGCCCGCTCGTCGAGTTCTACCGCCGCAACGACGTCATCGAGCTGTGGGTGCCGGTGTTTCCGGCGTGACCGGGCCGATGGAGCTGGTCGAGATCACCGGCGAGAACCGGGACGCCGTGTGCGCGCTGCGCGTGCGGCCCGGTCAGGAGCGGTTCGTCGCGTCGGTGGCGAGGTCGCTGGAGGACGCGGCGGCGACACCCGAAGCCGAGCCCTGGTACCGGGCCGTCTACACCGGCGGCGAGCCCGCCGGGTTCGTCATGCTCAGCTGGAACGTGCCGCCCGGGCGGTCGGGCCTCCTCGGGCCGTACTTCCTCTGGCGGCTGCTGATCGACGCGCGCCACCAGGGGCGCGGGCTGGGCCGCGCGGTGCTCGCGCACGTGGCCGGTCTCGTGCGCGCGGACGGCGGCACCGAACTGCTCACCAGCCACCACCCCGCCGACGACGGACCGGGTCCCTTCTACGAGAAGCTGGGGTTCCGTCCGACCGGCGAGATCGACCACGGTGAGGTCGTGGTGCGGCTCGTGCTGTGACTCAGCCGAGCAGGAACGCCACGTACACGCCGCCTCCCGCGGCGAGCAGGCCCACGAGGAACCCCGGCCACCGCGGGAAGGCGTAGTCGTCCACCAGGAACTCCCGCCCGAGCGCGATGAGGAGGCCGATCGAGGCGATCACGATGGTGCCGACGTCCTTGCCGACCGTGTTGCGCAGGTCCACGACCGTGTCGTTCTTGCGCACGAACACGACGTCGTCCGTCGTCTCCGACACCTGCACGACCACCTGCGTGCCCGGCTCGGTGTCGAGCGCCTCTTGTTCGTCTCCGACCTCGAAGTCGTCGGTCGCGCTGCGGACGGTGATGTAGTAGGTCGTGTACGAGGGCGCGTCCTGCGTGGCCGGGTGGTACTGCTGCCGGTGCCCGGCGATCGTGCCCTCGATGCTGTGGGTCGGCGCGTCCCGCACCGCGAGGTCCTGGAGGCCGTGGGTCAGCAGGGCGGCCGGGATGCCGAACCACAGGAGGGTGCCGACGAGCCGCAGCACGAACATCCCTCCAGCGTGCGCCCGGGCCGCGCCGCGCGGAAGGGGCCGTCCGGGCGCAACGGTGACCACGGTCACCCCGGCGGCTGTCACACGGGCGCGGTCCCCGGGGTCGAGCAGGTGACGGACCCCCGAACCCCGGGGGCCGGAAACCCTTGGGGAGCCCCGATGTCCACCGCCTACCTGATCGTCAGCATCCTCGGTGCCGCCATGGCCGGGTTCTCGGCCTGCTCGGTCTTCACCCACGCGAAGTGGGTCGTCGAGCCGCTCGCCGAGTACGGCGTGCCCCGCTCGTGGTGGCCGTGGCTCGGCACCGCCAAGGCCGCCGGCGCGGTGGGGCTCGTCGCCGGCCTGTTCGTGCCGGTGATCGGCGTCGCCGCCGGAATCGGGCTGGTGCTGTACTTCACCGGCGCCGTCATCACGGTCGCGCGGGCGAAGTCGTACGCGCACCTGGCTTTCCCGCTGATGTACATGGCGCCGGTGGTCGCCGCGCTGGTGCTGACCTGATCAGCGGTGCGCGAGCCACTCAAGGGCGTCGGCGGCGTGGTCGAGCACGGACAGGTGCCCCTCGGCTGGGTAGGCCCGGAACTCCGCGGTGGGGCAGTGCTCGGCGAGCCACGCGCCGTGCGTCGCGGGGATCAGCCGGTCGTCTTCGCCGTGCAGCACCAGCAGGGGCGCGGTGATCGACGCCGGATCGCAGCCCCACGGCGTGACGTACGCGAGGTCGTCGTCGATCAGCCCGCCGTTGCCGCCGTCCTGGGCCGCGCGGACGACGTCGTTCAGCCACGACTGCGAACCCTCGAGCGCGGCGAAGTCCGCGGCCGTGAAGATACCCGGGTCGAATGCGGCGGTGGCCTCGTGCTTTTCCTTGGCCGCACGGCCTTCGGCGGCCGCGCGCAGGGAGGCCGCGCTCGCCGCGGCCATGCCGCCGAACCAGTCGAGCCCCGCCGCGTCGAACGGCGCCATGGCGGAAACGCTCACCGCGGCGACGACCCGGCCGGGCAGGAGCGCGGCGCAGGCGAGGGCGTGCGCCCCGCCGCCCGAGTGCCCCATCACGGCGAACTCGCCGAGCCCCAGCGCATCGGCGACGGCGGTGGCGCACTCGGCGGCGTTCGCGACGTCCCGCCCGGGCACCGGCGTCGAGGTCCCGTAACCGGGCCGGTCGTAGGCCACCCACCGGACATCGGGGGACGTCCGCACGAGCGGCGCGGGCGGCGTCCCGGTGTTGGGCGTGCCGTGGTGCCACAGGACGGTGAGCCGGGCGGGCCCGCCGGTGTCGTGGACGCGCAACGTCCGGCCGTCGGGCAGCACCAGGTCGGTCTCGGTCACCATGGCCCGACCCTAGCGGCTGTACGAAACCTCAGTGGGCGGTCTGCCGCGGCTTCTCGTGAGTGGTTAGGGCGGTTCTAACCGCCTTAACCACTCACGAGCGGTACCGGCGTGGCGCGTGTGGCTTCTGGTGCGGTGGGTTGGCCTGCCGTGGCTGGGTGCCGGGCCTGCTCGACGCGGACCGGCGGTGTTCCGGTAGGTGGCCGAACGCTGGAACCGCCCTAACCACTCACGAGAACTTGCACCGGGCGGATCCGCACGTGGTCGCCCGCCGGTCCCGGGCTCAGCGGGCCAGCCGTTCCGCCAGCCAGGCCAGGGAAAGCGGGTAGCGGTAGTCGATCGCGGCGTGGCCCGCGTCGAACAGCTCGAAATGCACCCGCTCGTCCGGGACGCCCACCTTCGCCAGCTGGTCACGGAACGCCTGCGCGCCGACGTCGAGGTGGTACTCGTCGCGGGTGCCCGCGTCGATCCAGACCGCGCGCAGGGAACGGACCGCCTCCGCGTGGTCCGGCACCATCCGGACCGGGTCCCAGTCGAGCCAGCGCTGCCACGTCTCCGGCCGCAGCACGCCCGTCGCGGGGTCGAACGGCAGCTCCGGTTTGCCGTCCGAGCCGGGGGAGAAACAGGCCGAGACACCGATCAGCTGCAGCAGGTTCCCGTCCTCCGGCTTGGTGAACGCCGGGCGGGCGCGGAAGTCCGCCCACCACCGCTGGATGTCCTGGTCGTAGCCGCGCAGGGCGCGGACCGCGTCGCCGAAGTCCGGGACGTAACAGAGTTCGTACAGCGTGTCGCCGGCGTGGGTGGCCAGCGCGCCGAACAGGTCCGGGCGCAGCATCGGCGTGATCATCGCGCCGAAGCCGCCCGACGACTTGCCCGTGATGGCCCGGGATTCGCGGTCCGGGATGGTGCGGTAGTGCTCGTCGACCCACGGCACGATCTCGTCGCACAGGTACGAGTGGTACCGGCCGGTGCCCGGCGAGTCGACGAACTGCGAGCCCCCGTAAGCGGTCCACGCGTCGACGTACACCACGACGCAGGGCGGTGCGCCATTGGCGAACACGGCATCGGCCGTTTCGGGGAACGGCTGCCGGAACGGCGTCCGGTTGGCCCACATGGCCAGGTGCCCGGTGTAGCCCTGGATCACGTACACCACCGGGTACCGCTCGGCGCCGTCGTCGTAGCCCGGGGGGACGTACACCCACAGCGGCCGCTCGTGCGGGTCGCCGAGCGGATTGCCGCGCAGCAGCGCGGAGTTCACGGTGTGCCGGTCGAGCCGGCCGGCGAGAACGCCGTCCCAGGGCAGCATGGCGCCAGTCAACCACGCACCGACCAGTTGCGCGGGCTAAGCGATAGCTGTTTTCCTCGCGTAGCGTTTGAGCCGCTTCGGCCCGGCTTCCGTGTTAAGGGGCACGGTGGTGGGTCGGGAGATGCGGGGAAGACCATGAAACGTGCGGGGCCGTTGTTCACCTTGCTCGCCGGGGTCGTGCTGGCCGGCGGGATCGGGATCACCAACCTGGTGACGGGGACCGGCGCGACGCCGGTCGCCGGCGCCGCGAACGCCGCGGGCGCGCCGCCCACGACGGCACCGGCGGTGACGACATCGCCGCCCTCGACGCAGCCGGCGAAGACCGTCGACGCGCCGGCGCGGGCGGACTACGCCGGTCGTGTCGAGGGCGGCGGCGCGTCGGTCGCGGTGTCGATCCGTGACGGCCACGCGATCGCCTACGTCTGTGACGGCAAAAAGGTCGAAGCCTGGCTGCAGGGCGTGACGGCCGGCGGGAAGCTGGACCTCACGGGCCCCAAGGGCGCGAGCCTCACCGGGAGCTACGACGCCACGGCGGTGACCGGCTCGGTCACCGCGGGCGGCAAGACGTGGCGGTTCACCGCGGGACCGGCCAAGAAGCCCGCCGGGCTCTACCGGGCGGCGCCGAAGGTGCGGGGCAAGGCCTCGAAGGCCGGCTGGATCGTCCAGGCCGACGGCAGCCAGGTCGGCATCCTCACGACGGACGACCAGTCCGCCGCCGCGCCGGTGCTCGACCCGGCGGAGCGGACCGCGACGGTCGAGGGCGCCCTGGTGGTCGCCGAGCCGATCAGCGGCGTCGACGGATCGGGTGAGTTCTGATGACCGCCCCCGCGGCCGGCAACCGGGCCGGGTCCGTGCTCCTCGTGCCGCTGCTGGTCGGCGCCGTCGTGGCGGTGGCGCTCGGCGTCTACGGCAACCTGCACACCCCGACCGGGGTGGCGGTGAACGTCGCGGGCTTCTCGAGCCCGCAGTCGGTGAAGGCGTGGCTGGCCACGGTCGTCGTCGTGCTGGCGCTCGTGCAGCTCGTCACGGCCTTGGTGCTGTACGGCAAGCTCGGGCGCACCGCGCCCGCGTGGGTTTCGCCGGTGCACCGCTGGTCGGGCCGCCTGGCGTTCCTGGTGTCGATCCCGGTGGCGCTGCACTGCCTCTACGCGCTCGGGTTCCAGTCGTTCGACACCCGCGTCCTGCTGCATTCGCTGCTGGGCTGCTTCTTCTACGGCGTCTTCGTCGTGAAGATGCTGCTGCTGCGCCGCGACGGGGCGCCCGGCTGGTCGCTCCCGCTCATCGGCGGGCTCGTCTTCACCGCGCTGGTCGGGCTCTGGCTGAGCGCGTCGTTGTGGTTCTTCACCCAATCCGGCTTGACCTTCTAGGGGGACGATCGTGCGCGACGACGAAACGCTGGGCCGCCGGACGGCG
The DNA here is from genome assembly GCF_034929455.1 of Amycolatopsis heterodermiae. NCBI lineage: Bacteria > Bacillati > Actinomycetota > Actinomycetes > Pseudonocardiales > Pseudonocardiaceae > Amycolatopsis > Amycolatopsis heterodermiae. The sequence goes on from NZ_JAYFSI010000006.1 coordinate 401,851, forward strand.
CTCGCGGTGCTGGGCGCCGGGCTGGTGGCGGGCTGCAGCACCTACGGCGGCGGGACGTCCTCGCCGCAACCCGCCGCGGGCAGTGGCACCGAGCTCGGCGCGGCGGGTGACGTCCCGGTCGGCGGCGGGAAGGTGTTCGCGGACAAGCAGGTCGTGGTGACGCAGCCGGCGGCGGGCACGTTCGCCGCCTTCTCGGCGATCTGCACGCACCAGGGCTGCGCGGTCGACGCCGTCTCCGGCGGCACCATCAACTGTCCCTGCCACGGCAGCAAGTTCAAGATCGCCGACGGCTCGGTGGCGGCCGGGCCGGCGACGCAGCCCCTGGAGAAGAAGTCGGTCACGGTCACCGGCGGCAAGATCACGCTGGCCTAGGTGTAGGCCTTCGTGATCGTCGCCGGCGGGGCGGCCCCCGCCGGGACCGTCCACAGTGGAGTCGAGGTGTCCGGGTCGCCGGACAGCACGGTCCGGCCGTCGGTGCAGGTGTAGCGCGCGGGCGGGGGCGCGGCGCCGCACTGCAGGCCGCTTTCGAGGGTGAGCAGGAACGGGCTGGCCATCCCGCCGGCCGCGGGCGGTGACGGCAGGGCGCCGCTGTAGGACAGCAGCACGGCCCGGGTCGGCGCCGTCGGGCAGACGACCTGGTGCCGCGCGTTCGCCGCCGTGGCGGCGAAACACGGGTCGTACACCTTGTCGCCGGCCGTGCAGCGGTAGGCGTCGTGCCGGCCGGTCACCGCGGACACCGCCGGACAGGTGCCGGACGCGGCCGTGGTCCGGATCCCGGCGGCGACCCGCGTGCCGGTCCACGCCCGGTAGGCGACGGCCTGCGTGAACCGCCCGGTGCCGCGGCTCGCGGTCAGCGGCACCTCGACGCCGGGGCTGCCCGCGGCGTCCGCGAGCCAGGAGGTCAACGGGCCGATCCCGGCGGCCAGGAAGCTGTGCAACGCGCCCGCGTCCGCCGTGCCGCACGCCGCGAGCGCCGTCCAGGTCTCCGCCGCGACCTGGGCGAACGGCCGTTCGGCGGCGTAGTGCGCGGCGCCCGCCTCCGCCGCGCAGGCCAGCACACCCGGGTCCTGCTCGAGCTGGCCGGGCCGGTCGAGCGCCATGCCGAAGAGCCCGGCCGCGCGGTGGGCCGTCCAGGCCAGCACCAGCCCGAGGTACGGGCCGGGATCGGCCTGGCCGCGGAGGGTCGCCGGCAGCCGCGTGACGGCGACGTCGTAGGTGACACCCGCGCCGGGCCAGAGCAGGTCGTGGAACCGGGGCTGCGGGAACAGCTGGACGGCGGACGTGCTCGGCGCCGCGGTGCGGGCGGTCGGCTCCGGCCAGCCCGGCGGCACGACGAGCCGGTAGGGCACCCGCGCGTTCGACGTCAGGGTGACGCTCGCGCCGCCGCCGTTCGCGGTCACGCACGCCCGGACCGGCGACCGCGGGTCGGTGCCCGCCGTCCCGCCGACTTCGACGGTGAGGCCGGACGAACTGGCCGCGCGCCCGAGGCACGTCGCCGGCGGGTCCGCCGCGGCCTGGCCGACCCCGCGGCCGAGCGCGGCGAAGTCGAGCAGCCCGCCCCAGAAGGCGCCGTCGGGTGCCAGGTCGGCGACGATCCTGCCGCTCGCGGCGTCGTAGGTCGCGAGGGCGAGGCGCGTCCCGTTCGCGGTGACGACGACCGGTGCGAACCCGGGCGGCGGTGCGGCGGGCACCGGGATCCGCACCTGGACCGGCAGCCGCGGCCGCGCACCGGCGTCGAAGGTCAGCTCGGCGCCGCCGCCGGTCCGGCGCGCCGCCGGGGTCAGGGCACCCGGCTCCGGCGCGGCGTGGGCGGACAGCCGGGTGCCGGCCACGACGGCGTCCGGGGGCACGACGACCTCGATGTCCCCGACGCTGAGCGTGGCGCCGCCGGCCCCGGTCACCTCGGACGCGTCGCCGGCGGCCGCCAGCCGTTGCTGCACCAGCACCCCGCCGCCGCCCAGCAGCAGCGCGACCACGGCCGCCGCCAGGGCCAGCCGGGCCGGCCCGTGGTCCGTGGCCATCCGCGCCTCCCAACACCTGCTCCTCGAGTCTCCGGAGGGCGCGTGCTCGTTAGCCGTCGTCGCCCAACCGTGACCGGGACGCATTATGTGCCTCCGCTGCCCCGTGCGCGAGGCTTCGCCCAGGTAATGGGCTCGCCGCGGCCCGGCCCGTCTGGCACCATCGGGCGGGTGAACCCGGTCGAGATCGCCTGCGACGAGTCGGGTTCGGAGGGGGAGAACCTCGTCGGCGGCGAAACGGACGTCTTCGCGCACGCCGGGATCCGGATGACGCCGGACGAGGCCCGCGCCTGCGTGCGGGAGATCCGGCGCCGCATCGGCTCGCCCGCCGAGGAGTACAAGGCCAACCACCTGCTGCGCGCCAAGCACCGGCCGGTGCTCGAATGGCTGCTCGACCCGGCGGGCCCGCTCGCCGGCCGCGGCCACGTGCACCTGACCGACAAGACGTTCTTCGCCGTGCGGGCCGCCGTGACGCTGCTGGCCGAGCCCGGCACCGACGCCATGGCCCGCACGCTGCACCGCGGCGGCCGGGCGGCGTTCGGCGCCCGCTGGGACTTCTTCCTGGCGGCCTTCACCAGCGTGCTGCGGCTCAACCCGCGCCGCGGCCTGACGACGTCACCCGCCGAGTTCTTCACCCTGGTCGGCGAGCTCGCCGGGACCCCGGGCGAGGCCGGCGAGATCATGGGCCGCTTCCGCGACGGCGGCGAGCGCGTGGCCGCCTACCGGGCCCGGCTGGCCGAGGACCCGAGCGTCGTGCCGGTGCTGGATCCGCTCGTGCCCGCGGTGCTCCGCACCATCCGGCACTGGAGCGCCGGCGGCACCCCGGTCGCCGTGGTGCACGACGAGCAGCTCGCGCTGACCGCCGAGCGCGTCCTGCAGCTCAAGGCCACGCTCGGGCCCCGGCTGGCGGGGGTGCGGTTCGTCGACTCGCGGTCCGACGCCCGCGTCCAGGTCGCCGACTTCCTCGCCGGGGTCGCCCGGCGCATCGCCTCCGAGGAGCTGAACGCCCGCGGCGACACCACCCTGACCACGCTCCTTCAGTCCTTTGTGGACGCGGAGTCGGTCTGGGACGGCCCGTTCGTCAGCAGGTGACGACCGTGGCCGGCGACGTCGTGTTGTCGAGCTTCTTGACGTAGGCGGCTCCGGACCGCCGTGCGCACGCGCTCTCCTTGGCGGGGAACGGCCCGTCGTAGATGGCGTACACGTCGGCGCCGTTCACCTGCTGGCGCAGCGAGCCGCAGCCGGTGCTCGGCGTGTGCAGGTAGTGCGCGCCCGGGTGGGCGGTCAGGAACTGCTGGACGTCGGCGCGGTAGCGGGCCGGGGTGATCGCGGAGCCGAGCACCACGACGTAGGAGCCGTCGCACGCGGGGGTGCTCAGCGGGGTCGCCAGCCCGAGGTCGGCGCTGGAGACGACCGAGGTCTGCACGGTCACCTGGGTGGTCGTCACCGGCGGCGGTGCACTCGAGGTCGGTGAACTGGACGTCGGCGGCGGCGTTGTCGACGACGGCGCCGACGGGCTCGGCGTCGCCCCGGCCTGCGACGACGACTTCTCGACCACGAACCACACGCCGACGGCCACCAGGGCGAGGACCGCCACCCCGGCGACCAGCCACGGCGCCTTCGAACTCCGCGTGACCACCGTGTCGGGCGGCGGTACCGTCCGCGTCGCCTGCCGGGTCGGCGGTGCGGGGGAGGGGACCGGGCTCGTGCCGCCGAGCGCGGCCCGCGCGGCGCCGGCGAGTTCCGCGACGGTCCCGAACCGCTCCGCCGGGTCCTTCGCCATGCCGCGCGCGACGACGTCGTCGAACGCCGCGGGCAGGCCGGGCCGCAGTTCGCTCGGCCGCGGCGGCGGCTGGTGGAGGTGGGCGCCGATCAGGGCCGCGGCGGTCGTCGCCGCGAACGGCTTGCTGCCGGTCAGGCACTGGTGCAGCACGCAGGCCAGCGAATAGACGTCGACGCGGTGGTCGGCGGGCGCGTCGGTGAACCGTTCCGGCGCCATGTAGTCGAGGGTGCCGACGGCGCCGCCGGTCGCGGTCAGCTCGGTGCTGAGGCCCGCGGCGCGGGCGATGCCGAAGTCCACGAGGTAGGCGAACCCGGTCGGCCCGACGAGCACGTTCGACGGCTTGACGTCCCGGTGCACCAGGCCTTCGGCGTGCGCGGCGGCCAGTGCCTGCGCGATCTGGCCGACGACGTCGACGGCGTCGGCGGCCGGCAGCGGCCCGCCCGCGGTGAGCCGGGTGCCGAGGTCGTCGCCCTCGACCAGGCGCATGTCGAGGTAGAGCCGCCCGTCGATCTCGCCGTAGGCGTGGATCGGGATGACGTGCGGCTCCCGCAGCCGCGCCACCGCGTGCGCCTCGCGCCGGAAACGCTCCTGGAACGCCTGGTCGGCGGCGAACTCCGGGGCGAGCAGCTTCAGCGCGACGACGCGGTCGTGGCGGGTGTCGTAGGCCCGCAGGACCTCGCCCATCCCGCCGCGGGCGATCAGGGACTCCACCCGGTACGGCCCGAACTGCCAGCTCACGCGCGTTTCCTCCCCTTCGTCACCGGGCGTGAGGAGACTACGCGATCCGGGCGGTGGCGGGGCGGGTTCGATGGAAAGTGTGAGACGGCCGGGTTTGCGTCACGGGCGGTCCCCGCGGGCGCGGCCGATTGGGCCGGACGGGGGTCTCCCCGTTCCCGGCTCGGGGGACCCGGGGTACGTCCGCCCGGTCGCGGACCGTCAGCGCGGCGGCGGCCCGGAAACCGCGACGGTGGCAGGGGAACCGGCCTGCCTCGATCATGGCGGAACCGACCATCGCGGCCCGGGGAGCCGACGATGAACCTGCGAAGTCCACTGTGGACACTCTGTCTCCTGGCCGTGCTGCTGTTGCCCGCGGCGGGGCGGGGCCCGGCGCCGGATCTGCTGCTGGGCCAGGACTTCCCGGACCCCGGCGTGGTGCCGGGCGAGCAGGTCGCCTTCGCCACGGCCGGTCCCGCCGGCTCGATCCCGATGGCGTCGTCCGCGTCCGGGGCGTGGACGATCACCGGGGACGCGCTCGCCGCCCGCCCGTCCTGGGCCGCCGAGGGGACGTCGTACTGGGCGCCGGACGTTTCGCGGCGGGCCGACGGCTCGTGGCTCATGTACTTCTCGGCGACGGCGGTCGCCACCGGCTTCATGTGCGTCGGCGCCGCGGTGGCCGGCGCCGTCACCGGGCCGTACCGGCCGGCGGGCGACCGGCCGCTGGTCTGCCGGCCCGGCGACGGGAGCGACATCGACCCGCAGGCGTTCACCGACACCGGCGGCACGACCTACCTGCTGTACAAGAGCCTTCACGGCCCCGGCGGCGCGTCCACGATCTGGCTGCAGCAGGTCGATCCCGCCGGCCTGACGCTCGTCGGCGGGCGCCGGACGCTGCTGCGCGTGGACGCGCCCGCCGAGCAGGGCGTCATCGAAGCACCGTGCCTGGTGAAGACCCCCGGCGGTTACACGCTGCTGTACTCGGCCGGGAAGTTCACGGACTCCAGCTACCACACCTCGTACGCCGTCTCGGCCGCGCTGGCCGGTCCGTACCGCAAGGCCGGTGACCTGCTCACGACCGGCGGCCTGGGGTCCGCCGTGGACGGTCCCGGCGGCGCGGACGTCGCCGGGGACCGGATCTACTTCCACGGCTGGCTGCCCGGCCACCGGGCGCGCGGGCTGTACACCCTGCCGATCCACTTCGAGAGCACCCGGCCGGTGCTCGGCTGAGCTACGTCCGGGGCGTCCCGAAGTCCTGCGTCCAGTACGCCTTCTTCGCCGAATCGAGGCTGTAGCCGATGCCGATCTCGCGCAGCGAGCAGTCGAGGATGTTGGCCCGGTGCACCGGGCTGTGCATCCACGCGTCGACGACCGCGGTGGGCGTGCGCTGGCCGGCGGCGATGTTCTCGGCCCACTGCGCCCAGCGGTAGCCGGCGTCGGTGATCCGCGCCGCGGGGTTCTCGCCCTTGCGGCCGGTATGGCTGAAGTAGCGGTACTGGGCCATCTCGTCGTTGTGCGCCTGGGCGGCCACCGCGAGCTGCGGGTCGGCGGTGAGCGGCTTGCACCCGTTCTGCACCCGGTTGCTGTTGGTCAGCTGGAGGACTTGCGCGGGATAGAGGTCCGCGGGGGACGCGTACGCGGGCGTGGACACCACCGGGACGAGCGCCAGTGCCGCCGCTGCGCAGGCCACCATTTTCCGGAACATCACAACCTCCTCGATGGACGGTTCTCCGACTTCCGAGGACTGCGCACCGGGACCGGGTGACCAAACCCGCCCATGGGGCGGTTCCCGCCGGTACGGGCCGTGCCCGCGGCGGCGGATTTTCACCGGAAGCGGGCCTCGCCGACACCAGGGCGGGTGGATCTCCGGGAACCTTGCCGACGAAGAGTCGCGGCACGTGCAGGCACACGTGCGGAAGGATCGCTGACTACAGTCAGAGAATGGACCGGGACCTGGTGGACGGCGTGCGGCGGTTCAACCGGACCGTCACCCAGCGGATCGGCGCGCTCGAGGACGCGTTCCTGGCCCGCGCCCGGCCGCTCGGGCAGGCGCGCGTGCTGTGGGAGCTCGGCGAGGCCGGGCGCGACGTCCGGGAGCTGCGGGAACGGCTCGACCTCGACTCCGGCTACCTCAGCAGGCTGCTGCGCGCGCTGGAGCAGGACGGCCTCGTCCGCGTCGAGCGCAGCGGCGACGACGGCCGGGTCCGCGTCGCGCGCCCGACCGAGGCCGGGCTCGCCGAGCGCGGCACGCTGGACGAGCTTTCCGACGCCTCGGCCACCGCGATCCTCGAACCGCTGTCCGAGGGGCAGCGCACCCGGCTCGTGGCCGCGATGGCCGAGGTCGAGCGGCTCCTGACGGCGTCGGCCGTCACGGTCGACGCGCGCCTGCCCGGGCACCCGGACGCCCGGTTCTGCCTGGGGGAGTACTTCGCGGAGCTGGCCCGGCGGTTCGACGGCGGCTTCGAGCCGGAGCGCAGCAACCCCGCGGCCGACGACGAGATGACCCCGCCCGCCGGGGTGCTGCTGGTGGCCACGCTCCGCGGCGAGCCGGTCGGCTGCGGTGCGCTGAAGTTCCACGACGGCGCGCCCGCGGAGGTCAAGCGGATGTGGGTGGCGCCGTCGGCGCGCGGCCTCGGGCTCGGCCGGCGGCTGCTGGGCGAGCTGGAGGCGCACGCGGCCGCGAACGGCGTCCGCACGCTGCGGCTGGAGACGAACCGCGCGCTCGCCGAGGCGATCGGCCTGTACCGCGCGGCCGGCTACCGCGAGGTCCCGGCGTTCAACGACGAGCACTACGCCGACCACTGGTTCGAGAAGTCCACGTAGGCTGGTCCGGTGCGGACCCGGCCCACCCTGACCTGGACTTCGGCGGACGCGCCGCTGCCGCGGACGTCCAGCCTCGACGAGCTGACCGACGTCGTCTCCCGGCGGCGGGTCGCCGTGCTGAGCGGCGCCGGGCTGTCCACCGAGTCGGGGATCCCCGACTACCGCGGCGAAGGCGGCAGCCTGCGCCGCCACACGCCGATGACCTACGACGAGTTCGTCACCAGCGACGCCGGCCGGCAGCGCTACTGGGCGCGCAGCCACCTCGGCTGGCGCACGATCGCCCGCGCCGACCCGAACGACGGTCACCGCGCGGTGACCGCCCTGTGCGACGGCGGGTTCGTCTCCGGCGTGATCACCCAGAACGTCGACGGGCTGCACCAGGCGGCGGGCACCGCGGATGCCGTCGAGCTGCACGGCAGCCTCGACCGCGTGATCTGCCTCGATTGCCGCCGCACGAGCCCGCGCGGGGAGCTGGACCGGCGGCTGCGCGCGGCCAACCCGGGCTTCGAAGGCACCGCGACCCGGATCAACCCGGACGGCGACGTCGAGCTGCCCGAGGACGTCGTGCGCCGGTTCAGCCTGGTGCCGTGCGCGGACTGCGTGTCCGGCGTGCTCAAGCCCGACGTGGTGTTCTTCGGCGAGAACGTGCCGCGCCCGCGCGTCGAGCAGTGCTTCCGGCTGGTCGACGACGCCGACGCGCTGGTCGTCCTCGGCTCGTCCCTGACCGTGATGTCCGGCCTGCGGTTCGTCCGGCACGCGGCGAACGCGGGCAAGCCGGTGGTGATCGTCAACCACGGCGAGACCCGTGGCGACCGCTACGCGACGGTGCGGGTGGACCGGCCGCTGGGCCAGGCGCTGACCGAGCTGGCGGACCGGCTGGACTGCCCGGTCAGCGGGGATCCCGGCCGAACCGCGTGAGCAGCCGGTCCTGGCGCGACGCCGTGGGCGGGACGGCCGGTTGACCGGCGAAGAAGCGGTCCACCGCGAGCCCGGCGAAGATGTCGTCGTACCCGTCGCCGACCCACGCGACGAGGTCGGCGTCGAGCGTGTCGTCGGCGCCGAGGGCGCGGGCCAGGTCCCAGGTGTGGACGACGCTGTCGGCGGTCCGCACCGCCAGCGCCTGCCGCCCGGTCAGCGCGCCCATCGGGTAGTCGACGACGCGGTCCAGCGCGCCGCTCCCGGCGAAGGCGTCCGCGCAGGCGGTGACCGACGCGGTGAACGCCGTGACCGGGTCGTCGCCGAGCGCGTCCTCGTCCCGTAGAGCCAGGAACTCCTCGCGGGTCGCGCCGTGCACGAGGCCGACGTAGTTCAGGTTGCCGCGGGTCATGTGGTTGGCCAGCTGCCGGACGTCCCACTCGGTGCAGGGGGTCGGCGCGTGCCAGCCGTCCGGCGCCACCGTGCGCAGGTGGTGTTCGAAACCCTTGCTGGCGAAGAGGAACCGGTCCAGGAGCCCGGTGAAGGTGTCGGCCATGGTGCCCAGTCTGCCGGGCATGCGCGGCGGGGGCAGGCGGGTTTCGGACGCGGCGCCCGGTGGACGAACCGGCCCGGGCGGGTTGGGGGGAAACACGCCCGGGACGGCTCTGCGACGGACCTCCACAGCCAGTCGTTGCCAACAAGACGCCGGGGCCGCCCCGGGCGTTACTGATCCGGCCAAAAGTAGGCCGACCGCTGCAGCGGCGGGTAACCGTTGCCGGGGAAGTTGTTCGGCCGTGACTGTGGCCGGATCAGTAACGATCGGCTCAGTACAAGGTCTGCAACCCGTTCCACGACCAGCGCGGGACGGCCAGGTCGGCGGGCACTTCCTCGGCCGGTCCCGGGTAGGTCAGCACCTCGGCCACCGCCCATTCCATGTAGGACCGCAGCGCGGCGCGGAACTCGGGATCGGCGGGCAGTTCGGCGTCGTCGGCGGCGCGCACGAAGCAGTCGACGAACCGGCGGCCGAGGTCGCTCATGTCGCCGTTGCCGGCGTGCATCCGGAGCATCGCCGAGTGGTCGGCGCACTCGGCCGAGAACCGCGGCGGGCCGCCCATGACCTCGCCCCAGTACCAGGCCAGCCGCTCCACGTGCCTCGGGTTCTGCCCCGGGTGCGAGAACGGGTGGTTCAGCTCGGGGTCGGCCAGGCAGCGTTCGTGGTGGGCGGCGGCCAGCGCGAGGAACGCGGGTTCCCCGCCGGCGAAGTCGTAGAGGGTCGGGCGCACGGGCCGAGCCTGGCACGCGCGGCCCGCGAACACCAGGTCAGCGCGCGGCCGCGGCGGCGCGTTCCGCGGCCGGCGTGAACCCGCCGAACGCGGCGACGGCGTCGCGGACGTCCTCGGTGACGAGGTCGTGGTTGAGCATGCCCGCGGCCGCCGCGCCCTGCGCCGCGGCGATGATCACGGTGGCCCGCGCGTCCACGACGTTGCCCGCCGCCCACACGCCGGGGACGCTCGTCTGCCCGCCGGCGTCGACCTTGACGACGTCGGCCTCGACCGCGCAGCCGAGGGCGCGCAGCGGCGCGTCGTGCGGCACGGTCCGGGTGCGGATGAACAGCGCCACCCGCGGCACGAACCGGCCGCCCAGCTCGACGCCGGTCATCGCGCCGTGCTCGCGGCGCACCCCGGTCACCGTCCCTTCGACGACCCGGACGCCCCGCGCGTCGAGCCGCTCACGGTCCTCTTCGGACGGTGGCGCGGTGTGGGCGAAGTACACGACGTCCGGCGACCACTGGCGGACGAGCAGGGCGTGCTCGACGCTCGCGGGCTCGGTGCCGAGCACGCCGAGCGGCTGGTCGCGCACCTCGTAACCGTGGCAGTAGGGGCAGGTCACCGCGTCGGTGCCCCAGCTTTCGCGCAGGCCCGGGATATCGGGAAGGTCGTCGTGGACCCCGGTGGCCCACAGGACGCGCCGCGCGCTCAGCTCGCGGCCGCCGGCCAGCCGCAGCGTGAACCCGGGCTCGAGGCGCTCGACGTCGTCGTCGATCAGGTCGACGCCGTAGCCCAGGAGCTCTTCGCGGCCGATCTTGAGGAGCTCGCCCGGCGGGAGCCCGTCGCGGGAGAGGAAGCCGTGCATGTGGGCGGCGGGGGCGTTGCGCGGCGCACCGCCGTCGACGACCGCGACGCGCCTGCGCGCCCGGCCGAGCATCAGGGCGGCGTTGAGTCCCGCGGCGCCGCCACCCACCACCACCACGTCGTACCTGCTGTTTTCGCTCATGCGCCCACCATGACCCGGACGTCGCGAATTCGACAACAAATGTTGCCGTTTCCGGGACGAAGGGGTTTCCTGGAGGGCATGACGGACGCGATCAACCAGGCCCTGGCCGAGGTCGGCCCCCGGCTCAAGCGGGTGCGCACGCAGCGGCGCGTCACTCTCGCCGACCTGTCGGAGGCGACGGGCATCTCGAAGAGCACGCTGTCGCGCCTGGAGGCCGGACAGCGGAAGCCGAGCCTGGAGCTGCTGCTGCCGATCGCGCAGGCGCACCAGGTCCCGCTGGACGAGCTGGTCGGCGCCCCGGAGGTCGGCGACCCGCGCGTCCGCCTGACGGCCCGCCGCATCCCGCGCCACAACGGCGCGACGATGACGGTGCTGCCGCTGACCCGCCAGCCGGGCGCGCCGCAGGCGTTCAAGATGATCCTCGAACCGGAGACGGGGGAGCCGGATCCCCAGGTCCACGAGGGTTACGAGTGGCTGTACGTGCTCTCGGGGCGGCTGCGGCTGGTCCTGGCCGACCGCGACATGACGCTGGGCCCGGGCGAGGCGGCGGAGTTCGACACGCGGCTGCCGCACTGGTTCGGCGCGGTCGACGGGCGCCCGGCGGAGATCCTCAGCCTGTTCGGCAAGCAGGGGGAGCGGCTGCACCTGCGGGCCAAGTCGCGTTAAGACCTGGTCTCAAAACTGAAGCGGGTCGAAGACCGGCTCTGGGAACTGATCGAACCCCTGATCTCTGTGTCGTCGGGTGGGGGTGACTGGTGAGCTTCCGAGCGCGGAGCAGGTCCTCGGGTCGGCACGGGGCCCGTCACCGGGGAAGTGAGCAGCCATCGGTGGGGCCGCCTCGTCAGAGGCGTTCGATGCGGTCGGCCTGCGGGCCCCGGTCGCTCTGACGCACCGCGTACCGGACCCGGTCACCCTTCTGCAGCGGCTCGGACCCCATGATCACGGACGCGTGGGCGAAGAGATCGTCGCCGCCTGCGTCCGGGGTGATGAAGCCGAAGCCGCGGTCGTCGTCGTAGCGCGCGACGACGCCCTCGCCGCCTCGTACGGGCACGTCCCGCGCCGCCGGCCCTGCGGCCGCGGCAGGTGCCGACCGCTGCGGCGCCGTCTGGGGCTCGGCGCCGCGGACCAGGTGCACGTCGCGGGCCTGCGGGCCCTTGTCTCCACTGGCCACCTCGTAGGCGACGCGGTCACCCTCCGCGAGCCACGTCAGCCCCTCGGCCAGGGCCCGGGCGTGAACGAAGACGTCCCCGGCGCCGGAGTCGGGGTTGATGAAGCCGAAGCCCTTGTCCTCGTCGTACCAGGCCACCGTGCCGTCGGCACCGTCCGCGATACCGGCCGCAGCGGGTGAGCCGGCCCCTGCTCCCAGCGGGATCACGTGCCCGGCCTGCGGGCCGCGCTCGCCGTCGACGATCAGGAAGGCCACCCGCTGTCCCTCGGTGACCACGCCGCCGGTCACGATGGCGGAGCTGTGCACGAAGATATCGGCGCCGCCGCCGTCCGGCGACGCGAAGCCGTACCCCTTGCCCGGCTCGTACCAGGTGACGGTGCCGAGCAGGCCCACGGTGCTGCCGGTGGCCGCATCGGCGGTGACGCGAACGCGCAGCGCCTCGGGCCCGCGGTCGTTCTCGCCGGCCTCGAACACGACGGCCTGACCCTCGCGGAGCAGTTTCGCGCCGCCGTCCCCGACGATCTCGGAGGCGTGCACGAACACGTCCGGCGAGCCGTCCTCGGGCGCGAGGAAGCCGAAACCCCGTTCGGCGTCGAACCAGCGGACGGTTCCTTGCGGCATCAAAGACTCCAGGTCGAGAGGGCGGGCACTGGCCCCCAGTCTCTCTGACAGACCTCCGGTCCGTCGGGCCGGGTCCACCGGCGGGCGGTGCGGAGCCAGGGGCGGGCCGTTGGTTCACCTGGCGACACGCCGAGTTTCGAGACCAGGTCTAAGGGACTTCGCCGCCCTCGACGCGGGTGATCAGCTGCTCGCTCCAGGCCCGGAGGGTCGCGGCGTGGTCGGGCGTCAGCGAGTCGAAGAAGAGGCGGCGGATGTTGCCCGCGTGGTGTGCGATGGCGTCCCGCGCGACCCGGCCGCCCTCGGTGGTCAGGCCGATCCCGGTGCGGCGGCCGGTGGTGCCGGACGAGGTCCGTTCCACGAAGCCGCGGTTCTCCATGCGGGTCAGCATGTGCGAGACGCGGCTCTTCTCCCAGTCGAGCGCGTCGGCCAGCTCGCCGACGCGCAGCTCCCGGCCGGGCGCCCGCCACAGGCTGACCAGCACGCTGAACTCGGCCTTCGAGATGCCGCAGTCGTCCTGCAGGCCGCGGTCGAGCTCCCGGGCGAGCAGGCGCTGCGCCCGCATCCAGGTGTCCCAGAACTCCCACTCTTCGGGTTCCAGCGTGCGGGGCTCGGCCATGGCGGAAGCATAACCAGCCGAAGTTGACGCATCAACTCGACGGTCCTAGAGTTGACGCGTCAACTTCTAGTGAGGGGATCTCATGACGCTGCACACCAGAACCCTGCTGCGGGGCGGCACGGTCGTCAGCATGGACCCGGCGATCGGTGATCTCGCGCGGGGCGACGTGCTCATCGAGGACGGCCGGATCGCCGCGGTGGCCGCTGCGGTCGAGGCGGACGGCGCCGAGATCGTCGACGCCACGGGCAAGATCGTGCTGCCCGGGTTCGTCGACACCCACCGGCACACCTGGCCGACCGCGTTCCGCGGCCTCGGCGCGGACTGGACGTTCGACCAGAACCGCGTCGCGATGCACGGCGTGCTCAAACCGCACTACCGCCCCGAAGACGTGTACCTGGGCAACCTGCTCGGCCGGATCGAGGCCGTCGGTTCGGGCGTGACGACATTGCTCGACTGGTTCCACTGCTCCGAGCGCCCGGAGAACGCCGACGCCGCGATCGAGGCGTTGCGGGAGGCGCCCGGTCATTCGGTGTTCTGTTACTGCGTTGGAGACGCGTCCGAGATCGAGCGCGTGCGGTCTTTGGTGCCCGGCGACGACATGGCGCTGGGCCTGCGCGGGCCGCAACTGACCACAATGGACACCACTGCCGCCGATGTCGCGCTGGCGCGGGAACTCGGGCTGCGGGTGAGCGTCCACGTGCACGGCGCCGCCGGCTGGCCCGGCGGCCGCCGCCCGATCGCCGGGATGCGGGCGCGGGGGCTGCTCGACGACCGCACGACCATCGTCCACGGCAATGGTCTGTCCGGCGATCAGGTGGCGATGCTGGCCGACGCGGGCTGTTCGGTGTCGATCAGCCCGGACGTCGAGCTGAAGATGGGCTTCGGCTGGCCCGAGACCGGCCGCATGCTGGCCGCCGGGATCCGCCCGTCCCTGTCGGCCGACAACTGCCCGTCCGCGGGCGGCGACATGTTCGGCGCGATGCGTACGGCCTTCGCCGTGCAGCGCGGAGTGGACGGCGGCTTGACCGCGCGGGACTTCCTCGAGTTCGCCACGCTGGACGGCGCCCGCGCGTGCGGCCGCGAGGCCCGGACGGGCAGTCTCACCGTCGGCAAGGACGCGGACGTGGTCCTGCTCGACGCCGAGGACCCGTCGATCTTCCCGGTGAGCAACGCGGTGGGCTCGATCGTCGCGGCGGGGCATCCCGGGTTGGTGGACAGCGTCTTCGTCGCCGGTAAAGCGGTCAAGCGGGATGGGCGGCTGCTCGGTGTGGACCTGCCGGCGTTGCGTGCGCGGGTGCTGGAGTCCCGGGACCGGATCGCGGCGGCCGCGGGGATTCCGGTGGACGGCTCCTGGGTGGCTCCGGCGGTCGAGGCCCGGGCGTAGTGAGTCTGCTGTGCCGGGCCGTCAGGTCCCGGTCGGGGGTGCGCTCATCGCCGCCGTCAGGAACGTGATCGCCCAGCGCCGGGCCGCGGCCGAAGATCGGCCGGGCGGCGGCTGTCCATTGTGGACGTCGACCCGGTCCACGGCCGCCACCGCGAGGATCCCGCGGATCCGGAACCACAGCTCGTTCGCGGAAAGGGCGGGCAGCGCGTGCGCGAAGGCCGCCAGGTAGCGGTCGCGGACCGTGTCCTCGGCCGGGCCGGGCCACTCGCGCATCTCCTCGGCCGGGTCGCCGAGGATGCGCATGATCAGCCGGGACTTCCGCGCGCCGCCCTCGTCGGCCGTCGCCATCTCGTCGAACAGCGGCCCGGCGAACGCCTCGACCAGCTCGGTGACCTCGGGGTCCGGCGTCCGGGCGAGCAGCTTGTCGAGCCCGGCGGACTGCGCGGCGTTGATCGGCTCGACCACCCGGAGGACGACGGCGGTCAGCAGCTGCGCCTTCGAGCCGAAGTGGTACCCGACGGCGGCCAGGTTCGCGCCGGCGAGGTCGGTGATCGCGCGGATGGAGGCGCCGTGGAAGCCGCGCTCGGCGAAGAGGTGCTCCGCCGCGTCGAGGAGCTGGGTGCGGGTGTCCGGTGGCGTCACGGGCGTATCGTACAGGCGTATGATTCAAACGAACGTATGAATGACGGATGGGGTCACCATGAAACTGCTGGTCTACGGCGCCGGGGTGCTCGGAAGCCAGTTCGCCGTCCGGCTGCACGAGGCCGGGCACGAGGTCGCGCTCCTCGCCCGGGGCGAGCGGCTGGCCGCCCTGCGCCGGCACGGCGGCGTGCTGCTCGCCGAGGGGGACAGCCCGGAGGTCAGGCGGGTGCCGGTGCCGGTGGTCGAGCACCCGGACGGCGGGTACGACCTGATCGCCGTCATGGTCCGCGCCCACCAGGTGGACGCGGCGCTCGAGGCCCTCACCGCAGTCCGCGGCGACGTACTGTTCCTGCTCAGCTGGGCCGGCGGCACGGAGCCGCTGACCGCGGTGCTCGGCCCCGGCCGAGTGCTGCTCGGCGCCCCCACCGCGGGCGGCACGATGGACGGCGACGTGGTCCGCTACCGCGTGCCAAGCCTGCTGACCCGCCGCTTCCCCATGCCGATCGGCGAACCCGGCGGCCGCACCACGCCGCGACTGGACCGGATCGTGCGGACGTTCCGCGCCGCAGGCATCAACGCCAAGGCCGAGCCGCGCATGGAAGCCTGGCACCACACGCACGCCGCGTTCGCGGTACCCCTGGAGCAAGCCTCCCAGACCGCGGGCGGCCCGCTTCCGCTGTCCGCCGACCCAGCCGCGATCCGCACCATGATCCGCCGCGTACGCCACTACCTGGCCGCGATGCCGGGACCGCCGGTCCCTCGCGGCTTCGTCGCGTTGCAGGTGCTACCGGAGCCGCTGCTGGTGGCGGTGGTCCGGCGTTTCCTGCGGAGCCCGACGGCTGTCCACAGTGGACTCAGCAACGCCTCGCCCGCAGTGGCAGCCGAGTTGGAGCGGCTGGCCGAGCAACTGGGGGCCGGTGCGAACAGTTAGGACCGCGGTGACGTTGCCGCACACCGCAGGCTCAGCAATGCCTCGCCCGCGGTGGCGGCTGAACCGGCTGGTGCTCCCGTTCAATGACCTCGCGCGGCGGGTTCGGCACCGCCGCACCTGCGGTGGCGGATGAATTCGGGCGGCTGGCTGGGCTGGTACGAGTAGCGGCGGCCAGCGAACTCCGGCGGCTGGCTGAGAAGGTTGTGTGTCGGCTAGTACTCCAGTGAGGCGGCCGCTCCAGTAAGGAGCTGATCGGCCGAGGGGGTGACGCACGCCATCTGGACGATTCGTCCAGCCGATATACAGTAAGTCCATGACGAGCGAGCACCCTTACCCCGCCGCCTTCCGCAGTGGCGATCTGGTCTCCGTGTCCGGGCGGCTCGGCGTGACCGACGCCGGCGAGCTGGTGCCGGGCGGGTTCGACGCCGAATGCGCGCAGGCCTTCGACAACCTCGACGCCGCACTGAAATCCGTGGGCGCGAGCCGGTCCGACGTGGTCAAGGTCGTGGCCTACCTGACCGACATCGCCGATCGCCCCGGCCTCAACACGGTCTACGAGCGGTTCTTCGCCGAACCCCGGCCCGCGCGCACCTGCGTCGGGGTGGCGTCGCTGCCTTACGGTGCCGCCGTCGAGGTCGAAGCGCTGGCGCGCGATGTCTGAGCAGGACGCGATTCTCGCCGCGCTCGCCCCGGTCGCCGACGGCATCGCCGCGACGCTCGGCTCGTTCTGCGAGGTCGTCGTGCACGACTTCCGGCAGCCGGACGCCTCCGTCGTCGCGATCGCCGGCTCGGTCACCGAACGCACCGTCGGCGGGTCGATGAGCGAGATCGGCATGGGTCTGCTCGCCCGCGGTGACGCGGCCGAGGACCAGCTGAACTACGTCACCCGCACAGCTTCCGGGAAACTGGTGAAGTCGTCGACGATGCTGGTCCGCGACAGCGGCGGCTCGGTGTTCGGCGCGCTGTGCGTGAACCTCGACGTCACCGCGCTGGGGCAGCTGCGCACCCTGGTCGGCGAGCTGGCCGACGTCGGCACGACCACCGAAACGCCGACGACCACCTTCGGTGACGACGTCGAGGCCGTGATCGACGCGATCGTCGACGAGCACCAGCTGCGCCTGAACAAACCGTGGACCGCGCTCAGCCGCGACGAACGGCTCGACCTGTTCCGCAGCCTGCAGGACCGCGGGGTCTTCGCCGTGCGGCGCGCGGTCCCGCAGGTCGCCGCCCGCATCGGGATCTCCCGTGCCTCCGCCTACAACTACCTCTCCGACATCCGCGCCCAAGGAGCACCATGACCGTGACCCTCGAAGACATCCGCGACGCCGCCGCCCGCCTGGCCGGCGTCGCGCACCGGACGCCGGTGGTGCGCTCCCGCACCCTCGACGACCTCGTCGGCGCCGAAGTCCTGATCAAGTGCGAGAACCTGCAGCGCATCGGCGCCTTCAAGTTCCGCGGCGCGTACAACGCCGTCTCCCGGCTCGCGCCGGAGCAGCTGGCCAAGGGCGTCGCCGCCTACTCTTCGGGCAACCACGCCCAGGCCGTCGCGCTCGCCGCGCGCGAACTCGGGAGCAGCGCGGTGATCCTGGTCCCGGAGGACACCCCGAAGTCCAAAGTGGACGCGACGCGCGGATACGGCGCCGAGATCGTCACCTACGACCGCTACACCGGCGACCGGGTCGCGATCGGCCAGGCACTGGCCGCCGAGCGCGGGCTCGCGCTCATCCCGCCCTACGAGCACCCCCACGTCATCGCCGGCCAGGGCACCGCGGCCCTGGAACTGCTGGAGGAAGCGGGAACGCTGGACACCCTGGTCGTCCCGGTCGGCGGCGGTGGCCTGATCGCGGGCAGTTCGACGGCCGCGAAGGCGCTGCAGCCCGGTATCCGAGTCGTCGGCGTCGAACCCGCCGCGGGCGACGACACGAAGCGGTCCCTGGCCGCCGGGGAACGCGTCGCGATCCCCGTGCCCCGCACCATCGCCGACGGCCAGGCCGCCGAAATCCCCGGTGAGCTCACCTTCTCCATCAACCGGCACCTGGTCGACGAGATCGCGCTGGTCAGCGACGACGCCATCCGCGAGGCGATGCGGTTCCTGTTCGAGCGCCTGAAGCTCGTCGCCGAACCCAGTGGCGCGACGGGCATCGCCGCGCTGATCGGCGGGCAGGTCACGGCGCCGGGCCGGGTCGGCGTGATCATCAGCGGCGGCAACGTCAGCCCCGAGCGGTTCGCGGAGCTGATCGACGGCCAGTGAGTTAGTCACTGACAAGAGCGGACAGGATCTTCGCCTGCTCTCCGCACGGGCGGGATTCCGTGGTGCAATGGGCTTTCGGTCCGGCGGGCCCGGCACCGGGGAAGGTGCACGGCATGAGGCACACACGTACGGCCGGTCGGCGCATCGCTCTCGTGCTCCTGGCGTTGACGACCGCGTGCGGCAACGTCGCCGGTGCCGCTCCGGCCACGGCGGCGGCCGCGACACCGTCGCTCGAGTTCGCCAACCCCGGTAGCCAAGCGCTGTTCGGCACCGCCTACGCGGCCGCGCTGGACAACCTGCTGCGTACCAACACCATCGGCTACGACGCCCGCTACGACAAGAGCGGCCTGCTCGACCCGGCCGTCGGCATCGTCCGCGCCGGCGGCGGGTACGACCAGCCCTGGACCCGTGACGCGTCGATCAACAGCTGGAACGCGACGAGCCTGCTCTCCCCGGCCCTGGCGAAGAACACGCTCTGGGCGGTCGTCGACAAGGACGCCGCCGGCGCCCTGCGGGTGCAGCAGGACGACCAGCAGTGGGACCAGGTCGTCTGGGTGAGCGCCGCGTGGAACCACTTCCTGGTCACGGGCGACCGGGCGTTCCTCGACAACGCCTACCGCGCGGCGGGGAACACCCTGACCATCCGGGAACACGCCACCACGGCGGGCTTCAACCCGGCGTACGGGCTGTTCACCGGCCCGTCGTTCTTCAACGACGGCATCGCCGGCTACCCCGCGCCGCCCGCCGACGCGACCGAGTCGGTGAGCACGGGCAGCTCGCCGTGGCCGGGCGTCGCGAGCGGGATGTACCTGAGCACCAACGAGGTCTACTACGCCGCCTACGTCAACGCGGCGAACATGGCCGAGCGGCTCGGACGTCCCGCCGCCGAGGTCGCCGGTCTCCGCACCAAGGCCGCGGCGCTGAAAACGGCCATCAACAACCACTTCTGGAACCGCGCGACCGGCCTGTACGACTACCAGCTGCTCGCCGACGGCACGCGAGGCGCCTACCAGGAGGGCACCGGGCTGGCGTTCGCGATCCTGTTCGGTGTCGCCGACCCGGCCCAGGCCCGGTCGATCGTCGCGCACGCCCGCGAGATGACCTGGGGCATGCCCGACACGTACCCGCACTGGGACCGGTATTCCGCCGCCCAGCCCGGGCGGCACAACGGGATCGTCTGGCCGCTCGTGCAGGGCCTGTGGGCCAAGGCACTGGCCCGGCAGGGCGACCAGAACGGGTTCGCCGCGGAAACCGCGCGCCTGGCCAAGCTCGCCACCGGCAACAGCGGGTTCTGGGAGATCTACAACGGGGACACCGGCGTCGTCGACGGCGGTTACCAGCGGCTGGGCGACACGGTGAAGTTCCACTGGGGCTCCCAGCCCGACCAGACCTGGTCGGCCACCGCGTTCCTCGACATGGTCCACAGTGGACTGTTCGGGCTGACCTTCACCAACGGCGGCCTGGCGTTCGCGCCGGACCTGCCCGCGGGCTGGGGTGACGTCACCCTGCGGAACCTGCGGTACCGCGCGGCGGACCTGACGATCGCGCTGCACGGGTCGGGCACCACGATCGGCTCGTTCACCCTCGACGGCCGCGCCGTCCCCGGCACCACCGTCCCGGCCACGCTCACCGGCTCGCACCGCGTCGAGATCACCCTCACCGGCGCGACCGGCGGCGACCGGGACGGCGACGGGGTGCCCGACGCCCAGGACCGGTGCGCCGACACCGCGGGCACGGTCGCCGGCTGTCCCGCGCCCGGGCACCTCGAAGCCGAAGACGCGTACAACACCGGCGGGGTCAAGACGAACGTCAACCACACCGGCTACTCCGGCCGCGCGTTCCTCGACGGGCTCTGGGCCCAGGGCGCGGCGTCGTCGTTCACGCTGCACCGCGCGTCGGACGGCGCCACGACCGGCGCGGTCACCCTGCGGTACGCGAACGCCAACAACGACACGCGCACGATGACGCTGTCGGTGGACGGCCGGGCGGTCCGGCAGGTGAGCTTCCCGAAGGTCTCCGGCAGCTGGGACGACTGGGGCACGGCGACCTTCACCGACGTCCTCCTGACCGGCCGCGACCCGGTGGTGACGCTGTCCTACGCCGCGGGCGACACCGGCTCCATCAACCTCGACTGGCTCGAGTACCACGGCTCCTGAGGCCCGTTCGTTTGGCGGCCGGGGTCGCGGTACCTGGACCGGAGACGGCGATCCCTCGGTCGACGTCATCGCTTTGCTGAAGCGACAGCACCCGAGGAGCACCGGGCCAAGGAACTGCTGACGACGTTGCAGTCGATGGGCCCCGACGCCGAGGGCTTCGACACGCTGCTCGGCCGGTTGCGCGACGACGTGCTGGCGCACGCGAAGCGTGAGGAACGGCACGAGTTCCCGTTCCTGCGCGCACCACACGCCGGAGCGGCTGCGGGCGATGGCGGTGACCGTCCGGCTGGCCGAGGCGGTGGCGCCGACCCGGCCGCACGCTGGCGTGGAGAGCGCGAAGGCCAACCTGCTGCTGGGCCCGCCGGTGGCGATCATGGACCGGGCCCGCGACGCCATCCGGGCCGCGCTCGGCAAGTGATCGCCCGGTGGTGATCTTGCCGATGGCCCACGCCGGTGAGGTCGCCGTGCTCGCGGGCCGTGGCCGGTCTCGCGCCGGGTCGCCGCGGCGATCGGCCTGGTCGTGCCGCGCTTGTGCGGTCACCGGACCAGCGGCAGCGAGGCCCGGCCGGTCACCGGCGTCCGGTCACCACGGCTCGTATCATGCGACGGTGAGTTACTCGACGGACCCGCGGGCGGCGCGCAGCCGGGAGGCGATCCTGGTCGCGGCACGGCGGTTGCTGGCGGACGAGGGACCCGCCGCCGTCACCCACCAGCGGCTCGCGCAGCAGGCCGGCGTGGGCCGGGCCACCGTCTACCGGCACTGGCCGCGCCCCGAGCAGCTGCTCCTCGACGTCATGACCGGCGCCGACCTGCCCCTGTTCAAGGAGCCCGCGACGCCGGTCCGCCCGTGGCTGCACCGCCAGCTCCGGCAGCTGGCCGACGAGCTGATGCCCCCGGCCGTGGCCGGCCTGTCGCTCACGCTGATGCAGTCGGCGATCTGGGACCCGGAGATCGCCCGGCGGCGCGACGAGTCGAACCAGGTGATCAGCGACCGGATCCGGGCCGCGGTCCGGTCGGCGGTCGACTCCGGTGAGCTGGCGACCGGCGTCGATCCGGCGGAGCTGCCGGCGATGCTGGTCGGGCCGGTCGTCTACCGCACGGCCATGCAGCGGGCCGAGGTCTCCGACGACCTCATCGACCGGCTCCTCGACGGCGTCGGGACCTGGCGCCGCTGACGACCCGGCCGGGTGTGGGTAACCGCCGCCGGAAACCCGGTACGAGTGGAAGTTTCCGACCTCTCCTCCGGACGGGACCGCTCCTAGGGTGACTCGCATGCCTGAGCAGTCCCGCGGTCCCACGGACGGGCTGATGCAGCCACGCCCGCTCACCGTCGCCCACGTCCTGGAGCGCGCCGAACGGCTCTACGCGCACAAGTACGTCGTCACCGCCGAAGGCCGGCGGCTCACCTACGCCGAGGTGGCGGAGCACGCCCGGCGCCTCGCCACCGCGCTGGACGCCCACGGCGTCCCGGCCGGCGCCCGCGTCGGCACCTTCGCCGGCAACAACCGGCGCCACCTGGAGGTCTACCTCGGGGTGCCGGCCGCCAAGAGGGTGCTGCACTCGATCAACATCCGGCTCTCGGCCGAGCACCTCGAATACATCGTCAACCACGCCGAGGACGACGTCGTGTTCGTCGACCGCGGGCTGCTGCCGCGGATCTGGCCGAGCGCCGGCCGGCTGCCGACGGTGCGGCACTGGGTGGTCATGGACGACGGCACCGGCGGAGAGATCCCGTCGGACCCCCGGATCCTGGACTACGACGAGCTGATCGCCGGGGCCGAGCCGTTCACCGGCTCGTTCGAGGACGCGTTCACGCTCGCGGACGAGAACCTGGCCTCCGGGCTCTGCTACACCTCCGGCACGACCGGGCCGCCGAAAGGCGTGCTCTACAGCCACCGCTCGACGGTCCTGCACACCCTGGGGACGCTCGCGGCCGGCTTCGTCGGCCTCCGCGAGAGCGACGTCGTGCTGCCGATCGTGCCGATGTTCCACGCCAACGCCTGGGGCCTGCCGTACGGCGCGATGATGGCGGGCGCGTCACTGGTGCTGCCCGGCGCGTCCGCGGAGCCGGCTCACCTGCTGCGGCTGATGGCGGCCGAGCGCGTGACCGTCGCCGGTGCGGTGCCGACGGTCTGGACGAGCCTGGCTCCCGAACTACGGGCCTACGACCTGGGGGCCGCGCGGGTCCTGCTCAGCGGCGGTTCCGCCGTCGCCCCGGCGCTGTCCGAGACCTACCGCGCCGCGATCGGCCTGCCCATCACCCACTCCTGGGGGATGACCGAGATCAGCCCCACCGGGGTCATCGGCGGCACGCGCACCCAGCACCAGGACGCGACCGAGGCGGAGCAGGTGGCCGTGCGAGCCGCCCAGGGCCAGCCGCTGCCGCTGGTGAACATCCGGATCGCCGACGTCGAAACCGGTCGGGAGCTGCCGCGCGACGGCCGGGCCGTCGGCGAGGTGCAGGTGGCGGGGCCCTGGGTGGCCGGGGGCTACTACCGGGTGGACGCGCCCGACAGCTTCACCGCCGACGGCTGGCTGCGCACCGGCGACCTGGCCACCATCGACGCCGACGGCTACCTGCGGCTCGTGGACCGGATCAAGGACCTGATCAAGTCCGGGGGCGAGTGGATCTCCTCGGTCGAGCTGGAGGGCGCCATCGCCTCGCACCCCGACGTCGTCGAGGTCGCCGTGATCGGCCGCCCGGACCCGCGGTGGATGGAACGCCCCGTCGCCTACGTCGCCCTGCGCGCGGGCGGCACCGCCACGGCGGACGAGCTCCTGGCCCACATCACGCCGATGGTCGCCAAGTGGTGGCTGCCCGACGAGTTCTTCTTCATGACCGCCCTGCCCAAGACGGGCACCGGCAAGCTCTCGAAGACCGAGCTGCGGGAGGCGGCGCGGATCGCCTGACCCGCTTCAGGCCGGGCCGTCGAGCGATCGGAGCTGGTGCAGCCGGAGCCCGAGACGCAGCTCCAGGTCGTTCTCGTGGCGCCAGTCGGCCCCCAGGACGCTACCCGCGCGGTCCAGCCGTTTGAGCAGGGTGTTGACGTGGACGTGCAACGCCCGCGCGGTCGCCGCGACGTTGGCCTGGTGGCCGTAGTACGCGGTGAGCGTCTCGACGAGATCGGTGCCGCGCCGCCGGTCGTAGTCGAGGAGCGAGCCGATGGAGGCGTCGAGGAACCGGTCGAGCTCGCCGGCCCGGTCGGGGTCGAAGACCATGGCGTACAAGGCATACCGGCGGGTGGTGGCGCCGGTGTCGGTGTGCCCGAGCGCCCGCATCACGGCGCCGCAGCGGCCGGCCAGCGCGAAGGCCCGGGCCCAGTCCTGGCCGGCCGCCCGTTCGCCGACGACGACGAGGGGCACGCCCAGCGTGCGCCGCAGTCTACTGTGGACTTCCGCGACGGTCCGGTCGTCGTCGGCGCCGGGCAGGATCATCGTGGCGCGGCCCAGGTGCTCACCGGCGAGGCCGGACCTCTCCCGGGCGATGTCGTGCAGGTGGCGGGCGAGATCGGTGGACGACACCGTGGGGGAGAGCGCGACGAGGACGAGGTCCAGGCGGTCGGCGTCGATGTCGCGCGCGCGGGTGCGGGCGCGCTGGGCCGGGCTGATCCCGGGGCTGCCGACCATCAGCTCGGTCAGGAGCTCGCCGCTCAGCCGTTCGCTGGCTTCGGCCACCGCGCGTTCCTTGAGGATGAGCAGCCCGAGGATGTGGGTGGCCCGCTCGAGGGTGCGCAGGTCCGTGTCGTCCGGGACGCCGTCGCCGGTTTTCCGGCTCCACGCCAGGGCTCCGAGGTAACTGTCACCCGCCTGGATCGCCGCCACGCTGCGGGTCGTGCCGCCGGCGCCGGGCGACGTCGTGCAGCGGCCGGAACGGCGCGCGGCCTCGACAGCACCGGCCAAGTCGGTCTCCGACGGGCTCGGGCACGGACCCGACGCGGAATCCCGGTGCACGGGCGTGGTCCCGGCCCGGTCGAGCAGCGTGACGCTGCCGCCCAGCTGGTCGGCGAGGAGCTGGGTGACGTCACCGGGTGTCCCGCCGCCCAGCACGACCCCGGTCAGGGCCTCGTGGATCGCTTGCGCCCGCTCGATTCTCCGGTACGCGCCCCGCAGCTCGCGCAGGGCGGTCCGGCTGGCTTCGTAGAGCCGGGCGTTGTCGAGCGCGACCGCGGCGTGGTCGGCGAACGCGTTCAGCAACGCGATTTCGTCGGCCTGGAACGAACGTTCGGAGCGGTCGGCGGCGAACAGCGCGCCCACCGCTTCACCCCGGATCACGAGCGGAACCCCGAGCAGTGCCACCAGATCCTCGGTGACGACCAGGCGGTCGAAGTTCGGATCGTGCTCGATCAGCGTCGAGGTGGCGTAGTCGCGCACCCAGTGCGGGCTCCGCGAAGCCAGGACCCGGCCCCCGAGCCCGACCGTGGCGGGGATGGCCGCCGCGAGGAACTCGGCGGAGATCGTGCCCTCCGACGCCCGGGCCGACAACCGGCCGTCCGCGCCCACCAGCGAAAGGTAGGTGAAGTCCGTGCCGATCAGGTCGTGGGCGTGGTGCACGATCGACTGCAGGACCTCGTCCAGCTCGCCCAGCGCGGTGAGCGACTTGACCGTCGCGTACAACGACGCCAGCTCTCGCCGGCGGCGCACGAGCGAACCCGGTTCCGTGTCCTTGACGTCCTCGGTCACGGCGCCGTCCCTTCGGTGTCGGGTGGGCGAAAGGCCCACCGCCGCGGCGGGAGGAGTGGGTGGTCCACACCTGAACCGCAGCGTAACGGCGCCTTAATATGACCGCCATCACCCGGCTGCGCTCATCGACGAAGGCGGCACCATGGCCATCCCGCTCACCGAACCCGAAGGACAGTCCGGCCGGGTCGAGCCCGATCCGGTCACGACCCGGCGCCGGGCCTTCCGCAAGCTGCTGGCCGCGGGACTCGTCGGCAGCTCGATCGAGTGGTACGACTTCTTCCTCTACGGCACCGCGGCCGCGCTGGTGTTCCCCAAGGTGTTCTTCCCGCATTCCTCGGCGCTGACCGGGACTTTGCTCGCCTTCAGCACGTTCTGGGCGGGCTTCGTGGCGCGGCCGATCGGCGGGGTGCTCGCCGGGCACCTCGGCGACAAGTACGGGCGCAAGCCGGTCGTCGTCGCCTGCCTGGCGATCATGGGGGCCGCGACGTTCCTGATCGGCTGCCTGCCCACCGCGTCGGCGGTCGGGGCGCTGGCCCCGACGCTGCTGGTCGTGCTGCGGTTCATCCAGGGGCTCGCGACCGGTGGCCAGTGGGGCGGCATCGTGCTCCTGCTCACCGAATCCGCCGGGCCCAAACGGCGGGGTTTCGCCGGAACCTTCGGCCAGACCAGCGTTCCCGTCGCCGTCATCCTCTCGAACCTGATCTTCGTGGCGGCCAGCGGCCTGATGCCGGACGCCGCGTTCCTCAGCTGGGGCTGGCGCATCCCGTTCCTGCTCAGCGTCGTGATGTTCTCCGTGGTCCTCTACATCCAGGCCAAGGTCGAGGACACGCCCGAGTTCCGCGAACTGCAACGGGAGGTGGGCAAGCCCGACGTCGCGGTGGTCCGGGCGCCCCTGGCCCAGGTCCTGCGCAGCAAGTGGGGCACCATCCTGCTCGGCTGCGGGATGCTGTCCGCCACCAACAGCCTGTTCTACGTCAGCATTTCCGGCCTGCTGAGCTACGGCACCGGAACGCTCGGGCTCAAGCGCAACGGCCTGCTCGCGGTCGTGCTGCTCGCGTCCGTGGCGATGCTCGTGATCATCCCGTGGTCCGGGCACCTGTCGGACAAACTCGGGCGTCGGCCGCTGATCCTGATCGGTGGCTTGGGTGTCGCCGCGTGGGGCTTCCCGTACTTCGGGCTCGTCGGCACCGCGTCCCTGCCGCTGATCTTCGTGGCGGTGGCGGTGGGCTTCGTGTTCCAGTGCCTCACCTACGGCCCGGTCGCGAGCTTCCTCGGCGAGCTGTTCGCACCCGGCGTCCGCTACTCGGGGGCGTCGCTGGCCTACCAGCTTTCCGCGATCATCGTCAGCGGCGGCACGCCGTTCCTGATGACCGCGCTCATCGCGAAGACCGGGAGCACGGTGGCGGTGGCCGGCTACATCACGCTGATGGGGCTCATCACCTTCGCCAGCGCGTGGTTCCTGCCGGAGACGAACACCGCCGAAGTCCGCGCCGATCCGGAAGCCGTCCCGGGCACGCACCTCTACCGCTGAGACGAGGCCGAAGTGACATCGAGAACCCGCCTGCTCGCGATCCCGGCGATGCTGGTCCTGACGGCGGCCGTCACGGCCGGCCCCGCTGCCGCGACGGCGTCGGTGCCGGCGTGCGCCGGACTGGCCCAGCTGAAGATCCCGGCGTCGGTGATGAGCCTGCCGACCAGCGGCGGCCGCGTCACGGCGGCGTCGGTCATGACGAGCGTGGTCAGCGGCAAGACGATCCGGTACTGCCAGGTCGACGCCGATCTCTACCCCGTCGACCCGGCGGCGCCCGCCATCAAGATGCGCGTCGACCTGCCCGACGGCTGGAACCACAAGGCGCTGATGTTCGGTGGCGGCGGCTTCAACGGCACGATCCCCGATCCGGCGTCGAACGTGCCGTTCGGCCCGGGTGACCAGCCCGTGCCCCTGGCCCGGGGGTACGCGACGTTCGCGAGCGACTCCGGCCACCAGCAGAACCCGGCGTCCCCGCCGTCGCTGGACGGTTCGTTCGGGATGAACGACGAGGCGTTGAAGAACTTCGCCGCCGGTGACGCGCTCAAGAAGACGCGCGACGCGAGCCTGTTCCTCATCCGGCGCGCCTACGCGGCGACGCCGGGCGAGGTCTTCTTCGCCGGGGGTTCGACCGGCGGCCGCGAAGCGCTCAACGTCGCCCAGCGGTGGCCGACCGCGTTCGACGGCGTGATCTCCGCTTTCCCGGCCTGGAACAACCTCGCCGAGATCCTGGATCTCGGTTACCTGGCCCAGGTTCTGTCGCGCCCCGGCGCTTTCCCCGGTGTGGACAAGCAAGGGCTTCTCTACACCAGCGTCGTCAACGCGTGTGACGGCCTGGACGGCGTCAAAGACGGCGTCATCTCGAACCCGGCCGGCTGTCACTTCGATCCGCGCGCGCTTCGCTGTCCGGGCGGTGTGGACGCCGGTCCGGCCTGCCTGTCGGACGCCCAGATCGGTGCGGTGCAAGCGATGTCGTCGCCGTTCCGGTGGCCGTACCGGGTCGCCAGCGGCGAGACCGAGTACCCGGGCTTCCCGTTCCTTTCGGGGGCGGACATGCGGACGCCGTTCCTCGGGTTCGGGACGACCGCGCCCGCCAACCCGATGCCGGTGACGAGCGGGTACGGCCTGCAGTACTGGGACCAGTGGGTCAAGTACTTCCTGACCCGGGACCCGAACCAGAACTCCCTCGCGGTGGATCCCCGGCACCCGGGGAAGTGGCTCAGCCGGATCAGCGCGCTGTCCACGATCGAGGACCGCAACAACGCCGACCTCGGCCCGTTCGCCCGGGCCGGCGGCAAGCTGATCCTGCTGCACGGCGCCGCCGACGAGCTGGTCTCCCCGTACTCGACGAGCGACTACTACGAGCGGGTGCGCCACGTGGTGGGACCCCGGGCGACCGACGCGTTCCTGCGCTACTACGTCGTGCCCGGGGCGAACCACGCCAACTTCGGCACCCCGGCGTTCGCGGCCGGCTGGGACTCGCTCACGGCGCTCGAGCACTGGGTGGAAGGGGGCCGGCCGCCCGTGAACCCCGTCGTGGCCGACCTGACCCACCTCCGCACCCGTCCGCTCTGTGCCTACCCGTCCTGGCCCCGCTACCGCGGCGGGGATCCGGACCAGGCCTCGAGCTTCGCCTGCACCCGCTGACGAACCCTGCTTCAGGAAGCGCTGCAGCTGACGCTGGGCCAGTTACGGTTCCCGTTGTGCTGGATGGTGACGCCCCAGTTGTTGCCGCTGCCGTTGGGTGTCGCGACGAGGACCTGGCTGCTGGGCCACGTGGCGTTGACGTTCCAGGTGGCGCTGATCCGCGCGGGACTCGGCACGGTCATGGTGACCGTCCACGAACTGGAGCCGCTGACCGAGACGTTGAGGTTGTACCGGTCGTTCCAGGACTGTCCCGCCGAGAGCGAGGCGGTGCAGCTGCCCCCACCCGGGTTCGTGGGAGTGGTGGTGGGGTTCGTCGGTGTGGTGGTGGGTGGCGTGGTCGTGCCACCGCCGTTGAGGACGTTCAGCACCGAGGTGTAGGCGGCCTTCTTGTTTCCGTTGCCGTCGAACAGGAGGGGGCTTTCGCCGGAGCGCCAGGAGTCGCTGTCCCGCACGCCCCACACGGTGATGCCGACGCAGCGCGCGACGTTCACGCACGCCTGGGTCAGCGCCGCGTACTGCGAGGTGGACGCGTTCGTGACGTCGACCTCGGTGAGCGCCACGTCGACGCCGAGGGCCGCGAAGCTGGAGATCGTGGTCTGCAGGTTGCCCGGCGCCGAGCTGCCGCCGGTGAAGTGCGCCTGCAGGCCGACGCAGTCGATCGGCACCCCGCGGGACTTGAAGTCCCGCACCATGTTGTAGACCCCCTGCGTCTTCGCGTAGGTCCAGTTGTCGATGTTGTAGTCGTTGTAGCAGAGCTTGGTCGACGGGTCGGCCGCGCGCGCGGTCTTGAACGCGACCTCGATCCAGTCGTTCCCGGTGCCCTGCAGGTTCGACGACCGGCGGCTGCCGTCTTCGTTGAAGGCTTCGTTGACGACGTCCCAGTACGCGAGTTTTCCTTGGTAGTGGGCCATGACCTTCTGGATGTGGTTGATCATCGCGTTGCGCAGCGTGGTGCCGCTCATGCTCTGCATCCAGCCCGGCTGCTGCGAGTGCCAGGCGAGGGTGTGCCCGCGGACCTGGGACCCGTGGCTGATCGCCCAGTTGTAGACCTGGTCGCCCGCCGAGAAGTTGAACTGGTTCTGGTTCGGCTCGGTGGCGTCCGGCTTCATCTCGTTTTCCGGCGTCACCATGTTGAACTCGCGAGCCGCGATCGTGGTGTAGGCCGAGTTGCTCAGCTTCCCGGCGGCGATCGCGGTGCCGAAGTACCGGCCGGACTGGGCGGCCGCGGCACCGAGGGTACTGGCCGCGGCGTCCGCGCCCGGCGCGGTCACCAGGACGGCCGAAGCGGTGGCGACGGTGACGACGCCGGCCAGTACCCGGCCGGCCGTCGACCGCCACCACCGGCTCTTCCGCTGCTCTGACGCACTTCCCGCCATTCGGGGTCTCCTTCCGGGCGCACGTCCGGAAGACCGAAACGTCGGCGGTCCGGGCGAAGTCGGTGATGGTCACCTACCGCGAGCAGCAGAGCACGGCGCGCTGTGGCCGGGCAAAGAGTTTCGGCCGAGTTTCGGGGTTGGTCAGTGCTGCGCGACGTCCGTGCAGTCGAGGTCCTTCTCCGGCAGCCGCCCGGAGTCCAGGAACGTGACGGTGGCGTTGTCGGCGCAGGCCGAGCCCTCGTGGTAGACGTAGTGCCCGCCGTTGCCGACGCCGACGAAGGCCGCGCGGTCGCCCAGGACGTGGCGCAGGCCGACGCCCGAGTCCCACGGCGTCGCGTGGTCACGGCGGTTCTGCAGGATGAGGGTGGTGCGCGGGCCCTTGCCGGACACGGCGACCGGTTTCTCGATCGGCTGCGGCCAGAACGCGCACGGCCAGATGTTCGACGGCATCCCCGCGGTCAGCGGCCAGGCCTTCCGGTCGGCGGCGGTGGCGCGGGCGTAGCTGCCGACGTCGTGGGACCACTCGGCGTCTCCGCACGTGAGGGCCAGGAACATCGTCGCCTGGTTGTCCGCGGGCACGCCCGGGGCCGCCGGGGCGTCGGCGAACACCTGCTGCAGCACCTTGCCATCGGCGTCGGTGACGTGCCCGTCGGCCAGGTCCGCGGCCGCCTTCCAGACCTGCGCGAGCACCGGCACCGTGTTGTTGTGGATCAGCAGCGCGTACGTGACGCCGCGCAGCATCGCTCCGCTCAACGCCTGCGGGGTGCCCGGAACCGGCGCCGGGGTGTGGTCGAGCCGGTCGGCGAGGGCGAGGTAGGTCCGCGTGACCTCGTCGGCGGTGGCGCCGAGCCCGAGGGCGGCGTTCTGCGCGGCGGCGACGGCGGCCACGTCGGGGAACCGTTCGGCCATGCCCTTGCCCCAGCTCTCGGCTTCACCGGCCCAGACGTGGGTGGGGTCGACGTTCCCCTCGAGGATCATCCGGTCGGTCTTGTCCGCGAACAGGGAGCTGTACACGGTGCCGAGGTAGGTGCCGTAGGACTGGCCCCAGTAGGAGATCTTGGCTTCACCGAGCGCTTCGCGGACGCGGTCGAGGTCGCGGGCGGTGTTGGCCGTGGTGAAGTACCGCAGGTTGTCCCCGGCCTTGCTCGCGCACTGCTGAGCGGTGGCGCGGGCGGCCTGGACGTTCGCGTCGATCGAGCCGTCGGCGGCGGGGTAGGGGAAGAGCGCGGCGACACTGGGGTTCTGGAGGCCGCAGCTCTGCGGCGTGCTGGTCCCGACCCCGCGCGGGTCGAAGCCGATCAGGTCGTAACCGTCCAGGACGGACTTCGGCAGCGTCGGGGCCATCGCGCTCGGTGTGTCGAGGCCGGGCAGCGCCGGGCCGCCCGGGTTCAGCAGCAGGACGCCGTGGCGCTTGGCGGTGTCGGTGCTCGCCAGCCGGGAGACGGCGACCTCGATCGACGTGCCGTCCGGGTGGCCGTAGTCGAGCGGGACCTTCACCTTCGCGCAGGTGAGCCGCGGATCGCGCGGTGTGCCCGCCGCCGGCGCCGGGCACGGTCCCCACGCCAGGGCCGGTGCCGCGGCCGCCGGGCCGTCCTCGTCGTCCGCGCTGTCACAGGCGGCCACGCCGAGCACGGTCACAGCGGTGACCGCCAAGGCCGCGGCGAGCCGGTGGCCGCGTGACCCGGACCTGCGTATCTTGTGCATGGTGGTGCCCTCCGAATTCCCGTTTGCGTTGACGGCGCCGAAGTTATCGGGAACGGGACGAAGCGGAAGTCACCCCGGAGTGCACAGAATTTGTAGCTCGCGCGGGGGACAACCAGCCCCGGTGTCCGATGTGGACAGTCCGCGAAGGACCACCACCGGGCGGCTGCGGCGGTGGGCGTTCGGGCTCGTCGTGGCCGCGCTCCTGGCCGGGATGGCCGTCGCGATGATCACGACGGCCGTGGAGCAGACGCCGACGATCGACGAGCCGGTCTACGTGGGCACGGCGGTCGTCTACCTGCAGCAGCACAGCCTGCGGTACAACCCGGAGCACCCGCCGCTGGGCAAGCTGATCATCGCGACCGGGCTGGCCTTCGCCGACGTCCACCTCGACCCGGCCTTCGACGGCGACCAGTCGCAGCTCGGCCGGCGCGTGCTGTACGAGTCGGGCAACGATCCAGCGCGGCTGCTACTCCTGGCCCGGCTCCCGGTGATCGTGCTGACGCTGCTGTTCGGCCTGGTCGTCTTCCTGTTCGCGCGTGATCTCGCCGGCCCGGTCGGTGGCTTGGCGGCGCTCGCGCTGTACGCGTTCTCGCCGGACGTCATCGCCAACGGCTCCTTGGCCACGCTCGACGTGCCGGTCGCCGGGTTCGTGCTGACGTCGGCCTGGCTGCTGTGGCGGGCCCGGGACCGTCCCGGTCTTTACCTTCCCTTGGCGGGGCTGGCCTTCGGCGCGGCGCTGGCCACGAAGATGAGCGCACTGGCCGCGGTTCCGGTGCTGCCGCCGCTCGTCGTGCTGTCCGTCCGGCACGCCCGCCGCGACGGGAGCTCCCGGATCGCCGGATCCGTCGCGGCGGTCGCCGGGGTGGCGCTGATCGCGATCGCCGTCGTGTGGATCTCCTACCTCGCCGTGGATCCACGGCTGCGCTGGGCGACACCGCCGGACCTGCCCGCCGTCCATGGTTTGGGCGTGCTCGGTGACTGGCTGCCGCTGCCCCAGCCGTACCGCGACGGCCTGCATGTCCAGTTCGGCTTCGAGGACCAGGTGTGGGGCGGCTTCCTGTTCGGCCGGCTCTACTTCGGTGCGTTGTGGTACTACCTGCCGGCCGCACTGCTGGTGAAGACGCCGCTGGGCGCGCTGGCCCTCGGGCTGGCCGGCGCCGTCGTTCTGGTGGCGGTCCGGCAGCTGCGCCCGGCCGCGCCCTACGTCCTCGTCCCGGCGGCCGTGCTGCTGATCGCGGCCATGACCGGCAGCCGCGACCTCGGCGTCCGGTACGTCATCTTCGTGCCGATGTTCCTGGCGATCGCGGCGGCCGGCGTGGTCGCGATCCGCCGGCGGTGGGCGTACGCCGCGGTGGCGGTCCTGACCGGGTTCGCCGCCGTCAGTTCTTTACGGACTTTCCCGTATTACCTGCCGTATTCCAACGAAGCGTTCGGCGGCCCGGCGGAGACCCACCTGCGCCTGCACGACTCGAACGTCGACTGGGGCCAGGACCTGGGCCGGCTGGCCGACCGCCTGAGACAGCGCTATCCCGGCGAGCGCGTCTGGCTCGTCTACAAGGGGAGTGGCGTGCCGCCGTCCTACGGCATCACCGCCGCCGACCCGCTCACCGCGCCGGCCGGGCAGGTCCACGGGCTGCTCGTGGTGTCGGATTCCGCGGCCGTCAAGGCGGACGACCGCCTGCGGGCGCTGATCGGCGGCAGCACCCCGATCGACGAGGTCGGCCACTCGATCACGATCTACCGCCGTCCCTAGGCGGGAACCACCGACGGTCCCGGTGGTGGGCGCGACCCCCAACATCCACGCCCGCCACCGGGGCGTCCCCGGCAACCCCCTCGCCGTGCCCCCAGGGTTCCCGACGCCGTCCTCGTTTCGTCCTCGCGGCGGCATCCGCGAGGCGCACCTGCGCGTTTCGGCGCCCGGACGCCGGGCGCTAGCCTGGACGGCGAGGGGTGATGCGATGAGGTTCCGGATTCTCGGGACGCTCGAAGTGCAGGCGTACGGGAGCCGGGTCGCCCTGGCGAGCCTGCGTGAGCAGCGCGCGCTCGCCGCCCTGCTGCTCAACCCCGGCTCGGTCGTCCCGGTGGAGCGTCTGGTCGACGCGCTGTGGGAGAACGAGCCGCCGGCGACGGCCGTGAAGCAGGTGCGCAACTGCGTTTCCGCCCTGCGCGGCCGGCTCGGCGAGACCGGCGGCTTGATCGTCACCGACGGCCCCGGGTACCGCCTGCAGGCCGACGCCGACGATCTCGACTCGCTGCGCTTCCGCCGTCACGTCACCGCGGCGCGGGGATTGGCCGGGCAGGCCAAGTTCGTCGACGCCATCGAAGAGATCCGCGCCGGGCTCGCCCTGTGGCGTGGCCCGGCGCTCGACGGGCTGCGGACGACCGCGCTCGCCGGCCGGGCCGCGGTGCTCGACGAACAGCGCGTCGACGCCGTCGAACTCCGGGCCGAGTGGCAGCTGCGGCTCGGCGAGACGGGTGAGGTCGTCCGCGAGCTGACCGAGTTCTGCGGTGAGCACCCGATGCGCGAGCTGTCCCACCTGCTCCTTATGCGTGCCCTCGCGAAGGAAGGCCGCTACGCCGAGGCCTCGACGCTCTTCCACGGCCTGCGCCGGCGGCTGGCCGACGAGCTCGGCGTCGATCCGAACCCCGACCTGCGGCGGCTGCACGACCGGATCCTCGCCGAAGCCACACCCGCCGAAGATCCCGAGCCGGCGGCTTCCTCGCCGGAGCATCACCACGACCGCGCGGTCACCGAGCTGGCCGAAGCCGTCACGTGGCAGTGGCGCGCCGAAGCCGAGCTGCGTTCCCTGCACCGGCCGCAGCCGATCGCCCTGCGCTGGTCGGCGCTCGCGCGCCCGGGAAGGCCGGCGATGCGGGGCGATCTCGACAACATCGCGGAGACGTTCACCGCGCTGCCCGTGCGGCAGCTGGTCGTGCTCGGCGATCCCGGTTCCGGCAAGTCCGTGCTGGCCCTGATGCTGACGCTGGAGCTGCTGCGCGCCCGCGTCCCGGGCGCGCCGGTCCCCGTCCTGTTGTCGCTGGCCTCCTGGGATCCGGGGCGCGACCACCTCGACCGGTGGCTGGCGCGCCGGCTCGCCGACAACCACCCCGCCCTGCTCAACGCGCGCGTGTACGGCCCCGACGCCCCGACCCGGCTCGTCCTCGGCGGTCACGTCGTCCCGATTCTCGACGGCCTGGACGAGATGCCGGCCGATCTGCGCGTCGCGGCTCTCGACGCTCTCGACCAGACCATGGCCGTGGGCCGCTCCCTGGTGCTGACCTGCCGCCCCGCCGAGTACGAGCAGGCCACCCGCGAATCCGCGACGGTCCTGGGCGCCGCCACCGTCGTGCGGCTCGAACCCGTGGCCCGGCAGGAGGCGATCACCTACCTCTCGGCGCGGGGGAGCGACCGCTGGCTCCCCGTGGCCGAGCGGCTGCGCCGGGACCCGGACGCGGCGCTGGCCCGAGTGCTGCGGACGCCGTTGATGGTCGACCTGGCGCGGATCGGCTACGGCCGTCCGGGCGCGGATCCCGCCGAGCTGCTCGGTGCCGAAGACGCGGGCGCGCTCGAAGGGCGGTTGCTCGACTCGTTCGTCCCCAACGCCTACGCGCAGGTGCCGCAGCCGCCGGGGCGCAACCCGAAGACCAGCCCGTCCGGGCGGTACACGGCCGAGCAGGCGACGCACTGGCTGGGGTTCCTGGCGCGGCACCTCGAACAGGCGCGCAGCCGGGACCTGGCCTGGTGGCAGCTGTACCGCGCGGTGCCCGTCGGCACCCGCTCGGGCCTGATCGGCCTGCTGATCGCGCTGTTCTTCGTCGTCACCGGCTGGCTCGACGACGGACCGGCGCTGGCCGCGATCTACGGACTTTCCTTCGGGGGCGCCGGTTATCTCACCCATCGCTTCGGCCGCCCGCCGGAGCCGCTGCGCACCGAACTGCGCTTCGCCGGGGCCACCCGGAAGTTCGCCGGCCGGTTCGCGATCGGCGCGGTCGTGGGTGTGCTGCTCGGCCTGGGCTGGTCGCTGGCCACCGGCCTGGTCGTCTTCCTCGCCCTCGTGTTCGGCCTGGTGTTCGCGGTGCACGTGTGGCTCGCGAAACCGGTCGACGCGAGCCGCGTGTCCAGCCCGGGGACGATCCTGCGCAACGAACGGACCGGCGCGATCGCGTTGTCCGTCTCGTTCCTGGTGTCGCTGGGCCTGTTCGACGGCATGGCGTTCGCGTTCACCGCGAACACCCGGTTCCTGCCGGTGCTGGGCGGCCGGTACGACCTCGCGCTGGCCGTCGCCGGCGGGATCGCGGGCGCGTCGTTCGGCTGGTTCATGGCCCGCGGTACCGCCGCGGTCTGCTACGGCCTCGCGGGCGCGATCGCCGGCGGCCAGGTGTTCCCGCCGGCGACGAACGCGGTGCTGCCGGTCGTGGTCGGCGTGTGCTTCGGCGGTGGCATCGGCCTGACCGTGCTCGTGACGCGCGCCTGGGGCAACTACTTCGTCCACCACGTCTGGCTCGCCGCGACCGGCCGGCTTCCCTGGCGCCTCATGCACTTCCTCGACGACGCCCACCGCCGCGGCGTCCTCCGCCAGGCCGGCGGGGTCTACCAGTTCCGCCACGCCCGCGTGCAGGAGCGGCTGGCCGCGGTGAGTGCGCGGAAGGGTTGACGGCCGGCCGCCGATGAGGTGCGGAGCGGGGGATCCGCACCTCATCGACGTCCGGTCAGCGCCCGACCTGCGGGCCGATCATCGTGTTGACGTCGATCGGGGACGGGATCGTGCCCAGTTGCAGCAGCAGGTCCGGCACTCGCTGGAGGCGCCGTGAGTCCAGGGTCGAGCCGTACCCCGGCAGGGTGAGCAGCTTGGCCGTGTCCTCGTCGATCTTGGCGAACCGCACCAGCAGCGGCTCGACCTTGGCGCGGTCGTTCGTGGCCTCGTGGGTGGCCTTCTGCATCGCCCGCTGGAACGCGGCGAGGGTCTTCGGGTGCTCCTGCACCCACTTCCTGGTCGCGCCGTAGCCCGTCAGCGGGAAGTCCTGGGTCGCGCCGGTGTTGATGTCGACCACGGGGATCGCGCTGGCCGTCTTGGCGGCCTGCGTGATGTACGGCTCCGGCAGGTACGCGGCGTCGGCTTCACCTTGCTGCAATGCGGCCGCGATGTTCGGCAACGGGATCAGGACCCATTTCACTTTGCTGAAGTCCACACCGTGGTCCTGCATCACCGAACGGGTGAGCAGATCCGACGCGGTGTTCTTGGCCGTGATGGCGATCTTGGCGGTGGCCAGGTCGAAGATTGTTTTCACCGGCGAATTCGGCACCGTGACGATCGCATTGGTCTTGGCGTTGACCGAGGTCGCGTCGGCGACCAGCTGCATGTCCGCGGTGCCGGTGCTCTTCGCGGTGAAGAACGGCGGGTAGGTCGAGAACGCGATGTCGGCCTCGCCCGAGATCGACTTCGCGAGCGAAGCCTGACCGCTGGCGGCGACGACGGACTCGACGTTGAGCCCTTCGTCCTTGAAGAACCCCTCGTCCTGGGCCAGCCAGAACGGCCCGAGGTC
Organism: Amycolatopsis heterodermiae; assembly: GCF_034929455.1. Lineage (NCBI taxonomy): Bacteria > Bacillati > Actinomycetota > Actinomycetes > Pseudonocardiales > Pseudonocardiaceae > Amycolatopsis > Amycolatopsis heterodermiae. The sequence goes on from NZ_JAYFSI010000006.1 coordinate 438,626, forward strand.
GGTGGTGGGCAGGATCGAAACCTTCAACGTCGACTTCTCCAGGCCGCCGCTGCCTGACGATGCTTTCGAGGTGTCCATCCCTAGTGCGCCGCAGCCGGACACGACCATGACGGTCGCGAGGGCGAGTGCGGCGTGACGTGTGCGATGCCGGCCAGTGTGCCTGGCGATTCGAAACAAGGCCTGCTCCTTGACGGAGGTCACGGTTGATGTACCGAATCCGGGGAAGACGCGTGAATAAGTCCCGGGAGTCAGGCAGGCCACTGTAGGTACCCGTGACATCGCTTGACAACGCGTCAGTACATCGGGCGAGGAATTTCACCAGAATGGCCGCGTGAATAGTTGATCAATTGTCGTTGTTTGATCATCGAATATTGCGGGATGCTACGAATATACGTGATCAAAGGGTGGTTGACCCCGACTTTCTGCGCGAAAGGGTGGCGAAACCGCGGAATCAACAGGGTTCAAAGGTTGTCACGGAGAGTTACCGGCGCGACCGGCGAATACGATTAATCGCAATGCGGTTAATCAGGAGAAATCCTCGATCATGTCGGGGAAATTTTCCGTGTAGCCCAGGAGTAGCAGCGGTCGCTGGGGCAGCAGGGCGGCCAGTTCGGCCCAGCCGGCGGCGCCGGGTGCCCCGAAGAGGTGCTTCAGGTCGGCGACCACGGCCTCGGCCTCTTTCGCGGACGGGGCGGCCGCCCGGTCGAACCCGAGCAGGGACGCGCCGATCCCGATGTGGCGGTAACCGTGTCCGGCCATCCGGCGGATGACCGCGTGGTTCTGGAAGACGTTCCAGTCGCTGGTGAAGTAGCCGTTCGGGAGGCCTGCGACGGCGAGGTCGTCACGGGACACGGGCGCCCGCTGTACGAGGACGACGTCGTCGAGGAAGGTGTCCGGGGTGCGGTTGACCGCGACCAGCGCGGCGACGTCGGCTTCGCCGCCGAGGCGCTCGCCGGGCAGGTCGTCCCACGCGACCCGTTCGGCGGGATCTTCCAGGGCGGCGGCGACGTGGGTGGCCCGGGCGTCGTCCGCCCGGCGTTGCGCGGCGGGGTCGTCCTCGTCCGGGTCGCCGGCGTCGAACCAGAGCCGGTCGTCTTCGGAAGCGTGTCCGCTCGTGTAGGCGCACTGGCCGACGTCGTCGAGCGTGCAGAGGATCCGCGCCGGACCGTGTTCGGTGCGCAGGCCGGCGAGGACTTCGAGCAGCTCGGTGAACGTGGCGACCTCGTCGAGCCGCGCGACGGTGTTCGTGTTCAGCCGTCCCCGCAGCACCTTCTCGGACGGTGCGTAGCGCGTCACTCGCATGGGCGTGATCTTGCCAGTGCCCCCGGGGTTGCGTCCGTGTGGCACATCGCACTCCCGGTGCACTCGACCCGACAGTGAGCGTCTTTCCTGGCGAGAAGGATTTCGGTGAAAAGATCACCGAATCACGGAGGGAGATCTCATGAACCGCACCGGACTCGTCCGCACCGCCGCCGTCGCCGGCCTGGCCGCCGCGCTCGGCCTCACCGCCGCCGCACCGGCGCTGGCCGCGGAACCGATCACCACGGTCGCCGACCTGAACGGCGACGGGCAGCCCGAGACCGTGACCGCGCAGCTGACCGGCGAGGGCGACCAGCTGATCTCGGCCACGGTGAACGGGACGTACACGTCGATCCACCTGCCGGCCGACAGCCAGTTCGGCATCCAGGCCCCGCGAGTGACCGACCTCAACGGCGACGGCTGGGCCGAACTGATCGTCGCGCAGTCCATCGGCGCCAACACGACGTTCTACTCGGTCCTGCACTACGACGGCCGCAACCTGAGCCAGGTCGTCGGAGCCGACGACAAGCCCTTCACGGTCGCCGAAGGCGGCGGCATCGCCGCCCACCTGGGCTACCAGTGCACCCCCTTCGAGGGAGGCCGCGCATTCGCGACGGTAGCCGCCGAGACGGACGACATCAGCCGCCCGGTGGACCAGCTCACCTACTCGGGCAAGCGCACGGTCTACACCCTCCGGGACGGCGCGCTGAGCATCCAGGACACGACGCCCTTCAGCGGCCGCAAGCTGACGGACCCGGTGCTCACCGAGGATCCCGCCAGCTGCGCCTGACCATCCGCAAGTCCGTGAAGGCCACATCGAGGGACTCAGAGTCCCTCGATGTGGCCTTCACGGACAGCTGGACTCGACGCCGAACTCCAGTGCCAGCCGGCCTGCCGTCACCGGCATCGCACCGCGGAACACGAGTCCGCACTCGGTGCACAGCTCGATCAGCTCGTCCAGGGTTCTTTCCTCGCCGCCGAAGCACATCAGCATGAACAGGTCGATTCCGGTGTGGGCGCCGTGCCCTCGTACCGGTTCGATCAGCACCACCGTGGCGTCCGGGGCGGCGGCCCGGCGGCAGCCGGTCAGGATCGTGCGGGCGTGGTCGTCGTCCCAGTTGTGCACGATGTCGGACAGCAGGTAGGCGTCGGCGCCCGCCGGGAGCGGGTCGAAGAAGCTGCCCGCCACGGTGCTCACCCGGTCGCCGAGGCCGTCGGCGGCGAACCGCTCGGCGGCCGCGGCCGCGGTGGGTGCGAGGTCCAGCAGCGTGCCCCGGACACCGGGGTGGGCGTGCAGGATCTCCCTGAGCAGCGGCCCGTCGCCGCCGCCGACGTCGACGATGTGGGGGAACCGGCTCCAATCGAAATCCCGGGCGATCAGCGGGGCCTGTTCGCGGAAGCGCCAGTTCATCTGGGCGTCGAACGAGCTCCGCAGTTTCGGGTCGGCGTCGAGGTCCGCCCAGAAGCCGCGCCCGTACCGGCGTGGGTAGGCCGGTTCGCCGGTGGTGATCGTCTCGAGAAGGTCGGTGAACGCGAGTTCGGCACGGCCGCCGGCGCAGGTGATGTCGAGCAGCCGCTTGACCCCGTCGTCGCCCAGCTGCGCGCCGAGCGCGGTCGGCCGGTACCGCGCGGACTCCGGGTCGAACGCGAAAACCCCGGCGGTGACGAGGTGGTCGAGCAGGCGCCGGAGGACTCGCGGTGGGGTTCCGGTCGCGGCGGCGAGGTGCTCCGCGGTCGCTCCCGCGACGCCCGCGTGCTCCGCCAGGCCGAGGGTCGCCGCGACGCGGACGGCCATCGGGGTGGCCAGATCGGCCAAGGTCATGATCGACAGCTCGCTCATGCCCAGATCGTAAAACGGGATGACACGGCACCCCGGCCGTGGCACGCTTCCCGCCATGTTCCCCGTGTCCGATAGCGCGACGTTCGCAGGCGTGTCCCTGCCGAGCGCCCTGTCGGCACGGCTGCTGACCGGCGCTCGAAGCTGACCCTTCCCCGATTCCCCTGTCCTGACGCGGAACCGCCGGGGGAGGGTCGACGCGTTCGCCCGGTTTCGCGCAATCACCCCGTCAGTACAGGGAAAGACCATGACCAAGCAGCAGTACGTGCGGACCAAGCCGCACCTGAACATCGGCACGATGGGGCACGTCGACCACGGCAAGACCACCCTCACCGCGGCCATCACCAAGGTGCTCGCCGAGCAGGGCGGGAACAACTCCTACGTCGCCTTCGACCGCATCGACCGCGCGCCGGAGGAGATCGAGCGCGGCATCACGATCACCATCGCGCACGTCGAGTACGAGACGGCCACCCGGCACTACGCGCACGTCGACATGCCGGGCCACGCCGACTACGTCAAGAACATGATCACCGGCGCGGCCCAGCTCGACGGCGCCGTGCTGGTCGTCTCGGCGCAGGACGGCGCGATGCCGCAGACGCGGGAGCACGTCGTGCTCGCGCGGCGGATCGGGGTCGAGCACCTCGTGGTGGCGCTCAACAAGGCCGACCTCGCCGACGACGAGGACCTGCTCGACCTGGTCGAGCTGGAGGTCCGGGAGCTGCTGACCCGCTACGGGTTCGACGGCGACGCCGTGCCGGTGGTCCGCGTGTCGGGGCTGCGCGCGCTCGAGGGCGAACCGCTGTGGACGCACCGGATCCTGGACCTGCTCGCCGCCGTCGACGAGCACGTGCCGATCCCGCCGCGGCGGCTCGACCTGCCGTTCCTGATGCCGATCGAGAACGTCCTGACCATCACCGGCCGCGGCACCGTCGTGACCGGCGCGGTGGAGCAGGGCACCCTCGCGGTCGGCGAGACGGTCGAGGTGATCGGGCTCGGCCCGGCGGTCACGAGCGTGGCCACCGGGCTGGAGACGTTCGGCAAGCCGATGGAGCGCGCCGAGGCGGGGGACAACGCCGCGGTGCTGCTGCGCGGGGTGAAGCGCGGCGAGGTCCGGCGCGGCCAGGTCGTCTGCCTGCCGGGCAGCGTCCGGCCGCACACGCGGTTCCGCGCGGACGTCCACGTGCTGTCGGCCGCGGAAGGGGGCCGGCGGACGCCGTTCGCGGCGAACTACCGGCCGCAGTTCCACTTCCGCACCAGCGACGTCGTCGGCGCGGTCACCCTCGCCGAGGGCATCGCGGTGGTCCGGCCGGGTGAGGCGGCCGAGCTGACCGTCGAGCTCGGGCTGCCGATCGCGATAAGCCCGGGTCTCGGCTTCGCCATGCGCGAGGGCCGCCTGACCGTGGCCGCCGGGACCGTCACGGAGGTCCTGGACTGAACCGGCGGCTCCGCCCGGAAACCCGGGCGGGGCCGCCGTCACGTGATCGCCAGGTCCGTCCGAAGTGGACGGCCCTGCATCGCGCACCACACCGCCGCCGGGGTCAGCGGCATGTCCGCGTGCCGCACCCCGTACGGCCGCAAGGCGTCGACGACGGCGTTGACCACGGCGGCGGGGGAGCCGACCGTCGCGGACTCGCCGATGCCCTTGGCGCCGATCGGGTGGTGCGGGGACGGCGTGCACGTCTCGCCGAGTTCCCACGACGGGCACTCCAACGCCGTCGGCAGCAGGTAGTCCATAAAGGACCCGCCGAGGTGATTGCCGTCGTCGTCGAACGCGATCAGCTCCATCAGCGCCATGCCGATCCCGTCGGCGAGGCCGCGGTGGACCTGCCCGGCCACGATCGCCGGGTTGATCCGCACCCCGCAGTCGTCGACGGCGACGAACCGGCGCACCGCCACCTGCCCGGTCCCGGGATCCACGTCCACCACGCAGATGTAGGCGCCGAACGGGTAGGTCAGGTTCGGCGGGTTGTACACACAGGACGCGTCCAGCTGGCCCTCGACGCCTTCGGGCAGCGCCAGGTCCGAGTGCGCGGCGCGGGCGATCTCGCGCATCGTGACGCCCTGCCCCGGCACCCCGCGGACGAACCAGCGCCCGGGCTCCCACTCCAGGTCGTCCGGGCTCACCTCGAGCATCGCCGACGCGACCAGCTGCGCCCGCGCCCGCACCTTCCGCGCGACCAGCACGGTGGCGGCGCCGGACACCGGCGTCGAGCGCGAGCCGTAGGTGCCGAGGCCGAACGGCGTGCGGTCGGTGTCCCCCTGCACCACTTCGACCTCGTCGGTCGGGAGGCCCAGCTCGTGCGCCACGATCTGGGCGAACGTCGTTTCGTGCCCCTGCCCTTGGGACATGCACGACAGCCGCAGCACGGCGGAACCGCTCGGGTGCACCCGCAGCTCGGCGCCGTCGGCCATGCCGAGGCCCATGATGTCCATGTGCTCGCGCGGGCCCGCGCCGACGGCCTCGGTGAAGAAGCTCAGCCCGATGCCCATCAGCTCACCGCGTTCCCGCTTCTCCTTCTGCTCCCGGCGGAGGTCGTCGTACCCGGCGATCCCCTTGGCCAGCGCCAGCGCCGCGGGGTAGTCGCCGGAGTCGTACTCCCAGCCGGTCGCGCAGGTGTAGGGGAACTGCCCGGGCCGCAACAGGTTCCGCTCCCGCAGCTCCGCCGGGTCGAGGCCGAGGTCGTAGGCCAGGACGTCCATCATCCGCTCGACCAGGTAGACGGCTTCGGTGATGCGGAAGGAACACGCGTACGCCACGCCGCCGGGGGCCTTGTTGGTGTGGACGCCGGTGACCGCGCAGTGCGCCGCCGGCAGGTCGTAGGAGCCGGTGAAGACCTGGAAGAACCCGGCCGGGAACTTGGACGGCTGGGCGGTGCCGTTGAACGCGCCGTGGTCGGCCAGCACCCGTACCCGCAGGCCGAGCAGCTTCCCGCCGCGCGTGGCCGCGATCTCGCCGTGCATGTGGTAGTCGCGGGCGAACGACGTGCTCATCAGGTTTTCGGAGCGGTCCTCGACCCACTTGACCGGCCGTCCGGTGACCATCGTGGCGGCCACGGCGCACAGGTAACCGGGGTACATCCCGACCTTGTTGCCGAACCCGCCGCCGATGTCCTGGGCGACGATCCGGATCCGGTGCTCGGGCAGGCCGGTCACCATCGAGTAGAGTAGCCGGTGCGCGTGCGGCGCCTGCGCCGTGGCCCAGACGGTGAGCTTCCCGGTGACCGGGTCCAGCTCGGCGACCGCGCCGCAGGTCTCCATCGGCGCCGGGTGCACGCGCGGGTAGAGCATGTCCTGCGTCGCGACGACGTCCGCGCGGGCGAAGGCGTCGTCGGTCGCCGCGGCGTCGCCGGACTCCCAGTCGAAGATCCGGTTGTCCGTACGGCCTTCGACGTCGTCGCGGATCAGGGCGGCGCCGTCGTCGAGGGTGGTCCGCGCGTCGGCGACCACCGGCAGCGGCTCGTACTCGACGTCGATCAGCTCGAGCGCGTCCCTTGCGGCGTAACGGTCTTCGGCGACGACGAACGCGACCTCCTGGCCCTGGAACCGCACCTTGTCGGTGGCCAGCACGGCCTGGACGTCGTGGGACAGCGTCGGCATCCACGCCATGCCGCGCTCGGCGAGCATCGCGCCGGTGAGCACGGCCCGGACCTTCGGGTGCGCCTCGGCCGCGCTGGTGTCGATCGCGACGACCCGGGCGTGCGCGTGCGGGCTGCGCAGGATCGCGCCGTGCAGCATCCCGGGCCGGGTGACGTCGTCGAGGAACGTGCCGCGCCCGCGGACGAACCGGCCGTCCTCCTTGCGGCGCAGGGAACCGTGGCCGTTCGCGGTCATGTCTCACCGTCCGGGTGCTCGGCGGCCCAGCGGACCGCGCGGACGATGTTCTCGTAGCCGGTGCAGCGGCACAGCTGCCCGGAGATGGCCTCGCGGATGGTGCCCTCGTCCGGGTCGGGGTCGCGGTCCAGCAGCCAGCGCGCGGTCATCAGCATCGCCGGGGTGCAGAACCCGCACTGGACGCCGTGGCAGGCGACGAACCCCTGCTGCACCGGGTCGAGCCGCGGGCCGTCGGCGAGGTCCTCGACGGTCCGGACGCGCTTGCCGTCGGCCATCGCCGCGAGCACCGTGCAGGACTTGACCGGCAGCCCGTCGAGCCAGACCACGCAGGTGCCGCAGTTGGAGGTGTCGCAGCCCCAATGCGTGCCGGTCAGGCCGAGCTCGTCGCGCAGGAAGTGCACCAGCAGCAGCCGCGGCTCGACACTGCGCCGGTACGGCTCGTCGTTGACGGTCACGGTGATCTCCACGTCACCCCGCCCGCCGGTCGTGGGCCCGGTGCAGGGCCCGGGTGGTCAGCTGCGCGACGAGGTGCCGCTTGTAGTCGGCGGGCCCGCGCTGGTCGGCGGCGGGGGAGCAGTGCGCGGCGGCGATCGCGCCGGCCTCTTCGAACCGCTCCGGCGTCGCCGGGCCGCCGTGCAGGAAGTCTTCGGCCTCGACGGCTACGAAGTGTGACGCGCCGACCGCGGTCAGCCCGAGCCCAGCCTCGACGACCACACCGCCGTCCACCCGCAGCGACGCGCCGACCGCGGCGATCGCCCAGTCGCCGGCCCGCCGGCCGACCTTGGCGTACGCGCTCCCCGTGCCGTCGCGGATCGGCAGCCGCAGCTGGACCAGCAGCTCACCCGGCCCGACGGCGGTCTCGTACGGCCCGGTGAAGAACTCCCGCACGGGCACCACCCGCGTTCCGTCCACCCCCTCGACGACGGCCTCGGCGCGGACGGCGGTGAACGCGGCCGACAGGTCCTCCGACGGGTCGGCCTGGCACAGCGAGCCCCCGACGGTCCCGCGGTTGCGCACGATCGGGTCGGCGACCACGCGTTCGGCGTCGTGCAGGATCGGGAACAGCCGTCCGGCTTCGGCCGATTCGAGCAGCTCGGCGTGCCGGACCAGGGCGCCGATCCGCAGCTCGCCGCCGACGACCTCGATCCGGGACAGCTCGCTGAGCTCGTTGATGTCGATCAGGGCCTCGGGCCGCGCCAGGCGCAGCTTCATCATCGGGATGAGGCTGTGCCCGCCGGCGATCACCCGGCCCTCGGGGCCGTACTTGGCCAGCAGCTCGAGGGCGTGCCCGACACTGGTGGCCCGCTCGTACTCGAACTGCGCCGGCACCTGCATGACCGTGGATCGTTCCCGGCGCGCGGGTGGTCCGCAACAGTGGATTAAGGGAACGCTTCAGACGTCGGCGCGGGCCTGGGTCCACCGCAGGGCCTGGTGCCACTCCGCGATCAGCGCCTCGTCGTCCGCGAAGGTCGGGGTCGTGCCCACCGGGACCCACGTCTGGTCCATCAGCTCGCCGGCCTCGACGCGCTGGACCGTGATCCCGGTGTACTCCAGCACCTCGGTACCGAACTCGGCCGGGGCGGAGACCGCGCGGGTGCCCAGCCGCAGCCGCACCTGTCGTTCGCCCGTCACCGACCACCCTCCCCTTCATTCTCGACAGTGCTGTCGCGAATGGGCCGGGTTGTGTAACAGCCCGAGCCGGTGAATTGCGGTGAGCGGCCGGAATCGGCCGGTGGACGGCAGATAAATTAGCTGTCGTGAATCGCACTGAACGGCTGTACGCCCTCGTGGAAGAACTTCGGGCCATTTCGCCGCGGCCGCGCAGCGCGACCTGGCTGGCGCGCCGGTTCGAGGTCAGCGTCCGGACGGTCGAACGGGACCTCGACGCGCTGCGGGAGTCCGGCGTCGCCATCCGGAGCGACACGGGGCGTAACGGTGGGTACAGCCTGGACCGCGAGCGCACCCTCCCGCCCGTGACGCTGACCGCGCGCGAGGCCCTGGCGATCAGCGTCGCGCTGCGGGCCGCGTCGGCCACGCCGTTCGCGGACGCGGCGCGGCGGGCGGCCCAGAAGGTCCTGGCCGTCCTGCCCGCCGACGTGCGCCGCCGGGAGGACGCGCTGGCCGCCCGGGTGCACCGGGTCGGCCCGCACCCCGACCTGCCGGTGATCAGCGGCGCGGTGGCGGACACGGTCGAGGACGCCGTGGTGGCGAGCCGCGTGCTGCACCTGACCTACACGGACCGGGCGGGGGCGATCTCCGAGCGTGACGTCGAGCCGATGGGCCTGCTGTGGGGCCCGCACGGCTGGTACCTGGTCGCGTGGTGCCGGTGGCGCGAGGGCGTGCGGGGGTTTCAGCTGCACCGGATCGCCGCCGCCGCGCCGACCGGCGAGCCGTTCCGCCCGCGCGAGGCGGAGTGGGCCGCGGAATTGGACCGGCTGGACGCCGAAGCCCTGCGCTGAAATGTGACGGCGAACACCGACAGGACGGTGTCGCGGTCCTGCTGAATCGTGGCCGGTATGGAAACCAACGAAGAACGGATGCGGCAGTGGTGCCGCATGTGGAACGAGGACCCCGCGCTGGCGCACGAGCTGATGAGCCCCGCCTGCGTGCAGTGGTCCGGGCAGACGCCGGGCCTCGACGGCGTGGTCGGGCCCGCCGAGCAGGTGCGGTTCCTGGAGGGCTACCGCGCCAAGCACGTCAACATCTTCCGCCCCCGGGTGCTCGCCGACGGCGGTGACCACTTCGCCTACCTGTGGGACGTCGACAAGGCCGACGGCCATAAGCTGACCGGCTTCGACTTCAACATCCGCCACGGCGACCGGATCGCGGAGAACTGGACGTTCGTGGGGGAGCGGCGCGACCCCACGCCCGACCCGGCCTATTCCGGCGGCGACCTGGACAAGGTCCTCGACAGCTGGCTCCGGTGGCGCGCAGGTGACCCGGTGGACGTGCTCACCGAGGACTTCGGCTACTTCTCCGGCGCGGCGGGCCCGCTCGCGCGGCCGGAACCCGCGGCCCTGACACCGCACCGCGAGCCCATCGTGGATCCGGACCGGGGCACGGTCGCGTTCCTGTGGACCGGCCCCGCGGCAAGCGGCGCCGACCTGCTGTCGGTGCGTGAGGGGCGGGTTGCCCGGGCGTGGTCGCTGACCGGGACCCGGCCATTCGGCTACTGAGTCGCGGGTGCGGTGGCACGTCGGCTGCTGTCCGTGCGCGACGGTCGGGTTGCCCGTGCCTCGTCCCTGACCGGCACCCGGTCGTTCCGCTACTGACCGTCGGGTGCGACCGCGCGCCGGACGCTCTCCCTCAGGAGCGTCCGGCGTTGCTCGTGCAGCTCCGGTGGCTCCTCGGCGTTGGCGGCGTAGACGTTGCTGACCGGCGACCAGGCCATGGACATCGCGATCACCATCGCCATCAGGTCGAACGGGTCCCCGGCCCGGACGAGCCCCGCGGCCTGCGCGTCGGCGATCGCGCCCAGCTTCTCGGCGTCGAGGCGGTCGGCCTGCTCGACGAGGTGCCCGGCCGGGCGGCGTTCCAGGCGGACCCAGGTGGCCAGCCGGATCAGGTCGGGGCGGCGGAGGTACTCGTCGTACAGGCGGACGGCCCAGTCCGCGAGGTCGCCGGCGTCGATCGGGACGACGTTGCGGATCGAGTCCATCGAATCCATGAAGATCGCGTCGAACAGCTCTTCCTTGCTGCCGAAGTAGGCGTAGAGCTGCGCCTTGTTCGTGCGGGCCGCGGCCACGATCCGCTCGACGCGCGCCCCGGCCAGCCCGTACTGGGCGAATTCCTGGGTCGCGACGTCCACGATGCGCTGTTTCGTCGCGGCACCGCGCGAGGTCAGGGGCATGGCCTCCACGATAACAACAGACCAGTCGGTTTGCCGGATCGCGGATCCTCGGCTACGGTCAAACAGACCGAACAGTCTGTTTGCTTGAGGAGGAACCATGAGGACAACCGTGGGCTGGCAGGCCGGCCCCGCCGGCGCCGAGCTGCACCAGGTACCGCTCGAGCGCCGTGACCTCCGCCCGGACGACGTCGCCGTGCGCGTGGACTACTGCGGGGTCTGCCACAGCGACCTCCACGCGCTGCGGCGCGACGGCCGGGACACGTCGCTGGTGCCCGGCCACGAGTTCACCGGCGTGGTGACCGAAGTGGGGAGCGGCGTCACGAGGTTCGCCGCCGGGGACGCGGTCGCCGTCGGCAACATCGTGGACTCGTGCGGCGAGTGCCCGATGTGCGAGCGGGGGCAGGAGAACTTCTGCCACGAGTTCCCGACCCTGACCTACGACGGCACCGACCGCCACGACGGCTCCACCACCCTCGGCGGCTACTCCCGCGAGTACGTCGTCCGCGAGGGGTTCACCTACCCGCTGCCAGCGGGGCTCGACCCGGCGGCCGCGGCACCGCTGCTGTGCGCGGGGATCACCGTCTGGGAACCGCTGCGGGCGCTCGGAGTCGGGCCGGACAGCCGGGTCGCGGTGGCCGGGCTCGGCGGCCTGGGGCACCTCGCGGTCAAGCTCGCCGTCGCGCTCGGGGCCGAAACCACCGTCCTCAGCCGCTCGGCGGACAAGGCGGAGGACGCCCGCCGCCTCGGCGCCCACGACCTGATCGTCTCGACCGACGAGCGGCAGCTGGCCGCGGCGCGGGACCGGTTCGACGTCGTCCTCGACACGATCGCGGTGCCCCACGACCTCGGGCCGTACCTGAAGCTCGTCGCCCTGGACGGCACGCTCGGCGTCGTCGGGTACCTGGGCCCGGTCACCGTCCCGATGATGGACCTGCTGGCCGGCCGCAAGCGGCTCGGTTCGGCGGGCAGCGGCGGGCGTCCCGCGACCGCGGAGATGCTGGCGTTCTGCGCCGAGCACGACGTCACCGCCGACATCGAGCTGCTGCCCTCGAAGCAGGTCAACGAGGCGCTCGAACGGCTCGGCCGCAACGACGTCCGCTACCGGTTCGTGCTCGACCTCTCCGACCTGTCCTGACGGTTTGCGCTTACCGGTGCGGGGTATCCGCCGGCAGGCGAAGGGAGAGAACCATGGGATTGCTCGTCGGGTTGCTCGTCGTGTGGGTGGTGCTGATCGTGCTCGGCCTGGCGATCAAGAGCCTGTTCTGGCTGTTGTTCGTCGGGATCGTCCTGTTCGTGGCGACCGGTGTCATCGGTTTCGTCAAGCGGAAGACGCTCGGCCGCAATTAACCGAGCAACCGCGGGTCCGGCTCGCCGCCGGCTTCGCCCAGGGCGCCGAAAACCGCACGTGCCAGGGTGACCAGGTCCTTCGGGTTCTTCTTGTCGAGCCCGCCCACGAGCTGTTTCAGCACCGTCAGCTGGTCGAAGTAGACGCGCTCGGTGACCAGGTTCTCGTGCTCGTCGAACACGAAGAACGCGGTCATCCGGGTGCGGTGCCTGCTGCCGGTCGCGGGGATCTTGCCCAGCGGCCCGAGATGGGTCCCGGTCAGCCAGAACTCCACGACCACGGCGTCGGCGGTGTGCCGCAGCGCGATGATCTCGTGGTCCTGGTCCGGGAAGGCGACGCGGGTGTCGTGGTAGTAACCGCGCACCTCGCCGTCGCCGTCGTGCACCGTCATCGACGCGATCAGCTCGTAGTGCGGGTGCGGGAACGTCTCGAGTACGTCGTCCCAGGCCTGCCGCACCTCGTCGTGGAAGTGGTCGAGGACGAGCTTTTCGCGTGCGTGCAGCACGTCTTCCGGCGGCAGGGTGTAGGCGGTCGTCATCCGGGGTCCTCTGTGTCGCGGTTAAAACCTACGCCGTAGGTATGTGCTGACCGTAGACCTACGCTGTAGGTTTTGTCCAGGAGGTGCGTGATGGACACCCGGACCGGACCGCCGCGGCGAGGACGGCCGCGGCGCGGGCAGGAACCGTTGTCGCGGCGGCGGATCGTCGACGCGGCGATGGCGCTCGCCGAAGCCGAGGGCGTCGAACGGCTGACCATGCGCGGCGTCGCCAAGCACCTCGGGGTAGACGCGATGAGCCTCTACAACCACGTCGCGAGCCGGGACGCGCTGCTCGACGCCATCACCGAAGCGGTACTGGCCGGCTTGCGCCTGCCCGCGCCCAGCGGCGACCTCGAGGCCGACGTCCGGGCGGTCGCGGGCGCTTTCCGCTCGGCCGCGCAGCAGTACCCGCGCTGCGCGACGCTGGTGCTCACCCGCCAGCTCGGCGCGCCCGCGGCACTCGGGCCGACCGAGGCGGTGCTGGCCGTCCTCGACCGGGCCGGGTTCCCGCCCGGCCGCGCCGTGCACGCGCTGCGGACGGCGCTCGCCTTCCTCGTCGGTTCCCTGATGCGGGAAGTGTCCGCGGGGCCGGCTTTCAGCGGCGCCGACGTCGAAGGCGCCCAACAGCGGGAAGTGGAGCTGCGGGCTTCGGGGCTGCCGCACGTGGCGGCGGCCGCGCCGGACCTCGCGGTCTGCGACCACGACGAAGAGTTCGAATTCGGCCTGGCCGCACTGGTCGCCGCGCTGGAGGCCGTCCGCGGCTGACGGGCATCACGGTGCGTGCCGATGCGTGCCCCGGCCGGGGCGAACTGCTGGTGCGCCCCGGTGAAAACGTGCCGGAATGGTGATTCCACACCTTGGGGTGAAACGGATCCGGGTCGCGTCCGGCCGGGCGCAAACTGCTCGGGACCAAGCCCGACGGAAAGGTGAACAATCGATGGGTGCCACCGCGGCCGACCGGATCAAGCTCGTTTTCACGCTGTTCGACGTCGACGGGAACGGTTATCTCGAAGAGCGGGACTTTGCGGCGATGGCGGATCGCGTGGTGCGGGCGGCCGAGGGCTCCGGCGGTGCCGCGAAGCGGGCGATGGAGGCGGCCTTCCAGCGATACTGGACAACCCTGGAACGGGAGCTCGACGCGAACCACGACGGCCGGGTGAGCTACGAGGAGTACGCGGCCTGCGTGCTGTCGCCGGAGCGGTTCGACGGCACGGTGACGGAGTTCGCGAAAACCCTGACGGCACTGGGGGATCCGGACGGCGACGGGATGATCGAACGGCCGCTGTTCGCCGCCCTGATGACGGCCATCGGCTTCGACCGCCCCAACATCGACGCGCTCTTCGACGCCCTCGCGCCGTCGGCGGGCGACCGTGTCCGGGTGCCGGTCTGGGCCGCGGCGATCAAGGACTACTACCGCCCGGACAAGGTCGGCATCGCCGGCGACCACCTGGTCGCGAACGTGGCCGGCTGAATGGGCGCGCACCGCGCGCGGCCGGTCGTCGGGCTGGCGGTCGGCCGGGGCACCGGGGGAGAACTCGCGGACGTCTTCGAAACCGTGCTGACCCGGATCGGCCTGCTGTGCTCGACCGAAATCGGCATCACGCGCTCGCCCCGGACGTACCATTCCTATTCCTCGTTGAACGACGCCGGCGGAACCGAGCGGATCCGCCGCCTCACCGAAGAGGACGCGGACCACTACGAGCGGTTCTGCCGTGAACAGGCGAACGCCGGCGTCTCGGCGGTCTTCCGCACGGCGATCAACGCGCAGTCGCTCTACCTGGTCCGCGAACGGCTGCAGGCGGTGAAGGTCGACCCCGTCACGCCGTCCCTGCTGCTGGTCCGGGACGAGGCCCAGGGGTTCTACACCGGCGAGAACCAGCACACGCCGGACACCGTGACCCGCACGATGGTGTTCAGCAAGGAGATCACCGAGAAGGTGCTCACGTTCGCGGTGCGCCGCGCGTGGGCGGAGTGGCCGGACGACGGGCCGGCCCGGATCTTCCTGGCGTACAAGTTCCACCTGCTCGACGGCGCGTTCGGCGCCTGGGTGGCGGAGATCGCCGGGCGGCTCGGGGTGGCCGTCGAGCTCGGCCAGCCCGACACGGTCAACCGCAACCTGGTCGAGCACGGCCTCGCGCCGCGCACACTGCTGGTGGCCGGTAACGAATGGGCCGACATCATGCACGTCGTCCTGCTGGCCGCGTTCGGCGGCGAGCGCCAGGAGAACCGGTACACCGAGAACGTCCACCTCCATCCGGCCGTCGACGGCCTGGTCGAGTACCAGACCGTGCACGGCTCGGCCGACGACCTCGCGGGCACCGGCCGGGTCAACCCGACGGCGACGCTGCGGGCCGCGGCGGCGATCGCGGAGCGGCACGCGGGCTGCCCGGGCGCCATCACCGCGATGGAGCAGGCCCTGCGCGAGGCGCGCGACCGCGGCGTCGGCACTCCCGACGCCGGGGGCCGCCACTCGACCACCGAGGTCGTGGCCGAGGTGCTGGACGCGCTGGACCCCGCCCCGGACCGGGTTTCGGTGGCGGGCGCATGAGGACGGCCCTGGTCGTGGTGGACCTGCAGAACGACTTCTGCGCCGGGCCGCTCGCCGCGGCCCGGTTCCGCGGCCGGCCGGGGACGCTGGAGCGCGTCACCGCGAACGCCGGGCGGGCCGTCGAGCTCGCGCGGCGGGCCGGCACCGAGGTCGTCTTCGTGCGCTTCCTCGGCGACGTCGAGTACCAGCGGCCGAGCTGGCGGCGCCGGGACCGGGTGCTGGGCAAGGCCCCGAAGTGCCTGGCCGGGTCGTGGGGCGCGCAGTTCCACGGGGTCGCGCCCGCGCCCGGCGAACGCGTCTTCACCAAGTACGCCTGTTTCGACGCGTTCTTCGCCCACGGCTTCGGGCAGCACCTGCGGCGCCGCCGGATCGGGCACCTCGTCCTCGCCGGGGTCTACGCCGACGTCTGCGTCGACTCGACGGCGAGAACGGCGTTCCAGAAGGGATTCCACCTCACCGTCCTGACCGACTGCACGGCCGCGCTGCACCGGAGCGACGAGGAAACCCTGCGGTTCATGGAAACCGTCTACGGCGCCCGGACGGTCACGCACGACCGGCCCGGGTCGTGGACGCGATGCGACGGCGAGGAGGGCGAGTGGTCACCACCCGAGGCGTCGAAGGCGGCGTCGGCCGGACCGCGCTGATGGTCGCCGCGGCCCGGGCGATCGAGGCGACGAGGCCGGATTCCCTGGCACGGGACGGGTTCGCGCGCCACTTCGTCCGGTCGGCAAGGGTGTCGGGGGAGTGGCCGGTGCACTGGCACGACGTCCCCGGCGGGGCGGCGAACCCGTTGTGGGGCCGGCTCGGCCGGTACTTCGGCCTGCGCACCCGGGTACTCGACGACTTCCTGCTCGGTACCGGTGCCGCGCAAGTGGTCCTGCTGGGTGCCGGGCTGGACTCGCGGGCGTTCCGGCTCGCGTGGCCACCCGGGTGCCGCGTGTTCGAGCTCGACCGGCCGGACGTGCTGGCGTTCAAGCGGGACGTCCTGAACGGTCTCGGCGCGACGGCCACCGCGGCCCGCACGACCGTCGCGGTGGACCTGCGCGACGACTGGGCGGAACCGTTGTGCGGAGCGGGTTTCGACCCGGCTGTCCCGACGGCGTGGCTCGCCGAGGGCCTGCTGCTCTACCTGGGGGCCGACACCGAGCGCCGGCTCGTCTCGGCCGTCGATCGCCTGGCCACACCCGGAAGCGTTCTGGCGTACGAGGTGAAGCTCGCGGTGGAACACCGGGCGAGCCCGATCTACCGCAGCGCGAAGGAGCAGATCGGGGTGGACCTGACCGCGCTGTTCGACGACGGACCGCGCCCGGACTCGGCGGGTGCGCTGCGGGCCCGCGGCTGGACGACGACGGTCCGCACCCCGTTCGCCTGCGCGGCCGAGCACGGCGTGCACCTGGTGCCGGAGAACGAAGACGCGCTGGCGAGCAACCGCTGGGTGTTCGCGGGCAAACCGGCGGGAGGTCCCGGGCCGCCGTGACCGTCAGCCGGCCTCGATGCCGCGGGCGCGCAGCACGTCGCGCAGCTCCGGCCCCAGGAACTCCGACCCGACGACACGCCGGAGGTTCGGCAGCAGGGCGAGGTCGTCGAGCGAGGTGACGTCGTAGAGGTCGTCTTCGCCGTCCCAGATCGGCGAGCACTCCTGGTACACCTGCAGCCCGCCGTCCATGACCAGCTGCTCGACCGAGGCGAGCAGCTCGGCGCCGATCTCCAGCGCCTCGAAGTACTCGCGGGCCTCCGGGACCACCTGGTACGCCAGCCCGCGCTGGTAGGTGTGGTCCCACGGGTCGGTGACACCCAGGACGTCGGCGATGCGGAACGCGGGTGCCAGCTTCTTCTCCGTGTACATCAGCTGCTCGACGACGATCAGCTTGAGGTTGAAGTCGCGGAAGTCGGTCATGGGGCCAATCTATGCGCTAACGTTGTCGGGCACGGAACTTGAAACGTTTCATACTCGGCGAGGAGGCCGGCGCGATGAGGGGTTCCCCGGGAACACGCAGGATCCGGTTCGTGCTCACCTTCGTGCTGGCGGCTCTGCTGGCATTGACCCTGGCCACCCCCGCCGAAGCGCGGTCGTTCACCACGACCGTCACCAACTTCGACGCGCAGGGCAACCAGGTCGTCCGCTTCGACACCCGGGGCAACGCCGTCGACGCGCACGACGGCGAGATCGCCCTCTTCGGCGGCACCTACTACCTCTACGGCACCAGTTACGACTGCGGGTTCGCCTGGCAGGCGACCAGCTCGCCGTTCTGCGGCTTCAAGGTCTACACCTCGCCGGACCTGGTGCACTGGACCGACCGGGGACAGCTCTTCGACGCCACCGGCAGCGTCTGGCAGTCCCGCTGCAACGGCGCGACCTACGGCTGCTTCCGGCCGCACGTCGGGTACGACGCGGCCAGCCGCAAGTACGTGCTCTGGGTCAACGTCTACGACAACAGCGTCGGCTTCCGGGTGCTCACCAGCGCGAACCCGGCCGGCCCGTTCACCGAGGCGCCGGTGCCGACACTCGCAGTCAACAACACCGCCCCGGCGGGCGGGGTCAACAACGGCGACCACGACGTCTTCGTCGACACCGACGGCACCGCGTACCTCGCCTACACCGACTGGCGCAGCAACGGTGACATCGTCGTCGAACGGCTGGCCGCCGGGTACCTCACCGGGACCGGGCAGTACACGCGGCTCGGCCAGAGCCAGACCGAGGCGCCCGCCCTGTTCAAGCGCAACGGCGTCTACTACCTGACCTACTCCGACCCGAACTGCGGCTACTGCGCGGGCACCGGCACGTCCTACCGGACGGCGTCGAGCCCGCTGGGGCCGTGGTCGGCACCGACCAAGATCAGCGCGGACTCCTGCGGCGGGCAGCCGGCGTTCGTCTCGGCCATCCCGACGACGTCGGGCACCGCCTACGTCTACGCCAGCGACCTCTGGAACAACGGGCAGCGCAACGAAGCCCTCGCGAACTACTACTGGGCACCGCTCGAGTTCACGGCCACCGGCGCGATCGCCCCGATGACCTGCCGGAACACGTTCTCGCTCACTCTCGCCACGGGCTCGGCCGGGCAGCAGGTCCCGCCGCCCGGGGTGGACCAGGCCGACGGGGTGAGCGGGTTCCGCACCTACTGCGACGTCGGGTCCGGCGTCGCCCGGTTCCAGACGTTCGTCCCGAGCCGGAGCGGGACGCTGTCCGCCGTCTCCTACACCAGCTTCCAGGCCGGGAACCCGGACGCGGGCCTCGAAATCGGCGTCTACGAGTCGACCGCCACGTTCCAGCCGACCGGCGCCGCCCTCAGCTCGACGGTCGTGCCCGCCGCGCGGATCGGCTGGTCGCCGCGGGACGTCACGGTGAACCCCGGCATCGCGGTGACCGCCGGGAAGCGCTACGGACTGCTGGTCCGCTCGGCGACCACCACCGGCTGCTACGGGCTGGAGTACAACGACTCCGGCCCCTACCCGGGCGGCGGCGAGGCCTACAGCAACGACCACGCCGCGACGTTCCGCGCGGAGACGGGCCGGTCCCTGAAGTTCTCCACCAGCGTCGGCCGAGCGTGAGAGAGCACCTCGCGAGAACGATGATCGCCTATGCTCGGGGAGCTGCCACGTCCGGTCCTGCACGGGAGAGAACCGCATGCCGATCCACGACCTCGTCTTCCGGGGCCGGCGCCTCACCAGTGACAACGCGCTGGTGATGGCGATCGTCAACCGGACCCCGGACTCGTTCTACGACAACGGGGTGACGTTCGAGGAGGAGCGGGCGCAGGCGGCGATCGGCCGGGCGCTCGAGGACGGCGCGGCGGTGATCGACATCGGCGGCGTCCCGGCCAGCCCCGGCCCGGAGGTCACCGTCAAGGAGGAGATCGCCCGGGTCGTGCCGACCGTCGAATGGGCTCGCGAGCACTTCCCGGACGTGGTGATCAGCGTCGACACCTACCGCGCCGAGGTCGCCGACGCGGTCTGCCGGGCCGGCGCCGACCTGATCAACGACAACTGGGCCGCCTACGAGCCGGAGATCCTGGACGTCGCGGCCGAGCACGGCGCGGGGTACGTCTGCGCCCACGTCGACGGACTCGACCCCCGCACGGACCCGGTCAAGCCGGTGTACGACGACGTCGTCGCGTCGGTGGTGGCCGACACGACCGCGCTCGCCGAACGCGCGCTCGAACGCGGTGTCCCGCGCGAAGGCATCATGATCGACCCCTGCATCGACTTCTCGAAGAACACCCACCAGTCCCTGACCGTGCTGCGGAACGTCGACAAGCTGGTCGCCACCGGCTGGCCGGTGCTGATGGCGTTGTCCAACAAGGGGGTCGTGGGGGAGACCCTCGACGTCGGCATGGACGACCGGGTCACCGGGACGCTGGCGGCCACCGCGCTCGCCGCCGCGCACGGCGCCGCGATGTTCCGGGCGCACCAGGTCCGCGAGACGCGGCACGTGGCCGAGATGGTCGCGAGCATCGTCGGCACCCGGCCGCCGAAGAACGCGGTGCGGTGGCTGTGAAGCTCCAGCAGATCTGGCCGCCGGAGAGCGTCCGCGAGCTCGGCCTGGACGGCCTCGAAGCCCTCTACCGCTTCCCCGACGTCGCGAAGTGGCTGGTCGTCAACTTCGTGTCGAGCACGGACGGCGCGATCACCGTCGCCGGCCGGTCGCTCCCGCTGTCGACCGAGCCCGACCGGGTCGTCTTCAAGCTGGGCAGCGACCTCGCCGACGTCGTGCTGCTCGGCGCCGGCACCGCGGTGATCGAGCAGTTCGACGGCGTCCACCCGGACGAGGAGACCGCCGACCGCCGCCGGCGCCACGGCCTCGAGCCGGTCCCGCCGATCGCCGTCGTCACCACGGGCCGCAGCCTGCCGCCCGACGCCCCGGTGATCACCGGCGCCGCGGTCCCGACGATCGTCATCACCAGCGAACGGACCCCGGAGAACCAGCGCGACGCCTGGATCGCGGCGGGCGCCGAGGTGATCGTCGCGGGTGAGGAGCACGTGGCGCTGGACCTCGCCGTCGCCGCCCTGACCGAACGCGGCCTCCGCCGCATCGACTGCGAGGGCGGCCCGCACCTGTTCGCCTCACTGGCGGAGGCGGGCCTGGTCGACGAGTTCCGCCTGACGGTGGCACCGTTCCTGGTGGCGGGCACCGCGGACCGCGCGGCGGTAGGCGGCGCGTTCGACCCCCTGAAGCTGAACCTGGACACGGTCCTCACCGACGGCGACAGCCTGCTGACCCGCTACCTGGTGCCGTAAGGCTTCAGCCTTCTCGCCGTGGTGCCCGGCGCCGTTGTCCCTCAGCGGTCCGCGGGCTCACGCGCGGCGACCTCACGCACCGCCCCGGCGACCGCGGCGAAGTCCTTGCGCAGGATCGCGCCGTGGTTGCTCGTGACCTTGGCGCTCACCTCGATGTGCGGGTTGCGGGCAACCGCCGCGTCAAGTCCCGCGCGGATCTGCTCCTGCTCGTCGCCGCGGCTGCCCAGCGACGTGCCCGACGCGACCACGAACCGCGTCGGGACGGTGATCGTGTCCAGCACCGGGCCCAGTGCGCGCTCGCGGGAGAGCACGCCGACCTCGATGTTGCTCTCGGCCTGCTGCTCGGCCGTCATCCGCGGGGCTAGGCCGGTCGGGCGCAGCAGCGGCAGGAACCAGCTCATCCGCTTGAACATCTTGCGGATCCGCTGCTCCATCGCGTCGTCGAGCCAGTCGTACGGGAAGGCGCCGTCGACCAGGACCGCGCCGATCGTGCGCTCCGGGTTGCGGGCGGCCCAGTGCGCGCCGACCAGGGCGCCGTAGGACCAGCCGACCAGGATGGCCCGGTCCACGCCCCGGGCGGCGAGCACGGCGTCGACGTCGCGGACGGCGACCTCGAAGGAGTAGTCGGCCGAGCGCTTCGACTTGCCGCGCGCTCGCTCGTCGAAGGTGATGTGCCGGAAGCCGTCGCCGAGCTCGGCGAGGACCCGGCGCCAGTAGCCCTGGGTGGCGAACTGGCCGTTGAGGTAGACCACGGGGATGCCGGTGCCGCCGGTGTCGGTGACCGCGAGGGCCGTGTCGTCGATCTCCACCATGCCGGACCAGGTTGCGCTGTTCTTCGTCATGGGAGGAACCATCGCGGGCCGAGCTGACACGGACCTGACGCCGGGCTGACACGGCGGTCAGACCGCCGTGCCTCCGGTGACCGGCAGCACGACGCCCGTCACGAAGGACGCCCGGTCGCTCAGCAGCCACGCGGCCGACTCCGCGATCTCCTCCGGCGCGGCGGCCCGCCCGAGCGGGGTGCCCGCGACGATCCGGTCGACGATGCCGGGGTCGTGGTGGTTCCACTCCTCGACCATCTCGGTGAGGGTCAGGCCCGGCGCGATCGCGTTGACCCGGATCCCGGCCGGGCCGTACGTCACGGCGGCCGACTCCGTGATGCTGTTGACCGCGCGCTTGGCGGCCCCGTACGCGGGCAGGGCCGGGTTGCCGATCAGGCTGCCGACGCTGCTGGTGTTGACGATCGCCCCGCCGCCGGTGCGCTGCATGGCCTTCACCTCGGCCGACACGGCGTAGAACACGCCCTTGAGGTTGACGTTCACGACGAGGTCGAAGTCGTCTTCGGGGAAGTCGGCGATGGGGTGCGGCGGGACGCCGACGGCGCCGTTGTTGAACGCGACGTCGAGCCGCCCGTGCCGCTCGACCACGGTGTCCACCGCGCGTTCGATGCTCGCGACGTCACCGAGGTCGGCGACTACGTAAGACGCACCAGGCAGGTCCGAAGCGATGGTCTTCAGGGCGCTCTCGGTGCGGGCGGCGAGGACGACCGTCGCGCCCTCCGCCGTGAACAGGCGGGCCGCCGCCGCGCCGATACCGCGGCTGGCTCCGGTGACGAGGGCGATCTTGCCGGACAACATTCCGTTCTGGGTCATGCCTCCACCGTGCGACGCCGTCGCGCGCGCTGGCAGGCCCTGGCTGTACCTGGCAGGACCGTGACGCCGGGGTGACACTCGAAGCATGGACAAGCTCGCACTCGGCCGCTTCCTGCGGCTGCACCGGGAGCGGCTGACCCCGTCGACGGTGGGCCTGCCCGCGGCCGGGCCGCGGCGCACGCCGGGCCTGCGCCGCGAGGAGGTGGCCCAGCTGGCGCACATCTCGACGCAGTACTACACGCGCCTGGAGCAGGCCCGCGGTCCGCATCCGTCGCGGCACGTCCTGGCCGCGCTCGGCCGCGCGCTGCGGCTCAACGACGCCGAGCGGAACCACCTGTACACGCTCGGCGGGCAGCTCGCGGAGCCGCCGGGGCCCTCGGCCGACGTCCCGGACCGGATCATGGATTTGATCGAGCGGCTGCCGGACACCGCCGCGATCGTGCTTGACGCGAAGTACGACGTCCTGGCCTGGAACCCGCTCGCCGCGGCGCTCCTGGAGGACTTCTCGGCCCGGCCGCGCCGCGAGCGGAACATGATCCGCCGCTACTTCCTGCACCCGGACCCGAGCCGGCGGCACTACGGCATCAGCGGGGGCGGTGACTTCGGGGTCTTCGCCGCCGGGCACCTGCGCGCGGCGGCCGCGCGCTACCCGGACGACCCCGCGACCCAGGCGCTCGTGCGCGAGCTGCTGCGCGACAGCCCCGAGTTCGCCGCGCTGTGGCCGAGCCCCGAGGTCTCCGACGAGCGGCACCTGCTCAAGACCGTCGACCACCCGCAGGTCGGGCCGATCCCCCTGATCTGCGACATCCTCCTGGTGCCGGAACGCGACCAGCACGTGGTGCTCTTCACCGCCGAGGCCGGCACCCCGGCCCACGACGCCCTGCGGCTGCTGTCGGTGGTCGGCCTCCAGCAGCTGACTTAAACCTGGGTGGCGATCAGCTGCCGCAGCTCACCCTCGCCGAGCCCGCCCCAGATGCCGTGCGTCTCCCGGACCGCGACGGCGTGGTCGAGGCACTGCAGGCGCACCGGGCAGCTCGCGCAGATCTGCTTGGCGAGCTCCTCGCGCCGCTTGCGCGCCATCCCGCGTTCGTTGTCGCTGTGGAAGAACACGGCGGCGTCCATCCCCCGGCACGCGCCGCGCATCTGCCAATCCCAGTTCTCGCTGACGACCACCGGAAGCCGGGACACTTCGGACACCGGGACCACATCCCCTCGCGTTTTCGGGCCGCGTTCCGGCCTCCGAGCGGCGGGTTACCCGGTCGGCGCCTTGATAACCCACGCGGCGGTGAAGATCACCCGCGTGTGGGACACCGGGCCTGCCTCGACGGTTAAGCGAAGGGTTATTCCCTCGTTGCCCTGGGTGTACTCCGGGTGGACCATCCGATCACCTGATCGACGGCGGAAGCGGGTACGCGTCATGCGGATCGAGTCCGACGGGCACAGCCGCGGCAACCCGCGGCTGTACGAACTCGTCGAGAACGCGCCGAAGGAGGGACCGGGCCCGACCGTCTGGGCGTGGCCCCAGCTGATCGGCTTCCTCAAGGTGGCCGGGCAGCCGGTGGCCGGGCCGTGGCCGCCGCACCAGCGGCCGCGGCCGGATCCCGAGGAGGACACCCTGCCGGTCGCCGTCCCGGACGAGGACTGACGCCGATGTACCCGACCCGGTTCTCCTACGAAGCCCCACGAGAACTCGACGAAGCGCTCGCCTTGCTGCGCGAACACGGTGACGAGGCGAAGGTCTTGGCAGGCGGGCAGAGCCTCGTCCCGCTGATGAAGCTCCGCTTCGCCGCGCCCGCGCTCCTCGTCGACATCAACAACGTCCCCGGGCTCGGCCACCACGAGGTCGACGCCGACGGGAACCTGCACGTCGGCGCGCTCTGCCGGCACGTGACGCTCGAACGGTCGGACCTGCTGCGCGAGAAGCAGCCGACCATGGCCGCGGCCGCGCCGCTCATCGCCGACCCGATCGTCCGCAACCGCGGCACGCTCGTCGGGTCGTTGTGCCACGCCGATCCGCAGGGCGACTGGGCGTCGGTGGTGCTGGCCCTGGACGGCTCGATCGTCGCGGCCGGGCCGGCCGGACGGCGCCGCATCCCGGCACGGGACTTCGTGCTCGGCCCGTTCCAGAACGCCCTCGCCCCGGACGAGATCGCCGTCGAAGCCGTGATCCCCGCGCCGCGGGGGACGCCGTCGGGTGGCTACCTCAAGCTGGAGCGCCGGGTCGGCGACTTCGCGACGGTCGGCGTCGCGGTCGCCGTCGACACCGCCGCGGACGGCCGGGTCACCCGGGCCGGGATCGCGCTCACCGGCGTCGGCGGCGCCACCATCGCCTGCGCCGACGCGGCCGAAGCGCTCCTCGGCCGGTCGCTCGACGCCGAGGCGATCGAAGAGGCGGCGACGCTCGCGGCCCGCGACGCGCGGCCCAAGTCCGACCACCGCGGTAGTGCGCAGTACAAGCGGCACATGGTGCACACCTTCGTGGTGCGCGCCCTGGAAGGGACGACCCGATGACGATCGTGCACGAAGTCCGCGACGAACCGGCCGCCGGCGTCCCCGAACGCCGGATCACCGTGACGGTGAACGGCGCCCGCAGGGTCGTCGAGTGCGAGCCCCGGCTGCTGCTGTCGCACCTGCTGCGGCAGGGGCTGCGGCTCACCGGCACGCACATGGGCTGCGACACGACCAACTGCGGCGCCTGCACGGTCCTGCTCGACGGCACGCCGGTGAAGTCCTGCACGATGCTCGCCGTCCAGGCCGACGGCCACGAGGTGACCACCGTCGAAGGCCTGGCCACGGCCAGCGAGCTGCACCCGGTGCAGGAGGGCTTCCGCGAGGAGCACGGCCTGCAGTGCGGGTTCTGCACGCCCGGCATGATGCTCGCCTCGAAAGCGTTGCTGGACCGCGATCCCGATCCGTCCGAAGAGGACGTCCGGTGGGCGCTGTCGGGCAACCTCTGCCGCTGCACCGGCTACCAGAACATCGTCAAGTCGGTGCTCTGGGCCGCCGCGAAACTGCGGTCGGAACGGGAGGACCAGTGACCAAGGCACTCGACGAGGTCGGGATCGGCGGCATCGGCGCCAGCCGCAAGCGCGTCGAGGACAGCCGGTTCATCCGCGGCCAGGGCCGCTACACCGACGACATCGTGCTGCCGGGCATGCTGCACATGGAGATCCTGCGCAGCCCGATGGCGCACGCGCGGATCAAGTCGATCGACGCGAGCAAGGCGTGGGAGATCCCCGGTGTCCGCCTGGTCCTGACCGGGGAGATGGCGGCGACGCGCAACCTGGCGTGGATGCCGACGCTGTCGTACGACACGCAGGCCGTGCTGGCCACCGACAAGGTCCGGTTCCAGGGCCAGGAGGTCGCCTGCGTCGTCGCCGACGACCCGTACATCGCCAAGGACGCCTGCGACGCGATCGACGTCGAATACGAGCCACTGCCGGTGGTCGTCAACCCGGAGCAGGCGCTCGCCGAGGACGCCCCGGTGATCCGCGACGACAAGGCCGGCCAGGACGGCAACGTCGTCTACCACTGGGAGGTCGGCGACAAAGCGGGTACTGACCGGGCGTTCGCGAACGCCGACCGGATCTCCAAGCTGCGCCTGCATTACCCGCGCTCGCACCCGTCGCCGATCGAGTGCTGCGCGTCGGTCGCCGACTACGACCGCGCGACGCAGAAGCTGACCGTCTACATGACCACGCAGGCGCCGCACATCGTCCGCGCCGCCGTCGCGATGATCGCCGAGCTGCCCGAGCACATGATCCGGATCGTCTCGCCCGACATCGGCGGCGGCTTCGGCAACAAGGTGCCGGTGTACCCGGGGTACGTCTGCTCGATCCTGTGCTCGATCCTGCTGGAACGCCCGGTCAAGTGGATCGAGGACAAGACCGGCAACCTCATCTCCACCGGGTTCGCCCGCGACATGTACCTCGACAGCGAGCTGGCCCTGCGCGAGGACGGGAAGATCCTCGGCGTCCGCATCCACGCCGACGCCGACCACGGCGCGTTCTTCGCCGACGCCCAGCCGAGCAAGTTCAAGATCGGCCTGCTGCACTCGGCGTTCGCCTGTTACGACATCCCGGCCGCGCACCTCACCGCGCGCGGCGTCTACACGAACAAGGCGCCGGGCGGGGTCGCCTACCGCTGCTCGTTCCGCGTCACCGAGGCGATGTTCTTCCAGGAACGCATGGTGCACCAGGCCGCGAAGGACCTGGGCATCGACCCGGCGGAGTTCCGGCGCCGCAACTTCGTGCGCGCGGACCAGTTCCCGTACCGGACGCCGTTCGGGTTCCTCGTCGACTCCGGCCAGCCGGAGAAGTGCCTCGACGTCGGCCTGGAGGCGATCGGGTACGAGAACTTCCTGAAACAGAAGGAAGAAGCGCGCAAACGCGGACGCCTGCTGGGCATCGGCATCTCGACGATGACCGAGCCGCTGGGTGCCGGAAACAGCCGCGAATACGACATCCTCGGCATCAAGATGTTCGACTCCGCCGAGCTGCGGGTGCACCTCACCGGCAAGGCGCTGCTGCGCGTCGGGACGAAGAGCCAGGGGCAGGGCCACGAGACGACGTGGGCGCAGATCGTCAGCCACGAGCTGGGCATCCCGGCCGAGGACGTCACCGTCGAGGAGGGGGACACCGACACCGCGCCGTTCGGGATGGGGACCTACGCCTCCCGCAGCACGCCGGTCGGCGGCGCGGCGATCTCGATGGTGTCGCGCAAGATCCGCGCCAAGGCCCGGAAACTCGCGGCGCACCTGCTCGAAGTGTCCGAAGAGGACGTCGAGTGGGAGCTGGGCCGGTTCTACGTCCGCGGCGTGCCCGACCGCGGCGTCACCATCCAGGAGTGCGCGATGGCCGCGTACTCGAACATGCCGGACGGGATGGAACCCGGGCTGGAGAACCACGCCTACTACGACCCGCCGAACCTGACCTGGCCGTTCGCCGTCTACATCGCGACCGTCGAGGTGGATCCGGAGAGCGGCGTGTGGGACGTGCTGAACCTCGTCGCCGTCGACGACTGCGGGGTCCGCATCAACCCGATGATCGTCGAGGGGCAGATCATGGGCGGCCTCACCGAGGCCTACGCGATGTCGAACATGCAGTTCATCACCTTCGACGAGGAAGGCAACTGCGTCGGCTCGAACTACATGGACTACCTGCTGCCCACCGCCTGGGAGACGCCGGGGTTCGAGCTGCACAGCGAGGTCGTCACGCCGTCTCCGCACCACCCGATCGGCGCCAAGGGCATCGGCGAGTGCGCGGCGGTCGGCGGGCCGGCGGCGTTCGTCAACGCCGTGATGGACGCGCTCGACGGCACCGGCGTCCGCAACATCGACATGCCCCTGCTGCCGGACCGCGTGTGGCAGGCGCTGCGGACCGGGCAGGACGTCTCGGGCGTGCCGCCGGTCCGGACGGACGACTGATGGGCGGCTGGGACGTCCTGGCCGAGGCGGGCGACCGGGCCCGCCGCGGTGAGGCGTTCGCGCTCGCGACCGTGGTGTGGCGCGAAGGGCCGTCGTCGGGCAAGGAGAGCTGCCGCGCGATCGTCACCGAGGACGGCGAGCTGCACGGCTGGATCGGCGGCGCCTGCGCGGAACCCGTGGTGCTGCGCGAAGCCCGGCAGGCGCTGGCCGAGGGCACGCCCCGGCTGCTGCTGCTCGGGACCCCGGAGCGGTTCGGGACGGTGCCCGACGGGATGACCGTCGTGCCGATCGCGTGCCAGAGCGAAGGCGCCCTCGAAATCTACGTCGAACCGGTGGTCCCGGCCCCGCACCTGGTGGTGGCCGGGCGGTCGCCGCTGGCGCACACGCTGGTCGCGCTGGCCGCGGCGCTGGACTGGCGGGCGGAGCTGAGCGAAGACCTCGCGGCGGTGACCGGGCAGTCCTATGTGGTCATCGCGACCCAGGGCCACAACGACGAAGAAGCCCTCGAACGGGCGCTGGCGCGGGATCCGGCGTACGTCGGGCTGGTGGGCTCGCGCCGGCGGGGTGAGGCCGTGCTCGGGTACCTCGCCGACCGCGGGGTGGCGCCCGACCGGCTCGCCCGCGTCCAGGTGCCCGCCGGCGTCGACCTCGGCGCGGTCGCGCACCGGGAGATCGCCGTCGCGGTGCTCGCCGAGCTGGTCCGGCTGCGCGCGGTGCGGCGCCCGGTGCCCGTCGTCGTCGAGGAGGCCGTGGACCCGGTGTGCGGGATGACCGTTTCGCCGCGTGATCCGGTCGAGTACGAGGGCGTCGCGTACCACTTCTGCTGCTCCGGGTGCCGTGGCGCGTTCGAGCGCGACCCGGCCGCGTACGCGAAGAAGGAGAGCCGATGCTGATCGAGAACGAATTCGCGGTCGGGCAGCCGATCGAGAAGGTCTGGCGGTTCTTCGACGACGTCCCGAAGGTGGCCGCGTGCCTGCCCGGCGCCGAGCTGACCGAGGACCTGGGCGAAGAGGCGTACGAGGGCCGCGTGAGCGTCCACATGGGACCGGTTTCGCTGAAGTTCGGTGGTACGGCGAAGATCGCTTCCCGTGACGATGCCGCGAAGCGGATCGTCGTCGACGCGGCGGGTGCCGACGAGAAGGGCCGCGGCCAGGCGAGCATGACCGTCACCGCGACCCTGACGTCGGCCGGCGGCGTCACGCGGGTGCACGTCACCCAGGACCTGCAGGTCTCCGGCGCGGCGGCGCAGTACGGGCGCGGCATGATCGCCGACGTCACCTCGGTCCTGATGCGTGACTTCGCGGCCAACCTGCAGAACGGCATCGACCGCGCCGAACGCGGCGAGGAGGTCACCGGCGCGGCGCCGGCCCGCGGGTTCAGCATCGGCCTGCAGGCGACGCTGATGGCGTTGAGACGCGTGTTCCGCCGGTTCTTCCTGCCCTATCCCGCTTGAGGAGGAGCCATGACCTTGTGGTGGATCGGCAACGCGGTGCTGCTGTTCGTGGTGCTGCCGGTGGTGATCGCGTTGTTGAACCGCGTGCTGGCGGCGTGCGAACGGATCCGCGCGGCCACGGACGCGATTCTCGAGGGCGGTGTCGAACTGGCCGGGCAGCTGGAGCCGGTGCCGGCGGTGCTCGCGCAGACCGACCGGACCATCCGCGAAGTCGCCGTCGGCGCCACCCGGTACGCCGGCAGCGTCGCGAAACTGCTGGGCTGAAAGGAGTTCCGTGATGCCCGTCGTCGCCTGGTGCACCCTGGCCATCGCCGCGCTGATCATCCTGTTCGCCGCCGTCGGGCTGCTGCGGGTGATCCTCCACTTGCGACACATCCGCGACACGCTCCGGGCGGTGACCGGCGGCGTGCGGGTGGTCGCCGAACGGACCGCCCCGGTGCCGGGCGCGCTCGCCTCGGTCAACGCGAACCTCAAGCCCGTGCGCGACTTCTGCGAGTCGGTATGAGCACCGGCTGGGTGGTGGGGTTCGTGATCGGGATCGTGGTCGTGCTGGTCGTCGTCGCGCTGGTGGTGCCGATCCTGCTGCTGGCCCGGTCCATCGGCCGCGAGGCCCCGCTGATCGACGGCGCGCTGCGGGACGCCGTCCGCGCCACGGCGCCGCTCGCGGAGCTGAGCACGACCATCGAGCACGCGGAAGTGATCGTCGCGGGGCTGCGCCGCGGCCGGACCCGGCTGGGAGGCTGACATGACCGAGTGGTGGATAGCCGTGATCGCCGGTTTCGTGGTGGTGCTCGCGGTGGCGGCGCTGCTGACGGTCCTGATCGTCCTGGTCCGGATCATCGACCAGCGGGTGGTGGCGGTCCGGGACACGCTGTCATCGGCCGCGGCGAACACCGCGTCGACAACCCTGATCCCGGAGACGGCGGCGCGAGTGGACGCGGTGCTGGCCGAAGGCCTGGAACACCACCTGTTCCTGGGGAGGGCTCGGACATGACGCTGCTGGTGGTCCTGACGGTGCTGGACATCGCGCTGCTGATCGCAGGCCTGGCGTTCTACCTGTACTGGGTCGGCTCGCTGCTGGCCCGCATCGCGGCGAACCTGGAGGAGTGCGCGGAGACGGTCAGGACGATCAACGGCCACGCGGCCCTGATCGTCCCGGGGGTGGCCCACATCAACCGCACGGGGGGAGTGGTGGCGGGCGCCCTGCCGCTCCTGTACGGAATGGCGGAGGACATCGTCCGCGAGGCCCCGGCACCCGCGGACCCGGTGGCCCGCCCGGCGTCGGGCACCCGCCGTTCCCGCCTGCACGACGCGGTCGGCTTCGCCCCGCGTTGACCCATTCCGCCCTCTTCGCCCGGGTCGCGCTGGTAGCGTCCCGAAGGTGCGGATGTGGTGGTGCGGCCTGGTGCTGACGGCGGGCGTGGTGCTGGCCGCCTGCGGCGGCGGCCGATCGGGCAACGGCCAGGTGGTGCCGCCGACGACCACCGCGGTTCCGTCCACAACGGAGTCCCCGGTGACCACGATGACACCGCCGACGTCGGCGGCCCCGGACACCACGACGACTCGGGCCCACACCACAACGGCGACCACGAAGAAGACGACAACCCGCCGCCGCACGACCACCCGCCGCCGCCCGGGCTAGCGCCCGTCGCGATCCGGGCACGGTTTCCGCCCGTCCGTAACCTTCGGACCGGTTCGGGCGACCACCGGACGTGAAGGCATGGTTCCCGGCAACGCTGCTCGCGGCCGCCGTCGTGGTGGCCGGGTGCGGCACGACTCCGGCGACCGCCCCGGCGCCCACGACTGCGCCCGCCTCCACCACTGTCGTCACGGTGGAGCAGGCACCCGCGACCACGACCGTGACGCTGCCGCCGACCGCGACTTCAGTGCCGCCGCCCAAGGCGACCACCAAGGCGCCGGTCCGGAAGGCGACACCCACCCGCAAAGCACCGCAGTACGGCTACCAGTGCCGCGATGGCGACGAGACCAAATACGAGGTCTGCGCGGGCCACAAGGCGTGGGTGGACGGGCAGCTGGAGTTCACCAGCTGCCTCGACGGAGGCGGAACCTGGGACGTCGACACCCAGCGTTGCATCCGCCCCTGATCAGTCCGTGTCGGCGGCCTCTTCGGCGTCCCCTTCGTCGAAGGGCTTGTCCGGCGTCGCGTCCGCGATGCCGGACTGCTCCGCCTGCTCGGCGGCGTCCTTGGCTTCCTTGATGTGCTCGCGGACCTCGGCGAGCTCAGGGGGCTGGTCGGTCATGACGGCTCCTAGGGGTTCAGCGGTTCCTGAGCTGCGGTTTCGCCAGGCCCAGCACGGCGCAGACGATGAGGAACACGGCCACCACCGCCACGATCACCTCGAGGACCGGCACTCTCGCGGCCGCCGTCGTCAGGGTGATGATGCTCGAGACCAGCAGCAGGACGCCGGCCACCAGGCTGAGCCAGCAGAGCGGAGTGGTTCGCGGGATCAGTTGCCAGCGCGTGGCCATCGCACCTCCTCGATCGGATCTTCCCGACGAACGTGCCCCGAACCGCGGATGATCAAACAGCTCAGGGCACCCGCCGTACCGAAGCCCCGGCTCGCAGCGCGCGCGGGATCTCGGCGACGGCGTCGACCGCCGCCAGCAGCCGGTCCACCTCCTCGGGGGACGCACCCGAGTCCAGCTCCACCCGGTAGCTGATCCCGGTGGACGCCCACGTCTCCGGGTCGAAGCCACCGCCCGCCGTCACGCGGACGCCGCGCAGCTTGATGCCCAGCGGCTCGGCCTCGCGGTACAGGTCGTTGAGGACGCACCCGGCGGCGGCGAGGTTCAGCAGGTGACCGCCGGTGAAGTCGGTCTCGACGCTCACTCCCGCGGGTGTCCACCGGTGGGGGAACGTCACCCCGCTGACGCTGCGCAGCGAACCCGCCCCCGCGACCACCTCGAACGCCGGCGTCACCGGCTGTGCCCGATCCATTCGTCCTCCCAGGCGTGCTCGTACCGTTCGCGGTTGCAGCGCGGCCGGTACACCGCCGTCAGCTCGCGGACGATCTGCTCGCGGTGCGGCCGCAGGCCGCCCGGCGGATCGTACGTGCAGATGTGCACCTTCCACCGCGAACCCGCCCGGGCGATCCAGCACGGCGCCCGCGGGTGGCGGAACGGGAGGCGCTCGGCGGCGAGGTCCTCGGCCTGCCCGACGTAGATCACGGCGTAGCGGTCCGGGTGGGCTTCGGCGTCGGGACGGCAGAGGATCGCGTAGACGGCCGGGGCCGCGGGCGGGGCCCAGCCGCCGAGCAGGCGGGGGCCTTCGAACGGGTAGCCCGCCGCCGTGCCGAGGCGGATCACGACCGCTCCAGCGCCGGCAGCAGCGCCGCCAGCTCCTCGAGCCCGCGCAGGTCCTGGCCGGAGACGAGGACGTCGACGTGCGGGCGCACCACGCTCATCCCGAGCGAGTCGCCGCCCGGGTGCGGGTTCGTCCACACGAGACGGTGGCACAGCCGGGACAGCCCTTCGGCCGCGCGCGCCAGGACGTCCGGGTCGCCGCGGTCGAGGCCGTCGGAGCAGACGACGACGATGCCGCCGCGGCACCGCCCCCGCCGGCCCCAGGTGCCGACGAACTCGGCCAGCGACGCGCCGATCCGCGTGCCGCCGTCCCAGTCGAAGACGGCCTTCGCGGCGCGGTCGAGGGCCTCGTCGGCGTCGCGGGTGCGCAGCTCGTCGGTGATCCGCGAGAGCCGGGTGCCGAAGCAGAACACCTCGACGTGCGTGGCCGCCCGGCCCGCCGAGTACGCGAATTGCAGCAGTGCGCGCGAATAGTCCGCCATCGACCCGGAGACGTCCAGGATCAGCGTCAGCGGACGCGGCCGCACCCGGCGGCGGCGCCGGTGCAGCCGGGCGGGTTCACCGAACAGCCGCAGGGTCTCGCGCACCGTGCGCCGCAGATCCGGGATCGGCCCGGTCCGCGCGGGCCGGCTCCGGCGGGTCCGCCGCCGCGGGGGCGTGAGGCGCAGGCGGACGGTCATGCGCCGGATCGCCGCCAGCTCCTCGGGCGTGCAGGCGCCGAACGCCTTGTACCGCAGGCTGTCTGCAGTGGACGCGGCGAGTCCGGCGGCATGCGGGGTCTCCTGTTCTTCCCCGGGGGACGCGGACTCCGGCAGGGAGAGCACGGCGTCGGACTCCAGGGTGGCGGTGAGCGTGGCGAACTCGGGGGACGCGGCTTCGGCGCCCAGGAAGTAGGCGCGGAAAACCGTGTCGTAGCAAGCGATGTCCTCACGGCGGCGCACCAGCGTCACCCGGCCCGCCCAGTAGACGTCAACGAGGTCGGCGGGGTCGAGCCGGGCCGCGGCCTGGCAGTAGACGAGCACGTCGCCGGTGCCGACCGCGAGTCCCTCGGCCCGCAGCGCGCGCCCGAACCCGGCGAGGACCCCGGCGAACTCAGCCACCGGAGGTGAGCTCCGCCAGGTGCTCGCGCACGAGCTCGAGGTCGTCGCGGTCCTTGACCACGGCGCCGAGGGTGTCGGCGGCCGAAACCTCGTCGAGGTCGGCCGCGCCGAGAAAGGTGAGCATCCGCGCCCAGTCGACGGTTTCCGCGACCCCCGGCGGCTTCGCCAGGTCGAGCTCCCGCAGCCGGTGCACCGCGGCGACCACCTTGCGGGTCAACGTCTCGGTGACACCGGGCTCGCGGACGCGCACGATCTCGGCCTCGCGCCCGGCGTCCGGGTAGTCGATCCAGTGGTAGAGACAACGGCGTTTCAGCGCGTCGTGCAGCTCGCGGGTGCGGTTGGACGTCAGCACCACGACCGGGGGACTGTCCGCGGTGATCGTGCCGATCTCGGGGATCGTCACCTGGAAGTCGGCCAGCAGCTCCAGCAGGAAGGCTTCGAACTCGTCGTCGGCGCGGTCGATTTCGTCGATGAGCAGCACCGCGCCGGCACCCGCGCGGACGGCGGCCAGCAGCGGCCGTTCCACCAGGAACTTCGGCCCGAAGAGCTGGTCGACGGCCTTCTCGCCGGACGCCTCGTGCTCCGGCAGCGCCCGGATCTGCAGCAGCTGGCGCGCGTAGTCCCACTCGTAGAGCGCCTGCGCGGTGTCGATGCCTTCGTAACACTGCAACCGGATCAGGCGTTTCCCGAAGACCGCGGCGAGGGTGCGCGCCAGCTCGGTCTTGCCGACGCCGACCTCGCCCTCCAACAGCAGCGGGCGGTGCAGGGAGACGGCCACGAGCAGCGCGGTGGCGAGGCCGCGGTCGGCGAGGTAACCGCCGCCGCGCAGCGCCCCGGTGAGGCCCGCGACGGTGTCCGGGTAGTCCATCTACCGGTCCGGGCCGAGCACGAGGTCGCGGACCGTCGAGCCGCCCAGCTTGCCCTCGCGGGCGAGCCGCGCGCGCCAGGCGGCGGCCGGGTGGTCGTCCTCGGCGAACCGGTCGAAACCGACGTTCGCCATGCTCTTGCACGATTTCTGCGGTCCGCAGTCGAGGTCCTCTTCGGTCTGGCCGCCGGAACGCCAGACCGCGCGGAGCACCTTCAGCGCGTCGCCGGGCTCGTCCATGGGTGGACGGTAACCCGGCCGGACGCTGGGCCCGGGCGCGGATTAATGGTTCGCTTATCCACGCCTGTATCGGGACCGGGGTCACAGAGAGTATCTGAGCATGACGTTGGGCCAGCTGAACGCTTTCGTCCTGGTGGCCAGGCTGGGTTCGGTCACCGACGCGGCGAAGGCGCTCGGTGTCAGCGAACCCGCGGTGTCCCAGGCCCTGGCCGCACTGCGCCAGCACCACGGCGACAAGCTGCTCATCAAGCGCTCCGGCGGGATGACGCTGACCGCGGGCGGCAGCCGGCTGCTGCCGATCGCCTCGCAGATGGTCGCGCTCGGCGCCGAGGCGGACGCCGCCGTCCGGCAGGCCAACGGCGTCGCCGCGCGGCTGCGGCTCGCGGTGACCAGCGAGATCGCCGAGTTCGTCGCGAACCCGCTGCTGGAGGCGTTCCGCAGGCGCGCGGGGAACACGATCGACGCGAACGCCGGCGTGGCGCGCACGGCCGAGCTGCCGGTGCTGGTCGCCAACCGCCTCGCCGACGTCACGCTCGGCCCGCAGCTGAGCGTGGAAGGCGGGCAGGACCTCGACAGCGTGCCGATCTTCCGCGGCTCGCTGGTCGTGGTGGGTGCGCCGAACGCGCGCCACCAGGGCAGTCCGGCGCACTGGCCGTGGCTGCTCGACCCGGCGGGCGCCGACCCGGGCAGCGACACCGGGCGGCTGCTGCGGGCGCTGGGCGTCGCGGACGACGCGATCCAGGTGTTCCCCAACCAGACGGCGGCCTGGTCGGCCGCGGCCAGTGGTGGCGGGGTGTCGGTCGCGCTGGAACACCTGGTGGCGCCGCAGCTGCGGCGCAAGGAGCTGGCGGTGGTCCCGACCCGCGCGACCCCGGTGTCGGCCTGCTGGTTCGTGACGACGCTGCCGACGGACCGCCGCACCGGCGCGGCCAACTCGCTGCGGCACTTCCTCGGTACGCCGGGCGCGATGCACGTCATGCGGGCGCCGGGCAGCGGGGTGCCGCCGTCACGCTTCCGGCCGCCGGTCTACGTGACGATCTGGAGCTGACGACGTTCCACTGGCCGGAACACCGGACTGTCCCGCGAGCCGGGCCGGTGCGACGGTCGGAGCATGGCTCCCGTGATGGCGGCGATCGTCGGCCCCGGCAACATCGGCACCGATCTGCTGGCGAAGCTGCGACGCAGTGAAGTTATCGAAGTCGGTTACGTCGTCGGCGTGGTCGAGTCCGACGGGCTCGAACGCGCTCGCGCGCAAGGGATCGCGGCGTCCGCCGAGGGCGTCGACTGGCTGCTACGGCAGGATCCGTTGCCCCAACTGGTGTTCGAGGCGACGTCGGCGAAGGCACACGCCGCCAACGCGCCGCGCTACGAGGCCGCCGGCATCCAGGCGATCGACCTGACCCCGGCGCACCTGGGCCCGATGGTGTGCCCGCCGGTGAACCTCGGCGCGCACCTCGACGCCCCCAACGTCTCGATGATCACCTGCGGCGGCCAGGCCACGATCCCCATGGTGCACGCGGTTTCCCGGGTGACGCCGGTGCCGTACGCGGAGATCGTCGCCTCGGTGGCGTCACGGGGTGCGGGCCCCGGAACCCGGGCCAACATCGACGAATTCACCCGCACGACGTCCGGGGCGGTGGCCGAGATCGGCGGGGCCGGGCGCGGCAAGGCGATCATCATCCTCAACCCGGTCGAGCCGCCGATGATCATGCGGGACACGGTGTTCTGCGCGATCGGGATCGACGCCGACCGTGACGCGATCACCGCGTCGATCCACGAGATGGCCGACGAGGTCCGCAAGTACGTCCCCGGTTATGCGCTGCGGGCGGATCCGCAGTTCGACGACTCGCGCGAGGAGTGGGACGGCCACGCGCGGGTCGGGATCTTCCTCGAGGTCCGCGGCAACGGCGACTACCTGCCGGAGTACGCCGGGAACCTGGACATCATGACAGCCGCGGCCGCCCGGGTGGGCGAGCTGATGGCACGGGCGAAGCAGGAGGTGCCCGCGTGAGCAGGCCAGAGTTGAAGCACGACGTCCGGATCGTCGACACCACTCTGCGCGATGGCAGTCACGCCATGGCGCACCGCTTCACCGAGCAGCAGGTGCGCGACACGGTGCGCGCGCTGGACCGCGCCGGTGTCGAGGTGATCGAGGTGACCCACGGCGACGGCCTCGGCGGATCGTCGTTCACGTACGGGTTTTCCGCCGTCGACGAGCTGAAGCTGATCGCCGCGGCGCGGGAAGAGGCGAAGCAGGCGAAGATCGCGGTCCTTCTGGTGCCCGGCATCGGCACGGCCGAGGACCTGCAGCGCGCGTTCGACGCGGGCGCGGGGATGGTCCGCGTCGCGACGCACTGCACCGAGGCCGACGTCTCGCCGCAGCACTTCGGCCTGGCCCGGGAGCTGGGCATGGAGACGGCCGGGTTCCTGATGATGGCGCACCGCACGCCGCCGGAGGATCTGGCGAAGCAGGCCCGGATCATGGTGGACGCGGGCTGCCAGGCGGCGTACGTCACCGACTCGGCGGGCGCGCTGCTGATGCACGAGGCCCGCGCGCGGTTCGAGGCGCTGGTGGCCGAGGTCGGCGACCAGGCCTGGGTCGGATACCACGGGCACCAGAACATTTCGCTGGGTGTCGCGAACTCCGTGCTGGCCTACGAAGCCGGGGTCCGCTACATCGACGGGTCGCTCTGCGCCCTCGGCGCCGGGGCGGGCAACTCGCCGACGGAGGTCCTCGCGGCCGTGTTCGACCGGCTGGAGGTCGACACCGGCCTGGACGTCGGCGGCCTGCTGGACGCGGCCGAGGAGATCGTCCGCCCGTACCTGCAGCGCTGGCCGAAGATGGACCGCAACGCGATCGTCCAGGGCTGGGCCGGGGTGTACTCGAGCTTCCTGCTGCACGCGGAGCGCGCGGCCGAGCGCTACGGGGTGCCGGCCCAGGCGATCCTGCGCCGCTGCGGCGAGCTCGCCCTGGTCGGCGGCCAGGAGGACATGATCATCGATGTCGCGGTGCAACTGGCCGCGGAGGGGTAGCAACCGGATCGGGGGTTCGCGCGTGGTGGAGGCATGGACACCGCGACGACTCAGGCCTCGCTGGAGATCGTGACCTTCCGCGCCCTGCGGGAAGGCCCGCCGTACCGGGAAGCGTCCGGGTGGCGGCAGGCCCCCGCGGTGGTGATCGACATGCTGCTGCACCTGATGATCGGGCTGATCGTCGCGGGGTTGTCGGGCGCCGAATCCTGGTCGTTCTTCGTCACTCTGGTGACGACGTACGTCGTGGCGTCGTTCGTGCACCGGGTCCTGCTGCGCCGGTGGTGGGGCGTCACCCTCGGCGGGGGCATCGCCCAGGTTCGCTGGGTCGAAATCGAAACCGGCCTGACGCCGACCCTGGGGCAGCTGGCGGTGCTGTGGCTCTTCGCGTCCCTGTTCTCGGTCCTGACGGCGCTCACCGGCGGCTAGCGAACCGGTCCAGCGCGTCGAGCGTCCAGGCACGCTTCACCGGGCTGCCGCGGTGCCCGGAGTGGTCGTCGACCAGCAGTTCCGAGCCCGGCCACGCCCGTGCCAGCTCCCACGCCGTCGTCACCGGGCAGCTCAGGTCGAGGCGGCCGTGGACCAGCACGCCGGGGATGCCCGCGAGCCGTCCGGCGTCACGGATCACCGCGCCTTCCTCGAGCCAGCCCGCGTTCGCGTAGTAGTGGGCGGTCAGCCGCACGAACGCCATCGTCGCGTCGTCGGGCGGTCCACTGTGGACACGCGGGGTGGCGCCCGGTTCGAGGGACAGCACGGTGTCTTCCCATTCACGCCAGGCGAGGGCCGCGCGATCCCGCTGCGCAGGGTCTTCCAGCAGCCGGACGTAGTCGGCCACGACGTCGTCGGATCCGCCGCTGAACCGCTGCCACGCTTCCGGGAAGAACCGGCCGACCCCGCGGTAGAGCCAGTCGATCTCGGACCGCCGCGTCGTGCTGATCGCGCTGACCACGATTTCCGACACCCGGTGCGGGTACCGCTGCGCGTAGACCAGCGCGAGCGTCGTGCCCCACGAACCGCCCGTCAGCAGCCAGCGTTCGATGCCGAGGTGCTCACGCAGCCGTTCCAGGTCGGCGACCAGGTGATCGGTCGTGTTGTGTTCGAGCGACGTCGCCGGGTCGGCGGCGTGGGGGAGGCTGCGGCCGCAGCCGCGCTGGTCGAGCAGCACCGCGCGGTAGCGGGCCGGGTCGAACACCCGCCGCATCCCCGGAGCGCACCCCTGGCCGGGCCCGCCGTGCAGCATGATCGCCGGCTTGCCGTCCGGGTTGCCGCAGGTCTCCCAGTACACGCGGTGCCCGTCACCGACGTCGAGCAGCCCGTGGTCGTACGGCTCGATCGGCGGATACAGCTCGGTCATCGGCGTCCCCTTCCGGTCGCTGATCATTCCGGGTCGTCGCCGTCCACACGAGGGGATTTTGAGCAAACGCGGGATTCGCGCCGCGGCCGGGCTCGCCGTCCGCAGAACGTCACTTCGACCTTGCGGGTGAACACAGGGTCGAACACGTCCTGAGCGATGGAGGGGCGCGCCGGTTTTGGCCGCTCTTCCCAGGCAGGCGGATCGCCGAACCACCGGCGCGGCTCCTGCCGGCTAGGGGCGCGCCAGGTCCCTGGCGCGCCCCTTTCGGTCGGGCAGGTTCGCCGGGCCACCGGCGTGTCCCTTTGCGGTCGGACGGGTTCGCCGAAGCGCTGGTGGCCTATTTCCGATGGGGTCGGTTCGGCTGAACCACCGGCGTGGCTCCTTCCGGTCAGGGGCGCGCCAGGTCCCTGACGCGCCCCTTTTCGGTCGGGCAGGTTCGCCGGGCCACCGGCGTGTCCCTTTTCGGTCAGGCGGGTTCGCCGAACCACCGGTGCAGCGCGGGTTCCAGGCCCGCGGTGGTGCCGTCCTCGGTGGCCCAGGCGATGTGCCCGTCCGGGCGGATCAGCACCCCCGTCAGGGCGGGCTCGGTCTTCGCGGTGAGCACCCCGACCCGATCGGCCCAGCCGCTCGCCGTGCCGCGCAGGTCCGGGGAGTCGGCGAGGTCCAGCAGCAGGCCCTTGCCGTCCTGGAGGTGCTCGCCGAGCCGGGTGCCGTCGGCGAACGCGAAGTCGGGGGCGCCGCGGCCGGTGAGGTCGTGCTCGCCCTCGATCGGGTAGCGGTGCAGCACGCCGGAGAGCTTCTTGGCCAGGTAGGTCGCGCCGTCGCCGGTGTTCAGCAGGTCGGTGACGACGTGGCGCAGGGCCTTCGCCCGCTCGTCGGTGCGCATCAGCGCGATCTGCGCCCGCGTCCACTCGAGCACCCACTCGCCGATCGGGTGCCGTTCGGAGGTGTAGCTGTCGAGCAGGCCGTCCGGCGCCCAGCCGCGGATCGTCGCGGCCAGCTTCCAGCCGAGGTTGACCGCGTCGCCGACGCCCAGGTTGAGGCCCTGCCCGCCGAACGGCGAGTGCACGTGCGCCGCGTCGCCCGCCAGCAGGACCCGGCCACGGCGGTAGGTGCTCGCCTGGCGCGCGTTGTCGGTGAAGCGCGTCGCGGTGTGCACCTTCGTGACGCGAACGTCCATTCCGGACACTCGACGCAGGCTGTCTTCCAGCTCCTGCGCGGTGATCGGCGCGTCACGGTCCTCGGGCGGCCCGTCGAACTCGACGGTCAGGATCCGGCCGGGCATCGGCCCGTGGACGTAGATGCCGCCGTCGGTGTGGTTCCAGCCGGGCCGGAGCGCTTCGGCGCCGGTCAGCTCGACCAGCGCCTGCCGCCCGGTGACGGCGGGGTCGGTGCCCGGGAAGTCGAACCCGGCCCCCTTGCGCACCAGGCTGCGGCCGCCGTCGCAGCCGACCAGCCAGCCCGCGCGGATCTCGTCGTCGCCGAGGTGGACGGTCACGCCGTCGTCGTCCGCCTCGAACCCGGTCAGCTCGACCCCGCGGCGCACCTCGACCCCCAGCTCGGCGGCGCGTTCGGCGAGCAGGGCCTCGATCGCCTGCTGCCGGACCACGACCACCCCCGCGGCCGGCCCGACGTCACGGAACGCCGGATCCTCGAAGTCGACGCCCGCCGAGCTCACCATGATCCCGGCGAAGTGCCCCACCGGCGGCACCATCTTGCCCGTGGGGGCGCCACGGCTCTTCATGAACTCGCGCATCCGTGCCATGTCTTCCTGCACCAGCGCCTGGAGCGCGGGCAGCATGCCGCGGCGGTAGAACGCCTCGGCCGTCGGCAGGTTGATGGACCCCGCCTTGATCGTCTGGTCCGGTTCGGGCAGCCGTTCGGCGACGAGCACGTCGACGCCCGCCATCCGCAGTTCGCAGGCGAGCATCAGGCCCACCGGTCCGCCCCCGGAGATCACCACATCCCTGTTCATGCCTTCGATGATGCCGACAAACTTTTACCGAGTCAAACTTTGTGCTCGGTCTATACTCTCGGTCCATGGCGGATCACGGACTGCGCGAGCGCAAGAAGCGGGCGACCCGGCAGCTCATCGCGGACGTCGCGTCCGGGTTGTTCATCCAGCGCGGCTTCGAAGAGGTGACGGTCGCCGAGGTGGCCGAAGCGGCCGGCGTGTCCAAGATGACCGTCTTCAACTACTTCCCGCGCAAGGAGGACCTGTTCCTCGACCGCCACGCCGATCGCTTGGCCGACCTGGTCTCGGCGGTGCGGACCCGTCCGCCCGGCGTTTCGGCGGCCGAGGCATTGAGACGCCACCAGCACGATCTGCTGGCCGCGGGTCACCCCCTGTCGGGAGCAATCGCGGGCGGCCCGGGTTTCTGGTGGGTGCTGAAGTCGAGCCCGGCCCTGACGGCGCGTTGGTACGAGCAGGAGCGCGAGATCGCGGAGGCGTTCGCCGAGGTCTTCACGGAGGAAACGGGCGACGCGTTCCGCTCCCGCATGGCGGCCGGCCTCCTGACCACGGCGATCACGACGGTCTTCAGCCACGCAATGAACCGCATAGTCGCAGGCGACGACACGGAGACGGTTCGCCGAGAGCAGGTCGCGGTCATCGACCAGGCGTTTGACCTGGCGGAACACGGGGTGGGCAACTACCCGGGCTGAGCTTGGTGGGCGTCCCGTCAGCGCAGTGCTCGCTTCGCGCCTTTCGCGACCGCGTCGGCCACCGCGGCCAGGGCTGGTGAATCGAGTTTCCACTGCTGCCAGTGCAGCGGGACGTCGAGTGGGTGGTCCGGGGCGAGGTCCACCAGGGTGCGCTCGGCCGCTTGGGCTTCCGGGACCATGCCCCAGCCGAGGCCGGCCGCCACCGCGTCCGAGAAGGACTCCGATGCCGGGATGTGGTGGCGCACCATCGTGAAGCTCCGGCGCCGGGTGAGGGCGCGGAGGAAGCGGTCCTGGAGGTCGTCCTTGCGGTCGAACACGACCACCGGGGCCGTGGGGAGCAGCTGGGGGAGCGGGGCGCCCGTCAGGCGGCGTTCGACGAACTCCGGGGACGCCATCGCGCGGTAGCGCATCCGGCCGAGGCGGCGGGACGTGCAGCCCTGCACCGGCTGGGGCGCCGCCGTGACCGCGGCCATCACCAGGCCTTCGCGCAGGAGTGCCGCCGTGTGGTCCTGGTCCTCGCGCTGGAGGTCGAAGCAGATCCCCAGGTTCTCGGGCACCGCGGCGAGGGCGGGCAGGAACCACGTCGCCAGGGAGTCGGCGTTCACCGCGATCGACAGCGTTCGCGTGCCCTCCGCGCCGAGGCCCAGCTCGCCGAGCGCGTCCTGCTCCAGCTGGGCCAGCGACCGCGCGAACCGCACCACCACCTTGCCCGACTCCGTGAGGCGCACCGGTTTCGTCCGCAGCAGCAGCACACGGCCGGTGCGCTGCTCCAGGGCCTTCACCCGTTGGCTCACCGCCGA
Organism: Amycolatopsis heterodermiae; assembly: GCF_034929455.1. Lineage (NCBI taxonomy): Bacteria > Bacillati > Actinomycetota > Actinomycetes > Pseudonocardiales > Pseudonocardiaceae > Amycolatopsis > Amycolatopsis heterodermiae. The sequence goes on from NZ_JAYFSI010000006.1 coordinate 481,016, forward strand.
CGGCGTCACGTGCAGCACCGACGCCGCGGCGTCGAAGCTTTGCTCGTCGACGACGGCGAGCAGGGTCCTGACCTGGTCGAGCGGCAGATCCGACATCACGAGCGCTAATGTTACGTAAGAATCTTTAGCTGGAGTAATACAGCGGTCGCCCCCTAACGTCGGTGTCGTGCTCGCTCTTCTGCTGGCCGGGTTCGGTACCGGCCTGTCCCTCATCGTCGCGATCGGCTCACAGAACGCCTTCCTGCTGCAACAGGGCCTGCGCGGCGGCGCCGTGGTGCCCCTCGTCGTCATCTGCGCCGTGTCCGACCTGGTCCTGATCGGCCTCGGGGTCAGCGGCCTCGGCGCCGTCCTCGGCCGGTGGCCGACCGCGATCGGCGTGATCGCCGTGGGCGGCGGCCTGTTCCTGCTCGGCTACGGCGCGCTGGCCGCGCGGCGGGCGTTCCGGCCGTCGGTGATGAACGTCGGCGAAGAGCGCACGCCGCTGCGCAAAGCCGTCCTCACCTGCATCGGCTTCACCTGGCTCAACCCGCACGTCTACCTCGACACCGTGCTGCTGCTCGGCTCGATCGCGGTCGCCCACGGCGACGGACGCTGGCTCTTCGGCTTCGGTGCCTGCATCGCCAGCGCCGTCTGGTTCAGCGCGCTGGGGTTCGGCGCCCGCCGCCTGGCCGGGGTGTTCGCCCGGCCGGCGGCGTGGCGCGCCCTCGACGTCCTCATCGCCGTGACGATGACCGGCCTCGGCGCGACGATGCTGCTCAGCCGCGTCTGATCACCAGAGCTGCCCCCTGTCCTCGGCCGGCGGGCGTTCCAGGTCCAGCAGGAACTCCTTGCGCTTCAGGCCGCCCGCGTACCCGGTGAGCTTGCCGTTCTTCCCGACGACGCGGTGGCACGCCACCAGGATGCTCAGTGGGTTGCGCCCGACCGCCGCGCCCACTTCGTGCGGCAGCCCGCCGACGGCCTTCGCGAGGTCGCCGTACGTGGCCGTCTCGCCGTACGGGATCTGGTCGATCGCGGCCCAGACGTCCCGCTGGAACTGGTCACCCTCGGCGCGCGTCGGGACGTCGAACTCCGTGCGCTGACCGGCGAAGTACTCCTTCAGCTGCCGGACGGCTTCCGGGAACGCCGTGTCGTCACGCTCGCCGAACGTCGTCCGGTCCGGTCGCGTCCAGTGGTGCGGGAAGTACAGGCCGGTGACGACGGTGCCGTCGTCGTCGCCGACCAGGGTGAGTTCGCCGATCGGCGAGTCGATGATCGCGTGTTTCATCAGTTCTCCCAACTACTGCCGTCCGCCCGCACGCCACGCAGGCCGGGCAACGGACATTCTTCGAGGGCGGCCGTGACCACCGTCCGATATGGACTCCACGACGTCGAGGCCGCCAGCCGCCGGGCCATTCCGGCCCAGCCGGCCGGGGTCGCGCTGACGACCCAGACGTCCGGGTCGGGTGCCGCGAACCGGCGGGCCTGACGCAGCCACGACGCCGCCGTCTCCGGCCAGGTCACCGTCGCCAGGACCAGCCCGCCCCACGCTTCGGCGATCCGCTCGCCGTCCGCCCGTGACACGGTGTCGGCCGCGGTGCCGATCACGATGTGCCGAGCTTTCCCCAGCATGCGCATCACCGCCTTGAGTTCCTCGTCGGTCATGCCGCGTCGTGGAAGACGAGGCCGAGCGTGTGGCGGCGCCCCGAGCGGACGGCCGAGACGCCGTGGCGCACCGGGGACGCCGACCAGCCGCGGGCCGAGCGGACGGGGCGGTCGCGGGTGGTGAACACCAGGCCGTGGCCCTGGGGGATGAGCGTCGCCGTGCCACGGGACTGCGCCCGCGGCCGCTGCTCGACCAGGAGGAACTCGCCGCCGGTGTGGTCGGTGCCCGGGTCGTTCAGGTTGATCACCACCTGCAGCGGGAAGACCTTGTCGCCGTAGAGGTCGCGGTGCAGGGCGTTCCAGCCGCCCTCTTGGTAGCGCAGCAGGATCGGTGTCGGCCGGGCCTGGCCGGCGTCGTGGCAGATCGCCAGCCACTCGTCGAGGGTGTCGGGCCACTCGGCGTCCCGGCCGAGCCGGGCTGCCCAGTCCCGCGCGATCGGCAGCAGCCGCGGGTAGAGCGCCTGCTGCAGCGCGTGGACCGGTTCCGGGAACGGCTCGGCGAAGTAGTGGTAGTCGCCGTGGTCCCCGAACCGGTGCCGCCGCAGGTTCACCGTCGCCCGGAAGCGCTCGGGTTCATCCCAGAGCGCGACGAGTTTCGCGCACTCCGCGGGCGTGAGCAGCCGCGGCAGCAACGCGCAGCCGTAGTCGTCGACCTCGGTGGTGACCGCGGCCCAGTCAGCCGAGGCGACGCGCTTCTCGAAAGTGCTCATATCAGGTAGACGCGTGGGCGGGGCGAAACGTGAGATCGGGGTTTTTCGCCGGGTGGTGGCGAGGTTTCCGGGCCTGTCTGGAAGCTGGACGCACGTGGTGGAGTCGGGGCTCGCGTGGCTGGGGCCGGATTGGCTTGAGTGGGCGGGTCTTGCGTGTTGAGGGATGTGAGTCGTTGAGGCCGGGATTCGCGTGATCAGAGCCGTAACTCGCGTGATCAGGCTCGGAATTGGCGTGATCCGAGCCGTGACTCGTGTGACCAGGGCCGGACTCCGCGAGCAGAGGCAGGCCTGTGCGGCCAGGGCTGGGGCTCGTGTTAACAGCGGCAGAACCTGCGTTTTCAGGGGTGGAACCGGTGATCGGGGCCGGGACTCGTGTCGTTGGGGCCGGATTGGGGTGAGTGGGACGGGGCTTGCGTGATGAGGGCCGTGATTCGCGTGATCAGAGCCGAAACTCACGTGGTCAGGATCGGAATCAGCGTGAGTGGGGTGGTGATTGATGTGGTTGTGGTCGGGGGCTCGTGTGTCCAGGACCGGACTCCGCCCGCGGCGGTGCGACTCGTGATCTGGGCTGCGGCTTGTATGACCTGGGGCGGTCTTTCCGCGATCAGGGGCAGAGCTGGTGCTCAGGGGCGGGACTCGGGTGATCGGGGCTGCGGCTCATGCAGTTGGGGTCGGGACTCGCGTGACTGGGTCGGAAGTCCAGCGATCGGCGGGCCAGATACCTGTGTGCTCAGGGGTGGGACTCGGCTGATCCGCGCCGCGGTTCGTGTGGTTGGGGTCGGACTCGCGAGGCTGGGCCGGAAGTCCCGCGATCGGGGGCAGAGACCTGTGTGGTCAGAGGCGAGAGTCGAGTGATTGGGGCTGGGACTCGCGTGAGGGGGTCGTTGCTCGCGAGGTCCGGCTCGATCGACCCGAAACTCAGGCCGCTTCCATCGTCAGCAGGGTTCGCTTGGCGTCCTCGCCTCCCGCGTACTGGCCGTACGAGCCGTCCGAGCGGACCACTCGGTGGCAGGGGACCACCAGCGGCAAGGGGTTCATCGCGCACGCCGTGCCTACTGCTCGGACTGCCTTCGGGCTTCCTGCGGCCGCGGCCACCTGGGCGTAGCTTTCCGTGTGGCCGTAGCCGATGTCCGGGAGGTGTTCCAGGACCGACAGGCGGAAGCCGCGGGCCAGGCGGAAGTCCAGGGGGACGTCGAACGCGCGGCGGCCGCCGGTGAAGTACTCGTCCAGCTGGCGGGCCACCGGGTCCAGGCGGGACGGGGCCCGGAGGATGCGGGGGCTGATCGTCGACGCCAGGGCGGCCAGGACCGCGTCGTGGTCCTGGCGGTCGAAGGCCACCTTGACCAGGCCGCGGTCCGTTGCGGCGAGCAGCAGGGGGCCGACCGGGGAGTCGACCGTGCGGTAGGCGAGGTCCAGCAGACCCTCACGCTCCGCGTCGGCGACCAGCCGCTCGTGCAGGTGGTCCGGGTTGAGTTCGATGTCCATCGGAAGCGACGCGAAGATGTCCGTCATGAGTGCGCTCCTTCCAAGCTCACGGGGTAGGTGGCCCGCAGGGCCTTGACGCCGTCGGCGGCCGCCCGGCGGGCGGCGTCCGTGGTGCCCCCGGTGATCTCCGCGATCTCGCGGTAGGGCAGCCCGGCCAGGTAGTGGTAGGCGACGGCGGCGCGCTGCTTGTCCGGCAGCTTCGCCAGCGCGTTCCACAGGTCGCCGTCCCATTCCTCGGCTCGTCCGGGCCGGTCTGGGACTTCGCCGACCGGGACCGGGCTACGTGCTTGGGCGCGGGTGACGTCGATGGCCTTGCGGTGCGCGATCGTGACGAGCCACGCCTGGACGTTCGCGTCGGCGGGCAGCTCGGGGTACGCCTTCAGCGCCGAGAGGAAGGTCTCCGACCAGGCGTCTTCGGCGTCGGCGGGGCCGAGCACGGCCCGGCAGACCCGGAGGACCATCGGCCCGTGCTCGGCCACGACTTGCTCGAACGGTTTCACGATCACACCTTGTAGACGCCCACGACGCCGAAACGTGAGATCGAGTTTGTCACGCGTACGGGTAGACCCAGTAGCCGTCCCCGTCGAGCAGGTGGTTCGCGACGAGGAACTGCCGGACGTTCGCCAGCAGTGCCTGGTAATCACCGCTCAGTACCGGCTGGACCGCGTAGGACGCGCCGCGGTCGACGCCCGGCGTGGGCAGCGTCGCGCCGTCGTAGGTGGTGTCGAACGGGTAGGCCGCGCAGGCGTTGACCAGCCCGTCCGGCCGGGTCGCGTAGCCCGGGCCCCAGTGCTGGGTGCAGGCCAGCTCGGCGGTCGTGCGGTGGGCCGCCTGGGCCGCCGTGTCGTAGTGCAGCCGCGTGACCGGGTACGTCCGGTTCGCGCCGGTGCCCTGGTAGCCGGGGTTGCCCGGGACGAAGTGGCCCTGCCGGAGGCCGGGATAGGTGTTCGAGAAGCTGGTCATCGCGTTCCGGACCAGCGTGGCCGACGCCGTGAAGCCGGACGTCGCGGAGTTGTCCAGGATGTAGAGCGGCTGGAACCCGAACGCGCAGTCGCTGCCCGCCGCGTACGCCGGGTCCAGCTGGCGGGCGATGTCGCAGCGGAGGTACGCGCTGTGCGCGCCCGTCACGAGCGTCGTCCGGTCACCGGTCTCCTCGGCGACCAGGTGCCGCTCGCCGACGTACCAGGTGCGCTGCTCGGCCTGCACCGACGGCGAGTCGGCGGGGGAGGCGGGATCCGTGCCCTCCATGGTGAACACGTGCGTCTCGTCGGACTGCGCCCGCCAGTCCGCGACGCTCTTGAGCACCTGCGCGCTCGCGTCGTCGCAGTGCGCGGTGCCGGTGGTGTACCGCGGGCCGCAGCTCATCGAGACGCCGAACCTCATCGCGTCGGTGACCACGCCGGTCAGCGACCAGCCGACCATCCGCGTCGCGACCTCGAGACGCCGTTGTGCGGGCAGGAGGTTGCTGGTCGAGATGACCCGCGCCCAGGCCGTGCCGATGACCGCGCAGCCCGCCTCGGGACAGGCGAAACGCTGGTAGGTCATGTCCGTGATGGTGCAGCTGGCGAACCGGTTCTTCGTCCAGTAGCCGTTCTTGATGTCCTTGTGGCATTCGTCGAACGTCACCGGGGTCGGGACGTTCTGGTCGAGGCCCGAAAGCTGCTGGGCCTGCGCCGCGGTGGCGGCGGGGACGGCGCGGAAGACGCCGACCGACCGGTCGGGCGCCGCGTGCGCGACGCCCGGAATGATCGAGAACAGCACGGCCACGATTCCGAGCGCGCCACCGAGCCTTCTTCGAAAAGGCATTACTCCCCATTTCTGCCGATCCGGAAATCGATTCACGGACAAGGGCTGTCACGCTAGCGCAGCCCGATCGGCGGGGTCACTCCGACGAAGGAGTGAACGGAAAGTGTTGCCCTATGAGGCAATCACACGTTCGAGGCGGTTCCGCTCACGACGGTGGCACCCAGTTCCGCGGAATTGTGCACCCGCGGTGACAGTCCGGCCGCGGCGAAAATTTCCCCGGCGACGGGAGCCTGCCGCTCACTCGATTCGATCAGCAGCACGCCGCCCGGGGCGAGCCAGTCCGGAGCACCCGCGGCCACCCTCCGGGCGAGGTCGAGGCCGTCCGCGCCGCCGTCGAGCGCGGACAGCGGTTCGTGCAGCCGAGCCTCCGGCGGCATGGTCGCGACGGCGTCCGACGGCACGTACGGCACGTTCGCCAGCAGCACGTCGACGCGGCCGCGCAGGGAAGCCGGCAGGGCGTCGTAGAGATCGCCCAGGTACACCTCGCCGGGCACGTTGACGCGGGCGCACTCGACGGCCGCCGGCTCGACGTCGGTGGCGTGCAGCTCGGCCGGACGGCGAGCGGCGGCGAACGCGGCCCCGAGCGCGCCGGACCCGCAGCACAGGTCGAGCACGACCGGCTTCGGGGGAGCCAGCGCGACGGCGACGTCGACCAGGAACTCCGTGCGGCGCCGCGGCACGAACACCCCGGGCGCCACGGTGATCCGCAGGCCGTGGAACTCCGCCCAGCCGAGCAGGTGCTCCAGGGGGAGGCCCGCGACGCGGCGCTCGACCAGCTCGTCGAGCTCGGCGTCCGTGGTCGCGGCGGCGAGCAGCAGGTCCGCCTCGTCTTCGGCGAACACGCAGCCGGCGGCGCGCAGCTTCAGGACGACGTCGGCGTGGGGGGTGGCGGGCACGGATCACCGTACCCCGCGGCTCAGGCCCGGACCTGCACCGCGTCGCCGACGCCGAGCCCGTCGAAGAACGCCGCCGAGTCCGTGTCGGACAGGTGCACGCAGCCGTGGGACGGCGCGTCCAGGGGCCCGGCATGGAACGCGATGCCGCCGGCGGCGAAGAACACCGAGTTGGGCATGTTCGTGCCGTAGATGCTGCTGTGGTGGTCGCGGTCCTTCCAGACGACGTGGAACGACCCGGCCGGCGTCGCCTGGTCCGGCGGGCCGAACCCGGCCGGGACCGGGCCGCGCACCACGTGGCCATCGCGCAGCAGCCAGGCCAGGTGCTGCGACAGGCTCACGCACGCGCCGGTCTTGACGTCGCAGGGCGGCGACGGCGGCGGCGTGGTGGTGGCCGGCGTCGGGGTCGCCGAGGTGGTCGGCGGGAGCGTCGAAGGCTCCGCGATCAGGCTGGGCGTCGTCTCCCTCGGCGCGGCGCAGGCCGCCGTGACCAGCAGGAACCCCAGCAGGGCCACCGCCCGCGTGCTGCGCATCCGTCGTCTCCTCGTTGTCGTGCGTCCGCAGACCAGTACGGGTGAAGGGCCTCGAAGGTTGAGCCGGGCGTGCAACCGGCGTGTCCCTGCGTGCAGCCCGGCTACCGCGGCGGGTACCCGGACGGTCAAGGTCGAACCATGACCAAGCTGAGCGCCGAGCAGATCGCCCGGCACGCCTACGACGCCGGGTTCCGCGGCCAGGGCCTGACCACCGCGGTCGCCGTCGCGCTGGCCGAGTCCGGCGGGCGCACGACCGCGCACAACGCGACCCCGCCGGACAACTCCTACGGCCTCTGGCAGATCAACATGCTGGGCGCGCTCGGCCCGGACCGGCGCCACCAGTACCACCTGAAGTCGAACGACGCGCTGTTCGACCCGGACACGAACGCCCGGGTCGCGAAGGACATCTCGAGCGACGGCCACGACTTCACGCCCTGGTCGACGTACACGAACGGCGCCTACAAGGACCACCTGGCCGCGGCGCGCAAGGCCGCCCAGGACGTCACGAAGCACCACGGCAAGCCGCAGTCCGCGGGGACCTCGAGTGGCGCGCTCCGCGTGGACGACGCGGTGCTGCACGCCTACGTCAAGCGCACCCACGGCGTCGCCGACGCGCTGGGTGGCGCGGGCGGGCACCTCGGTGACGTCCGGGACATCGCCGGGGACAGCTTCGGCAGGATCGGCAAGGAGTCCGGGTTCGCCGACGCGCTCGCCGGCTTCGGGCTGGCCCTGCAGAAGCAGGTCAAGGGCGTCGGCACGCACGCCACGGGGCTCGCGACCGCCGCGCAGAAGGCCGCCAAGTCCTACCGCGACCACGAGACGGCCACCGCCGCCGCCCTCGACGAACACGCCCGACGGAGCTGACATGGACACCACCGCGCTCGCGCACTCGTTCGCGCAGGACCTCATCGCGCACCGCAACAAGCTCGCCGGGAAGGCCGAGGACGCCATCCGCGCCGAATACGCCCTCAACCGGGTGGCGGCCTCCCTGGACGACCAGCACGCCGCCTACCACAAGGAAAGCAGCACCGTCCTGGGCCACTGGGACGGCCACGGTTCCGACGGCTTCAAGCACAACAGCGCGAAGCTGACGAAGGAGCTGAAGGTGACCGGCGCCGCGGGGGCGGCGGCCGAGAAGGTCGTCGCGCACGTGGCGTCCACAGTGGACGCCGGGCACACGGCCGTGCAGCGGCTCGTCGAGGAGTACACCGCCAAGGCCAAGCAGGTCCTCGACGCCGGCACGTCCGCCGGGACGCAGGCCGCGCTGATGCGGGCCGTCGGGCACGCCGCCGACCTCGCGCCGCACTACACGCGGCAGTCGGCGTCCACGCTGCGGCACGTCGACGCCGAGCTGAAGGCGGCGGCGAAGAAGCTGCAGGCGCTGCGGAAGGACCTGACGCACGACGGCGTCATGGACAAAGCCGTTGCCGCACATGCCAAAAAGCCCCACGGCGGCGGCACGAGCAAGGCGTCCGCCAAGGGCAAGGACGTCGTCCACGCGGCGCGCACGCAGCTCGGCGTCCGCGAGAACCCGCCGGGCAGCAACAAGAACCCGTACGGGCCGACCGCCGCGTGGTGCTCGTCGTTCGCGACGGCGATGTGGCGCAAGGCCGGCGTGAAGATCCCGATCCTGCCGTTCAGTGGCGACGTCTACCACTGGGGCCAGGAGAACGGGCACGCGTACGGCAAGAACTCGCTGCACGACGCGCGCCCGGGTGACGTGCTGATCTTCGGCACCGGCCCGCAGAACACGTCGACGAGCACGCACATCGGCATCGTCGAGAAGGTCGAGGGCGACAAGGTCACGATGATCGAGGGCAACTCCGGGGACGCCGTCCGCCGGAACACGCACACGCTCTCGTCGTCGACGTTCTACGGAGGGGTCCACCCGTGATCACCGGAAAAGCCGCCGACCGGACGGTCGCCGTGGAGGTCGCGCCCGGCGGGGCGCTGCAGGAGCTGACGCTCGAGGTGTCGGCGCTGCGGCTCGAGCCGGACGAGCTGGCGCGCCGGATCCTGCTGCTCACCGCGGCCGCGTCGGCCCGCGCCACGGCGTCACTCCTCCACACCCTTCCCGAAGGCGACCTGGACGCGCTCGGCCTGAACACGCCCGGGGAGACGGCCGAAGAGACGACGCCCGAAAGCTGGCGAGCCCAATGAGCGCCGAGCGCACGGCCGTGGAACTGGCCGACGACGCCTTCGCGGCGCCCGACCCGGGCTACGGTGCCCGGCTGGCGTCGATCCGCGCCGCCGCGGCCGCCGACGGTGTCTCGGTGGTGGTGGACCTGCACGGGTCCCTGGTGGACCTGAGGTTCGACCGGTGGGCGCTGAACCGCTCGCCGGGGGAGCTGTCGGCAGTGGTGAAGCGGCTGGCGGCCGAGGCCGCGGCCGACGCGCTGCGGCAGGGCCGCGAGGTGCTGGGGGAGCTGCTGCCCGCCGAGCGGGAGTGGGGCCCGGAGACACGGCCGGTCCGGTCCGGCGAGCCGTACGCGGAGCAGGCCTGGGGGCCGGAAACCCGGCCCGTGCGGCTGGCGCGCCCGGTGCCCGAAGAGGACTCGTTCACCCCGTCGAAATGGGCCACCTGACCCGGCCGGGGATGCGCTACCGGGCGTCGTCGGTCAGGCGGGTGACGCGGTCGGCGAACCAGGCGTCGTCGGCCGGGGTCACCATCACCCACGGTTCGCCGCCCGCGTTCTCCGGCGTCACGGCGTAGCGGCCCGCCGCCGTGTCGAACCAGGCGAGCACCGGGGTCCGGCCCGCCGGGCCGGTCGCGGCCAGCTGGCCCGCGGCGTACCGCTCGGCCGTGACCAGGGTCGCCAGCGGCCGGACGGCGCGGCCGGTGATCCCGGCCGCGCCCAGCGCCCGCTCGAACGCGTCGTACCCGGCCTGCGCGTAGGCGTCCATCGCCGCCGAGTACGCCGCGCGCGGCAGCCGCAGCTGGTCACCCGGGCCCGGCGGCTGCGTGCCCAGCATGCGCGTCACCGCCGGCACGAGGTCGGCGGCGCGCAGCGGCTCCAGCACCAGGTCCCGCTCGTCCAGCACCGCCAGCACCCCGGCCGGGCCCTGGACGGCGGCGAGCAGCCGCCACGGCGCCTCCCCGAGCACCAGCGCGTCCACGCTCAGCGCGGGCGCCCCCAGCAGCACGAACAGGTCCGCCAGCGCCGGATCGACGTCGTCGCCGTCGGTGAGACCGGCCTCGGTGAGCCCGGCGAAGACGCGCACGCCCAGGTCGTCGCGCTCGGCGTGGGTGGCGCCGTGCGCCGGCACGTCGAACGGGTACGGCGGCGGCCCGCCCGGCCCCAGGTCCTCCCAGAGGAGATCGAATTCCAGATGCGACAGGATCACTCCCGACGCCGTCGCGGTACGCCGCGCCATGGTCCCCCTTCCCGTGGGATGCGGCCGCCGTCGGGCACGATGGTGCCGATGGCCGAGCCGCACTCAGTCGACGTACCCGCGACCGGGTACCTCGTCGTCCGTGCTTCCGGTGCCGCGGCCGCCCGCGCGGCCATTCTCGGGGGCCCGGCCGCGCCCGAGAGCGTCCAGCTGCTGCTGCGCTGCCCGGTCCCGCGGGCGGTCGCCGAATCCGGGGCCAAGCTGACGTTCGCCGACGCGACCCTGCACCTGCAGCCGTCCGGTGTCGTGATGCTGACCGTCGCGGCGGCGAGGCTGTCGATCTCGTTCGCCGAGCTGCGGCCGCTGATGTTCCGGCCGGTCGAGGTGGACGCGCCGCTGCGGTCGCTGTTCGCCGGCGCGGTCGCGCACGTCCTGGCCGCGGGGCCGCGGCTCGATCCGCACGGCCTGGCCCACCACCTGCTCGGGCTCGCCGAGCTGGTGCTGCGCAGCGCGCTGCGCGTCGAGCTGGACCGGGTCGACGCGCTCGCGGCGCGAAGGCGGGAAGCGCTCGAGTACATGCGCGCGCACCTGGGTGAGCAGTCGCTGAGCGCGGACAAGATCGCCGAAGCGCTGTACATCTCGCGACGGCGGCTGTACCAGCTGTTCGACGACGGCCAGGGCGTCTCGGAACGGCTGAAGGGACTACGGATCGAGCGGGCCAAGACGCTGCTGACCGACCCGGCGAAAGCGGGCCGCGGCATCGCGGAGATCGCGCGCGACTGCGGGTTCGTCAGCGCGCCGCACTTCTCGCGGACGTTCCGCCGCGCGACCGGCCGGACGCCGCGCGAGTTCCGGGAGCAGGCCCTGCGGGGCTGACGCATCAGCGCCTCGCCTCGGCGCGGGGTTCCGCCGGCGTCAGGTCGACGCCCGCGACGAGCGTCCCGGCCAGCCCCGCGACCTCCAGCCAGCCGCGGCCGCCGGGGGAGTGCAGGGTGAACACCGCGGCGCGCGGACGGTCCGGGTCGAGCACGACGGCCTGCAGCTGCGCGCCCGCGAGACCGATCCGCTCGACGATCACCACCGGGTAGCCGCGGCCGGTGCGCGCGCTGCTGACCTCGCGGATGCCGGGGGTCTGGTCGGCGACGAAATGGCCGAGGTCCGCGGCGGCCGTCTCGTCGAGCGGGCCGTCGACCGGGACGATCCCGGCGATGAGCAGGGCCGGGTCGGCGTCGCGGTGCTCGACCAGCGCGAGCAGGCCGGCCCGCTGTTCGTGGGCGATCTCGGCGGACTGCACGGCGGCCGCTTCGAGGCCGAGGTCGCGGGCGGCGTCGGGGCCGCGCAGGCGCACCATGAGTGCGTGGAGCTCGGCGGTCGTGCGCTCGACCGAGGCCAGGCTCACCGGGCTGATCCCCGGCACGGCGGGCAGTTTCACCGGCCACCCAGAGCCGCGGTGAACGCGCCGACGGCGCCGGAGGGCGGGGTGACCGGGGTCCGCGCGACGATGACGCCGAGATCGCGTCCGGCTCGGGAGAAGGTGTCGAGATGTGTTGCCAGGCTTCGGAAATCGGGTGTGGCGAGGAGCGGGGCGCCGTCGCCGAGGGCCCGCAGCCGCTCGGCGACGCGGGTTGCTTCGGTTGTGTGGGCGCGTTCGAGGTCGCGGGCTTGGTCGAGGATTTGGTCGAGTTCTCGTTGTACGGCCGCGAGGTTATCGTGAGCTGCGGTCAGTTCTGCTTCTGTACCAGGGGAAAACTGGACGGTCGTCTGGGCGCGTTCGACGTCGTCCTGGGCGTCGACGAGCTTGCGCCGAGCGGTGACGGCCTGGTTGTCGAGGTCTTCGGCCTGGCGGCGGTGCGCGGCGAGGACCCCGGCCCAGCCGTCGAGCACGGCGGCGGCTTCGCGGAGTGCCCCGGGCACGGCGGCGAGGCCGGCACGGGTGCGTCCGGCGCGGTCGGCCAGGGCCTGCGCGGAGGGGCCGGCCCACTCGGGGATCTCGCCGGGGGTGGGCGCGTCACCGAGCTTGGCGGCGGCCGCTGAACAGCTACGCGCCGCTTCGGCGACGGCATCGGCGCTGCCGGGGACGGGGTCGAAGCCGAGACCCTGGAACTCAGCCATGGACTCGGCCGGTTCGGTCGGTGATCCGGCTGGGTGTGGGGTTGGCCGGAGCGGACTCGTGGCCCTGGGGCTCAGCCATCGGCCCGGCTGGGGAGTGGGCCAGCCGTGGCCGGGGCGAACTCGTGACCCTGGGGCTTAGCGATCCGCCCGGCCGGTTCGGTCGGTGGTCGGCTGGGCGCAGGTTCGCCGGCGCGGTGGCCGAGGCAAACTCGTGGCCTTGGGGCTCGGCCGTCGGGCCGGCCGGTTCGGTCGGCGGTTGGCTGGGGCGGAGGTTGGCCCGGGCGGACTCGCGGCCCTGGGGCTCAGCCATCGGCTCGGCCGGAATCGTCGACTATGGACTGGCCGAACCGGCCTGGGGCAGGGGGCCGAGACGGGGTTCGACCGAGGCCGTGGTCGTCCGGTCCGGCGATGCGGCCGAGGACCTCTGCTGCGCTCGTGTCCGCACCGCTGTAGGCCTTCGCGGCCGTGCGGACGCTTTCCGCTGCTGCCGCGTAGTCCGTCTGCACGGCTCTTATCCTTCCGGACCATTCCGCGGTCAGCGACGTGAGTGCTGCCGTCACCGCCCGTGGACCCAGGTCGCCGGTTGTGGTCGAGTCCACGTCGGCTGAGGCTGTTGCGAAGTCCTCGGCTGTCTCCTCCAGGCGGCGGGCCAGGGCGTTCAGGGCCGCTGGGTCGGCTTGGAAGCCCGTCATTCGCCGAACACCGGGGGGTAGGCTGGGGGCAGGTCGTCGAGCAAGTCGTAGCCGTTGGCGTACTTGTCTCGGTGCTCCGTGTCCTCCTCGCCTCGTGCGCCGCCCTGGTTGCCCGGTGGGTACATGCCGTAGCCGCCTGCCGCGCCGCGGGTTCCGCTGGTTCCGGGGCCGAAGCCGGACGTTCCGGTGCCCAAGCGGCCCGCGCCCGTCCCCGTGCCCTCGCCGAGTGCTCCGGTGCCGCCCGGCATGCCCGGGACGCCCGCGAAGCCGGGGACGGAGCTGCCCGCGCCGATCACTCCGTCGACTCCGGGCAAACCGGACAGGCCGGAGAGTCCAGCCAGGCCGGGGCCCGAGCCGGTGAGCGTGCCCGGCAGTACCCCCGCCGTCGTCGTCGAATCGTCGGGCGAGGAGCCGGGCCCAGGAGAAGGCGACGGCGAAGGCGTGGGTGTGGGCGTGGGCGTGGGAGAAGGAGAAGGCGGCACACGCGGCACCACCGGGTCCCCGTCGACGGCGCTCACCTGCGGCGCCGCGTCGAAGGCGGGTGGGAGGCGGTGGCGCACGTCGTGGCTTGCGCCCTCGTACTGCTCCATCACCCGGACCGCTTCGGCCTTCGCGTCGTCGGCCTGCTTCTTCGTCGGGAGCTTGTCGTCGAGCAGCTGGTCCAGCATGTACGTGCCCTCGGGCCCGTCCAGCCGCTTGACCGCGTAGCCCTCCTTGAACCACCGCTCGGCCCAGTAGTGCACCGGTTCCGGCATCCTCTTCTGGGCCTCGCCGATCGCCGAGGTGTAGGTGTCCAGGCCGTCGCCGATGTGCCGGGCGTTCTCGCCCGCCGTCGACGCCCAGCCCGTCAGCCGCTGCACCGAGTCCGCGGCCTGCGCGGCCGACGGCCCGCGCCACGACAGCAGCAGCTTCTGCACCACCGCGTGGACGTCGTCGGTGGCGTTGCCGACGCCCTCGGCGAGCTCGGCCCAGCGGTGCGCCTGCTCCCCGAGCTTCGGCGGCTCGGCCGACTGCACCATGTCCCACAGCTCGCGGTGGTCGTAGCTGTCCCAGTTGATCTTCCCGAAGGTGTCTTCCTGGTTGTTGACGGCCTTCTCGCGACGGACGCGCCGCGCCTTGGCCTTCTCACGCTTGGTCGGCTCGTGGTGCGTGGAGTGGAATTCAGGCATCCTGCGCCCCCGCGAGCGTCTCGGCGGCCTGCTCGTCGTTGCGCCGGTGGGTCGCGGCGACGGTGTCGAGCGCCTGCCGCAGCGAGGCCAGCTCGGTCAGGTACGACTGCAGCGCCGTCTGGACGCCGCCGGCCTCGGCGCCGCCGCGCAGCCCGAACGACGCGCGCATCCAGTGCGAGACGGGACCCTTGCCGTCGGCCAGCGGGGTGCCCAGGTCACGGGCGCTGTCGAGGTAGCCGGCGACCTCCTGGTACCGGTCGTCGAGGGCCTTCTGCGCGGCCGCGATCTCGGCGTAGTCCAGCGCGAGCACGTCACCGCCGTCGGCCACGAGCGCGGCCGAGCCGCCACCCGTCGGCCGGTCGACGCCCGAGGCCTTCTCCCGGGGTCCGTGCTCCTCCTGCTTCTCCCGCTGGTGCTCCGCGCGCAGCTGCCGCCGCGCGTCGGCCTCGTCGCGCACTGTCGCCATGGAGGTCCTTCCCTCGCCACCCAGGCGTCCATCTTGACCAATGCCCGGCGCGGAGACCAGCGGCACCCCCACCGCTGCACAGGTGGACACGAACACTGCACGCACCGGATAGGGCAGGATGTCCGAATGATCCCGAGCCGCTTCCTGACCGCCGCCGTCACCGTGGACACCGGGAGCCTGCCGGGCTGGATCTGGATCGCGGTCGCCGTCGTCGGCCTGCTGGCCGTGATCGTCGTCGGCATCCGGTTCCTGCGCGGCGGCCCGAAGCGGTGACCTACTCCTGCGGCACCGTCACGACCCACCGGCCGGGACGCCGGCGCAGGTAGCCCCACCAATACAGCGCCGAAACCAGCAGCACACCGGCCGTGATGCCCAGGTCGAGGGCACTCTGCTCGACCAGGATGTAGAGCAGCGCGGCGACGGCGAGCACCGGCACGACCGGCCACGCCGGCATCCGCCAGACGTGCGGCTTCCGGTGCGCGGCCCGGCGGGCGCCGAGCGCGGCGGCCGCGACGCTCAGGTAGAGCGCGACGACGGCGACCCCGGTCACGCCGTTCAGCGTGTCCACCGGCACGAAGCACAGGACGGCCTCGGACAGCCCGGTCACCAGCGTCGCCACCCACGGCGACCCGTAGCGGCGCCCGACCACGCTCATCGCGCGGTTGACCGGTTCCGGCCACGCGCGGTCGCGGGCCGAGGAGAACAGCACCCGCGAGTTCTGGATGACCATGACGATCACGGCGTTGACGATCGCCGCTGCGATGCAGAGGCTGATCGCGGCGCCGACGGCGGTGTTGCTCCAGCCGACGACCAGCGCGGTCAGGTCGAGCCCGGCGAGCGAAGCGGCGTCCGGCACGGCGAGCGTGATCGCGACGACCGGCACCAGGATGACGAGCGCGCTGATGCCGAGCGTCCAGAACACCGTCCGCGCGACGGTCCGGCGCGGCTCGCGCATCTCCTCGGCGAGGTAGACGGCGGTGCTGAAGCCCTGCACGACGAACAGTGCGACGGCGAGCCCGGCGATCACCGCGATCAGGCCGATCGTGCCCCCGCCGCCGAGGGTCGGCTTGACCAGAACGGCCGGGCTCTGTGAGGTGTGCGTGAAGGCCAGCAGCGACACGACGAAGATCGCGACCAGTTCGATGACCAGGAAGATCCCGGTGATCCAGGCGTTGGAGCGCAGGTTGAGCAGGCCCATCACGGTCGCCGCGAGCATCACGGCCGCACCCGCCACCGAGGGGTTGATGTCGACGACCGCGGCGAGGTAGTCCGAGACGCCGATGGCGATGATCGGCGGGACGACGAGGATGACGACGAACGACAGCATGAACGTCATCCAGCCGGCGAACCGGTTCGCGACCGTGGTGACCATCGCGTATTCGCCGCCGGCGCTGGGAACCAGCGTGCCCAGCTCGGAGTAGCAGAAGGCGACGCCGACGCAGAGCAGCACGGCGAGGGTGATGGTGAGCGCGGTGCCGGTGCCGAGTTCGCCGAACAGCGGCGGCACCAAGACGAACAGGGAGGACGCCGGTGTCACGCAGCTGAGCGTGAGCAGGGTGCCGCCGCCGACGCCGATGGAGCGGGTCAGCGTGCGGGGTCCGGCGGGTGCGGTGGCCGTGGCGGCCTCGGGCGGGGCTGGGGTGCGGGGCATGGGCGTTCCCTCCGGCCGGGGCAAGGTGCGACGGATGGAACAGCAAGGGTTTCGGTGTTGTCAACGCCGCAAAGACGACTAAATCCGTTGTCCCGAGTGCGCAAAGCCTTCGCATTCGGTGACCATCCGTGATCGATTCGCCGCGTTTGCCTGCGGTCGCCCGCGTCAGGGATGATCCCGGGCGTGAGCAGCCAGGACACCCCGAACCGGCCCGCGCCGCCGGTGCTCGACGACATCTCGCGGCAGATCATCGCGCAACTGCAGGAGGACGGCCGGCGCGCGTACGCGACGATCGGCAAGGCCGTCGGCCTGTCCGAGGCCGCGGTGCGCCAGCGGGTGCAGCGGCTGTCGGACTCCGGCGTCATCCAGATCGTCGCCGTCTCGGATCCCTTGCAGGTCGGGCTGTTCCGGCAGGCGATGATCGCGATCACGGTGGACGGTCCGCTCGAGCCGGTCGGCGACGCACTGGCCGAAATGGACGAAATCGCGTACGTGATCCTCTGCGCCGGGCGCTACGACGTGCTCTGCGAGGCGGTCTGTGCCGACGACGAGGCGCTGCTCGAGCTGATCTCCACCCGGATCCGCGCGCTGCCGGGCGTCCGGCACGCGGAGGCGATGGTCTACCTCAAGCTGCGGAAGCAGACCTACCAGTGGGGCACTCGCTGACCGTGACGACTAAATCCGAAGCAGTGATCGGCAACTCTGCCATGAATTAGTTGTTAACGATTGTTTCGGCGACTGGATCGCTTGCGTAACCTTGACGGCGCGTGCGATAACCGAGCCATGACCACTACCGCCGAGCCGGCCGCCACCGCCGACGCCGCGAGCCTCGCCCAGTCCGCTCGCAGCAACCTCTGGATGCACTTCACCCGCCACTCCGCCTTCGACGAGACCGACGTCCCGGTGATCGTGCGCGGCGAGGGCCCCTACATCTGGGACGCCCGCGGGAAGCGCTACCTCGACGGGCTCGCCGGACTGTTCGCGGTCCAGGTCGGCCACGGCCGTGAGGAGCTCGCCGAAGCTGCCGCGCGCCAGACGAAGCAGCTCGCGTACTTCCCGCTGTGGGGCCACGCGCACCCGTCGGCGATCGAGCTGGCCGAGCGGCTGGCCGCCGCGTCACCCGGCGATCTCAACCGCGTGTTCTTCACCGTGAGCGGCGGCGAATCGGTCGAGACGGCCTGGAAGCTCGCCAAGCAGTACTTCAAGCTCGTCGGGAAACCGACCAAGCACAAGGTGATCAGCCGCGCGCTGGCCTACCACGGGACGTCCCAGGGCGCGCTGTCGATCACCGGCATCCCCGGCGCGAAGGCCGACTTCGAGCCGCTGGTGCCGAGCACGATGCGCGTGCCCAACACGAACTTCTACCGCGCCACCGAGCACGCCGACGACTACGCCGCCTACGGCCGCTGGGCCGCCGACCAGATCGAGCAGGCCATCGAGTTCGAGGGCGCGGACACCGTCGCCGCGGTGTTCCTCGAGCCGGTGCAGAACACCGGCGGCTGCTTCGTCCCGCCGCCCGGCTACTTCGAGCGCGTGCGCGAGATCTGCGACAAGCACGACGTGCTCCTGGTGTCGGACGAGGTGATCTGCGCGTTCGGCCGGCTCGGGTACGACTTCGCCGCCAAGCGCTACGGCTACCAGCCGGACATCATCACCACCGCGAAGGGCCTGACGTCCGGGTACGCGCCGCTGGGCGCGGTGCTCGCGAGCGAGCGGCTGATGGACCCGTTCACCCGCGGCGCCACGACGTTCATGCACGGCTCGACCTACGGCGGGCACCCGGTGTCCTGCGCGGTGGCGCTGGCCAACCTCGACCTGATGGAGCGCGAGGATCTCTACGGCCACGTGCTGGCGAACGAGTCCGCGTTCCGGTCCACTTTGGACAAGCTGACCGACCTGCCGATCGTCGGTGACGTCCGCGGCGCGGGGTTCTTCTACGGCATCGAGCTGGTCAAGGACAAGGCGACCAAGGAGACGTTCAGCGCCGCCGAATCCGAGCGCGTGCTGCGCGGTTACCTGTCCGACGCGCTGTTCGAAGCCGGGCTCTACTGCCGAGCGGACGACCGCGCCGAGCCGGTCGTGCAGCTGTCGCCGCCGCTGATCTGCGACCGGCGCCAGTTCGACGAGATGGAGCAGATCCTGCGCGACACCCTGACCCAGGCGTGGAAGCTCCTCTAGGCGCTGCCGGAAAAGTCGTGTTCGTGCGAGCCGGTTAGCCCGGACGGGCAACGATTCTGCGGGGTGCCCGCCCGGCTGGGTACCGTGGATCTTGGGACCGGGGGGAGCGGCCGTCGCCGGCCTGCTCGCGCCGTCGGCCGCGCACCCGGGAGGATCCTCGATGACCGCGACCACGGACACCCCGCGCCTGCCGTTCGCGCGGCCGAACGTCCTGGAGATCGCCCCGCTCTACGACGTGCTGCGGCGCCAGGGGCCGGTGGTGCGCGTGACGACGCCGGTGGGTGACCCGGCGTGGCTCGTCACCGGGTTCGACCAGGTGCGGACCGTGCTGTCGGACCCGCGGTTCGGCCGGTCGCACCCGGCGCCGGAAGAGGCGTCCTCCTTGTCGGACGCGGCGATCCTCAGCCGGCCGCAGGGTGACCACGACACCGAGCACGCCGAGCACGCCCGGATGCGGAAGATGCTGGTCCCGTCGTTCTCCGCCAACCGGATGCGGCGGCTGGCCGGCCACGTCCAGGAGCTGGCCGACGGCTGCTTCGACGCGATGGACCGCGCCCACGCCGAGAACCCGGGTGAGCCGGTCGACCTGCACGAGGTTCTCTCGTTCCCGCTGCCGGTGCTGGTGATCTGCGAGCTGCTCGGCGTCCCGTACGAGGACCGTGACAAGTTCCGGGTGCTCTCGGACCGGATGGGCCGCACGGACATCGGGTCCGGCGCCGACGCCGCGCTCGACGAGTTCGCGGAGTACATGGGCGGGCTCGCCGCGGCGAAGCGGCGCAATCCCGCCCAGGACGTCGTGTCGGACATGGTCCGCGCCCAGGCCGGCGACCCGTCGTTCAGCGACGACGACCTCGCCCGGCTCGCCGCCGGCCTGCTGTTCGCCGGCCACGAGACGACGTCCAACCGGATCGACCTCGGCGTGTTGTTCCTGCTCACCGACCTCGCGCGGCGCGACGCGCTGGTCGCCGACCCCGAGGGCCGCGTCCACGGCGTCGTCGAGGAGATCCTCCGGATGTCGGCGCCGGGTGGGCTCGGCATCCTGCGGTACGCGCACGACGACGTCGACCTCGGCGGCGTGGCGATCGCCCGCGGCGATGCGATGGTCTTGTCGCTCGGGGCCGCCAACCGCGACGAGTCGGTGTTCCCCGACGCCGCGACGTTCGACCCGGACCGCAAGCCGAACGGGCACGTCGCCTTCGCCTACGGCGGCTGGTTCTGCATCGGCGCCAGCCTCGCGCGCACCGAGCTGCGGGTGGTGTTCGGCTCGCTGTTCCGCCGGTTCCCCGGCCTGCGGCTGGCCGTCGGCGTCGACGAACTCGAGGTCCGCGTGAATCGGGTCACCGGGGGAGTGGACCGCGTGCCGGTCCTCTGGTAGACCGAAGCGGCTTCGACGCCGCTATCACCGGAAAGACAGGGCAGCATGGCGCTGTGGGACACGCTCGCGATGGACGACAAGCTCGTCAAGGTGCTGAAGGAGATTCCGCCGGGCCCGGACGCGGGGGACTTCGGTCCCGCCTACGTGACGATCCACCAGCTTGCGGTGGAGCTCGACCAGCGGTTCCCGGAGGTGCGCCGCCAGCTCGACGTGCCGCTGGGCGGTGGCGCGAGCCGGCACAACGGGCTCGTCGAGCTGCTCGGCAAGGAGCTGGTCGACAAGATCAAGCGCTACGGTGACGTGTACCCGATCGAAGCCGCCCAGCTGTCGTCCGTGCGGTTCCGCGAGCTGCGGCTGCGCGGTCCGGGCGGGCGCGACCTGGTCGGCGCGTCGCGCACCGACCTGCCGCTGATCCGCCTGCGGCCCAAAGACAAGCCCGAGGACTGAGGATGCTCCCACCGCCGCCGGTCCGGGTCATGGTGGCCGAGCGCGACCCCGGCGTGCGGGACCGCCTGAGCGGGATCCTCGCTGAGGCGGACGGCATCGAGGTGGTCGGCTCGGTCGGCGACGCGACGGCGACCCGCGCCACCCTCCGGCGGCGGCTGCCCGACGTGGTGCTGCTGGACCCGCGCCTGGCGCCGCTGGACCCGGTTTCCCGGCGCCCGGCGGTGGTCGTGCTGGCCACGTTCGACTCCGAGGCGGGGATCCTGCGCGCGCTGGGGGACGGTGCGGCGGGGTTCCTGCTGCGCTCGGCCCGCCGCAACGAGCTGATCAAGGTGGTCCGGCTGGCGGCCGACGGTCACGTGGTGCTCTCCCCGGACGCCTCCCGCCGCCTGGTCTCCGCGGCGACGCGCCTGTCCGGCCCCCGCGACGAACGGCTGGCCCGGGTGGACCTGCTGTCGGAGCGCGAGCGGGAGGTGCTGGTCGGCATCGGCTCCGCCCTGACGAACGTCGAGATCGCGACGCGGCTCGAGCTGCCGGGGCCGGTGGTGCGGGCACTCGTCGCGCAGGTCGTGCGGAAGCTCGGCTGCGCGCACCGGACCGAGGCCGGCCTGCTGGCGATCGAACGCGGCCTCTGCCGCTGACGGCCTCCCCGGGCGCTCGGGGAGGCCGTCACCGGTCAATCAGAACCCGCCGAGGCCGTTCGGGACGCCGACGCCGGTCGGGGCGTCGTACCCCGCACCGGCCACGCACAGGTAGTCGCCGCCGCATTTCGCGCCGCCGCCCACCGGGTCGTTGTTCCCTGCCGTGACGTCGGTGAACTGTGCTGCCCGTGCGTAGAGATCAGCCGGTTGCGCGACCCCCGCGCGGCCGGACCGGCCGTACAGCCCGGCGACGAACGGCGCCGACGCGCTGGTGCCGTACACCGGCAGCCAGCCACCCGCGTCGGTGTTGTAGATCGCCAGGCCGTCGGCGACCGCCGAGACGTCCGCGACCGCCCGCTTGCCGCAGTGAGTGTCCTTCTGCCACTT
Organism: Amycolatopsis heterodermiae; assembly: GCF_034929455.1. Lineage (NCBI taxonomy): Bacteria > Bacillati > Actinomycetota > Actinomycetes > Pseudonocardiales > Pseudonocardiaceae > Amycolatopsis > Amycolatopsis heterodermiae. The sequence goes on from NZ_JAYFSI010000006.1 coordinate 502,532, forward strand.
CGGTTTCGCGACGTAGGCCGAGCAGCCGCTGCCGCCGTAGGTCCACGCCTGTTCTTCCCAGCCACGCGGGGAGTCCGGGTTCCTCGCCAGTGATGTCCCGCCGACCGCGACGGTCGTCGCCAGCGCCGCCGGGTAGCTCGCCGCGGTGAACCCGGAGTCGCCCGAGGAGGCCACCACCGTTACGCCCACGTGCTGGTAGTGGCTCGCGAACGCCAGTTGCGCGCCGCCTTCCCGGGATCCGTAGCTGTTCGACACCACCTTCGCGCCCAGCCGGACGGCCGTGTCCTCGGTCTCCGCGAGGTCGGCGAACCCGGGCGTGGTGCCCTCCACGACGACGATCCGGCACGACGGGCACGCCGCGGACACCATCGAGACGTCCAAAGTGGACTCCACCGCCCAGCCGAAGTCGGCTTCCGGCAACGGCGCCGCACCGCCCTGCTGGTTCACCTTCCGGAAGCAGCCGTTCGCCGTGGTGCACGGCGGCAGGCCGTACTGCGCCCGGTAGGTGGCGAGGTCGGCCTCCAGATTGGGCGCGTCGTAGGCGATCGAGATGCCGACGACCGTGCCGGGCCCGGTGCCCGCGGGCAGCCGGTAGGTCGAGGCCAGGTCGTCGGCACCCCAGCCGGCCGGGCCGTCGGCCAGGGCACGGGTGGCCCCCGGCGTGAACGTGGTGAGGCAGCGCAAGACGCCCGGTCCCGTGTCGGGACAGGCCGCGCGTGGCGCAGGCGCGGCGGACGCGGCCGGCGCCAGTGCGATCGTCGCCGCGCACAAGGCAATCAGCACACCGAGTTTTCTGATGTACACAGTGGACACTCCTCTCAGGACGCGTAGACGTGGTAGGCGGCGGTGATCGTCTCCGCGATGGTCGCTCCGGCGGCGTCGGACGCCGTGACCCGCAGCGAGACGTCCGTGCCGCGGAAGGTGTCCGTGGTCGCGACGAAGTCCGCGTGGTAGACGCCGTTCCCGCGGGCGGTGACGGCCGCGTCCCGCCAGGTCGTACCGTCGGTTGAGTACTGCACGGTCGCCCCCGTGATCGCACTCGCGGCGCCCAGTTGCAGGTGCCCGGCACTGAGGTCGAGACCCTGCGGCCCGGACGCGGTGGAGCCGTCCGGCCGGAGCCCGCCGACCGCGTAGCCCAGCGTCAGCAACGGTTCGACCGCGCAGGACCGGTCCGGCCCGTCCGCCCCGCGTGCGCAGTACAGCGCCTGCGGGAGGGTGACGCCGTCGACGTGCTGCGACTTCCACGTCCACTCGGTGTGGCTGGCCGTGCTCTGGTTGTACATCGGGCCGGTGCGGCCCGCGTCGAGCGTCAGCCCCAGCGTCGACGGCCCGGCACCCACCTCCTGCTCCAGGTTCAGCGCGAAGCCGCCGACGGGATCGCCCTCGGCGACCGTCGTGCCGTCCTGGGTCAGCGTGTAGTGCCCGGTGATCGTGTCGCGGACCTCGCCGTAGTAGCCGAACCCGGTGTGGCCGGGTTCGTTGTCGCTGAACGGCGTGATCGCGAACCGCAGCAGGTCGCCGGCGCGCGTCGCGGCCGGTTGGGTGTAGACGGTCGCGTGGTCGAGCGGCTCCAGGGCGACGGCGCCGGCCGGGTGCAGCGGGAACCGGTTCCAGCCCTCGGTGACGGCGGTGCCGCCCCGGTAGCCGTGGAACGCCTCGTACTGGCCGCCCGCCCAGCCGGGGAACGGCCCCGGCAGGACGTACTTCGAGACCCCGCCGAACCAGACGAGGTCCGGCGCGGCCGAGACGTACTCGGTCTGCCGGCGGGGCAGGTCGATCGGGTGCGACGGCCGCCCGCCGCCGTCCTCGAAGGCGAACATGCCGCTGCGCTGGCGCAGGCCGGCCGAGGCGTACTCGCTGTAGTAGGTGGCGTCGACCGTGGCGACGTCCTTCGCCGTGATGACGTACCGCTGCTGCGGGATCGTGCCCGCACTCGCCTTCTGCAGCACGTATTCGTACGGCGTGCCGGGTCCGGGCGGGGACACGAGCCTGCTGTACGGGTACGTCTGCAGCGCGCCGGTGGTGACGGGTTTCGCCGTCGGGGAAACGGAGATCGGCACGCCGGGACCGGCGTCGAAGTCGACGAGCAGGGCCGGCCCGGTCTTCGCGGCCCGGCGGAACAGGAACCCGGTGTCGTCGAGCAGCGCGGGGCGCGGGGTCACCCAGGTCAGCTTGCTGGTGGCGCGCTTCGCGTCGACGCGGACGGTCGTGTCGGCCTTCACCGCGAACTCGGGCTGCGCGCTGAAGCGCAGCTCGGTCGGGTTGCCGTCGGCGTCGGCGGTCCAGAAGACGCCGAGCGCGCTGTAGTTCCCGTCCGGGGCGCTGAACTTCGCCGTTCCGCCGGTGAAGTAGTTGTAGTTCTCGCCGCCGTCGAGGACGTTGCCGTCGTCGGTGTTGTAGAGGAACGCGATCCCGGTGTCGGCGGGCTTCCCGCCGATGTCGGTGGCGTCCACCGAAACCGTGCGCATCACCGACCGCGGCTGCGCTTTCGGCTGTTTCGCGCCCTTCAGCGCATAGCTTGCGCCGTCGGCGAAGAGCCCTTGCCCGCCGAAGTGGCCGCGAGCGTTGTCCTCCTTGAACTGTTTCGCCAGCGCCGCGCCGAAATCGGGTTTCGGGGTGTCGACCTGGCCGCCGGCCAGCAGCGCCTTGACGTCGAACAGGCTCAGGTCGAGACCGCGCCCGAGGTAGGGGAGCGCGGTGCCGGGAACCTCGTAGTCACGGCCGCCGAGGCGCAGGTGGACGAGCGCCCGCGCCATGCCCTTGGCCGCGGCCGGCAGGACCTCGAAGGTGTCCCGCCCGTCCGGAGCGGTCCGGACGGTGACGCGGTCACCGGTGACGAGCGTGGCGGTGGACGCCCGGGCCGCCGCACCCGCGGGTGGCGGGGCGAGCCCGGTCAGGCCCGCCTGGCCGGCGAGCACAACCGCGAGCACCGAAAGAGTTCTTCGCACTGGCTCCTCCTCGTGGTGGTTGATCACCACTACGACGAGCCAGACGCCGGGACCGTTGAGCCCGGTTCTCGTACTTCCGGAAGTTACCTCGAACGGGTCAACCACCGAGAGTCAGAACCGCAGGGAGCCGGGGCAGAGTCAGGAAAGCGCGGCAGGCACAGGGCGGGCGACGCCGAAACCGCCGTACGGGCCCGCTTTCGCGCGTTTGCGGACCTCGTCGAAGTGCCGGTGCACCGCCTCCGCCGCGGCATCCGCGTCGCGCAGCAGGAGCGCGTCGACGATCACCTGGTGCCGCTTGGCCGTCGCCGTCGGGGAGCCCGCCGGGCCGCCCAGCTCGCTCTCCGCGATGCGGTAGACGTCCCAGAACAAGCCCGTCAGCTCGCGGGCCAGGTCGAAACCGGCCTCCGCGCAGATCAGGTCGTGGAACTCGCGGTCGGCCTCCGCAGCGTCCGGGCCCTTGCGGCGCATCCGGGCGACGCACGACTGCAGCTGCTCGACCAGCTCCGGCCGATGGTCGACGGCGACGCGGCGGGTCAGCTCCGTCTCCAGCATTTCGCGGACCTCCAGCAGGTCGCGCAGCCGGCCGACGTCGGTCGCGCCGCGGGCCCGGGTGCGGAACAGCAGCCACGTCTGCAGCGACTCCGAACCCGCCGAGCCGACGAACGTGCCGTAACCGTGGCGGATCTCGACGATGCCGAGGGCCTGCAGGGCCTTGATCGCCTCGCGGATCGAGTTGCGGCTGACCCCGATGTCCTCCATGAGGCTCAGCTCGGTCGGCATCGGCGCGCCCGGCGGGAGCTCCCGTTCGACGATCAGGTCGATGATGCGCTTGGTGATCTCTTCGCTGCGCTGCGGACGGGCCACTGCTGTCCTCCCCGGATGCGTCGTGAGAGGACATCCTACGTCATACGTCCAGAACTCTTGACCGGCACGCCAAGCCATCCTAGGCTCACGCCGGTCATAGGACGTCCCATGTCCTACCGTTCGAGGCCCGCAGGAGACAGCGATGTCCCAGAGCCCGTCGCTCAGCCGCCGCCAGTTGCTGCGCTACACCACCTTCGCCGGCGCGGCCCTGGCGTTCCCCACCGTGCTCGCCGCGTGTGGCGGACCCGCGTCCACCAACAAGACCGGCAGCTCGGCGGGTTCCTTGACCGCCGTGATCGGCTACGGCAACAACCAGACGTGGGACCCACTGCAGACCGCGTCGGCCTTCTCGATGGCCGCGATCCTGCACTGCTACGAGTCCCTCGTGGAGGGTGACCCGATCACCCGCGCGCCGTTCCCCGGCCTGGCGAAGGCCCTGCCCGACGCGAGCGGCACGAGCCTCAAGTTCGACCTCCGCGACGGCGCGAAGTGGCACGACGGCCGGCCGGTCACCGCCGACGACGTCGTCTTCACCTACGCGCGGGCCCTCGACGACAAGGAGAACGTGCTGATCCACAGCTTCTTCTCCACCTGGCTGCAGGAGGTGCGCAAGACCGGCGACCGCTCGGTCGAGTTCGTCCTCAAGTTCCCGTTCCCCTACGCGCTGCAGCGGATCCAGTGCTGCAAGATCGTCCCCAAACACGTCTACGACGGCAAGTGGGCCGACGCCGCGGCGGGCAAGGTCGTCGGCTCCGGCCCGTACAAGGTCGTCGAGCAGGCACCGCTGTCGCACACGAGCTTCGAAAAGTTCGCCGACTACAACGGCCCGCGCCCGGCGGCCTACGACAAGATGCTGTGGAAGTCCATCGTGGACTCCGCGCCGCGCGTCGCCGCGATCTCCGGGGCGAAGCCGGACGCGCAGATCGTCGAGAACATCCCCGCCGCCAACGCCGACCAGCTCCGCGCGGCGGGCCGGACGGTCGAGTTCGCCGACGGCGGCAACAACCTGTTCCTGCTGTTCAACACCCAGCACAAGCCGTTCGACAGCAACCTGGTTCGCCAGGCCCTGCACTACGCCATCGACAAGAAGAAGATGGTCGAGATCGGGCTGAAAGGCGCGGGCTCGCCGGGGACGTCGTTCATCAACCCGAAGCTGCCGTCCTCGCAGCCGGCGTCGCAGGACTTCGCCTACAACCCGGACAAGGCGAAGCAGCTGCTGCAGCAGGCCGGCGTCAGCGGGCTCAGGGTGACGCTCTCGACGACGAACACCTCGCTGGTCGCCGACTGCGTCAAGGTGATCAAGGAGGGCTGGGACGCGATCGGCGTCCAGACCACTTTGGACTCCCAGGACACCAAGGCGCTGTTCTCCAAGCTGGACGCGGGCACCGACTTCCAGGTCGTCGCGACGACCAACAACCCGATGCAGTTCGGCAACGACCCGGACCTGCTCATCCGCTACTACTACGACGCCAAGTCCATCCTCACCAGCAAGTACGCCCGATGGACCGGCCCGGACGCCCAGTCGCTGCTGGCCCTGCAGGACCAGGCCGCGGCGGAGGCGGACGAAGCCAAGCGGACGGCCCTCAACAAGCAGCTGCTCGACCGGATCTCCGAGCAGGCCGTCATCTACCCGGTGGTGTTCACCCAGCTCGGTACCGCGTGGGACCCGAAGGCGATCAGCGGCGTGCGCGCCCAGGGTTACCCGGGCATCTACCTGAACCAGGCCAAGCCGGCCTGAGCGAGGAGAACCCCCGTGGTCGTCGTCGTGCGGATGCTGCTGAGCCGCGTCCTCGCCCTGATCCCGCTGCTGCTCGGCGTGATCCTGTTCGTCTTCGTCGTGATGCGGTTCGCGCCGACCGACCCGGCGCTCGCCGCGTTCGACGGCGCGAACGCCACCGCCGAGCAGCTGCAGCGGTTCCGGCTGGAGAACGGCCTGCTCGACCCGCTGCCCCTGCAGTACGTGCACTTCGTCTGGCACCTGGTCCAGGGGGACTTCGGCACGAGCGTGATCACCAAGCAGCCGGTCGGCGAGACCATCGCCACCGCGCTGCCGCTGACCGTGCAGCTGACCCTGCTCGGCCTGGTCCTCGCGCTGGTGGCCTCGCTGGTGCTCGGCGTGACGTCGGCGCTGTTCCGCGACCGCTGGCCGGACAAGCTGATCCGGATCGTGACGCTCGCCGGAGTCGCCGCCCCGGCGTTCTGGGTGGCGTTGTTGCTGGTTCAGTGGCTGGCCGTCGACCGCGGGCTCTTCCCGACCAGCGGGTACGTCAGCCCGGCCGACTCCTTCGGCGGCTGGCTGAACTCGCTGACGCTGCCCGCGATCTCCCTCGCGCTGCCGGTCGCGGCGCAGCTGACCCGGGTGATCCGGACGTCGATGGTCGAGGAGCTCGACAAGGACTACGTCCGCACCGCGCGCGGCGGCGGGCTGCCGCCGGTGGTCGTGGTCGGCCGCAACGTGCTGCGCAACGCGCTGGTCACCCCGCTGACCGTGCTCGGCCTGCGGGTCGGCTACCTGCTGGGCGGCGCGGTCGTCATCGAGACGATGTTCGCGCTGCCGGGAATGGGGCAGAACATGATCCAGGCCGTCAAGGACGGCGACACCGCGAAGGTGCAGGGTTTCGTGATCACCATCGCGATCGGGTTCGTGCTGGTCAACCTGATCGTCGACGTCCTGTACCTGATGGCCAACCCGCGCCTGCGGAGCCACTCGTGAAGCGCCTTCGCGGAGCTTGGCCCGCGCTCGCGATCCTCGGTGTCCTGCTGCTCGTCGCCGTCGTCGGCACGCTCGTCGCCACGCACAACCCGGACGCGCTGAGCACCGACACCGGCGGCCCGAGCGCCGCGCACTGGTTCGGCACCGACCAGTCCGGCCGGGACATCTTCTCCCGGCTGGTCGCCGGGACACGCTGGTCGCTCGCCATCGGCCTGGGGGCGGTGGCGCTCGCACTCGTGTCCGGCGCGGTGATCGGGGCCTTCGCGGCGACCTCGGGCCGCCGGGTGGACGCGGTGGTGATGCGCGTGCTCGACGTCGTCATGGCGTTCCCGGGCATCGCGCTGGCCGCGGTGCTGGTCGCGGTCTTCGGGCACGGGATCCTGGTGCTGATCCTGGCCATCGGGTTCCTCAACACGCCGCCGGTGGCCCGGGTGATCCGGGCGAACGTGCTGGCCCAGTACGGCGAGGACTACGTCGCGGCCGAACGCGTCATCGGGGCGCGCCGGTTCTTCGTGCTGACCCGGCACGTCGCGATCAACTGCGCCGCCCCGGTGCTGGTCTACTGCACGGTCACGGTGGCCGACGCGATCGTGTTCGAGGCGTCGCTGTCGTTCATCGGCGCCGGCATCCAGCCGCCGGACCCGTCGTGGGGCTCGGTCCTGGCCGACGGCAAGGACCTGGTGCTCACCGGCGGCTGGTGGGCGACGCTGTTCCCCGGCCTGCTGATCCTCATCACCGTGCTGGCGCTGAACATCCTGTCCGAGCGGGTGTCCGACGCCTGGGCCGCGCCCTCAGCCCGCTCCGCCCGGGCCGGCGCGGTGGCGAAGGCCGTCGCCGCGCGTGAAGACGCCGACACGGCACCCGTCCTGCCGATCGCGGGGCTGCGGGAGGCGGGGGAGCGGCTCGCCCGCCGCGCCCGCTCCCTGGACCACCGCGAGACGGTCCTCGAGGTCGACCGGCTGGCGATCGCCTTCCCCGGCCGCCACGAGGGCGTGAACGTCGTCGACGGCGTCTCGTTCAGCGTGCGCGCGGGCGAGGTGCTCGGCCTGATCGGCGAGTCCGGCTGCGGCAAGTCGCTGACGTCGCTGTCGATCCTCGGCCTCCAGCCGCCGACGGCCACGGTGACCGGCCAGGTCCGGTTCGCCCAGCGCGACCTGCTCGCGTTGCGCCCCGGCGAGCGCCGGCGGCACCTCGGCCACGACATCGCGATGATCTACCAGGACGCGCTTAGCTCGCTCAACCCGGCGATGACGATCCGCGCGCAGCTCAAGCAGTTCACCCGCCGCGGCGGCACCCGCACCCCGGCCGAGCTTCTGGACCTGGTCAACCTCGACCCCGGCCGGACGCTGCGGGCCTACCCGCACGAGCTGTCGGGCGGGCAGAGGCAGCGGGTCCTGATCGCGATGGCGCTGTCCCGCGACCCGAAGCTGATCGTCGCGGACGAGCCGACCACCGCGCTCGACGTCACCGTGCAGGCGCAGATCATGGCGCTGCTGCTGCGGCTGCAGGAGGAGCTCGGGTTCGCGCTCGTCCTCGTCTCCCACGACCTCGCGCTGGTCTCGGAGATCGCCGACCGCGTCGTCGTCATGTACGGCGGCCAGGTCGCCGAGCTGGGCACCACCGCCGAGGTCGTCGGCTCGCCGCGGCACCACTACACGCGCGGCCTGCTCAGCGCGGTGCTCTCGCTGGAGGAGAACGAGGCGCGGCTCACCCAGATCAAGGGGGTCGTACCGGCCCCGGCCGAGTTCCCGGCGGGCTGCCGGTTCGCCGACCGCTGCCCGGCGGCTCGCGCGAAGTGCCACGACGAGCCGCCGGTCCGCTTCGGCGAGCCGGTCGAGCACCTCGTCGCGTGCCACTTCCCGGCCGTCGACCTGTCCCGCGAGAAGGAGGCGACCGCGTGAACCTGCTCGAACTCGACGGCGTCCACGTCGTCCACCGGATCCGCGGCGCGAACCTCTTCGGCCACGACAACGTCTACGCCCTGACCGACGCCCACCTGGTCGTCAACCCGGGCGAGACCATCGGCGTCGTCGGCGAGTCCGGCTGCGGCAAGTCGACGCTCGCGAAGGTGATCGTCGGCCTCCAGCGCCCGACCGCGGGCACCGTGCGGTTCCGCGGCGAGCCGCTGGGCCGCGGCTTCGGCCGCGAGGTCGGCATGGTCTTCCAGGACCCGGCCACCGCGCTCAACCGCCGGCTGGCCGTCGCCAAGATCATCCGTGACCCCCTCGACGTCCACCGCGTGGGCACGCCGGACGAGCGCGACGACCGGGTCCGCGAGCTGATGACGCTGGTCGGGCTGCCCGACAGCGTCGCCGACGCGGTGCCCGGCCAGCTGTCGGGCGGCCAGCGCCAGCGCGTCGCGATCGCTCGCGCGCTGGCCCTGCGCCCGGCCCTGCTGGTCGCCGACGAGCCGACGTCCGCGCTCGACGTCTCGGTCCGCGCCCAGATCCTCAACCTGCTGCTCGACCTGCGCGAACAGCTCGGGCTGGCGATGGTGTTCGTCTCCCACGACATCCAGACGGTCAAGAAGATGAGCGACCGGATCGTCACGATGTACCTGGGCCGGATCGTCGAAGAGGCCCCGGCCCCGGAGCTGCCCGAGGCCGCCCGGCACCCGTACACCCGGGCGCTGTTCTCGGCGACGCCCAGCCTGCTGCACCAGGTCGAGCCGATCGTGCTCACCGGCCCGGTGCCGTCGGCGACCCGCCCGCCGAGCGGCTGCGCGTTCCGCACCCGCTGCCCGAAGGCGACCGGCGAGTGCGCGGCCGACCTGCCGCCGCTCGCCGTCGCCGAGGGCGAGGCCGGGCACACCTACCGCTGCATCCATCCCGAGATCCCGACCGGAGTGAGCGCCTGATGCCGAAGTTCGCCGGAATCGTCCCGCCGCTGTGCACGCCATTCCACGACGACTTCAGCGTGGACACCGACTCGCTGCGGCGCCACGTCGAGGTCCAGCTCGACGCCGGCGTGCACGGTGTCTTCGTCCTCGGCTCCTCCAGCGAGGTCGCCTTCCTCCCGGACGCCCAGCGTCGTGTGGTCGTCGAGACGACGGTCGAGCAGGTCGCCGGGCGCGTCCCGGTGCTGGCCGGCTGTATCGACATGACGACGTTGCGGGTCGCCGAGCACATCAAGACCGCCGAGGCCGCCGGGGCCGACGCCGTGGTCGTCACCGCGCCGTACTACACGCGGACGCACGTCGCCGAGATCGACCGGCACTTCCGGCTGCTGCGCGAGCGGACGTCGCTGCCGATCGTCGCCTACGACATCCCGGTCGCGGTCCACACGAAGCTCGACGGCGCGATGGTGCTCGACCTCGCCGCCGACGGGGTCATCGCCGGGCTGAAGGACTCCAGTGGCGACGAAGCGGCGTTCCGTTCGGTGCTGCTCGGCAAGCGCGAACGCGGTCTCGACGCCTTCTCGGTCTTCACCGGGTCCGAGCTCGTCGTGGACGCGGCGCTCGCGATGGGCGCGGACGGCGCCGTCCCGGGCCTCGGCAACGTCGACCCGGTCGGGTACGTCCTCGTCCACGACCACTTCAAGTCCGGCAACCTCGCCGCGGCGCGCCGCGAGCAGGAGCGCCTGCTGAAGCTGTTCTCGATCACGTCGGTGGCGCCGCCGAGCCGGATGGGCCGCGGCTCGGCCGGCCTGGGCGCGTTCAAGGCCGCGATGAAGATGCGCGGCTTCATCGACAACGCCGTCATGGCCCCGCCGCAGCTGCCGCTGGACGACGAGGAACTGCTGCGGATCAAGGAGAAGCTGGCCGAGGCGGGCCTGCTCTGATGATCCGCCACGGGGCCGGGTCCGGCTCGCTTCGCGAGATGTCGCCGTCCTGAAGGGATGAGAATGCGAACACTGGGGAGAGGTGCCGCGCTGGTGGCCCTGGTGGCGAGTGCGCTGCTCGCCGTCGGCCCGGCCCAGGCCGCGCCGCAGTTCGACCAGCAGGTCCTGTTCAAGGCCGCACAAGACCCCGGCTACAGCTGCTTCCGGATTCCAGCGATCGTCAAGAGCACCCACGGCACGCTGCTGGCCTTCGCCGAGGGCCGCATCGACAACTGCGGCGACACCGGCGACATCGACCTGGTGCTGAAACGCTCGGCCGACGGCGGCAGGACGTGGTCGCCGCTGCAGGTCGTCAACCGCGGCGGTGGCGACACACACGGCAACCCGGTGCCCATTGTGGACAGTCGCACCGGCCGGATCGTTCTGATCACCACGTACAACAAGGGCCGTGACGACGACAAGGCGTGCGACGTCCCGTGCCCGCGCACCCCGCACTCGCAGTACAGCGACGACGACGGCCGCACGTGGTCGGCATCGGTCGACATCGGCGCCCAGGCGAAGCTGCCGGGCTGGGACGCCTGGTACGCCTCGGGGCCGGTGCACGGGATCCAGCTGGCCCACGGCCGCCACGCCGGGCGCTTGGTGTTCGGCTTCAACGCCGAGACCAGCGACGGCACGAACTCGATCGAGAACCACGCGGGGCTCGTCTACAGCGACGACGGCGGCCGCAGCTGGCACGTCGGCGCCGTCAGCAGCTACCCGCATCCGGTCGGCGGGACGTACACGCAGAAGCCGTCCGAAGTCACCGTCGTCGAACTGGCCGACGGCACGATCTACGCCGGCGGCCGCGAGCAGGGCGGCACCGACATCGGCAACCGCGACCACGCCCTGAGCCGCGACGGCGGCGAGACGTTCACCAGGCCCTTCACCACCATCCCCGACCTGGTGACGCCGATGGTGCAGGGGGCGATCGTCCGGGTCGGCGACCGCCTCCTGTTCTCGTCGCCGTCGGACACCGACCGCCGCCGCTGGATGATGATCCGCTCGTCCTACGACAACGGCCGGACCTGGGACAACGCCGAGCAGGGCACCCGGATCACGACGGACTGGTCCGGCTATTCGGACCTGGTGGTGATCGACCGCTCGGACATCGGGCTCCTATACGAAGGCGGCGCGGTGGACGCGCGTGACGAGATTCGTTTCGCGCGGTTCAACGAGGAGTACCTGGGACGGCACAACTCGGCCGGACCGTCCACACCAGACGTTTCGGGGCACGCCGATGCCCGGGTGCTGGGCGGCGCGTCCGTGGCGGCCGGGCGGTTCGGCGGCGGCCTGACGCTCGACGGCGTCGACGACTACGTCCGCGTGCCGTACGACCCGGCGCAGCCGCCGGGCGACGGCGACCTGACGTGGACGGGCTGGTTCCGTTATGGCGCCACCAAGGGCAACCAGGTGCTCTTCTGGCTCGGCGGGATGGGCACGACGGCGCCCCAGCTCTGGCTGCGCGGGGAACCGGCGAACCACCGGCTGATCGCGATGATGACGACGTCGGCCGGGAGCGCGTCGGTCTCGTCGACCGAGGCCTACGACGACCAGGCCTGGCACCACGTCGTCCTGGAGCGGACCGGCGGCAAGCTGCTGCTGTGGGTGGACGGCACCCAGGTCGCGTCCGGCGCCGCAGCCGCCGGGTCGGTCAGCCAGACCGTGTCGTTCCAGCTGCAGCTGGGCCAGCGGCTGGACAACGCCTACCGCTGGAACGGCTCGTTCGACGAAGTCCGCTTCTACCGCCGTGCGCTCACAGCGACGGAACTCGACGCGATCCGCCTGCGGAACGCGCCGGTTCCGGCCGGTCAGGTGCTGCGGCTGCCCTTCGACCGCGTCCGCGGCTGAGGGACAGCAGGACGACGCCGGCGATGCTGAGCGCACCGCCGGCGGCGTCCACCCAGGTCGGCGTCTCGCCGAGCCAGGCGAACGCCACGAGCAGCGCGACCGCGGGAACGAGGTAGAGCGCGCCCGTCGCGACGGCGATCGTGTGCCGCGCGACGGCGTAACCCCACGCGACGAACCCGGCGGCCGAGGGCAGCACGCCGAGGAACACGACGGCGAGGGTCGCGCCCGGCGGCGCCGCTTCGACACCGCGCAGGGCCGCGGGGGCGAGCGGGAGCAGGAACAGCGTCCCGGCCCACATCGCGTAGCAGGCGACCTCGAGCCCGGTGTAGCGCTTGAGCAGCGGCTTGCTGCCGAAGTGGTAGACGCCCTGGACCGCGGCGGCGGCCAGGACGGCCCAAGCGGCGCCCGTGTACCCGAGGCCGCCGCCGATCGCGATGAGCGCGCTGCCGCCGAGGGCCACCGCGCTGCCCGCCACCTTCGCCGCGGTCAGCCGCTCGCCCAGGGACGCCGTCGCGAGCAGCACGCTGAACACCGGTGCCACCGACACGAGCAGGCTCGCCGTGCCCGCCGGGACGTGCACCTCACCCCAGTTGAGCAGCAGCTGGTACGCGCTCATCCCGGCCAGCCCGCACACCGCGATCAGCGGCAGGTCGGCCGCGCGCGGCCGCCGTACGCCCAGCAGCGGCGCGGCGAGCAGGAGGACGGCCGAGGCCACCGCGAGCCGGGCGAACGACAGTCCGGCGACGCCGTAACCGTCGAGACCCACCTTGATCGCCGGGAACGCCGAGGCCCACAGGACGACGGTGACGGCCAGGGCGAGGGTTGCCTTGAGAGTGCGCTTCACGGCGTCTATCGTCGGCCGGACAAAGCTGAAGTACCAGTTACGGTTTCTTCGCTCAAGAGAAAGCCGGACTTAATGTTGGATCTCCGCCGCCTGCGCATCCTGCACGGCCTCTCGCAGCACGGGACGGTGGCCGCGACCGCGGCCGCGCTGCACCTGACCGGCCCGGCCGTCTCGCAGCACCTGGCCGCCCTCGAACGCGAAGCGGGCACGCCGCTGCTGGAGAAGCAGGGCCGCACCCTGGCCTTCACCCCGGCGGGGCGGCTGCTGGTTTCGCACGCCGAGGTGATCCTCGACGACCTCGCCGCCGCGGAGTCGGCGATGGCGGCCGTGTCCGAGAACGGCGGCACCGGCACGGTCCGGCTGGCCTCGTTCGCCTCGGCGGCCCGGCAGCTGCTGCCGTCGGCGTGGGCCGGGCTCCGGGAGGCCGGGACGGTCTCGCTGCGCCTGGTCCAGGAGGAGCCGGACGACGCGCTGGAGTCGTTGCGCCGCCAGGACGTCGACATCGCGCTGGTGCACAGCTATTCGCTGCTGCCGCGCAGCATCCCGCCGCGCTGCGAGGACCGGCGCCTGCTGGAGGACCCGGTCCTGCTGGCGCTCGACCCGGCTCGCGCCGCCGGCCTCGCACCCGGCGAACCCGTGCGGCTCGAGCGGTTCGCGGATCATCCGTGGCTCGTCCCCGCCGCCGATCTCTCCTGCCGCGAGATGATCCACCGCGCGTGCGGCGCGGCGGGTTTCGTCCCGCCGGTGACGGCGGAGGCAAGCGACTTCGCGGTCCTCGTCGCGTTCGCCGCGTCCGGCGCGGGCGTGGCCTTGGTGCCCGCCATGGCGTTGCCGGACGGTCCGCTGGGGGTGAGCCTCCACCCGCTCGAGGAACCGTTGACGCGCAAGGTGTTCGCGCTGACCCGGACGGGCACCGCGCGGCGCCCGGACATCCGGACCGTGCTCGACCACCTGGAGCGCTCGGCCCGGGACTGGACGGGACGCTACTTCTGAGGCCGCGCCTTCTCCACGGCGTCCAGGAACTTCGCGACCTTCGCGCGCATCCCGTACGGGTACAGGAACGTGTTCCCGGCCAGCTTGTCGGCGAACAGCGGCACGTTCGTCACGACGTCCGGATTCGCGTCCGGCACCACGAAAACGATCTTGCCCGGTTTCCACGTGGTCGGCGGCGTGTGCTGGATCTTGCTGATCTTCTCGACCGGGAACGTGTTCTTGGTGTCGCCCGGGAGGATGAACAAGCTCTTCGTCGCGATGCTGAGGGTGACGGTGTGGCCGTCGAAGCGGAGCGATCGGCGCCTGGCTCTCAGATGCACCGTCCGACTATCGCAGAGCGCGGACCCCGGGGGACAGGTGCTTCCGGGTGCTCAGAGCGTCTTGCAGGTCAGCTCCGGGCGCGCGGAGCCGCTGCCCTGGCCCGTCAGCGCGGTCAGGCCGAACGACGTCGAGCCGTTCGCGTCGAGCTTCGCGTTCCAGTCCGCGTTGTCGACCGTGACGGTCGAGCCGTCGACGGTGAAGGTGCCGTTCCACAGGCCGGTGATGTGGTGGCCGCGGGGCAGGGTCCAGTAGACGCGCCAGCCGAGGAGGCCGACCGCCCGGTCGTTGCGGACGGTCACCTCGACCTGGTAGCCGCCGGGCCAGGAGTTCGTCACCCGGTAGTCGGCCGCGCACCCGAGGTCCGCCGGCGTCGAGGAGGTGGTGACCGGAGTAGTCGACGGGGGAGCGGTGGTGGGCGGCACGGGTGCCGGGGCGGCCGCCGGAGTGCTGTCGGGCACCAGGACCGTGCCGATGAGGACCCCCAGGGCCAGCAGCAACGCGCCCGCCGCGCAGGCGAGGACGAGCCGCCGCCGTGGTTTGCGGACCTGCAGCAGGCGCGTCCCGACCTGAGGGGTGACGCGGGGCGGCGGCAGCGGACGGCCGCCGGTGACGGCTTCGAACAGCTCCTGCACCTCGGCCATGGCCGGCCGCTGCACGGGATCCCGCTGCAGGAGCCGCCCGAGCACCTCGGCCAGCGGGCCGGTGTGCTTCGGCGGGATGACGTCGTCCTGGGCGATCCGCCGCAGCAGGACGATGGTGTTGTCCTCGGTGCCGAACGGCGGGGTGCCCTCCAGCGCGCGGTAGAGCGTCGCGCCGAGGGAGAAGACGTCCGCTGGGAACCCGGCCTCGGCGCCCCCGGCGACTTCCGGCGCCAGGTAGGCGGGGGTGCCGGCGATGAACCCGCCGCCGGTCACGGCCCCCTCGCCGGTGGCGCGGGAGATGCCGAAGTCGGCGATCTTCGTGACGTCGTCGGGGGCCAGCAGGACGTTGCCGGGCGTGACGTCCCGGTGCACGATGCCTTCGGCGTGCGCGGCGGCGAGCGCCGAAGCTACCTGCTCGCCGATGCGCGCGACCTGGTCGGCCGGCAGGGTTTCCCGCTCCAGCAGGACGTCCGCGAGGCTGCGCGACGGCAGGTACTCCATGACCAGGAACGGCGCGCCGTCGTGCTCGACGACGTCGTGCACGGTGATGGCGTGCGGGTGCCGCAGCCGCGCGGTGAGCCGCGCCTCGCGCAGCGCCCGCGGGCCGCCCTGGCCGCCGCCGGACGGGTCGTAGCCCAGCTGCTTCACCGCGACGACCCGGTCGAGCCGCTCGTCACGGGCACGCCAGACGACGCCCATCGCGCCCTGCCCGATCCGGTCGACCAGCCGGTAGCGCCCGGCGATCAGCTGTCCTGCCTCGGTCACGACGACCCTCCGGTACCGGTGCTCGCCCAGGCCTTCCCCGGTGACACGGATCCGGGGACCGATCGGTTCGAGCTTAACGGCCTGCCCGCCGCCCCGCCGACGAGCAGGCCGCCGCCGCGTTCCCACGCCGAGGGGTGCGGCTTGGTTCCGGGAAGGGCGATGCGGGCCGTCCCGCCGCACACGCGGTGATGGGTTGAGCGGGTCGGTCCGGGCGCCCCGGCTGCAGCCGCGTTCCCGCGCCGAGCGGGCGCAGCTTGGCTCCGGAACGGACGATGTGGGCGGTCCCGCCGCACGCCGCGACGGTGTAGAGCGGGTCGGTCCGAGCACCCGGCTTAACGGCCTGCCCGCCGCGCCGACGAGCAGGCCGTCGCCACGCTCACGTGCCGAGCGGGTGCAGCTGGTCCCACGACGGAACGCGCGGGGTGATCCGCAGCTTCATGCCGGCCTCGGCGGGCAGCTTGTCGGCCTTGCGGGCGTTGCAGCTGCGCGCGGTCCCGCCGCACGCGGCGACCGTGTTGAGCCAGTCGGTGCGCGCGCCGCCGCGGCTGAGCGGGACCACGTGGTCGATCGTCGTCGCGCGCTGGCCACAGTAGGCGCAGCGGTGCCCGTCGCGCGCCAGCACACCGCGCCGGGACCAGCGCGGCGGCTGCGTATATCGCCACTTCATGACGACGTAACGCAGTAACCGCACGATCTTCGGGCGCGGGAACAGGCCGTACGCGAGACCGTCCTCGGCCTCGTGGACGACGGCGACGTCCCGGACCAGCATGCGGATGGCGTGCGGGACGGAAACGGTGTGCAGCGGCTCGTAACCGGCGTTGAGGACGAGAACCCCCATGGCGCGACTTCTTTCTTCGGAACGGACGCGAAAAGCCGCCCGGATCGCGGTGATCCGGGCGGCTTTCCGCGAAGCGACCCGTTCATGGTCGCCGAGCTTCGCGAAGGGCGTCAATCCCGTTTCAGCGCAGCGGGTGGCTCCGGAAGAACCGCCAGATCACCGGGGTCGCGTCGATGACCGTCGGCGTGGCCGAATCGAGGTTCGGCTTGGTGCTCGGCCAGACGTGCCCGGCGCCCTCGACGCGGTAGTGCTCGACGGTGCCGCGCCGGTCGCAGCCGAGCCACTTCTGCGCGACCACGCCCTTCACCGGCGTCCACGACACCGGCTTCGCGCGGCAACCGTCCCTTGTGGACCAAGCGGCGAGCCAGTCGGGGATCGGCGGCAGGCCCTTCTCCGGAACGCCGGTGTACGGGATGGTCGTGTCGGCCGTGCCGTGGAAGTCGAGGATCGGCACCGAGCGGCTCGGGTGGCACGCGCCGCCCTGCGGGTAGAAGGCGCCGGACACCGGGGCGAACGCCGCGATCCGGCTCGCCAGGCGGCAGGCCAGCACGCCGACGAACCCGCCGCCGTTGGACTTCCCGGCGGCGAAGACGCGGTTCGCGTCGACGCACAACGTCTTCTGCAGCTTCGTGACGAGGTCGCTGGTGAGCAGGACGTCGTCCGCGGCCGCCGAGTAGGGCGCGCCGGTCCAGGCGGTCTCGCCGTCGGTGCCGACGAGGCCCTGCGGGTAGACCGAGATCGCGTCCAGCGCCGAGAAGCCGGACAGCTCCTCCTGGTACGCGGACGTGCGCTTGTGCCCGTGGAACGACAGGAGCAGCGGGTACGACCTGCGCGGGTTGTAGTGCGCCGGCAGGTGCACGGTGTACGTGCGGTCGAGGCCGCCCGAGGTGAGGTGCTGGGTCGTCGTCACCCCGGCCGGGACGGGCGCGGTGCGGCCGCAGCCGGTGGTGCGGACGGGGTGGTCGACGACGCGCGACGGGGTCGCGGCCGCGGCGGGTGCGGCGAAGCCGGTGGTCAGCGCGCAGGCCGCGGCGAACGCGGCCGCCCACCGGGGCCGGGGGAAGCGTCCGGGCACTCGATCCTCCTTGATCGGCAGCAGGGCGTGGCCAGCATCACACCGGCCGTCGTCACCCGCCTACATTGCGTTCATAAAGTGCGCGGCCGGGTGACGGCCGGGACCGTCGGACCCCCTCGGTACGATCGGGCCGTTCGCCGAAACCCGGAAGGAAGCCCGTGACCACCCCGATCGAGACGCTCGAGTTCCAGTCCGAGGCGCGTCAGCTGCTCCAGCTGATGATCCATTCGATCTATTCGAACAAGGACACGTTCCTGCGGGAACTGGTGTCGAACGCTTCGGACGCGCTCGACAAGCTGCGGCTGGAGTCGTACCGCGACAAGGACCTCGTGGCGGACACGGCCGATCTGCACATCACGATCGAGTCGGACCCGGCCGAGCGCACGCTGACGGTGCGGGACAACGGCATCGGCATGACCCGCGACGACGTCGTCGGCCTCATCGGCACGATCGCGAAGTCCGGCACCGCCGACTTCCTCGCCAAGCTCAAGGAGGCGAAGGACGCCGCCGCGTCGCAGGACCTGATCGGCCAGTTCGGCGTCGGGTTCTACGCGAGCTTCATGGTCGCCGACAAGGTCACCCTCGTGACGCGCCACGCGGGCAGCGCCGAGGGCGTCCGCTGGGAGTCCGAGGGCGAAGGCACCTACACGATCGAGCCGGTCGAGGACGCGCCGCAGGGCACCGCGGTCACGCTGCACCTCAAGCCGGAGGACACCGAAGACGCGCTGTACGACTACACGTCCCCGGCGAAGATCCGGGAGATCGTGAAGAAGTACTCGGACTTCATCACCTGGCCGATCCGGATGACGGCGGAAGCCGCGCCGGCCGCCGAGGGCGAAGAGCCCGCCGAGCCGGCGGTCGAGACCGTGAACTCGATGAAGGCGCTGTGGGCGCGGTCGTCGAGCGAGGTCACCGAAGAGGAGTACAGCGAGTTCTACAAGCACGTCAGCCACGACTGGCAGGACCCGCTGGAGACCATCCGGCTGCAGGCCGAGGGCACGTTCGAGTACCAGGCGCTGCTGTTCCTGCCGTCGCACGCGCCGATGGACCTGTTCCTGCGGGAGCGCAAGCGCGGCGTGCAGCTCTACGTCAAGCGCGTCTTCATCATGGACGACTGCGAGTCGCTCGTCCCCGAGTACCTGCGGTTCGTCAAGGGTGTCGTCGACGCGCAGGACCTCTCGCTGAACGTGTCGCGGGAGATCCTGCAGCAGGACCGCCAGATCCAGCTGATCCGCCGCCGCCTGGTCAAGAAGGTCCTCTCGACGGTCAAGTCGATGATGTCTTCCGACGCCGACAAGTACGCGACGTTCTGGCGCGAGTTCGGCCGCGCGGTCAAGGAAGGCCTGCTCGACGACTTCGAGAACCGCGAGGCGATCCTCGAGATCTCGTCGTTCCCCTCGACGCACGACGCCGAGAAGCCGACCTCGCTGCGCGAGTACGTCGAGCGCATGAAGGAGGGCCAGGAGCACGTCTACTACATGACCGGAGAGTCGCGTTCGGCCGTCGAGAACTCGCCGCACATGGAGGCATTCCGGGCCAAGGGCTACGAGGTGCTCGTGCTCACCGACCCGATCGACGAGATGTGGGTCGACGCGGTCCCGGGCTTCGACGGCAAGCAGTTCCAGTCCATCGCGAAGGGCCAGGTCGACCTGGACTCGGACGAGGACAAGAAGGCCACCGAGGTCGCCCGCGAGCAGCAGCAGAAGGACTTCGAGGGCCTGCTCTCGTGGATGGGCACGTCGCTGGGCGAGGACGTCAAGGAGGTCCGGCTCTCGTCGCGGCTGACGACGTCCCCGGCCTGCATCGTCGGCGACACCCACGACCTGACCCCGACGCTCGAGAAGATGTACCGCGCGATGGGTCAGGAGCTGCCGCCGATCAAGCGGATCCTGGAGCTCAACCCGGAGCACGCCCTGGTCACGGGCCTGCGCGAGGCGCACACCGCGCGCCCGGAAGACGAGGGCCTGGCCGAGACCGCCGAGCTGCTCTACGGAATGGCCCTGCTCGCCGAAGGCGGCGAGCTGGGTGACCCGGGCCGCTTCATCAAGCTGCTGGCCAACCGGCTGGAGAAGACCCTCTGAGACCGGCGGCCCGGGCGAGGACTTCCTCGCCCGGGCCCGCGGTCTTCGCTCGCGGCGGTGCCACCGGGGGAGGAGGACACTCACCCGTGAGCGCACCACGGGTGAGAGGAGTTTCTCGTGCCCGCTTCGCAGGTGTTCACCAACCGCGAGGACGGCGGGCGGCGGCTGGCACGGGAGCTCGCGCGCCGCACGTGGGCCGATCCGCTGGTGCTCGGCCTCGCTCGCGGGGGGATGCCGGTGGCGGCCGTCGTCGCGCGGGTGCTCGGTGCCGAGCTGGACGTCGCGGTCGCGCGGAAGATCGGCGCGCCGGGGCACCGGGAGTACGGCGTCGGCGCGGTGACGCCCTACGGCCCGGCCATCTACGCCGAAGCGAGCCTGCACGCGCTGAAACTCACCACCGGCCGGCTGGCGCGGGCGGAAAACCGCGAACGGGCCGAAGCGCGCCGGCGTCTCGAGCGTTATCGCGCGGGACGCGGGCCGGTGGTCTGCGCCGGCCGGGACGTCATCCTCGTCGACGACGGGCTCGCCACCGGCGTCACCGCGCGGGCCGCCCTGCGCGATCTGCGGGCCGGCAGGCCGTCCACCCTCGTCTTCGCGGCGCCGGTGTGCGCCCCGGGCGCGGCCGCGCTGCTGCCCGAGGCCGACGACGTCGTCTGCGTCGTCGAGCCGCCGGAGTTTCGCGCGGTCGGTCAGTGGTACGCCGATTTCCGCCAGACCCGCGACGAGGAGGTGCTGGCCCTGCTCGCCCGGTGACCCTCGGCCGATCCACTGAGGACGCGCCGTGACGTGCTGCTCCACCTGGGGAACGCCCGGTTGAGCGGGCCGGTGGCGGGGTATCTCCGGGCCGGGGATCCGACGGATGGGCAGGTGTCATGGCGGAACGGGACGGACTCGGCGCACCGGCGCTCGGACTGCGGCAGTACCTGCTCGCGGTCGCGAGCAAGCTCGACGCGCCCGCCTGGTTCTGCGAGGTCGAGGTGCCCGCCACCGCCTACCTCGCGCTCGAACAACGGCTCGAGCGGTTCCCGGACCACGAGACGGCGCTGCTGTGGGACGAGCGCGACGGCTGGGCCGCGGCCGTCGAGTCGGCGTCCGGCGAAGACGTGGTGGTGCTGGCCTACCTTGGCGAGGATCTGCTGCCGGACCCGTGCGCCGTCGCGGAATTCGTACGCGATCTCTACGGCGACAAGTATCCGGGGCAGCCCGATCCGCCGAACTTCCGAAGACCGGGCAGCGCCGATGGCTTCGACGAGCGTCTCGCCGCCTACGCCGGGAAGAACGTCTGCCTGCCGGAAGGCCAGGCCTGAGGTTCGCGGTCCGTCCACATCGGACACAACGTGGCGGCCGGGCGAAAACCGTCCCCCGTCCGGACGCCGGCCGCACTACGCTGGAGGGACCAGTCACGAGTCCCGACCAGCCGGGAGGCCGAGTGAGCACGGAAGCCGCCGACGCGGTGGTGATCGGCGCCGGCCACAACGGCCTGGTCGCGGCGAACCTCCTGGCCGACGCCGGCTGGTCGGTGCTGGTCCTGGAGGCGACGGAGCAGCCGGGCGGCGCGGTCCAGACCGCCGAGCTCACCGAACCCGGCTTCCACAACGACCTGTTCAGCTCGTTCTACCCGCTCGGCGCGGTGTCGCCGGTGCTGCGGGGACTCGGGCTCGAGGAGCACGGCCTGCGGTGGCGGCACGCCCCCGACGTGCTCGCGCACGTGCTGCCCGACGACCGGTGCGCGGTGCTGTCGCGGAACCTCGATCGCACCACCGCGTCCGTGGACGAGTTCGCGCCGGGTGACGGCGCCGCCTGGCGCCGGTTGTCCGAGCAGTGGCAAGAGCTGCGTGACCCGCTGCTGGCCGCGTTGTTCACGCCGTTCCCGCCCGTTCGCCCGGCGCTGAAACTGCTGCGGCGCACCGGCACGGGCGACGCCGTGCGCCTGGCGCGGATGCTGACGCTGCCGGCGCGGCGGCTGGCCGACGAGCTGTTCACCGGCGAAGGCGCGAAGCTGCTGCTGGCCGGGAATGCCGCGCACAGCGACCTTTCCGTGGACAACGCGGGCAGCGCGGTGTTCGGCTGGCTGCTCGCGATGGTCGGGCAGGACACCGGGTTCCCGGTGCCCGCGGGTGGCGCCGGGGAGCTGACCGCGGCGCTGGTGCGGCGCCTGGAGTCCCGCGGCGGGAAAGTCCACTGTGGACGCCCGGTCGGCGAGGTGCTCGTGGCCGGCGGACGGGCCCTGGGGGTGCGTGACGCCGCGGGTGACCCGGTCCGGGCGCACCGCGCGGTGCTCGCGGACGTGCCGGCGCCGGTGCTGTACGGCGGGCTGGTCGCGTCGGAGTGGCTGCCGTCGCGGCTGCTGGACGACCTGCGGACGTTCGAGTGGGACAGCGCGACGGTGAAGGTGAACTGGGCGCTGTCCGGCCCGGTGCCGTGGACGGCCGAAAACGCGCGCGGCGGGGGCACGATCCACCTCGGCGCGGACCTCGACGGCCTGTCGGCCTTCGGCGGTGAGCTCGCGCGGGGGAAGACGCCGCGCCGCCCGTTCCTGCTGTTCGGCCAGATGACGACCAGCGACCCGGACCGTTCGCCCGCGGGCACCGAGGCGGCCTGGGCCTACACGCACGTGCCGCGGGGCTCGATGGCGGGCCGGGGTGCGCTGGAGCGGCGGGTCAAGCGGATCGAGGAGACGGTCGAGGCGCACGCGCCGGGGTTCGCCGGCCTGATCAAGAACCGTCACGTCCAGGGCCCGGCCGAGCTGGCGCAGCACAACCCGGCCCTGGTCGGCGGCGCGATCAACGGCGGCACGACGGCGATCCACCAGCAGCTCTTCTTCCGCCCGGTCCCGGGCACGGGCCGCGCGGACACCCCGGTCGACCGCCTGTACTTGGCGGGCGCGTCGGCCCACCCGGGCGGAGCGGTCCACGGCGGCCCGGGAGCCAACGCGGCCCGAGCGGCTCTGGCCCGAGCAGGCAAACTGGGCGGCGGCTACGCGGCGGTGATCAGGGCGGCCCACCGAGCCCTCTACAGCTGACCCGCCCGGAGTCACATTGCCGGAGTTCAAGGCCCCGCACGGATCGCAGCTAATGGCAGCCGCAACCGCCATTTCGCTGTTCCAGAGGCCGGCACGCCGACGCCAGGCGGAGTTGCGGCCCACATAGTGAAACCCCGGTCTCACCAAACGCATCTTTCTCGGCGAAAGATCGGTCTCTGCCGGGAACGCGCGCGGGGCTGTTAGTGGTCTTCGGCGGCGCAGCGGCGCCACTGGACTTCGTCACCGGTCCGGTCCGCGTGCCAGATTTCGGTGGCCGTGTCCGATTCCCACGTGGGGACCAAGCGGCCCGTGACGATCCGGCCCCGGGCGACGCGGCCGAACAACTCGATGCCGTCCGCTCGGCGGGCGGCCGGGATCCAGGCGGGGAAGCGGGTTCCGGGCAGCTTTCGTTCGATCCACTCGCGGGCGGACCCTTCGCTGCCGTGCTCGGATTCGACGATGCTCGACACCGGGCCGCCGGCGCCGACGGTCAAGCCGATCGACGCACGCCAGCGCACGGTGGCGGTGCTCCGCCGGTCGGGTCCCGTGCCTTCAGACATCCCGTCAAGGGTCCCGGACGACCGGGTCCGCGGGCCATTACACGTTCGCATGGTTCGACGTTCACTCACGGTGCCCCCTGGCGCGTGCGGGACCTCGGTACCGTCAAGATCTTCCCCGTCCGAGTGATGTTTAACCACGGATCGCGGCGGGGACCCGAATCGGTCGACCCCACCGGAAGTCCACTGTGGACAATATCGATCCGCCCGCCCCGGTTACCCGCCGCCGCCGAGGCGACTACCGTGACGGGGTGAGGAGGTGGTCGACGTGCCCTTCCAGCGTGACGTGGTGGTGCTCGGCGCCTCCGCCGGCGGCGTCGAGGCACTCCGCAGCCTGGTCGGGGCCCTGCCGGCGGACTTCCCGGCCGCGGTCCTCGTCGTCATGCACCTCTCGCCCGGCGCGTCGAGCGCCCTGCCGCAGATCCTGAGCCGCTCCGGCGCCCTGCCGGCCGTTCCCGCGCAGCACCGCGGGCCGCTGACCGGCGGCGTCATCCACGTGGCGCCGCCCGACTTCCACCTGCTCATCGACGAGGGCACCCTGCTGCTCAGCCACGGCCCGACGGAGAACGGCCACCGCCCCGCCGTCAACGCCACCCTCCGTTCGGCGGCGGTCACCGCGGGCCCCGCGGCGATCGGCGTCGTGCTCTCCGGGGCGCTCGACGACGGCGCGGCCGGGCTCTGCTCGGTGGTGGAGCGCGGTGGCCTGGCGATGGTCCAGGACCCGGAGGAGGCGCTCTACCCGGGGATGCCCGCGAACGCGCTGGCCCTCACCCCGACCGAGCACGTCTACCCGGCCGAAGTGCTCGGCAAGGTGCTCGACCAGCTGGTGCGCGTCCCGGTCGACCAGGCCCCGGCGAACCCGCCGTCACCGGGGCTGCTGCTCGAAGACCGGATCGCCCGGGACAGCGTCCGGCTGGACGCGGTCGTGCCCGGCGACGGGACCCCCGCGTCCGGGTACAGCTGCCCGGACTGCCAGGGCACGCTGCTGGAGATCGACCACCCGCACGGGCGGTACCGCTGCCGCATCGGGCACGCGTGGTCGGCCGAAGCCCTGCTGAACGCGCACGACGCCGAGTTCGAGCGGGCGCTGTGGACGGCGCTGCGTTCGCTCGACGAGAAGGCGGCACTGGCCCAGCGCATGCAACGCGACTCCACCCACCGCGGACTGGCCGGGCTGACCAGCCGGTACGACACGACCGCGCGCGAATGCACGACGGCCGCCGAAACCCTCCGGAGGTTCCTCATCGCCCAGCACCCGGAGACCGGGCCGCCCGCATGACCGGCGAGGGCGCGGCGGTGAGCCTGGTGCCGGTGCACCGCCCCGGCTCGACCGTGGTGACGGTGACCGGGACGCTCGACCTGCACAGCTACCCGGACCTGCGCGACGGCCTGCTCAAGATCGCCACGGACGCCCCGGACGGCGTGATCGCCGACATCGAAGGCCTCCGCATCCGCGACGCGAGCCTGGCGAGCGTCTTCTCCGTCATCGCCATGCGGATCAGCGACTGGCCCGGCATCCCCTTCTCGCTCGTCTCGAGGCGGCCGGAACACCTGGAGCTGTTCGAAAGCCGCGTGATCGACCGGTTCGTGGCGGTGCACGCCGGCGTCGGCGAGGCCGAGGCGGCCCGGGACTGCCCGCGGCGGCGCCGCGCGGTGCAGCTGCTCGCGCCCACCGTCGGTGCCTCGGCCCTCGCCCGGGAGTTCGTCAGCCGGGTCTGCGCGCAGTGGGACGTGCCGGAGTACGAGGAGGACGGCAGGCTCGTCGCCACCGAGCTGGTCGAGAACACGATCCGGCACACGGTCTCCGCGCCGCGGCTGCGGCTGGAGCTGAGGCGCGGCCTGTTCACCATCGCGGTCGGCGACGACGATCCGCACCCGGCCGTGCTCCACGAGCGGCTCAACCCCGGGGAAGCCGGCATCGGGCTGCGGCTGGTCGCGCAGGTCGCCCGGGTGTGGGGGTGCAGCCGGTCCTGGTCGGGCGGCAAGGTGGTCTGGGCGGTGCTGACCAGGCGCGGACGGCCCGCGAGCCCGCACGGGTAGCGTGTCCCAGGTGACAAATCCCCCACCGGAAGCCGACGACGAGTTCGAATCGGTGCTCGCCTACCTCAAGGAGTCCCGGGGGTTCGACTTCACCGGTTACAAGCGCACCAGCCTCATGCGGCGGGTCCAGCGGCGGATGAGCCAGGTGGGGGCCGGCACCTTCGCCGACTACATCGACCAGCTCCAGGTCAACGCGGACGAGTTCGTCGCGCTGTTCAACACGATCCTGATCAACGTGACGGGGTTCTTCCGGGACCCCGACGCCTGGGACTACCTGCGGGACCAGGTGATCCCCGCGCTGCTGGCCGAGCGTTCCCCGGAGGAGCCGATCCGGGTGTGGAGCGCGGGCTGCGCGGCCGGCCAGGAGGCCTACAGCCTCGCGATCGCGTTCGCCGAGGCGATCGGTGTCGACGCCTTCCGCCAGCGGGTCAAGATCTACGCGACCGACGTCGACGAAGAGGCGCTCGCCCAGGCGCGGCAGGCGTCCTACACCGCGGCCGAGCTCGAAGGACTGCCGGAGGGCAAGCTCGAGGAGTACTTCGAGCAGTACGGCGGCCGGTACAGCTTCCGCAAGGACCTGCGCCGCTCGGTCATCTTCGGCCGCAACGACCTCGTGCAGGACGCCCCGATCTCGCGGATCGACCTCCTGGTGTGCCGGAACACGCTGATGTACTTCAACGCCGACACCCAGACGAAGATCCTCGAGCGGTTCCACTTCGCGCTCGCCCCGCGGGGCATGATGTTCCTGGGCAAGGCCGAGATGCTGCTCAGCCACACCCGCATCTTCGAGCCGCTCGACCTCAAGCGGCGGGTGTTCCGCAAGGTGGCGAACTCGCCGGTCGGGTACAGCCACTTCGTCTCCCACGGCTACCCGGGCCGGCGCCCGGCCGACGTCTCGGGGCTGGACCAGCTGCGCGAGCACGCGTTCTCGGCCAGTCCCGTCGCCCAGATCGTGGTGACCGGCGAAGAGGTCACGGCGCTGATCAACCAGCAGGCGGAGATCGCGTTCGGACTGTCCGAACGCGACATCGGCCGCAAGCTGTGGGACCTGGACGTCTCCTACCGCCCGGTCGCCCTGCGCCCCTACGTCGAGCAGGCCCGGCTGGAGCGCCGGTCGCTGCGCATCAAGGACGTCGAGTGGCGCCGCGCCGGGGACGTGGTGTGGTACGAGGTGCACGTCAACCCGTTGCTGGGCAAGGAGAAGAGCCTGCTCGGCGTGTCGGTGGTGTTCCACGACGTCAGCTGGGCGCGGCTGCTGCTCACCGAGCTCGAGCACTCCAACCGGCAGCTCGAATCGGCCTACGAGGAGCTCCAGTCCACCAACGAGGAGCTGGAGACCACCAACGAGGAGCTCCAGTCCACCGTGGAGGAGCTGGAGACGACGAACGAGGAGCTCCAGTCCACCAACGAAGAGCTCGAAACCATGAACGAGGAGCTGCACTCCACCAACGACGAGCTGCAGACGATCAACGACGCCCTGCGTGACCGCAGCCTGGAGCTCGACGACCTCAACGACTTCCTGGAGTCGGTGCTGACCTCGATCCAGGCCGGGATCGTCGTGCTCGACACGGAGATGCGGATCAAGGCCTGGAACCGCGGTGCCGAGGAGCTCTGGGGCGTGCGCCGCGAAGAGGCCGAGGGCACCCACCTGCTGAACCTGGACATCGGGCTGCCGCTCGCCGAGCTGCGCCCGGTGGTCCGCGACGCGCTGGGCGACGCCGAGTCGAGCGCCGAGCTGACCCTGGACGCGATCAACCGCCGTGGCCGGGCGGTCGTGGTCCGGCTGCTGTGCAGCGCGCTGCGAGGCGCGGCCGGGAAGAGCCAGGGCGCGCTCCTGATGATGGAGGAGGTCGGCCGGCCCGGCTAGCGCCGGTCAGCCGGTCACGGCCAGCAGGTCGACGACGTCCTCCCCGCGTTGCCGCTTCGCGAACGAGCGCCGCTGCCGGTCGGCTCCGCCCTCACCGGTGGCCAGGCGAGCCGTTCCCTCCAAAGCGAACTCCCGGTCGCCCGCCGCTTCGAGGGCGGTGCTCGTCAGCTTGATCAGGTCGTCGAGCACCGCCGAGGCCGGCTCCAGGTCACCGGTGCGCGGGTGCGGGCAGCGGCCGG
This sequence comes from Amycolatopsis heterodermiae, assembly GCF_034929455.1. Taxonomy (NCBI): domain Bacteria; kingdom Bacillati; phylum Actinomycetota; class Actinomycetes; order Pseudonocardiales; family Pseudonocardiaceae; genus Amycolatopsis; species Amycolatopsis heterodermiae. The sequence goes on from NZ_JAYFSI010000006.1 coordinate 530,010, forward strand.
AGACGCCGTCCCGCGACGCCCGCCACAGCTGGGCGCGCAGCACCTCGTTGGGCAGGTCCGGCGGGGGAGCGTCGTCGTCCAGCGCGGTGGCCACCAAGCCGCGCGCCAGTACGGCGAGCAGGACCGCGTCCTCCGGGGTGGCGGCGACGTCGGCGATGCGGAACTCCAGCGTCGGCTGGTTCTCCGAGAGCCGGACGTCCCAGTAGACCATCCCGCGGTCGAGGATCGAGCCCGCGCGCAGCCACGCGTCGACGACGCTCTCGTACTCGTCGAGGGAGCCGAACTTCGGCGGCGGGCCGGCCGAGGGCCAGCGGCTCCACTGCTGGTAGCGCCAGCTGTGGTAGCCGGTGTCGTAGCCGTCGGCGATCGGCGAGTTGGCGGTCACGGTGAGCAGCGCCGGCAGCCACGGCCGGACCCGGGCGAGCACCCGGATCCCGGTCTCCTTGTCCGGGATCGCGACGTGCACGTGGCAGCCGCAGGTGAGCGACGTCCGCGCGGTGGCGCCGAAGTGCTCGGCCATCTGCTGGTAGCGCGGCGTCGGCGAGATCACCGGCAGGTCCTCTTCGGACAGCGGTGCGCAGCCGCTGGGCAGCAGCCGGAGCCCGCGCTTGCCCGCGGCGGAGGCCAGGTCGGCGCGCATCCCGCGGAGCTGGCTCAGCGCACCGGAATGGGTCCGGCAGACGTCGCTGGCGGCCTCGGCCTGGGTGCGCGTGAGCTCGTGCTGGAGCTCGCCTTGGTCGCCGCCGGCCGCTTCCGCGGCGTCGACGACGTCGTCCCCGGCGTGGGACAGCAGTCCACGCCGGTCGACGACGAAGAACTCCTCTTCGACGCCGAAGGTCAATACCTGGTCTGTCACCGGGGTTCTCCTGGGGATGGGGAACCGCCTGGATACCCGCACGCGGTATGGGGCAAACCGCGTGACCGGACGACTACTCTTGTGTGACCGGGCCCACTGCGGGTATTCCGAGGGCATGGAGTGGCACGAGGAGCTGCACGAGCGCGCCGACGAGTGCGTCGAGCGCCTGGACGAGCGGCTGTGGGCCGTGGCGGCCAGGCTGCACGAGCGGCCGGAACCGTCCTTCGAGGAGCATGCCGCGGCGAAGCTGCTGACCGGCGAGCTGGCCGCGGACGGCTTCGAGGTCGAGACCGGCACCGCCGGGATGCCCACGGCGTTCGTCGCGCGCGCCGGCACCGGGCGTCCGTGCGTGGCGTTGCTGCTGGAGTACGACGCGGTGCCCGGCCTGGGCCACGCTTCGGGCCACAACCTGGTCGCGGCGGCCGGGCTCGGCGCCGCGCTGGCCGCCAAGGACGTGCTCGGCGACAGCCGGGGCTCGCTGCTCGCCGTGGGCGCACCGGCCGAGGAGAGCGGCGGTGGCAAGCAGGCGCTCGCCGAGGCCGGGATCTTCGACGACGTGGACGCCGTCCTGATGGTCCACCCGGGAGTGCACTCGTGGTCGTGGGCGCCGCTGACCGCGCGGGTCGAGCTGAAGGTCACCTTCCACGGCCGCGCCGCGCACCCGACCGGCGACCCCGAACACGGCGTCGACGCGCTCGCCGCGCTGATCCAGGCGTTCGGCGCGCTGTCGGCCCTGCGCCAGCGGCTGCCCGCGGGCTCGCACGTGCAGGGCATCGTCACCGACGGCGGCGAGGCGACCACCGTGGTCCCCGACCGCGCCGAAGGCCGCTTCGGCCTCCGCGCGCTCACCACGGAGGCCCTGGACCGGCTGGTCGAAGACGTCACGACCTGCGTGCAGGGCGCGGCCATGGCGACCGGCGCGAAGGTGGACGTCGAACGCCTCGGCCGCGGCTACGCGCACTTCCGCGACAACCCGGTGCTGTCGGAGCGGTTCACCGAGCACCTCGCCGCGTGCGGCATCCACGCCGGACCGCCCGAGCCGGGGGTGTACCTGGGTTCGTCGGACATCGGCGACGTCAGCCTCCGCGTCCCGGCGATCCACCCGTTCGTGGCGATCGCGGCCCAGGAGTACCCCGACCACACGCGGGAGTTCGCGGAAGCGGCGGCGTCGCCGCGGGGCCGCGCGGCGATGCTGGCCTCGGCGTCCGCGCTGGCCCGCACGGCGATCGACCTGCGGACGCACCCGTCGCTCGTCAGCCGGGCCTGGGACCACTTCCGCGCCCAGGAGCGCACCGGGTCTTGACGCATACCCATATGGGCATATGATTGCCGCGTGGCACGAGCAGCGACGACGGCGGACACCTTCAACGCGGTCGCCGAACCCCGGCGGCGGCAGATCCTCGACGAGCTCATGGCCGGCGAACGGTCGGTCGGCGACCTCGTCGGCCTGCTCGGGCTGGCCCAGCCCCAGGTGTCGAAGCACCTGCGGGTACTGCGCGAGGTGGGGGCGGTGGACGTGCGCGAGGACGGCCGTCAGCGCGTCTACCGGCTCAACGGCGCCGCGCTGAAACCCATCCACGACTGGGTGAAGCGTTACGAGCGGACGTGGTCGGAACGCTTCGAGCTGCTGGACGACGTCCTGGACGAACTGAAGCAAGAGGAGAAGTGACATGGTGGAGACGGCGAGCAGCGCGAAGATCACCCTGCCTGCGGACGACCAGATCCTGATCACGCGCGAGTTCGACGCGCCGAAGCACCTGGTCTACCGCGCGTGGACCACGCCCGAGCTGGTGAAGCGCTGGTGGGCCGGGCATCGCGGCACGACCACCGAGGTCGAGATGGACCTGCGGCCCGGCGGCCGCTGGCGGTACGTGATCACGGCGAACGGGGGCTTCGAAGTCGCGTTCCACGGCGAGTACCGCGAAATCGTGCCAGACGAAAAGCTCGTCTTCACCGAGATGTTCGAAGGCGCCGACCCGTTGCCGGAGGCCGACGTGCCGGTCACCACCGTCACGTTCACCGCCCTCGAAGGCGACCGCACGGTCGTGCACCTGCTGACGCAGACGACGAGCAAGGCGTTGCGGGACACGATCATCGAATCCGGCATGGAAACCGGGATGCAGGAGCAGATGAACCTCATCGAGGAGCTGGCGAACTCGCTGCGCTAGCCCGCAGGAACCGCTCGCCCGTCTTCGCCAGCTCCCGGGCGAGCTCCGGCGCGTCGAGCACCTCGAAGTCCACTTCGAGCAGGCCGAGGTACAGCGCGAGCATCGGCGCGTGGTCGGAGCCGACCTCGGCGACGCACCGGTCCGGACCTTCGGCCGTGACGTCGACGGCGAGCGGCAGCCGGGCCCGCACGTGCCCGGCCGAGGCGTGCAGGCGCACCTTCGCGTGGTACCGCCAGGTCGCGGCGCCCGCGCTGCGCTGCACGAACCGCACGACGTCACCCTCGGGCGGCTCGCGCGGGGCGAACCGCGGCCCGTTCGGCGTCCGCGGCGTCATCCGGTCGACGCGGAACGTGCGCCAATCTTCGCGGCCGGTGTCCCACGCGACCAGGTACCAGCGCCGTCCCCAGCTGACCAGCCGGTGCGGCTCGACGTCGCGGCGGCTCTCGGCCCGCTCGTGGCTGGTGTAGCCGAACCGCAGCCGCTCACCGGCCCGGATCGCCGACGCGATCACGCTCAGCACGTCGGCGTCGACGGCCGGGCCGGTGCCGGGCACCGCGACCGTCGCGGCCTGCAGCGCGTGCACCCGGTGCCGCAGCCGCGACGGCAGCACCTGCTCCAGCTTCGCCAGCGCACGCACCGACGTCTCCTCGATCCCGGCGACGCCGGCGGCGGTCCGCAGCCCGACCGCGACGGCCACCGCCTCGTCGTCGTCCAGCAGCAACGGCGGCAGCTGCGCGCCCGCGCCGAGCCGGTACCCGCCCTGGACGCCGGGGGAGGCCTCGACCGGGTAGCCGAGGTCGCGCAGCTTGCCGACGTCGGCGCGGACGGTGCGGGTGGTGACGCCGAGGCGGCCGGCCAGGTCGGCGCCGGTCCAGTCGCGCCGCGTTTCGAGCAGCGACAGCAACCGCAGGAGCCGCGCGGAGGTCTGCAACATCGTTCGAGGATGCCAGAAATTGCGGAAGGAACCCTTCCGCAATCGTCCCTAACGTCCTGTCCATGACGAACGACATCCGCCCCTTCCGCGTCGAGATCCCGCAGGCCGAGCTGGACGAGCTGCACCGGCGCCTGGCCGACGCCCGCTACCCCGAGCCGGTGCCCGGCGACCGGCCGGACTGGTCCCGCGGCATCCCGCCGTCGCGGGTCCGCGAGCTGGCCGAGTACTGGCGGACCGGCTACGACTGGCGCGCGCAGGAGGCCGCGCTCAACGCCTTCCCGCAGTTCACGACCGAGATCGACGGTCAGCGGATCCACTTCCTGCACGTCCGCTCGCCCCGCGCCGACGCGATGCCGCTGCTGCTCACCCACGGCTATCCCAGCTCGTTCGCCGAGTTCCTCGACGTGCTCGGCCCGCTGACCGAGCCCGGCCCGGACGCCTTCCACGTCGTCGTCCCGTCCCTGCCGGGATTCGGCTTCTCGACGCCGTTGAGCGGGCCCGGGTGGGAGCTGGCGCGCACGACCGACGCCTTCGCCGTGCTGATGACGCGCCTGGGTTACGACCGCTTCGCCGCGCAGGGCGGCGACATCGGTGCGGGCGTCACCGGCCGGCTCGCGGCGCTGTACCCGGAGCGCGTCCTCGGCACGCACGTGAACAGCGACCGCGGGACCATCGCCCTCGCCGGCGAGCAGCTCCCGATGCCGGAGAACCTGACCGAGGCCGAACAGTCCGAACTGGACGCGGCCCGGGAGGCGTGGAAGGCCGGGCGCGGGTACCTGGACCTCCAGTCGCACCAGCCCGAGACGCTCGCCGCCGGGCTCACCGACTCGCCGGTGGGGCAGCTCGCCTGGATCGCCGAGAAGTTCGAGGCGTGGACGAACGCCGACGGCGGAATCGGCTGCGACCGGCTGCTCACGACGGTCAGCCTGTACTGGTTCACCCGCAGCGGCGCGACCGCGGCCCGGTTCCTCTACGAGGCCGCCCATTCCGGCCACGGCTGGCTGGCCCCCTCGGACGTCCCGGCGGGCTGGGCGGTGTTCAACAGCTCGCCCGTGGTCCGGCGGATCATGGATCCCGAGGAGAAGATCGAGCACTGGTCGGACTTCACCGAGGGCGGCCACTTCGCGGCGATGGAGGCGGGGGAGCTGCTCGTGGCCGACGTTCGCGCGTTCTTCCGCAAGCTGCGCGCCTGAGTCGCCATACTCGGCGGCGTGCAGTTCGCCATTCTCGGGCCGGTCGAAGCCCATGGTCCGGACGGGACCCCCGTCGCCCTCGGTGGTCCACAGTTGCGCGGGCTGCTCGCGTTGCTGGCCCTCGACGCCGGGCGCGTCGTCAGCGCCGAGCGGCTCATCGACGGCCTGCACGGCGAAAACCCGCCCGAGGGCGCCGCCGAGGCGTTGCAGTCCCAGGTGTCGCGGCTGCGTCGGCGGCTGCGGGACGGCGGGGCCCCCGACGGCCTGGTCGAGTTCACCCCCGCCGGGTACCGGCTGGCCGTGGACCCCCAGGACGTCGACGTCCACCGTTTCGAGGCGCTCACCGCGCGGGCGCGGGACACCGCGGACCCGGCAGCCAAGCTGGAGCTGTTCGGTGACGCGCTCGCGCTGTGGCGGGGACCGGCGCTCGACGGGCTCGCGGACCCGCCGCGCGCGGCCCGGCTGGCGGAGCTGCGCGTGGCCGCCGCCGAGGACCGGATCGAAGCCGGGCTGGCCCTCGGCCACCACGAGCGGCTCGTCGCGCCGCTGCGGGAGCTGACCGGCGAGCACCCGCTGCGCGAACGGCTCGTGGCCCAGCTGATGCGCGCGCTGCACGGCAGCGGCCGGTCCGCCGAGGCCCTGGCCGTGTTCGCCGAGATCCGGGAACGCCTCGCCGACGAACTCGGTGCCGACCCGTCGCCGGACCTCGCGGACGCGCACGTCGCCGTCCTGCGGGCCGCCGCGCCCGCCCCGGCGCGCCGGGTTCCGGTGCCGATCGGCGGGTTCGTCGCCCGCGCCGAACTCGACCGGCTGACCACGGCGACGCGCGACGCCCGGCTCGTCACGCTCACCGGCCCGGGCGGCGCGGGCAAGACGCGGCTCGCCGTCGAAGCCGCGTCCCGCGAACCCGGCGAAGTGTGTTTCGTCGAACTGGCGACGACGACCGAGGTGCCGCAGGCGGTCCTGGCCGCGCTGGGCCTGCGCGAACAGGGCGTGCTGTCGCCGGGTGCGGCGGCGGACCCGGCGGACCGCCTGGTCGCGGGCCTCGCCGACCGGCCGCTGCTGCTGATCCTCGACAACTGCGAACACGTCGTCGCCGACGCCGCGCGGCTCGTCCGGCGGCTACTCGGCGCGTGCCCCGGCCTGCGGGTGCTGGCCACCAGCCGGGAGGCGCTCGGCCTCACCGGCGAGACACTGGTGCCGGTCGGCGCGCTGTCCGCCGACGCGGCCCAGCGGCTGTTCACCGACCGCGCCGCGGCCGTCGTCCCAGGCGTGGACCTCGATCCCGCGACCGTGTCTCGGATCTGCGTCGCGCTCGACGGCCTGCCCCTGGCGATCGAGCTGGCCGCCGCGCGGCTGCGGTCGATGGCCGCCGAAGACGTCGCGGCCCGGCTCGACGACCGCTTCCGGCTGCTGTCGCGGGGCGAGCGGACCGCCGAGCCGCGGCACCGGACGCTGCGCGGGGTCGTCGAGTGGAGCTGGGACCTGCTCGACCCGGACGAACAGCTGCTGGCCGGCCGGTTCGCGGTGTTCGCCGGCGGGGCGCGGCTCGACGCCGTCGAGCGGGTCTGCGCCGCCGGGGACACCGACGGCCTGCTCACCGGGCTCGTCGAGAAGTCCCTCGTCGAGTACGCGGGCGGCCGGTACCGGATGCTGGAGACGATCCGGGCGTTCTGCGCGGAGCAGGGCACCGCCGACCCCGCGGCGCACGCGAAGTACTTCCTGGACGTCGCCCGCGCGGCCGAGCCGAAACTGCGGGGCGCGGACCAGCTCACCGTGCTGGCGCAGCTGACCGCCGAGCACGCCGACCTGCACGCGGCCCTGCGCTGGAGTGCCGCCGAGGCCCCGGAAACCGCGTTGCGGCTGTTCGCGGCCCTGACGTGGTACTGGTGGCTGCGCGGCCTGCGCAGCGAGGCCCGGCCGTTCGCCGACGCCGTACTCGCCGCCGTCGGCCCGGAGCCGCCGCCCGGCCTCGAAGAGGAGTACGTCGTCTGCCTGATCCACGCGTCGGCCACCGACGTCGGGATCGAGCCGATCATGCAGGCGCTCGACGGCCCCCTGCGGCACCCGTACCTCTTCCTGCTGTGGGCGTTTTCCCCGCGCACCAAGGCGAAGGAAGGCGAACGGCTGGCCGCGCTGATCGGCCAGGACACCTGGTCGCGGGCGTTCGCGCGGATCGGCGACGGCCTCGGCGCGCAGTACCGCGGCCGGCTCGACGACGCCGAGGCGCACTTTTCGGCGTCACTGCAAGGTTTTCGCGAGCTCGGTGACCGCTGGGGCGAGGCGACCACGCTGGAGAAGCTCGCGGAGTTCGCGGACTGGCGCGGCGACCACGCGCGGTTCCGCGAGCTGATGGACGAGTCCGTCCGGCTGGCCGGGGAGCTCGGCGCCGCCGAGGACGCGGCCGACCTGCTCTGCCGCCGCGCCGACGGTGCCCTGCGGGCCGACGACACCGAAGGGGCGCAGGCGGACTACGAAGCCGCGGCGGAGCTGGCGCGGGCGGCGGGCACGACGCTGACCCTCGCCCGGGCGCGCGGCGGGCTCGGCGAGCTCGCGCGGCACGCGGGGGACCTGGCCGCGGCCCGGCGCTGGTACACCTCGGCGGTCGGCCTGGCCGCCGATCCGGTGACCGGCGGCGAGACGCGGATCGGGCTGTACACCGGGTTCGGCTGGACGGCCGCGGCCGAAGGCGACCTCGACGAAGCGACCGAGCTGCACCAGGAGGCCCTGGCCACGGCGCTGGAGCACGCGAACCTGCCGGGCGCGGCGCGGGCCGTCGAAGGGCTGGCCGGGGTGCTGGCCGCGCGCGCCGAGGACGAGCGGGCGGCGTTCCTGCTCGGCGTCGCCGTCGGGCTGCGCGGCACGGACGTCACCGGGGACACCGACGTCGCCGCGGTGACCAGCACGGTCCGCGCCCGCATCGGCGGCGACGCCTACGTCAAGGCCTTCGAGCAGGGCCGGGAAATGCCGCCTGACCAGGCGCTTCAGGATTTCGGTCAGTGGCGGTCGGCGCTCGGTTCGTGAGCGGTCAGCGGCCGCGCCCACGCTGCGGGGCATGACGAACAACCGAGAAATCCTGATCTCCGGCGCCAGCGTCGCCGGCCCCGCCCTCGCCTGGTGGCTGCACCACCACGGCTTCCGCCCGACCGTCGTCGAACGCGCCCCCAGCCTGCGTGAAGGCGGGTACAAGGTGGACATCCGCGGCACCGCCGTCGACGTCGTCCGCCGGATGGGCCTGCTCGAAGAGGTCCACGCGGTGGCGACCGACATGCGGGGCGCCGGGTTCGTGAACAAGCGCGGCAAGCAGATCGCGAAGCTGGACGCCGACACGTTCGGCTTCCGCGACGGCGACGACACCGAGATCCTGCGCGGCGACCTGGCGAAGATCCTCTACGACCACACCCGCGACGACGTCGAGTACGTCTTCGGCGACTGGATCACCGGCCTCGACCAGCGCCCCGACGGCGTCCACGTCACCTTCGCCCACGGCGCGCCCCGCCGGTTCGACCTGGTCGTCGGCGCCGACGGCCTGCACTCCGGCGTCCGCGCCCTGGCGTTCGGCCCGGAGGAGGAGTTCCTGAAGCGGTTCGACGCCTACATCTCGATCTCGACCGTGCCGAACAGCTTCGACCTGGACCGCTGGGAACTGCTGCACTCGGCGGCGCCGGGCAAGATGGTGAACGTCTACAGCACCGCCCGCGCCGACGACGCGAAGGCCGCGTTCTGGTTCACCGGCAAGGATCTGCCGTACGACCGCCGCGACGTCGACGGCCAGAAGAACCTCGTCGCCGACCAGTTCGCGGGCCTCGGCTGGCAGATCCCCGAGCTGCTGGACTCGATGCGCGAAGCCGGCGACTTCTACTTCGACCCGGTGTGCCAGATCCTGATGGACCGGGTGTCGGCCGGCCGCGTCACGCTGGTCGGCGACGCGGGTTACTGCCCGTCCCCGGCCTCGGGCCAGGGCACGAGCCTGGCCCTGGCGGGCGCGTACGTCCTGGCGGGCCAACTCGCCGCGGCGGCGGGCGACCACGAGCTGGCGTTCGAGCGGTACGAAGCGGAAATGCGGCCGTACATCGAGAAGAACCAGGCTCTGGCGAAGGCGGCCCTGCGCGGCATCATCCCGCAGTCCCGCGCGTTCGCGTGGTTCAACACCCGGATGATCAAGCTGATGCCCTACCTGCCGGGCCGCAACCGCATCCTGGAGCAGATCGCCGCCCCCATCCGTGACGCGGCGAACGCCTTGGTGCTGAAGGACTACGCGGTCGCCGCGTGAGGCAGGTGCGCGCTCGCCCAGTCCGCGAACGACGTCAGGGGGATGCCGAGGTCCCGCGCGAACTTCGGGTCGGCGGGGTGGCCGATCGCGTTCTGCCACTCGTGCCGCAGCGTGAACGCCGGCGCGCCGGCCGCCAGGGCTTCTTCGGCGGTCAGGTCCGGCGCGGTGAGATCGGTGCCGAAGGCGCGGGAGAGCACCTCGGCGACGGCCGCCATCGTGCGGCGCTCGCTCGCCAGCTCCAGCTCGACGCCGTCGAAGCGGGCCGGGTCGGCGAAGGCCGCCGCGGCCGCCGCGCCGATGTCGTCGACCGCGACCAGTGCGAGTTCCGTGTCCGGCTTGATGATCGTGACGATCCCGCCGCCGACGCCGTGGGGGAGCAGGAACGACGGCGGGAGGAAGTTCTCCATGAAGAACCCCGGCTCCAGCACCGTCCAATGCGCGAAACCGGCTTCGCGGACGCGGTCCTGGATCGCGGTCTTCGTCTCGAGGTAGTGCTCCATCGACTTCCAGCGGCCCTCCTTCCAGCCCGGCGCAGTGCGGTGCTGCCCGGCGCCCGAGACCGACGTGTGCACGAACTGCGGCACCCCCGCGTCCCGGGCGGCGTCGACCAGGTTGCGGCCCTGGACCCACTCGGAGTCGCCGTCAAGGTCGGTCATGTCGGGCAGCTGCACGGAAAACACGCCGCGTACCCCCTCGAGCGCCGGGGCGAGCGAACCGGGGTCGTACAGGTCGCCGGTGACGAGCTCGGCGCCGAGCGCCCGGACGGCCTCGGCGCGTTCGGTACCGGGGTCGCGGACCAGCGCACGGACTTCGGCGCCCGCGGCGAGCAGGGCGCGGGCGGTGGCGCCACCCTGCTTGCCGGTGGCGCCGGTGACGAGGACGGGGGACATGGGGACTCCTTCGACGGCTAAGTGGCGGGGCCCGCCACTTCGTGTCCGCTACGATAGCCACTAAGTGGCGGCCCCCGCCACTTCCGTTTCCGGGAGGTGTCCGTGCCGCGTTCCGACGCCCAGCGCAACTACGCGCGGATCCTCGCCGTCGCCGAGCGGGAGGTCGCCGAGCACGGCGCGGACGCGTCCCTCGAGCAGATCGCCCGCACCGCCGAGGTGGGCTCGGCGACCGTGCGGCGCCACTTCCCGAGCCGGCGCGCCCTGCTGGACGCCGTCTTCCGCGAGCGGGTCGACGCGCTGGACGGCCGTGCCCTGGAGTTGGCCGACGCCGACGACCCGCGGGCCGCGTTGCTCGACTGGCTCACGGCGTTGACCGAGTACGCCGCTTCCGCGCGCGGCATGGCCGCGGCGCTGATCCAGGACGAGGCCCCGGACCGCGACCACGTCTGCGTCCGCCTCACGGACGCGGGCGAACCGTTGCTGCGCCGGGCGATCGAGGCGGGCGCGGTGGCGGCCGGGGTGACGTCGGCGGACCTGGTCGCGGTGGTCACGGGGATCGTGCTGGCGACCGAGCACGGGCGTGACCCGGCGGGGGAAGCGTTGCGGCTGCTGGGTTTGGCGGTGCGGGGGATCAGCCCGTCATGAGAAGTCGTACGCGGCGGTCAGCCAGCCGCGCACCTCGTCGTCCACATCGGACACCTCGCGCAGGCTCACCCGGTGCCCGACCCGCGCGCCGTCGGTGCCCCATGCCGGGCGGATCCGGGCCGTCTCGACCGGGCCCGGCAGGAACAGGTACAGCAGGACGTCGCGGGAGCGCGGGCGCACCTCGGCGAGCTTGCGGTCGCGCTTGAGGAACACGCCGACCTTGACGGCGTCCTCGTGGAACTCGCCAAGGGTGCGCAGGTGGGCGGCGATCGCGTCGTACACCGCGCGCTGTCCCGGGGAGCGCCCGGCGAAGGTGTCGTCGACCGTGCAGCCCGGCACGCACGTGTGCCCCTGACCGGCGCGCGCGAACTCGCGGTCGCAACGCGGGCACGTCCACCGGGTCGGCATGCCGTCCAGGATGGCACTCATCCCGCCGAGGTGAGATACCGCTGGATCGTTGGGGCGATCTCCTTGACGATCTCCGCCGGCGTCAGCGCGACCACCGGTGGCAGCCGCAGGACGTACCGGGTCAGCGCCAGGCCGAACAGTTGGGCCACGACGAGTCCGGCGCGGCGGGGTGCGTCGGCCGGGGCGCCGAACCGCAGGACCGCCGGTGTCACCTGGCCGGCGAACACCTCGCGGATCTTCTCGACGACGGCGTCGTCGGCCACGGCCGAGCGCAGCAGCGTCAGCAGGATCTCGTCGGTCGGCGGCTGCTCCCAGAGCACGAGGAACTGCCGCGTCAGCAGCTCGCCGACCGTGGCCGGGTCGGCTTCGCCGAGGTCGGGCAGGTCGAGCGCGACGTCCACGGCCGCCGCGAACAGGCCGTCCTTGCTGCCGTAGTAGCGCATCACCATCGACGGGTCGATGCCCGCGTCGGCCGCGATCGAGCGGATGGTCGCGCGGCGGAAGCCGTCGGCGGCGAACCGGCGGCGCGCCGCGTCGAGGATGGCCGCGCGGGTGGCGTCGGAGCGGCGGGGGGAGGGCTCGGCACTCATGTCAACAAGTGTAGGCCAACACTTGTTGACAAGCCAGCGCGGCGGTGCTTACGTGGATGCCAACAGTTGTTGGCAAACTCGAGGAGACCGTCATGAACCTGCCCGCCCGCACCGACGTCCTGATCTCCGGAGCCGGCCCCGCCGGGCTCGCCGCCGCGATCGCGCTGGCCGAGGCCGGGATCGACTTCGTGCTGCTCGACCGCCAGGCCGAGGGCGCGAACACGTCCCGGGCCTGCGTGATCCACGCCCGGACGCTGGAGGTGCTCGCCGAGCTCGGCGTCACCGAGCGGCTGAAGGAGCTGGGCGTCGTGGTCCCGACGTTCACGGTCCGCGACGGCGCCACGGTGCTGGCGCGGGTGCCGTTCGGCGGGCTGCCGACCGCGTACCCGTACACGCTGATGGTGCCGCAGGACCGGACCGAGGCGGTGTTGCTGCAGCGGCTGCGCGAGGCCGGCGGCGACGTCCACCGGCCGTACGAGGTCACCGCGGTCGCGGGCGACGACACCGGCGTCACGGTCACGACGACCGGCGGCACGGTGCGCGCGAAGTACGTGATCGGGGCCGACGGCATGCACAGCACCGTGCGCGACCAGGCCGGGATCGGCTTCACCGGCGCGTCGTACGGCGAGTCGTTCGTGCTCGCCGACGTCCGGATGAGCTGGCCGCTGGACCGCGAGGAGGTCAGCCTGCACCTGTCACCGGAAGGGGTGACGGTGGTCGCGCCGCTGCCCGGCGCGGACGACCGCTACCGGCTCGTCGCGACGGTTGCCTCCGCCGTCGAGAAGCCGGGCATCGAGGACATCCAGTCCATTGTGGACAATCGCGGCCCGGAGGGGGCGCGGTCGCGGGTGACGGAGGTGCTGTGGAGCTCGCGGTTCCGGGTGCACCACCGGGTGGCCGACCGCTACCGCGCGGGCCGGATCCTGCTGGCGGGCGACGCGGCCCACGTGCACAGCCCGGCCGGCGGCCAGGGCATGAACACGGGCATCCAGGACGCGGTGGTGCTGGGCCGCCTGCTGGCCCGAGTGGTCGCCGGCTCGCCGGACACGCTGCTGGACACCTACGAGCAGACCCGCCGCCCGGTGGCGACGGGCGTGGTCGCCTTCACCGACCGCATGACCCGCCTGGCGACCCTCCGCCCCCGCCCCGCGCGCCTGCTGCGCAACACGGTGATGAAGCTGGCCTTCGGCCTGCCCCCGGTCCGCTCGAAGATGGCCTACCAGCTGGCGGAACTGGCAGCCCGCTGACTCTCGCGATGCCCCTCCAGACACACGTGATGCCCCGGCAATCACGCGCAATGCCCCACTGGACACGGGTGATGCCCCGCTGGACACGGGTGATGCACCTCTGGACGCGCGAGATCCGCTTTCGGGCACGCGAGTTCCGCCGGGAGCCACGCGAGGTCCGGCCTTGGCCACACCGGATCCGCTCGGAATCACGCGGGTTCCGGTCCGGCGCACACGATTGCGATGCGGGCTCGGCGAGGGTGATTTGAGCCGCTTGGCGGCGAACTCGATTCAGTTCCGGGCAATCGAGGTCCCACCGGATCACGTGAGGTCGGGCTCCGACCAAGCGAGGTCCGGTTCCAGAAACGTGAGTTTCGGGTTCGGACACGCCGGATCCGTCGGGAATCACGCGAGACCCGTCGGATCACGTGGATCCGGTTCCCAAACATGCGAGTGCCTTTGCAGTGCTTGTGAGTTCCGGTGCAAGGTTCGCGGGTTCGGTCGTTAAATGCGCGGGTTCGGCCGAGAACCACGCAAGATCCGCCGGGTGTCACGTGGGGTCCGGCTCCGGACATGCGAGTGCCTTTGCGGCACTCACGAGTTCCGGCGCCAGGTTCGCGAGATCGGTCGCGAAATGCGTGGGTTCCGCGGCGAATCGAGCGAGGTCCGGCCTCAGGCACACAAGACCCGCTGGGAATCATCCAAACGTGTGGGCCCCGACGACCGACCCCGGGCTCACCGGGTCGGGGGAACGATCCCGTACTCGTGGATTTTCCGGTAAATCGTCGCCCTCGAAATCCCCAGCAGCTTCGCCGCGCGCACCTTGTTGCCGTCCGCGTCCTCCAGGCACCGCACGATCGCATCACGCTCGATCGACTCAAAGCGGTTCAACGGACGGCGCGTCACCGCGTGGAACTCGGCTGGGAGGTCGCCCGGGCGGATGGTGCCCGCTCGGCGGCGTTGGGCCACCTTGCGCAGGACCTGGTACAGCTGCCCGGTGTTGCCCGGCCACTCCGCCCTCATCAGCAGGTGCAGCGCCGCCGCCGAGCAGGTCAGCCTGCCGCCGTAGCCTAGTTTGCTCAGGACCAGGGGGACCAGCTCGGCCAGGTCGTCGACGTGGTGGCGCAGCGGGGGTACCCGGACCGTGCGGGGGAAGAACTTCAGCAGCTCCGCCAGCGCCGGCTTGGTCTCGGCGCCCGGGGCGAGCGTTGCCACCACCCATGGCGCGTCTTCGCGTTCGCGGAGGTCGCGCAGCACGCCGGCCAGCGCCGTCGCGGCGGCTACCGACAGGCGGTCGGCGTGGCAGATCACCAAGGTGCGGATCGGGGTCTCGGCGTGCTCGCGCAGCAGCGCTTCCGTCCAGTCCGGGCCGGTGGCGACCGCCGCGTCCACGGTCAGCAGGCGGGCGGCCGGGTGGTGGCGCTGGTGCAGGCCCTTGGCCAGGGTCAGCTTGCCGGTGCCCGGCTCACCCTCCAGCGCGACCCACTCGCCGCGCTGGAGGCCGGCGTCCAGCTCGTGGCCGCAGCGCAGCCACAGCGGCGCCGAGCCGACGACGCCCGGCAGGTACATCGGCAGCATCGGGGTCGACGCGGCCAGGGTCTCCTCCGCCTCGATCAGCTTCACCGACAGCACGCCGCCCGCGGTGTCCGTCTCGCGCTGGCCCGGCACGCGACGGCAGTACACCCGTACGCGCAGGCCGCTCGAGAGGGCGAGCATGGCCGACGTCCGCTGGCCGTCCGCCAGGGCCTCGGTCGCGTAGCCCAGCAACAGGGACTGGTCGGACGGGTCGAGCAGCTGCCGCGCCCGGTCGTTCATCATCACGATGTCGTCGTTGAACGCCAGCACGATGCCGGTCCAGCGGCGGCAGGTCTGCAGGTAGGCCTGGAAGAGGATCATCTCCCGCAGGTCGCTGTGGCGCAGCAGCGCCTGCCGGATCTGCTCGGCGGTCGAGCGGGCCAGCGCGATGAGCAGGCCGCCCGCGTCCTTGTACCAGCAGGTGAGGTCGACGGCGCCGATCTTCTTGCCCGAGATCGGGTGGTGGATCGGGACGCCGGCGCAGGCCAGGTTCTCCAGGTGCTCGGCGTAGTGCTCGTGGCCGAACACCGTGGTCGCGCGGCCGTCCTCCAGCGCGGTGCCGATCCCGTTCGTGCCCACCGACTGCTCGCCGTAGCTGAACCCGGGGACCAGCTCGACGCGTTCCAGGTGCCGCCGCAGGTCGCCGTCGCCCGTCCGCTGGGTCAGCACGACGCCGTTCGCGTCGGTGAGGATGAGGCTGATCGGCTGGCCGTCGAACTGCTCGCTCAGCTTGCCCAGGACCGGCTCCGCGCCGCGCATCAGGGGGATGTCGAGGTTCTGGTCGCCGAGGTACAGCGGGTCGATCCGGTCGGCCTCGACCTGGAACTCCCGCGAACGCCGCCACGAGGCGAGGATGGTCTGCCGGACGGTGCCGGCCGGGACCTGCTCGGCGGTGAGGAACCGCACCCGGGTCCGGGCGAGCTCGTCGTCCGCGAGCAGCATGCCGGGCACCTTGTCGTCCACGCAGAACCTCCTGAATCCCGCGGCCCACGTGGGTGCGGGCACACCCGTTGTGCCGCCCGTCCAGCCTAAGCGCGTTAGGCCGGTCACGGTGTCTCAAATTGAGACGCTCTGGCCGGCGGGGCAGCGGTGCGATGGAGTCATGGCCGCTGAGACGTACAACCCGTGGACGATTGTGAACCTGGTTTTCACGCATCTGGCCGAGCAGGGCCTGCATCCCGTGTTCGGCGGTGAAGGCCACCCGGGTGAACCGGCGGCGGCGCTGCTGCGCGCGCTCGGCATCACGCCGACCGTCGAAGGAGACGCGCGGGTGCGGAACGGCGTTCAAAACGAGCTCGCCGAGCTGCGCGCCCGGATGTTCAGTGAGCGTGAAGAGCCCTGAGCAGCGGTTCTGTCTCAGATTGAGACCCGCGTCACCTCGGGCCGCCCCTTGAATGGTGAGCGCAGGACGTGCGCCCCGCATCCCCCGGCCGGGAGGGGAGCCGCTCGGCCGCCGTAGGCAGGAGCCACGGATAAGGAGTGATCCATGAGTCGCCAGAGTGTGGCGAAAGCCCACCAGAAGATCCAGGAACTGTCGTGGGAACCGGCGTACCACACCCCGGTTTCGCACTACGGGACCGACTACACCTTCCAGAAGGCCAAGAAGAAGGACCCGCTGAAGCAGGTCCTCCGTTCGTACTTCCCGATGCAGGAAGAAAAGGACCACCGGGTCTACGGCGCCGAGGACGGCGCGATCCGCGGCAACATGTTCCGCCAGGTGCAGGAACGGTGGCTGGAATGGCAGAAGCTGTTCCTGTCGATCATCCCGCTGCCGGAGATCTCCGCCGCGCGGGCGATGCCGCTGCTGTTCCGCACGGTGCCCAACCCGGAACTGCACAACGGCCAGGCGATCCAGATGATCGACGAGGTCCGGCACTCGACGATCCAGCAGAACCTCAAGCGCCTGTACATGCAGAACTACATCGACCCGGCGGGCTTCAACTCGAGCCTGCGCAACTTCCAGAACGACTACTGCGGCACCATCGGCCGCCAGTTCGCGGAAGGCTTCATCACCGGTGACGCGATCACCGCAGCCAGCATCTACCTCACCATCGTGGCGGAGACGGCGTTCACCAACACGCTGTTCGTGGCGATGCCGGCCGAAGCCGCCGCGAACGGCGACTACCTGCTGCCGACGGTGTTCCACTCGGTGCAGTCGGACGAGTCCCGGCACATCAGCAACGGCTACGCGACGCTGCTGATGGCGTTGTCGGACGAGAGCAACCACCAGCTGCTCGAGCGCGACCTGCGGTACGCGTGGTGGAACAACCACGCCGTCGTCGACGCCGCGATCGGCACGTTCATCGAGTACGGCACGAAGGACCGCCGCAAGGACCGGGAAAGCTACGCGGAGATGTGGCGTCGCTGGATCTACGACGACTACTACCGCAGCTACCTCGTCCCGCTCGAGAAGTACGGCTTGGTCATCCCGCACGACCTCATCGAGGAGGCGTGGAACCGGATCTGGAACAAGGGCTACGTCCACGAGGTCGCGCAGTTCTTCGCCACCGGGTGGCTCGCCAACTACTGGCGCATCGACCCGATGACCGACGAGGACTTCGAGTGGTTCGAGTACAAGTACCCCGGCTGGTACGACAAGTACGGCGCCTGGTGGGAGAACTACAGCCGGCTCGCGACGCCGAACGGGCACCACCCGATCGTCGCCGAGGACGTCAACTACGTGTACCCGCACCGCTGCTGGACGTGCATGGTGCCGTGCCTCATCCGTGAGGACATGGTGGTCGACGAGGTCGACGGCCAGCACCGCACGTACTGCTCGGAGACGTGCCGCTGGACCGACGCCGAGGCGTTCCGGCCCACCTACCAGGGCCGCAACACCCCGAACATGGGCAAGCTGGTCGGGGCCCGCGAGTGGGAGACGCTGTACCACGGCTGGAACTGGGCCGACGTCGTCACCGACATGGGCTTCGTGCGCGACGACGGCAAGACCATGGTCGCGCAGCCGCACCTCGACCTGGACCCGAAGAAGATGTGGACGCTCGACCACCTGCGCCGGATGCCCGAGGTGCAGTCGCCGAACGTGCTGCTGAACCAGATGTCCGACGAGGAGCGCGCCGCGTTCGTGGCCGACTACAACCGCCAGGGCCCGGCCGGGCGCCCGGCACCGCAGAAGGCCTGACAACCACAGGGGCGGCACTTTCACGTGAAAGTGCCGCCCCCAGGTGGGCGCTTTCACGTGAAAGTGCCGGAACGGGACGGGGCTGGCATGTCGGAGAAACACCGCGTCCGGTTCGAGCCGGTCGGGATCGAGATCGACGTCGCCGAGGAGCAGACCATCCTGCGTGCCGCGGCCGAGCAGGGCGTGATGCTCATGCACGGCTGCAAGGAAGGGCAGTGCGCGGCCTGCAAGTCGTTCATCCTCGACGGCGACGACGTCGAACACGACAAGTACTCGACCTTCGCGTTGCCGGACTACGAAAAGGAGGAGGGTTTCACCCTGCTGTGCCGGGCCCACGCCTACGAAGACCTCACGATCGAGCTCCTCAACTACGACGAGGAGATGATCCAGTCCGGGCTGCCGATCCAGGAGGCGGAAGTCGAGGTCGTGTCGAACGACAACGTCACGCACGACCTGCGTCACCTCGTGGTCAAGCTGACGGACCCGGACCAGCCGCTGAAGTTCTTCCCGGGCCAGTACGTGGACTTCGCGATCCCGGACACCGAGGAGTCCCGGTCGTTCTCGATGGCCAACACCTCGGCGCGCGACGGGCTCCTGGAGTTCGTCATCAAGATCTATCCCGACGGGCTGTTCTCCCGGTTCCTGGACGCGCGAGTCGCGGTCGGCGACCGGCTCCGGATCACCGGCCCGTTCGGGGTGTTCACCCTCCGGGACAACCCGAGCGCGGACCTGGTCTTCGTCGGCGGCGGGGCCGGGATGGCACCCATCCTCGCGCTGCTGCGGACCATGGCCGAGCGCGGCATCGAGCGGAAGGCGGCCTTCTACTACGGCGCCCGACGCCGGCAGGACCTCTGCTTCGAGGCCGAACTGCGGGAGCTGGAGGAGAAACTGCCGAACTTCCGGTACGTCCCGGCGCTTTCCGAGCCGGGTGACGACGACTGGGACGGCGAGACCGGCCTGATCACCGACGTCCTGCGCCAGGCCGGCCTCGACCTGAAAGGTGCCGACGCCTACGTCTGCGGCCCGCCGCCGATGGTCGAAGCGGCGCTGGAGCTGCTGCCCGCGCTCGGTGTCCCCGACAAGCGCGTCTTCTACGACAAGTTCACCACCACGGGCGAATCCGACGCCTGACACCAGAGGACGGATCCCATGACAGCCACTTCCGAACGCAGTGTGCCGAAGCCGGCGTTCACCGACGCCGAGGCAGGCGCCAAGGTCTTCCCGGACTCCAGCGCCCGCCAGTACAACTACTTCACCCCGGCCAAGCGCAAGCAGAGTCACTACGAAGACGTCACCGTCGAAGTCCAGCCGGACCCGCGGCACTACCTGTCGCAGGGCTGGCTCTACGCCTTCGCCGACGGCAAGGGCGGCTACCCGCTCGAGTGGACGGCGATGAAGGCGTGGGGGTCCGACCGACCGGTGCCCGAGCGCAGCCCCGGCTCCGGCGGCAAGGGCTACGACTGGCCCGCGCACGGCTGGCACGAGTTCCGCGACCCCAACGAGGAGTGGGAGCTCACCCTCTACCGGTACAACGCGAACGTCGTGCGCCAGCTCAACCAGAACATCGACGCGGCCCGCCAGGCCAAGGCGTTCGAGCAGTGGAACCCGAACTGGGTCGACTTCGTCGCCAAGCACGTCGGCGCCTGGATGCACGTGGACCACGGGCTCGGCCTGTACCTGTACGCCAACGCCAACCGCCGCGCCCCGACCAACATGCACAACAACGCGATCTCGGTGAACAGCATGCACCGGATCCGCGCGGCGCAGGACCTGGCGCTCTACACGCTGACGCTCACCGAAGAGGTCCCGGGCTTCGACGGCGGCGCGCACCTGGCGACGTGGAACGAGGACCCGGCCTGGCAGGGCGTGCGGGAGACCGCCGAGCAGCTGACCGGGATCTGGGACTGGTGCGAGGCGATCTTCGCTTCGAACATCGTCTTCGAGCCGCTGGTGGGTGAGCTGTTCCGCAGCAACCTGGTGCAGCAGGCGGCGCCGGCGAACGGCGACTTCGTCACCCCGACGCTGATCGGCGCGGAGGAGTTCGACTTCTCCGAACGCGACCTCCGCTACACCAAGGCGATGTTCGACCTGCTGATCAACGACAAGGAGTTCGCCGACCAGAACAAGGCGCTGGCGCAGAAGTGGCTCGAGGACTGGGTTCCGCGGTGCATCTCCGCCGCGCGCGCCCTGCAGCCCCTGTGGTCGCAGCCCGACGCGAAGCCGATCCGGTTCGAGGACGGCCTCGACCGCGTGAAGAGCCGGTTCGCCGGAATCCTGTCCGATTTGGGTCTCAAAGCACCGGAGGAGCTGGGCCAGTGACCGTCTTCAAAACCTCGGAAAGCCCGTACAAGGTCAACAACACCGCCTCGAACATGTGCGGTTTCACGTTGATGAACAACCAGGTCGGCGCGATCATCGCGGAAGTCATGGCCGGCAAGGACAACGTGACCGTGACGCCGTTGCCGTCGATGATCCGCGTCGACGCGAAGGGCCGGACCGACCTGATCTACGCCGAGGTCGACGAGGCCGCCGGCGAGGAAGAGGGCTGGTTCAACGCGGCCGAGTTCGAGGAGAGCATGTCCACCCACTACGGGCGGATGATCCACGAGGACGACCGCACGATCATGTTCGCCAACCCCGAGGACGCGGCCGAGTACCTCGACTTCGACCTCAAGGTCATCACCAAGTAGTTAAACGCTTTCGGGGGCTCCGGGTGGCGGAGCCCCCGGCCCGGGGCGAAGCCCCGGATGTCACAGGCAAGAAGCACTCGATCCGCTCAGGAGGGTCACCCATGTACGAAAAAGATGGCGAAAAGTATTTCGTGGTCGACGCCCACACCCATTTCTGGGACGCCAGCCCGGACAACTGGGTCAAGGGGCAGGAGGAATACGCCAAGGGGTGGATCGAGTGCTTCCACGCCTACCAGGGTCTCGGCCCGAAGGAGACGCACTGGCCGATCGACCGGTTCCAGAAGTACTCCGAGGAACTGATGATGCACGACCTGTTCGAGGTCGGGCACGTCGACACGGCCATCTTCCAGCCGACGAACCTGCGGCAGTGGTACACGAACGGGTTCAACACGACCGAGGCCGACGGCGCGATGGCCGAACGGCACCCGGGCAAGTTCCTCGTCAACACCACCTTCGACCCGCGCGAAGGCGACGAGGGCATGAAGGCGTTCGAGGAGCGCGTCAAGAAGTACGGCTGCAAGGGCGTCAAGCTCTACACGGCCGAGTGGCGCGGGGACTCCCGCGGCTGGAGCCTCAAGGACCCGGAAGCGGCCAAGTACCTCGAGAAGTGCGAGGAACTGGGCGTCAAGAACGTCCACATCCACAAGGGACCGACGATCTGGCCGCTCGACAAGGACGCCTTCGACGTGTCCGATGTGGACCACGTGGCGACCAACTTCCAGGGCCTGAACTTCATCGTCGAGCACGTCGGCCTGCCGCGCATCGAGGACTTCTGCTTCATGGCCACCCAGGAGCGGAACGTCTACGCCGGCCTCGCCGTCGTCATCGGCGGCCTGATGCACGCCCGGCCGAAGTTCTTCGCGAAGGTCATGGGCGAGCTGATGTTCTGGATCGGCGAGGACAAGCTGATCTTCGGCGCCGACTACGCCATCTGGGAACCGAAGTGGCAGGTCGAGGGCTTCGTCGACTGGAACATGCCGGGTGACGAGGAACTCTCGGACTTCGCGCCGCTCACGGTCGACCAGAAGCGGAAGATCCTCGGCCTGAACGCCGCGCGCCTCTACGACATCGACGTGCCGGAGGAGCTGCGGATCAAGGACCCGGAGAACGTCGAGCCCGTCGGCGTGCCGAACTCATGACGGCTCTCGACGAACGGGGTGTCCGGGCCGGCCACGCCGAAGTGTGGTCTGCCCTGGGCACGGTCCGGGATCCCGAACTGGACGAGCCCCTCACCGATCTCGGCTTCGTGGCCCGCTGCGAGGTGAGCGCGGCGGGCCACGCCCTCATCCGGCTGCGGCTGCCGACCTACTTCTGCGCGCCCAACTTCGCGTTCCTGATGGTCGCGGACGCCTACGACGCCGTCGCCGGGGTGCCGGGCCTGACCGGGCTCGACATCCGGCTCGACGACCACTTCGCCTCCGACGTCATCAACCGCGGGGTCGCGGCGCGGCAGGGGTTCGTCGCGTCGTTCGAGGGCGAGGCCGTCGACGAGCTCGACACGCTGCGCTACGACTTCGTGCGCAAGGCCGTGCTGGCCGGCACCGACCGGGTCTGCCGGACCCTGTCGGGCACCGGGCTGAACCCGGCGGAGCTGACCCTCGGGCAGGTCCCGGCGAGCCCGGACCTCGACCGGCTGCGGGCCCGCCGCCGCGAGCTCGGCCTGCCCGCCGGCGACGCCGACCCGTTGCTGCTCGACCCGGCGACCGGGCAGCCGGTCGCGCCGGCCGAGGCGAAACGGCACCTGGCCTTCGCCCGGCTGACCCGCACGAGCATGGAGGCCAACTCGGGCGTGTGCCGCGGCATGCTGCGCGCCCGGTATTCGCTGACGTCAGATGAGGAGGGCACGGGATGAAGGCCGTGCGGCTGCAGAAGTACCACCAGCAACCGGTGATCGAAGACGTACCGGAGCCGCGCGCGACCGGACCCTTCGACGTCGTCGTGAAGATCGGCGGTGCCGGCGTGTGCCGCACCGACCTGCACATCATCGAAGAGCAGTGGCGGGACAAGTCGGGTGTCACGCTGCCCTACACGATCGGGCACGAGAACGCCGGCTGGGTGCACGAGGTCGGCCCCGCGGTGACGAACGTCGAAGTCGGGGACACGGTCATCCTGCACCCGACCCCGACGTGCGGGCTCTGCCACGCCTGCCGCGCGGGTGACGACATGCACTGCCCGAACGGGAGCTTCCCGGGCATCGACAGCGACGGCGGCATGGCCGAGTACCTGCTGACGTCGGCGCGGGCGTGCATCAAGCTCGACCCGTCGACCCAGCCCGAGGACGTCGCGGCGCTGGCCGACGCGGGCATCACCGCCTACCACGCGGTGCGCAAGGCCGTCCCGCTGCTGTACCCGGGCACCACCTGCGTCGTCAACGGCGCCGGCGGCCTCGGGCACATCGGCATCCAGTCGCTGAAGGCGCTGACCGCGACCCGCGTGATCGTGGTCGACCGCAACGCCGACGCGCTGAAGCTGGCGACCGAGCTGGGCGCCGACGAGACGGTGCTGGGCGACGGCAAGCAGGTCGACGCCGTGCTCGACCTGACCGGTGGCAACGGCGCCGAGGTCGTGCTCGACTTCGTCGCCGAGCAGGGCGCCCAGCAGGACGCGTTCGCGATGACCCGGCGCGCCGGGTCGCACTTCGTGATCGGCTACGGCAGCAACATCGACATCCCGACCATCGACATCATCTCCACCGAGCGCAGCGTCGTCGGCAACCTGGTCGGCACGTACAACGACCTCGTGGAGCTGATGGTGCTCGCCCAGGCCGGGAAGGTCACGCTCCACACGAAGAAGTACCCGCTGGACGCGGCTCTCGACGCACTCGCCGACCTCGATGCCGGACGCGTGCGCGGTCGGGCCATCCTCACACCCTAGGAGCAGGAACATGGCGAAGGAACTGCGGTTCGGCTCGGACGCCCGCGACCTGCTGCTGGCGGGCGTCGACAAGCTGGCCGAAGCGGTCAAGTCCACCCTCGGCCCCAAGGGCCGCAACGTGATCATCGAGAAGATCACCGGTTCGCCGGTGGTCACCAACGACGGCGTCACCATCGCCCGCGAGATCCACCTGAAGAACCAGTTCGAGAACATGGGCGCGCAGCTGGTCAAGGAAGCGGCGATCAAGACCAACGACGTCGTCGGCGACGGCACCACCACGGCCACCGTGCTCGCCCAGGCGATCGTCCACGAAGGCATGCGGGCGATCTCGGCCGGCGGCAACCCGGTGCTCGTCAAGCGCGGCATCGACCACGCCGTCGGGCTTCTCGTGGCGTACCTGGAGAAGCAGGCGCACCCGGTGGTGTCCGAAGCGGACTACGCGCGGGTCGCGGCGATCTCGGCGAACGACGACGACACGGTCGGCGCCGTCATCGCGAAGGCCCTGCACACCGTCGGCGACGGCGGGGTGGTGACGGTCGAGGAGTCGCCGGCGATCGGGATGAGCGTCGACTTCGTCGAGGGCTTCGAGTTCGACAACGGCTACATCTCGCCGTACCTGGTCACCGACCCCGGCCGGCTCGAGGCGGTGCTCGACGACCCGTACATCCTGATGTCCGCGGAGAAGATCACCAAGGTGCAGCAGCTGATGCCGTTGCTGGACAAGGTGATGCGGGCTCCGCGGCCCCTGGTGATCATCGCGGAGTCGATCGAGGGCACGGCGCTGTCCATGCTGGTGCACAACCACGTGAACGGCACGTTCCAGTCGGTGGCCGTGCGCGCGCCCGGGTTCGGCGACCGGCGGCTGCACAAGCTGGACGACCTCGCCGCGATCGTCGGCGGCGCGGTGCTGTCGAAGACGTCCGGCTTCAGCATGGAGACGATGACGCTGGAGCACCTCGGCCGGGCCAAGCAGGTCCGGGTCACCGCGAACAACACCACGATCGTCGGTGGCGGCGGCACGTCCGACGCCGTCGAGTTCCGGGTCGGGCAGCTGCGGGCGGAGCTGGAGCGCGCGCAGTTCGGCATCGACGAGGACGTGCTGACCGAGCGGATCGGCGCGCTGACCGGCAAGGTCGCGGTGGTGCGGGTCGGGGCGGCGACCCCGGCCGAGCTGAAGGAGCTGCAGCACCGGGTCGAGGACGCGCTGTCCGCGACGCGGGCGGCGATGGCCGAGGGCATCGTGGCCGGCGGGGGAGCGGCGCTCCTGCACGCCGAGAAGGCCCTGGAGGGCCTGGGGCTGGAAGGCGACCAGGCGATCGGGGTGGAGATCGTCCGCCGCGCCCTGGCCGAACCGGCGTTCCTCATCGCCCACAACGCCGGGCACCCGGCGCACGAGATCGTCGCGCGCACCCGGGAGCTCGGCTCGGACGAGGGCTTCGACGCCCTGAACGACCAGTTCGGCGACATGATCGCCCTGGGCGTGGTCGACCCGCTGCGGGTGTGCCGTTCGGCGATCCAGAACGGCGCCTCGGTGGCCGGCCTGCTGCTGACGACGAACTCGCTGATCGCCGAGGAAGCGACGCCGTGGGGCGGCAGCGCGGCGCTGATGACCGAGTTCGGGCCGCTGGACGAGGGGCTGCACCAGCCCTCGCCCGACGCCAGCACGCCGCAGTCGCTCGGGATGGGCCCCTCCGTCGGCTGATCTCGGGCCCGCGGAGTGCGGGGGTCTCCCCACCGGTGTCCTGAGCACCGGTGGGGGACCTTCGCGGCGTGCAGGGTGGCCCCGGTGCTGTCACCCTGGTGATCATGACGCACTACACGCTCGTCCAGACCCTCGCGACGGTCCAGGACCTCGAGGCCAAGGGCTTCCTCGGCACGGTCGGCAAGATCGCCGCGGCCACGGTCATCTTCTTCATCGCGATCGGCCTGATCGTGGGCCTGCTGCTGGGCTTCTTCATCGGCCGCGCGGTGGGCCGCAACCAGGGCCCGCGCTGAGCCTGTGTCGTCCGTCCAGGTACACGTGTCGTCCAGCTGGGTACGCGTGTCGTCCGGCCGAGCACGAGTGATGCCCCTTCAATCACGCGCGATGCCGCTCGGATCACGGGTGATGCCCGGCTGGACACGAGGGCGGCGGCCCGGTCGTCCGGAGCGAGCGAGCCGGAATGGCCACCACGCGTACCTGGATGGACGACACGCGTACCTGAGTGGACGACACGCGTACCTGGATGGACGACACGGCGACGGGCGAGGTCAGGAGACCAGGCCGTGCCGGGCCAGTTCGTGCCCGGCCAGGACCGCGATGACCTCCTTGTCCCGCGCCCGCCAGCCCGTGGCGATCTCGCCGGACTTGGCCAACCGTCGCAGGGGCTGGGTGGTCAACGCGCGCAGCGCCAGCAGGTCCAGGCCCTCGTCGCCCAAGGCCCGCAGCTGGGCGGCCGCCGACGCGCGGCGGGCGAAGTGCCAGCGCATCGGGAGCCACGTCGCCAGCAGCGTCAGGATCGGCAGGGCGATGATGATCGCCGCCATCCACCAGGCCAGGTTCTCGACGGCTTCGATCTGCCAGCGGCCGGCGTCGGCGAACTTGGTGCCGACGTCCGAACCGCCGTGCAGCGCCTTGGCGAGCGCGTCGCCGATCAGCGGGATCCCGTCGGCCGAGTTCGCGGCGGAGTCGAACGTCCCGGTCAGCCCGGTTCCGGCGCTCACGAGCCCGTCGCCGGGCGCGCGCAGCTTCATGACCTCGTCGTACACCGTGGTTCCCAGCCACACCGCGAACACGACGAGCAGCAACGCCAGCAGGTCGCTGACGAGCTGGGCGGTGCGGCGGATGGGCCGTTCGGCGTAGAACTGCATCGGGACGCCTTTCGCGGTGGGGGAGCGCGGGCCACGGCAACGTACCCGCGCACCCCCGGGGCGAATCCCGCTAGGTCCGGACGGCCTCCGCGAGCCCGCTCAGCGCCGCCGGCAACGGCTCCCGGTGCAGCACGCCGAGGCGTTGCGTCGCCCGGGTGAGCGCGACGTAGAGGTCCGCCGCGTTGTCGGCCAGGATCCTCGCCGGCTCGACGACCAGGACCGCGTCGAACTCCAGGCCTTTCGTCTCCGACGCCGGCACCGTGCCCGGCACCCCCGGCGGCCCGATCACGATGCTGGTGCCCTCGCGGCCGGCTTCGTCGCGCACGAACTCCTCGATCGCCGCGGGCAGTTCGCCGTCGGTGACGTGCCTCGACCACGGCGGGACGCCGCACGCGCGGACCGACTCCGGCGGCCGGACGCCGGGCGCGAACTCGGCGAGCACCGCGGCGGCGACCGCCATGATCTCGGCCGGGGTGCGGTAGTTCACCGTGAGCGAACGGTAGACCCAGCGGCCGGGCACGTACGGCGCCAGCACGTCGTCCCACGCCCGCGCCCCGGCCTCCGACCGGCGCTGCGCGAGGTCGCCGACCACCGTGAACGACCGGCCCGGGCAGCGCCGCATCAGCACCCGCCAGTCCATTTCGGACAGTTCCTGGGCCTCGTCGACGACGACGTGGCGGTAGGTCCAGTCCCGGTCGGCGGTGGCGCGTTCGACGAGGCTGCGCGTGTCGGCCTCGACGAAGCGGTCGGCCAGATCCTCGGCGTAGAGCAGGTTTTCGGCGGACAGCATGACGTCCTCGTCCATCTCCTCCCGGTCGAGCTTCATCGTCTGGAAGACGCCTTCGGCGTATTCGGCCTCGGCCTTCCGCTCGCGCGCGAGTGCCGCGTCGGCCGCCTTCTCGGCCGACTTGTCGTGGCCGAGCAGGTCGACCAGCTCGTCGAGCAGCGGGACGTCCGAGACGGTCCAGGCGTCACCACGGGCCCGGGACAACCCCGAGTCCGCCGGGGCGGACTCGTACAGCTGCGCCAGCAGCGTTTCCGGTGTCAGGACCGGCCAGAGCGCATCCAGCGCCGCGGTGAACTTCTCGTCGGCCGCCAGCTCGCCGAGCAGGTCCTTCCGCAGCGACTCCCACTCCGCTTTGTCGTCGCGGGACAGCCAGCCGCGGCCGATCCGGCCCATCGCGCGTTCGGTGAGCACGTAGGTGACGATGTCGGTGAACACCGCGCGGGCCTCGTTGTGCGGCTGCCCGCTGTCGCGCGCCTCCTGCCGGGCCCACTCCGCCGTCTCGGCGTCGATCCGGACGGTGACGTCCCGCAGCTCGATCGGCAGCGGCTCCTCCGGCAGCCGCTGCCGGTCGGCGACCGCCGCCGCGAGGACGTCGAGGATCTTCAGGGAACCCTTGAGCCGCGCGGCATCCGGGGTGTCCTCGGCCGTGACGTGCAGGCCGGGCACGAAACCGCCGGTGGTCGTGAAGACGACGTCGGTCTCGCCCAGCGACGGCAGGACGCGGCCGATGTGGCTGAGGAACGCCGGGTTCGGCCCGACCACCAGGGCGCCGTGGCGTTCCATCCGCTCGCGCTGGGTGTAGAGCAGGTAGGCGACGCGGTGCAGCGCCACCACGGTCTTCCCGGTGCCCGGCCCGCCCTCGATCACCAGGACGCCGGGGTGGTCGAGCCGGATGATCTCGTCCTGCTCGGCCTGGATCGTCGCGACGATGTCGCGCATGCCCTCCCCGCGCGGCGCGTTGATCGCCGCGAGCAGCGCCGCGTCACCCTGGTCGCCCTCGGTGGGGCGGCCGAGCACCTCGTCCGTGAACCCGAGCACCTGGCGCCCGCGCGTGTGGAACTGCCGGCGCCGCCGCATGTCCTCCGGGTTCGCGCCGGTGGCGGTGTAGAACGCGCGCGCCGCCGGCGCCCGCCAGTCGAGCAGCACCGGCCGGTAGTCGTGCTCCTCGTCGAACAGGCCGATCCGGCCGATGTAGGACCGCTCGCCCGAAATCGCGTCCATCCGGCCGAAGCACAGCCCGTTGTCGACGACGTCCAGCCGCTTCGACTCCCGGCCCAGCGCGCGCACGCCGACGTCGCGTTCCATGGCGCCGAGGCCCTTGCCGCCCAGCGCCGCCTGGTACTCGCCCTGCACCCGCGCGCGCTCGGCGTCGAGCCGCGTGTAGAGCCCGGCGACGTACTCGCGCTCGGACCCCAGTTCTTCGTCATACCCCGGTGCTGACACGGTCCCCCTTCTCCTCCCCGAACCACTTCCGCAACGCGGCGGGCAGCTGTGCGCCGTCTTCCCCGGCCCAGACCACGTGCCCGTCCGGGCGCAGCAGCACCGCGGGCACGTCGAGTTCCTCGCTGACGTCGACGACGTGGTCGACGCGGTCCGCCCAGCCCGCGACCGAAAGCCGGCCGGCCTGGTCGAGCAGCAGCCCGCGGCCGTCGTGCATCCGGTCGTAGAGCCGCCCGTCCTTGAGCGCCACGTCCCGCAGCCGCCGTCCGAGCAGGTCGGGCCCGTCGCCGAAGTCGTAGCGGATGCCGACCGCGATGAGCTGCTCGGTCAGGTACCGGTTCACGTCCTCGAAGTCCATCAGCTTCGTCAGCAGCTGCCGCACGGCCTGCGGTCCCGCGTCGAGGGACGTCAGGTGCATCTGCGCGCGGGTGTTGACCAGGACCTGCGTGGCGACCGGGTGCCGTTCGGCCTCGTAGCTGTCCAGCAGGTCCGCCGGCGCCCAGCCATCGACCTCGGCGGCCAGCTTCCAGCCGAGGTTGAACGCGTCCTGGAGGCCGAGGTTGAGGCCCTGGCCGCCCATCGGCGGGTGGATGTGCGCGGCGTCGCCGGCCAGCAGCACGCGGCCGACCCGGTACCGCTCGGCCTGCCGGGTGGCGTCGCCGAAACGGGAGAGCCAACGCGGCGAGTGCACCCCGAAGTCGGTGCCGGCGGTGGTGCGCAGCTGCCGCTTGAACTCCTCGAAGTCCGGCGGCGCCGAGCGGTCCTCGGCGACGCTGTCGGCGGGGACGACGAGGCGGTACAGGCCGTCGCCGATGGGCCCGACCCCGAACCGCTTCTGGGTCTTGCGGATCTCGGTCATCACCGCGGTGAGCGTCTCGGGGTCCTCGGTCAGCTCCATCTCGCCCAGCAGCGTGTCGACCCGCGTGGGCTCGCCGGGGAAGCCGACGCCGAGCAGCTTGCGCACCGTGCTGCGGCCGCCGTCGCAGCCGACGAGGTAACGGGAACGCAGCTGCGTGCCGTCGGCCAGGTCGACGGTCACCCCGTCGTCGTCCTGGACCAGCCCGGTCACCTCGCAGCCGCGCCGGATCTCGACACCCAGCTCGTCGGCGTGCTCGTTCAGCAGGCGCTCGGTGACGGGCTGCAGGATGCTCAGGACGTACGGGTGCGACGTGTCCAGGTGCGCGGGCTGCGGCTTGCTGATCCCGGCGAAGAACCCGTTGAGCGGGTACTTCTTGCCGGCCTCGAGGAACCGGTCCAGCAGCCCGCGCTGGTCCATGACCTCGATGGTGCGCGCGTGGATGCCGAGCGCGCGCACCACCGGCGACGGCCGCGGCTCCCGCTCCAGCACGAGCACGTCCACGCCCTGCAGGCGCAGCTCGCTGGCCAGCATGACGCCGGTCGGGCCGCCGCCGGCCACGATCACGTCGACCACGGATCCCCCTTGGTTGTTGGCAAAAGAATCGTTCACGCGAGGGCCTTTTCGTGCGCGACGGCATCGACGAGCAGCCGCGCGGCGAACTGCGCGCCGTCGGTGCGGATCGTGGCCGCCACCGCGGCCGCACGAGCGCGGGTCTCCGGGGCCAGGGCCGTCCGGAGCGCGGCCGAGAGCGACTCGACGGTGGGTGCCGGCCCGTCGTGGGCCACGCCGACGCCCAGGTCGGCCACCCGCCCCGCCCAGTACGGCTGGTCCGTCGCCTGCGGCACCACCACCTGGGGCGCGCCGGCCCGGGTGGCCGTCGTCGTGGTGCCCGCGCCACCGTGGTGCACGACGGCGGCGCACCGGCCGAACAGCGCCTGGTGGTTGACCTCGCCGACGACGAAGCAGTCGTCCCGTTCGTCGACCGCGTCCAGGTCCGCCCAGCCCTTGAGGACGAGGACCCGGCGCCCCTGCGCGCGGACCGCCTCGACGGCCACGCCGGCGACGTCCGCCGCCGCGTGCATCGGCATGCTGCCGAAACCCACGTAGACCGGCGGAGTGCCGGCGGCCAGGAACGCCTCGAGGTCGCGGGGGAGCGGCCGGTCGTCCGGCACGATCCACGCCCCGGTCTGCGTGACGTTCAGGCCGGTGGGCCGCCACGGGTCCAGGACCGGGTCGGTCGCCAGCCACGGCCGGTCGCCGATGACGAAGTCCCGGACGCCCTCCACCGGGGGCAGGCCGTTCGCCACCCGGTTGGTGTTGAGGGCGGCCTCGAACAGCACGTCGACGCTTTCGGCGTCCAGCCCCCACAGCTGCCCGTTGCCGGTCACGCCCGGCGGGTGCGGCCGGCCCGGGTAGGCCAGCGGCGGGTGGTGCGGCGACGGCAGCGTGGACTTCTGGAAGGCCACGAACACCGACGGGATGCCCAGCAGTTCGGCCACCGACAGCGCGCCGGCGGCGGTCGGCAGCATGCCGGTCGCCACCAGCACGTCACAGCCCTCGGCCGCGGCCGGGAGCACCTCGAACTGCGCCGCGATCAGCTGCGCGGCGCGCTCCGGCAGGGACGACGGCGCCGGGGCCGCCCTGGTCAGTTCCCGGGCCGACGGGCCGACCGGCACGAACTCGACCCCGATATCGGCCAGCCGCCGCGCGAAGTCCTCGTCCGCCGGCGCGCACACCCGGACCTCCGCGCCGAGGGCCCGCACCGCCACCGCGAGCCCCACCAGTGGTTCGACGTCTCCCCGCGAACCGTAGGTCGACAACAGCACACGCACTCGCAAACCCCCGTTTGATTCGAACCCGTAGCCGCAGTTCACGGCTACGGCCGATGATTCTGCGGCACGACCGGGGTCTTGCCACAAGCCCTGGGGTGCGGTATACGTTTAATACGGAAGGGAGTGGTTCTTCCTCCTGCCCTCCTCGCGGACCTCTCCGCACCTCCAGCATGGTTCTTCGTACCGCCGGTCGTCGAGTGGCGCTTTCCTGATCACCTGAACGACGGATCCCCGGCCGGGTCGAGTCGATCTATGACGCCCGTCATAGTGTGCGCCCGGCCCGACTGTGCTCCCATGGTTCTATGACAGCTGTCATAGAGATCCGGGAGCTGGGCGAGGGTCCTGCAGACCGGGAGTGCGTGACCGCGCTGGTCGCGGCCTGTGCGCCGGGCAGTCTCCGGCGGCGCTTCATGATGGGCGGCCCGGCCGAACCGGGCGAGATCTTCCGGCGCTACCAGCGGTTCCTGCTCGCGGGCCCACCCGGCGGCGTCGCGCTGCTGGCCACGTCCGGCGGGATTCCGGTGGGGCTGCTCAACTTCGTCTCGGAGGCACCGGGGGAGGCCGAACTCGGGATTCTGGTCGCCGACGCCTGGCAGCGGCGGGGGATCGCGAGCGCGCTCAGCCGGTGGCTGTGGGCGTCCGGGCGGTGGCCGGCGTGGACGGTGCGGGCCACCGTGCAGGCCGGGAACACCGGCGCCGAGGCGCTGCTGCTGCGGCAGGGCTTCCGCCCGGTGCCCGCCTACGAACGCGGCGAGCGCGACTTCGCGCTGGTCGTGCCCCACTGGGCTACCATGACGAGTGTCATGAAGGAGGCAGCCGATGACGAGGACGCCACGCGAGCGGATCGTGCTGAGCGCCGCGCAGCTGGTGCGGATCCAGGGTGTCGGGGCGACCGGCATGCGGGACGTGGTCGCGCACGCCGAGGCGCCGCGGGGGTCCCTGCAGCACTACTTCCCGGGCGGTAAGGACCAGCTGATCGCCGAAGCCGTCGCCTGGG
Source organism: Amycolatopsis heterodermiae (assembly GCF_034929455.1). NCBI lineage: Bacteria > Bacillati > Actinomycetota > Actinomycetes > Pseudonocardiales > Pseudonocardiaceae > Amycolatopsis > Amycolatopsis heterodermiae. The sequence continues at coordinate 562,236 of NZ_JAYFSI010000006.1, forward strand.
CCGGGGGGTACGCCGCCCGCCGCGTCGCGCGGGTCGCGGCCAAGCTCGAGGACCCGACGCCAGGCAAGCTGTTCGCCGCGATGGCCGCGCAGTGGCGCGACGAGTTCACGGCGACCGGCTTCGACGCGGGCTGCCCGCTGGTGGCGACGGTCGCGGACGCGGCGGCCACGAGCGAGAGCCTGCGCGACGCCGTCGGCAAGGCTTTCGAGGGCTGGCAACGACCTCTGGCCGAGACGCTGGAGCAGTTCGGCGTGCCGTCGGCGCGCAGCGCGTCACTGGCGGTGCTCATGCTGAGCACGCTGGAGGGCGCGATCGTCCTGGCGCGGGCGCACCAGGACGTCGCGCCGCTGGACACGGTGGTCGAGGAGCTGCGGCCCCTGCTTGACGGCGCCGTGGACCGGCGGCGCCGCCGCGCGTCCACTGTGGACTAGAGGTCGCGGAAGAACTCGCGGATGTCCTCGACCAGCAGCTCGGGCGCCTGGAGCGACGCGAAGTGCCCGCCGGAGTCGTACTCCCGCCAGCGGGTGACCGTGTTGGACAGCGCCGCCAGGCCGCGGATCGCGTGGTCACCGCGGAAGTTCGTCACCGACGTCGGCACCCCGGACGGTGCCGGGCGCTCACCCCAGCCGTCCTGGCCCGCCTCCAGGTAGAGGCGCGCGGCCGAGCCGGCGGTGCCCGTGAGCCAGAAGATCGTCACATTGGTCAGGATCGCGTCGCGCGACACCGGCGCCTGCGGGGTGGCCGTGGGATCCCAGTCGACGAACCATTCGAGGTTCCACGCCAGCTGCCCGGCGGGGGAGTCGTTGAGCGCGTAGGCCAGCGTCTGCGGCCGGGTCGCCATCTGCGTGGCGTAGCCGGAATGCGCGTACCACCACACCTGGTTCTCCTGCGCCCGCTTGCGGTCCTCTTCGGACAGTCGTTCGAGGTCGCCGGGCGCGGTCGGGACACCGGCGTTCGCGACGGCGTTGACGTGCACGCCGAGGACCTCCGAGGGAGCGGTCCGGCCCAGCTCGGGGGAGACGATGCTGCCGAAGTCGCCGCCCTGGGCGCCGTAACGCTCGTACCCCAGCCGCCGCATCAGCTCGGCCCACGCCCGCGCGATCCGGCGGGTGTTCCAGCCGGGTTCGTTCGTCGGCCCGGAGAAGGCGAAGCCGGGCACCGACGGGGCGACGACGTGGAACGCGTCCGCCGGGTCGCCCCCGTGCGCCCTCGGGTCGGTGAGCGGGCCGAGGACGTCGAGGAAGTCGGCGACCGTGCTCGGCCAGCCGTGGGTGAGGATCAGCGGGGTCGCGTCCGGCTCGGGGGAGCGGACGTGCAGGAAGTGCACCCGCTGGCCGTCGATCGTGGTCGTGAACTGCGGGAACGCGTTGAGCCGGGCCTCCTGTGCACGCCAGTCGAAGCCCGTCCGCCAGTACTCCGCCAGCTCGGCCAGGTAGGGCTCGCTCACGCCGTACGCCCAGCCGGCGCCGGGCAGCTCGCCGGGCCAGCGGGTGCGGGCGAGCCGGTGGTGCAGCTCGTCGAGGTCGGCCTGCGGGACGTCGATGCGGAAGGGATCCATGGCCGTAGCCTCACGCACGTGTAGGACAGGATCGGTCCTAGTCGTCTGGCATCCTGGGACGCATGCGGGAAACCCCTGGCCGGCTGCTCCGGCTGCTGTCGCTGCTGCAGATGCACCGGGACTGGTCCGGCACCGAGCTGGCCGAGCGGCTGGGCGTGACGACGCGGACGGTCCGCCGTGACGTCGACCGCCTGCGCGAGCTGGGCTACCCGGTGCACGCGGCGATGGGGCCGGTCGGCGGTTACCGCCTCGGCGCGGGTGCCGAGCTGCCGCCGCTGCTGCTGGACGACGACGAGGCCGTCGCGGTCGCGGTCGGCCTGCACGGCGCCACGTCCGGCGGGGTCGCCGGGCTGGAGGAGGCGTCGCTGAGGGCGTTGAACAAGGTCGAGCAGGTGCTGCCGTCCCGGCTGCGGCACCGCGTTGAGGCCTTCGGCGCGGCTTCGCTGGCGCTCCCGGTGCGCGGCCCGGTGGTCGAAGCGGCCGTGCTGACGTCCGTTTCGTCGGCGATCCGCGCCGCGGAGACGCTGCGCTTCGACTACGTGAGCCACGACGGCACCGAGTCCCGCCGCGACGTCGAACCCCACCGGCTCGTCTCGTGGGGCCGCCGCTGGTACCTGGTCGGCTGGGACACCGGCCGCGCGGCCTGGCGCACGTTCCGCGCCGACCGGCTGACCCTGCGCACCCCGAACGGCCCGCGCTTCACCCACCGCGCCCCGCCGGACGGCGACCTGACGGCGTACCTGAACCGCACGATGGGCCGCGAGCTGTGGCCCTACCGCGCCCGCCTCGTCGTGGCGGCGCCCGCGGACCTCATCCGCGGCCGGGTGGACGGCGACGTCACACCGCTCGACGACCGGAGCTGCCTGCTGGAGCTGGCTTCGGACTCCTTCGACCTGATCGCGTTCGTGGTGTCCACTTTGGACGTCCCGTTCACCGTCGAGTCACCACCCGAACTGGTGGAGCGACTGCGGACGCTGTCGGCCCGCTACGCCGACGCCGTCAAACCAGGCTAGGCACCCGCTCGGCCTCCAGCGGCGGGCCCGGCGGCGTGCCGTCGCCGAACGGGTGGCCGCCCAGCTGCTCGCGGCCGTGCGGGGTCAGGAAGCCCGTCACGTCCGGGCCCAGTGGGACGATGCCGCTCGGGTTGATGTTGCGGTGCACCACGTAGTAGTGCTCCTTCGTCTGCGCGAAGTCGATCGTGTCGCCGAAACCCGGCGTCTGGAACAGGTCGCGCGTGTACGCCCACAGCACCGGCAGCTCGTTCAGCTTCTGGCGGTTGCACTTGAAGTGGCCGTGGTAGACCGCGTCGAAGCGGACCAGTGTGGTGAACAGGCGGACGTCGGCCTCGGTGATCGTGTCGCCGACCAGGTAGCGCTGGTCCGCGAGGCGCTCGGACAGCCAGTCCAGGCGGGCGAACAGCTTGCGGTAGGAGTGCTCGTACGCCTCCTGCGACCGCGCGAAACCGCACTGGTACACCGCGTTGTTGACGTCGGTGAACACCTTCTGCGCGACGTCGTCGATTTCGTCGCGCAGCTTGTCCGGGTACAGCTCGGGCGCGCCGTCGCGGTGGTACGCCGTCCACTCGGTGGACATGTCGAGCGTCATCTGCGCGAAGTCGTTGGTGACGACCTGGCCGGTCGGGACGTCGACGAACGCGGGCACGGTGATGCCGCGCGGGTACTCCGGGTCGCGCTTGAAGAACGCCTCCTGCAGGCGCTCGATGCCGAGTACCGGGTCGCGCCCGTCCGGGTCGAGGTCGAAGCTCCAGCTTCGTTCGTCGTGCACCGGCCCGGCCATGCCCATCGACAGCGCGGGTTCCAGGCCGAGCAGCCGCCGCACGATCACCGCGCGGTTCGCCCACGGGCACGCCCGGGCCACGACCAGGCGGTAGCGGCCGGCCTCGACCGGCCAGCCGTCACGGCCGTCGGCGGTGATCCGGTCGGGGATGTAGTTCAGGTCGCGCTTGAACTCGCCTTGGACGTCGTCGCTCATCGGGCTCCTTCGCAGTCTTCGGACAGGGGGTCGGCGTCGAGGGCCGCGGCCAGCCGGGCCAGTACCGGCCCGGCGGTGCGGATGTCCTCGGCGCTCAGGTGGTCGAACACCGCCGCCCGGGCCCGGGCGAGGTGGGTCGGGTAGGCCGCCTCCAGTCTGGCCAGTCCCGCGTCGGTCAGCACGGCGTTGGACGCGCGCCCGTCGTCGGCGCACTTGCGCTTCTCGACCAGCCCGCGGCGGGCGAGGTCGTCGACGACCCGGCTGATCCGGCTCAGCGAAAGGCCGGTGGCCGCGGCCAGCGCGGAGATGCGGAGCAGGCGGTCCGGCGCCTCGGACAGCGCGACCAGCACGCCGTAGTCGGTCATCGCGAGGCCGGTCTCGGGCAGGAACTGGTCTTCGAGCGCACGCGGCAGCGCGGTCGTGATGCGCATCAGGGACCGCCAGAACGGGGCCTCGTCGTGGTCGAGCGCGGACTGTTCACCCATACCGGCGAGTCTAGCGAAAGCTTGCTTGCGCAACCAGTGAAAATGAGTACAGTGTCGTTGAGCCCTCAATCACTGGGGGGCGCCACCACCGAGGAGAGAAGACAGCATGACCAGCGCGACCACCTACCCCCAGCTGACCGGTGAGTACACCCTGGACGCCGCCCACTCGCGGATCGGGTTCAACGCCCGGCACGCCATGGTGACCAAGGTGCGCGGCAGCTTCAACGAGTTCACCGGCACCGCCACGATCGACGGTGACGCCCCGGAGAAGTCGTCCGCCCAGGTGACCATTCAGGCGCACAGCATCGACACCCGCAACGCGGACCGCGACGGGCACCTGAAGAGCAACGACTTCCTGTCGATGGACGAGTACCCGACCATCACCTTCACCACCACCGAGATCAAGCAGACCGGTGAGACCGACTTCGACGTGACCGGCGACCTGACCGTCAAGGACGTCACCCGTTCGGTGACCATCCCGTTCACGTTCGAGGGCTCCGCCAAGGACCCGTTCGGCAACGACCGGATCGGCTTCGAGGGCTCCACCACGATCAGCCGCAAGGACTACGGCATCACCTGGAACGCCGCCCTCGAGACCGGTGGCGTGCTGGTGAGCGACAAGGTCACCCTCGAGTTCGAGATCTCGGCGATCAAGAACGCCTGACCCCCGCACTTTTCGTCCGTGAAGGCCACATTGAGGGACTTAGAGTCCCTCAATGTGGCCTTCACGGATTTCGGGCCTTGCCGGTGCGCAGGTTTTCGATGCCGACGTCGAGGGCCGCTTCGAGGTGGTCGATGCGGCCCGTGGACAGCATCACCACCACGCCGCCCTGGATGCCGGCCAGCAGGGCGGCCGCGGTGCGTTCCGGGTCGACGTCCGGCGCCACCTCGCCCGCGTCGCGCAGGTGGACGATGCCGGCCGCGATCTCGTCCTGCCAGAGCCGCAGCATCTCGCCGACGACCGCCTGCGCACCCGGGGTGGCGCGGCCCAGCTGGGAGATCAGCACGTTGAGCGGGCAGTGCTGCCCCCGTCCGCGGTAGTGCGAGACGACGGTGTCGCGCCAGCGCCGCCAGCCGGCCCACGACGTCAGGTTGCCCAGCTGCGGCTGCTGCACGGCCAGCACCTGGTCGGCCTCGAACCGCGCCACGGCCAGCAGCAGTTCGTCCTTGCCGTCGGGGAAGTAGTGGAACAGCTGGCTCTTGCTGGTGCCCGTCCGCGCCCGGACGTCGTCCAGCGTCGTCACGGCGACCCCGCGTTCGCGGATCTCCGCCGCCGCGCCCTCGATGATCCGCTGCCGCGTGGCGGCGCCCTTCGCGGTCAGCTGCTTCGCCTGCGTTGGACTCACGGGTCCACTTTAATCCGCTGTCGCCGTCGCGGCCACGCGGTCACACTGGCGAAATGTCCACGATCATCCCGTTGCCGGTGCTCATCACGGTCTCGCTGGTCGGCGGCGGGATCATCGCGTGGGTGCGGTCCCGGCGCGACAGCGGCTGGGCCGAGGTCGTGCCGGCCCCGCCGGGATCGGTGCTGGTCCTGGACGAACCCGAAGAGGACATCGGTCCGCTGCGGGAGTTCGCGGAGCGGGCCCAAGCGGATCCCGTGCTGCGCCAGGCCTGGGTCGACGAAGCGGTCGCGCTGCTGCGGGGCCACTGGTACGCGGCCGGGCTGTGGCGGCTGCTCGCCTCGCACCTGCGGCCGGGCTCCCCGGGGTTCTGGCCGGGCATGGACCTGCGCGCGGAGTCCCAGGACCTGGTCGACGCGGATCTGCGCGGCTGCGAGGTGCGCGACGCCGTGTTCCGCGGCACGCGGTTCCTGGGCAGCACGCGGTTCGACGACGTCGCCTTCACCGGCTCGGTGACCTTCGAGCGGTCCCGGTTCGAGTACCACGCGTTCTTCCGCGGCACCCGCTTCCGCACGGGCGCGGACTTCGCAGGCGCCACGTTCGCCGGCAACACGTCGTTCGCGGGGGTGACCGCCGGCGGCGTCACGGGGTTCGACGGGGCCCGGTTCTCGGCCCGCACCGACTTCACCGGCGCGGAGTTCGCGGCCGACGTTTCGTTCCTGGGCGCGGGATTCGCGGGCCCGACGACGTTCCGCGACGCACGGTTCGCCGCCGGAGCCAGGTTCCCCGACGCCCGGTTCGGCAGTCACGTCGGCTTCGCGGGGGCACGGCGGGGGAGTTCCGGTTCGCCGGGGCGAGGGCCCGCACGAACGTCCGGGTCGTCCGCGACTGGCCCGAAGGGGTGGACCTGGCGGAGCCGCGGCCGCCGGAGTTATGGGCCGAGGTGCGCGAGAGCTAGGACGGGTCGGAGCCGCGCAGGGCGGCCCACCAGAAGCCGAAGGCCGCGGTCAGGATCGTCACCGCCAGCCAGCCCGCCACTCCCGTGCCGTCGACCAGGGCCCAGAACACCCCGACCACCGGGGCCACGGCCAGTACCGGCAGGTCGGTCCGCAGCTGGCGGCGCAGGGTGACCGGACGAACGGCCGCCGCCCGGCGCTCGTCGTCCGGTTCGGCGGGGTTGTCCAGGCGGCGGCCGCGGGGCTCGGTGAGGCGGAGCCTGCCCGCCGGGTACAGGACCGTGCCGCCGGCGCGCACCAGTACCCGGCGGTCGCCGGTCAGCTCGGCTATGGAAGGGGAAGGCAGGCCGATCAGCTCGGGGGAGAAGTACACCGGGAGCCACGCCGGCTGAGGTGTCTCCAGCTCCAGCCACGAGCGCGTCAGCAGGCCGCGCTGCACCTTCACCCGGCGGATCGGCACGGTCCGGCGCACACCGGAGCTGCGCGCGAAGCGGGTCAGCAACACCAGGGCGTCCACCACGAGCACGCCGACCGCGGCCACCACCGTGGCCGTCGCGTACGTGGTCGTCCGGTCGGTCGTCACCAGCGGGGTCGCGCCGCGGATCGCCGCGCGGCGGGGGTCGGCCGGGTCGTAGAACACCGGGAGCGTGCTCCCGGGCGCGGGCCGGACGTCCATCTCGACGGTGGCCGTCGCGTCCGGCGAGGCGATGTGGATCACCGCGGAATCGCCGTCCAGGCGGACGACGGTCGCGGTCGAGCGGGCCGTCATCCCGCGCAGCTCGCCGGCCGCGGCCGCGTACTCGGCCAGCTGCACCGCGAACACGAGCGCGCAGGCCAGCAGGGCCAGGGCGCTCGTCAGGAGGATGTGCCGCACCGGCCGGAGCGTCAGGAGAGTCTTCACCAAAAGCCTCGGATACGGAGGGCGGGCGGTACCGGAGCACCGCCCGCCCTCGAAGAGGACCGTTACTTCACGAAGCCGATCTTCGCGAAGTCGTACGGGGTGTTCGCGAAGCCGGGCGAACCGTAGTTCGCGACCGTCTTGCGGACCGCGAACGCGCCGACCGACTGGAAGATCGGCAGCTGGTGGCCGACCGCCCAGATTTCCTTGTCGACCTCGTTCAGGTCCGCCGCCCGCTTGCTGTCGTCCAGCTCCTGGGCCGCGGTGTCGTAGAGCTGGTTGATCTTGTCGTCGCCGACGTGGCCGTAGTTCTGGCCGATGTTCTTCGGGTCGTTGTAGTAGATGCCCTGGCCGCCGGCGATCGGGAACGCCGTCGAGATCCAGCGGAACAGCGTCACGTCGAAGTTGCCGACGTTGACGTAGTTCTTGAAGAACTCGGTGCTCGGCACGGCCTGGATGTCCAGGTTCACGCCGATGGCCTTGAGCTGCGACTGCAGGATCTGCCCGGTCTGCTGGCTGATCGGCGTGCCGGTCGGGATGATCAGCCGCACCTTCAGCTGCTTGCCGTCCTTGGCCCGGAAGTCACCGGCCGTCTTCCAGCCGAGCTGGTCGAGCTGCTTCTTCGCGGCTTCGGCGTCGAACTTGTACGGCCCGGAGTTGTCGACGTACTGCTTGGCGCCCTTGAGGAAGATGTGGTTGCCCAGGGGCTGGGTGTCCTTCTGCATCTGCCCCAGGATCGCCTTGGAGATGGCGACGGTGTCGATGCCGCGGACGATCGCCAGGCGCAGGTCCTTGTCGGCCAGGATCGACGAGCTCGCGCCGTTGAAGGTCAGGTGCGTGTAGTCCGGGTAGGTGGACTGGCGGATCACCGTGTTCGGGTCGCCCTGCGCGCGCTTGAACGCGTTGACGTCGTTGTTGAGGTTGTAGAAGTCGATCTGGCCGTTGGCGAACGCGTCCGCCAGCGCCGGGCGCTCGACCTTCTTGAACGTGACCGTGTCGAGCTTGGCCGGGGTGCCCCACCAGCTCGGGTCGCGCTCGAGGACCACGGTCTTCGCGGTCTGGTCGATCTTCTGCACCTTGAACACGCCGGCGGTGATCTTCGGCTCGGTCGCGAACGACTTGTTGAAGGTCTCCGCGTCGGCGTTGAGCTCCTTCGGGTACAGCGGCGCGAACAGCGACTTCCACTCCGCGAACTTCTTCGCGAAGGTGACCTTCACGTCGAGGTCGCTCGTGCCCTTTTCGACCTTCGCGATGTCCTGGTAGCCGGTGGTCTGCGAGACCTCGTAGGCCGGGTCCTTGCCGTTGAGCACCTTGGCCTGCGCGGCGAAGTCCTCCCAGGAGAACGCGCGGCCGTTGCTCCACTTGGCCTTGGGGTTGAGCTGGTACTCGACGACCTGCGGGTCGGTGCTCACCAGCTTGACCGACGTGACGTAGTTGGGGTTCTCACTGACCGTCGCGTCGGCGTTCTGCGTGAAGACGTACGGGAAGATGGCGCCGAACATGCTCTGGCCGTCGAGCGGCGTGCCGTCGACCTGGTCGACGTTCCAGTTGTCCGGCAGCTGGTCGACCGGCCACTTGAAGTCGCCGCCGTCCTTGACCTGGTCGAGCGGCTTCTCGTTGATGTCGGCCGTCTTCACGCCCTGGGCGCCCTGGTCCTGGAGCGCGTTGTTCCCGCCACCAGAGTTGCCACTGCAGGCGGCGAGGGCGAGGGTCAGCGCCACCACCGGGGCGATGACGGCGGCCATCCTCCGTCGGTTCATCGGGTACCTCTCTTTTCCTGTGCGCCAACGGATGCGTGGCTACACGACTTCGCGGGTCTTGGCGTAGTGGCAGGCGACGTCGTGGTCGGCGGCGCGCGGCTCGCGCGGCGGCTCGACCTCGACGCACCGCTGCCTGTCCTCTTCGGACAGTTGGGCGAACACGAAGCAGCGGGTCCGGAACCGGCAGCCGGACGGCGGGTCCGCCGGGCTGGGCAGGTCGCCGGTGAGGATGATCCGGGTCCGCTCGCGTTCCTTGACCGGGTCCGGAATCGGGATGGCGGACAGCAGCGCCTGCGTGTAGGGGTGCTGCGGCTGCTCGAAGACGGTCCGGACGTCGCCGATCTCGACGATCTTGCCCAGGTACATCACCGCCACCCGGTCGGCGATGTGGCGCACCACCGACAGGTCGTGCGCGACGAACAGGTACGACAGGCCGAGCTTCGCCTTCAGCTCGTCGAGCAGGTTGATCACGCCCGCCTGGATGGAGACGTCCAGCGCGGAGACCGGCTCGTCCAGCACGATGAGCTTGGGCTCCAGGGCGAGCGCCCGGGCGATCCCGATGCGCTGGCGCTGCCCGCCGGAGAACTCCGCGGGGTAGCGCTCGGCGTGCTCGGCCCGCAGCCCCACCAGGTGCAGCAGCTCGGGGATCCGCTGGTCGATCGCCGCCCGGTCGTAGCCGTGCACCCGCATCGGCTCGGCGATGATGTCGCCGACCGGCAGCCGCGGGTCCAGTGCGGCCATCGGGTCCTGGAAGACCACCTGCAGGTCGCGGCGGATCGCCTTGCGCGCCTTGCCGTCGAGCTTCGCGACGTCCTGGCCGAGCACGGCGACCGAGCCCGCGGCCGGGCTCACCAGCTCGAGGATCTCCATCAGCGTGGTGGACTTCCCGCAGCCGGACTCGCCGACCAGGCCGAGGGTCTCGCCCTCGACGATGTCGAAGCTGATCCCGTCGACGGCCTGGACGGTGCCGACGCGGCGCTTGAGGATCTGGCCCTTGGTCACCGGGTAGTGCTTGACCAGGTCCCGGACGTCGAGCACGGTCGTCCGCTCGGCCCGCGGCAGCGCCGCCAGCGGCGGCTCCTCGACGAGTTCGGCGCCGTAGACCTCGGCCGCGTCGGCGTCCGGCCGGTCGAGGACCTCGGTGTGGATGCAGGCCGCGCGGTGCGAGGTGTCGACGCTCGTGTCCGGGCGCCCGGGGGTGATGGTGAGCAGCTCCGGCTCCGCCGTACGGCAGTCGTCGGTCACCAGCGGGCAGCGCGGCGAGAACGGGCAGCCCGGCGGCAGGCCGACCAGCGACGGCGGCTGGCCCTCGATCGGCACCAGCGGCTGCTTCTCGTGCGCGTCCACCCGGGGGATCGAGCCCAGCAGCCCGAGCGTGTACGGCATCCGCGGCCGGGCGTAGATCGTCTCGACCGGCCCCTGCTCGACCGCGCGCCCGGCGTACATCACCATCAACCGGTCGGCGAACCCGGCGACCACGCCGAGGTCGTGGGTGATGATCACGATGCCGGCGCCGGTGACCTCCTGCGCGGTCTTGAGCACCTCCAGCACCTGCGCCTGCACGGTGACGTCCAGCGCGGTGGTCGGCTCGTCGGCGATGATCAGGTCCGGGTCGTTGGCGATCGCGATGGCGATCACCGCGCGCTGGCGCATGCCGCCGGAGAACTCGTGGGGGAACGCCTTCGCGCGCTGCGCGGCGTTCGGGATCCCGACCAAGTCCAGCAGCTCGACCGCGCGGGCGTTCGCCTGCGCCTTGGTGACCACCCCTTTTCCGTGCACCAGCAGGGCTTCGGCGATCTGCGCGCCAACGGGGTACACCGGGGTGAGCGCAGACAGCGGGTCCTGGAAGACCATCGAGATCTTCTTGCCACGCAGCCGGGACAGCTCGGTGTCGGAGCGGCCGATGATCTCGCTGCCCTGGAACCGGATCGACCCGGAGATCCGCGCCTGCGGCGGCAGCAGGCCCATCACGGCCAGCGACGACACGGACTTGCCCGATCCGGACTCGCCGACGATGCCGAGCACCTCGCCCGCGGCGACCTGGTAGGACAGCCCGCGCACGGCGTGCACCCGGCCCGACTCGGACGGGAACGACACGTCGAGGCCGGCCACCTCCAGCACGGTCCCGGTCGGCTTGCCGGTCTCCGCGCCCAGGGCGAGTGCGGTGCTGCTCATGAAACGGCTCCAGCGGAAACGGTCTCGGCGGGGGACTTCGTGGCGGCCTCGACGCGCTTGCGCTCCTTGCGCCGCGACCGGCTCGACGCCGGGTCCAGCGCGTCTCGCAGGCCGTCACCGGCGAAGTTCACCGCGAGCACGGTGACCACGAGGAAGCCCGCCGGGATGTAGAACAGCCACGGGAACGTGCGGACGGCGTCGGACCCGGCCGCGATCAGGGTGCCGAGCGAGACGTCCGGGGCCTGGACGCCGAAGCCGAAGAACGACAGCGAAGTCTCGGTGATGATCGCGACGCCGACGTTGATCGTGGCGTCGATGATGAGCAGGGACGCCATGTTCGGCACGATGTGCTTGGCGATGATCCGCCGCGCCGGCTGGCCCATGAACCGGGCCGCCTTCACGAACTCCCGCTCGCGCAGGGTGAGCGTCATGCCGCGGACGATCCGGGCGGTGATCATCCACTGGAACAGCGCGATCAGCCCGACCAGGATCAGCCAGGTCCTGCCGCGGAAGGCCGGCGAGAGGATCGAGATGATCAGGAACGGCGGGAGGATCAGCAGCAGGTCGACGACCCACATGGCGATCCGGTCGGTCCAGCCGCCGAAGTAGCCCGCCGCGGCCCCGACGACCGAGGCGACGCCGGTGGAGAACAGCGCGGCCAGCAGCCCGATGGTCAGCGACTTCTGCAGCCCGCGCAGGGTCTGCGCGAACACGTCGCCGCCGATCTGGTTGGTGCCGAACCAGTGCGAGCCGTCCGGTGGCAGCAGGTAGGACGTCGGGTCCAGCTCGTCGTAGGCCCATGGCGAGTACCAGGTGTAGGTGAACGCCAGCACGTAGAACAGCACGATCAACCCGAGCGCGGCGACGGCCGCGCGGTTGCGCAGGAAGCGGCGCAGCACGAGCTTGCCGCGCCCGGCACCGGGCGAGGCGGGGCCGGCGACGGCCAGGTCGACGGGGGCACCCGCGGGGGTGGCGGCCGCCTCGGTTTCGTTCACGGAGGCCGACATCAGATCCTCACCCTCGGGTCGAGCACGGCGTACAGCACGTCCGACAGCCAGCCGGCGAACAGCACGCAGACGGCGATGAACAGCGTCACCGTCGCCACGATGTTGGTGTCCTGCTGCTGGATCCCGGTGACCAGCCAGTCGCCCATGCCGTACCAGCCGAAGATCTTCTCGGTGAAGATGCCGCCGGTGACGAGCAGGCCGAAGCCGAACGCGAACAGCGTCGCCATCGGGATCAGCGCGGTGCGCAGGCCGTGCTTGAACAGCGCGCGGCGCCGGGTCAGGCCCTTGGCCTGCGCGGTCCGCAGGAAGTCCGAGCCGAGGACGTCGAGCATCGCCGAGCGCTGGTACCGGCTGTAGTAGGCGACCTGGGTGAGCACGATCGCCAGCGTCGGCACGATCAGGTGCTGCACGCGGTCGAGCAGCGCCTCCCCGAACCCGCCGCTCAGCCCACTGGAGTTCTCGCCCTGCACGATGAAGAACTGGTAGCCGTCCAGCAGGTTGTCGTTCACCGACTGGGCGCCGGCCTTGAGGATGGTCGCGATGACGAACACCGGGGTGGAGAGCACCACGAACGAGAACGTCGTCGCGAGGTAGTCGCTGATCTTGTACTGGCGGATGGCGCTGACCACGCCGACCAGCACGCCGATCACGATGCCGATGGTGATGCCGAGGACGAACAACCGCAGGCTGACGCCCATCCGGCGCAGCAGCTCGTCGGTGATCGGCTGGTCGGTGATGGTCCGCCCGAAGTCGCCCTGGAAGACGCCGCCGAGCCAGGTGAAGAACCGCTCGGGGATCGGCTGGTTCAGGTAGAGCTCCGCGGCCTTGGCGTCGATCGTCGCCTGCGGGGGCGGCGGGTTGCGCAGCTTCAGGCCGTCGAGCGGGCTGAAAGCCAGCGAGGCCAGGGAAAACGCCGCGAACGTGGCGACCAGGCAGAGCGCGACGTAGTTGACGAGACGGCGGAGGAGGAAGCCGATCACCTGCTGCCCTTCAAGAGTCTTTACGCTCGTAGTCGGCGCAGCATAAGGGGAACAGGCGGTTCTTTTCGCGCCCCGCGAACAATCCGATAGTTACGATCCGGCTGTGAATGTGAGCGTCTCGTTACCTTTCGCCCAATACCCGACGTAGGTATGTTGCGCGCGCCGCGAGAGGCGGTGTAGGCGGCCGGGGACGAACTGCCCGTAATGGACAGCGGGTCACGGTTTCCCGATCGGGAGCCGCGCGGAGTCGCGCAGGAACAACGGGATGCGCCCGGCCGGGGCCGCCGCGTCGACGCTGGTACCACCCGAATGCCGGGTCCCGGTCACCGCGTCCGTCCACAGTGCACCTTCGGGCAGGTACACGGCCCGATGGGTCACGCCGGCGTCGAGCACCGGCGCCACGAGCAGGTCCGGGCCGAGCAGGAACTGGTCGTCGGTGTCCCAGGCGACGGCGTCGGCGGGGAAGTCGACGAACAGCGGCCGCATCGGCGGGACGCCCTGCTCGTGCGCCACCCGCATCTGCGCCGCCAGGTACGGCCGCAGCCGCTCCCGCAGCCGCAGCGCGTCCTCGATGAAGCCCAGCGCCTCGGGGCCGTAGGACCACACCTCGTTGGGCCCGCCGGTCATCTCCGGCCCGAACGGCGGCCGCGGGTCGCGGAAGCCGTGCAGCCGCAGCAGCGGGCAGCACACGCCGTACTGGAACCAGCGGACGAGCAGTTCGCGGTACTCCGGCGAGTCCGGGTCGCCGCCGTGGAACCCGCCGATGTCCGTGGTCCACCAGGGGATCCCGGCGATCGCGACGTTCAGGCCCGCCCGTACCTGCGCCCGCAGCGACGCCCAGGTCGCCGGGACGTCACCGGACCACAGCGCGGCGCCGTAGCGCTGGCTGCCGGCCCACGCCGAGCGGCTGAGCAGCACGACCTCGTCGTCGCCCTCACCGCGGATGCCGTCGTGGAACGCCTGGGCGTGGACCTGCGGGTAGAGGTTGACGACCTCCGCGCCCGGGCCGGCGTGGAAGCCGAGGTTGTGCGGGTGGCCGGGCTGCAGCTCCGGCTCGTCGCCGTCCAGCCACCACGCGCGCACGCCCAGGTCGTAGTAGTTCTCCTTGACCTTGTCCCAGAGGAACCGCCGGGCCGCCGGGTTCGTCGGGTCGTAGAAGGCCACCGGCAGCTCGACGTCGAACCCCTTGTCCTTCCACGGCGCGTGCGCCGGCACGCCGTTCTCGGCCGCGACGAGCAGGCCCTGCTCCTGCATCTCCCGGTAGTTCTCCGACAGCGGGCTGACCGACGGCCACACCGACACCATCAGCTTGACGCCCAGGGCGGCCAGCTCCCGCACGAGCCCGGCCGGGTCGGGCCACCCGTCCGGGTCGAACCTCCAGTCGCCCAGGTGCGTCCAGTGGAAGAAGTCCGCGACGATCACGGAAAGCGGCAACCCGCGCTCGTGGTACTCGCGGGCCACGGCCAGCAGCTCGGCCTGCGAGCGGTAGCGCAGCTTCGACTGCCAGAAGCCGGTCGCCCACTCCGGCAGCATCGGCGCGTACCCGGTCGCGTCGGCGTAGTGGCCCAGCAGCCGGCGCGGGTCGTCGCCGGTGGTGATCCAGTAGTCCACCTGGCGGGCGTCGTCGGCGACCCAGCGGGTGCCGTTGGCGGCCAGCTCGACCCGCCCGACCGCGGGGCTGTTCCAGAGGAAGCCGTACCCGCGGCTGGACAGCAGGAAGGGCACCGACACCTCGGCGTTGCGCTGCACCAGGTCCAGTACCAGGCCCTTCTGGTCCAGCCGGCCGTGGGTGTGCTGGCCGAGGCCGTAGATCCGCTCGCCGTCGTAGGCGGTGAACCGCTGCTCGAGCCGGCCGTAGCCGTTGCGCGACGGCATGAACAGCCGCGACCCGGGCCACCAGAAGTGCGCCCGCTGCTCGGACAGCAGCTCCTCGCCGGTGTCCGTGCGGACGAACCGCAGCTGCGCGTCGGGCCCGGTGTCGGTGTCCACCACCTGGACGAGCGCGGTCAGCGCGCCGTTGACCACCCGGCCGGTCCGCTCGTCCGCCTCGGCCGTGGCGGCGGACGGCTTCGCGGGCAGGAGCGCGCCGGGGACGTCGTCGAGGATCCGGTGCCGCCCGGCTCGCACCCGCAGGCTGTCGGC
Source organism: Amycolatopsis heterodermiae (assembly GCF_034929455.1). NCBI lineage: Bacteria > Bacillati > Actinomycetota > Actinomycetes > Pseudonocardiales > Pseudonocardiaceae > Amycolatopsis > Amycolatopsis heterodermiae. The sequence continues at coordinate 577,532 of NZ_JAYFSI010000006.1, forward strand.
GCCCCACGGCTCGACGAGCAGAACCTCGTGGCGTACCCGCACTTCGATCGAGCGGCCGTCTTCGGTCGTCGTGATCACGCGGACTCCTCAGTCTTTGACGGCGCCGCTGGTCAGCCCGGCGACGACGTACCGCTGGGCCACGACGAGCAGCACGGCCGCGGGGATCGCGGCGAGGACGGCGGTGGCCATGATCCCGTTCCAGTCGGCGGACTGGTTGCCGACGAACCGGTAGATGCCCACCGTGATGGGCTCGAACGACTGCCCGGTGGTGAGGGTGACGGCGAACAGGAAGTCCGCCCAGGCGAACAGGAACCCGAACAGCCCGGCCGTGACCAGCGCGTTGCGGCTGACCGGGAGGATGATCGAGAAGAACGTCCGCCAGTACCCGGCACCGTCCACACGGGACGCTTCGGTGAGCTCCCGCGGCACCGAGATCATGAACGCCCGCAGCAGGAGCACGGCGAACGGGATGGTCGCGGTGGAGTCCGCCAGCACCAGCCCGAGGTAGCTGTCGATCAGGCCGAGGTTGGAGAACACCGTGTAGAGCGCGTTCGCCATCACGATGCCCGGGATCATCTGCACGACGATCAGCACGAACACCAGCACCGGCCCGCCGCGGACCTTCAGCTGCGCCAGCGCGTACGACGCCGGCGCCGCGACCACCAGCGACACCAGCACCGTGCCCAGTGCCACGACCACACTGGACACCAGGTTCGGTCCCTGCGTCGCGAGGGCCCTGCGGTAACCGTCGAGCGTGCCTCCGATGGGGAAGAAGGCCGGGTCCGGCCGCAGCAGCGCGCCGCTGGGCTGCAGCGACGCGTTGACCATCCAGTACAGCGGGAACAGCAGCACCGCGACGATCACCACCCCGGCCGCGGTCTTCACGTCGCCGCCTCGGCCAGGGTCGCCTTCGCCGAGCGCAGGTACAGCAGGCCGAACCCGGTCGCCACCAGGATGAGCAGGTTGCCGACCGCGGCACCCCGCCCGAACGTGAAGTCCTGGAAGGACAGCCGGTAGGACCACGTGGTGAGCGTCTGCGTGGCGTTGGCCGGGCCGCCGCCGGTGACGACCATGATCACGTCGAACACCTTGATCGTGTAGACCAGCCCGAGCATGAGCACGATCCCGGTGACCGGGCGCAGCAGCGGCCAGGTGACGTGCCGGAACCGCTGCCACGCGCCCGCGCCGTCGAGTGCGGCGGCTTCGTGCAGCGACGCGGGGATCGCGCGCAGGCCGCCGTGCAGGATCACCAGGTTGAACGGGATGCCGATCCAGATGTTGGTGAGGATCACCGCCGGCAGGGCCCAGCCCGTGCTGCTCAGCCACGGGACCGCGCCGACGCCGGTCAGGCGCAGCGCGGCGTTGAGCACGCCGTGGTCCTGGTCGAACATCCACCGCCACACCGCGCCGCTGACCACCAGCGGCAGCAGCCAGGGGAGCAGGAGCAGCGACCGCAGCAGCGTGCTGCCGAGGAAGCGCCCGGTGAAGAACACGGCCAGCGCGAGGCCGATGCCGAACTGGAAGACGAGCGACCCGGCGGTGAACAGCACCGTGTTCAGCACCGCCGTCGTGAACAGTGGGGCGGTCAGCACGGCGGCGTAGTTGGCCAAGCCGACGAAGGGCGCTTCGCCGGTGTAGAACGACTTGACGGTGTAGTCCTGCGTGCTCATCACCAGGTTCGCGACCAGGGGGTAGCCGAAGAACACCAGGACGTAGGCGACGGCGGGCAGGAGGAACGCCCATGCGGTGAACCGGTTGTCCCGCCGTGGTCTTCGCCGCGGCACCGGGGCCGCGAGGTTCACGACCCGGCCGCCTGCTGCGCGGTCTTGAGGGCCTGGTCGGCGGACTGCTTCCCGGTGAGCGACGCCTGGACCGCGTCGGCCAGCGCCTGGGAGACCTTCGGGTACCTCTCGCCGAGCTCGGCGGTGCGGGAGCGGGCGGAGCCGACCTCGTCGACGAACGCCTGCATCGCCGGCTGCTCCGCGCCAAACTTCGCCGCGACGGCCGTCTTCGACGGGATGTAGGCGTGGGCCTTGCTCCACCGCAGCATGGTGGGTTCGGAGAGGATGCAGGACAGCACCTTCCCGGCGGCCTGCTGCGTGGGCCCGCTGGTGACGGGCACGGCCCCGACCTCGCCGCCGAGGGCGACCACGGGCTTGGCGCCCGCCTTCGGCACCGGGATCGGCACGACGCCGTAGTGCAGCGCCTTCTGCTCGTCGAGGCGGGCGAGGTTCCACGAGCCGTTGACCATCATCGCCGCGTTGCCCGCGACGAACTGGTCGGCGACGTCGTTCTGGTTCCACGTCACCACGGACTTCGACGCCGACCCGCTCGTCACGAGGCCCGTGACGTAGGTCAGGGCCTGTACGCCCTGCGGGGAGTCCAGCCGGGACAGTTCGGCGCCGTTGCTCCAGAAGAACGGGAGGAACTGCCAGGTGCCCTCTTCCGAAGGGATCGCGGAGAAGGCGAGCCCGTACTTGCCGCCCTTGGTCAGCTTCGCCGCGGCGGCGCTCAGCTCGTCCCAGGTCGACGGCGGCCGCACCCCGGCCGCCGTCAGCAGGTCCTGGTTGTAGATCAGGGCCAGCCCGTTCACCCCGGGCGCGACACCGTAGACCTTGTCCTGGTAGGTACCGGCCTTCACGATGCCCGGGTAGTACCCGTCGGCGGAGATGCCGTAGTCCGACAGCGGGGTCAGCGCGCCGGTGGCGGCGACCTGCTGCAGCGTCGGGTTGTCGGTGAAGAGCAGGCCCGGCAGTGTCTTCGAGCTCGCGCCCTGCAGGATCTTCGGCAGCATCTGCGCCGTCGGCACGGTCTGCCGCTCGATCCTGATCCCGGTCTGCGCGGCGCACGCGTCGAGGATCTTCTGCCAGGCCGCGGAACCCTGTTCGTCGGCGTAGTAGTCGAGTTCGGTGACGGACGTGGCGGCGGGGGCGTTCGCCGTCTGCGGGGCGGGGGCGGGGCTGCACGCGGCCAGGAGCGCGGCACTCGCGGCCAGCAAAAGGGCGCGACGGGCTACGGACATGGTGATTCCCCTTCGGCGGCGGAGCAGAACCGGGTCAGGTGCGCGGCGCGGCGGTGCTGTCGCGCCGGGTCAGGCGGGGCCCGAGCAGCCGGACCTCCGGCGTGGTGTGGCCGCCGAGCCGGCGCATGGTCATCTCGACGGCCTGGGCGCCGACCTCCTCGGCCGGGATGGCGACGGTGGTCAGCGCGACCGGATGCTGTTCGGCCATGGTGTCCGGGCAGACGGCGACGACCGAAATGTCCTGCGGCACGCGCAGACCGCGGTGGCGCAGGTCCGAGAGCAGCCCGGGAAGCACGGCCTCGTTGTGGACGACCAGTCCGGTCAAGCCCGGGTCGGCGGCGAGCAGCTCGTCCAGGCAGGCGCTCACCGCTTCGTAGGAGTGCGCGCAGGGCCGGCTCACCGCGCGGACACCACGGCCCTGCGCGGCTTCGTCGAAGCCGCGCAGGAACCTTGTCGCGTAACTGGTTCCGCGCCGGTACACGGCGGGGGAGGGACCGATCAGCGCGATCGAGCGGTGGCCGAGGTCGGCCAGGTGCGCGACGCACGCCGCGCCGGCCGCGGTGAAGTCCAGGTCGACGCAGCTCAGCCCGGCCGGGTGGTCGGGCACGCCGATGAGCACCACCGGCAGGTCGAGCGCGATGAGCATCGGCACGCGCGGGTCGGCGGCCTCGACGTCCATCACCATCAGCGCGTCGGCGATGGCCGAGGACGCCACCCGCTGCAGCGCGGCCGGGCCTTCGTCCTTGGTCAGCAGCAACAGGTCCTGGTCGTGCGCGCGGGCCGCGGTGACGGCCGCGGCGACGAACTCCATCACCACGGCGACGTTGAGGTCGGTGCGCAGCGGGACGACCAGGGCGAGCACGTTCGTCTTGCTGCTGGCGAGCGCGCGGGCCCCCGCGTGCGGGTGGTACCCGAGCTTGCGGATACTCTCCTCGACCAGTCGCCGCGTCTTCGGCGAGATCGAGCGCTTGCCGCTGATCACGTACGACACCGTGCTGGGGGCCACCCCCGCGGCATTGGCGACGTCGTTGATCGTGACCACGGGCGGCCTCCTGAGGGCATGGCGGTAGGGATGTGCGAGTCGAAGCGCATCGACGATGGCAAGAAGATAAGGGACACCAGCCCGGAACACAAGCACTGTTATCAGTCTGCCAATAATTCGATTCGTATTCGACGAGGCCCTTGTGTCGAATTCGTCGAACGCCGCTGATAGCGGATCTTTCTCCAGCTCACGGCCAGTTTTTGTCCAGTGTCACGATTCTGTGGGAGCGCGCCCAGGAGGGGTTGACCTGTAGTGACATCGCGGCAATAGGCGTCACTGTCCGCCGGGGCGACGCGAATGTTCCGCGGCGCGACGTCGAAACGTTTCGACGATTCCGGGCGGCCGCGGATATTCGGAAATCGGGATTTTCGGGATTCGGGCTCCGGCTTTCTAGGGTTTCCGGCCGACGCCACCGTACGGGAGGGTGTTGATCGCCGGGTCGTCGGACATGTCGCCGGCGCCCTGGGGGTTCCACATCGCGCAGCCGACCAGGCCCGGCTCGACCAGGTCGAAGCCGTCGAAGAAGCGCAGCACTTGGTCGTGCGTGCGGGGGAACGGCTGGTTCTGCTGGTTCTGGCGGTTCGTGTAGACCTCGATCGCCTCGTCGAGGCCGGTCGACTCGGTGTCCGCCGCGACGTGCGTCAGCGCCAGGAAACTGCCCGGGGCCAGCCGCTCGCGGTACCGCGCGAGGATGCCGGCCGGGTCCCACGAGTCGGGCACGAAGTGCAGCAGCAGCAACATGAACACGCCGGTCGGCTGGTCCGGGTCGAGCAGCTTGCCCGCTCCCGCGAAGATCTCGTCGACGTCGCGCAGGTCGGCCTGCAGCACCGCGCAGCGGTCGTTGTCCTGCAGGAGCAGCTCGCTGTGGGCCACCGCGACCGATTCGCGGTCGACGTACACCACGCGGCACGACGGGTCGGCCTGCTGGACGATCTCGTGCAGGTTCCCCACGGTCGGGATGCCCGCGCCGACGTCGAGGAACTGCCGGATGCCGGCGTCGACCATGTACCGCGCGGCGCGGCGCAGGAACGCGCGGTTGAGCCGGGCCGCGTCGCGGATGCCCGGCATGATCCGGAGGATCTGCTCGCCGAGTTCCCGGTCGGCGGCGAAGTTGTGGTCGCCGTCGAGCCAGAAGTCGTAGACCCGCGCCGGGTTCGGCACCGTGGTGTCGACCTCCGGCGGTACCCAGCCCCGTTCCCCGGCCATGTGCCCTCCCACCCTCGTGAACCCCTGCGGCGTGGCGGAGTCTAGCGCCGCTCATCCGTTCGTGTGGCGGGACTGCCGCCGTTCTCCCCGCCGGTCCTAGGGTGTGCCCGGTGACGAACGAGCCGCGCGCCGTCCCCGGTCGCTGGCCGGTGCTCGGGCACACGGTCGCCCTGCTCCGCGACCCGCTGAAGCTCTTCGGTTCCCTGCCCGCGCACGGAGATGTCGTCACCCTCCGCCTCGGCCCGCTGCCGGTGCACGTCGTCACCAGCCCGGAGCTGTCCTGGCAGGTGCTGGCCACCGACGCCGACAAGTTCGACAAGGGCCTGGTCTTCGACAAGATGCGCCCGCTGTTCGGCGACGGCCTGGCCACGTCGAACGGTGAGCACAACCGCCGTCAGCGCCGCATGGTCATGCCCGCCTTCGGCCGGGCGCGGATCGAGGGCTACGCCGAGAACACGATGACCACGCTGGCCGACGAGCTGGCGAGTTCGTGGCAGCCCGGTGAAGTCGTCGAATTCGACCAGCGGATGCAGGACCTGGTGCTCACCATCGCCGGGCAGACGCTGTTCTCCACCACCCTCGGCGACGACGTGCTCGCCGAGATCCGCCGCTCGATCCCGGTCATGCTCAAGTACGTGCTGGTCCGGGCGTTCTCGCCGAAGTTCGTGGAACGGCTGCCGATCCCGGCGAACCGCCGGTTCGACGCCGCCGCGGCCCGGCTGCGCGACGTGATCGGCAAGGCCGTCGTCGCCGCGCGGAAGGACGGCGCCGACCACGGTGACCTGCTGTCGATGCTGCTGGCGGTCCGGGACGAGGACACCGGGGAGGGCATGTCCGACCGCCAGGTGCACGACGAGGTCATCACCATCCTGACCACCGGCGCCGAGACGACGGCCGTGGCGCTGGCCTGGTTCTTCCACGAGCTCGGGCAGCACAGGGGAGTCGAGCGCCGGTTCCACGCGGAGGTCGACGACGTCCTCGGCGGCCGTCCCGCGCGGTTCGAGGACCTGCCGGAACTCGGGTACACGCACCAGATCGTGAACGAGATCGTCCGCCGCACCCCGCCGCTGATCCTCATGCGCCGGGCTCGCGAAGACGTCGAACTCGGCGGCGTCCGGATCCCCGCGGGCAGCGAGGTCGCCGTCAGCCAGCACACGCTGCACCGGGATCCGCGCTGGTTCCCCGATCCCGGCCGGTTCGACCCGGACCGGTGGGCGCCCGGGCGCACCGCGGAGCTGCCGAAGGGCGCGTACATCCCGTTCGGTGCCGGGCCCCGGCTGTGCCCGGGGCACGTGTTCGCGCCGACCGAGATCGGCATCGTCGCCGCGACCATCGGCGCCCGCTGGCGGCTGGTCCCGGTGCCGGGCAAGAAGGTCCACGCGCAGCTCAAGGCCACGATGCAGCCGAACCGGCTGCCGATGACGGTCGTGCCGCGGCCGACCTGACGGTGCCCGATCGGCTACCAGGTGTAGTGTTTCGTGGTCCTCAGCTCGTCACCCGTCCGGAGGGAAGAACGGCGTGAGACTGCCGGTCAAGCTGACGTCGGCGTTGTTCGCCTGCGCGGTCCTGCTCGGGTCCCTGACCGCCGCGGTGCCGGCCGAGGCGGCCGCGATCTCCTGCGCCGACACGGATCTGCCGGTCACCGGCCCCGGGCTGCCGCCGCTCGTGCCGGGCGCGCCCGCGAAGGTGCACGGCCGGCTGTGCCTGCCCGCCGGCGCCGTGCCGGACAGCGTCCAGCTGCTGGTGCACGGCGGCACGTACAACAGCGCGTACTGGGACCTGCCGTACCAGCCGGAGCGCTACTCCTACCAGCGGGACATGGCCTCGCACGGGTACGCGACCTTCGCCGCGGACCAGCTCGGCGCCGGCGGCAGCAGCCGCCCGCTCAGCCTGCCGCTGACCGTGCAGGCCGAAGCCGAGGCGCTGCACGAGGTGATCGGCCACCTGTGGGCCGGGCGCGCCGGGGGGACGTCGTTCACGAAGGTCGTCATCGTCGGCCATTCGGTCGGGTCCGGGGTGGTCGCCGTGGAGGCGGGCACTTACCACGACGTCGACGGCGTGATCCTGACCGGCATCACGCACCTGCCCGCGCTGCCGGTGCTGGCGCTGGGCGCGGCGCTCGGCCTGCAACCGGCGCTGCTGGACGGCCAGCTCTCCCACCTGGGCAGCGACCCGCTGTACTTCACGACGCGGCCGGGCGCGCGTGCCGGGCTGTTCTACGCCGCCGGTGACGCCGATCCGGCCGTGATCGCGGCCGACGAGGCCACGAAGGACCAGGTCTCGGTGCCCGGGATGGGCACGGTGGCGCTGTTCGGCATCGTGCTGCCGGCGACGTGGGGAATCACCGTCCCGGTTTTCCAGGTCGTCGGGGAAAAGGACGTGCTTTTCTGCGGGCTGCTCGCCCTGCGCGACTGTTCGAGCGCGGCGACGCTGCGGGCGCAGGAGGCGCCGTATTACCGGGATCCGTCGAAACTGTCGATGTTCGTCCTGCCGGGCGCGGGTCATTCCGTTGCGCTGCACGAAAACGCGGGCCTGTACCGGGACGCCACCCGGTCGTGGCTGCACGACCGAATGGGGATAACTGCTCAGGGTTATCACTCGATTGGATGAACACTGATCAGTGCGCGTGACACCATTTCACGACAGGATGTGTCGGTTACCCGAGCCGGAGTGCGCACCAGACCCTTGGACAGGCTGAAGTGACTGCTCCCCATCCCCGCGGCGGCGCCCCGCGCGCGAAGCCGTCCGCCGAACGAGCGGCGCGGCGGCTCCGTACCCTCGCGCGCAAGTGGGCCTACCTGGTCAGCACCACCGCCTACCTGCCGCACACGCCGGACGAGATCGAAGCCGAGCTGACGATCCTCACCGGCTGGCTCTTCGAGGCGGTCGCGAGCGACCCGCCGGGTGCCGAGGAGGCCGCGGCCGCCGGCGGGCGCCTGGTCGAGCTGCGCTGCGTCGGCCCGGAGAGCCTGCGCCGCACCATGGAGGTGCTGGGCAAGGGCCTGCTGCGCGAGCCGGAGCTGCGCGGCCTCGACAAGCTCGGAGAACGCGTCGTGCTGGTGCTCGGTGCCCTCAGCTCCGGCTACAGCGAATCGCTGCGTGAAGACATCCAGAAGAGACAGGAAGGCCTGAGCCGCGCGTTGCTCAAGGTGGAGCAGGAAACCCGGCGCAAGCAGGTCATCACGCGCGCGCAGTTCGAGGAGGTCTTCACCGGTTCGGCCAGCGGGGTCGCGGTCACCGAGCTGGACGGCCGGGTGTTGCGCGCCAACGCGGCGCTCGCCAAGACGCTCAACCGCACCCCGGCCGAGATCGCGTCGCGGACCCTGTTCGACTTCGTCCACCCGGAGGACGTCGACGTGCTGCGGGAGGGGTACGCGGACCTGCTGTCGGGCCGGCTGCACAAGCTGCGCGCGGGCCGGCGGCTGATCGGCCGGGACGGCGAGCCGATGTGGGCCACCTTCGTGGCCTCGGTCGTCCGCGACGCCACCGGCGAGGCCCAGCAGCTGATCACGCTCGTCGACGACGACACCGAGGTGTCCCTGCTGCAGCGCCGGCTGAGCCACCAGGCCCTGCACGACGTCCTGACCGGCCTGCCGAACCGGCAGTTCTTCAGCACCCGCTTGGAAAACGCCCTGCGGGAGGCCGACCAGGACCGTGGCATCACGCTGTTCCACCTCGACCTCGACGGCTTCTCGCTGATCACCGGCGGCCTCGGCCAGGACCCCGGCGACAAGCTCCTGCGCGGCGTCGCGCGGAAGCTGGAAATGGTGTTCGAGGACGAGAAGGCGCTCATCGCGCGGATCGGCGGCGACGAGTTCGGCGTGGTCGTGCAGAACGGCGAGGACACCCCGGACGTCGGGACGCTGGTCCGCCGGATCAACCACGAGCTCGCCGAACCGGAGTACGTCGACGGCCGGCACGGCGTCGCCGTCTCGGCCAGCATCGGTGTCGTGCACCGGCCGCCGCGCGAGATCGCGCCGTCCGAGCTGCTCCGCGCGTCGGACCTGACCCTGCGCCGCGCCCAGCGGGCGGGCAACCAGTGGGGCCTCTACGACCGCGAGCACGATCGCCGCGACCGCCACGAATTCGGCCTCGCCGCGTCGATGGCGGGCGCGTGGGAGAACGGCGAGGTCGAGATCGGCTACCGGGTGCTGGCCGACCTGGCCGACGGCGAGCCGGCCGCGATCGAGGCGCGGCTGCGCTGGACCCACCCGGTCGAAGGGGTGCTGCCGCACGAGACGTGCGTCCGGCTGGCCGGCGAGACCGGGCTGGCGCTCCCGCTGGGCACGTGGCTCCTGCGCACGGCGGCCGAACGCCTGACCGCGGCGGGCGTCGAGGTGCCGCTGGTGGTCGAGCTCGGCCCGCACCAGGCCGCGGACCCCGACCTGGTCGGCGAGATCCGCCGCGTGCTGGACGACACGGGCATGCCGCCGGAGCGCCTGCGCCCCGCCTTCCCGGCGGAGACCCTGCTCGCCGAGCCCGGCGACGCGGTCGACAGCCTCAAGGTGCTGGCGGAGATCGGCATCCCGGCGGAGATCCACGACTTCGGCGCGGCCGGCGACGTGACTTTCCTGGCGGACCTGCCGATCCGCACGGTCCGGATCGCCGGCACGCTGGTGTCGCGCCGGAGCCACCCGCTCGTCGTGCGCTCACTGGCCGCCCTGACCGAGGTGGCCCACCTGGCGGGCGCGAAGGTGTCGGTGGCGGGCGTGGAAACCTACGAGGAGGCGCAGTGGTGGCGAGACCACGGCGCGGACTACGGGTCGGGCCCGGTGTTCGCGCAGCTGCCGGGCGACCTACCCACTTGCTGAATCTGCCGCGGCTGTCGTGAGTGTTTAGAAGGGTTAGAACCCTTCTGAACACTCACGACCGGTACCGGCGTGGCGCGTGTGACTTCTGGTGCGGTGGGGGTGGCTGGGTGCCGCCTTGCTTGTCGCGGACCAGCGGTGTTCCGGCAGGTCGCCCAACGCCGGTCCGTCAGAACACGGTTTCCCGCTCACGACCAGTGCGTCAGATGCGGACCAGGACCTCGTCCAGGGACTTGCGCCGCAGGTCCGGGACCACGCAGTCGTCGGCCGGGTAGCCGACCGGGATCACCGCGAAGGCCCGTTCGTTGCGGGGGCGGCCCAGCAGCTCGCCCAGGAAGCGCATCGGGGACGGCGTGTGCGTGAGGGCCGCGAGGCCGGCCACCTGCAGCGCCGTCAGCAGCATGCCGACCGCGATGCCCACCGACTCGTCGACGTAGTAGTTCTTGTGGACGCCGCCGCCGGAGTCGAGGGTGAAGCGCTGCTGGAACACGACGATCAGGTACGGCGCGTCCGTCAGGTGCGGCTTCACGGCGTCGGTGCCCAGCGGGCGCAGGGCTTCGAGCCACTCGTCGCCGAGCCGGCCGTCGTAGGAGATCTGTTCCTCGGCTTCGGCGGCTTCGCGGATCGTCCGGCGCACTTCGGGGTCCGAGACGAGGACGAACGTCCAGGGCTGCTGGTGCGCGCCGCTGGGGGCGGTGGAGGCCACGGCGATCGCGTCCAGCACCGCGTCTTCGGGGACGGGGTCGGGGGAAAACATCCGGACCGAGCGGCGCTGCTCCATCCGCTGCCGGAGTTCGGCGACGTTCGACGTGGCTTCGGCGGCGGGCAGGCGGGCGGGCCGGTAGGGGACCGGGTGATAGGTCATGCCCAGGATTGTGGCGGGGGACACCTTCGGCGCAGCAGGGCCGAACGTACGATTTGCGACATAGCAGCGTCCGGCAGGCGGACAGTTAGGCATGCCTTGCCTCAAAAATTACGCCGTGCGGCTCAATATAACTAGGCCGTTCGGACCTGTCGCGTGCAGTGAGCCCGTCATTACTCTCCAGTAGAACGAAGTGGTGCCGATCACAGCCGTTCACAGTCGCCGGAGGAGGCTCCATGACGTCGCGCGTCCGGGGAAACCCCTCCGAAGACCGGCGTGACCCGCGGCTCAGGCACATCACCGGCTGCCTCACCTGCACCCTCAAATGCGTGTACTGCGGGCTGCCGGTCCGGCTGACCGGACCCGGCGACCACCCCGGCTACGGCGTGGTCGAGCAGATCGCCGGGGACGGGCCCGCCCCGGACCTGGTGCTGCTGCACCGGTTCTGCCGCACCGCCCTCGGCCGCTGCCGGACGCGGGGGTGCGTGCTGCGGCGCGCCCACCTCGGCCGCGCGACCGAGCAGTACGAAACCGGCCGCCGCCGTCCCGGGCGCTACCAGCGCCTCGGCGTCCGCCGGTCGCCCGACCTCGATCTGTACCGGAAACACTGGCGGGTCGCGAAGATGCGGTACGCGTGCAAGGCGTGCCGCTACTACACCGGCTCGCACTGAGCCTTCCTTCAAAGTACGTCCGGAGGACCCGTGCTCGTTCGTCTCATCCTCGGCCTGCTCATGACCGCCGTCGGCCTCGCCGTCGCGGGGCGCCGGGTCCTGTTCCTGTACCACCTGATCAAGGCGGGCCAGCCCGACACCAAACGCTCCGGCGAGCTGGGCAAGCGCGCCGCCGCCCAGCTGCGCGAGGTCTTCGGCCAGCGCAAGCTCCTCAAGTGGTCGGTGCCCGGCCTCGCGCACCTGTTCACGTTCTGGGGCTTCGTGATCCTCGCTTCGGTCTACCTCGAGGCGTATGGCGCCCTCTTCGACGAGGACTTCGCGATCCCGTGGATCGGGCACTGGGCGGTGCTCGGCTTCCTGCAGGACTTCATCGCCGTCATGGTGGCCGTCTCGCTGGGCGTGTTCGCCGTGCTCCGGATCCAGCAGGCCCCCGAGCGCAAGGACCGCGCGTCGCGGTTCTTCGGCTCGCACACAGGCGGCGCGTGGCTGATCCTGTTCATGATCTTCAACGTCGTGTGGACGATGTTCTTCTTCCGCGGCGCCTCCTCGGCGTCCGGCAACTTCCCCTACGACTCGGGCGCGTACGTCTCGCTCGGCGTCGGGAACCTCCTGGAGCCGCTCGGGCACGGGACGACCGAGGTGCTGGAGACCGTCGGGCTGCTGCTGCACATCGGCGTGATGCTCGTGTTCCTGGCGATCGTGCTCTACTCCAAGCACCTGCACATCTTCCTGGCCCCGCTCAACGTCACCGCGAAGCGGCTGCCGGACGCGCTCGGCCCGCTGCTGCCGATGGAGTCCGCGGGCAAGCCGATCGACTTCGAGGACCCGGGCGAGGACGACACGTTCGGCCGCGGCAAGATCGGCGACTTCACGTGGAAGGGCATGCTCGACTTCTCGACGTGCACCGAGTGCGGCCGCTGCCAGTCGCAGTGCCCGGCCTGGAACACCGGGAAGCCGTTGTCGCCCAAGCTGCTCATCATGAGCCTGCGCGACAACATGTTCGAGGAGGCGCCCTACATCCTCAGCGGTGAGGAGCACGAGGGTGCGCGCCCGCTCGTCGGGACCGAGGCCGACAACGGCGTCATCGACCCGGACGTCCTCTGGTCGTGCACCACGTGCGGCGCCTGCGTCGAGCAGTGCCCGGTGGACATCGAGCACGTCGACCACATCGTCGACATGCGCCGCTACCAGGTGATGATCGAGTCGGCGTTCCCGACCGAGCTGGGCGGGCTGTTCAAGAACCTGGAGACCAAGGGCAACCCCTGGGGCCAGAACAACTCGGAACGCCTCGCCTGGACCAAGGACCTCGGCTTCGACGTCCCGGTGTTCGACGGCGAGCTGGCCGAGGACGTCGAGTACGTCTACTGGGTCGGCTGCGCCGGCGCGTTCGACGACAACGCCCGCAAGACCGTCCGCGCCACCGCGGAGCTGCTGCACATCGCCGGCGTGAAGTACGTCGTGCTCGGCAAGGAGGAGTCCTGCACCGGCGACCCGGCGCGGCGCGCGGGCAACGAGTTCCTCTTCCAGATGATGGCGCAGCAGACCGCGGAGACGCTCAACGCCGTGTTCGAGGGCCGTGAGGAGCGGCTGCGCAAGATCGTCACGACGTGCCCGCACTGCCTCAACACCCTCAACCGCGAGTACCCGGACCTCGACGGGCACTACGAGGTCGTCCACCACACGCAGCTGCTCAACCGGCTGGTGCGCGGCGGGCAGCTGACGCCGGTCAAGGCGGTCGACGACGGCCCGAAGGTGACCTACCACGACCCGTGCTACCTCGGGCGGCACAACAAGGTCTACACCCCGCCGCGTGAGCTGGTCGGCGCCACGGGCGCGACCCTGGAGGAGATGCCCCGCCACGCGGACCGCGCGCTGTGCTGCGGCGCGGGCGGCGCGCGGATGTGGATGGAGGAGCAGATCGGCAAGCGCATCAACCTCGAGCGCGTCGACGAGGCCATCGCGACCGACGCCGAGACGATCGTGACGGGCTGCCCCTTCTGCCGCTCCATGCTCACCGACGGCCTGGTCCAGCGCCAGAGCGAGCAGAAGGCGGAGAACGTCGACGTCCGCGACGTCGCGCAGCTGCTGCTGGAGCGGGTCAAGGCCCCGGAGCCCGCGCCCAAACCCTGACGTATCTTCCCGCCGTTTCCCGGCTCTGCCGGGAAACGGCGGGAGGGGCGATGGGACAACGGGAGACGGCGACGATCGAGACGCTCGACGGGGCCGTGGCGAGACTGGCGGTGCGCCGCGGCTCGTGGCTGGTCGGCCGTGGGCCGGAGGCGCACCTGAGGCTGTATTCGGACCGGGTGAGCCCGCGGCACGCCTGGATCCGGCGTGACGCGCGCGGCACCTGGGTGTCCGACGCGGGTTCGCGCACCGGCACCCTGGTCAACGGCGAGGCCCTGGCGCCGCGGCAGGCCCGGTTGCTGCGCGACGGCGACCGGGTGACGTTCGGGCCGATCACCGCCGTCTACCGCGGCACCGATCCGGCGGACGAGGACGAGCCGCCGGTGTTCGCGAAGGTCGTGCGGGTGCCGGGAACCGGCCGGGTGGCGCTGGTGCTCGGGCCGGTCCTGGTGGTGGCCGGGTTCGGGCTGGGCGCGTCCAGGCTCCTCCGGTACTTCGCGGCCGGACCGGAGGTGGGCCTGGGCGGCACCCTGCTGACCGCGGGCGTCGTGGTGACGGTGCTCGGGCTGGTGCTGGCTAACCGTCCACAGTGGAGGTGACCATGGTGGACTCCGGGGTGCTGGCCGGGGGCTTGCCGCCGAGTTCCGCGGTCGGCACCCGGTAGGTCTCCCGGGCCGTCGCCGCGGCGATCGCCGCCACCACGCAGACCGCCGCCGTGAAGATGGAAACGCCGAGCCGGTCGGACTTTCCGGTGCCGATCGCCGCCACCACGCTCGGGGCGAAACCCGCTACGGCGAAGCCGAGCTGGGTGCCGATCGCCATGCCGGACAGGCGGACGCGCGCCGAGAACATCTCGCCGTACAGCGACGGCCAGACGCCGTTGACGCCGGAGTACGCGACGCCGAAGAGGACGATGCCGAGCACGAACAGCAGCGCGTACGAGCCGATCGAGATCGACCACAGGTAGGGGAAGATCAGCACGCCGCAGGCGAGGCAGCCGGTGATGAACACCGGCTTGCGCCCGACCCGGTCGGCGAGCCCGGCCAGCAGCGGGATCGCTGCCAGCGCCACGATGTTCGCGAGCACGCCCACCCACAGCATCGGGGTTCGCGCCAGGCCGATCGTGTTGACCGCGTAGCTCAGCGCGAAGACGGTGAAGATCGTGCTGACCGAGGCGATCGTGGCGGCGACGACCACGCGCAGGACGTCGGCCCAGTGGTTGCGGAAGAGCACCGCGACCGGCAGCTTCGCGACGTCGGTGCGGGCGAACACCGGGGTTTCGTCGAGCTTGCGGCGGATGACGAAGCCGACGAGCACGACGGCCGCGCTGCACCAGAACGGGATCCGCCAGCCCCACGTCAGCAGGTCGGCCTGGGGGAGTGCGGCGACGGGCAGGAAGATCGCGGTGGCCAGGATCTGCCCGGCCTGCGTGCCGCTCAGGGTGAAGCTGGTGAAGTACGCGCGACGGCGTTCGGGAGCGTGTTCCAGCGACATCGAGTTCGCGCCCGCCTGCTCGCCGGCCGCGGAAAGTCCTTGCAGCAGGCGGAGAACGACCAGCAGGACCGGCGCGAGCACACCGACGGTCGCGTAGGTCGGCAGGCAGCCGACGGCGAAGGTCGCGAAGCCCATCAAGAGCAGAGTGAAGACGAGGACCCGCTTGCGGCCGAAGCGGTCGCCGACGTGGCCGAGGATGAACGCGCCGACCGGCCGGGCGGCGTACCCGACGCCGAAGGTGGCCAAGGCGAGCAGTGTGCCGGTCGCGGGGGAGGAGGCGGGGAAGAAGACCTTGTTGAACACCAGTGCGGCGGCGGTGCCGTAGATGAAGAAGTCGTAGTACTCGAGCGCACTGCCGATCCAGGCGGCCAGCGCCGCCTTGCGGGGCATCGATGCGGTCACAGGGGTGCTCCTGACGTCCGTGCTTCGTTGCTCAGAGTCGGCGGGGAAGCGGGTTGCTAATGTACGATCTGGTTAGTTAATACAGAGTGGAAGAAGAGGCCTCGAGAGTCAAGAGATCCTTTTCGGGGGCGGCTAGAGCGCCGTCAGGTAGCCGACGACCAGGTCGCCCAGCATCTCGCGGTAGTGCTTGCGCCGGGCCGGGTCCAGCATGTCGCGGCTGAAGATCGCCTGGAACGTGTGGCGGTTCGCCAGCCGGAACACGCAGAACGAGCTGATCAGCATGTGGATGTCCAGCGGGTCGGCGTCCGCGCGGAAGCGGCCGGCCGCGCGGCCGCGCTGGAGGATGCGGGTCAGCCCGCCCAGCGCCGGGTCGGCCAGGCCGGCCAGGATCGCCGACTGCTTGAGGTGCTCCGCGTGGTGGATGTTCTCGATGCTGACCAGCCGGATGAAGTCCGGGTGGGCCTCGTGGTGGTCGAACGTCAGCGCGGCCAGCTCCCGCAGGGCTTCCTCCGGCTCGAGGTGCTCGACGTCGAGCTGCGACTCGAGGGTGCGGATCGCGGCGTACGACCGCTCCAGCACCGCGAGGTAGAGCTGTTCCTTGCCGCCGAAGTAGTAGTAGATCATCCGCTTGGTCGTGCTGGTGCGGGCGGCGATCTCGTCGACGCGGGCGCCGGTGTAGCCCTTGTCCGCGAACTCCCGCGTGGCCACCTCGAGGATGTCGGCGCGCGTGCGTTCCTTGTCGCGCTGCCGTTCGGCCTCGGACGATGGTGCGGCCACCGGGCTCCCTCCGCTGCTGGTCGACGCCCTCACTCTAGTCGAGGACTTCCGGACGGGCGGGCGCCGCGCTACTGTGAACTCACTAGTTCGTACATTAATCCGGAGGGGTGCCGCGTGACCAGCTACCTGATCGGGCTCGTCGGCACGGGCATCGGGCCGTCCGCCAGCCCGGCCCTGCACGAGCGCGAGGCCGACGAGCTCGGCCTGCGCTACGTCTACCGCCTCCTGGACCTCGACGTCCTGCGCCGCCCGGTCGCCGACGTCCTGGACGCCGCCCGGCTCGCCGGGTTCGACGGCCTGAACATCACCCACCCGGCCAAACAGGCCGTGCTCCCGCACCTCGACGAGCTCTCGCCCGAGGCCGAAGCCCTCGGCGCGGTCAACACCGTGGTCTTCGACCGCGGCCGCGCGACCGGGCACAACACCGACGCCACCGGCTTCGCCCGCAGCCTGCGCCGCGGCCTGCCGGACGTCCGGCGTGACGACGTCGTCCTGCTCGGCGCCGGGGGAGCGGGCGCGGCCGTCGCGCACGCGCTGCTCTCCTCGGGCATCGGGCGGCTGACCGTCCACGACGTCGACGGCGAGCGGGCGGCCCGGCTCGCCGGCGCGCTGCGGGACCGGTTCGGCGCGGACCGGGCGGTCACCGGCGGCCTGGACGCCGTCCGCGACGCCGACGGCCTGGTCCACGCGACCCCCACCGGCATGGCCGCGCACCCCGGCACGCCGCTGCCGGCCGAGCTGCTGCGCCCGGAGCTGTGGGTCGCCGACATCGTCTACCGCCCGCTGGAGACCGCCCTGCTCGAGGCCGCCCGCGCCCGCGGCTGCCGGGTGCTGCACGGCGGCGGCATGGTCGTGCTGCAGGCCGCCGAGTCGTTCCGGCTGTTCACCGGCGTCGAACCGGACCCCGCGCGCATGCTCCGCCACTTCGACACCCTGGACGGAGGGACCGCCCGTGCGGCCTGAACCGCGTACCGCGATCGCCACCGTCTGCCTCTCGGGCACGCTGGAGGACAAGCTCGCCGCGGCCGCCGCGGCCGGGTTCGACGGCGTCGAGCTGTTCGAGAACGACCTGATCGTCTCGCCGAGCGGCCCGGCCGAGATCCGGAAGCGCTGCGACGACCTCGGCCTCTCGATCGACCTCTACCAGCCGTTCCGCGACTTCGAGGCGGTGCCGCCGCCGCTGCACCGGGCCAACCTGCGCCGCGCGGCGCACAAGTTCGACGTCATGGCCGAGCTGGGCGCGGACACCGTGCTGGTCTGCTCGTCCGTGTCGCCGGACGCGATCGACGACGACGAGCTGGCCGCCGAACAGCTGCACACGCTCGCCGAGAGCGCCGCGGAACGCGGGATGCGGATCGCCTACGAGGCGCTGGCCTGGGGCCGGCACGTCAGCGGGTACGAGCACGCGTGGCGGATCGTCCGTCGGGCCGCGCACCCCGCGCTCGGCGTCTGCCTCGACAGCTTCCACATCCTCTCGAAGGGTCACGACCCGGCGCCGATCCGCGCGATCCCGGGGGAGAAGGTCTTCTTCCTCCAGCTGGCCGACGCCCCGCGGCTCCCGATGGACGTCCTGCCGTGGAGCCGCCACCACCGGCTCTTCCCCGGCCAGGGCGAGTTCGACCTGACGGCGTTCACCGGGCACGTGCTCGCCACCGGCTACGAAGGCCCGCTGTCGCTCGAGGTCTTCAACGACGTCTACCGCCAGTCCGACCCGCGCCCGGCCGCGGTCGACGCGATGCGCTCGCTGCTCGCGCTGAAGGAGTCCCTCGGCGTGCTGGACCTGCCGCCGGCGCCCCGCCTGTCGGGCCACGCCTTCGCCGAGGTCGTCGGCGGCGCGGGCGCCGGGACCGGCGCGGTGCTGGCGTCACTCGGCTTCGCGCGCACGGGCGTGCACCGCAGCAAGCCGGTCGAGCTGTGGGAACAGGGCGAGGCCCGGGTGCTGGTCAACGAGGGCGGGGACACCGGCGGCGCGATCGGGGCGGTCGCGCTGGCGAGCGCCGACCCCGCACGCTCGGCCCGCCGCGCCGAAGCGCTGCTCGCGCCGGTCCTGCCGCGCACGCACGGACCGCGGGAAGCGGACCTCGCCGCGGTCGCCGCGCCGGACGGCACCCAACTGTTCCTCTGCGGCAACGACGAGTGGCGCGGCGACTTCGAGCCGACCGGCGAAACGACCGTGGGTACCGGGGTTTTCGGAATCGATCACGTCGCCCTTACGCAGCCGTTCGACCACTTCGACGAGGCGGCGTTGTTCTACCGCTCGGTGCTCGGGTTGGCGCCGTCCCCGGTCGTGGAGTTCGCCGCGCCGTTCGGGCTGGTGCGCAGCCGCGTGGTGACGGCCGGGGACGTCCGGCTGACCCTGGACAGCGCCCTGGTCCGGCGCGGGGAGTGGGCGCCTGCGGTGCCCGAGCCGCAGCACGTCGCCTTCGCGTGCGCGGACGCCGTCGCCGCGGCCGGGAAGATGCTCGCGCTCGGCGCGCCGCTGCTGGAGATCCCGGGCAACTACTACGACGACCTCGCCGCCCGGCTCGATCTGCCTGCCGAACGGATCGCGCGGTTGCGCGCGCACTCCGTGCTCCACGACCGTGACGAACACGGCGAGTTCCTGCATTTCTACACCGCCCTCGCGGGCGCGCGCGTGTTCTTCGAGGTGGTCCAGCGGATCGGTGGCTATCGCGGTTTCGGCGTCGTCAACGCGCCGGTGCGGATGGCCGCGCACCGCGCCCGCCGGCACCCGGTCCCACCAGGCGCAACGCTCGCCTGACCGCCGCCCCGGGACCCGTCCCGGGGCGGCTTTCTTTCGCCCGCGCCGCGCTATTCCGGCGTACCGGAATAGCCACCCGGGCCGGTGAAAAACGTCCGGGACACCCTCCTATTCGGACGACTTCCGCCACCTTTCGCGCAGGTCGCGGTAACGGTGTGACTACTCCGTGTCAGAGTGCCTGGAGCAATTACAACGTCTTGGCAACCGCCTTGACAGGGCCTGTGGTACGTACCACTCTAACCCCAACATTGGTCTACACCATTTGGGGCGCCTGGCCACGGTGGCCGGGCATCGAAAGGACGGCAACGAGTGAAACGCTGGCTCAAGCTGGCGGCGGGCGCCGCCGCAGTCACCCTCGCGACCGCGGGATGCGCGGGTTCCAGCGGCACCGACACCGCCGCTTCGTCGAGCGGTGCTCCCGCGCAGATCACCGGCGACGTCACGGTCTGGCTGATGACGGGTTCCGCCCCGGCCACGCTGACCGACGCGCTCAACAAGGAGTTCGAGGCCGCCCACCCGGGCGTCAAGGTCAAGTACGAAGTCCAGCAGTGGGACGGCATCCAGCAGAAGCTGACCACCGCGCTGGCGAGTGGCGCGCCGCCGGACGTGATCGAGATCGGCAACACGCAGACCGCGGCGTTCGCCTCGAACGACGGTGTCCTGACCGACCTGACGGCCGACAAGGACAGCTTCAACGGCTCGCAGTGGCTGAAGGGCCTCGCCGACTCGGGCACCTACGACGGCAAGGTCTACGGCGTCCCGTTCTACGCGGCCAACCGTGAGGTCATCTACCGCAAGGACATGTTCGAGCAGGCCGGCATCACCAAGACGCCGACCTCGAACGACGAGTGGGTCGACGCGATCGGCAAGCTGAAGACCAAGTTCGGCTCCGACCCCGACTTCCAGGCGCTCTACATGCCGGGTCAGAACTGGTACGCGCTGCTCTCGTTCATCTGGGACAACGGCGGCGACATCGCCCAGCCCGACGGCAAGAACTTCAAGGCGACGCTGGACAGCGCCGGTGCGAAGGCGGGCCTGGACTTCTACAAGAAGCTCGTCGACACCTCCGGCACCAAGGCGCCGAAGGACGCCGACGAGGCCAAGCCGCAGCAGGCGACCGTCTACGGTGCCGGCAAGGTGGCCATGATGATCGGCCTTCCGTGGGAGGTCGCGACCGCCGCGAAGACCGACCCGAGCCTGACCGCCAAGACCGGCGCGTTCGCGATCCCGAGCAAGACCGCCGGCCAGAGCGCCCCGGTCTTCCTGGGTGGCTCGAACCTGGCCATCCCGGCCAACAGCAAGAACGTGGCCGCGGCCAAGGAGTACATCAAGCTGCTCTCCAGCCCGAAGTACCAGAGCCAGCTCGCCGCCGCCGGCGTCGTGCCCGGTACGTCGACCGACCTCACCGGCCTGGACAAGGACCCGATGGGCAGCGTGATGGCGAAGGCCTCCACCAACGGCAAGGCCGTGCCGGCCAGCCCGAAGTGGGGTGACGTGGAGTCCGGCCAGAACCCGGTCAAGGACATGCTGACCGCGTACCTGACCGGCAAGAAGACGCTCGACCAGGCGACCGCCGACGCCAACGCAGCGCTGAACAAGCTCATCGGCGGATGACAGCGACCGCCAATGTGACGATGCCGGCGGGGGGGGCCCCCCCGGCCCCCCCCCCCCCCGCCGTTGAGCTTGCAGTTCGACGGCGGGGCGTACGACCCCGAGTACGTCACGTTGAAGCCGAAGCTCGCGCTACCGCCGTTGCCGACGTTGCCGTTCCACGTGTTCTTGACCGT